>JAEWCZ010000024.1 GCA_023390335.1 Bacillota bacterium | reverse complement strand
GTGGCTGCACTCTGGTCACCTGTGTTGGTGGCTGCACTCTGGTCACCTGTGTTGGTGGCTGCACTCTGGTCACCTGTGTTGGTAACCTTTGCATCCATCCAATTTACCTTATCCAGTATGAATTTAACCCCGGCTTCGATAATGCCCTTCAAACCAATTTCAGCAGAAATATGTATCTTTGAAACGGCAACCTTGCTATCGCTACCGTCTTTACTTATTTCTCCATCACCCTCGACTTCACAATAACGACTATCATTTGGTGGGTAATATCCCAAAACATCCATTGGATTTTCACAAAAGTGAAACCCTGTACTACAAGCTTCTACAGTTCCGTCATGTTCATAATCTTTCCCAATTTCATACTGAAACGGGTTACTACCGGTTGGATTACAAATCAATTTTTTGTCGAACCCTTTAAATCCTTTCATGCTTGACCTCATTCTTTCCCCAGTGTTATACTGGTGTTGATAGTTTTACTTAACGCCTCATTGATGGGCGTTTTCTTTTTTATAATCTAAAACTGTTCTTATAAAACCTACCGCTACTAAATAAAGTAAGGGTATTAATACATCGCCTCCCCCAGCAGAATATCTCCGTTGGGCATTTGCAATACCATTTAGTTTGGGGACAAAAAGACAACTGATAATAAATCCGATAACTATTAATGCAAGTCTTTTAACTTTTGAACACCTTGGGCAAACGTAAGGTTTATTAAGTTTTTTATGTACGCTTACACTCCAAGGTTGTCCACATTTTGAGCAAGTGGCTTTCATCACTTAGCCCCCTTCAGTTCTTTCATACACTCAGGACAGATATTCTTACCCTTGTATACAATTACGTCTTTGGCATTACCGCAGAATACACATGCTGGTTCATACTTTTTAAGCACAATCGTTTCGCCATCAACAAAGATTTCCAGTGAGTCCTTTTCTGCGATGTCCAACGTTCTGCGAAGCTCGACCGGAAGAACCACCCTTCCTAACTCATCAACTTTTCTTACAATACCTGTTGCTTTCATACCAATTACCATCCTCTCTTTTAATAAAAATTCTTATCCTACCGGATTTTTTATGTACAAAGTGAAGTTCATTAGGCATATTCTTCACTTGTAAATACTGATTTGCCTTTATATCTCGGTCTTGAAGAAACTCTTTCATTCTTACTGTCAGCTTTCGTCCGTGTTTCATAAGCTCACCCTACCCTATGTAAATCTTTTGCTAAACTATAAAAGTAGTCAGGATCTCCCTCATATGCCGGGGGAACCGGTATATCGTATACTCCTTGTGAACACTCATAGTCACCTTCTTCTGAGAACTCATATTTACTCTGAAATGGAGAGTGCATCTTTTTACATCGTTCACAGTACCACCATCCAAAGTGAAGCTTTACGCGATACCACCAAAGGCTTGTTTTCCATTGAATTCTTTTAATCCACTTTTTTAGCATAAATCAATCACCTCCTTCAAAATCACTCCATTCTTCCCTTCTCCACCCAAAGCCGGCAGCGGTTTTTAATTGTCCTCTAATTACCTGACAAATGGTCTCTTTATGGATAAAGTTATCTCTTGCAGCCGATGATATTGAATTATAAAAATTTAAAACCTCACCTGTTTTTGGATTTAGCTTTATTACAGGAATTACTCTGGATGTTTTACCCCCGGTTATTCTTCCTAGCTCTTGCCTTGAAATCCATTCTAAGTTACCAGCGTAATCATCAAACTTAAGTCCATTTTTATGGTGTAAGATTAATCCTGGATTTGGTAAATCCAGAAAAGCACTTGCTACGATAGTGTGTACAACCCATTCTGCATATTTTCCGTAAAAATCAACTTTAACAACATTCCATTTGTTATTCTTCGGGTATGTTTTTATAGGCTTAGTTGAACGGTTCTTAAGGATTCTTCGGAAATGCCCATAATTGCTAACTTGATACTTTTCAGAACCTGGAACCATAACCCAATACTCAGGAACTTTTTTCATACTGCTTGTCCTCCTATACAGTTAGGGTTTTGATAAGTTGTGTTAATCTAGTAAATATATGTCCGATAATTAAGTAGTGGTTTGTTTCACCCTGTCAAACTTGTTCTTAAAAAAATCAGTTAAAACCTTTTCATCAATTTCTATGTATTGGTATGTAGTTTCCCCTGTACTAAGGTCTTTTTGTGCGGAAATAGGTATTCTCACATAAACCTCCTTTATATAAGGTGCTAATAAATGAACTAAGTTTCCGAATGCAAAGGTTGTCCATTTTTAAAAAGCGAAATATAACTTCTGACTAAAGCTTTCTGGTTATCAGTTAATTCTTCATAATCTTTTGCTATATCCATAGTTTCTTTATTTGCAAATATAGCCATATCATCATAAATTAAATAATTAACATCCACATTGAAATAGTCAGCTACGCTTTTTACTTTTGACACAGATGGTTGGGCAGTGTCCCATTTGTGAATCGTGCCGTTTCCAAAATTAAGCTTCTTCTCTAACTCACTTATAGTTAAGTTGTTTTGTGAGCAAAGCCTTTTTATCTTTTTGAGTAACATATTTAACCTCCTTTTCTAAAAAATGTAAAAAACTATTGACATACATTAGATTTTATTCTATTATTAGTTTGCAGGCTAAAAATAGAACAAAAACTTAGATAATAGAAAATTTACCGTAAAACAAACAGGTTTTTATTTACTTTTTGCTTATAATCTAATTGTAATGGTATATTTTCTAATTGTCAATAGTTTTTTTACAATCTTAAGCAATAAATATTAGGAGGTATACCATTGGAAACGTTATATGATAGAATCCAGAAGCTATGCAAAGATAAAGGTACTAATATAGCAGCCTTAGAAAGAGCTTGTGGGTTAGGAAATGCTACTATCAAAAAATGGAGTAGTTCTACTCCATCGGGTGATAAACTTTCAAAAGTTGCTGATTATTTTAATGTTACAACAGACTATTTACTCGGGAGGGATAGTAACAGTGAAGAGTTAAGCGCTACGGCCAAGAAACTAATAGTGTTAGCAAGGAGGGCGGAAGAAATACCAAAAGAACAAAGAGATGAGTTAATTAAATATTTCGAAAATACAATAGATATTTATTTAAAAGCGAAAGGTTTAAACAAGGAGGACTAAAGTATTGATAAATTGTTCCTGTAAGCCAAATTTTAACTTAGCAGAAAAAACAGCTACTAAATTATTACTATTACAAAATAATCTATCATTAAGGATTGATGTAAAGTCATTGGAATATAATAAAAACATAATATTTGATACATTTCAAAACTATAGTAATTTAGTTGGGGTATCGTTGCTAGAATTTAGTGAAAATGGTGTTTTAAATGATGGATGCGTAGTAGACATAGGACATACAAAGTTAATACTTTATGATGCTTACAACAATAATCAGGAAAGACTAAACTTTACCCTCGCTCATGAAGTTGGACATATTTATCTCGGTCACCAAAAAGACGGTCCTATTGAGGAAGTAGAGGCAAATTTCTTTGCAGCACAATTATTAATGCCAGAAATAGCAATATTAGAACTATCAAAAAGGTTGGATACTCTTGACTATTTTACATTGTACATGCTGTTTAATGTAACTATGCCAGCAGCCCAAAAAAGAATAGATACTATTAGTCGCAAATGTAGATATAACATGGGTTATGAAGAACAAAAACTATTATGCAAATTTAAAGATGAAATTGAAAGGGTGTGCAATCTAATATGAGTGGCATAAAGTGTGTCATTTATGCAAGGTATTCTTCTACAAAGCAAGATGAAATAAGCATAGATGCCCAAGTTCGTGCCTGTAAAGAGTATGCAACAAATAAGGACTATGTAATTTTAAAAGTATACGCTGATGAAGCTATTAGCGGAAAAGGGACTAAAACACAAAGTAGAAAGCAGTACCAAGCTTTATTGCGTGACAGTAAACTGGGATTGTTTGACGTTGTTTTAGTACACAGATATGACCGTATTGCTAGAAATGTTGGGGAGCATGTAAATTTAGAATTAAAGTTATCAGAAAATAATATATCTCTTGTTGCAGTTTCTCAAGATTTCGGTCAATCAAAAGAAGCAAAGATAATGAAAACTATGATGTGGGCATTGTCAGAGTATTATATAGACAATCTGGCAGACGAAACAAAAAAAGGCCACAAAGAAGTAGCCTTAAAAGGGCTCCACAATGGGGGATGTCCTCCCTTTGGTTATGATATAAAAAATCAACAATATATGATTAATGACAAAGAAGCTTATTTTGTAAAGAAAATATTTAATTGTGCCTTAAATAAGGAAGGGTTCAAGGAAATAGTAAGTGAAATAAATGAATCAGGCATAATCGGAAAACGAGGCAAACCAATTAAATACACGCAAATTTACGAAATGCTAAGAAATGAAAAATATACAGGTGTGTACAAATATAGCCTTAACGAAGAAAACAACCGCAGTTTAAGGCGTGCAAAGCCTAACGCGATTAGAATTGAAGGTGCGTTACCACAAATTATTGATAAATCTTTATTTCTGGAGGTACAAAAGATAATGGATGGGAGAAAACAAACAGGTAAAAAATCTAATTACCTTTGTAGTGGTCTTGTGTATTGTGGTAATTGCGGTTCAAAAATGTACGGGACTATAACCCGTCGTAAAGGGCATGAATACAAAATATTTTATTGCCATAATAAATGTGGTACCGGAACTGTCAGCATGGATGAAATAGATAAGACTGTTCAGGAATATATAACCCAATTATTGTCCCCCGATACGATCTTAACCATATCAAACACATTAAAAGACTATGCCTCTAATGAGAAAAAACGAATCAATGAATTTAACAATTCAATAAAATTACAAATTGACGAGAAACAAAATCAAATAAATAACTATATGACATCACTCGGAAGCGGAGTGTTGCCTGCAGAAGTAATTTCTGAAATTGGAAATAAAATTGTTTCGCTTAAAAATGAAATTAAAGTATTGGCTGAAATGCCAGTTCCTAAGGACTATACTACTAAAGAAATAAACGCATGGCTTAACAATCTTAGAAAAAGTACAAATGAAAGAGATACCGTATTACTTCTCGTGGAACGTATAGATGCAACAAAGACCGCAATCAATGTGAAATCAACATTAACAACGGTCTTATGTGAAAATGGTTGCGGGAGCTGGACTTGAACCAACGACCTTCGGGTTATGAGCCCGACGAGCTACCAACTGCTCCATCCCGCGATGACTGTATTTATAAGTATGCTCAGCAGTTAGAAGTTTTATTCATTACCGCCGACAACTATTATAATTTAACACATTACTTTCAAAATTGCAAGCATTATTTTAATAGAATTTTAAATTAACTAAATGGAGACAATATTCTAAATAAATTTACAAAAAGTATATACATTTTTCGCAATTTTGTTATTTAATTATATGTGATTAGATTTTTTTAAAAGTTATTACACATAGGAGGATTTAAAATGTTTAAAAACCTTTTTAAAAAGGCAGCTTTTTTCATAATTGCCGGACTTATATTTACCACAATACTTTCCGGTTGCGGTAAGCCGGGATCACAGGGAAGCTCAAACCAACCTTCCGGTCATCCCAAAATTCAATTTGAAATGGAAAATGGAGATAAAATGACTTTTGAGCTGTATCCCGAATACGCTCCCGAAACAGTAAAAAACTTTGTTTCGTTAGCAGAATCCGGTTTTTATACCGGTTTGACCTTCCACAGAATTATAAAAGGATTCATGGCACAGGGCGGTGATCCAAAGGGCGACGGTACAGGAGGTTCAGACAAGAACATAAAGGGTGAATTCAGCTCAAATGGCTTTACACAGAACACTTTGAAACATACCAAGGGTATTATATCTATGGCAAGAAGCGGTGATCCTAATTCTGCATCCAGCCAGTTTTTTATAATGGATGGAACAGTAGCTACGCTTGATGGCGACTATGCTGCATTTGGTAAGCTGACAAGTGGTGAGGAAACTTTGGACAAAATAATAAGTACCCCTGTAAAAGCAAACCCGAATATGCGGGGTGAAGTTTCACTTCCTACGGAAAAAGTAGTTATAAAGGAAGTTACAGTTCTTGAAAAATAATTAAAAAACATATTGGCAAAATCATATAAGCTTAAGTACACCCCTCAAAGGTAGGATAAAATATATCTTTTGGAGGTGTACTTTTTATTTTATTGTTGTTTAACTTGATTTGTGATAACATTCCAATAAAATAGCATTAAGTACTATAATAACAATGGTATAAATCTGCTGCTAACTCTTTCCATCCTTATACCCTTCTATATATAATGCTTTGAATACTAATTCGGATATATCGTTGTTTAATTTATCGTATGTTTCCAGAAGTCTTAGCTTGTCGTCACGCAAATCCCCGGTTATCCGTTTTCTGGTTTCAATTAATTGATTCTGAAGTTCCATGTAACTGGTATTCAGACATTCGCGATTGCATACAGAAGTGATTCTGCCTTCTATGATATTGTCAATTAATTTACCCCTGCTTTGGTCTCCCATCAGCCGTTTACCTCCAATTAATTAGTACTCGCACTTATTCCTTGTCGTAATAGAACATATGTTCTATTAAATAGTATAATACTCTTCTTAATTTGATTCAACCCTTTTTTCAATGTTTATTTTTAAATAAACAGATACTAACAATGGAACAAGTATATCGTATCAAAACATGAAGAATTTTGGAGATAAGATTTAAAGATAAATACCTCAAATTACCGGACGTGAATTTCCTATAAGATTTTGATAATGTGCCTACCAGTTGTAAATAAGAAACAGGAGTATGGAGCGAAATTATCGTACAACCGTTGTCATATAAAGCTGTTTCATAGAATTCATAATGGTAACAGCATTCTGAATTACTATGGCCCTTTTGCTGTTTCCCTTTGCAATAACAACATCTTTAGGCTTAAAGTTTTCAATGGCTCTTATGCTTTGAAGCTCCTGATGATGTTTTACAACGTCATTCCAGAAGGAAATTCTTCCGACTACATCATTTGGAACATTGCAGTTGTATTTAGTGTTAAACAGAACAGCAATATCATTTGCAATCTGATCAAGAACCCTGACTGTCTGATTTCTTCCGAAATCGCTATTCTTGTCATCCGTGTAAGATACAAAACTGTTGATATCCTCTAATATATGTATGTCAGCCTCAACCCGGTGAAGAATAAATTTACCTTCCGATCTGGCAGCTTCAAGCTCGCTTTGCCTGAAATTAACATTAACGGTAAGCTCACCGTCATATACCTTGTTTGTGTTGCTCTTATTTACCGGACAGCCTGCTGAGATGCCTGTTATCCAGTATACCAGTGCTGACGGGGTAATTTCACCTACAACATCGTTCTGAACATTGATAATGCCTTCGTAATCTGCCGGTGTTCTGTAAAGAACCGTCTGGAACTTAACACCCCACTTATCCCTCATTCTTTTTGTGAACTCAACAAACAGGTCTGTTACCTCAGGTGATGTTTCCAGACATCCAAGAGCATTAAATGAATAGTTCTCAATCTTGTCCATAAAAGTCCGGTAATCCTCCACTGCAATATTTTCGCCGCTGGTTCCACCAATCAGTTGTATGCCGCTTGTTAAGGCAATATCACCAACTATAAAATCAACAAAATCATTAGAAATCAATTCAGCCATACTTGCAACCGTTTGGGAGTCCACTATGTTAGTTCCCAAGAATGTCTGTACATCAAATTTGCTTGCATGGCTACCATGCTGTACAATAACAATTTTAAGGTCATTGCCTCTTGCTCCTGTATATTTTGCAGTAGCATATTTACATGAGGCCTTCTGCCCTGTATTGAGTTTGTAGAAATATCCGGCTCTTATATGCCTGAATAAATCTCTGAGACCTTTTAATTTCTCATCCTTTGAGTCATAACCAAAAATCTTCAGTGAATCCCTCTGGAAGCTGTCTGCTTCAACCTTGAAAACCTCTCCGTCAACGCCCCAGTCAAGAATCAGCGGCATTGCAGCATATCCCCTTTCACTAGGTGCTGCGGTTGCCCTTGATGTACTTACAAAATTAATGTAGCTTCCGAATAATACCTTGTTTTGTTTTAAAACAGTGCCACCCCCAAATGTCATGTTAATTCACCCTTCCTTTCAAAAATTTGTTTCATCAAGATTTTTATTTATTAGGAACAAAAAAGGAGCCGAATATTATCCGCTCTCCATTCAACTTTAGTTCTTTTGGAATATTTTTACTTCCTACAAATAATATTTTACTTCACAATTATTGGTATTGATTGGTATTGTTTTTAGAAATTTATCATGTTTTTTTCTTACGGTCTCCCATGAGTAACTCATATATTCTCCGATCTGCTCCCAGGTCAATCCGTCTATGTAGCGGTAAACCATTATCTGTCTTACGGTACTATCCTCAATACTGTCTATGAATTCATAGGCCTTATTGATTTTTCCCATAAGGCTCTGTGTTTTAATTCTTATTTTAACTCCAAGCTCATTCCTCTCTTTAATACATTCCTCAGACATTTCCTCACGTCCTATAATTGTAAAGGACATTGGTAGATATGGAAATTGAGACATACTTCCTCTTACTTTGTCTGTAACAATTATCCCGTTGTCTCCATAGCTTAGTTCATGAAGTTTTTCATTTAACTGCTTTATTTCTTTCTTTAACTTCATTATCTGTCCTAACTCTTCTTTTAACATATTACTCTCCTCTTTATATAATTTAGTCTCTTCGTTATTCCCATTCGGGAACAAGTTGTTTAAAATAATCTATAATGAAATGTACTCAATATAATATTGTCTCTTATTGGGAACAATAAAATAATATCACCATGATTTACCAATGTCAATAAAAAGTCTCCAAATGGAAAATAAAATTTGCATTTGGGAACAAAAGTTGTATAATATAATTGTTACGACTTACGCAGGAGGGTTAAAAATGGCATCTATCAATGAAAGAATAAAAGAGCTGAGAACATCTCTAGGTTTTTCAGTTGATGAATTTGCAAAAATACTTGGTATTCACAGAAGTTCTGTTTATAGATATGAAGGAGAAAATGAAAAAGAGACTAGAGATGTACCTATGAGTCTCGCTATATTAATTTCCGAAAAATTCAACGTAAGCCTTGATTGGCTTGGAGGACTTACTGATACAAAGCAGCCGGAACTAAGTACAAAGGAACTTACAGAAGTGTATGCTTCTCTAAATGAGGAAGCCAAAAAAGAATTGTTCAACTATGCAAATTATTTAAAAAATAAAGTGTAGAAATTACATCTCTAATTTTGTTTACATAATTCAAATTATTTCAATGGCATTTTCCAGAAAATAAATAAAGGACTGAGATTATTATCTCAATCCTTTATTTGGTGCCGAAGACCGGAATCGAACCGGTACGGGAGGTTAGTCCCGCAGGATTTTAAGTCCTGTGCGTCTGCCAGTTCCGCCACTTCGGCATATCAATATCAACCGGCGACTAGCTTATTATAATACTATATGCTGTCAGGTGTCAACACCTATTTGTCCATTTTTTTAAATTAGTCATGCAATTTAGTATTGTGCAGATTTTCTATATCCACTACTGCCGCGTTTGGATTCAACACTTTTTTTCAGGTCATGCAATTTTTCATCGCTGTCCTTCATAAATTTAGCTAAACGATCTTCAAAGGAACCATTAGAGACATTGTTTTTCCCTGTGTTCCAGTCAACCTCAACTGGCGGTCTGGATTTAGGTACAGTAGGACGTTCTTCCATAGCCTTCTTGATGGACAGACTTACCTTACCATTGGCATCAATAGATAAAACTTTTACTTTTACCATCTGATTTTCTTTAAGATGAGCACTGACATCTTTAACGTATTCTTGAGCTACTTCAGAGATATGAACAAGTCCTGTTTTTCCTTCGGGTAGTTGGATAAATGCTCCAAATGCTGTAATACCAGTCACTTTACCCTCAACTATCTTACCTACTTCAAGTGGCATAAAATCAGAAATCCTCCTCAACAACAGCCATAGATAAGCAATCATATTGTACGGAATACCGTACAATGCATAAAAGCAATTCGATTATATATCATATGATATAATCCGTCAAGCAATAGTTACTTATTGGTGTCTATGTAAATTTTCTCACCGTCTTTAACATACCCAAGCTTATCTCTTGCAATCTTTTCAGCAAATTCATCTGTATTTATCAGAGACTTCTGTTTCTCCAGTTGCTGCTTTTTTACTTCCTCAGAATGAATGTTCGCTTTTAAAGAAGATAGCTTTGAATTACCTACCTCCAACAAAGATTGTTGACGGTAAACGGTAAATACAAAGTAGCAAAAGGCAGCAATTAATATAAACGTCCATACTCTGAATTTCTTTTGTTTTTTCATTGTCTTTCCTCGTAAGATATAGTCATTGATATGTTTTATTTGTTATATTCTATATGTCGGCTAAAACTCCTTCAACATTAACTCTTTTTTCGAACTTTTCTTTTAAATCTGCCCCAAACCTTTACTTTTTTAATTCTGTTACTTGCTACCCCTTTTGCCTTATGCGCTGCTTTTCCTAATATCCGGAATAATAGTCTGCCCAATTTCCCAAAACATCGTCCTACAAACCTTAACGGTACTGATAAAATCTTGAAAATTAATCTGAAAGGATAAGTTACTACCTTCCAGATGAAAAGAAATACTTTTTTTATAAAATTAATAATCATCATTGAAGAGGCAATTACAATCCTACTAAAGAGAGATAAATATATTGTAACCCCAAGTATATTTCCTAGAAATATAAACCCTCTCATCTGTCCGTCATTACTGTTATATACGGTTAAAAAGACTATAATAGCTGCCAATAGCCAGTAAATTAAGTCCTCTAGGCTTAATATTACAACATTTGTTTTAATTGCTCTTCTTTTTATTCTTAAAATATCATATAAAAAAGCTAAAATACCACCCGCCAAAACGGCATAAAAAAATATGTATACCTGTTCAACAATTAAACTCATTTAGTACCACAAGCCTTTATATTTTATTTAAACATCTTGCCGAAAAAGGACTTAGACTTGCCGGTCTCCCCATCGCTGTATTCAAGTGAGAAAATATCTCCATCCACAACAAGCTCATTAGAATCAAGGTTCAGTTTGTTAATATGAAGTTCTGTTCCCCGGATAATAAGAACGCCTAAATCAGTTACAGCTATAATACTTTCTTCATTAAAGCTTTCAACATCAATCACCCCGGTTACACTTAACTTCTCCCTATTATCAAGGGTTATAGTTTGATTCATAGGTTTAATAGTTTTTTTCTCTTCCATAAATCCGGCCTCCCTATTGTATCTTGCATAAATCCCATTAATTATATATGCCTGTACAAAATGAAAAAGAACATTAAAAAAGGATTTAACCCACCTCTTACGGTAGATTAAACCCTTTATATTCTACTGATTATTTTAAAACGTACATTTCCTTTGCATCATCTTTTGCAACATGTTCGGTTATACGTGTTATTTCTAATTTAGTTAAGTTGTTTCCAAATTGAATTTCTATTATATCTCCGACTTTTACTTCAGAACCGGGTTTGGCTACTCTATCATTTATTTTCACACGCCCCTGCTCACAAACCTCATTGGCAACAGTACGCCTTTTGATTAATCTGCTGACTTTTAAGTACTTGTCTATTCTCATTTTGACCCTCCACATTTCTGATATGTATCCAATGGTAGCTATACCAATCTCATTGTCCAGTAATACGGTTAAAAGGAAGTACAAGTTCAACATGGAAAGCCTGACTATTGCTTCCCATGCTGAAACTCGTTAGGTACTATTTGTTAATCATTTCCTTTAAGTCTTTACCAGCCTTAAATACAGGAGCTTTACTCTCCGGAATATTTATTTCTTCCATTGTTTGCGGGTTTCTACCCTTTCTGGCTGCTCTCTGCTTTACTTCGAATGATCCAAAACCAATAAGTTGAACCTTGTCTCCCTCAGTTAAAGCTTCTTCTACGCTTTCCAGCATTGCATTCAACGCCTTATCAGAGTCTTTCTTTGAAAGTCCTGACTTCTCTGCCATTTTGTCTACTAATTCAGATTTATTCATTAGTAATTCCTCCCATTTGGTTACTACACTATGATTTTATCCATTTTCCTCACATTTATTCATTTTGGCCTCATTCCATAGGTCATCCATCTCAGAAAGAGTCATATCATTTAAATTTTTTCCAAGTTCCGCTGCTCTCTTCTCTATATACTCAAATCTTTTTATAAATTTATTGGTAGATTGGGTTAGCGATAATTCAGGATGGACTTTGCAAAAACGTGATAAATTTACTACTGAGAAAAATACATCTCCCATTTCTTCTTCTATAGCGGATTTATTTGCAGTTTTCACTTCCTGCTCTAATTCATCTATTTCTTCTCTTATTTTTGCAAATACATCCGAAGTATTATCCCAGTCAAATCCCACTTGCGCTGCCTTTTGCTGAACTTTATAGCTTCTCATCAGTGCAGGCAGATTTTTCGGAACATCTTGGAGTACTGAGGCTTGGTTTACCAATCCCTTTTCCTTTTTCTTAATTTCCTCCCAGTTCTCAAGAACCTCGTCAGAGGTATCTGCCTTTACATTTCCAAAAACGTGAGGGTGACGGTGAATAAGCTTGTCACAAATTCCGTTGATTACATACTCCATGGTGAAATCTCCGTTCTCCGCTGCTATAACTCCATGAAAGACAACTTGTAGAAGTACGTCTCCAAGTTCTTCAACCATCTTCTTTTTATCGTTTAAATCAACTGCTTCAAGGTACTCATACGTTTCCTCTATAAAATACCTCTTTAAACTTTCATAGGTCTGCTCACGATCCCAAGGACAGCCGTTCTCGCTTCGCAGAGTCTTCATAATGTCTATTAATCTATCTAGTTTACCTTCGTTCATATTAATTCTCCAATTGCCTGTCGCGGCGTTCGTGTAATTTTCCTTTTCTTGTTATTATACTACATTTTTAGTATTATAACCACGACAGATACAAACGAAAAAATAATATAAATTAAATCATCCTCAAAGAACCTCTTCTTCCAAATCTTCTATTTCCTGCTCATATTTATCCTCTTTCAAATCATCATTCTCAGTTTCATCGAAATCCCTTTGCTTGGCATCTGCAAAAAATACTCTGTCTGCGACAACTTCAGTAACATAGTGCCTGTTTTTATCTTCATCTTCCCATACTCTGGTATGTATACTTCCCTGAAGGGCTATACGATGCCCCTTTGAGAAGTACTTGCTTGCAAACTCTGCTGTTTTACCCCATGTAACTACCGGTATAAAATCTGCAGTTTTGTCATTTGTTACCTTTCTAGGGTCCCGATCCACAGCTAGCGTAAATGACCCTACCGCTCTCATTTTTTTAGTTGTGTACCTAAGATCAACATCTTTTGTTAACCTTCCCACAAGACTGACATTATTCATAAATAAAGCCTCCTTCGTTCCTTTATACAGGAACTAATTTTTATTACAGCAACCATTACCCACGCTGCTATAGATATGAAATGACTGACTTGTGAAAATAAGGTTGACATGTTCAAAGTTGTAATAATGAAAAATTAGAAACGAAAATCTAAGATTGGTTTTTAAAATTGCTCTTGAAATTGATAAAAAAGAAAATTTTAGAAAATATTACTTACACAAGAAATTATATATATAACAATATTTCCTGTCAACTGTTAATTATAAAAGGGAGGATTATAGTAATCCCCCCTGAAATAAAACCATTTATTATATTTATTCTAAAAATAACCTATTGCCCTGTACATTATTGTTCCATTTGTTTTCCTAAAAATCCTGCTGCTGATTGCGCAAGTTTTGCTTCAACTTCTCCCATTCTTACATTTGCATCTGTAGAAAGCATTATTACTGCTCCTATTGGATCACCCTCTGAAATGATTGGCGAAACAACCTGGGAGGCATATTTTCTTTCACCATTTTCTTCTGCCAAAATTGAAATTGATTTTTCTTCAGGAGATTTTATAAGTAGTGTTGTTTTCTCCTCTATAGTTTTCTCAACATCAGAGCTAAGTTGCTTTTCAAGAAATTCTTTTTTTGATGCACCTGATACAGCAATTACTGTGTCTCTGTCAGTAATACATGTAATGTGCCCGCTAGTCTTGTGCAGTGACTCTGCGTACTGTGTAGCAAAATCGCTGAGTTCTCCAATCGGAGAATATTTCTTTAAAATAACCTCCCCTTCCTTATCGGTGAATATTTCCAGAGGGTCACCCTCTCTAATTCTCAAGGTCCTTCTTATTTCTTTTGGTATTACAACTCTTCCTAAATCGTCTATACGTCTAACTATCCCAGTTGCTTTCAAAGTATATTACCTCCTTAATAGGTTATTTTAGTCTTATTATTGTTTTGTTGATGATTTTTTATACATAATTGGTATTACAATTAGTTGTTAACCATTTTCTAGATATATTTTAGGGTTGAAAAAGGGACTTGTATGCACAATTGTTTGTTGTGCACACAGTCCCTTGTATTTTTTAAAAAAGTTAGTGTATTTTGGTGTAATTATTTGTATAGGGTTTTGTCAATATTTGCTAAAGCATTTTCATCTTTTTTAAGCGGGAATTCTTTCTTCCAACTGTCTAATTTCTTTGTTAAGAATTCATCGTTAAATCTAGTATTCAGGATTGTTGACTTGATTTTCTCTTTAACATCATCAAACTTTGTTTCTTCTCTTTTTTCAAACCTCATAACGTGATATCCGTATGAAGTTTCAACAACGCCGGTATCTCCTGCCTTGCGGTTAGCAAATGCCCAATCTTCGAACTGGGAAACCATTTCACCCTTACCGAAAGTATAAACACCTTTGTTGTTTACAGTTCCGTCTTGGCCTTTATCATCGGAGTTCTTCTCAGCAAGCGCCTGCATGTCAGCACCTTCCTGTATTTGTTTCAGAAGGTTGTCTGCCTTTTCCTTAGCTTCTTTCTTCTTACCCTCAGTAAAGGCTGCACCTGTTTGCAAATCTTGTGTAGCAACGAGTATATGTGTTACAGTTACTTTATCGTAATCAGCTTTATGATCATCATATTGCTTCTTAATTTCTTCGTCTTTTATTTTGACTTTATTTCTTTCACTTTCAATGTATTTCTGTGACAAAACAAGTTCTTTATAAACTTCTTTGTAATCATTCAGAGATACACCATAATCATTTTTTAACTGCTTTTCGGCTTCTGCTCTGCTTCCGCCTGCATTTTGAATTCTTTGTTCGATAGCTTTATCTATGTTATCCATGTCTGCTTTTTCAAGCTTAATACCGGCTTCTTTTGCCTTTATCAGCTGAATTTTGATTTCCTGGATGCTATCGAGTGTAGCTTTCTTGATCTGTTCTTTTGCTGTACTGTCTTGGTACTTCTGGTTCCAATCAAACTTTGTAGGGTCTGCACTTTGTGCATTTTGAAGGAATGAGTTCATATTGAACTTTGACAACACCAGATATTCCTGTTTTGTAATACTTAAATCCCCTACTTTTCCAACATCTCCTGAAGACATACTAAAAATAACGACTACAGCTATTACTGCAACTAGCAGTACAGCCGCAATAATTCCTATAATTAGCCCTTTTGATGTCTTTTTCACTTTAGCGTTTTCGTTTTCCAAAGGTAATCTCTCCCCATATTTTTATTCAAAACCTAATTTGTAACCTGAATTTTACAAATTACTTTCGATTATAATTATATTCAATTATTCATTAGACTGCAATTTAATAATGTATTGTAACAAAATCTTAATATTTGCCAAATTTTCTCTGCTTGATGAATTTATTAATTTAAAGGATAAATAAGGGTTGCTGCTGGCATTAAGCATAATCCTTCTGGGATATTTATCCATAAGCACTCCCAGATATTGCGACACTGTTGAAGCGGATTTACGCAATTGAAACAGTATTGTATCCTCCTTCTGCACAATACCTGTAAAGCCACATTCCACAGCAAGTGCTTTGATATACGCAATGTCCATTAAGTTCTCAACTTCTTCAGGTATATCTCCGTATCTGTCTATTAATTCATCTCTTAAATCAATTACATCATCTTCATTTTGAATTGCAGCAATTTTCTTGTACATATCAATTTTTTGCTCTTCTGAACTTATATATTCATCATCAATATATGCATTCACGTTCAAGTCAACAGCCATTTCCTCGTCAATAGTACGCACTTCCTTGCCGCTGAGCTCCTGAACAGCTTCATCCAACAGCTTACAGTACATTTCATACCCAACTGTTTCCAGATGGCCATGTTGTTCCGGCCCCAGCAAGTTTCCTGCGCCTCTTATTTCAAGATCCCGCATGGCTATTCTGAACCCTGAACCGAATTCAGTAAATTCTTTTATAGCCTGGAGTCTTTTTTCAGCTACCTCTGACAGAACTTTGTCCTTTTTATATGTGATATAGGCATATGCAAGTCTGTTAGATCTCCCAACCCTTCCTCTTATCTGATAAAGCTGAGATAAACCCATTCTGTCTGCATCTTCTACAATGATTGTATTAACATTCGGCATATCAAGCCCGGACTCTATAATAGTAGTACATACTAGGACGTCATATTCCCCGTTTATAAAGCCGTACATTACGTCTTCAAGTTCTTTTTCATTCATTTGTCCGTGTGCAACCGCAACTCTGGCTTCGGGAATCATCGCCCTGATTTCCTGTGCTTTCAAGTCAATACCCCTTACCCTGTTATACATGTAGAAAACCTGACCATTTCTCGCCATTTCACGGATTATGCCATCACGAATAAGCTCCATATTGTATTCCATAACATAAGTCTGAACAGGGTATCTTTCTTCCGGCGGATCCTCCAGAACACTGATATCCCTTATTCCAACCAACGACATGTGAAGTGTTCTAGGGATAGGTGTAGCTGTCAAAGTTAGTACGTCAACATTTGGCTTTAATGTTTTTAGCTTTTCTTTGTGGGTTACTCCGAAGCGTTGTTCCTCATCAACCACCAGTAGTCCAAGATCCTTAAATTCAATGTCTTTTTGCAGAAGTCTGTGTGTTCCAATAAGTATATCTGTATTACCTGCCTTAACGGATTTTACTATTTTCTTCTGCTCTGCCTGGGTCCTAAATCTGCTCATGACATCCACGGTTACCGGGAAGTCGCTCATCCTTTTCTTAAAGTTTTCATACAGTTGCTGTGCCAGAATAGTAGTCGGCGCAAGGTATGCTACCTGCTTTCCATCCATAACAGATTTGAATACAGCCCTTATTGCCACTTCCGTTTTGCCATACCCTACATCTCCGCAAAGGAGTCTATCCATCAGCCTTTCCGACTCCATATCCTTTTTTATTTCATCAATACACTTGAGTTGGTCGTCGGTTTCTTGATATGGGAATAGCTCTTCAAACTGTCTTTGCCAGACGGTGTCCTCACAAAAAGCATGACCCTTTGCAGACTGCCTTTGGGCATAAAGCTTTATCAGTTCCGCTGCAAGCTGCTGCAGAGACTCTTTAACACGACTTTTTGTTTTGGCCCATTCAGTCCCTCCAAGCTTATTTACCTTGGGTGATTTCCCTTCAGAGCCGATATATTTTTGGAGCAAATCCAACTGGTTAGTTGGAATGTAAAGGAAATCCCCCTCTTGATACCGGATTTTAAGATAATCTCTTTTAACTTCACCTACGCTGAGCTTTTCAATACCTATATATTGACCTATACCGTGAGCCTGATGTACAACAAAGTCACCCACATTCAGATCAGAAAATGCCTTTATTTTGTTGCCTGCTCTCTTTGCCTTTGCCTTCTTTATTCTTTTATCCTGTCCGAAAACCTCGATATCACTTATTACAACAAATGCCGCTGTTGGGTACTCAAAACCTTTCTGCAAGCTCCCGTGAGTTACAACAACCTCTCCGTTTTGTATTTTATACTCAGGATTATCCTTGTAACTAGACGAAATCTCATTTGTTGCAAGAGTTTCAACCAACCTGTGACCCCTGCCGCTTGGACCCGAAAGAACTATAATTTTATATTCTTTTTTCCTAAGCTGTCCTATATCGTCAACAAGTAAATCTACATGATTTTGGTAAGAGTTCCCGGACTTACAGGGTATTGATATCTGATTATAAGGCCTTATAAGGGAGTTGTTGGATGAAATTGCAGATAACGTTACTGCGCTCAAATTAAGAATACGATCCACTATAGAGTCTATGGAAAATGCCCATTCTGCGCCTTTAGGCAAAATACCACCTTTCTCCAGAAGACTCTTTGCAAGCTCTTCATGTTCAAGTTCAACATTCTCAATTCTCTGGGTTATTCTCAGAGTTTCATCTAGTACGATTATTGATTCACGCTCAACGTATTCTATTACAGACGTAGGAGTTTCTAAAATGTATGGAAGGTATCTGTCAATACCTGGAAAATAATGATGTTCAATCAGGCTATCTATATCTTCCTCAACACGCTTTGTTATATTTTTAATGCCTTCACTGTTATCCTTCTGCTTTAGTTTTTTAACATAGTCTGCCAGATCTTTTTTTATCTTTGAAATTATTGTTTCCTTTGAGATTTCCTTGTAAACTACGTCTCTTGCAGGAGCGATTCTACATTCGTCAATTGAATCTGTAGACCGCTGTGTTGTTTCGTCAAAGTACCTGATAGAATCAACTTCTGTGTCAAATAACTCAATACGGACAGGATGTTCACTGTTTACTGCAAAAATATCGATAATTCCTCCGCGGACGGCAAACTGTGCTTTGCCTTCCACAGTTTCAACTCTTTCATAACCATACAACACAAGCTTTGATACCAGTTCATCAAGGTCTATTTGTAAACCTACTGAGAAATCAATAACTCCTGCTCTAAAGAGTTCAACAGGTGAAATCATCTGTATAAGCGCTTCGGCGGACATTACAATAATCTTGTAGTTCCCCTCCAAACACCTCAACAGGGTTTTTGTCCTCTGATATATAATATCGTTACTTCTGGCTTCTACATTGTATAGCATAGTCTCTTTAGGGGGGTAGTACAACACATCATCCCCAAGGAAAAATGAAAAATCCTCGTAAGCCCTTCTAGCCTGCATTTCATTGTATGTTACGTACAGTCCTCTTCTCTCCAAATGAGTACACAAGGAATATATCATATGCACCTTTTGTGAATCTGATGGCCCGATAACCGATACAGGCCCTTTTGCCTCCCTCACATTTGCTAAAAGGGTGTTGTATTCATATATTTTTAAGAGAGGATCTGTAAAAAAGTTCATTCCGCAACCTCCGGCTGTTTATTTATTAAAGTTGTTCATTGCCTTTTCGGACCCGCTTTGTGCTATCATTATCGCCGCCTGCGCAGCTTTTTCAATGCTTTGGTCCATTACCTGCCTATCTTCTTTTGAAAATTTACTGAGGACATAATCTGCCAAGTCCCATTTTTCCGGTGCTCTGCCGATACCGATTCTCACTCTAGGGAATCTATCCTCCTGCAGTTGATATATTATGGACTTCATACCATTATGTGTGCCGGAACTTCCCTTGGGTCTTACTCTTATTTTGCCCGGTTCAAGATCGATATCATCATATATTACTACTAATTTTTCTATGGGAAGCTTGTACCAGTCAACTATTTCCCTGACACTTTCCCCACTGAGGTTCATAAAAGTCTGAGGCTTTACAAGAATGGTTCTGACCCCATCTATATCTCCTTCTCCATATACCGCCTTAAAACCGATTCTAGAGAGTTTAATGTTATACTTGGCTGAAATATAATCTATGGTATCAAAACCGACGTTATGCCTTGTATTTTCGAATTTAGTGCCGGGGTTGCCAAGCCCCACAAAAAGATATACATCTCCCATCTGCGCTGCCTCCTCATTTGCAAATATTATAATCATGCCTAAAAGGGCGGTTCCTATAAAGAACCGCCCCGGAAAAATCAATTTCAAATATATAGGTTATATCTGAGTAAACAATGTACTGATTGATATATCGCCATATATTCTCTCTATAGCCTCAGCAAATACTCCTGCTACAGACAAGGACTTAATCTTGTCAATCTTCTTTTCTTCGCTCAGTGTTATAGTATTTAATGTAACCAACTCTTTTATTGCTGATTCACTAATCCTCTGAATCGCAGGACCTGAAAGTACACCATGTGTGCAGCTTGCGTATACTTCCTTTGCACCAGCCTCTATAAGTGCATTAGCTCCGTTGACAATAGTTCCTCCTGTATCAATCATGTCATCAACAAGAATAACTTTTTTATTTCTTATGTCACCTATTATATTCATTACTTCTGAAACATTTGCCTTAGGACGTCTCTTGTCGATTATAGCCAGCGGGCAGTCAAGTCTTTCAGCAACTTTTCTGGATCTTGTAACACTGCCCACGTCAGGAGAAACAACCACTACATCCTCCATGCTATCAAACTTTTCCTTGAAATATTCAGCAATAATAGGTAAACCCAAAAGATGATCCACAGGTATATCAAAAAATCCCTGTATCTGTGGGGCGTGCAAATCCATAGTAAGTATTCTGTCTGCTCCGGCTATAGTTAAAAGATTTGCAACAAGTTTGGCAGAAATAGGATCTCTTGCCCTTGCCTTTCTGTCCTGTCTAGCGTACCCAAAGTACGGAATAACTGCTGTAATTCTACCTGCCGAAGCTCTCTTTACCGCATCAATCATAACCAAAAGCTCCATAAGGTTATCATTTATCGGCTGGCAAGTGGATTGAATGATAAACACATCTGAACCTCTTACTACTTCACCGATATTAACAGCTGTTTCTCCGTCACTAAACCTTCCAACATTCGCAATACCTACGGGTATTCCAATTTTTTCAGCTATTTCATCAGCTAACTGCTTATTGGAATTACCTGTAAATATTTTAATATCCTTTCCGTGCAGATTCATTTCAATTCTCCTTTTTATTACATTTATATTATTGTGTGTTTATTTTCGCTTCAAATCCTTCTTTGTAACCCAATCCTGCTTTATCGTCTGTCTTTGACGTGCTATTGCCAAAGAATTTTCAGGTACTTCCTCCGTTATGGTAGAACCTGCGGCAATATATGCATCATTTTTAACAACAACAGGCGATACAAGATTTACATTACATCCTATAAATGAATTATCTCCAACAATTGTCTTGTTTTTGTTCTTTCCGTCATAATTTACAAAAACAACGCCACAGCCTATATTAACATTTGAACCTACCTCTGCATCACCTACATATGTCAGATGCGAGATTTTAGTTCTGTCTCCGATGACTGATTTTTTAATTTCAACAAAATCTCCGACTTTAACGTTTTTACCCACATTGCTTCCCGGTCTCAGGTATGCAAACGGTCCAACATGAGTCTCATCTCCGACGGAACTGTCATATGCGACTGAATTTGCCACTTCAACATTATTTCCAATCCTACAGTTGACGATTCTTGAGCTAGGCCCTATTATTGAGCCTTCTCCCACAACCGTATTTCCCTCTATTATGGTGTTGGGCATAATTACAGTATCCTCACCGATAACCGCACCTGCATCTATAAAAGTTGACGAAGGATCCATTATCGTAACACCCGACAACATAATTTTTTTTAATATAGCGGATTTAATTTCGCCCATAGCAGTTGAAAGAGCTACCCTATCATCGACAACAATAAATTGGGTTTTATCTTCCGAGGATATTTTGTTTTTGTTTTGAAAAGATTGAAAAATATGTGCAATGTTAAACTTTGAAAATGATTGAATACTTAATTCATTTACACGGTCTAGAAAGTTCTTGCTTTTAAACACATAGACCGAAGCTTTCCCATTACAGGAAATAATAGCTGTCGTGTCGTTCCCCTCTGATGTATGCTTTTCCATTAAATGCCTGAAAGTATCGGCCAGTATCAGTGGCTGGTCTCCCCAGTTAAGTATAAAATTCTCCGAATTGCCGATTAAATCCTTAACTCTGTCAATTTCACTACACTGTACTGATTGTACTTCACCTGTAATTTCGGTTAAAGCAGACCCAGACCAATGCAGTACACTTTGACCGAGTATACTATGGTCTTCTACTGGTTTTTTGGATTTAAACGTGCTGCTATTACTATCTGTAACGACTAATCCTACAATTTTATTCATTATTAAGCCCCCACTGTTTTTTACAGGATATATTCTCTCATTTTTAAAGAATAATTTCAACCCGTTAATATAACTAAAATTTAGCTAGAATTTAGGCATAAAATAGGTTTAGTGTGCATTAAAAAAAAGATACTCGTTTTAAAAGTATCTTTTTTATTCTTGGAATCAATGCTTTTTATGAGTTCTTATAGCTTTCAAGAATAGCAGTTTGAAGTTTTTCTCTCGCCTCAGCATTAATAGGATGTGCTATATCTCTAAATTCACCATCTGGTGTTTTCCTGCTGGGCATTGCAATAAACAGGCCGCTCTGACTTTCGATTACTTTGATGTCGTGTACAACAAACTCATTGTTGAATGTTACAGAAACTACTGCTTTCATTTTTCCTTCAGTTTCAATTTTTCTGATTCTGATATCCGTGATTTCCATATCGGCGAACCCTCCAAGAAGTATTATGTTTTAGATACAATATTCGCCATAAATGCTAAAATTCCTTCTTTTTGTTCAGTATTTTTACATATTTTTGGTTTATTTTACATTACTCATTATTTACCGACTAAATATTGGGTATAATGTCGATAGAATTGTTCTCTTGCATCACGGATGTATTAAGTTTCATCAATGAATAGTAATTTTCTACAAGTTTCTTATCCGGCAAGCTAGTTTCTATCATTACTCCAATTCCAACTACCTCACTGTCAAATTGGTTAGCCAATTCTATAATACCCTTTGATGTCCCTCCAGCTTTCATAAAGTCATCTATAAACAGTAGCTTTGAATTTCTTTTTAATGATTTCATTGGAAGTACCATTGTCTGAATTTTCTTTGCCGAGCCGGATGCATAGTTAATGTTTACAGATGCTCCATCAGTGGCTTCATTGTAGTGTCTAACTATCACAAGCGGTACATTCAGGTATTGTGCAGTTGCAAAGGCAATAGGTATACCCTTGGTTTCCACTGTAATTACACAATCCAGTTCTAAACCTGAAAACCTGGTAGCAAACATCATTGCCATTTTATTAACCCATTGCGGGTTATAAATAATATCAAGCATATATAAAAACCCGCCCGAGAGTATTCTGTCCGGGTGAGACAATTCCTTTGCAAGTTCGTCCAAAGTTTCATGTACAGCCTTTTCACTCATAAATGGTATATATTTAACTCCACCGGAAGCTCCCGATATAGTAGAAATATTTCCCATAGAATTCTTGTTAAAGGTTTTTTGCAGTAATTCAAGGTCCTCGCTTATTGTAGATTTTGCAGAGCCGAACATTTCCGAAAAATATCCAAGTGTAAATATCTTGTTCGGATTGTCGCACAAAGTTTTGATTATAACAGAAATCCTTTCATTTCTTTGGATTTTATCCATAAATTACTCCCCACATCTTTAGTTTACATCATAGATATTATACAATAATATAATGAATAATAAAACTTAAATTAAAATGATAATTCGGATTTAATCATTTTATCTAATATTTATCCCATATGCGTCATACAATATGTAAAGGATATTTCCGATGCAAATGTTATTAAATATATATATTCCTTTTACATTTATATGAAAATATTGTATTATCTTTTTGAGTAGAACTTACTCTACACCAAATTCTTGAACTAATTTTATTAGCAATACAACAAGGGAGTGTTTTCTTTTGAATAATAATTCTAACATTTTAGATTCTGAAAAAATTAAGCGAGTCCATTTTATAGGAATAGGCGGATCCAGCATGAGCGGTCTTGCCGAAATTCTTTTGGCAAAAGGCTATCAGGTATCAGGCTCGGATATCAAGTCCTCTACCGCTACCCAAAAATTGGAAAGTAAAGGTGCTCAAGTATTTATCGGTCACCGTCCTGAAAACATTACAGACCCTGACCTGACTGTATACACGGTTGCCGTTAAGGAAGATAATCCTGAAATGATATGTTCAAAGGAATTAGGTATTCCGGTAATAGACCGCGCGGAGCTACTGGGGCTCCTTATGAAAAAGCATTCCTTTGGAATAGCCGTTGCGGGTACTCACGGCAAAACTACAACAACTTCAATGATTACAACAATAATGCTGGAGGCAAATACAGACCCTACAGCACATATTGGTGGTGAACTTGACTGCATAGGGGGAAATACCCGTATAGGCGGTTCTGAATTTTTTATAACTGAGGCATGCGAATATTATGGAAGCTTCTTGAAATTTCACCCTTTTATGGCAGTAGTTTTAAATATCGAAGTAGATCACGTGGATTACTTCCGTGATTTGGATCATATTAAGTCAACCTTTGGTGAATTTGTTGCTCTAGTTCCTAAAAACGGATATATTGTAGCATGTGCCGATGATGATAATACTCTTTCTGTTGTCAGCAAAAGGGATTGCAATATTATAACTTATGGATTAAAAAATAAGGATGCAATGTGGACTGCAAAAGCTATAACTTACAACAGTATGGGTTGTGCTTCCTTTGATGTTTACAAAGAGGGTGACAAAATAGGGAATGTCTCTTTATCTGTCCCGGGTCCTCACAATGTAAGCAATTCTCTTGCCGCTATTGCCGCAGCATACACTTGCGGTTGCAGTATGGAAAACATAGCCTACGGACTTTCGAGATTCGGAGGAAGCCATAAAAGGTTTGAACTAAAAGGCTTGGTTGACAGTATAAAAGTTATTGATGACTATGCTCATCATCCGTCTGAGGTTCAGGCAACCCTCAATGCTGCAAAAAGCAGTGAGCATAATAAGATTTGGTGTGTTTTTCAGCCGCACACCTACACAAGAACAAGAGCCTTTTTGGATAAGTTTTCAGAATCCTTTGGTGAGGCAGATAACATAATAATAACTGATATATATGCAGCCAGAGAAAAAGATCCCGGAGATATCCATTCTAAAATGCTTGCGGACAGGATTCGTGAGAAGGGCGGCAATTCGGTTTATATCAGTGATTTTCAGGACATAGCTGAGTACCTGGATAAAAATGCACAACCGGGAGATCTTATTCTCACAATGGGAGCAGGCGATATCGTAAGATGCGGAGAAATGTTCTTGAATTTAAGAGCGAATAAGTAACATCAGCAAAACAACCTCTTGAAGATTAGCCCAAGAGGTTGTTTTTTTATTCTATAATTTACGCTTTAGTCATTGCAAACTTGATTTCACCTTCAGCGGCAACTTTGCCCTCTACGCTTGCTTTAACCTTTGCCTTGGTAACTCCAAGCTTACTCACCAAAATCTCTGCTTCAAGAATAAGAACATCCCCAGGAATTACTTGATTTTTAAACTTCATAGCTTCAATTCCGGCAAATACACCTAATTTACCTTTGTTTTCTTCCAAAACAGCAACAGCTATACCGGCAGCCTGTGCCAATGCTTCCACTATCAACACCCCCGGCATTATTGGATATTCCGGAAAATGTCCTTGAAAAAACGGCTCATTAATAGAAACATTCTTTACTGCAACTACTTTTTTCCCCGGTTCTAGTTCTATAACCTTATCAACCAGTAAAAACGGATATCTGTGGGGCAATAATTCCCTGATTTCTTTATGTGTAAGCATATAACCTCCAATTAACTTTTAATACATTTAATTATGACTAGGTAATATATTCGACTATATAATTGAAAAATCCTTTTTGCTATAAAATTTTAATTATAAAACACCCTGCTACCGGCCTTTCAATACCTTTATAGGATGGCCTGTTCTTGATACTACCGTTTACTATCATCTGCGAAGAGGCTCCCCCATCCAGCATTGCTGCATCTTTTACTCCTATTCTTATCAGGTACTCACCTATTTCTTTACCTGTCATGCCTTCACTATACCCCGGTTGACGTCCATCCGCAACCAGCATTACTATTTTGCCGTCTGTCTTAATACCGATAACCGTTCTGGGATCACGGTTACCCAAGGTTCCCGCCCACTTATCACGTTCCGGTACTACCGATTTTCCGTCTTTCACAAGCATACTTCCGCATTCATATGCCTGGTAACGGTATCCTAAATACGGTTCCGTTCTAATATTGACTTTATGGCCTGCTTTTAAACCTATTTTTTCAGGCAGTTTAGCTTTTTCACCATAAAAGCTGATGACATTTGAACCTTTTTTTATGTCAACTTCTTTTGTACCCTCTACTACCGCCGTTATTATGCTATTATTAACAATTATTGATGTATTTTTTTCTTCAGTTCTGTTTGTATTTCCAAATTTGTCATTATATAAAACGACATCGTTATTTTTACCTATTCTGTTTATGTCATTTATTTTGATGTTATCACCATTATAGTCTAGGGATATGTTGGAATAAAAGGTTTCAAATCTGGCACCTTTTTTGTCAACAATGAGTACAGGACTTAACCCCGTAGAAGCAGTAAGCATCTGTCCGTCTATTGCAACCATGCCTGCCGGTTCACCATATTGAAAGAAAAAGCCTCCGTTTATTGCTGCATACGCCCCGTTCCTTTTACATATATCAGATAATTTTTCAAAGCCAAAAATGTTATCAAATGACAATGCGGGTTTGAATTCAATTCTCTCATCTCTTGGATCAAACTCCAGCGTATATATTTCCTGCTTGAACCCGTTTATGGTTTCTGATATATGCTTGTATTGAACAGGTAAAGGCTGTAATGAATTTGACGATGTACCCGGTAAATTTGGGGTCTTATCAGCCTTCCCCGGAGTATTGTCTAGGGAAAATAAAAATTGTCCTGCATAGATTAACATGAAGGACAATACAAAAATCAACCCTATAATTATAATCAGTTTCTGATTATTTTTTTTCATCAAATGCTCCTCCGGTAACTGAGGCAGAGTCTCCCTGTTTATACTTTTTAGACAACTGCTTGTACATCATATCTCCCAAACCAATGCCTCTTTCAGAAGAAACCTCACAAAGCTGATCGTCAAGCATTGAATTATATATATCGGATGCAGTGTCACTTTCCAAATAATCTGACTTTGGTACCGTAGATTTCATCTGTTTGTAAAGCATGCTTATAAACAGGCTTTCAAACTCATGGCACACTTCTTTCAATTCGCTGTCATCACCCTTAGCAGCAGCCTCTCTGAGTCGTTTTTCAAAACTATCCTCAGAGATTTTTGAACTGGTGCTTCTGGCAGTATCAAATGTATTTTTTGAATTAACGCTTCCAATTTCCATTAAAATTCACCTGTTTCTATCTTCTTAAATTATTTGCTATCTGAAGCATATCGTCAGATGACTGTATTGCCTTTGAGCTTACTTCATATGCTCTCTGTGCAACTATTAGTTTTACCATTTCGTCAACAACCTGAACATTTGAAGATTCAAGGAAACCCTGCTTCATAATGCTTTTAGCATTTTCATCTTCACTGACCTGTACAGGTTCTCCAGTTGCTGAATTGCTTGAATAAAGGTTGTTACCTACTGCTTCTAACGCATACTTATTAGGGAAAATTACCATTCCTATTGTCTGATCCATCGGAACGCTAGCACCTTCTGCATCTTTATAGCTCATCTCTCCACGTGGAGATACCGAAAGTTCTGATATATTCACTTCAGGCTCAAATAATATTTCCTCTCCTGCATTGTCAAGAACAGCGTATCCATCGGATGTAGTAAGTTTCTTCATACCATCCTCTGTTATACTCAGTTTAAATGAACCATCTCTTGTATACTGGACAGTTCCCTGTGGGCCCATTACAGTAAAGAAGCCTTCTCCATCTATAGCAAAATCAAGATTGGATGCAGTCTGTTCAGGAGTACCATTTTCAAAATTTCTTATTGTGGAACTTACTACGGTTCCATGTCCTACCTGAAGATTTACAGGCTTTCCGGCATCATTTAGAACATATGCCCTATCCATCGTTTGATAAAGGAGATCCTTAAATTCTGCTCTTTCCTTTTTATATCCAGTGGTATTAACGTTTGCAAGATTATTTGAAATAACATCCACATTGAACTGTTGAGCCTTCATTCCTGAGCCGGCTGTATACAACGCTCTCATCATAGCCTTTAAACCTCCAAATAAATTTAAAATATATGTTTATCGGAATTTGTTATCTAACCAAACCTACCTCATTGACTGCTTTTTCCAACGTTCCATCCTGAGCCTGCAGCACTTTTTGGTTTGCCTCATAAGCTCTCATAACCGTTATCATATCAACCATTTCATCTATAACATTTACATTTGATTGTTCATCATAACCCTGAATAACTGAACCAGTAAATTCAGCTACCTCACCTCCGTTATTCTGAACAAGATTATTTCCGAATTTTCTTAATTGAGTTGAATCTGCAAATTGAGCTATACGAAGAGTATCTACAACAGCTCCATTTTGTATTATATTACCTTTTTCATCAACAGTAAAATCCCCCTGTTTAAGGGTTATAGGTCCTTTTTTACCTAATACGGCATATCCATCCCCTGTTACTAGTTGATTGTTAGCATCCAGACAGAATGAACCGTTTTTTGTATAGAACTCCTGTATTGTGTTATCCTGAGGATTTGTAACTCCTACAGTGAAAAACGCAGGACTTGCTGCCTCGCCTGTATTATCATCTTTAATTGCAAGGTCGTATCTGTCTCCGGTCTGCACCATCTGACCCTGTGTGTAATATGTATATACTTCGCCGACATCACTGCTGAGTTCCATTGTACCAACAACGTCTGAAGGATTGGTCGGACTCTGTGTGTCGTTTATTCTCCTTGTTAAAATTTCAGGAAAACTCTGATAAACTACTGTATCTTTTTTGTATGCCGAAGTATTGACGTTTGCCATATTATTTGTGATAACGTCCAGTTTCTTTTGATTTGCCAGCATACTCCACGCAGAAGTATATAAACCTCTAATCATAAGATATCTCCTTATGTAAATTCATTACTCTATATATCGGCAACTATAATTATTTACTTTAGATTTTTTCTATACTAATATGTCCCAAATATCAAAAAGAGGGGTAAATAATTTACCCCTCCGTTACTCGTTTTTTATCTTTTATAATTTGCCCTATTTTCAATCAGCGCACTGGCTTCTATGGCTTCTATGTTATCCAGAGCCTTACCTGTTCCAAGAGCTACGCAAGAAATAGAGTCATCTGCAATTATGACATTTATACCAGTTTTCTCCTGGAGAAGCTTGTCAAGACCGTAAATAAGACTTCCACCGCCTGTCATAACTATGCCCCTGTCGCTAATGTCAGCTGCAAGCTCAGGTGGTGTACGTTCCAGAACTGAATGTACGGCTTCAACAACACTTGAAATAGGTTCTTCCAACGCTTCCATCATCTCAGTTGAGGAAATGGTTATTGTCTTTGGAAGTCCTGAAATCAGGTTCCTTCCCCTGATGTCCATTGTTACCTCCTGAACTCTTGGATAAACTGTACCTATGTTTATCTTCAATTCTTCAGCAGTTCTTTCACCTATCATAATGTTGTGCTTTTTACGCATATAACGAACTATAGCTTCGTCAAACTTGTCTCCGGCTATCTTTATGGAAGTACTTACTACTGTACCTCCCAATGATATTACAGCAATATCAGTTGTACCACCGCCCATGTCAACAACCATGCTTCCGCATGCCTTTGCAATATCGATACCTGCTCCAATTGCGGCTGCAATAGGCTCTTCTATCAAATATGTTTTTCTTGCTCCGGCTTGCATGGATGCATCTATTACAGCACGCTTTTCAACTTCTGTAACACCGCTGGGTACACAAACCATAATTCTTGGTTTGAAAAACTTTCTGTTCCCGGTAACTTTATTTATGAAATATTTAAGCATTCTCTCTGTTATGTCATAATCAGAAATTACTCCTTCACGCAGAGGCCTGATAGCCACTATGTTTCCAGGTGTTCTTCCCAACATTCTTCTTGCCTCTTCGCCTACCGCAAGTAATTTATTTGTGTTCTTATCTATAGCTACAACGGATGGCTCCCTTAATACTATTCCCTTACCTTTAATGTATACAAGTACTGTTGCAGTACCCAAATCAATACCGATGTCCTGTCCAAATCCCAAACGAAACAACTCCTTGATTCCCTTAATTTGATAATTTAACAGAAATTATAACCATTTATTAAGTACGATTTAAATTTGTACATATTAAGTCAAAATTATCTATTATTTATATTATCATATTAATATAATTATGCAATATTTTTGTACTTTTTAAAAGTTACAAAATGGTAAATATTTCTTGTCTCATAAAGCCACTTTTTCCAATATACCCCTAAGCTTTGCAATTGCTATTCCGTAATTGCATATACTTACATTCTGAGCTACTGCTGACTCTATACGTGAAAGTACATATTTTCTGTTAAACATACAGCAGCCACACTGGATAACCAGTGAGTATTTTGACAAATCCTTTGGAAAGTCTGTTCCGTTGACAATATCAACTGTCAGACCTTCGCCCACTTTTTGTCTGAGAAGCCTTGGTAGCTGCACACGTCCGATATCCTCACCGAGTGGTGCATGTGTACAAGCTTCTGCAATCAAAACAGCCGATTCCTCAGTTAGTACATCTATTGCTTCTGCACCTTTAATGTATGCAGAAATATCACCTTTGTATTCTGCAAACAGCACGGAAAATGATGTCAATAGGCTTTCTTCTGCTTTTTTTGCATAAACCTTGTCGAATACCTGAGAATCAGTAATTATCAGCTTTGGTGGTTTTGCCATTGCCTTTAGTGCATTGTCAAGCTTATCGGTAGTAACGCTCATAACCATACATTTTAAATCAAGCAAATCTCTGATTACCTGAACCTGAGGCAGAATCAGGCGCCCCTTTGGAGCCTGAATGTCCTGAGGCATAACCAACAATACCAGGTCTCCCTCGTTTACCAAGTGAGCTGTTATGCTGCTTACTTCAAAATCTTCCGGTACAGCTCTTACAAGTTCTTCTCTGACTTTGTCAAGTCCGGTTTTTTCCTTTGCACTGATAACGATTGGCATCAGCCCAAGAGTATCCTCTACCTGTTTTTTTACTTCATCAGTATTTTCAAGTATATCTGCTTTATTTATAACAGGAATAACAGGTATTCTACGTTTTTTAAGCTCATCAGTCCATTCCTTTTCCAATGAAAGCTCCGTTCCCGAGAAAAATACAATTGCTACATCTGTTTTTTCAATCGCCTTACGGGTTTTTTCTATTCTCAATTCTCCTAAAGTTCCAACATCGTCAAACCCCGCTGTATCAATAAACATAACAGGGCCTATGGGATGCAGCTCCATTGCCTTGTATACGGGATCGGTAGTGGTTCCGGCTATTTCGGATACCAATGCAATATCCTGTCCGGTAATTGCATTAATTAGTGAAGATTTTCCACTGTTTCTTCTGCCGAACAGTGCAATGTGCAACCTGTTTGCACCCGGTGTATTTGTAAGACTCATTTTGCATGCCCCCTCATCTAAAATCTGAAATCTCTCTTACCCTCATGGAGATCGCTTAAATGCTCTTTTACTATTCTTTTAACATCATCATTTTGCAGCAGCTCCACTTCTTTTTCTATCATTTTTTCACCTTGTGCTCTTGTGTCTTCCGAAGCGTAATCTTCCAGATATTCTTTTAGTGTCATAATTGCATTGGGATGACATACGTGTGCAATTGCACCGCTTTTAACAAGACGCATAAATCGGTCTCCAGTCCTGCCTTCCCTGTAGCACGCTGTACAGAAGCTTGGAATATACCCCAGTGTAAGCAGCCAGTTAACTATTTCGTCCATGGTTCTTGTATCATTAACTTCAAACTGTGCAGAGTTCTCTGCTTCTTTTTCTACATAACCGCCAACACTTGTTGATGAACCGCCGCTAATCTGGGAAACACCCAATTTAAGGCATTCTCCACGGGTTTTTTCCGATTCTCTTGTTGACATAATTATACCTGTATATGGTACTGCTATACGAAGTATTGCTACAATTTTTTCGAATATTGAATCAGGTATTGCATTTGAATATTCCTTCAAATCCACATCATCAGCCGGTCTTATACGTGGCACGCTGATAGTGTGAGGCCCAACTCCCATTGCATCCTCCAAATGCTTTGCGTGCATAAGCAGGCCTACAAAATCATATTTGTAAAGGTTCAGACCAAAGAGAACGCCAAGTCCTACATCATCAATTCCACCCTCCATTGCTCTGTCCATGGCCTCAGTGTGATAAGCATAATTGTGCTTTGGCCCCTTGGGGTGTAGGTATTCGTATGTGGGCTTGTGGTAAGTTTCCTGAAATAATATATAGGTTCCTATTCCCGCATCCTTGAGCTTTTTGTAATTTTCAACTGTTGTAGCTGCTATATTCACATTTACACGACGTATTGCACCGTTCTTGTGCTTTATTCCGTAAATTGTTTTTATACTTTCCAATACATATTCTATAGGACAGTTCTCCGGGTCTTCTCCCGTTTCAAGGGCAAGTCGTTTATGCCCCATATCCTGCAAAGCCATAACTTCTTTGACTATGTCCTCCTGAGACAGTTGTTTCCTTGCAATATGCTTGTTTGAGCCGTGATAGGGGCAATATCTGCATTCATTTACACAGTAGTTTGAAAGATATAGCGGTGCAAACATAACTATCCTGTTTCCATAGAATTTCTTTTTAATATGCTCTGCAAGCTTTGACACCTTTTCTTTAATCTCATCCAGCTCACATTCCAACAATACTGCTGCTTCCCTATAGCTTAATCCTTTGTACTCAGCTGCCTTCTGAAGAATATCTTCTATTAATGGCATATTCTCCTTGTTCCTGCGGGCATACTCCAACGTTTCTAAAATTTCCTGATCGTTAATAAAGTCTTCGGCTTTTTTTGATTTGCTATTATACATTTTAATTCCTCCAAAAAACAGATTTTTAATCTGACATTACGAGGATGTTATAAGTGGATTTATATTTTTGAGTAAACAGTCTTTGTATTGACTCCCCTTAACATTCCCAATTTCCCTGAAAGTGAGCTGATAACATCGTTTGGGGCATCAACAACCACGCTTATAATGGAGACACCCTTCTCACGGTATGGAATACCCATTCTTCCTACTATATATTTCCCAAATTCATGCAGTATCAGGTTTATCTTTTCTGCTGACGACAAATCATCAACTATTATTCCTATTAGAGCAATCCTTGTCTCCATTTGGCTGCCTCCCTTATAAATAAAATAAAACCCCGGATGCATTTACAGGCACGGGGTTTCTCCTACTCCACCTTATAGCACCGTCTTACCACTTGGGACTAACCCTCGTGCATTCAGAACGATTATTTCAAAATAAATCTCTTTGCTCTTAGTATTAATACTTTGAGTTCAGATACTTTGATAATATTTTAACATATTCAAACATTACCTTCAAGTTAATAATTGCCCACCTTTTAAGATAAATATTGCAAAACCTGTCCGGCACTACTAAAATATATGTAACCCACAAATTACGGAGGAAGTTATATGAATTGGTTTAGAAAATTTATGATTGGAAGGTACGGGCCTGATCATTTGTCCGCCGGACTTCTTTTTTTATCACTGCTTATTTCATTAGTAGGTATGTTTGTACCGGTTAACTGGTTTGGTTATCTGTCTTATATTCCGCTGTTTCTATGCCTTTACAGAATGTTTTCTAAAAACACATACCGTAGAAGAGCCGAAAACAACAAATTCTTAAAGTTCTGGAATCCTGTTGCCGGCTGGTTTTTTAAAAGAAAGAACCGTTTACAAGCTTCTAAAACTCACAGGTATTTCAAATGTCCTCAATGCAAGCAAGAGGTACGTGTTCCCAAGGGTAAAGGCAAAATTCAGATAACCTGTCCAAAATGCAGGACAGAGTTCATACGCAAATCCTAATTATAAAGAAAAACTTATTAAGACCCACCTGGTGTGGGTTTTTCAGTTTTCTTTTTAGGACGCTTGCAATATGGAAGGTATTTAGGATTTTCCTTATGGTATTTAAAGCACTCGGCACATTTGCCGTGACGTACACATGATTTCTTTTTACAGCTACACTTTTCTAATCCATTTTCAAGAATCATCCCTCACACCTCCTGTCTTCCCATAATTAAGCTATTTTATTTATCTAACATCAAGTATCCTGCGTTAACGGTTAAATGTACACTGATAAGGGGTTGTTGCAAATTAGTTTTTTATTAACCAGTGCGTGAGTATAAATTGTATCAATGAAAGCTTGGTTAAAGATATTTGCAGATGTTTATAGGCGAAGACGGGTATTTTACCGAAAAACCTATCACGAAGTAGGTTTTAGCGAACCATGAATCACGGACGATGAATGTGAGCGACGGTAAAATATCCCAAGATGAGCCTTTAGAAACTCTTGCAAATATCTTGGAAGCAAGCATTGATATAATTTTATACGCGAGTACAGGTGCTAAAACAGAAAACTTTGTTTTGCAACAACCTCTTGTGTATATGATTCTTTCAGAAATATGAGACCTCCCTACAACAGCTTCACAACTACTTTTACTTTTTCCTGCGTCCGAAAATCTTTTGTAATCCATTATAAATTGATCCAGATTGTTTAGCCATCAAAGGACCGGTAATCGCTAAAATGAGCACATATAACACTGCAAAGGATTGGATAACCGGTAAAAGTCCTCCGGCTTTGCCCATGTTTGCCATGATAATCGAAAACTCACCTCTTGCTGCAAGTGTAAGACCAATATTTGCCCTTGCCTTTCCGTTAATCCCTGCCGTACGCCCAGCTATTATACCGGAGACTATATTACCGATAATTGTAAACACCGCCGCAATAATTGCCATCCAAACCGCACCGCCCAAGGACAGCGGATCAATTGTCAGTCCGAAACTAAAGAAAAAAACTGCTCCGAAGAAATCTTTGAAAGGAAGAATATTGTGCTCTATTCTTTTTGCATGTACAGACTCTGCAAATACCAGTCCCACCAGCAATGCACCTATAGCCTCAGCAACGTGCAGACTTTCTGAGAACCCTGCCACCAAGAACAGAAATGCCATTACAATAAGCAGGAACAATTCTGTGGACGGAATATCCAGAAGTTTGTCTAGATATTTTATTAATCTCTTTCCTATAAACAGCATAAATAGTATGAAGAATATGGCTGTGGCTGCAGTAAGAATAATCCCCCATACAGATTTTGATCCGCTTAAAAGCAACCCTGACAGTATTGATATATGTATGGCAATGAACAAATCATCAAACATAATCATTCCCATAATTATCTCAGTTTCCCTGTTAGCCGTTCGCTTAAGATCCATCAGTACTTTTGCAACAATTGCTGTTGAGGAACTGGTCATAATACCGCATATAACCATAGTTTCTTTTATGGGAAGACCTCCCATCCAGCCCATTAACAAACCCGTGGAAAAGTTGATTAATATATAGAATAAACCACCCGCTAATATTGATTTTCCCGATTTTACAAACCTTGATACAGAAAATTCCATACCCAGACTAAAAAGCAGGAACAGAATACCCAGGCGTCCCATAAATTCTATGAACTGGGAGCTTTCAATAAATCTAAGATCAAGTATGCCAATATGGGGTGCATGCGGCCCCACTGCCATCCCGATCAGAATATAAAACGGAATGACCGAGAAGCGGAGTTTTTTTGATATCAGCCCCATTGCGGCTATTAACGCTACTGCTAAACCAATCTCGAAAATTAAATTATGCATTATAACCTTCCATCTCTAATATAATTTTTGAATATTTTTAAATTCTTTCTTTCACCCATAACAACCAATGTTGAGTCAAGGGTAAACTGATAGTCCGGTCCAGGATTTACATTCTTTTCACGATTTTTTTCAATTACTGCAAGTATGGTGATTCCGGTGGACTGACGTATATTCATTTCCGCGATAGTTTTCCCAACACAAGCAAAGTCATCTTCTACCTTATACCATTCAATAACCAGACCGCCTAAAACTACCTCAATGTTTTCCAATGACTTGGGACTGTATACCATACCCCCAATAATACCTGCCAGCAACCTAGCTTCTGAATCCTCCACGCTAATCATAGATGCACTATCGTCTACTCCATTATAAAAATGGTATAGTTCCCTGCGGCCATCATCATGAACAATAACCACTATTTTATCTCCGCCGCTGACTTCCATTTCAAATTTTTTCCCAATTCCCGGCAAATCCAGTTCTCTGACTATCACAGTATTCCCTCCATAATTCTCATCTTTTTGTATGGTTCTGATCAAACCTGTTCTTGTGGCGATTAGGTCTGCTCATTCATTAATATAAGGGTATTTTTTCCCTATCTTTTTTTCACTATGCAGTCTGATTCATACAACAACTCTGATCATTTCCATCACCAGAGTTACTGCCTTTTAATATATTAATAATCACCTCCCTATATTAGGTATTTTTATTTAAAAATTGTGACAGGACACTTAATAAATCACTATGGCTGCATTTAATAACAGTCCGTCTGTATAATGAATAAGCTGCTTTGCCTTCGTGTAACTTTCTCCGAACCATTAAATCTGTATATTTAGTTGTAATTTTGTTTCAATTCCTCTGATAAAGCTTTTGTAAAAAATTTGATAATAAAATGGCTATGCGAATGCTAATCAACCATTTTTTTAGCAGATATGAATCAGATGATATTTACCGTACTCTCATTTTAGCTTATTTAAGCACATTTTTCAATACTTTATTTCATATTTTACATTTAATACTTATTATCGATGATTATCTCGACAAATCTTTAATTATATCAATAAATCTTTTTTGACATTTTTAATAATTAGTGAAGCAGTAATTTTATTATTCATAAAACAAATATTTATGTAAACGAATTGTTTATGAACGTACTTTTAAAGTATTGGCTTGGCATATTCATTTTATGTTACTTTAATTGTTTATATCATGAAAAAACAGCCTGTTTCCAAGCTGTTTTAAAAGTTTTTGTATCCTGATTATTTAGATTTTAAATCCTCGCAACACTCTTCACATATGTGCTTACCCTTGTATATGGTAAGATTTTTAACATTGTTGCAAAATGTGCACCCGGGAGAATATTTTTTTAATAATATCATATCTTCATCTGTAAAAACTTCTAAAGAATCTTTTTCATTAATTGATAGTATTTGTCTTGTTTCTTTAGGTATTACTATCCTTCCAAGCTCATCAACCTTCCTTACTATTCCTGTAGATTTCATGCTAACAGTCCTCCTTTTCATAATTAAAAATGCCATCCTGATTCTCGAATAATCATTATTTACAACGTAGATTTTTACAGTATCTGTTTTGATTGTGCCATTACTAACACGTTCCATATCTTTAAAAGTATTGGCATTTGACTGGCCAGTAAAACAGGGCCGTAGCTTCTTTATAAAATATTTACCCTAACATTTGTTGTTGTAACAGTATTTGCTGAATTTATGTCTATTGTAACGGTTTTAACACATGCAGCAAAAGGGGCTGTTGCAAAACAAAAAGTTTTCTGTTTTAGCACCTTTACTCCCGTATAAAATTATATCAATGCTTGCTTCCAAGATATTTGCAAGAGTTTCTAAAGGCTCATCTTAAGATATTTTACCGTCGCTCACATTCATCGTCCGTGCTTCATGGTTCGCTAAAACCTACTTCGTGATAGGTTTTCCGGTAAAATACCCGTCTTCGCCTATAAACATCTGCAAATATCTTTAACCAAGCTTTCATTGATACAATTTATACTCACGCACAGGTAAATAAAAAACTAATTTGCAATAACCCCTTTTGCTTAGATATAATAAAAAAGCCGGTCTGCTTATATGCTACCGGCTTTTTCTGGTTTTTTGCTTCTCTATGTAAATTTATTTCGCCTGATATTTTGCCTTTGTTGCTTCGCCACCGCGTATATGCCTTTCTGCCTTATTTTCCTCGAGTATTATCCTTACTTCATTCATCAGTACCGGATTTATTTTTTCCAACCGTTCGGTTACGTCCTTGTGGACTGATGTGGGTAAATGGAACTTTAATATTTTTAAATTACTCATCTTAATTCAATATAAATTATAGTTCTCTATTACCAAATCTATTGGTACAAAACCTTGATTTTCATTAGTATCTCTTTCTTCAAAACTTACAACTCCTCCTTTTATAATACCAACAACTTTATTCTGATTATTCATTTGCGTTACAAATTCACCATAAAAATTTAATATATTTCATATCATATATGAATATAACAAAAGGAATATAAACAATATATATTCCCTTTGGCTGAATATGTATATTTTAATTTATAAGCTCCAAGTCCTTAAACAATTTAAGATAGACTTTAATACCGCCATCCGTATTTACAACAATTTTATCAATAACCTTTTTAAGCATACTGTTATCAATTGTGTCCGTGTTCAAAACATCATTTATACTTCCGCAGTACTTTTTGACTATTACTTCTAATCTGTCAAAGGTCGATGTATTCCCCTGAAGGATCGACAATTCAGCTTCAGCTTTTCTTATGGCTTCGTTTATATCAGCGGTTCTCTCTTTAAGTTCTTCTATAGAAATTATATCCGCCTCGTACATTTTTGTTTGCTTTAACTTTAACTTTTTTAATCTTTCAATTTCAACTGTAAGGTCGCTTTCATTTGTTTCATTATGTCCAAGCTTGTACTTCTTTTTAAATTCATTGATTGTTTTCTCAAGAAGCTTTTCCTTTGAAGATATTACAGTAGTCAGATATTCCCTTATCTCTTCTATAAGTTCGACTTCATCAACCAGTGTATTGTTGCAGCATTCCGTCGCACCGTCAGAATTCCTCGTGCTGCACCCCCATTTAATGTACTCACTGTTTTCCCTTTTTCTGTAGATTCTCCTGAAACTTCTATCACAGCAACCACACTTGATTAAGGTACTTAAAGCATATTTATTTGAATGCCTTTCTTTATTTGCTTTAAATGTATTTGTTCTTTGAGCTAAGAGCTTTTGGGCTTGATCAAATAAACTTTTCTCTATAATAACCAATTCAGGCTTGTCCAGTATGGATTGTTGATCTTCCTCCAATTTAATTCGCCTGCCTGTCAGAAAGTCTTCAACTCTCTCTTTGCCATTTATAATTTTTCCGGTGTAAAGCTCATTTGAAAGAATACGGCATATGGCATTCTGACTCCAATTACAATTTCTCTTTGTTTTTATATATTCTTTATTAAGTATTTGGGATATCTTATTTGCACCGTACCCCTGATTTATATACATATCAAAAATACGCTTTACTACGTCTGCTTCCTGCTTATTGATTTTCAGATTAAAGTAGTCTCCGACGGTCTTGTCATATCCGTAAACAAGGTTAGGGACTCTTCCCATCTCTGCGTTCTTTTTCTTACCGAATTTAACTCTTTTGGACAAGTTAGAGCTTTCTTCCTGAGCTACCGCCGCCAATATGGTCAGTGTCAATTCTCCGTCATTTGCAGACATGTTTGCGGTAATAAACTGGCAATCTATGTTTAAAGATTTTAACCTTCTGATACTTTGCAGAAAATCAACAACGTTTCTTGCAAGACGTGAGACATCCTTTACATATACCCTTTGAAAAAGTCCCCTTTCGGCATCCTGCATCATTTTATTAAACTGTTTTCTGTTCTTTAATTTTGTACCGCTGATGCCTTCATCTGCGTAGAGTCCGACCAATTCATAACCCATTTTTTCAGCATATTCCTCAAAAAACTCTTTCTGGGCTTTTAAGGATAACAGCTGTTCGTCTTTATCAGTAGAAACTCTGCAATATGCGGCAACTCTTATTTTTTTGTTACTTATATCCGTTCCAGCCACAAGAGCTACCTCCTAATTAAGCAATTATCTAAGCAGATTTACTTTCACTCTTGTCATTTTCGTTCCGGATTTTATTAATAATCGCTTGTGCCAATAGCGACGGTAAAATTTTTTCAATTTCAGAAGGTAAATTGGGATCTACAAATTCAATTTTTTTAATCATCTATTTTTCCCCACAAAACTTTTTATTTATAAAATAAATATGTATTTCCTGTAATCGTTATGACTTTTTGTGTACCGAAAATTCACTTCAGTTCAATATACATTACGGTTTATGTTGGGTAAACAAAAAAGACAGCTTATGATTAGCTATCTCCTGATGTCACAGTTACCTAACCCACTTTTAAAACTTTGATATTGTTGTGAATGTAATAGATGTATTGAGGAAGGTAAAAAAATAAGGCCTGCGTAAGCAGGCCTACCATACAATTAGTATATTATCCAATAGCTTCAAAGCCTTGTTCTCCGGTTCTTATTCTATAGCATTCTTCAATAGGCAATACAAAAATCTTACCGTCACCTACTTTGCCTGTTTTGGCAACACTCATTATTGCTTCAATAGTAGTCTTTACAAATTCGTCATTTACTGCTATTTCAAAACGAACTTTTGATAAAAGGTTTACATTATTAATATTTCCTCTGTATATCTCAGTATATCCCATTTGTTGTCCGCAACCCTTAACGTGAAATACAGTCATTTTGTGAATTTGTGCATCAAATAATGCCGACTTTACATCATCCACTGCTTCAGGTCGTACAATTGCAATTACCATTTTCATAATATTAATCCCCCTTTACTTAATTTAAATTAATTTACAATAAGTAGCTAATCATATCGTTTGCTCAGGAGTAGCATCTATCCTGTGGAAGGTAAGATCCGCACCAATAAGCTCTTCATGCTCAGTTATTCTGAGGCCGAATACCATATCAACTACTTTATATAAAATAAATCCAGCAACTAAAGCGTAAACAAGGGCCAGAACAGACCCTGTTAATTGAGATAGAAAGCTTAGGTCGTACATGCCGCCCAGTGCCTTTCTACCAAAAATACCTGCTGCGATACCTCCCCAAGTACCATTAATACCATGCAAAGGCCATACACCAAGTACATCATCGATTTTCCATTTTGCTTCAAGCCCAAATACTACAATAAATATAAGTCCTGCAATTGCCCCTATGAAGAAGGCTGCAAAAGGGTGAACAACATCTGATCCCGCGCAGATTGCTATTAATCCTGCAAGAGCACCGTTATGTGTGAAACCAACATCATTTTTTGAGAAAACAAGCCCCGAGATAGTTCCGCCCACCATTGCCATAAGTGAATTTAGGACTACAAGACCTGATATTGTCTTAACATTTTGTGAACTCATAACATTAAAGCCAAACCAGCCAACAATAAGTATCCAGCTTCCGAGAGTTAAAAATGGAATATTACTTGGACGGGTATTAAATTTACCGTTAAATCTACCGGTTCTAGCTCCCAGAACTACAATAGCTGCCAGAGCAATCCAACCACCTAGAGAGTGGACAACGACTGAACCTGCAAAGTCATGAAATGGTGCCCCAAAAAGCTTTTCGAAATAAGATCCCTCCTGGCCCATAAAAGAATTTTTGCCCCATACGAGACTTTCAAATACAGGATAAATTACTCCAGTAAGAACAACGGCACATAAAGATTGAGTGTAAAACTTCATTCTTCCAACAACGCCACCTGAAATAATAGCTGGTATACAAGCAGCAAAACCTAACAGGAAAAAGAACCTTACAAGTGCAAAACCGTTATCTTGTGTAAAAAGGCTTCTGTGTGAATAAATTGTGATTCCATATGATATGTAGTACCCAATAATAAAATATGCTACTGTGGCTACTGACCAATCAAAAATTATTTTGTTAAAAGCATTAACCTGATTTTTTCTGCTAACACTTCCAGCTTCCAGAAATGCAAAACCTGCGTGCATAGCCAGAATCATAACTGCGCCCAACATTAAAAATAATACATTAACTGAACTCATGTATTTATAACCCCTTCCATATTAAAGTGCATAATTTATGAACTTAATTGGAAACACGTCATTGTATTTCTGTGAAAAATAGAAACTAATTAGATAATTAGAATTTCAGAAATAAAAAAAGAAGAGTATCTCTTCTTCTATAACTTACTGAAGAGAGCATCATTGCTCAAATGAAATTAAAGTAATATTACCATTAAAAAAATAAAATAACACTAATTGTAACCCAATAAAATTTTAATACTAAATATATTCAAATGCAAGATTATTTTATTAAAAATATTTTAATGAATTTAAACTTTAAATTGTGCATTTATACTTAGGAAGGTACAAATAGGCATTTTATTACAACTATTAACCAAAACATATTATATGTTATCGTTATGACATTTCAAAATTGATTATCCTGCAATTTAATAAGGTTTAGCCTACCAGGTGATGAATGTTGAAGACTAGGTGGGTGATTAACGTAGAAAGACACTTCGTTTGGTGAATTTGCACGTTCCATTTTGTTACGTCCTTGTGGACGGTGCTCTTGCTTATTCCAAACTTTTTAGCGGCGTATCGTACTGTTGTCCTTTTGTCGATGATATAATTTGCGAGTTCCAAAACCCGCTCTTCTATGTACTCCTTCAACCATATACCCCCCTTTTGATAAGGCATTATTCACTGCATCGTAGATATATTATCCTTTAAGCAAGTTAAAACTCACTAAAAAGCTGTATGGCATCGTCTACAGTGTATATATATGCCTCTTTGGAAGGGCTTATGAATATATCGTATAAAAATTAGTCATGAAAGAAACTGAATAATAAATTCATCTGAATAAATAAAAGGGTTGTTGCAAAACAAAATGTTTTTTGTTTTAACACCTGTACTCCCGTATAAAATTGTTTCAATGATCGCTTCCAAGATATTTGCAAGTGTTTCTAGCGGCTCATCTATGGATATTTTACCGTCGCTCACATTCATCGTTCGTGATTCATGGTTTCGCTAAAACCTACATCGTGATAGGTTTTCCGGTAAAATATCCACGTTCGCCGACAAACATCTGCAAATATCTTTAACCAAGCTTCCATTGATACAATTTATACTCACATACAGGCTATAAAAACTAATTTTGCAAACAACCCCTTTTCATAATATGATTTATCAGGTTCGTGTAACCTAACACATTAAGATATAACTATTTGCATAATGTTAAATTCTTTCACGTTCTTCGAAATGAGTGTGCAGAAGCTCATGTGCCAACTCACCAAACGGCTCACCAAGATATGTCTTGTACAATTCAAGTATTTCCTTGTTTTCGTGAGACTTCCTTACTGGCTTTCTTCTATCTTCTTCATAAATGGCATCTCTGCGTTTTTTGATTATTTCGTCATTACCATGATGGTAGGGCTGTCCTCCTCCGGCAATGCACCCTCCGGGACAAGCCATTATTTCAATTGCGTGGTAATCGGCTTTTCCGTCCCTGATGTCCTCCAGAATGTGCCGTGCATTTCCAAGGCCGCTTGCAATACCTATTTTCAGCTCCTGGTCGCCAATTTTCACGGTAGCTCGGCGTACGCCGTCCATTCCCCTTAATTCCTCAAATTCCACTTTTTCAAGAGGTTTTCCCGTCATCCACTCTGAAGCTGTACGAAGTGCTGCTTCGATTACGCCTCCTGCAGTACCGAATATAACTGACGCCCCGCTCGTTTCTCCCAGAGGACTGTCAAATTCACTGTCTGGCAGCATTGTAAACTCTATTCCTGCCTCCCTTATCATAGCTCCAAGTTCACGGGTTGTGATTGAAATATCAACATTGTTATGCTCGTCCTTTGTGAGTTCAGGACGTTTGGCTTCTGCTTTTTTAGCTATACACGGCATTATGGAAACTACCACGATATTATCCGGGTCTATTCCCTTCTTTTTTGCATAATAGGTTTTTGCTATAGTACCCAGCATGATATGCGGTGATTTACAGGTTGAAGGAACATGAATAAGCTCCGGAAATTGGTGTTCGATAAACTTAACCCACGCGGGACAGCAGTTTGTCAATATGGGTAGCGTTTTATTGTTTTTAAGCCGGTAAATCAGTTCAGATGCTTCCTCCATAATTGTCAGGTCGGCACCGAAATCTGTATCAAATACCTCATCGAAGCCCATCCGTTTAAGTGCTGTTACCATCTTACCCGTCACTATGGTTCCCGGCTCCATGCCAAAAAGTTCCCCAAGTGTAACACGTATTGCAGGGGCAGTCTGTACTATCACAAATTTATCAGGATCGTTAATTGCTTCCCAAACCTTGTCAGTGTGATATACCTCTGTAAGTGCCGCCGTAGGGCAGACCTGAACACACTGACCGCAGTAAGTACAGGAGGATTCCACCATTGGTATATTTGCAAAGGGGCCGACAAAGGAGTTAAATCCTCTTCCTATACCCGAAAGGATTCCACAGGTCTGCACCTTGTTGCAGGCCGTTTCACACCGTCTGCAATAGATGCATTTATTGGCATCCTTCACAATAGCATCACTGGAAATATCTTTAGGATAGCTCATTCTTTCGCCTTCCCAACGTATCTCCCTTACATTTAGTTCTTCTGCCAATGATTGAAGTTCACATTCAAGATTTTTAGGACATGTAAAGCACTCATTAGGGTGGTTTGACAAAAGCAGTTCAACCGCCATTCTCCTTGCGGTTATAGCCCTACGTGTATCAGTTCTGACTGCCATACCCTCTTGCGCTTTTGTAACGCAGGAAGGTACAAGCTTGTTACGATTGTTCCTCTCATCAACTACTTCCACCATGCAAACTCTGCAGGACGCTGTGTTATTGTATAGCTGCAAATCGTGGAGATCCAGATGGCACAAGGTTGGAATCCTAACTCCAGCCTTGTGTGCTGCCTCAAGGATGGTGATTCCTTCAGGAACAGTCAGCTCCTGGTCATTTATACGGATATGCAGCATTTTTTCATTATTTATACTTACATTGCTCATTTTCTTCTCCATTTCCGGCAGACTATTCACCTCCCGATTATGACTTCATGCCGATTTTATTTTTAGGAACATATTTGCCTTCCCCTCTTGGGTGATCCACATCCTTAACCAAATCCAGATACTCATTCCAGAAGTGGTTCAGTGTACTAACCACAGGATTTGGAGCTGTCTGGCAGAGTCCGCATAAAGAACTGTCCTTGACCATGTATGCCAGTTGTTTAAGTGCATCTAGATCAGCCATTGTGGCTTCTCCTGACGCAATCTTATTCAACATCTCAAAAAGCCTTTTTGTTCCAATTCTTCCAGGTGCACATCTGCCACAGGCTTCATCCATAGTAAATTCCAGATAAAACTTTGCAATATTTACCATGTTGTCGTCTTCATCCATGACAATCATACCGCCAGAACCCATCATTGTTCCTATTTTCAGAAGTCCGTCGTAGTCAATAGGCGTATCCAGGTTCTCTTCGGTAATAACTCCACCCGAGGGGCCACCTGTTTGAACAGCCTTAAACTTTTTGCCATGAGGAATGCCTCCCCCGATATCAAAAATGATTTCACGGAGGGTAATCCCCATAGGAACTTCCACAAGTCCCACATTATTAATTTTTCCTGCAAGGGCAAATACCTTTGTTCCCTTGCTTTTCTCAGTCCCCATTGAAGCAAACCAATCTGCACCTTTTGTCATTATTACCGGAATATTTGCAAAGGTTTCTACATTGTTTACACAGGTTGGATGTCCCCAATAGCCTTCTTCGGCTGGGTACGGCGGCTTGTAATTAGGCTCCCCCCTTTTACCTTCACAGGAATTAATGAGTGCTGTCTCCTCTCCGCATACAAAGGCACCGGCCCCGTATTTGAGTATGATATCAAAGTTGAAATCTGTTCCGAAAATTCCTTTTCCCAGTAAACCAAGCTCCCGTGCCTGCTCAATGGCTTTCGTTAGTCTTTCTATTGCAAGTGGGTATTCCGCCCTAATATAGACAATGCCCTTATCCGCACCAATGGCATAAGCACCGATAGCCATAGCCTCAATTACGCTATGAGGGTCGCCTTCCAAAATACTTCTGTCCATAAAAGCGCCGGGGTCCCCCTCGTCTGCATTACAGATAATGAATTTTTCCTTATCCTTCTGTTTTCTGGTAATCTCCCATTTAAGCCCGGTTGGGAACCCACCGCCTCCGCGTCCCCTTAGTCCCGACTTTTTAACAGTATCAACAACCTCATCACCGGACATTTGAGTAAGCGCCTTTCCAAGTGCCTGATAACCTCCCAACGCTATATACTCGCTTATATCTTCAGGGTTAATTAGTCCGCAGTTTCTTAATGCAACTCGTAGTTGCTTCTTATAGAAGGCCATCTCCTCCTGGGTATGAACCTTTTCCTGAGTCTGGGGGTCCTTGTAAAGCAGCCTTTCCACCCTATTACCGTTTATGATATGTTGTTCTATAATTTCTTTTACGTCTTTGGGTTTTACGCGGACATAAAATACGTTATCAGGTTCAATTTTGATAATGGGGCCCTGTTCACAAAATCCGAAACAGCCGGTTTTTATTACCTGAACCTGTTCGGACAAGCCCTTCGCCTTAAGTATTGCACCCAAATTCTTAATTACTTTATCACTATCACTGGCTAAACAGCCTGTGCCACCGCAAACCAGAATATTTTTGTTTGCTTCTTCAGTGTTACGATGTTGTCTTACCATAACTTTTACAGATGCTTCCTGCTTGATTTTATCAAGCTCTGCAAGGGATTTAATCTGCATATTGTTCCTCCTTATTGCTACGGTACATCTCTATAATATCGTCTACATCTTCTACCTTTACCCTACCGAAAACCTTATCATCTACCATAACGACAGGTGCAAGGCCGCAGGCACCGATACACCGCACATCCTTCAAGGTAAACAAACCATCCTTTGTTGTCTCATTTGATTCTATGCCGAGTTTTTCCTTAAACTTTTCGATAACTTTATCCGCTCCCCTCACAAAACATGCCGTTCCCATGCAAACACTTATTGTATGCAGGCCGCCGGGTTTTGTGGTAAAGTAGGAATAAAAACTAACAACACCATACACTTCTGCACCGGGAATACCAAGTTTACGAGCAACAAAAAGTTGTACATCTCGTGGCAGGTAACCAAATATGTTTTGAGCTCTGTGCAGTATTTCAATAAGTGCACCTTTGGTAGTTTCAAGACTTTCTATATATGCTTCTAATTCATCAAACTTTTCCTTGGGTAGTTTACGTTCGACAGGTTCCATAACATCTATTTCCTGAGGTTTTGTCATATAAATCACCAACTTTCCAAAAGACTTATATATAATAATTCCAAAGAAGCCGGTATTTAATGCAAATTACAAGTAAAAAGTGCGTTCGCATTTTTCTTGTATAACTTTTATATGCCTTATTTGTTGAATATCGTGGGGATATTTGATAATATAATTATACTTTTTATTGCACTTTTGTATTTACTTGTAAATGTAGATTTTTTCTCGGAGGCACTCTAAAATGATACATAAAATATTTCTTTGTTTAATACTCTCCATGATATTAATTACAAGTACTGTGTCCTGTTCTGACAAAAATCCTGATGAGGAGACTTCGATGGGAATCACTTCAATGAAAGAAACAGAGCACACAAAACCTTCGGAACAGATTGATTATAGCCCAAAATCAATTAAAGACTCGAAAAGTTGGATTGAAGCAACAGTACCATTAGATGGACAGACCGACGTCAACTCCGAAAGCAATATTTCTGTCAAATTCAAATATGATATGGACGAAAGTTCGTTGAACGGAAAAAATATTATTATAAGTGAGGGCAAACACAGCAGTACCATAACAGGTCTTTATAACTTCAATTATGACAAGGCAACCAAAACCTTACATATAACATTTAAATTGCCGGGAAACAGCGTGGGCACCAGTAATGGCATAAATATTTTAGTAACTCATAAGGTTAAGAATATCCAAGGCGAAGAGATGGGAATTGACGTTATCTTTGGATATTCAACAATGTAAAGCAGACTTGCGAAAACATACAAAAACAGCAACCTCAATCATTCTGAGGCTGCTGTTTTTTTCATTATCTAATATCTTATTTAATTACTGTTTTACCGCCCATGTAAGGCTGCAATGCCACCGGTATATTTACCGAGCCGTCTGCATTAAGGTTATTTTCCAAAAATGCAATAAGCATTCTTGGTGGAGCAACAACTGTATTATTCAGTGTATTAGCAAAGTATTTTCCGTTTTCTCCATCAACACGGATTTTCAAGCGACGAGCCTGAGCATCGCCAAGATTTGAACAGCTTCCAACCTCGAAATATTTCTTTTGTCTTGGTGACCATGCTTCTATATCAACTGATTTAACCTTCAAATCAGCAAGGTCTCCTGAACAACATTCCAAAGTTCTAACGGGAATATCCAGTGAGCGGAATAAATCAACTGTATTCTGCCACATTTTATCGTACCACATCATGCTGTCCTCAGGCTTACATACAACTACCATTTCCTGTTTTTCAAATTGATGTATTCTGTAAACTCCTCTTTCCTCTATACCGTGAGCTCCCTTTTCCTTTCTGAAGCAGGGTGAATAGCTGGTCAGAGTGTGTGGCAGTGAAGTTTCGGGTATTATGGTGTCTATGAACTTTCCTATCATGGAATGTTCGCTTGTACCGATGAGGAACAAATCTTCACCCTCTATTTTGTACATCATAGCTTCCATTTCAGCAAAGCTCATAACTCCTGTTACAACCTCGCTACGTATCATGAAAGGAGGTATACAATAAGTAAAACCACGGTCTATCATAAAATCTCTGGCATACGAAATTACTGCGGAATGAAGTCTAGCTATATCCCCTAAAAGGTAGTAGAAGCCATTACCTGCAACCTTTCTGGCACTGTCCAAATCAATTCCCTTTAGCTTTTCCATAATTTCAGTATGATAAGGAATCTCAAATTCCGGTACTACAGGCTCACCGTAACGTTGAACCTCTACGTTCTCGCTGTCATCCTTCCCTATAGGAACACTTGGGTCAATTATATTAGGGATAGCCATTAGGATGTTTTTTACTTTCTCTTGAAGCTCATTTTCTTTTACTTCCAACTCTGCAAGGCGTTCAGATTGAGCTGTAACCTGCTGCTTCATTTCCTCTGCCTCAGCCTTTTTTCCCTGAGCCATAAGCCCGCCGATTTGTTTTGAAATTTTGTTTCTGTTTGCTCTTAAAGTTTCTGCCTCCTGCATTGCGCTTCTCAGTTCAGAATCCAAAGCAATAACCTCATCAACTAAACCAAGCTTTCTATCCTGAAATTTGTTCCTTATATTCTGCTTTACAATTTCGGGATTCTCTCTGACAAATCTTAAATCTAACATCCTGTTTCCTCCTGTATTAAATATTGTAGTTTTAAACAAATTAAATAAAACAAAAAAACCTTCCAATCCCATATAATACTGGGACGGAAGGTATCCGCGTTGCCACCCAAATTGCCGATAAAAATTATCGACCTCTCGACATAAGTACTATAAAGGGTACCAACCTCTCGATTCATCACCGACAGCTCCCAAAGTGGATAGATTCATTATTTCACCGATTTTCACCATCCACCGGCTCTCTTGAGAAATAAACAAATCATAGCTTTTATTATCGCTGTTTTTTGATATTTTAATATATTATTCTCTATTATATATATATTTATTCCAGTTTTCAAGTATGCATGTTGTTTTAATCAACCACTTCACATTCACGCATTGCAAGAATAGTCTGCTGTATCAGGTAATCCAGCTCCCATCCGAGTAATTCCGCTCCCCGTTCTATAACCTCTCGGGAACATCCCGCTGCGAAATTGGAAGTCTTATATTTTTTCTTAACTGATTTAACCTCAAGGTCTGAAACACTTTTTGAGGGTCTCATAAGTGCCACAGCTCCAATGAGTCCTGTTAGCTCATCAACTGCATAAAGCACCTTTTCCATTTGATGCTCTGGCTTGATGTCTACTGTGAGTCCATAGCCGTGACTTGCTGTAGCACGAATAATCAGTGGGTCTATTCCTCTTTCCTTCATGATTTCCTGCTGCTTTATACAGTGTTCCTCAGGATATTGCTCAAAATCAAGGTCATGCAGTAAGCCCACAATCCCCCAGAAATCCTCTTCCTCCGAATAACCCAGTTGTCTTGCAAAATATCTCATAACACCTTCAACTACCTGCGCGTGCTTCAAATGAAAAGTGTCCTTGTTATACTCTGTAAGCAGCTCCCATGCTTTTTCCCTTGTAATTGTACTCATACTTTCTCCACCTCTTAATGTAAAATATATAGATAGGGGTTGTTGCAAAACTAGAAAGCTTTTCTCTTTTAACACCTGTACTCCCGTTTAAAATTGTATCAATGATCGCTTCCAAGATATTTGCAAGTGTTTCTAGCGGCTCATCATAGGATATTTTACCGTCGCTCACATTCATCGTCCATGATTCATTGTTTGCTAACCCCTACATCGTGTAGGGGTTCCGGTAAATATCCATGTTCGCCGACAAACATCTGCAAATATCTTTAACCAAGCTTCCATTGATACAATTTATACTCACGTGCGGCTAGGAAAGATAAAAATTAAGTTTTGCAACAGTCCCGTCGATTTACAGCGGCTTCAAGCTGTAAAAAAGCCTTTTCCAGAACCTCTCTGGGGCAGGCAATATTTATCCTTTGAAAGCCTTTTCCCTCTTCCCCAAACATTGTCCCGCCGTCAAGCCATAGCTTTGCATCGCTTACAATGAGCTTTTCCAGCTCCGCTTCTCTCAACCCAAGCTCATTAAAATCCAGCCATACCAAATAAGTTCCCTGGGGTTCCACAAGCTTAACCTGTGGAAGCCTTTCGGCAAGAAAGCTTCTGACAAAAGACAGGTTTTCCGTCAAATAAACCTTTAGCTGTTGTAACCATTCATGGCCATGCTCGTAGGCTGCTTTACAGGCTACAATACCCATTGTATTCAGCTGTCCGTGTCCCGTCTTGTTGATCTCATTCTTTATTGCATTTTTGAGTTCCCTGTTGCTTATTATAATATTGGACACTTGCAGTCCTGCAAGGTTAAAAGTCTTACTTGGAGCAGTACATGTAATAGTTATATCGGCGAATTCAGGCTTTATACTTGCAAAAACCTGATGACGGTAACCGTTATAAATAAAATCTGCGTGGATTTCATCCGACACAACTGTAACACCGTGCTTTACACATATGTCTCCAAGTCTTATAAGTTCCTCTCTTGTCCATACCCTCCCTACAGGATTATGGGGATTGCATAGAATGAATAACTTAACTCGGTTATCTAGTATTTTTGCCTCAAAGTCTTCAAAATCTATGGAATAGGTTCTGTCATTATATATAAGAGGATTATTTACAAGAGTTCTTTCATTGTCACATATTAAATTTGAAAAAGGGTAGTATACAGGCCTTTGAATCATTACAGCATCGCCCTTGTGGGTAAGAGCCCTTACAGCCATGGCAATTGCAAAAACGACACCGGGTGTTTTAACAAGCCATGACGGGTGTATTTCCCAATCATAGTTGTCTGAAAACCACTTCTGCAGTATCAGAAAATAATCCTCCCTTGTTTCGGAGTATCCAAAAATACCGTGTTCACTTGCTTTTACGAGAGCCTCTATGACAGGGTCTGGCGTTTTGAAATCCATATCTGCAACCCATAAGGGTATGGCATCATCAGGCATTCCGTTTCTCCCATGGAAGTCATGCTTTACTGAATTGGTATTTTTTCTGTCAATTACTTCGTCAAAATTATAGTTCATAAATAACCTCCTTTACACTTAAATTAATTCCTTTAATCTTACAATGATTGGAAATCAAAGTCAATATCATAGTAAACATATATGATAAATATTATTATTAATTCAAAATATATTGACATTTGAAAATAAGGAGCATATAATTAATACATACTAATTATATAGGAAATATATGAAATATACATACCTATTTCCTATATGCATAACTCACTGATAATTACATTAAAATAAATATAAAAGGAGTGTATTAAAAATGGCTAAAATATATAAAAGCCTTACTGACCTGATTGGAAAAACCCCTCTTTTGGAACTGTCAAACTATGAAAAGAAAAATGACTTAAAAGCAACCGTTATTGCAAAACTGGAATATTTCAATCCAGCAGGAAGCGTTAAGGATAGAATAGGAAAGGCTATGATTGACGATGCCGAAGCAAAGGGCATTTTAAAGGAAGGCTCAGTAATAATTGAACCTACCAGCGGAAATACAGGAATAGGTCTCGCTTCAGTTGCTGCTGCAAGAGGATATAAGATAATTCTCACTATGCCTGAAACAATGAGTATTGAACGTAGAAATCTTTTAAAGGCATATGGTGCAGAGCTTGTATTAACAGAGGGCGCAAAAGGTATGAAGGGTGCCATTGCAAAGGCTGAGGAACTGGCAGCAACAACCCCAAATAGCTTTATTCCAGGTCAGTTTGTGAATCCGGCAAACCCTGCGGTTCACAAAGCTACAACAGGTCCTGAAATATGGGAAGATACAGACGGAAAAGTTGATATATTTGTAGCCGGAATAGGTACAGGTGGAACAATAACCGGAACAGGTGAGTATCTCAAAGCACAGAATCCGAATGTAAAAGTAGTTGCAGTTGAACCTGCAAGTTCCCCTGTTCTTTCAAAAGGAACTGCGGGTGCTCACAAGATTCAGGGCATAGGTGCGGGTTTTGTTCCTGATACTTTGAACACAAAGATATATGATGAAATAATTGCAGTTGAAAACGATGATGCTTTTGTAGCAGGTAGAGAGCTTTCCAAGGCAGAAGGCCTTTTGGTAGGTATTTCGTCAGGTGCAGCACTTTGGGCTGCAACAGAACTTGCAAAGCGTCCTGAAAATGCCGGGAAGACTATCGTTGTTCTCCTTCCTGATACAGGTGAAAGATATCTTTCAACACCTTTATTCTCAGAATAATAGGCTTTTTAAAATATAAAATCACCGGTCAAAAAGGCAGATGAGAGCTGTGAAGCGCTATCATCTGCCTTTTGCCTTTTTATGCTATCCTGCCGCCATTGAAATAACACCTTATAAATGTTAAAGTATAGTCAATAAGCAAGCATAAGACAGTAAATAGTAAGGATGTGAATAGATTGGTTGTTTTGATTACAGCCGGTGGGACAACTGAGAAAATTGATGATGTAAGGGCAATTTCAAACAATTCCACCGGAAGATTGGGTACTGCCATAGCAGAAGCCTTTTTGAATTGTAATAGTGTTTCTATAGAAAAGATTTATTACGTCTGCGGACAAAACGCAGTTGTACCTTCATCCGATAAAGTCACTATAATAAAGATTGACAGTGTAGCACGACTTGCGTCTACGCTGCAAGGAATTCTTGAAAAACATAAAGTTGATATAGTTATTCATTCTATGGCCGTAAGCGACTATGGTGTTGAGTGCGTTACAACTAAGGACAGCATTAGCAAATCCATAGCAAGCTATATCCTGCTGAATTCTGAAAAAATTGCAGCTCTCAATCCAAAAGACATTGCTACAAACATAACTGACTATGTATTCAGTAATTCAGCAATTAATAATGAAAATAAGCTTAGTTCCGATATAAAGGACCTTGTAATCAGTCTGAAGAAAACTCCTAAAATTATAGGAATGATAAAAAACCTTCAACCGGAAACAACACTTGTAGGCTTCAAGCTTTTGAGCAACGTGGCTGAAGAAGAGTTAATAGACGTCGGTTTCAGCCTACTTGAGAGAAACAATTGTGAAATGGTACTGGCAAACGATATGAGCCAGATTACCAATGACAGTCATACAGGGCATCTTATTTTCAGGGATAAGTCGTACTTAACCTATCAAACAAAGGCACAAATTGCAAATGCAATAGTAGCTCATTCTATTGAAATTACTTTGTGCAAAGGGGGGGTTTAGAATGAAAAATATTATTCTTGGAGTTACAGGAAGTATCGCGGCCTACAAAGCAGCCGACATAGCGAACATACTGACCAAGCGGGGTTACAACGTTGACGTTATTATGACAAAGAGTGCAATGGAATTTATCACTCCCCTGACCTTCCAATCCTTAACCAAAAACAAAGTTTACTGGAACATGTTTGAGGAGATAACACCAAAAGAAATAAAGCATATCTCTCTAGCAAAGAAAGCGGACTTGTGCCTGATTGCTCCCGCCAGTGCAAATCTGATAGGCAAGCTTGCATCCGGTATTGCCGATGATATGCTGACAACAGTAGTAATGGCTATGAACAATGTACCAGTTTATATTTGTCCTGCAATGAATACCAACATGTACAATAACCCTATTGTTCAGCGAAATATCAGAACTCTATCGGAATTGGGTTACAGGTTTGTTGAGCCAAAAGAGGCAGTTTTGGCCTGCGGAGACCTTGGAAAAGGTGCATTGGCAGATGTAGAAACTATAGTAAATACTGTAGAAACATATTTTAAATAACTCTATTGGTGGTATATATATTGTAACGTTGTTAAAATAAATCAGGAGGCCTTTCAATGAAGGAATTAATCGATAAACTATATGAAACACAAGGGCTTGAAAGAAATGAGCTGCTCTACATACTCAACAATTTCAATACCGAAATAAGCGAATATTTGTTTGAAAAAGCAAGATTTGTTTCAAAGAACAACTTTGGTAACTCTATTTATACAAGGGGTCTGATTGAATTTACGAATTTCTGTAAAAACGATTGCTATTACTGCGGTATCAGCAGAAGCAACAAAAATGCAGACCGATACCGATTAAGTATGGAAGAAATCCTGTCCTGCTGTGAAACAGGGTATGAACTTGGTTTCAGAACCTTTGTTTTACAAGGCGGTGAAGATGGATTTTATTCTGCAGACAAAGTTGTTGAAATAATTAAAAATATAAAGTCTGCTTACCCTGACTGTGCCATAACCCTTTCTATAGGTGAACACAGCTACGAATCCTACAAAAGATTTTTTGAGGCCGGAGCCGATCGCTATCTGCTTCGCCATGAGACGGCAACAGATGAGCATTACAACAAGCTCCATCCCACAGAACTTTCTTTGGCTGACAGAAAGCAGTGTCTGTTTAATCTTAAAGAAATTGGGTTTCAAGTTGGTACAGGCTTTATGGTAGGCTCTCCCTTCCAGACCATGGAAAACATAGTAGAAGACTTACTGTTTATAAAGGAATTTAAGCCTCACATGATTGGAATAGGGCCTTTCATTCCACATAAGGACACAAGGTTTTTAAATGAAAAGCAAGGCAGTTTGGAACTCACACTTTTACTTATAGGAATATTAAGGCTTATGAACCCAAAAGCTCTTATACCTGCAACAACTGCCTTGGGAACCATTGATTCCAAGGGACGTGAAATGGGTATTCTGGCAGGGGCAAACGTTGTAATGCCAAACCTTTCACCTGTTTCTGTGAGAAAGAAGTATGCATTGTATGACAATAAGATATGTACAGGAGAAGAGGCAGCCGAATGCAGATTCTGCCTTCAAAACCGTATGCAGAAAATAGGTTATGAACTTGTTGTGGACAGAGGAGATTATAAAGAATAAAAAGAAAAAAGGGGTTGTTTAACCTGTACGCGAGTATAAATTGTATCAATGGAAGCTTGGTTAAAGATATTTGCAGATGTTTATCGGCGAACATGGATATTTTACCGGAAAACCTATACGATGTAGGTTTTAGCGAAACAATGAATCATGGACGATGAATGTGAGCGACGGTAAAATAATCCTATGATGAGCCGCTAGAAACTCTCGCAAATATCTTGGAAGCAATCATTGATATAATTTTATACGGGAGTACCTGTGTTATAAAACAGAAAAATTTTCTGTTTTGCGACAACCCATTTATTTTTGTTAAAAGCTATTTAAGCAGAGCATTTGCTATAAGCTTGTCAAACTTCCTTATTTCAACACCTTTTTGCAGATTTATTTTAATATGACCTGCCCGAGTCCATAACTCAACTTCGGCATTAAAATCCAAAAATCTGCCTGCATTTTCTGTTGACCACATATTAATAGATGAATACGGTAAAGAATATACCTCAACCTTTTTACCGGTAAGTCCCTGTGCATCCCTTACAATAAGCCTCTTATTGGTGAATACCGCTGCGTCACGGAATGTTTTATACGCAGCTACCGCCATTTCTCCCTCAACCATCAGATCGTTAACGTCCTCAGGGATAGGACATTCCGATACCAGAGTCCATGCCAGAATACTATTTGTTTCAGCCATGCAAAATTCCTCCTTATGGTTTAATATTGTTCTAAACCCATAGTAAAAGTGTATTCAATTACCAATATACTATACCGTTAAACATGATTCAATCACCTTACTACTCTTGCACTTTGACCTTTCATGACACTCTCAACTTCCTTGAGGTTTGCCATGGAGGTATCACCAGGGGTAGTCATTGCGAGTGCCCCATGGGCAACACCATAGTTTACAGCCTTCTGAGCATCTCCTGTTGTCATCAAGCCATAAACCAAGCCTGATGCAAAGCTGTCTCCTCCGCCTACTCTGTCATAAATCTCAAGACCCGGGAATTCGATGGACTTGTAAACTGTGCCATCTGCCCAGCATATCGCACGCCAGTCATTAATGGTAGCAGTTTTTACACCTCTCAATGTTGTAGCAACTACTTTCATATTTGGATATTGCTTAACAACCCTGTCTATCATCTTCTTATAGCCTTCTATATCTAGTTCTTTAAGGTTTTGGTCGTTACCTTCAACCTCAAAACCCAGACATTGAGTAAAGTCTTCTTCATTTCCAATCATAACATCTATATACTTTGCAATTTCCTTGTTTACTTCCTGTGCCTTCTTATTTCCTCCGATGTAGTTCCAGAGAGAAGGTCTGTAGTTTAGGTCATAGGAAACGATGGTATTGTATTTTTTTGCAGTTTTAACCGCCTCAATAACTACCTCAGGCGTAGTTTCAGACAATGCTGCAAAAATCCCTCCTGTGTGAAACCATCTTGCTCCCAGCTTACCGAATATATATTCCCAGTCAATATCCCCGGCCTTCAATTGTGATGCCGCAGTGTTTGCCCTGTCTGAAACACCGAGGGCAGCTCTGATTCCAAAGCCTTTTTCCGTAAAATTTAAGCCATTTCTTACAGCCCTGCCAATACCGTCAAAAGGTATCCATTTAATGAGAGAGGTATCAACTCCACCCTGCAGAATCATATCTTCGATAAGCTTTCCGATATCATTATCAGCAAAAGCAGTAACCACGGCACATTTCATTCCAAAGCACTTGCGAAGTCCACGGGATACATTGTATTCTCCTCCGCCTTCCCATGCCTTGAATTCTCTGCAGTTTCTTATCCTTCCATCTCCCGGATCAAGTCTTAGCATTACTTCACCCAGAGAAATACAATCATATGTATAACTTCCTTCAGGTTTTAAATTCAGAATAGACATAACAGCCTCCTTATTTACTGTGTAGTGTCACTCTCAGGCCCTAGCTTGCTTTACCTTTTCAATAAACTGTTTTCCTAAAGTAACAATTGATTCATAGTCACCCTTTTTAGCTCCTGCAGTTAAATTTCCGCCAACTCCTACTGCAACACTTCCTGCTTTTATCCATTCTGCTGTGTTTTCCAGGTTTACTCCCCCTGTAGGCATAAGTTTAATCTGAGGCAACGGGCCTCTGAAAGCCTTGATAATAGCAGGGCCAAATAGTTCGCCCGGGAATACCTTTACAATATCAGCACCTGCTTCCATGCACTCAACAGCCTCTTTAACAGTCATGGCTCCTGGCATACAAGCAACCTGATACCTGTTGCAAACCTTAACAACCTCCTTGTTCAGGCAAGGGCTTACAATAAACTGTGCTCCTGCAAGAATAGCTGCTCTGGCTGTCTCAGGGTCAAGGATAGTACCTGCTCCGATGAGAATCTTGTTGTCCTTGTTGGACTCCGCCAGTTTCTTAATTACATCAAGTGCACCACTTACCGTAAAGGTTATTTCAATGGCACTGATTCCAGCTTCAACGCAGGAATCTGCTATTTTCATAGCTTGCTCAGGACTGTCAGCCCTAACAACAGCAACAACACCGCAATCACAAATCTTTTTTAGTACATCGCTTTTATCCATAATATTTACCTCTTTAAAATTATTGAATAATACTATCTTATATATTAATATACTAGTATACAAGTTTAGTGTCAATCCATCACCTGTAACTGTAAATTGTAAATGTGCTGCATACTGTGCTAAAATTGAACAGGAGTTGATTAAAGTTTTATCATTTATAGGAGTGTAACATGAATAGATTTCAAAGAAATGTACTTCCTCTTAAAGAAGTTATTTATATGGAAGTTAAAAATAAAATACTAAATCTTGAATATAAACCCGGTCAAATGATCAGCGAGACAGAAATATCAGAACTGCTAAATGTCAGCAGAACACCTGTAAGGGAAGTTTTCATACGTCTGTCCTACGAAAAGCTGATTGATATATACCCTCAGAAGGGTACCTTTGTGTCCCTTGTAGACCTTTCATACGTAAGAGAAAGTGTTTATATGAGAAACCTTCTTGAATGTCAGATTGCAGGCGAAATAATCGACATCGGAATGAAGAATTTACCTGCTGAAATAAAAAAGAATATACGGTTGCAGAAGGATTTAGTTGAAAACGACGGCAATATAGAAGAATTTTTGGAACTTGACAATGATTTTCACAAAGTTATATTCAAGGCCGTTAACCATGAAACAATTTGGGACATTATAAGCACCACAAGAATTCACTACAACAGATTCAGGCTTTTAACCATGTATGAGCCTGAAATGTTGAACAAGGTATTCCAAGAGCATTTTGAAATTATGACCAAAATTGAAGAGGGCGATAAAAAAGGCTGTAATACCTTACTAAAAAAACATCACTACAATGGTTTGGAACATGCAGATATCCTAAAAGAAAAGTATCCGGGTTACTTTCTATAAGATATTGGCATAAGAAGGGGTTGTCGTAAAATTAATTCGTATCTTTTTAACCTGTACTTAGAGTATAAATTGTATCAATGGAAGCTTGGTTAAAGATATTTGCAGGTGTTTATCGGCAAAGACGGATATTTTACCGGAAAACTACACGATGTAGGTTTTAGCGAAACAATGAATCATGGACGATGAATGGAGCGACGGTAAAATATCCTAAGATGAGCCGCTATAAACTCTTGCAAATATCTTGGGAGCAATCATTGATATAATTTTATACGGGAGTACAGGTGTTAAAACAGAAAAACTTTCTATTCTGCAACACCCCACTTTTCCTACATACTTACCTTACGGCTTCTGGTTACTTCGAACTTTTCCAGCCATCCCTTTTTAAATTTGAGTGAAATATATCCGGTGATACTGGTTGCAAGGGCCCCTAAGGAATCAACTATTAAATCCTTCATAGTATCTGCCAGAGCCGCTCTTCCCATCATAAGACTTCCGTCTTCATGAGCAAATTTCTGCATATTTAGCCCCAGCAACTTATCAAAAGCAAACTCGTATATCTCCCATAATGCACCTATTGCCAAGGCAAAGGAAAAGGCAAAAACAGCTACAAATAAGGGACTCAGGTTTATCTGCACCTTTTCGGAATCATTCAAAAGCTTTACAATTGAAAATCCAAGTGCTCCTATCATTGCACCGCTGAAGGTGTGAAGAACAGTATCCCAATGAGGTATCTTATAGTAGAAACTTCTAACCTCACCAAGGTATATGGCCGCATACAGGAAGAATACAAAAACTATGTGCATAAAACCGGGAATATTTATTTTCCATTTTCTTTCTATAATCGAAGGAAGGAACATAATAATCATTCCCATAATACACTGAATCAGCATAAGAACATAGTCGCTTCTAAGCTTGACAAATGCTTGTCCCACAATAGGTTTAGATGGTGCAATAATAACATTTATAAGTGAAAAGACCGTTGACAAGACCAATGTTGCAAAGACAAACCAAAAAGTAGTCTTTTCCCAATTTATCTTTTTATTGATAAAAATAATATCACCCCACTTAAGTAATTAACTGTATAATACTTGAAAATGTCTTATTGAATACTTTATAACACTGGAAATTCGGGGTCAAGTTTAATTTATAACAAAAAACAGAAAAGTCGCATAATCGTGCCAACTGTAGAATTGACATTCATAGTGCGACTCCATCGTATAAAAGTTTTGCAAAATTATTTATAAGACTTAGTATAGATTTCAACAACATCTTTATCGCATAGCTTTACAGGATCACAAGCGAACAAACCTCCCATTGTGTGCCTTGCATTCTCCGCCAAAGCTTCCATTTCACTAAGCTTAATTCCGTATTCAGACATTTTTAAATCGTCCACTCCACAAGCTTTTTGAAGCTCTACCAAAGCTGTTACAAAATCCATAGGGTCCTTTGCATCTTTCTTGCCCAAGGAGACAGCCATGTCAATCATTCGCTGACTGCACGAGCCTGATTTAGCAAAAAACGTATAGTACTCCCTGCTTACCATAATAAGTCCGGCCCCATGGGGTAAATCGGGATGCAATGCGCTCATGGCATGTTCCAATGAATGTTCCGAAGTACAGCCTGAGGTGGATTCAACCATTCCCGCAAGTGTATTTGCCAAAGCAACCTTTTCACGAGCCTCTTCATTGGAACCGTCATTTACTGCCTTTGAAAGATATTTACCTATGAGCTCAATACTCTTTAGGGCATACATGTCACTCATTTCATTTGCAACTACATTTATATAGCCCTCTGTGCTGTGAAACAGTGCATCAAAACCCTGATAAGCTGTAAGATGTGCAGGAACCGTCATCATCAGCTCCGGGTCAACTATAGACAAAACAGGAAATGTTTTATCATATCCAAAGCCGATTTTTTCATTGGTCTCGTCATTGGTTATAACCGTCCAAGGGTCTGCTTCAGTACCCGTACCGGCTGTAGTTGTAATAGCCACCACAGGCAGTGGATCAACAGTAACAGGCATGCCCTTACCAGAGCCACCACCGACATAATCCCAATAGTCACCTTCATTTGTAGCCATTACAGCAATAGATTTTGCAGAATCAATACTACTGCCGCCTCCAAGACCAATAATGAAGTCACAGCCATTTTCCCTTGCAAGTTTTGCTCCGTCCATGACATGAGGTTTTATTGGATTTGGTAATATTTTATCAAATAGAATGAATTGTATATTTGCCTTTTTAAGCTCCTCTTCCAACCTGTCAAGATAACCGTGCCTTTTCATAGATGTTCCGGCTGAAGTGACAATCAATGCTTTTTTTCCCGGCAAACATTGATTATGCAAATTTGAGAGTTGCCCCTTACCGAAAAGTATTCTCGATGGGATAAAATAATTAAAACTCATTTGGTGAAATCCTCCTTTATGAAATATCGCATGTATGAATATCCAATACATTTATACCCTTTAATTCATACTTCAAATACAAAATATGTACCTATATCTATAGTGATTATAGCATTATTATTACTAAAAAACTGTCAAAAAATAAGCCGCATAACCATGCCAACTGTAGATTGGCATGTATGCGGCTCACCAAATTATATTAAAAGGATGATTTTCTTACTTACCGTAGTAAACTTTCAGGTACATTTCCTTGATTTCACTCAAGAGTGGGTATCTTGGGTTGGCACCTGTACATTGATCGTCGAATGCCTGTTCAACCATTTCATCCAAAGTAGCAAGGAATTTTTCTTCATTTACGCCTGCTTCCTTGATGGTCTTTGGCAATCCGACTTTTGCCTTTAATTCATCTATTTTAGCTATAAGCTTTTTGAATTTGTCTTCTTCGCTGGAACCTGTGATTCCAATAAAGGATGCTACTTCTGCGTATCTCTTGAGTATTTCAGGATACTTGTACTGTGAGAATGCACCCATCTTCGCAGGAGCTTCAGCTATGTTAAACTTCATTACCTCAGTAATCAGCAGTGCATTTGCTACACCGTGAGGTAAGTGGTGGAATGCTCCCAATTTGTGAGCCATCGAGTGGCAAACACCCAGGAATGAGTTTGCAAATGCCATACCGGCCATTGTTGAAGCGTCAGCCATTTTTTCTCTTGCTATAGGATCTTTTGCACCATTCTCATATGCTGAAGGCAAGTATTCGAAAATGCTCTTTGTTGCCTGCAAAGCAAGACCCTTTGTATAATCAGTTGAAAGCATTGAAGCATATGCTTCAAGAGCATGTGTCAAAGCATCTATACCAGAAGCTGATGTAAGGCCTTTTGGCATGTTCATCATAAGGTCTGCATCAACTATTGCCATCTTAGGCATTAGTTCATAGTCTGCAAGAGGATATTTTACACCTGTCTGTTCGTCAGTAATAACTGCAAACGGTGTTACCTCTGAACCTGTTCCTGCTGATGTGGGGATTGCAACAAAGTATGCTTTCTCGCCCATCTTGGGGAATGTGTATACTCTTTTTCTGATATCCATAAATCTCATTGCGAGATCCTGGAAATCAACTTCAGGATGTTCATACATTGTCCACATGATTTTACCTGCGTCCATTGCGGAACCCCCGCCGATTGCTATAATCACGTCAGGCTTGAAATCTCTCATGGCTTCCGCACCAAGCTTTGCGCAAGCAAGAGTTGGGTCTGGAGCTACATCAAAGAAAGTATGATGCTTGATATTCATATCATCCAAAAGGTTTGTAACTGCTTTAGTATATCCGTTGTTGTAAAGGAAGGAGTCTGTAACTATGAATGCCCTTTGCTTATTCATCTCAGTCTTGAGTTCTCTTAAAGCAACACCAAGGCATCCTTTCTTGAAATAAACTTTTTCAGGTGCTCTAAACCACAGCATATTCTCTCTCCTCTCGGCAACAGTCTTAATATTAATCAGATGTTTAACTCCGACATTTTCTGAAACGGAGTTGCCGCCCCATGAACCGCAACCAAGGGTAAGTGACGGAGCAAGCTTAAAGTTGTAGAGGTCTCCGATTCCACCCTGTGCAGATGGTGTATTTATAACAATTCTGCAAGTCTTCATTGCAGCAGTAAATTTATTAAGCTTATCCTTGCTGTTTACAGTATCAATATATAATGAAGCAGTATGACCGAAACCGCCGTCTGCTATAAGTTTTTCAGCCTTTAATACAGCGTCATCAAAGCTCTTTGACTTGTACATTGCAAGTACAGGTGATAGTTTTTCATGTGCAAAAGCTTCGGATAATTCAACTGATTCAACTTCTCCTACCAGTACCTTTGCATCAACAGGAACATCAAAACCTGCCAATTTTGCAATAGTGTGAGCTGACTGACCAACGATTTTTGCATTTAATGCGCCGTTAACCAATATAACTTCTCTTACCTTTTGAGTTTCTTCCTTGTTGAGCATGTAAGCGCCCCTGAGACTAAATTCTTTTTTAACTTCGTTGTATATTTTATCTAAAACGATTACTGACTGCTCGGAAGCACAAATCATACCGTTGTCAAATGTCTTTGAAACAATGATTGAACTTACAGCTGTCTTTATGTCAGCACTTTCGTCAATTATTGCAGGTACGTTACCTGGTCCAACGCCTATTGCCGGCTTTCCTGAGGAGTATGCAGCCTTAACCATTCCGGGGCCGCCTGTAGCAAGTATTATATCAGCTTCCTTCATAACTCTTTCGGAAAGTTCTATTGTTGGCTCATCAACCCATCCGATGATTCCCTTTGGTGCACCTGCCGCAACGGCTGCTTCCAAAATAATATTTGCTGCCTCAATAGTTGCCTTCTTTGCTCTTGGATGTGGTGAGAATATAATTCCGTTTCTTGTTTTTAAAGCAATAAGTGCCTTAAAAATTGCAGTTGATGTTGGGTTTGTAGTTGGCACAATCGCCGCAACAACACCAAGAGGTTCAGCTATCTTTGTGATACCGAAAGCTTCATCACGTTCAATAACACCACAGGTCTGTGTATCCTTATATGCGTTGTATATGTACTCTGCCGCATAATGATTTTTGATTACTTTGTCTTCTATAATACCCATTCCTGTTTCAGCCTGAGCCATTTTAGCAAGAGGAATCCTCTTTTTATTAGCAGCAAGTGATGCAGCCAAAAATATCTTATCAACCTGCTCCTGGGTAAAAGTTGAATATTCTTGCTGTGCCTTCCTTATCTCTGCCAACTTATCCAACAGAGTGTCAACACTATTTACCACCAAATTCTTCTTAGCCATAATAATTCACCCTCCATATTCTTGAAGTCAAATCTTAGTATATTTTATATTTGGGGTATTGTTATTTTTTTAACAATACTCTTTGAAAGCTCTGTTAATTATTTAACAATTTAATTGTAATCCTTTGTTAATTAATTGTCAATGTTTTTTTGATATTTTTTTAACATACATTTATTAAAAATATTATTTAAATATGGTGTATAGTATAAGATCAATTTTTGTTAAATTTAACATCATAAAATAATAATGATTTGAATATATATACTTTTTTTGTATAATATATGACATAGCTATTACAGTAAAGTGAGGTTATTCAAATGAGTATTTTAAATGAAATTTCACAGGCCTTGCAGTCAGGCAAAGCCAAAGTTGTAAAGGAATTGGTTCAAAAAGCTGTTGACGAAGGTTTATCAGCTGTTGATATTTTAAATAGCGGACTGTTGGATGGAATGTCTGTTATAGGTGATAAATTCAAGAAGGATGAAATTTATGTTCCTGATGTGCTGATAGCTGCAAGAGCTATGAACGCAGGAACAGAAATTATTAAACCAATCCTGATATCCAGCGGCGCAAAAGCTGTAGGAAAGGTTGTTATAGGAACAGTTTTCGGCGATCTCCATGATATCGGTAAGAATCTGGTTAAGATGATGCTGGAAGGCAGAGGTCTGGAAGTTGTTGATTTGGGTGTCAATGTACCTGCACAGAAATTTATTGACATGGCAATTCAGGAAAATGCTCAGATTATTTGCTGCTCTACTTTGCTTACAACTACTATGCCTGAAATGGAAAACGTAGTTAATGCTGCGAAAAATGCAGGTATCAGAGAACAAGTAACTATTATGATTGGTGGAGCTCCTGTTAATCAAAGCTATTGCGATAAGATTTCAGCAGATATATATACTCCGGATGCTGCTTCAGCCGCCGAAGAAGCTGTTAAAGCTTGTAAATCTGCGGAAGCGTAACATTACCTATATGAGTGTAAGGGGTGAAAAAATGCTTCGTCTCAAAGTTATAGCCTGTGATGTACTAAACAGAGAAATATCTTATCTTGCCAGTTTGTCAGAGCATTATACGGATGTGACCTTTTTGCATCAGGGCTTGCATGACACCCCTGAAAAATTAAATAAACGCCTTCAGCATGAAATTGACAGGGTCAATGAAGGTTTTCCATATAACTACTTTGACACCTATCCTGATTATGATTATATTATTGTCTGCTATGGACTATGCAGTAACGGTATTACGGGTATTAGCAGTCAAAGGCTGCCTTTGGTAGTTCCCAAAGCACATGACTGCATTACCCTGCTTCTGGGTTCCAAAGAAAAATATTTAGAATTATTCAGGCAGCAACCCGGAACCTACTGGTTCTCATCGGGATGGATAGAGCGTGGCTGGCAACCGGGTGAACTTAAGTACATGACACTCCAAAAGGAGTATATTCAGAAATATGGAGAAGACAATGCTGAATATCTCATGGAAATGGAACAAAGCTGGATGAAAGAGTATAATAATGCCGGCTTTATTTCGTGGAACTGCTTTGGTAATAATGAATATTACAGATCATCGACGCGTTCGGCAGCGTCTTTTTTAAACTGGAACTTCTTTGAAGTACCGGGTAACCCCAAACTACTTGAAAATATGTTAAATGGCAGATTTAATGATAATGAAGTTCTGATAGTTCCACCAGGTGCAAGAATTGCCGCATCCAATGACAATGACATAATAACAGTCGAAGGAGATAATCAGGATGTTTAAGGTAACGATCAAAAAAGACGGATATTCCAAGGTCTATACGTCAGTTAAGAATAAAAACTTACTTGAAATGCTGAGAGAAAACGGTTTTTATATTGATTCTCCTTGTAATGGGAATGGAACCTGTGGTAAATGCAGAGTAAAGCTCAGTTCCGGAAATCACATCCCAATAGAAGCCGAGGAAATAAAACTGTTGGGGCGTGAAGCAGTAGAAAGCGGCTACAGACTGGCTTGTCGTCACAAAATTCAATCGGATATTGAAATATCAATAGATTATAATGAACTTCCTGCAAGGATTGTTACCGAGAGTATTCAAAGAGATATCCCTTTCGACCCCCTTGTAATTGACTTCTCTGACATTATTGCAGTGGAACCCGGTAAAACGGTAAAAACCCTGTATGGAATAGCTGTTGATATCGGAACAACCACCATTGCAGCCTATTTGATGGACCTGACCACCGGTAAAAAGGTTTGTGTCACCTCCCTGTTGAATCCCCAAAAGGCTTTTGGTGCCGATGTTATATCACGAATCGGTTATACCATGGAAAATGAAAATGGGTTGGAACGGCTCAATGGCCTACTTATTCAAGCTCTAAATATTTGCATTGGTATGTTATGTGAACAAGCAGAAATTTCTCGAACTGAGGTTTATGTAATGACTTTTGTAGGCAACACTACAATGCTGCATCTGCTCCTTAAAGTAAATCCATCAAATATAGCAATTGCACCATTTGTTCCTGTATTTACATCTACTGTGAGCGTTCAAACCCGCCAAATAGGCCTGGATATTAACCCCCAAGGTATAGCTTATATTCTACCCGGGGTATCTGCTTATGTGGGAGCTGATACTGTGGGAGCAATACTGACCGCTGGTATGTATCAACAGGCGTCTGCTTCACTTCTCATAGATATAGGAACTAACGGAGAAATTGTACTGGGTGGAAAAGATGGTATGTACGCCTGCTCGGCAGCCGCAGGCCCTGCTTTTGAGGGAGCAAATATTAAAAATGGCATGGGAAGTGTCAATGGTGCCATCAACAGCGTTTCCCTAAAGCAGGGAATCACTTTTACCACTATTGGGGACACAAAACCGCTGGGTTTATGCGGTACAGGTGTGGTCGACCTACTGGCAGAGCTACTTGATCTTGGTATAGTTGACGAAACCGGGAGAATTGATATGGCATGGAGGCCAAATTCCTCCGGGCTGGAACATCTTTGTGACAGGATAGTTTCCATGGACGGAGTTAATGCTTTTGTACTTTGCAATGCAGATGAAACCCTTTCTGGCAACCAAATAATTCTGACTCAGCGAGATATCCGTGAAATTCAGAATGCAAAAGCGGCTATAGCCGCAGGAATAAGAGTGCTTGTTAAAAATGCCGGAATAGGTTTTGAAGATATTAAAAATGTTTATCTGGCAGGCGGCTTCGGCAGCTACATCAATATTGACAGTGCCTTAAAAATCGGCCTTATCCCCGTGGAACTTGAAGGCCGGATTATTTCAATTGGAAATGCCGCCGCCCAAGGAGCTATTGATGTACTTACCAGTAAATCACTTCTGCCTTTGGCACAGGAAATCAGTAAATACATCAATTATATAGAACTTTCCAGTAGTAAAGATTTTAACGATTACTATGTGGACTGTATGACCTTTGAACAGGATATTTAAAATAAATACTGCTCACTTAAAGTATTTCATGGAGTCTGGACGAATCTATTACGGCAACCGCCCTTCTTTTTAGGCGGTTGTAAATTTCTAAGGCTTTACCGCCTGTAAAATCCCTTGTCTCAGGGAGGTCGTCCTCTATTATGACAAGTTTCTGTGCCTGTTCCGCAGCCTCCAGATTCCTTATGTTTTGAAGTCCGAAAGGCATATTGCAGAGTATTGTTGTATGAGCGTCCTTTACGTATAAAAGATTTTTATCGAAAAGCTCATCTGAAATACTGGAAAAGGGCTGCTCCATCAAATAATCCACCCCGAACACCTCTGCTGACGCTATGTCGCTGTCACCTTGTGAAAATACACCTGCCGATATATAATACCCTTGCTCATACAGCTGTCTTATTACACTTCCGGCTGTTCCGCCACCGCCTATTACATGAAATCTTACAGCTTTGTTCTTTTCATTGAACTTATGAATATAGATATCCATCAAGCCTGTTATTCTATTTTTGTAAACCAGTGCATTTACACCATAAACACAAGACAGGTTCTGTGACGTAAGAACTTCCTCCGGACTTCCGTCTGCAACAATCCGTCCATTATTCATAAGAACAAGACGTGTACAGTATTTTGCAGCAATTTTAAGGTCGTGCATTGCAGCTACTACGGTTTTTCCCTGTTCAGACAGTTCTCTCGAATATTTGAATATCTGTTCCTGATAAGTAATATCCAGACTTGCCGTAGGCTCGTCAAGAAGAATGATATCTGTTTCCTGAGTCAAGGTTTTAGCAAAAAGCACTCTCTGCCTTTCGCCTCCCGACATTTCGTTAATTACGCAATCTTCAAGCTTTTCAGTATCCGTGTACTCCATGTTTTTTCTTGCAATTTTATAATCTTCTTTGCTCTCTCTCTGCATCCTTTTGAGATAAGGATACCTTCCCATAAGTACTACTTCTCTTGCTGGAAACGGAAAACCTATCTGAGTGTTCTGATGCATTAGAGCTACTTTTTCTGCAAGGCCTTTACTGGTCATTTGATTTATTAATTTACCGTTGATCTTTACAGTACCTTCTGCCTTGTAAATACCGTTCAAGCATTTAAGAAGGGTGGTTTTACCCGCACCGTTGGGGCCTATGAGGCCAACTAGCTCACCTTCTTTTACCTTCAGGCAAATATCATCAAGTATTAATTTATTGTTAATCTCATACTTAAGGTCTTGTATTTCAATAATACTGTCCATGTCAGATTATCGCCCCTCCTTCCTTTTTACTTCTAAGTAATAAGTAAAGGAAATACGGAGCCCCCACCAATGCTGTTATTATTCCTACTCCAATCTCATAAGGAATGACTACAACACGAGATACAAGATCACAGGTCACAAGGAAAATAGCACCACCGATGCTGCTGGCAGGCAACAACTTTTTGTAGTTAGGCCCAACCAAAAGCCTCATAATATGAGGTACAATCAGCCCTACAAAACTTATGGCACCGCTGACACAAACTGCACTGGCTGTTGCAATAGAAACCAATACAAGTAGTACTGTTCTTATTTCCCCTGAACTTAATCCTACAGATCTTGCTTCCTCTTCCCCCAACATAAGAACATTTAAGTCCCTTGAAAAAACAAACATAAGTAAAACACTTATAATAATAGGAAGCACCACAAGCTGTACGTGTTCCCAACGTCTGCCGTCAAGTCCCCCGGTGGACCAAAAAAGAAATTCCTTAACCTGATAATCATATGACAGTGTAAGTATAATATTTGTAATTGCTCCTATAAAGGTACTCACCGCAATTCCTGACAGCATCAGTGTAAGCACGGGCACTTTCCCTTTCTGATAGGACAGTATGTATATTACAAATATTGCAATAAATGCTCCTGCAAAAGCAAACAACGGCATAAAATACATACTTGCAGCAGTCAACCCCAGTTTTATAGCCAGAACCGCTCCCAGCCCGGAGCCGCTGGATATTCCCAATAATCCTGGATCTGCCATAGGATTTCTGAACATCCCCTGCATAACTGCTCCGGAGGAGGCAAGGGCTATTCCCGCAAGTGCAGCTACTAATACTCTGGGAAACCTTACCATAAAAATTATAGGTTCCTGTCCTTCAGCAAATGTTGCATGTTTTAAAATACCAATATTTTTAAGAATTATTTTAAATGTATCAAAAAAAGGTACGTTTACAGCCCCTATTGCTGTTCCCGCAACCATAACAATCAATAGAAGCAGCAGCATTCCCGGAATAATTCCGATATTTTTCAGGCGTGTTTTGATTTTTTTGTTTTCCATGTTTCCTCCGGTTTATTTAAACAGTCCCGGATAGGCAATCTTTGCAATATCCTCCACTGCCAGTACAGCGTATTGAGATGTTGATGAAATATGATTATAAGGTACTGAAATTATTTTATTGTTCTTTACTGCTTTTATATCAGCCAGTGCCTTATCACCCTTTATTTTCTCATTCAACGAATAAAAGTTAACCTTAGTGTCGTAGTACCATGATGGCAGAATAATTATCTGAGGGTTATACTTTATTATCATTTCCTTGGATAGTTCGGGCCAGCCTTCCAACCCCTCTTTTGATACAGGGTTGATGAGGCCCGCTCTTGTAACAATATCATCAAAATTTGTTCCTTTTCCGCTTGTAGAACCCATTTCACTATAGTCTAACACCGTTTGTTTCTGATCTTCTGTCATTAGTTCAATTTTATCAGATACAGCCTTTAGCTTCTGTTCCATCCAATTAATTAAATCCTGTGCCTTGGCTTTCTCATCCACAATATTTCCAAGCACCTTCAGGTTATCTTTTATCTGTTCCATGTTAGAAGGGGTATCCAGCAAATATACTGTCATATTTGCATCTCTAAGCTGTTTAATAACATTTGCGTCTGCCATATTATCCACAAGAACAAGGTCAGGCTGCATTGCAATTATTTTTTCGGCATTAGTCTCGGTTCGCTTACCCACTCCTTTTGCTTCAGCTGCAATATTGGATACCTTGGCATCGTCCGCATAATATGTCATTGCAGCAATTCTGCTTTTATCTACCATAGACATCAGCATTTCACAGGCCCAAAGAGGCATGCTGACTATTTTCTCCGGCTTATTCTGTAAAGTTACCTCGGTACCCTTTGAATCCTTCAAGGTAAGGGGGTAGTTCTCTGTTTCAGTACTTTTCACAGACGTATCAACTGCCTGAGTAGTTTCCGACGCCTGCTGGTTTGCATTATTTGTACATGCTCCAAATATTCCTGATATAAAAATTATTGCAAGTATTAAATATAGTACTCTTAAGCTTCTTTTCATTTTGTTTTTTATCTCCCATCATTATGTGTTTTCTTACTAGTTCCAACAAAAAAACCCTTTAAACGTTTTGTGTTTAAAGGGCATAATTCCATATGGAAATATTCTGCTAAACACACCCCCTATCACTCGTAGAGTTAACAGTGCAAACATACAGACAGGTATTCTGACTAAGGCATCAACACTCTCCATCCCTTCCCGATCAATGACCAGTGGATAATATGGAGAACTCCTCCAACACAGCGGCGGGACCGTGCAGGTTTCAAACCTGCTTCCCTAATCTGTAGTTCTTATTAAGTTATATTTAATATATTAATACAAAACAAACCTGATAGCAAATGCAAATCAAAAACATTATCGTCCAAATTTCTTATTCTGACAAATTTGTCAGGTTATTACCATATTTTTAAACTATTTTTCTCTGACGACATCTCTCAAAAAGCTTTGACCCGGGAAGTTGTTCTCGGCGTTAAAAACCTCCGCAATAGTGCAGGCTATATCAGCAAAGGTTTTTCTTGTTCCGAGGTTTACATTCTCTTTTATACCCTTACCGTATATGATTACAGGCACATGTTCCCTCGAATGGTCAGTACTTGGGGTAGTGGGGTCACAGCCGTGGTCCGCTGTTATTATCAGCATATCGTTATCTCTCATGGCAGACAAAATTTCAGGAAGCCTGTTGTCGAATTCCTCCAAGGCCTGCTTGTAGCCTTCCGGGTTGTTTCTGTGTCCAAATACCATATCAAAGTCCACAAGATTTGTGAATATCAGGCCTCTGTTTTCTTGTCCCATGAATTTAAGTGTAACATCCACTCCGTCCATGTTGCTTTTTGTGTGTTCAGCTACAGTGACTCCTTTTTTTGAGAATATGTCTTCTATTTTTCCTACCGCAATAACATCCAGTCCCTTTTTATTCAGAATATCCAAAACAGTGTCCGATGTAGGTTCAGCAGAAAAATCTCTTCTGTTTGGTGTTCTTGTAAAGTTGCCAGGTTCACCAATAAACGGTCTTGCAATAACACGTCCAACCATGTGTTCTCCTTGCAACATCTCCCTTGCTATACTGCATATACGGTACAATTCTTCCAGAGAAACTACTTCCTCATGGGCCGCAATCTGGAATACACTGTCTGCAGAAGTATAAACTATAAGTTTCCCGGTCTTCATATGTTCCTCGCCATACTCCTTTATTATTTCAGTCCCTGATGCAGCACAGTTTCCGAGAACACCTCTTCCGGTAAGCTTCTCAAACTCATCAAGCACTTCCGTGGGAAACCCGTCTGGATATGTTGGGAATGGATATTCAAGCTGAAGACCTGCAATTTCCCAATGTCCTGTTATAGTGTCCTTTCCTTTTGACACCTCGGCCATTCTTCCATAACTACCTGTAACATTTTCCGGTACGGAAAGATAGTCTACTCCGTCTATCTTTCCCATTCCAAGTCGGCTGAGGTTGGGAAGGTTTATTCCATTGCAAACCTTAACGATATTTCCCAAAGTATTGCTTCCTTTATCTCCGTATTCTCCGGCATCAGGAAGTTCACCTATTCCCACACTGTCAAGCACGATCATAATTACTCTATCTATATTTGTCATATTAACTCTCCCAGTTTTTTTAATCTACCTACTATAATAGTAATACCAAATATTTGCTTTTTCAAACATATTAACAAATATTTAATCTAATATTATTTCCATATTATTCAAAAACTATACCTATTGCAATGAATATTATGGTATAGTTTATTGTAGTTCATACATACTGGATATTTCCGGCTAAGAAGACAGACACCAACCGAAAATAAAAAAGAGGAATGGTTTACATAATGAAATCAAAGATAAATCTCTTCAAACGCACTTTTTTCGTACTATGTATCATGTGCTTTTTGCTTTTAGTCAGCACAAGAATAATATTGGCCATAGGTGGTCTCAATACAGACCATATAAATTCTGCTGCCCCAAAAACCCCTGCTCAAAGCAGCTTTACAGGTTCATCAGAAAATCACGCCAATCCACCTGATACACCCAAACCACCAAGCACTCCTCCGCCCCCTCAGTCAATAACAATATCGGCAGTAGGAGATATTATGCTGCATCAGGGCAACCTTAATAGTGCTTATGATTCTACAAATAAAAAATATGACTTTACCGGCTTTTTTGAATATGTAAAACCATATTTGAGTTCATCCGACCTGACAATAGCTAATTTTGAAACGGTTACAGCCGGTGCAGGTATCAAGTATAGAAGTTTTCCCCTTTTCAACTCCCCTGATAGCATACTTCCTGCGTTAGCGGGTTCAGGAGTTGATATTCTTTCTACCGCTAACAACCATTGTCTTGATTGGGGAGTCAACGGACTTACAAGAACTATTCAAAAAATCAGAGAATATAAAATGGTGAACATCGGTAGCTCTGTAAATGGTAAGGACAAACATGTTATTAGAGATGTAAAAGGTATCAAAGTAGCTATTCTCAGCTATTCTCAGTTCTTCAACGGCCATGAAGCAAAGTTAAACAATAGTGATAAAGCCAAGTATTTGAGTATATTAAACGAATCCAAAATTCAAAGTGATATAAAAGAAGTAAAGGCAAAGGGAGTCGATGCGGTTATAACTGTCCTTCACTGGGGAAATGAATATATTCGTACTCCAAGTACTTATCAGACAAACTTATCAAAAAAGATTCTTACCTGGGGTGCTGATATAATACTTGGCTCTCATCCTCATGTTGTTCAAAAATCAGAAATAGTAAAAGTAAACGGCAAAAATAAGTTTGTTATTTATTCAATGGGCAATTTTATTTCCGGCTACAGGCGTACTGATAAAGCAAACCGAATAAATAAGATTTTTACTGAAGATGGTGTCATTACAACTCTAAAGCTTGAAAAAAACCCTAAGGGCGGTATAAATATTAAAGCTGTAAATTATGTACCTACATGGGTTGATATGTATTCTTCAAAGAGTAAACCTGTTTATAAAATACTTCCCATTCCTTCACCTGATGTAAAGGCCCCTTATATAAACAGTAGAAATAAAGCTAATGCCAAGCAGTCGTATAATAACACCATGAGCCTGATGGCAAAATACAATGGTAAATAATAATATCTTATATAAATTTACAAATTGGATAAATTCTTATAGAATATAGTATGGTATATACTGTTATCAACTAGAAAGGGAAATTTAAAACGTAATGTTCAATAATTTATATGGTAAAGTTTTAAATGCATTGAAGAATAAGCCATATCGAAAAGCAGTCATTGCTTCCGTTATTTTGATAATTATAAATGCATTTAAGACAACCCTTTTCAATTACCTCATGCTGCCAAAAACTGGCGGAAACACGTTAGGTTACAAATTCTGGATTTCTATACTCATTTGTGTTATTGTTTTTTCGTTTGTTCTTAGCCTGAAATCAAGATACGTCTTTTTAATCGTGTATATAATACAAGGTATATATTGTTTTACTAATATATCCTACTTCCTTTATTACCACAGCTACCTGCATTTTCTCCAATGGATTTCCTTGTTTAAGGAAGCAATGATTTCAGCTTCCCACTTTGCCAATCCAATTAGTGTTCAGCTGTTGGTAGTTTTTATTGATGTTCCGGTAGCTCTATACATTTTCTTCAAGTGCTTCAAACGGGAAGTCAAAAGCACAAGGCTGCCTGTAGTGCGAAATGCAGTTATTGGTTTATCGGTAGCTATTCTTTTTGTTATTGAGATATTTAACTTCGCAAACGGTCAATCTGTTGTACAGTTCATGGATGACAGATATTCGGGAGAAACCCGGATAGTTGAAAGGTATGGTACTGTTGTAAACGGAGTAGTTAATATAGTTCAAAATAATACGGAAGAAAAGCTGATCAAGCAATTCAATTACGGCAAAAGCATATCTTCACCAAGTTCGGTAACTACTTCAAAGAGTACCTCACAGCAACCAAATTATGTAGTAATACAAGTTGAGTCAATGGATTCAAATATTGTTAAGCAAAAATATAAAGACTCCAATGTTATGCCATACCTTAGCTCATTGATGGATAACAGCGTTTATTATCCATACACCCTCAGCTATCATAAGGGCGGAGGTACATCGGATGCTGAATTTTCAGTTATAAACAGTGTTGAGACCCTTGACTCCTTCCCCGCAATCAAGCTGTCCTCATACAGTTACCCCAATTCAGTCGTCTCAAAACTAAAAAAAGCTTCGTACAATACAATGGCTTTTCATGGAAACGTGGGAACCTTTTATAACCGAAATATAGCTTTTTCAAAAATGGGCTTTAAGAAATTTTATGATATAAGCTCAATGAACTACGATGACGAGGGTTGGGGGGCACCGGATGACAAGGTTTTCTCCTTTGCTTTTGAAAAGATTGAGAAAAGTAAAATGCCTTTTTATACACACATTATAACAATGACAAGTCATGGCCCCTTTGAAAGTGCCAGACATTATTATAATAACAATGCTTATGATGATATAGAAAATGAAATTGTGAAGAACTACTATAATTCCTTTAGTTATGTTGATAAATCAATAAAGGATTTTGTGGAGAAGGTTCAGGCAAAATACAGCAACACTTATGTAATAATTTATGGTGACCATACTCCCAATGTCAACTCACAGGATTTTGCCCAGGCTTCGTTTATAGAGGGCGACAAATATTTTGAGTTTGTTCCCATGTTTCTGCTTACACCTGACCATAAGAAGTATAAGGAAGATTCTGTTGTTGCCTCCTTCCTTGACGTATCTCCAACTATATTGGCAACAGCCGGATTGTCATATAGCGTTAAAACGGATGGAAGAAGCTTGTTGGATACACAAACCCACCCTTCAAATATACCTTTTAAGGGTGGTTCCTTTGACCGTAGCTGGTTGTATACTACAATATCAAACCATAAATATGTGGAGGAACAACCTTTGTGGCGTAAATACCTGCCATCCTTTATTTCTTCAAGCCTTATTGAACGACATAAATAACTATATTAAATAACAAGCGGTAGGGGGTCTCCCTACCGCTTGTTTATTATTTTACCAACATTTTTGATTATAATCGATATTGATCCGTCTGGGTTATTGGCAAACTCTATCATTTCCCTGTTATCGTAATAGCTTAGTGGAAAATTTATCTCAATGCCTGTATCTGTCTTGATTTTATGGGTTTTAAATTTTTTCTCAGCTAATTTTTCAGGTACTGTAATAGCTTCCTCAGTAAGTCCGGCTTTCTGAATTTCCTGTATGTACTCTTCCCTTACTGCAAGATTCGTTTTAAATACCTCTTGAGCTATTTCATCCACCCGTATTTCGTTCTTTTCTTCCAAGCCTTCTGATACAACCTTCTTTAGCTTTGCTACTTTGTCAAAGTCCTCGTCATAGTATTTTTTGCTTATCTTCTGAGTTACTTTGTCAATAATTTTAAGCTTTTGGTTGTCAGACAAATCAGTTGTACAGTTAATCAGGTAATTTGATAAATAAAATTCCTTTGTACCGTTTATTTCGTAGGCTTTTTCAATGAGCTTTATTTCTCCTGTCTCTAAACTAATAAGAACAGCCTCATCAACCTTTTGTCCGTCGGATGGTAAAAGTGTTTTATGACGTATAATTGTATTTGCTGCCCCTTCTTCCATCTGGCTTACATAGTGTGTAAATCCTGTTTTATAGTTGAGTTTCAATATGCCGAGATATGGTTCATTTCCAGAAAGAAAATGACAGCATATAAGGTCTCCCGGAGCAATATCAACATTTTTAAGCATAAAATCAAAGGTCATTGTAGCAATGGCCCGGGTTACTTCCATAAAACAGCCCGAATCCTCTTTTAGTGCAATGCACATATCTCTCACTGTGTTTACTTCTCCAGTAAACTGAGCCTTTTTTAAGTTTGTATCCTCAAAGGTTTTGGAAATATGCTTTTCCAAAAAATCTGCCAATTCTCCGCTTAGCTCAATTTCCTTATCAGAAAGTACGGGAAAGTTTACACTGGTGTCTAAAATATGCAGGACAGCTGTGTTTATATGAATACTGTATTCCATATCAAGTAATTTCTCCTTTTTCATTCGAAGTGAAAACCCGTCCTATATTATATCAAACTTTTAATACAAAAAATAATACTTATTTGATATAATCTAGTTTAGTGAACAGGAGGAATGTACATGTTGTTTGGAAAAATTAAATCATCTATATATGTTATAAAAGCAAATAGTGCCTATCAAAAAGGCAATACTCAGGAAGCTATAAATTGGTTGGAAAAAGCGTATAATACCGGAAGCGCAAAACCCGGTATAGTTACAACCTTAGGCTATCTTCTTCTAAAGGAAGGACATCTTGACAAATCATTAAAAATATTTAAGGAGCAGATTAACTCCACTTCAAAGATTTCTGATAATGATTTGTACAGTCTCAAATCCAATTACGCCCTTGCATTGTGGAAAAATGGAGAGCTTGACAGGGCTATTGAAATGTATGAAGCCATATTCCCAAATTATAAAAATACAAATGTTTATGGAAGCCTGGGATATTTGTATATCCTTAAAGGTAACCTTGAAAAAGCCCTGGAATTCAATAAAGAAGCTATGGAATACAATAATACCGGTGCAGTAATATTGGACAATCTGGGTCAAACCTACTATATGCTGGGTGAATACGAAAAAGCGGATGAAATATTTAAAAAGTTGTTGGCTTTGTCGCCAAAGTTCCCCGAAGCATATTATGATTATGCATTGGTACTGGATAAGCTTGGAGATAGAGATCGGTGTATTGAGAACCTTAAAAATGCTTTGAATTACAAGCCAAACTTCCTGTCGGGTGTTACAGTGGAACAAATTGAAGATAAGCTGAGACAGGTTGAAATAAAGTAAAATAGGTTTTAAATGTAAAAAAGTTTGTAACGGTAAACCAAAACATAGGTTAAGCGCTACAAACTTTTTTAATGTCTTAGAAGCTAAATTCCAACATAGATTCCAGAATCTTTTTGTGACCTTTTTCATTGGGATGGATACCATCAGCGCAAATCTGTGAACCGTAGTTTTTGCTTAGTAAAAAGCTTTCCCTGATATCTACCATTTTGCAGTTCATCTGACGTGAAACCCACTCCACTGCATTGTTATAGGCTTCCTGCCAGCGGTATATCCTTGCAACATCACCAAGCCAGTGAAGTATATTTTCCTTGTTTAACCCTTTTGATACCCAGTCAAAATATCTTTCGGGCTCCAAAGGCGGTAAATTCATAAGTACAGGAGTTACACCTTTTTCCCTGAACATATCCACCATGTTCTGCAAAGTTTTCTTAAAACTATCTATAGATGTTTTGGGTTGATGGGCTGTATCCGGGTTTTCAGCTATTTCGCTCCAGTTAAAATCACAATCATTTCCCCCAAACTCTATTATCACGATATTTTCCTTGTCCTTAATCATCTTGTCTATGGATGTTGATATTCTGTTTAGCGCTTTGGTAGATGTCATACCAAAGTATGCATTATTCTTCACATTAAACCCTGTTATTTGGGCAAAGCTGCTTATGCTGTTATCCTTCATTACCTTATATCTGCCGTCTTTTTCATCAAGAATGACGCCTTTTAATATTGAATCTCCCCAAACAATTATATTCTTATTAACTGAATTTGACATAGCGATACATCTCCTATTACCTGTTATTATATGACTTGAAATTATGTATTGAACTACCGATATTTCGTCATCTAGTTTTCAATACTATATTACCCGTTATTATATTACTTGTCAAGGTTTTATAATAACTATATTGTAATATATAAACAATGTGTTATAATTAACATAACCATTTATCAGGAGTGATATTCATTTGGATAACAGTAAAATCAATAATATAAAAAAAGAACTTGGCGATCTGTCAGCCGCACTTGGTTCATATAAAACTGAAAGTTGGAATCAATTTCCTGCAATAGATTTATATATGGATCAGGTAGTAACGTATCTTGAAAGATTACTGAACATTTTCGGTGACACTTCAGATTCGGGCAAGACTATTACCTCAAGTATGGTAAATAATTATGTAAAAGAAGGATATTTGAAACGTCCCGTTAATAAAAAGTATGACCGGGTGCATCTGATATCCCTTTACATTATGTCAATGCTAAAGCCCGTACTGCCAATTCCGCTTATTGCCCGTTCCTTGGACAATTTCAGCAGCGAAGATGAGTACCATAACTTTTACAGTGAACTCACAAGTCTTCAGGATCAGGCTTTTAACAGTGTTTCTCAAAAGCTTTTAAACCTTATTGATAATATAGACGAGGACGATTATGAAAACTCCCTGCGTCTTTTTGCGTTACAGCTTTCAAGCGAAGCCAATGCTCATAGGATTGCCGCAGAGAAAATAATGTCTTTGCTTAATCAGAATGAAGTGCCCAATAAAAATGATAAAGCTAAAAATAAGTAGCTATGCTATTATTTGATATAAACCTATAGCCAGCAACAGTATGCCCGATATAACTGTTGCTTTTTCGCCCAGAAATTTCGATGCATACCGCTTTCCTACCATTGCCCCCACAGAGATAGTTATAAGACTGAATACTATTACTGCTGCTGACAAGACAAAGGCATTCATTCCAGACACTCCGGCACCAAATCCCGTACCAATACAATTGGATGCCAGTGCTATACCCAGAAGTATGGATTCTTTGAGTGAAATATCTCCGGAATAGTCTTTGTCGGCAATACCCGGGTCATCCATTACAGCCTTTATGTCGTCTATGTACTGAATACCGTTTTCATGAATCTTTTTGGATTTCCTTCTGCTATTAAGATATCCGATAATTGTGAATAGCCCCATTATAATAACTATGGAACCGCCAATAGTCTTTCCCAGATAGCTTGAAATATAGTTTGTAAGTATGTTTCCAAGCAGACTGGACAATAAGGTTGCTATACCTGAAAATAAAGCGATTGAAATATTCGACTTTAACGGTACATTTATCTTTCTTGCTCCATATGCCAGGCCGATTGCCATATTGTCTAAATTCGGTGCCAGGCATAGTAAAAAAATTGATAGAATTACCCCCACGGTCTTTTCACCTCAGAATAGTATATTTGCCATTATCCAGAATAGTGCATGTCTCAAAAACGTATTATTATTTGTAAAATTTATACTTTTCAGTATTTTTATGTTTTTTATGTTAAAACGTATTGACAATTTTTATTTACGGATGTAATCTTATATTAAATTAAATATCTGCCCTTTAAACCGTTGAAGTGGAGATAACGGTGATATGTGCACTTACAGAGAGCAAGGGAAGCTGAGAGCCTTGCAGAACGCAGTACATCAAATGGACCACTGAGGGCGTAGTCAAATGGAAAGTTTCTTTCCAGAGTATTCTACGACGTAACACATGCGTTATTTGTGAGAAATATGTTTGTATTTCGTAAGTGTGTAAGATTTATTTTACTTACAAAACAAGGTGGCACCGCGGGTGAATTTTATTACACTCGTCCTTGACTATTTCAGTCTAAGGGCGGGTGTTTTTAGTTTTTATAGAAAATAAATCTTGTACAAAAAAGGAGTGGTATTATGTACAAACCAAGCTTGGAGGAGGCAAAAAAGCTGTCTGCTGGGTATACAATTGTCCCTGTTAGCTGTGAAATCTTCTCAGATATTAAAACACCAATTGCAGTACTTCAAAGTCTCAAGGCGGTAAGTAGCCGTTATTATCTTCTGGAAAGCGTTGAAAGTGGTGAAAAATGGGGTCGGTACTCATTTCTAGGGTTTGATCCCGTTATTGAACTTTCCTTCAAGGATGGAAATCTTGAAATAAAGGGCGAATGTTCAAAAAAGGTTTTCACAAATGATCCCAATAGCTACATCAGAGAAATTCTGAACCAATACAGAAGCCCCAGACTCAGCTTTCTCCCGCCTTTTACAGGAGGCTTTGTAGGGTATTTCGCATATGATTATATCAAATACTCAGAAAGAACCCTAAAACTTGACGGAATAGACGAAACAAATTTTAACGATGTGGATTTAATGCTTTTTGACAAGGTAATAGCTTTCGACCATTTTAAGCAAAAAATTGTAGTAATTGTAAATATAAAAACCGATAATCTTGAAGAAAATTATCAAAAGGCCCTAAAGGAAATAGACCGTACAGTAAATCTGATTAAAAGGGATATCCCAATTGAAAAGTCTGTCTCAAGACTCTTATCACCCTTTGTCCCTAAATTCACCATAGAGCAGTATTCAAAAATTGTGGAAAAGGTTAAGCATTACATTTTTGAAGGTGATATATTTCAGGCTGTTCCATCCAACAGGCAGACGGCAGACTTTGAAGGAAGCCTTTTAGATGCCTACAGGACCTTAAGAACGACTAATCCTTCTCCATATATGTTCTTTGTAAAGTTTAATGATTTGGAGATAGCAGGGTCCTCACCTGAGACACTTATTAAGCTGGAAAACGGTGAACTTTCCACCTTCCCTATCGCCGGAACAAGACCCCGTGGGGAAACCGAGGAAAAAGATAAAGAATTGATTGAAAATCTGTTAAGTGATGAAAAAGAGCTTTCAGAACATAACATGCTTGTAGACCTAGGGAGGAACGATTTGGGAAGGATCAGTGAATTCGGATCAGTTGAGGTTAAGAACTATCTGAGTATAAAGAAGTTCTCCCACGTAATTCATATAGAGTCCAAAGTCACAGGCAAGCTGCGCAAGGATATGGATCAGCTTGATGCCATAACTGCTATTCTCCCTGCCGGAACACTCTCAGGAGCACCTAAAATCCGTGCCTGTCAGATAATAAATGAAGTTGAGGGATACAGACGTGGGATTTACGGCGGTGCAATAGGATACATTGATTTTACGGGAAATATGGACACCTGCATTACAATAAGAACAGCCATTCTCAAGGATAAGAAAGTATATGTCCAATCCGGCGGGGGTATCGTTGCAGACAGTGTTCCAGAAACAGAATATATTGAGACGGTAAATAAGGCAAGAGCCATAATAAGCTCTATAGAAATGTCTGAAAGGGGGATTGACTAATGATTTTATTAATTGATAACTATGACAGTTTTTCTTATAACCTTTATCAGCTTATAGGTACTATAAATAGCGATATAAAAGTTGTGAGAAATGATGAGATTACTATTGAGGAAATACAAGAATTAAATCCTTCTCATATTATCCTTTCCCCCGGGCCCGGACGCCCTTCAGATGCAGGTATATGCGAAGCAGTAATAAAGCATTTCTATAAAGTAAAGCCGATTTTAGGAGTATGCCTCGGACATCAGGCAATCTGCGAGGCTTTTGGAGCCACCGTATCATATGCAAAGGTATTAATGCACGGTAAAAAAAGCTTAATACACATTGCAAACGGCAGTGCAGTTTTCAGAGGTCTACCTCCCATTATAGAAGGTGCAAGATACCATTCACTATCAGCAGTACGCAATACTCTCCCAGATGAACTATTGGTTATAGGCGAGGATGACGGCGGTGAAGTAATGGGAATCAAACACCGAGATTACAATGTTTACGGACTGCAATTTCATCCGGAGTCAGTTTTAACACCCAATGGTATTAAGATTTTGGATAATTTTTTAAGAATAGGCGGTGAGGTAAATTGATTCAGGAAGCTATTTATCAGGTAATCAACAAACAGGATTTGGATCTGGATAAAACCACCCGGGTTATGGAGGAAATCATGGAGGGTCGTGCTACAACTGCACAAATAGGCTCATTCCTCACTGCCATGAGAATGAAAGGGGAAACCATTGACGAAATAACTGCATGTGCAACTGTTATGAGGCAAAAGTGCAAGCGCATCCACCCTGAAAAGGATGTTCTGGATATCGTCGGTACTGGCGGAGATGAAGCCAACACCTTTAATATCTCAACAGTCTCCTCATTTGTGGTTTCAGCAGGCGGCGTACCCGTTGCGAAGCACGGAGGACGTTCTGTTTCCAGCAAATGCGGCAGTGCCGACCTTCTGGAAGCATTGGGTATTAATATTGCATTGTCCGCCGAGCAAAGTGCAGAAATACTGCAAAAAATCGGAATGTGTTTTATGTTTGCCCCAACTTATCATGCTTCAATGAAGTACGCCGCTCCAGTTCGCAAGGAACTTTCAGTGAGAACTATTTTTAATATACTAGGGCCTCTGGCTAATCCGGCTGGAGCAAATATGCAGCTTTTAGGTGTATATGATGAAAATCTCGTGGAGCCTCTTGCCAGAGTTCTACTAAATCTGGGAGTTAAGAGAGCAATGGTTGTCCACGGTCACGATGGTCTGGACGAAGTAACTCTCTGCGACACCACCACAATATGTGAAGTCAGCAATGGCAGCATTAATAGCTTTTTCCTCTCCCCCGAGCAATTGGGTTTTTCAAGATGCTCGTTAAAGGAATTGGTTGGGGGTGACCCAAAGGAAAATGCCTTAATAGCTCTGGATATTCTCAATGGCAGTAAGGGGCCTAAGAGGGATATTGTTGTACTGAATTCTGCACTATGCCTTTATATGTCATACAATCAGATTACACTAAGGGATTGTGTTAAAATGGCTGAACAGCTTATTGACAGCGGTGCTGCTAAGGCTCAGCTGGACAAATTTATAGAGCTATCAAATAGCTTTAATCAAGAGGTGCCATGATGATATTGGACAAAATTGCTGATAGTACAAAAATACGTGTTGAGAATCTAAAAAAAGAAGTTCCTTTTGATTTCGTAAAATCTGAAGCTTTAAAATTGGTAAATAAGAATCCTTTTGCTTTTGAGAAAGCATTGAAGAAGGGTGAGCTTACTTTTATATGTGAGATAAAAAAAGCTTCTCCTTCAAAAGGACTTATTTCTGAGAATTTTCCTTATATTGAAATAGCCAAAGATTATGAAGCTGCGGGGGCCGGAGCAATCTCAGTTTTGACGGAACCTGAATTTTTTCTTGGCAGTGACCAATATTTGAAAGACATTAAAAGCAAAGTAAATATTCCAGTTCTTAGAAAAGATTTTACCATTGACCCATATCAGATTTATGAAGCGGCTTTAATCGGTGCAGATTGTGTATTGCTTATATGTGCCTTGTTGAATACTGATACTTTGAAAGAGTATATTAAGATTGCTGATAGCCTTGGTCTGTCTTGTCTTGTGGAAACTCATGATGAAAATGAAGTTAAAAGTGCTATTGATGCAGGCAGCAGGATAATTGGCGTTAACAACAGGAATCTGAAAACCTTTGAGGTTGATATAACAAACAGTGTACGTCTTAGAAAACTTGTACCTCCTGACATAAGCTTTGTATCAGAAAGCGGTATCCGCAATACACAGGATATTTCAGTGTTACGAGAAACAGGGGCAAATGCTGTCCTCATTGGTGAAACCCTTATGAGAAGCGGCAATGTAGCGGCTGAACTGGAAAAGCTGCGTGGCTCTGCACAAAACTAGTACATTTGGCTTGGAGGATTCTTATGTCTGTAAAAATAAAAATCTGCGGTCTGACAAGACCCCAGGATATTCAATATGTAAATGAAGCTCTGCCGGATTATATAGGTTTTGTATTTGCAAAAAGCAAAAGGCAGGTAACTTCTGAAATTGCAGAACAGCTCAGAAACCGCTTGGATTCAAGTATCACTCCGGTTGGAGTTTTTGTAAATGAGGATATAGATAAGATAACCACACTATGCAAAAAGGGTATTATTGATATCATCCAACTTCACGGAGACGAAAGGGCAGATTATATAGAGGCACTGCGTCAGAAAATAAATAACCCAATTATAAAAGCGGTCAGAGTCAGGGATAGTGAATCGGTAAAAGCAGCCTGCTCCCTTCCCTGTGACTATTTGCTTCTGGATACCTACTCCGGCAATGACTATGGAGGAACAGGCAAAGCATTTGACTGGAGACTGATTTCAGATACAGCCAGACCTTTCTTTCTGGCAGGAGGAATATCAGCCGAAAATGCAGAGACAGCAATAAAAAATATAAGGCCCTACTGTCTGGATGTCAGTAGTGGCGTAGAAACAGATTGTTTAAAGGACAGAAATAAAATTTTAAATATTGTAAATTTGGTAAGGAGTGTGAAGTAAATGTTAAAAGGTAGGTATGGAAAACATGGCGGGCAATATATTCCTGAAATCCTAATGAATACCATAAGTGAACTCGAGGAGAGTTATAACTACTATAAGAATGATTTTGACTTCAACAGAGAGCTTGATACCTTGTTGAAAGAATACGCAGGAAGACCATCTCTTCTCTATTTTGCAAAAAAAATGACAGAGGATTTGGGTGGAGCAAAAATATATCTAAAGCGTGAAGACCTGAATCATACAGGCTCTCACAAGATAAACAATGTTCTGGGGCAGGTGCTTTTGGCAAAGAAAATGGGCAAAAAGCGTGTAATAGCAGAGACAGGTGCAGGGCAGCACGGTGTGGCTACCGCAACTGCTGCGGCTCTTATGGGTCTGGATTGTGAAATTTTTATGGGCTTGGAGGATACTAAGCGTCAGGCTCTGAATGTTTTCAGAATGGAGCTTTTGGGAGCAAAAGTTCACCCGGTTACAAGCGGAACACAAACCCTGAAAGATGCAGTTAATGAGACATTTCGTGAGTGGGCTTCCAGAATGGAAGATACCGCCTATGTACTGGGTTCCGTTATGGGGCCTCACCCCTTCCCAATGATTGTAAGAGATTATCAGAGTGTCATAGGTAAGGAAGTCAGGGAACAAATGCTTGAAAAAGAAGGCAGGCTTCCGGATGTGGCTATGGCTTGTGTTGGGGGCGGCAGTAATGCTATGGGGCTTTTTTACGACTTTATCGGAGACAAATCAGTTGAACTGATAGGGTGTGAAGCTGCCGGAAAAGGTGTAGACACTGAATTGCATGCAGCTACCATAGCAAAAGGACAGCTTGGAATATTCCACGGTATGAAATCGTATTTCTGTCAGGACGAGTATGGGCAAATTGCTCCTGTATACTCTATTTCAGCAGGATTGGATTACCCCGGTATAGGGCCAGAACATGCTTCCCTGCATGACACTAACCGTGCCAAGTATGTTCCCGTAACGGATGACGAGGCGGTTGCAGCCTTTAAATATCTGTCCCGAACAGAAGGTATCATTCCGGCAATTGAAAGCTCCCATGCAGTTGCTCATGCAATGAAAATTGCACCTAAAATGGCAAATGACAAAATAATAGTGATTTGCCTGTCAGGAAGAGGAGACAAGGATGTTGCCGCTATTGCTAAATATATGGGGGTGAATATAGATGAGTAAAATCAGTAATGCATTTAAAAATGGTAAGGCTTTTATAGGTTTTCTTACAGCAGGTGATCCGTCCTTGGATAAGACTGAGGAATTTGTTCTGGAAATGGTCAAAGCGGGTGCTGACCTTATAGAAATTGGTATTCCGTTTTCAGATCCAATTGCAGAGGGTGAGGTAATTCAAAGAGCAAACATAAGGGCATTAGCAAACGGAACTACCATGGATAAAGTATTTGAAACAGTTAAAAGAATAAGGCAAAAAACCCAGGTTCCCCTTGTTTTCCTAACCTATCTTAATCCTGTATTCACCTATGGTTATGACCACTTTTTCAGGGAATGCAGTGAGCATGGTATTGACGGTGTTATAATTCCTGATATTCCATTTGAGGAAAAAGGCGAACTGATGCCTTTTAGTGATAAATATAATGTTGATATCATATCATTAATTGCACCAACTTCTGAGGAGCGTATTAATAAGTTAGCTTCCTGCGCAAAGGGCTTTGTCTACTGCGTATCCTCAAAGGGAGTCACTGGTGTTCGTAGTGAAATAAAAACAGACCTGCAGTCAATTGTATCTTCTGTCAGGTCTGCCACTAATGTTCCGGTAGCTGTAGGGTTCGGTATATCCACATCTCAGCAGGCATCAGAGATCGCTAAATATGCTGATGGTATTATTGTTGGAAGTGCTATTGTAAAAATTATCGAAGAATATGGCAATGATGCTGCGACACCTTTATATGATTATGTCAATAATATTAAACAGTCTATAATTTAAGAAAAGTTTTCGATATATACCAAGGGTTGTTGCAAAACAAAGTTTTTTGTTTTAACACCTGTACTCCCGTATAAAATTATATCAATGCTTGCTTCCAAGATATTTGCAAGAGTTTCTAAAGGCTCATCTTGGGGTATTTTACCGTCGCTCACATTCATCATCCATGATTCATAGTTCGCTAAAACCTACTTCGTGATAGGTTTTCCGGTAAAATACCCGTCTTCGCCTATAAACATCTGCAAATATCTTTAACCAAGCTTTCATTGATACAATTTTATACTCACGCACAGGTTAATAAAAAACTAATTTACAACAACCCCCTCCTTATTTTTCACAGACTGCTATCATATTATATGCTGTTTTCTTCATTCCTTTTTCCACTTTAAAATTCTCTACTGAATAGAATTCTACTGAATCAAATACCTTGTTCAATATCATACTAAATTCTTCAAATTCATATTCTTTTATATGAAAAGGATTATGAACATTTCTTCTCATTGCTTTGTTTGGTGTAGATATAATGAATTTCCCCGATTTTTTCAAAACCCTATATGCTTCTTCTACATGCTTAACTGTCATTTCAACGGCCAAATGTTCAAATACTTCAAATGAAACATATACATCAAATTCCCCGTCATGATAGGGTAGACAGGTAACATCCCCATTATTCCAGTGTACGTTTGATTGCCTGTAGGCCTGCTTTGCAAATTTAATATTATCCTCTGCTATATCTATTGCCTCTACACTTTTACATACCTTTGATAAATATGCAGCTCCATAACCGAAGCCACATGGGGCTTCCAAAACTCTGCTTTCATTGTTCATGAAGCTTGAAGCAAAGGTATATCTCTCCACAATTCTAAGGTAAACATTTATGGGTAGAAATTGTGAAGCCGGTATTCCTCTTTCCCACATATAGGCAAGATAATTTTGCTCTACCTCTGCCTTGATTTCCAGGTCTGGTATAAAGCCTGAAATATTGTTCTTATATACAGCGTCCTTGTCTAATATCTCTCTTGTTATTGAAAGGATTTCATCAGAGTTTTTGCTGTTTTTAATCTGCGAGGGAAGTATATACTCTTTATTGTAAAAGTCATACCAGATATTATTTATAATTAACTTTTTATTTTGATTGTTATTTAAGATAAATTCTATTAATTCATATCTTTGAAATTTCTCTCTTTTACCTATGATTACTTGGGCATTAGAAAAATCAAAAGTATCAAAATCATTAGTTTCATAGGAAATAAAATCATTCAACTTTTCGTGTATATATTCAAAGGTCGGATCAGCATTCTTTTCGAGAAACATGATAATATCCGCTTTCCCTGAGAATTTGTGCCATAATTTTTGATTTTGCTGTATTTGCTTTTCAATCGGGGCAATTTGCTCCCTAATATCGTCCGTATGATATATTTCTTGCAGCTTAATACTTATTTTGCAAGGGTTTATTTTCTTTTTTATAATAAGGAGCTTTTCAGTTAACCCCAAATCCTTGTTGCATGTTAGCAGTCTGTCTTTTAACATCAAGTACTGCCCTATAATATTTTTCTCATAGTTACTCAATTCACTATCCTTGAATATTTCAGGTAGGGTATTAAACAATTGCATAGCAGCCTCTCCTGTTTTTCCCACCAGATCCATGTCAAAAGGGTAGTTCATGAAGTACGAAACCGGAAGCATTTCCATTAATTCCAAACCGCACGCTTCCAAATTTTTTTCTATGTACTCCCTATCTCTTATTACCATATGGGGAGACTTACTTTTTACCTGTAAAACACTTATTGGGTCAAATAATATGCAAAATCCGTTAGTATCCAGATGAGTTGAGATATTTTCCAATACCTTTTTATACCGAGTTTCATCTGTTAAATGAAGCAATACATCGGCAGCGAATATTAAATCATATTTACCGCTATAGTACGTTTCATCGCTTATATCCCCATTCCTGAATAAGTATGCCGGGTATTCTTTACTCAATTCCGAGACTGACTTTTCCGAAATGTCGATGGCTTCATATCTAGCGGCATTATTATGGAATAGTTCTGTAAAAATACCGGTTCCGGGTCCTAGTTCCAAAACTCTTTTACTGTTGATATTATCAAATAATTTATTCAATATTGCATCCAGCAAATCAATTCTGTTCTTGTAAAGGAATTGATTGTATATCTCACCTAAGCCTATAAAGCCTACACCTTCAATGTCGAATTTCGAATTCAATCTCTTGTTCCAATAATTCTTATAATCAAAGCCTGTAACGTGTTTATTTCTGGTTGATACATCTTGTAATAATGTCTGTATCGATTTAAGCTGTGTATCAAGTGAGTAATTATCAGCAATAAAATTTCTGTATTCAGCAGAATCATATTTATCATCTGTAATTTTCAAAGCTGCCTCATTAACCGTATTCCACAAATATTTGTGTGGATAAATCTCTGAAGCACCTACAAAATTGTGTATAATGGGCTTTATACCCTTTGCCATTGCCTGCATTACGCTCATATTCTGAGATTCAAGAATACTGGTACAAACTATATAGTTTTTATCTTCAAGCCATTTATCCATATCCTTTTGCCAGCCTTCAAAATAATAGTTTTTTTCCAATCCCAGCTCAGCCACCATTTGGTTGAAATACAATGAGTATCGTGGGTCTTGAAACTTACCTGCAATGTAAAAATTGTACCGGTTATCATAATCATGTAGTACTTTGAAGACCTGCAAAAGCAGCATTGGACCTTTTTTATAATTAATGTATCCTGCATAGGCAACATTAAATCCGGGGAATCTGTTTTGAAAGTTGAAATGGGATAAGTCTACTCCGTTTGGTATTACTGTAGTAATTTTTTCATTTATTTTAAAAGCGTTAATTACATATTTACGTATTGTTTCTGACACGAATATAAGACTGTCCACACAATTCCAATTAACCCTTGCCGGATAATTTGTAAATGCCTCATAGCTATGCAGCCTACAAATTATTTTTTTATGTTTTGCAATATCAAGTCGGGTGGCATATACCAAAAGTTCATCACACCATTCGAACCAGCAAGTATCAGCCCAATTCATACCTTCTTCCAGCTTTTCCATGTGAAGCATGTTTATAGTTATTTTTTTAATATCATAAGACGCTGACAGTCTATTGGTTATATCTTCGATGAATTTATCATCACCTTTTGAAAATATAGCTAGTTTTATATTTTTGTCACCCATGATAACCTCAAATCAATATAAATGTTTCTGTTAATATTTATATGCTTCAAATATGTTACACATAACGTCACTTTTTAATGTTTTTTGTTAACATAAGGAACAAAATGTGCTATGTACCCATATACTGTTAACGTAGCATACTAAATATTTAAAGTATGTCTATTATCAAAAATTACAAGGAGGTGACAAACTAGAAATGGCCACTAATGTTATTATAAATGGCGGTTTTGAAACAGGAACTTTTCCTCCCTGGAATTCGTTCAATGCAATAGTAACTTCCGCCTACAGCCATTCAGGTACTTTTTCTGCTGAGTTACTTGACGGAGGTGTAACCTCTACTATTTATCAAATAATTGAAGCAGATTTTACCGAGCCTTACGAGTTCTCCGCTTTCCTCGCAAAAGTTGGAGCATTACCAAATCCACTCACTACTATTACAATAGCTTATTTTGATGCTAACTTTAACTATCTCGGACTTGGACTCGTCATCAGTATTCCACCCGGTACGCTCCCTGATGCTACACTGAATAACTGGCAGGAATTCACGGGTACAACAACTCCTGCACCAGCCGGGACAGTGTATGCCATTGTGTCTATAAGTAAACAGGGTGCACCAAATACTTCAAACGTAGTCGTAGACGACGTATCCTTGACATCAACATCAGGACCTAGTGGACCTACCGGACCTACTGGCGCAACAGGACCTACTGGCGCAACAGGACCTACTGGCGCTACGGGTGCTACGGGTGCTACTGGCGCAACAGGTGCTACTGGTGCAACAGGACCTACTGGTGCTACTGGTGCTACTGGTGCAACAGGTGCTACTGGCGCTACGGGTGCTACTGGCGCTACTGGCGCTACCGGACCTGCTGGTGCTACGGGCGCTACAGGTGCTACAGGTGCTACTGGACCTGCCGGTGCTACGGGTGCTACAGGACCTACCGGTGCTACGGGTGCTACTGGTGCTACTGGACCTGCCGGTGCAACTGGCGCTACTGGACCTACCGGACCTACAGCAGCTGTACCTCTTCTATTCTCTAATGAGGTAGCTGGACCTACTTCAGTGTTACCTGCAGGTACTGAGGTCACTGTTGGCTCCTTAGCTGTCCCAGTGGAAGCTGGAGATAACTTAAAAGTTGACTATTCACTCACAATATCCTCTACTTCAATAACTGTAGGAGTTTTCGACTTTGAAATAAGACTGTATAGAGATAATACCCTAATTGATACCAGGACTTTTATTAGCCCATCAACGCAAGTTGGACCGGAAAGTTTTCCAATAACAAGTACTCAAGTAGATACTGCAACAACAACAGGAACAAGCACTTATGATGTTCGTGTATTTGTAACGACAGCAACAAACATTTCTACAGCAACAGTATCTAATGTGGATATTAACAGTATTGTTTTCCCATAGTAATGTAGTTCTTAACCGTAGGATACCCGTGGGGTATCCTACGGTTTTTGCTTGTCTACCAAGTAAAATTAGCAATATATTTGCTCTGTCTGAATATAATAATATAACTACGCGTCGGAAAGGATTGAAAAAATGATAACTATCAGTCTGTGTATGATTGTAAAAAATGAGGAAGAATCCCTTGCACGCTGTCTTGATACAGTAAAGGATATAGTGGACGAGATCAATATAGTTGACACGGGTTCAACAGATACGACTAAGGAGATAGCCGCTAAATACACCGACCGTATTTTTGATTTTCCTTGGACTAACAGCTTTGCAGCTGCAAGGAATGAATCGTATAAATATGCTACCAAAGACTATATCCTATACCTGGATGCAGATGATGTGCTGTTAGAGGCTGACCGGGTTAAATTTAAAGAGTTGAAGGAAACTCTTGACTCTTCCGTAGACTCGGTATCCATGTATTATGATGCCGGAACGGACGAATTTGGTAATGTTACTTTAAGATACAGACGTAACCGTCTTGTTAAAAGGGAGAAAAATTTTCAATGGTATGGAGATTGCCATAACTATATAGAAGTAAGCGGTAAAATTATTAATTCAGAAGTAGCCATCACTCATAAAAAGATACGTCATTCAGTGGGACGTACCGTTTCTATTTTTGAAACAAAAAAACAGCGTGGGGATGCCTTTAGTGCCAGAGACTACTTTTATTACGGAAATGAATTAAGGGAAAATGGCCGTTATCAGGAAGCAATCGAGAGTTATAATCAAAACCTTTCTTTAAAAGAAGGTTGGGTTGAGGACAAGATTTTTGCCTGTATATTTAAGGGAGATTGCTATAGATATTTAAATGACAAAGAGAATGAACTAACAGCCTTATTTCAATCATTTAATTTTGCTCCACCAAGGGCGGAGGCTTGTTGCCGTATAGGGTATAATTTTCATCGCAAACGCCAGTATAAAACGGCTATTTTTTGGTATGAGCTTGCTGCACAGCAGATTCCTGACCCTGACAGGTGGAGTTTTATATATATGGCATATTACACCTGGTATCCACATTTGCAGTTATGCGTATGTTACTACAATATAGGAGATATGCAAAAGGCATATGAGCATAATGAAAAAGCCGCAGGGTACAGACCGTCAGACTCCAGCGTTTTGTACAACAAAGAACTGTTTGCAAAAATGATAGAAGAAGGCAGAATTAAGCCATAAGAAAATGGGCTGATAATAAACAGAAGGTTTTCTGTTTTAACACCAGTACTCCCGTATAAAATTATATCAATGATCGCTTCCAAGATTTTTGCAAGAGTTTCTAACGGCTCATCTAAGGATATTTTACCGAGAAATAACTGCAAATATCTTTAACCAAGCTTCCATTGATATAATATTTATACTCTAAGTTCAGTTAAAATAATAAAAAATAATTTTTGGGACAACCCCTGATTATACTGGATAATATAGTCTATTTTTAAGGAAGTTTATTTCCTGCCGCCAAGTATATCTCATACCACTCCTGCCTTGTAAGCTCAATTGTGGATGCCTTGCAAATATCCTTGAGACGGGATACATTGGTGGTGCCCACAATTGGCTGCATTTTAGTAGGATGCCTCAAAAGCCATGCAATAGCTATTGCTGTATTTGCAACACCTTTATCTTCTGCCAGCTCATCTATTTTTTTATTGAGTTCAGGGAACTTTTCATTATTGAGGAATACCCCCTCAAAAAATCCATACTGGAACGGTGACCATGGCTGAATTGTAATGTCATTTAGTCTGCAATAGTCCAATATACTTCCGTCTCTGTCAATAGAGCCTTCCACTTTCATGTTTACATTAATCCCTGCATCAATCATTCCTGTATTTGTGATGCTAAGTTGCAGCTGATTGATAATTATTTTTTGATTAAGGTATTTTTTCAGCAGTTCAATCTGCATTGGGTTCTGATTGCTTACTCCAAAATTTCTTACCTTTCCGTTACTTTGAAGAATTGAAAATGCTTCAGCAACTTCTTCGGGTTCCATAAGGGCATCCGGTCGGTGCAACAATAGTACATCTATATAATCGGTTTTTAAACGTTTAAGGCTTCCGTCAACAGCTTCTAAAATATGCTCTTTGGAAAAATCATAATACCCTTGCCTTATTCCGCATTTAGTCTGAATTATGAACTTCTCCCTTACGCTTGGACTCATATCAACAGCCTGTGAAAATACTTCTTCTGATTTTCCGCCGCCGTAGATATCAGCATGGTCAAAAAAATCTATTCCCTCTTCCAAAGCAGTATTAATAAGGTTGGCTGCATCATTCTTAGACATTTCGCTTATTCTCATACAGCCTAAAGATATTTCTGATGCAGTAAGTGCTCCGTTTCCAATACTAATTCGTCTCATAAAATCCTCCTCCAAATATTAAAACAATAACTGAATTCTACACCTTAAAGTAAACTTTAAGTCAATACTACTATTATGTACAAAAAATAGCTACCACAAAACCTGTTTTCTTTTTGGCTTTGAAGCAGCTACTTTCAACTTAAATTTTATGTATTATTGTGTTACTGCAAATGCAGCAGCTATTGCAGCACCCAAACCTGAACCGTCCTTTACCAGCTTTATTTCAATATTGGAGGCATCATTCCCAAGCGCTTCTTTAAATGCCTCTTCCATAAGCTTTGGAGCGTTAGGCATCTTTTCATATATAGTTCCGTCTATTGCAATGACATGCTTATTTTTAACTGAAGTACCGTTGTTCTCTTGATGGAACAGTATACCCATGTGAGACACCGCCACAAGTCTTACTGCTCTATTTAATATGGCCTCAGATACCTTCTTTATTACCTCAGCATCTTCTAATGTGCAATTATATTGTTCTTTTGTTTTGGTTGGATACAAAATAAAATTCTCAACCATTAATGCAGTAATGTCCTGACTGAAAAAAGCATCAGTATTAACATCTTCTGATGTAAATATTGCTTTGTTTTGATATAAATCCTTGCAAGCCTCTTTTAAAAGGCTTCCCATATAGTACCCTGAAACCATTTTCTCAAGAATCTGCGTTCCCGGCACCTGACTATTTTTATCTATTATCTCATCGTACTTGGTAAAAGGAAGTCCCACATTATAGCTGGCTGATTCTGTGTTTACTATCATCTTTTTACCAGTAAGCGGATGATTGTTTTCCAAATAACATGTATTATGCCCGGTCCCCATTATAGAGCCAATATCCGCAGTCTGGTAACCGTACATAGCTACCAGCAAGGTACCTACAGTATCATTGAGTATGGCAACCGGCTTAACATTTACGTTTTTGGCCTTTAATGCCTGTTCAAGCAGCTTATTTATATTGTTGCCTTCAACTCCGGAAGTTGTTATTTCCTTGGTCCACTGAATGAGGTAAGCATCATTTATTCCTTCCTGCCTGCATGGAAATGAAAATGTGTTTCCCAGATACAAAGACTCTTCAGGCTCAAGCAATTTTCCTATACTCTCAGCCATAAAGCCAAAAAGCTGCTTTTCATCGATATCTGACTTTGTGAGGTCATAGTTTTCTTCCTTATTGATAAGTTTATGCTTTATTTCAGCAACTTTCTCAAAGTTTCCATTGCTAATTTTAAACTTCGTACACCTAAAATTAGTACCACCCATGTCGATGGCCATAAAAGTGCCTTGTTCTTTTCCTGTAGGCTTTCCAATGTATGAAGGAATCATTTTAAGACAGGTTTTTTCACCATCCAGGCCTTTTTCCATAGTTTCCTTAAACAATTTCGCTATACGCAACATGCTTTCTTTGTTAACCTCAAAATCATTAATAACATCTTGTATTATTTCAGATTTTAACCCCATTACACACCTCTCAAATTATATTTTACTTATTAAACTGATTGTATGTTAAGTCTTGAATGCGGTCAAGCTTGAATTACTCCATTTATATATGACATTGCCTTTAGAAGTTCATCCGTTTTCTCATTTTGATAAAATAACTCAAAGGTTTTCTTACAGCAGAACGTATATCTTAGTACCATTCCCTTTTCCGTAGCTTCTAGTGATACGTTTTTTACTGAATTTAAAGGTATAAATATCAAGTCTCCGCATATATCCTTATCATCCATTGGCTCATACTTTTCCTTGAAAACTACCATCTCGTTATTGCTTACAATAGAATAGTGGGTTTGAGTAATGATTTTCCTGAATATTGACCAATATCTATCATATACTCTCCTTTGATAAAGTTCGCAAACAGATATCTGATTTTTAAATAATGCTTCGGTTGTCAAGGTTTGGCCAATATACACGGGTTCTTCGCTATTGTACTCAAATAATTTAACTGCCTCATTCAAGCCGCCACCTTGGATAATAAGCTTCCGCAGTTCCTTTACCAATCTGTTCATAATTTCTTCTGCAAAAGAATCGAAGAATACCCGTTCCCTGCCTTCTTCCTTATAGTAAATATTAAGGCAAACTGGCTTGGGAAGTCCTTCTATAACTATGTAATTAATATCGTTATATTCAATGTTATATTTCGATATACTGCCGTTTACTTTTTTTAAAACTACAATTCTATCCTCATAAATTAATAAAATTTTTTCAAATGCATTGTGTTTTTCGGTTGTAAGTGAGGAGCATAATAATATATTGACTGGGTTGAGTTCAGATTGGATAAGAGCATTATAATATTCCTCATATTCGTTTTTAAGAAGTCCTATATCATTCTCAATAAAGTCTTTTGCATTTGACCCATCGGTATAAAACATATCTTCACTCCTTTTACAGCAGGGATTAAAATTCCCCGTAAGTATAATTGTACAAAATTATATAATATTTGTAAAACAAAAAATAAGTCAACTATTTCTCCTTTACATATTGAATGAGCCCCTCTGTAATACCTGATACCATTTTGTTCTGATATTCTTCTGTATTAAGAAGCTTATCTTCCTCCGGGTTAGTCATAAATCCCATTTCCAGGAGAATAACAGGTACTCTTGACCAATTAAATCCTGTCAATTCACATGTCTCTTGGATACCCCTTGATTTGGCTTTTGTGTGTTCTATTACGCCTGCAAGAACAAGTGCCCCTGCTTCTCTGCTTTTTTTCAGAAGCTCTGTATCCTCTATATACTTATTCCCGGGTATCATCATCAGCACTCCGGATACACTGCTGTCGTTTGAGCCGTTCCCGTGTATACGTATGGTAAGGTCTACTTTAGAGGAATTCCAGAATTTTGCCCGTTCTACATTTGAAAGTCCGCATATCTCATTTTCCCTAACCATAATGACTTTTGCCCCGTTTTGCTTTAATGATTCTCTAAGCTTTTTCGCTACTGTAAGATTAAGGCTAGCCTCCGATATCCCTGTAGCAACTCCCTGTGTACCGCTTGCAATTGCAGCTTTTTGAATTTTAGCGCCGGGAGCTATAGGCTCTGTTTCCTTGTTTGATCCTGAAGTTTTACCATGTCCGGCATCAATACATACAGTAAGTCCTTTAAGCGGGTTACTACTTACCGTGTGAACCTCTTTACCTGTTTGATTTGTAAAATTTTCTATTATGTTACCACTATTGGCAACCCCATATCCTAAACACAAGGTAACTGCTATTGCTATGACGTATATTTTTAAATTTTTCATGATATATACACTTCCTGTTATTTTTTTATATTAATAGTAGTTTTTGTATTTTTATATTATTTTATCCGAACTTTAACAAAGGGCCAATCACTATTGTGATTGGCCCTTTCAGTTTACAAACATTTAAGTTTACTCTGTCTTAAATTTAGAAATCTGGCTTCTTAAATCAGCCGACAAGTCATTAAGAGTTTTCGCATGGTTTGACAAATCTTCTGCCGATGCCATCTGCTCTTGAGTGCTGGCTGAGATTTCTTGGGTAGTAGCAGCTGATTCTTCCGCCACAGCCGAAATATTCTCCATGGATTCCATTACCTTTTCCTTTGAAACCATTATATTCTCAACTGATTTTCCTGTTCTTTCGATATTTTTGATAACATCATCCATAGCATTAAATACAGTTTTGAATAATTCTTTAGTATTATTTACTGCAGTTATCTGCTCACTTACAACCTCATTTGATTTAAGAACTTCCTGCACTGTATCATTGGTTTTCTGTTCAATCTTAGCTATTATACTGTTGATACTGCCTGTAAATTCTTTTGACTGATCAGCAAGCTTTTTGACTTCGTTTGCAACAACCGCAAATCCCTTACCGGCCTCTCCAGCACGAGCTGCTTCAATAGAAGCATTAAGTGACAACAGATTTGTTTGCTCGGAAATATTCACCATCATTTTTAATATCTTTTGTATTTCCTTCATACTGGAACTTAAATCATTAATGTTTTCAGAAACTTGAGATGTAGTATTGCTTACCTGACTTGACTTAGTGTTTAGTTCCTGAATAGTATCAGCTGCTGTTTTGTTTAGCCCGCTGATTTTGTGTGCAATGGATGTAACCTTGGACACGTCCTCCTCAACATATACAATGCCTTGGGATAATTTGTCCATATGGCTTACACTTTCGTTTATCTCTTCTGCCTGATCTGTAGAACCCTTAGCAATCTGCTCTATTGTAAGAGCTACCTGTTCAGAAGAACTATAAGCTGCTTCAGAAGCAGTTGCTATCTTTTGTGCAGAACTAAGTACACCCTGCGAAGAACTTCTTACACTTGCTATCAGCCTATTTATATTTGTTATCATTTCATTGAAATTGTTACACACGTCCGAAATTTCATCATTCTCATTATCACTGATAGTACCTGTTAAATCACCATCTTTTGCTCTTTTCATTGCAGTAGTCAGTTTTTCCAATGGTGTTGAAACACTTCTTGCTATTACGATGCATAGGAGTATAGCTATCAGGAAGCATATTATTCCGATTAAAATGGTCTTTGTTCTGAGGCTGTTTGCTTCTTTATTTAAGTATGAATAAGGTACAACCGATGTCAAATACCAATCTTTATTGCCTAATTTCGTATATGTAATCAAGCTTTTACTTCCGCCAACCTTCAAATCGATATGTCCGGACTTTACATCACCCTTTATTACCTTGGTGATGGTAGTTGCCAGCTTTTTAGAGTCATCATTTGAATTATTTACAGGATATTTGTCTACAATTCTTGAGGATATTATTTTACCCTTTGAGTCTACAATTAAAATGGGAAAATCCTTACCTTTGCTGTCTTTACCAGTGTCCATATTCTTAAAGCTTTCAGCAAGGAAATTTACTTTTGGTATAAGAGCTATTTTTAAAATCTCATTGCCAAAGGTTGTTGATCTTACACTGCCTACGATACCAAAGTAGCTGGTAGTTTTTGTACTTTCAGTAGTTTCAATGTCAGTCCATTTAAGTTTGGATTCCGCCTGCTTTATAGCTTTTTCTCTGTTTACGTCTAGATTATCAATTGAATATACCTGGGATCTGGAAAAATTATCGCCATACATAAAAGTACAATTCACTATATCCGGAATAAGAGTAAATTTGTTTCCAAGAATTGAACTTATTTCTCTATCCTTGGACATCTTATCAAATTGTTCCCCGGACTCATAGTCGGTAAGTAAATTTTGCATTGCGTTGCTCATACCAATATCATTAATATAACTTTCGATACTTTTTATCTGGCTGTTAAGTACCACACCTGTCTGTTTAATTGTTTCAAGAGAATATGTCTTTACATTGTAGTCAATTGTATTGGTAGAACTCATATAAGAGAATATACCTGTAACCAAGAGCATAATTACCAGAAGTAGATTGAAAGACATTATCAATCTATTCTTTATCTTGAATCGTCTCAGAAAGACTGACTTCCCAGAGTTACTTTGATCTACAACCCCTCTGATCTTACCTATTTTACCTAACGTTTCCCTTTTAGGTAATTTCTTTAAAGTTGATGTCACAGCCGATATAGTCTTAGAAAGAAATGTTGTTATTCTCTTTCCGATATCGTTAATCTTCATATGCTTACCTCCACAATTTAAACTTGTATTACAACGATTTTAAGTGTTGTACAATTACTTTGTCTCTGGTACCATAATTACATAATATATTCTGTGGAACATTAGCGGAGTATTTAAAATAGCCAATAATATGAAATACTCATTGGATTTTACAATTCTATCATACTTCACTAGATGTAATTTATCAAGTACTTTAGTCATTTATTAACAATATCGAGTAATATTTAGAAATAACCTTTTGTCATAATTTGACAAATAAAATAATTTTTTATAATTTATGGTAAGGTTATAGGTTAACACGCGGAATAAATTTCCATTTTTAGTTTATGAACATTTATTATATTTTTTTAAAATAAAAAAGCAGCCCTAATGCGAGCTGCTTGACCTCTTAGTAGCATCTTTCTATCGATCACCTTTATTTAATTCTTCTATTGATTTATAAATGCTTTGCATCTTCAGATCAGTTTTTGCTATAGTATCTGCACATTCCTGCAGCTCTTTTGCTACAGATAGCGGCACGGTGTCATTTGTTTTGTATCTGAGCTGATGCTCCAGACTGGCCCAGAAATCCATTGCCATTGTTCTTATCTGTATCTCTACAGGTACTATTTCCTTCCTGTCAGAGAAGAACACCGGCACTGATACCACCAGGTGTAAGCTGCGGTAGCCATTCTCTTTTGGGTTTTGTATATAGTCTGTTACCCGTAGCAAAACAATATCATCCTGCTGGGTAAGCATCTTTGCAATCATATAAATATCATCAATGTAATAACATACTACTCTTATTCCGGCTATATCATGAAGGTTTGCTTTAGCCGACTCAAGACTTATATCGTGTTCTCCTCTGCTAAGTTTTCCAAAGATACTTTTTATTGATTTTATACGGCTTTGCATATGATGTATGGGGTTTCTTTTATGTATAACCTGAAACTCATCATCCAGAATTTCTAATTTAGTACTTATCTCACGTATAGCTGATTGATATAAGTGCTGCATTTCAAAAAAGCTCTTTTTAAGGCTGTTGATATCTTCTCCCGTAAATAATTGCTCCAAACCGTTTAAGGAACTGATAGTTGCGGTTTTTTTCATTATCATTCTTATTTGTACTCTCCTTTGTATTCGATAGGCTAGTTACCTATCCCATTCGTACACTGATAGACAAAATTGTATCTACTTATATTATATCGGTACAAAGTTAAATAAGTATGAAAAAAATATGAATATTTTAAATAAACTACATATTTTGCCAAGCGGGAAGTTTTTTCATCATTGCTTCTGCTGCAGAAACGGCAGCCTTTTTATCTATGCCTTGTGTTTTGATTATGAAATTTGTCAAGGAATCCAATTTTTCTTCGTATGATTGCATGGTGCCGTCAGGCCTAGCGCAGTATTTGCAATAATCTTTTGACTCATCACCTAATGCGTAATCAGTAACTTCTTGCATAGGCATACCACAAGCTATACATTTTTTCATGTTTAAATCATCCTCTCTTTTATTGTTTATATTTTTATCATATTAATATAGAATTCAATCATTTTTTCTCCGTAAGCCCTTAAAACAGAAGCATCCTGTGAAAACAGGTCGCTGTTGGTAATATAATAATGAACAAGGCCTATCCATCCATTGAAAACCATATCTTGAGGAAGCTTTTTAATACTGCCAGCCTCCACTTCCTTTTCGATTGCCTGACTAAGATGAAAGGATACAGTTGACTGAAGCATCAAAAAAGTATCTCTGGCCTCTTTCGGCAGCAGTCTGTTTTCAATTACCAGTCTTGTATAAAAGGGCTCAAATTCTGTTAATACATCTATATGAGCTTTAAGAGCAAGACCAAAGCCCTTTTGACCACCGGCAACCTCGTGGAGACGTGTGTTAATTCTCTCTCCTACGTCTTCTATGACTGCAGTCAAAAGCTCTTCCTGAGTATGAAAGTGTGCAAATATTGTTCCGTGGGACACACCTGCTTCTCCTGCAACATCTGCTGTACGTGTGGTGGTCAGACCATTTATGGCAAATTGTTTGACCGCTGCTTCAATAATCTTTTTTTTTGTTGAATTTTTTTGTATCTGTCTCTTGTTTTCTTTCACTTAATCACTTCCTTTTACATTGAGTTGTCACTCATTGACTACTTACTCATTGTAATCTTTATTGAAGCTATTGTCAATAAGTTTATTTATGCTCATTTAATATAGCTGGAAAGGTATGTTTATTGCACTGTTGAGGCATTGTCGTGTATAATTATGTATAGTGCAATTTGTATTTTTATTTGATTTATTTTGCGTGTCATAATTTTGTTCACTTTCTAATAAATTTATCTGATATCGGTTGGGATTTAGTGGGAGATGTCTATGAAGAATTTTGTAAAAGTTTGCTTTGCGCTTATATTGATAGCATTTATTGTAGTTTTGGTTGCAGGTTTTTATTTTTATGACATCTCCGTTGCCCGTACAAAAAAGACATTTCTTGCTCAAGATGCGGCACTAAAAAAGTCTGTGGTTGTAAACGCGGAGATTACGCTCCAAAAAAACTCATCAGAACTAATAGATGATGTGGATTGGTTGAGCAGACAGGCCTATGAGATGGTTGATATGATATCCTATGACGGTTTGAAGTTAAAGGGATATTATATTAGTGCTGAAGCTCCTTCAATGAAAACTGCTATACTGTCCCACGGTTATTCCTCACAGGGACTGTGGATGGGATTATATGCCAAAATGTATCATATGCTGGGATACAACGTTCTGTTGCCTGATAGCAGAGGACACGGAAGCAGTGAAGGAAATTATATAGGGTTTGGCTGGGTTGACAGGAAAGATTATTTAAAGTGGATTGATTACGTTATTAAAAAAACAGGACCTGACACTCAAATAGTTCTTCATGGTGTTTCCATGGGAGGGGCAACGGTTCTCATGACCAGCGGAGAGAACCTTCCCTCAAATGTAAAAGCTATTGTGTCTGACTGCGCATATACGTCGGTGAAGGAGGAACTCTCATATCAAATGAAAAGAATGTATAACCTTCCATCTTTTCCTCTGCTGAATGTCACAAGTTTTATTACTAAAATAAAGGCAGGGTTTACATTTGGTGAAGCTTCTGCTCTTAAACAGGTTAAAAAGAGCAAAACCCCTACACTTTTTATTCATGGCGGCAATGATGAATTCGTGCCTACCAGCATGGTAAATCAGTTGTTTGAGGCATGCAGCAGTGAAAAAGATCTTTTCATCGTTTCCGGTGCCGGCCACGGAGCTGCATTAGATGCAGACCCCGGTGGTTATATTGCCAAGGTAAAAGAATTTACCGAAAAATATATTATTAAATAAGTTAAGCATGATAACTTTAGGGTACTGCCATTTCAAATGCTACACAGAAGTTCGGAAGGGGCTTTCCGCTGTTATACCCCACAAGTGGGTCTGAATCCCGCAGAAGTCCCCATCTGCAAGTTCCTCCTGTTCTATTTGTTCCGGCGGTTAAAGCATATCCGACCTTAACTCCTGTTGACGGTATTTCTTCGTCACAGGTTATTTTCACTGAGTCACCTGTTATTTCAACTGATTGGATGGTTATTCTCTTACTTTGTGTGTACACTTCAAAGCCTTTTCCGTTTTTCCATTCTGTTAGGGTGCTTTGATTAGGTTCAGGCAGAGAAGTATCCCAAACCAAAGGTCCGGCAGGCACATGGAATCTCACTGTAATGCTATTCCCACTTCTTTCTACTCCTGTAGGCTGCAGAGGTTGCCAGTCATGCCCAAGGACTATTCTTTCGTAATAAACCTTTGCATACTGCTCTCCTAACTGCTGATACCCGTTTGCTGTTAAATGTACTCCGTCAGCGGCATATTGTCTTTGATAGTTTGGCCCCACGCAAACCATATCTCCCGGGTAATCCAAGCCTGCCTTCCATTGCACCAGTGTAGATGTAGAAGTTCCGATACTTCCGCATGAGTTCTGCTGAACAATTAACATAGGTATGTTCTGGGTCTGTCCGGTAATAGCCTTAATATCCTGATTGTAGTCAGCCCATAGTGTATGTAGCTGATTTTCATAGTTTGTGTTGCCTGAATCGCTTTCACCATGAGTCATTATAACAGCTCCTACTCCATAGGTTTTGCCCGCCTGCTGTGCAAGGCGTTTTATGGCCTGGACTTCAAATAAAGTGGCTGCATATGCACGTCCTGAATAAGTGGTTCCGGGAGCACCTTTGCTGAGGGCAACTATACCTTGTCCTGTTTCACCAACCGCAGTGTGTACCGAAACATAGTCTTTTCCCGAAGCATTTCTTACCAAAGATGTTATTTGGTTAGCCATCGCTGAATGTGGAGTTTCTCCGAATATGTTCCCCGGATAAGCACCTCCATAGTAATAGCCGTATTCCCTTACAGGCTCAATCAGAGGAATCATCTTAAACAAGCTATTATTGGGTTCAAATGGCGGAACCATAACCTTTTCCAATGAAAGTTTCAGATTGTTAAAGGGCTGCTGTGTTGTGACCGTAGGGTTCCCTTCCGCACCAACCGAAAGGCTTTGTCCCGTACCCACAATTCCTGCCCAGTCCCAAGGAATTTTTACATTGCTAATTGATTCCACAGGAAATTTGTTAATAATTCCAAGTATATAGCTTTTCAGCAAAGCATAATCCAGAACATCAACAACCCCATCCCCGTTTAAATCAGCATACTTAAAGCGGTCATCTCCCGGGAAGCCTCTGTCGTTGTCTAATAAATAAATTTTAAATGCTGCGAAGTCAAGTCCGTCAACACTACCATCACTGTTCAAGTCCCCGTATATATCCGTTGCTACAGCGGCATTGGAAAGTGAAATATTACTTGTGATAGAGCAGATTAGAGCGATAATTGTTAAAAAGACAAGAGCCTTTTGACTTGTTTTTTTCATGATACCACGTCCTTCTTACAATTTTGTTAATTGCTTGTTTAGTATACATTAAATGTATTTATTTGCATATTCTACTTTTGGTTCAATAAATCCTCCAGCAATATCTACCTGCAATTTAAAGTTGTTAACTTATTGAATTATAGATGTGTGTATGTTATTCTATTTACAAATAAATGATTGGAGTTGAAAAGATGAAGTAATTATTCTTGCTGATTTTAAACATAACTAAGCAATTATATTTGTGGGAGTAATCCCTTGTTTTGTTATGTTCACGCAAGAAAGTTACTTATTCTTTTTAGCTCATTCGGTATATTCTTTGTTCCCTGTCTCCGGTAGACCGGGCCTTGCTGTATTTTTATGAGCTGCGGAAAAACTAACTTTCTTGCAGCTCATATTTTTTTTGTACAGGAGGGTATTTTTTATGTCTTTAATTAATGTTACTAATCTTACTTTTGCCTATGATGGCAGTTATGATAATATATTTGAAAATGTAAGCTTCCAGATAGATACTGATTGGAAGCTGGGCTTTACAGGGAGGAATGGCAGGGGAAAAACTACATTTCTCAATCTCCTGCTGGGCAAATATGAATACAGCGGTAGTATTTCGTCAAAAATTCCCTTTGAATATTTTCCTTACGAGGTGAAAAACAAGGAAAACAATACTATAGATGTTATTGAAGAAGTTTTCCCCAATTATGTTCTCTGGGAGGTTATGCGTGAGCTATCCCTATTGGAGGTTGAAGATGATGTCTTATACAGGCCTTTTCACACTCTGTCCAATGGAGAACAGACAAAGGTTCTGCTTGCAACACTTTTTCTGAAAGAAAACAGTTTCTTGCTTATTGATGAGCCCACAAATCATCTGGATATAAATGCCAGACAGGTTGTAAGCGACTATCTTCGTACAAAGCACGGGTTTATTTTGGTATCTCATGACAGAGCTTTCCTTGATAATTGTATTGACCATGTCCTTTCTATTAACAAAACTAATATTGAAATTCAGAAAGGAAATTTCTCTTCCTGGTGGGAAAACAAAGAGATGCAGGATAGCTATGAACGTGCGGAAAACGATAAGCTGAAAAAAAATATCAAGAGACTGTCAGAAGCGGCAAAGCGGACATCTGAATGGTCAGATAAGACTGAAAAGTCAAAGATTGGTACTCACGCACCTGACAGAGGCTTCATAGGCCATAAGGCTGCCAAAATGATGAGCCGTTCAAAAGTTATTCAAGAAAGACAGCAATCGGCAATAGAAGATAAATCTAAGCTCCTTAAAAATATTGAAAGCTCAGAAAAGCTAAAAATTTCACAACTGAGTTTTCATACTGACAGGCTTGTTGATTTGGAAAATGTCTCTATATTCTATGGTGATAAAACAGCTTGTGATAATGTGACCTTCACCATAGAGCAAGGGGATAGAATATCTCTAATGGGTAAAAACGGTTCGGGCAAATCAAGTATTATAAAGCTTATCTGCGGTGAGGAAATTAATTATACCGGGACTATGAGGAAGTCAAACCAACTAAGGATTTCCTATGTATCCCAGAATACCGCCCATCTTTACGGAAATTTGAGCGACTATGCAAGAGCCAACGAAATTGACGAGAGTCTGTTCAAAGCTATTTTAAGGAAGCTTGATTTTTCCAGAGTTCAGTTTGAGAAAGATATTTCTGATTTCAGCGGAGGACAAAAGAAAAAGGTATTGATAGCTAAAAGCCTTTGTGATAAGGCACACTTGCATATCTGGGACGAACCGCTGAATTTTATCGATGTAATTTCACGTATGCAGATTGAAGAACTGCTTTTGGAGCATCAGCCCACGATTCTTTTTGTAGAACATGATATCGAGTTTTGCAATAATATTGCCACAAAGATTGTCCACCTGTAAGTTATTCTAAAAGGGGGCTGCCGCATAATAAGTTTTTATCTTTTTTAAAAAGTACGCGAGTATTAATTATATCAATGTAAGCTTGGTTAAAGATATTTGCAGTTGTTTCTCGGCGAATACGGATATTTTACCGGGAAACCTACACGATGTAGGTTTTAGCGACACAATGAATCATGGACGATGAATGTGAGCGACGGTAAAATATCCTAAGATGAGCCGCTAGAAACTTTTGCAAATATCTTGGAAGCAAACATTGATATAATTTTATACGGGAGTACCGATGTTAAAACATGAAAAACTTTCTGTTTTGCAATAGCCCCACTTTTACCGTTCATATAAAATCTGTTATTGGCAATACTTAATATAAGGAGAAACGCATATGAGTCAAGATTTTTCACCTGTTATTTGGCCGGAAGAAAAAGTACCCGAGCAAGCAGCCAACTGTCAGAAATGTGAATTACACTGCCAGAGATCCCGAATTATATGGGGCGAAGGCAACCCAAAAGCTCCAATACTTGTATTACTGGATAATCCGGGAGCTCGTGAGGATAAGTCAGGTGCAGAATTTGTCTGTGGCACCAGACAGACCCTTCAACGTGCAGTTTTTGAAACCGGCCTTCAGATGAAGGATTTATATGTAACATATGTTTTGAAATGCCGTCCTTTACGACGCTACAACAAAGAAACAGCAAGAAGTGTCTGCATGGAATATCTTGTGGAACAAATTGATCGACAGAAGCCCATGTTTGTTTTATGCCTCGGCAACATAGCCACACAGTGGTTTTTTGGAGAAAAGGATGCAGAGGTCAAAAACCTAAGAGGTTTATGGCATTCCGTGAGAGGATATACCACAACCGCTACCTATCATCCTCTTGCCATAAGAAGACGTCCCAACCTATATCCTACCTTCCTCAATGACTGGTTAATGCTGGCGGAACGTTATTTTAAAGAGATATTAAATTAGCCTTAATCAATCCTCTGCGAATCTGTGGTCCTACAAAAGCTGCTATAAGAATTTTTACCATATCTCCTGGAATAAAAGGAATTACACCAGCTGAAAACGCTGCTCCCAAAGACATATGAGCCTGATACGCCAACCATACGGTACCGAATAAGTAGCAAACTGCTGTACCCGCTACCATCCCAATTAAAGATAAGTACCATTTATCCCAAAACCTATCTATAAACCAACCTCCAATTATTGCCATAAATATAAACCCTATTATATACCCTCCTGTTGGGCCAACAAGTTTTGACAGACCTCCTGAAAAGCCTGAAAATACAGGAATTCCTACCAATCCTATTAGCATATATACCATGTAGCTGAGAGTCCCTTTTCTCATACCAAGGGTATAAAGTGCAAAGTATATAGCAAGGTTTGTAAAGGAAATAGGTACTACCCCTATGGGTATGGATAGTGGCCCCAAAATACAGATTACAGCCGTTATAACCCCTATAATTGCAATTTGACGTATGTTCATATTGTTTTCCATATATCTCCTCCGAAATACTTGATATATTTTATTTTTATTACCTGGTAATATGAGTATATAATTTAAAAAGGCTATTGTCAACTAAATTGTTTCTATTAGTTGACAATAGCCTCTCTTCTATTAACAGAGCTATATTTTCCTTAAAATAATACAGGTATTTTCTCAAAAACAGGTACTTTGGGCAGATTCCCTGATAAAGGTCTAAAAAATACCTCATATCTATTATTTGCTGGCTCAAAAACCATTATTTGCTGAGTGCTTGTGTTATACAAGTCGCCTTCCTTCTGTAGCCCCGGTTCCTCACCTTGATAATATGATGCTACAACTTTCATGTTATCAAAAGTAAACTTTTCACCTTGTTCCTTTAGTACTTTTTTCATACTGTAAAACCTATTTGTATTAAAAGGATTATTAGAGTGGTTATCAAAATTTCCCTTTAACATAAACGAGTTTACGCAGCCGACTGAATCACTAATATCCCATGTAATACCTTCATTTAATTCTGACTTTTCAGTTCTGACATCTCTAAGGCTATTTTCTTTTCCGCTTATATTGTTTTCCAATACTTTAGTTACTTTGTCATCACTTAAAAATATTAAATGACCATATGTATAATTTCTTACCGGGGATTTCAGATAAGCCGCAACCCCATTGATTGTTGTATAATTTTCAAGCGCATGCCTCAAGTCAAAAGGATATGATCGTTTGCTCTCCGAACTGTATTCTTCTCCTGTACTTGAATCCAGAATTGCACCAAATACCTTATTATCATTGAAGGCAGATATACATCCCATATATCCCAAATACCCTATAGTACAAATCGACTTTTTAGAATTTTTAAAAGTAACGACGGATTGAATTCCAACAAGCTGATTTTTAGACCCTGCATGCCAATCCAATATCCTCATGCCTATATTATTATTGCTTTCAGATTTGTCTCCATATACTCCTGCTCCACAGCACTGTGAAGGCCTGACTGCATCGGGACATAAATTCATTAAAAACATCTCGCTTGTTGAGAGTTTACCGTCCCCCCTTACATTATCCTCCTTCCCTGTGAAATTTGATGCGATTCCCTTTATTTCATCAACATAGTCTTTATCAACTTGAGGAAGAATGTCCTTCACCCTTTGGAGCATCAAATTATATACTACATCATTTGACGTAATTTCCGCCAAGTATGAGTCTACAAGTGCTTCATATTGCGGAACTGCTTTTAAAATTTGTGAACCATATTCCTTTCCTATTTTTTCATGTGATTTTTCGCCTTTAAAATTAAGTACTACTTCATAGTGTGACCCCTTGGCAGTGATAGTAACTCTTTGGGTAGTTTCTGCTGCGTTTATTGTAACGGCACCCAAATTCAATCCTGTTACCAAAACGATAACAGACAATAGATATAATAGTTTTTTCTTCATGCCTTCCTCCTTGTGTAACCATTTTTGTAATATTATAGCATGTAATTGGTACTTCTTGCTTTTTTTCTTGAATTCATATATTATTATTATATGAATAATTGTTCATATATTCAATTATAGGAGGATGTTACTATGCAGATAACTGATTTTATTTCATTGATGTTGTTCATTGTTTTTGGATTAAGCTATATTCTAAAGCTTGTAATATTAAATAAAAACAATAGAATTAGGGCAAATGTACTTGCTAAAGGCAATAAGGAATTTTCAATTTACTTTACGGAGCTGTTTGTAAGGACTTCGAGTGTGTTGTGGCTGCTGACCTGGATATCCGAAATTGTATTTCATAATAATATTTCTCATTTTATAGGTAATATCACTAAAAGTGTGTTCGTTACATATACAGGTCTCCTTATAACAGCTTTAGGCGCAGGTGTTTTTATTTTAGCAATTGTTTTTATGAAAACTTCATGGAGAGTAGGCATAGACAAAAATACACAGACAACTCTTATTACCAACGGCATTTATAAATTCAGCAGAAATCCTGCTTTCGTTGGCTTCAATCTAATGTTTTTAGGTGTCTTTCTTACTTATTCCAACTTCATTACATTGGGCGTATGGTTTATTAATATGATTGCTTTTCATTTACTTATTCTGCAAGAGGAGAAACACCTATTATCTGCGTTTGGTGAAGATTATGTGAAATATAAAAGAAGCGTTCCAAGGTATTTCTTAAAGTTCAATTTGATAGGCTATAAAAATAGATTATAGAATTTGAGAGTACTGTCAATATATGAAGGAATTTCAGTAATTTTGTCGAATAATAAATAATAGAAGCTTAAAAGTAATGGCAAATAATACGTTGTTATAAAATTAAATTGGCTCCGACTATGTAATTATAAGTATGAGATTATAAGGATAAGTTACTGTTGATAATCAAATTAATACTTTGCTTATCAGATGTAAATTATATAATATTCTTCAATTAACAGGAGGTAACAAATGCGTATCAAAGGTGCAATTAAGTTCAGGGGGTTGAGCTGGAGAATATTCACAGTATCTGTGCTGTGTATGTTAATCCCTATGCTGATAAGTTTGTTTATAGCCAGTTATTTTTCAGAGAAATATTTAGGGGACTCAGCAAGTAATTCATTATTAAATATTGCTGTTGAAAAGACGAACCAAATTGAATTGGCCTTGTCTGATCTGGAGAAGCAGGCCATGTCAATTGCAATGCAACCTAGTATAGTTGATCCTCTAACCGAGGCAACTATCAATTCCACTAATCCAACGGGAACAGATGTGCAGAAGATTTCAAAGAATTTGCAGGATAATTTCAACCTGTCAAACGGACTTTTTGAGAACATCTTTTTAATGTACAAAAACAAAGATATCGCTGATGGTATTGGGGGTAAATCTGTCGGTTGGGAAAATGAAGCAATTGGAAGTACGGATAAGTTGCTGATACGCGAAGCTAAAGCATCACCTACAACTGGTAGGCCTGTTATTACAATAGTAACTCCTATAAAAACCAATGACAAACACCTTGGTACAGTAGCGATGGCAATAGAATTGAATAATGTATCGAAAAAAATCATTGATAGTAATTCTTCTAAGAATGATTTCAAAACACTTATTTTAAATTCCGAAGGTTTAGTTATTTCATCAATAGATCAAAAACAGGTTTTATCCTTGAATTTTCAGGATAAAGCAGTAGGATTGCAGAATTTTTATAATACAATTAAATCTAATAACTCAGGTATCGGTAACTTTACCCTGGATGGAAATAAATATATTGGTGCTTACAGCAACAGTGACAAATACGGTATGTACATATTATCCTACAAGCCAGTATCAGCACATATGGAAATGATTGACAATATAAAATTAATATTATTTGGGGTTATATTGATAAGTATTATACTGGCAGCAATTATTATTTATTTGTTATCCAGAAAGATAACAAAACCTATAATTGGAGCAGCCAACCAAGCAGAACGATTGGCAAATGGAGATTTGACGGTTTATATTCCTGAAGCTTCTCTTAAAAGGAAGGACGAGCTTGGTATGCTGGCAAATTCCTTCTCTGCTATGATTAATAATTTTAAAACAATAATTACTCAAATAAATGAAACGGCTGACAAAGTGGCTGCATCCAGTCAGGAATTGTATGCATCCGGCGAGCAAGTTGGTACGGCGGCCGAGGATGTAGGCAACACAATCCTTGGTATTTCCACAGGTGCCGAAGAACAATCTGCTACTATTGATTCGGCATTATCAAATCTAAGAAATTTAATCAACCAAATTAATGAAGTAAACACAAGTACACATACTATGCAAAAAACTACCGTGCATATGATAGATGATATTGCAAGGGGAAGCAAAACGGCTAGTGAATCCATTGCTAGCATCAATAATCTTAAGGTTGAGGCTGAAGGTGTTTCAAAGGTTATTTTCAACTTGGGGAATACTTCTAATCAGATTGGACAAATTATTGAATTAATCACTGGCATAGCTGAGCAGACCAACCTACTTGCTTTAAATGCAGCTATTGAGGCAGCAAGAGCAGGAGAAGCCGGCAGAGGCTTTAGCGTAGTAGCCGATGAAATCAGAAAACTGGCCGAAGAATCTGCTGACGCCAGCGGAAGAATAGCAAGGTTAATTGTAGAAGTAAAAAGTGGAGTTGACACAGCCGTTACCAAGATGGATAGCAGTATAAAATCTGTAAATTCAAGTGTAAGAGCTATTCAGGAAAATGGTGATACTTTCTCAATAATTTATGGACAAGCTGAACAACTAAAGGATATCGTAGCTAATGTTACTGAAAGTGTAAAGATAATGACCGGAAGCAGCCGTAACTTTGAGGATACAATGCAGCAGATAAATGAGACAAGCCATGAGTTTGCAGCTAATGCCGAAGGGGTGTCGGCAGCCAGTGAAGAACAAATCGCTTTAACAGAAGAGATAGTCTCTTCTTCGAAAGCAATGGCCGAAATGTCTGAAGAGCTGTCGGGCCTTATTAAGAATTTTAAACTATAAAAACTTTATATAAAAGGCTATGGGCAGTGTGTCCATAGCTTTTTATTTTTAGATTATTACAAGTCCGGCTGCGATTGATGCTACATTTGCTATAAAGGTGTAGGCTGCAATTTGTCTTTTTTCTGCCTTCCCGAACAGTTTAAGATAGGCTGCATACTCGGCTATAAATACCAGAATTTCTCCTATAAGCAAGACTACAATATAACCTGTATTAAAAGGCATTTTATGTAGAATGGGATAGTTAAATATCATTGCAAAGGTAAGAAAAGTTTGAGTAACAATGTTAACTCCGGCTATAATAAGCAATCTCTTAGCTTTATTATAAAAGAACGGAATTGCAAAAAACACCTCTATTATCAAAGTTAAAAGGAGCCTTATTAAATAGTCATTGAAAAACTCTTTGTCTAATTTTATACCGTTTTTAAGTATGTTTCCGCTTACAGACAGTATCTGATTGGTCTTCATGTCATATTCTACGTGGGCATTGAAATACCCATTCCGGATAATATCCGATACCTGTATCGTCCCATCAGACTTCTGGATTATTATTTTGAATTTATGTGGAACGCCAACATAACCAAAGGAATGTCTCATTGTAAGAACTTTCCCGTTTTTATCTTTTTCTACTGGGTCTCCCGTAAGTTTTCCGTTAAGAACCCAAGTTCTCATATGAATTGCTTTCCAACCATCCTTGTTATATTTATAGATTGGCTGGTCATGCATATTGTTGTATTTTTCATTACCATTGGTTGCATCGAAGTAAACATACTCTCCCTCCTTGCCAAGAAGATCCAGATAATAGCTACTATCTTGGGGATTAACAACGGTAATCTCAAGAGTTGGCTTTGGCCCGGAATCTGCGTTGACTGTACTATAACTAAATATAAATATAACAAACATTAGAAGAAGTATAATGTGCTTTTTCGTTTTTACCATTATGCTTTACCTCAATTTCCACATGTAGTATATTTACCATACATATTGTGTAGTTATAACCATGGAGAAATGCTAATTGCACATCTATAGTTTACTATTAATAAACTCTAAAGAATCCGTTCTTATTACCTGATATTCAGACGCCCACTCCCTAAACTGGTGGTAGAATGAAATTAACATTTTAGGTAAGGTGCTCCAACGATAAATAAAGTTTTATTAGTTTGGCGCAGGATTTTACTTAAAAGCAAACAGTTTTTTTTGATTAGGTCTCATTCTATAGTCAACAAAAATTTGCTTATTATCTATTTGCATATAAATATTTTCTTTCATTAGGGAACCCAACTCCACTCCTGGACTTTTGCCGAATGAATGCCCCGGATATACTCTTATATATGAAGGTATGGTTCTTTTTATCTTCTGAATGCTTTCATACATCATTTCAGCAGATCCCCCACCAAAATTGCATGCTCCACATCCCTCAATAAAAACTGTGTCTCCTGTAAACAGACTGTCTGACAGAAAAAAGCACATACTTCCTAAAGTATGTCCCGGAGTTAGCAAAAACGAAATCTTTGTACATCCTAAACGTAATATATCCATATTGTTAACCAGATTTAAGTTTTTGCACTTAAATCCATAATAATCTACTTCACTTTTTGACATATAAACTTGTGAATCATACAACTCGACAATTTGATTGACCATATTAACATGATCATAATGTGAATGGGTAAGTAAAACAGCCTCAACATTCACATTTAACTTCTCCAGTCTGCTTGTAAACGCGTTTAGCTCCCATGCAGGATCTACAATAGCCGCCTTTTTGTAGAGATCATCAACAATTATGTAACTATAATTTATGCAATTGAAAGAAGCTACTCTAACTTGATATATACTATGACAACTACTAATACTATTCATCTTTTGCCTAACTCCAATTATTCAACCTCAATTTTAATTAATTTGAATTCGACTCTATAAAATTCTCGATAATGCTTCTTTAACAATCCATAGCAAAATCGGGCCTGCTGCATATTGGCAAGATAGATCTTTTAACAGATTTTTTCTTTCGAGTCGTACATCTAAACCACCTATATTTCTAGGTTCATTTTTCTCATGAAATTGTATGATTTATGGGTTTTCATTTTAATTTCTACTCAACCCTGCCTGTTATATAAACAATACATAAAGGATTCTTTTAGCATTATAAACATTTAAAACGAAACTTTGATTATTAAATCGAAGGTGTGTAAAACATCAACCTCATAATTTAGTAATAAATTGCCCTTTCTCCATTTTATTTACTAAATATGTAGCAGATTACAAAATATACACCTTTTATATTATTTATTTTAAGTTATAGTAAATTTTCCGTCAATGCTATATATGTAATTTTTTGTAATGTTAAGGCGGATTTTCGGAACAAAATAAAGATCCTGCAATGGCTACCCATTGCAATCATGCCCTGCTTATATTTATTCCCAACTTCGGCCTGACCAGACCATTAGCTTTAATCTTTTTTCCTAAAGAAAGCCCATACAAAAGTTGTTGCTATTAATGCAATATGTATATTATCTTGGTTTATATCTGCTTTTAAACTCCTGCTTTGCGACCTCGGTGTATTTTTTAACAAATGCTAATTTGGCCATTGAGTATCCATTTGGCTGTCCATTCGGCATGCGTTCAATGATACCTTTTTCAATATCCTCAAGTATACTTAGTTTTAATTTACCATATTCAGTTGCAACTTCAGTATTTGCTATAAGAAAATCTCTAAAATATAGTTCACCCCAATTCCCCAAATATCTAACATGGAGAAGGCAAACTTTTTCTGCATACCCGTCAGAAGAAAATCCTTTACCTAGTAATAGTCTCATTGGGTCGTCATTTCGGGAAAAAAGTTCAACACCATATCCAATTTTTTTTAAATCATCAATCAAACTTGTAACATTACAACAACCGTCAATTTCTAGTAAAATATCTATTATCGGTTTTGCTATCAAACCCTCAACCGCACTGCTTCCTATATGATTAATTCGTGCAATATCTTTGTCATTTACAGCATTTAAAATGTTTTGCTTTTCACTTTCGAACCAATTTTTATAATTTGGGTTATGTTGTTTTAAAATTATTGGGAATGTTTTTTGCCATTCATCAATTGATAGTTCAGATATTTTCTTTTTCATAATTGATGCTCCTCGTCTATTATATAAATAATCCTATGTACACATTTTGAAACTCCCTTGCAAAATAGTATCAATTATTTTCCATTTAGTCAAATTACTTACAAATGCAGTTTCAAGCATAACGTTTACTTACAAAAATAGATATCGCATCGAATAAAGGTAATAAATAAAACCAACATATGTAATCCACCAACTTATAGTTTGTTATTAATAAACTCTAAAGAATCCTCTCTTATTTTATTTCTCAAAAGTACAATACCTGAGTGTCCGCAATTGTAAATATGCCTTTGAGGTTGTCCCCATTTTGACCATAATTCATTTGAATCTTCCAAGCTAATGTATTGGTCATAAGCAGCACTTAACAGTAATATATTGCTTTTGGGAACAGCAGGCTGGTATAAGCTTGGCGTAATAACAGCCCAATGGTTTGCTAATTGGTCATATGAAAAAGAATTTTGAATAAAATCGTTCTTTATGTACTTTCCGGGTATTGTATTCCAGATAGCTTTTGCCAGACTATTTGCATAATATACTGATATTAGTATATCAATATCACTTTCCACAGCACTTGTCAGATTTGTCAAAAAGCCTCCAAGACTTACTCCTATTAGTACAACTTTACCTTGTGTGTTTGATTTCAGCCATTTAATCAATGCCCGCAAATCGCACACGGCCTGTTTTACTGACAATAGCGTCCTACCAATATCTGAGGTTACAAACAGTTCACCGTTATATGCAGAATCATTTGAGTTTCTTTGGAAATGGTACGGCATTATAAAGTGATAAACATTATATCCTGCATTCAAAAAACTTTTTAAATAGATACTGTCAACGTTCTTGTAATCGTCCATTCTCCATCCATGAACTAGAATTACATTGGTTAAATTCTCATTTTTTGAATTTCTGTGATAGTATCCAGAAACTTTATCATTACTTTTACTGTTATTTCTTATCTGACTAGGATATGAAAATGTTCCTGTAGTATAATTTGAATCCTTCTTCTCCTGTATAAATTCTATTTCAGGGATGTAAGGAGTATCAAAATATGAAGAAAACTCGCCTGATTTTACCGGTTGCATGTTTGGTGCTTTAAAATGGGAAATCATACTTTTTCTTTTATGTAGTTGTCTGAGAGATAATCTGTCAATTTGTTCGGATATGAATTTATTCAATGTAACATCACCTTAAAATATTTATAAAATACAAATATATTATATATTTAGATCATAACTTGTAAATAACGGTATAGAGCAATTGTCTACCTTCTACGTATTTTTATAAGATAGTGATGTTAAGCTTTATGGAAAATAATTAAGCAGGCAAAAGAAAAATTTTAATAGCATATCTGCCTAGTCCAAGTTATATTAAGAATTAATTATTTAAGTCTATTATGAAGCTTCTGATTTCTTAATAGATATATCATTATATCCAAATTTAGTAAGCAAATAATAAATGTCCTCTTCACTTACTCTGGAACTCGGTCCAATTATTATTTCAGATATGATACCGTCTTGAGTTAACTTTTCAAAAGACAAATCACAATAGCCAATAAAATTGGCTACAATTAGTGAAGTAATTCTATTCTAACAATTATAGTAAAACCTATATACTATATTTTAGTATTAAATTTAGCTAAATATAGAACCTAAATATGCTCCCAAAAAAGCATGATAACGCCCCATAGTAACTGAATCCACCACCGACCTTTACAATATTCGAATATTCCTTGAGGAGTAAAACCATATACCTCATGCCACTTTGCATTAGTTTTGATTGTTCTTTTTATTGCCCTGTCCAATAAATTACTGTAAATATCTACTTTTGAAAGCGTTGATTGATGAAGTTTTACATACTCCTGTTTTTCGAATGCGTCTGCTTCCTCTTTACCTGTCAAGAAAAAAAGTGGCTTTATATTGTTAAGTTTGTAAAGGATTTTCATCCTAGGATGCTCTATATACTTATTGCCAAACATATGGACTAATACCCGAGCAAAATCAATTTTCTGAGAGTCTGGAAGAACAATTGGTAAACCTTTTAACACTTTATACCTGTGTTCTATGGCTTTAAATCCATAATTAATATCTCGCATATTAATATGTATAAAAAACTTGACTTTGTTTTCTTTCAAAAAGTTAAAATATTCTGATAGCATTTCTTTTTCAACCAAATCATAGTTATCCGGAATTTTTTCAGAAGCAATTCCAATTTGTTCTGCTGTTTTGTGAAGTGAAAACGATTCTGTTTGTCCAGTTGCAAAATAGCGTATAGCTATTGAAGTAATTCTTGGAGTACGCCCATCCTTAATGTTAACGAAACTTTCACATGAGTAATGAATTAGTAAATAACCTAATGGATCTTGTTCTATCTAAAAAAATGTTATATTTGCCATCATGCATAAAATGTGGAACTTGTGTAGCTTAGTGGGATACAAAAATGAATCAATCCAAAGATGCCAATTTACTTTATCCGTGTTTGATATTTATATAAGAATTTTTATATGTTTCAATTAAATATTCGTACTCTTTCAAAATTAGCGAGCACATACCATTGCAGCATAACATGTCGTCTTCATCCTCAATGCAATATGTGTTATCATTAATCCATTCCTTACTTATGAAGCTATTTACTTTTAAATGACAAATTAAATTATCAACACTTTTCATTAGACGATCAGTTAATGCCCTCAACACTTTATGTACTAATTTACTAGAGAATAAATGATAAAATTCACTCAAGTCATCAAGAGGTCTACGCCACTTACATGGAAATTTACCAAAAAAATCATGATTTAACAAGCTAATTGTGTCTTCGTCATCAAACGTATAAATAAACACTTGCATAATTTTTTATCTTCTTCAATTATTTCAACGCTATTCGCTGGTTTCCAATCTGTAAGGCCTTTTCTAGCTTTTTCTTCAGAGGCGCTTTTCCACCGATGCAACAATTCTTTTGGGTATCTTATTGGGTCTTTATCTATAAGGTCTGCGTGTGTTTGACATAACCAGATTCCATTATAAATACCTTTTCTCTCTTCTGAAGTCATTTCATAGTCATAACGGGGTCCACCCTTAGAAGCAGCACGTATATGCGCTGCAACACCAACATTAACAAACTTGTTATTATCATGTGCTGGGCCGCTTGTTGGCATTCCACAATCTGGATCAGAACACTTAAACCCCACCCGAAGTGCTAGCGTAAGTTTTGTTCTTTGACTAAATTCATCTCTTATATTCATCCTTTTATTCGTTCCTCATATCGCAAAATAGGTAAACTTCCACTTATATAACTACTCAGAACACAAATCCGTTCTGACAATTTCTGTAATTAGCCTAATCATACGTGCAGTGTTACCCTAATAATATGAATACTAGGAAGTTATGACTTCATTATAATAGGCATTTTAATAGAATCCAAATATCTCAACTTTCTCCATTTCTATCTCTAAAATAACTACTTCTTTTTATATACTTTGTCATTTATCTTTTCAATTATTTCACTATATTCTTTTTTGTTACTTAAAATCTCTTTTATAATCTTATTTTTTGTCTTCCCATCTTTTATCATAGAATCCTTTTTATGTGCTCTTAATTTAACCAATTCTTCTTCATCATAATTCTTGGGATTTTGTGTCATTGGTCTGTACTCTTCAATAAATGAATCTTGTATACTAACCCTTGGAATACGATTTCTATCTGTTGCTCTCTTTGAATTCTCATCTTTTTTTATTTTATCATATGGTAATTTATCTGCTAAAATAGCATAAGTCATTTTATGCTTACCTTCTAAATCTTCTAACCCAAAATATTTGTCATTATATAATTCATACAAATGATAAGTCAACCTACTTAAGAAGATGTTTGCTTCCCCAATATACAAAGGTATTTCATCTAATAGAAACATATATACTCCACCATCCAGTGCAACATCATCCAACTTAATGTTTATATCAACAACTACTTGCTCAGATCTTATATCCAGCGTAAAATCTAACATCATTTTCACCCATTCTAATAAATTTCAGCCACTAAGTCCGTTACGACGGGTCCATTTATTAAAGCATTATGTTGCAACGCTCCATTAATTCATTGGACCTACTCGCGGTAAGGTTCACTATGCCTCATCAAAAAATTATATCTAACTATCAAACCTATACATCTCAACTTCCCTAATGTGAAGTTCGGCAAGCTATAAATTTTATCACACAATGGGAAGTTTCCTCTAAAATTATTCTTCTAGTTTAACAGCTCGTACTTCAAGTTCCTGTTTGTATTGTGAATCTGTGCATTTTTCTATTGCAGTCCTTAGCTCCGAAAGTGCAGTACCTATATTACCTAACTGCTCATAGCACTTACTTTTAAGATCGTGATAGATTGAAATACGGTCTTGAGCTTTGGAATCTTTTTCAACTAATATAAAAGCTTCATCCACACTTTTTAGAGCACCACTATTATCACCTGTTTTTAATTGTGCCTCTGCCTTTCGATATAATATCCAATGATCAATATTTTCTTTTGGCACTAAAGAGATTACCTTTAAGGCTTCTTCAGGCATATTCCCTGTTATATAGGCTTTTGCTACAACACGTGTATCATATGCCCTCAGACAATTTTTAGAGGAGATTTTTTGAGCAAATTTAATACTGGCATTTGAAAGTTGAGCAAAAAGCTCTGACTTCATTTGTTTGATTGCAGCAGTTGCAGTATTTGATAATGCTTCACATGCACTCACCCATTGTTCTTTATCTACCATTTCTGGAGGCATGGCTAACATCTCTGGAAGAGCTTCCACAAGCCTAATACAGATTAAACTATGGTGATATCCATACATTGAAGTAAATGCGACAAATGCTTCATAAAATTGTCCAAGCCCCTCAAAAGCGGACATAGCTATTATGTCTGCAAGCATTTCAACATCTCTTTGGCTTGATGATATTTCTTTGACTAACATAGGATATGATCTCAATTTAGCAATAGTCGCGAGAGAAACGCGAAGAGGAACAATTGAGGAATTTTGTAGAATATCTGTTAATAAGGTACGCATATACTCTTGACCAGCCTTTTTAATCTCCGCATCCACACTATGTGTAGCACCGAGAGATACTATCTGTCCATATGTTGCATGCCAGTGTGGTTTTAGTTCAAGTAGTTGCAAAAAGCATTGGTAAGAATCTTCATATTGCTTACATCTTCTAAGGGCTTTACCCCTATGATGAAGTAGCTCAGCTTTTATATCATTTTGGGATGATTCTTCAAATGCTCTTTTATATGTCTCTGCGCACTTCTTATAATATATTTCACGATCTTTTTGGTTATCTATTTCATATGAATACAACTCTTTAGCCTCAATAATGCACATTATAGAAGAAAGAGTTAATGAAGCATTCAATTCATTGTCATAAATACTTGTCATAACTTTAAACCTTTCCTCACCTTCAACTTGAAGAATTGCATAGGTAAGCCAGTCTAAATCTTGCTCGCTAGTGTTATATATTATTTCTTTGATTTGTTTATAACATAAGTGGATTTGTCGAAGAACACTTGGCGTCATCTCACCTTTATCTTTATCAATATATTTTCTTATAGCATGCGCTATTTCATAATTGTTCAGATTATCTTGCATAGACAAACATATGAGATCATGTATTTTCACAATCCCAGGAGTATTTGTTGGCATTAATATTGAAAGTTGTTGAAGCTTACGGCAAGAAAACAAATCCGTAAAATACCTAAGAAAATCTATATCATGGGCGGACACTCCAGTATTGGCAATTTTTTTTAGTGCCTCAGTTGTGGGGGCATCAAGTTTACTAAGTATTCGTCGCATAATTGATGAACCATCAGATCCTGAAATCTCATCTGGAGAATTCAGAACTTCAGCATATAATTCATTTCTCTTAATGCCCTCTAACTCTATCATTCTCCTTATAGTAGATAGTATCAAGGGGGAAAATTTACATGATTTTACAATCGCAGTGGAGACTTCAGAATCTCTATCACACTCTTCGCCAAGAATACAACGTGCAACTTCTTCAGACAATGTTGGAATCGCCAAGTACAATCGGCTCCCCGGCACTGCAATTTGAGACGTTGCCAAAACAATACTACCTTTATTAAATCCATCGGTAAGCTCACATAACTGAGCCTTGTCCAAATTACGTTCAATACTGTCGATCACAAGAATTGTTTTTGATGAATTAAATATTCCAGCAACATTAACAGGGGCACCACCACGTGTTCTTTTAATCGCATTTAAAGAAGTATTTAGGGCCCAATCCTCTCCACTAATCCAGATATAATTAGTAAAATTTTTTTCTTCATGATGTATGAAATCAATTGCTGCTTGTGTTTTTCCTGATCCACTGAGTCCATTTAACACGCATATATGATTCCCATTCTCAAAATGCCGCGTAATCGCATTTATTATTCTGGGCTCAGAAATGTGTTTTTCACATTTGGCAGGAACTTTACCGTAATATTCGTAATTATCTAATTCTCGCGAGAAGCTTGGAAAGAATTGCTTAAAGAAATCAGCATTTGTAACATTTTCTATAGATTGTTCGTAAATTAATTTAGCAATTTCCCGAGCATCATAAATGATTGTTCTATAGCCTTGTGACTGGGCAATTGGAGTATTATTAAATTTTGAGCGAAAAGAAGGTGGTTCTTCCTGATTACTAATAAGATATATTATTTCTGGGCCATTAGGCGGATTATGGTTGATGGCATGATCTATATCGTTCTTAATTTTTTTATAACAAGAAGAGATTTCGGGAGAGACATCAATAAAATAATCTTTATCTGTACTATACTCAATAACAACCAATGAATTATCTGAGAAGCTGTCTACGGTGTAGCCGCTAGGTTTATAGTCCTTATTTATACCATGATGAATCAATCTTTTAGATTCTTTTATTGATATAACATTATGTCCAACTAACTCAAGGTTTGTTGGACTGAGACATAAGATTTCATCTGTTAAATTTTTGATGATTCGTTGCTTAATATATTCGAACATTACCATTACCTCAAAATTCTAATTAAAATAAATGTCCAACTTCACAGTTTATCTATAACAGATAAATTTAAAACTACCAAATTATTTACTTATCTCAAGTTCAAACTTTCTCTAAGTATAAGAATAATGGATTTTAACTATAAAATCCTCTTTCATTTTATATACATAATCATTTTTTTGAGCATAGCGTTCTAAATATCACCAATCTGAGGGTACCAGTTTAGGCTGTAATTCCATCATGTGTATTATTATATGAACTAATACAACCCATTCCTCTTTTTCAAAATGATTATTAATATGCATTTCATTTTTGTTTAATTAAATTTCTGTTAAATATATATTTATAACTACCATTACGAGAATTTCCCATTATAGACTTAACCTTAACATCGTATACAATATAATTCAAGACAATTTTACTATTTTTGGTAAAAATAATACAAATCATGATAAACTGTTAATAAGTGAGAGATTATAAAAAAAGTATTATAAAAATATCTAATTTCTGTCAAATTTCTGTCAAAATAAAAACTTCCGAGATTTTACAATCTCGGAAGTTTTTATTTTAGTGGAGCTCCCAATCGGAATCGGACCGATGACCTCATCCTTACCATGTCTAAGAACTGCTTATCTTCTCGACATTACTGTCATATGTATCATAATAATAAGCTTTTATATCTACTATATGAAGAATTTTTTAACAAGATGTCAAGTTACTAATAACCAATTGCTGTATTATTTGCTGTATGCCAAATCAATTATAGAGAGATACCCTCCCTTCGGGAATGCGGTATTGCTGTGCACTACTTTCATTCAACTTTATAAAGCACTCAAATCATGTTCCTTTCTTAGCTCGTTCAACCTCTTTTTTGAATCATTATACCCTTGACGAGCTGCTTCAATATACCAAAAAACTCCTTTTTATGAGTACCTTCTCCATTATGGTACATACAGTAAATATCGTACTGAGCCTGTATTTGCCTTATTCAGAAGCTTTTGTATACCATTTCAATGCCTATAAATAATTCTATTGTACTCCTTCACCAAAATCATATGCAATGGTGGCTCTTCAGTTTTTTTATTGCTTAGCTGTTAATCACTTACTTCTATAAGTTTTCTTTTTGTATATTCTATTCCATTTCTATACGTTCTCTGTAATTCAATTCTATATCTTTTACCATATATATTCTTTATTATCTTTTTAGATTCTTCCCGTAATTCTTCCCAAAGAGGATTATTCTTTAATTCTTCAAAATCCCAATAAAAATCTGTGTTATGACCATTAAATTTATCTAAATATCTATTAAACTCATCAAGTATTTGTAACTGTCTTTCATCAAAAACCTCACAGTTAATATATGCCTGCCTTCTCGTACAATAAAAATTATCAAACTCCTCTAATATTTCATCTCCAAAACACCCTATGCCAACCATCTCTTTCTGCTTTTCAGCAGGCAGTGACATTGTGATTAGTGACATTATAAGTTCTTCATAATAGTATTTTAACAATTCATCATCATTCATAGTATTGCCTCCAAAAAGTACAGGTTTGTTCTCTTGAGTTAGTTATTCTATACCAATTCACCATTAAGTGTATTGAGTACTTTCAAAGCGAGGTATCCCCATGATGCTCCCTTACCTCTTTTTGAGTTTTCTATTTCGACTGTACATGTAATGTCATCCCACAGGTATAATTCTATTAACTCATCCCTATTTTCTGATAAATCCATTTCAAATTTGATAAACCTTTCATTCTCAGTAATAACATCGGTTGAACACCCTGGAAAGTTTTGCTCATATTTAACGATTATGTACTTTTCGTCGATAATACCTTTTTCTTTAAATACCTTTATCAAGGCTTTAGGTAATCCGTTTCTCCGCCAATACGATGCTTCTGAAAATATTCTGAGTTCAGTTAATGCATTCTGTTCTTGAACATTTAAATGTCTTTTTTTTAGAAGCCTTTCAATATCCAAAACGTTTTTCACCCCTTAGCCACTATTAATACGAGTTGCATGTAGTTTATCCTTCCAATTGTCCTTAGTTAAACTTCAATCTCCAACTTACAATCATGTCCTGAGTTATCCGTATTGAGAGCTATTTTAATAATCAAATCTAAAACAGTATCACCAGAATGTTTTTTTGCATCTTCTAATAGATGATTAACATGATGAGTATTAGTAGGATGGCATGTTTTAATCATCCTCTCATAGTATTGTACTGTAGCATCGTATCCAAGACATTGCTTGCTTTTCTCAAAATTTATCCATCTCAATAATATAGGTTCACCATATTCATGAACACCAAAGCCACCTCTAAGCAAGTCATTAAATGCATCTAAATTGTGACCAGTTTTCCATGTTAAATCTTTAGTAAGTAGCCTATCAATTTCGCAATAAAAGCCTTCTAAATCGTTAAAATTACTACCATCAATAATGAATTCTCTTCTCATATCTTCACCAATAGTAACATTATTTTACAGTCTGAATAATATCAATAATATCAATAATTCCTAACATGGTCAAACTGGAATTAATCCTGATGCTCTAATTTTCATTTAAATAGAACTTAAGACACACTCTTTTAAAGGCTGTAGTTATCATTTCTGATATCTACAGCCTTTTGTATTATTACTCGTATATCACCTTGTCATATAGTATTTTCAATCGTTTTATTGTATTTTCATCTAAGTCAGTATTATTGTAAACAGTATATGATATTGCCTTCTTTAGTAATCTCAGTTCTTCCAGTGTAAGCTCTTCTTTTAGATTTTTTGTATACATGTTTTAATCCTCCATGAAATATTTATTTGGTTTCATAGATATATTACGTATCCACATAGGGTATTTAACATAACCAATGAATTATTTAACATTATTTAATGGAGTAATATCTATTCCTGAAGGTGGATAATTGGAATAGATTCTAATCTGACAGGGATTGTCTATTGGCCTTGCTCTTCCCAAGGCCTTGATAAGCTCACTTTCAACCATCCACATATGAATCTTTCTATATTTGTCACTGTCCTTATTTTAACAACAAATAATACCGCTTCCAATAGTAAACTCTTATTTCATACCTTTTCGCCAAAATTGGCGAAAACCTTTGCCTTTACTATATGTCTTACAGAATTTTAGAAACAGCTCATAATCATTTATAAGTTTCTGCATATACGCTCCTAAGAATTGTCGCAATTAAAGTAGCTTCTTGTATAACCACTCATATATATTAAGTTAAAGCATCACAAACGTAGACAATACCTTTTTTCCGGAATTGGAAAAAACCTTTGTTATATGTCTTCCTGAATTTTAGAAAGAGTTAGTAATCATTTAATGTTCCTGCATATACGCTTCTAAGAATTGGCGAACATAAAGTAGACTCTTGTATAACTGCTCAGATATATTATGTTGACAATACCTTTTTCGCATATTTGCGAAAAACCTTTAAGATAAATACCAATAAATATCACAACACTATTTGAAGCCGGTATTACAATGTTATGAAAAAAGAACCATGGATCAACATAACCACAGTTCTTTCCGTAATACCTATATTGCCACCTGTACTGAGCCGCTGTCATTATTGCTCACTAATATGTAACTTCCACTCTTGTATTTATCAGGTATACTATAGCGTGCTCTATTTTCTTTGTTTACTCTTATTCTCTGATATCCATTTTCCATCATTAACTGAGGTAGGCATTGGCCACTCAGTTTTTTCTTTTCCTCTGTGCTATAACCTCTTATTTGATTCAGTATCTCTATCTCTGATGCAAATCCATTTGATGCTAATAATTCCGTGGTAGCTTCTTCATATCTACTGTAAAACTTAACAGACTTCCTTGTATGTTCTTTATGAGTATCTTGAGTATACAACCTATCTGCAGCATCCTTTCCATATGCTCTTAATACTTGCTCTCTTGACTGCCATTTTCTACGCACACCATTCTTTCGGTTCATTACAATAAATTCCTCTGCATCAATGAACATCTTTGCTGTATATGAAGGAATATGAAAAAAGTCCTGTCTATAACTATATCTGGTGTTATTGTTTATCGCATTCTTTTGTGCCACAGATACAGCTCTATGTAAAATATCATCGGGAATTTCCTGAATTGTTAGCTTGTCAAAGAACCCAAGCATACATATCATGAAATTTTTCTTATTAATAGAATCTTTACTTGTTCCACAGTAACCTCCAACTCTCATTAGTTGTGAAGCTTTTCTGATTGATAAAAAGAAGGTAGGCCTATTATCCCTTGTCAAACTCGTAGGTGTCAAATGATCTCTTGCATAATTTAAGAAAAAGATAATCTGACCAAAGGCTTTAGCATTAATCAACTCTTTAGACAATACATTAAAACGTCTTTTGAAATAATCTGACTTAATATAACTAATGTTTATATCAATCATTTCTCTCTGTTCTTTCTGCCACTCTGTTTCTATTCGAAGTCCAATAGCTGCTAATATAAACTTTATTGTCTCACCAACCTCAGCATTCATAAGTACTGAAAACACATCAAGTACATCAAGGTATTGCCCCTCTCTCATACATCCCCAGCAATTGTAGACAAATCTTCCGTCATCCAACTGATTAATGGTAGCAGATGGCGACTCATCTTCATGTTGCGGTAAAACACATGAAAAGCTCTTTCCATATGGAAGTCCAAGCATTATATCCAACGGAAGACATGAGGTGAGCTCAAATACATCACCGCAAAAGCTTGATACTGTAGCATTAGAAGGTTCCCAAACAATCTCCGGACAATAATCCTTAAGTAAATACTTACAGATTATTGTCCCGTCTTTTGTTGAAACAGCTCCATCCCCGTCCATGTCTGCATTTGCAGCCTTAGTAACAGCATTACTTAATATGTCAGTATAGCTCTCGATATCTCTATTCATTATAGCTTCAATCATTTCGTTACTGGCAGCTGTGTTACAGTTATCCTTTTTACTGCTTTCTGGCTTTTTAGTAAGCTCATGTACTTTAATATCTTCAGCAGCCTTTATAACTGCATCAGAACTCACCGGAACATCTTTATTTACTGTAACTATAGTATGACCTGCATAGAATATTCTTCCTTCATCTACGCACTTGGTGTCAGCAGTAATTGAACCATTAACAGCAAATAGCTTTAGGAGTGACTTAATAAAGCTTCTTCTGATTTCTTTATTGTATATTGGTGTCTCAGTTACAAATAGTGCTCTATACTTCTTCCATTCAGGTTTACTTGAGAATGTTTCATATACAACTACAGGGCATATGTGGTACTGATTACATATAGCCATGATTCTATCATATGTCATGAAGTAAATATCATCAGCCTTCTCAGAATCGTTAAACGGACTCTTATTATCAAAGTCCAATCCGAATAACTGCTGATGCTTAAAGTACTTACCTATTATCGGCTGATTTCCGTCAAGAATTGCTGGAATTATTGTATGGCCTTTACGTATAATATCAGCCAATTCAGTTTCATTTACACGCCTAACAGATGACTTGAATCTTTTCGACTTGTTATTCTTGATTGCACCTGTAAATTTGAGGCACTGTTCCTTCGACTTCATAGTGGCATTATTTATCATGACTTCAAACCTCATCACATTCACCTCCGTTGCAAGGTGTCTGTGGTGCTGGCTCGTCAAAAATAAATAGGCTCTGTAACGGCACATCAAATATCGCTGCAAGCCTCTCTAAGTATATTGCCTTCATCTGAGTTCTTCTATGTAACCACTTCCAAACTGTATTTGGGCTCTTAAAGTTAAGTAGTTCACTCAATCTTCTGTACGTTATATGCTGCTCTTTCATCTTCTGTTCAAGGAATCTGTAATTAATCATTGATAAAGCCTCCTCGTTCAGGTTGATTTATGGAACTCTGCTGTCCCAACCTCTTAATACCTGTGCGATGCTGCTTTATTCACATACAAGATACAAATAAATGTGAAAAATATTTATTTATAGTAAACCTGTACTATTACCTTTTAAATCTCCTCATTACATACCTTTAAGTTAATATCTATTAACCTATGATTACACCAACCTTCTCAATACCTTATACGAACCGAATCATACACATTATAAATAATTAAGACTTACACATAAAAACATAATTACAGCCGTTTTACTCGTTTTGGTTAAATAGTATATTTTCGTCTGCCTGTACCTAGTTAAACCATTCTTAATAGCTTTTATTAAGCTTTGTGTCCTGTAGGTGGACCTAACAGAGAATCAATTTCGAAACACTTTCTGAGAGTACCTATGGTGAGTATAGAGAGTTCAAGTCAATATTCTTAGCCCCACCCCTTCCATTTTCAACTACTCAAGAGTCAGATAGGCACTATAGCTTATCTGGCTCTTTTTATATAGATATCTTCATAAAGAAAGGAGGTTCTATTAATGATTTCTCAATGCCTATATGTCCATGGCTTGAGCCACAAAGAGCAAGAAAAGCTGTGCAGTGACTGTCTTGCATTTATAAATTCCTGCATATGTGTCCGCTGTTCATCAGATGGGCTGATGCTTGGAACCGAGTGTAGCGATATGTACATGTGTGATTTTTGCACAGCTGAATGTATTTACAATTCAAATTGCTAAGGAGGATTTTCAAATGACTAACTATCAAAGTTTAAGTGACTACCAGTTGTTAGGCGAGCTAATTGCTGAGCGTGAAGGTGATTGTGTTTCTGAAAGATTGCTTGAATCATTCCCAGCCATACAATATTTGCTGATTGATTCAACAGAGCAGGAGCTTTTACAAATTAAGGGTATTGGCTCAAGACGTGTAAGACAAATAAAAGCTTGCTGTGAGCTTGCCAGAAGGCTTTATACGAAAGATATAAAGGATGGCTATACTATAAAGTCAGCTGCTGATGTATCTACTCTCTTAATGTCTGAGATGCGATATTTAAGGAAAGAACAATTCAGAATCATTTTACTCAACACCAAAAATGTTGTAATAGAAATCAAAACTATTTCAGAAGGTAGCCTAAACTCATCAATCGTCCATCCACGCGAAGTCTTTTCAATAGCAGTGAAGCTGAGCTGTAACTCCATTTTATGCGTGCATAATCATCCAAGTGGAGACCCCGAGCCAAGTAGAGAAGATATAGAAACAACTCAACGGCTTATCAATGCAGGTAATGTTCTTGGTATAAAAGTTCTTGACCATGTGATTATCGGCAACGGTAAATTTATAAGCCTAAAAGAAAAATGCATTATCTAACGAATGGAGGTGTAACTATTGAGTTCAAAGGAATATAAACGTCGTAGCATTGCATCAGCTGTAATGAAGGAAGCTTGGATTATCAAAAGAAAAACTATTTTATATGTATACAACATTGGCACTGCTCTCAAACTTGCTTGGATGACAATAAGATGTCGGATCAAGTACTATTACAGCAAAGTACGTGGAACATCATACAGTAACCATCAGCAAGTTTTAAAGAAACTGTTATCTCTTGCCACTACTGATGTACTGTTAACCTTTATTAGAGAGCCTGACAACGTATATGATTCAAACGCAATACGAATCAATGCTTTTTCGAATCAACTGTATTGTGGAAGTATCGGCTATCTTTCCAAAGTATTAGCAGCAAAAATCGCTCCATTAATTGATGAAGGTCATATTGCTATAGTTAAATACGATGGCGTAACAGGAGCAGATAGAGCAGGATATCTCGGATGCAATTTCAGATTCACCATAATAGAAAAAGCTGCCTATATTTAAGCAGCCAATCAACAACTGCCGGATGCGGACTTGCACTCCTGTCCGGCAACTATATTATATCTTAACTCTTTTGCAATTTAAAGCAAAATCTTCAAACAGAGGTTCTACAAGATTATACTCAGCATTGCAGTAGCTATTAATAATAATTATAGCTTGTCGCACAAATCCGTAAGATTTAGCATTAAAAGCTTAACAGAATAATCATTCATTAACAGCAATCAAATCAACAAGAGCTTGTGGAGCAATGTCTTCACAGGCTCTTTCTATTTTTTAAATCAGAAAGGAGTCTTTTATTATGGCAAAAACAAAAAAAGGAAGACGAGGAAATGGAGAAGGAAGTATACTTCAAAGGAAAGATGGAACATGGATGGGCCAAGTTACACTACCTGAATCAGATAAGCGTAAAACTGTTTACGGCAAACACGTCAGGAAGTATCAGAGAAAATTACCAAGCTGCTATCAGAGATTCAATCTGGCACATATATTGAACCTTGTAAGATGCCATTATCCATATGGTTAGATACATGGCTATGGAGATATAAAAAGCAAAGCCTACGTCCAAATACATTTTCAAGCTATGAACAAAACATTCGTATTCACATCAATCCAGTGCTTGGAAAGATCACTCTGAAGGACTTAAAGCCTGATAAGTTACAGGATTTTTATAATATGAAATCAGAAATCATTTCACCTGCAAGCATTAAGAAGCTTCACCAAATAATACATGGAGCGTTACAACAGGCATATAAAAACCAACTACTACCAAACAACGTCACTGAGTTTGTTACATTGCCACGAATGAAAAAGAAGGAGGTTAAAGTTTTGAGTAAAGAAGAACAGCAAAAGTTCATGGAAGAGATAAAAGGTGATAGAGCTGAATTAGCATTCAGACTTGATCTGGCAACAGGTTTACGTATAGGTGAACTATTGGGCTTGCATTGGCGTGATATCAACCTTGATAATGGCACATTGAGTGTAAACCAATCTCTCAACAGAATAAAGCACTTTGATACTCAAGGTAATGTGAGCTACAATCTTGACTTTGGAGAAGTAAAAACGAGCTCCGGCAACAGAATAGTTCCTATACCTGAAAATATCGTCAATGAGCTTAGGATGCACAAGATAAAACTTCAAGAAAAGTTTCCAAACCTCACAGTAGAAACTATTAACTCAAAGCTTGTCTTCAGTACTTCTCATGGAACTCCATTTGAACCGAGGAATCTTATGCGTTCATTTTACAGATTAACAGAAAAAGCCGGAGTAAAAAATGTTAATTTCCACTGTCTGAGACATACGTTTGCCACCAGAGCTTTGGAGGCTGGAATAAATCCAAAGGTTGTACAAGAAATATTGGGACATTCAAGCATATCAATGACTTTGGATATCTATAGTCATGTGCTACTAGACACTAAGAAAGAAGCAGCTGCTATGATTAATAGTATGTTTGATAATAATGAATAAAATACTGCAGAAATCCAGGCTTTCATATCACCAAAACTTGAAAGCCTGGATTTCTTAATAAACTCAATATAATGAATACTGTGATTTAAAAGCATCAAGTATTACAAAATAATCTTGAAGACCATTTCCATCAGTTATAGCGTTTTTCATATTATAGAATATACCTCTTATTTGTTTTTTTATTTCATCCTTATTTTGATTTACTGCATTCAGACTGACTCCATCAAGAATTAACCATAATGAGTAAAAACTCTGTGTTGTTCTACGCGTTGACTTTGTATAAAAAAGGTTATTCAACTCATTTTTTAGTACATCATCCTCAACTCCGCCATCTCCACCAGATAGGATTACTTTTATCTTTTGAATAAAATATTCTACATTATTTATACATTGAATAAACTTTTCCTTTTCAGACTCAATTATTGTTGCATCGTTTAATGCCTTGGTAATATCAGATTTTGATTTTATTCTTGTATTTATATTCTCAACGCGTTGATATACATTTAAGTATTGATAAATTTCTTGTCTTGGTTCACTCATTCGCTTATATTCCAAATAAGCTAAAGTTGAATATAATTCCTCGTTATCCATTCTGTTATTATATTGTTCAGTCTTAATATGGAACCAGGATGTATGTCTATTGGTATTTTCTTTTATTTTGCTTATTATATCTTTATCAATATACGAATTCCACATCTCAAATGAATTCTCCCTGATAGGGTAAGGCTTATTATTAAGTCTTATAAAAAGATCAACACTATCGAAATTGGGATTTAATTTTGCATCAATTATAACTACAGATATATTAAAATCAAGTATTCTATCTTTTAAATCTTGATCTAATTCATCATAATCCTTATTTTTTAACTCTGAGAATATTCTCAGTTCACTTAATTTAAACTTATTCTTTTCGGATTTAACCCGTTTACCTTCTTCGTTAACGAATTCTTTCCCCATAAAACCTAATATTGAAAGCAATCTCTGCTGACCATCAACAACTTCATGTATACCATCCTCTCTCCTGTATAAAAAAATTGGTGGTAGTTTAATTCCTAATAATATACTCTCAATCAATGCTGATGATTTAATTCTATTCATGACTTCATCTCTTTGATAAGGTGGTCTTATTAAAAACTTGTTTCTACTCATTTGCCGACAAATATCATCTATTGTCCACGAAGTTGGTTCTGGCTTATTCAATCTAATTTGTTCTAAAAGTTTAATTTCACTAGATTCATCACCTCCACTGTCGCTATTGTCAAGTTTCCCTCTGAAAACAGAGTAATCATCAACAAAAATACCCAAGTTCAGTCCCAATTTCACTTCAAAATACTCAGAAACCAAATCATATCTTTCATTTACATTTTTATAGAAATGGCTATTTTGTAAAATAAATTTTTCTCCATTTAAAATCAAATAATCAGCATACTCAATCAAAAACTTTTCACTTACCTTTTGTTCCCAATCCCTTAATTCTATTTGAAGGATTGTAAGTATCCAAAATGTACACTCATAAACAAGTCGATTATTACCTAACACTGAATTTTTGCTATTTAGAATACGATTTAAATTTTTATTAATTTCGATTTTTCTTACAAACACTTCGAAGAACTCTTCAACGTCATCAACCGTTGCAGTAAGAATGTCATAGAACTTCGCAAGCATATCATTTCTATTTGGCAAACTGGAATACCTCTTTATCGGAATATTATGCAATACAAGTAATTGTCTTATTTTAGTCATTACCTTGTCTATTGTAATATTTTTTTCTATTAGCTCTACGTCTCTTTCACTGAAGAATAATTTAAGTAAAGTTTTATTCAAATTTAAGTCGCTCTTTATTTTCTTTTTGAAGTATGTACTTAAGTCATCATCAATATAAATAGCTTTCTCAATCTCAGCCTTTTTTAAGGGAGTAATACCAGAGTTATATCGCCTAAAGATTTCTTTCTTTATTAGATCTTCCTTTTTATCAGTAAGTATTGGTTCATTCACTACGCTAAACTCAAGTATCCTAAGTTTAGTATCCCAGAACATATTTTGTAAATCTACATCAATATCATCAAAATCCTTTTTACTTAAATGTTTCAACATCATAAGTCCTTGATTTGTTAAGCTAAACTTTTTATCAATAAAGTTCTTTATCGTTTCATACCGCTGTCTACCATCTATTATTTCAATTTTCTTAAAATTATTAAAAAATACCAGTGGAGGTATTTCCGTTCCAAGTAATATACTCTCAATAAAATATGTAGCTTTATCTTTATCCCAAACATATTTACGTTGAAAATATGGTTTATAATCAATTTTGCTGCTTAATCTTTCATTTGCAAACAATGAATCAATAGATAAAACTTTTGATTCAATCTTTAAATGTGTTTTAAATATCCGGTCGATTTCTTCATACTTTAACATTATTTCACTCATAACTATTTTCTCCTTTAATATGAATATTAACTATTTTCCTTATTAATTTTATAAACCTATATTTGAAGGAAGAGTTTCTTTAAATCTCTATTCTTGGTTTTAGCACTTTTGCCTCAAACCCAGTTTTATCTTGATTTACAACAGATGCTCCAAAAAAGTATTCTGTATTGTACCACCTGCGATTTTTGAATAATCCATCTAATGCAAAACGATAACTTAATTGTTGTCCATTATTTTCAAATGCTTCACTAAGCAAATCTATAGTAGGTAACCATTCGTAAATATATCTACATTCATCTAATATAATAGCATCCAAGTACATCTGTGTATCTTTTGCTTTATAAGTCCATCTTTTTGTTGCATCTACTGTATAGTGCATGGGATATGATAGCTGATTTGTTATTAAATCAAATCCTAAGGATTTACTTGGTACATCACAAAATTGAAATAGTTTATTTCTATAATTAAACATCTCAATAGACTTTAATAATCGCTCAGTATAGTATTGACTATGATTCTTTAAAAAATCGCTACATTCTATAGCATCTCGAACTTGATATGGTTGTGAAGGTAAACCTGCCAAATCGTCTATCCAGGTTTTCTTGAATTTATTCATAGAGTTAGGTGGGGTCGGATATCTTCCATAACTTGTCCCTGATTTATCAATACCGTTTATCGAACAAAGAGTCCATTGAAGCGGATAGTTATACGGTTCAACTATAATATCTCCGTCTTTATTATCTACTCCAAACACTCTCATGTATTTTGTATTCTGTGCTATAATATCTGGTGTAGCAGAAAAAAACTGATGCCAATGGTTTGAATTTACTAAACGTGACCAAGGTATGATAAAAGAAGCCAAATCAAATATCTGTCGAGTTATATATTGGCTGTAATAAAACTCAAAATTACTCTTTACCTGTTCATAGAAAGTGGAAAAATTACTTTTTATTACTTCACTTGAGTCAATCCTACTTGGACCTTCAATATATATAGGATTTCCTTCTAAATCATATCCTTCCAAGTATTGTTTTGGATAAAGGTAGCTTGAGACAAGATATGTATAATTATCTTTCTGCTCAATCGAATCTAAGTCTGGGCAAGCAAAGTTAGTTACTAGTGCTCCAGGTGAGTTTAGTCTATGATACCTTAATAAGGTTGAAATCAATCTTAATGTATGCTGACCTCTGCTTGGGAGTGGACCGCATGCATCTAAATAAACAATATCAAACTTTTTAGGAGTATCGATGAAAAAGTTTTCAATTGAGCCTTTATGTATTTTTAGCATTGGGAAATCAGAATTACTTATTTCTAATAATGCAGATTTATATATTTCATCATTACTTTCAAATGCCCAAATATTATGAGGGTGGATACCAAGTTCTACAAGTACCCTAAAATCATTCATAGGCTCTGGCCCACAAAGGTAGCATACAGTTAAGTCCTTTGGCAATCGTACAGCTACATGAGCCTTATGAAATTCTTCCCACAATTCAATGTACTTTAACGATAATTGTGAAGCTTCTCGTGCGTCGTTGCTCTGAAAACTGTTATCCCTCAATTCTTCAAATATCTCGCGAACATACGAATTCCTTACACAGCAGGCTTCAGACCTGCTACTAGTTAACATATTTATAACGTGTTTAAACATCTCTTTTCTAGCTTTTTCTTTTTGTGGCTGATTATAAGTATATGGTTCCATTTTCATCTACTATTCCTATGCTTATTAATTAATAATTTAGTAACAGTATAATTTTAGCATATCTTCAATATATAACAATATTTTTTGAAGAATATTATCAATTGCTGTAAAAACTGCTGTAAATGCAAAAGAGCCTCAAGGCCTATGTATTGAAACCCTTTATTTTTGAAGCTCTCATGTAGAATTCAACTAAAGACCTCATCCCTACCACAACTGGACAGATTTTGGGTAGCACCACCGAGTACTTATAGTATTATCCCCATACCACTGAATATCAGTGACTATTTCTCGGATTGGCGTACGGTTGGTATATGAAATTAATTATATATTATCCCTCTGAAACCTCTCAACAGCTTCTAGCAGGGTCTGTTTTTGATAAATAGGTTGCAAATGGGATACTATATTACATATATCACCTTCACCTAAATAACTTTTATAATCTCTTAGTGGTACAACAATAGACCTTAATGCTGTATCAATAACAAAAAAGGTAAATACACCATCCTTGAGCGTTTCAATATAAGTATTGATGCTTTTTATAATTTCCTCCAAGGTCTTCCCTTTTGAAAACATCAAATTCCCTTTTATATATTCATATTGGTCAAGTGGTGTCTTTTTTAAGGTTAATGAAACAGCAGTATATAGTGATGATATCTCACTAGCACTTAAGAACATCCCTTCCCTACCTCGTCTATTGAAAAATGATTGCATGTTTTCTGCTAGCTGTAGTAACTTTTTCTTTGATACAATTTCATTTATAGAAAATTTTTGTCTAGTTATTTCACTCTTTACATAGTTATTTATATTAAAATTCAAAAGATATTCCTCAAAAGTTATTTTTGCAGAGAAAGAAAATAACTTTTTCTTCTGATTGTCAGAAAAATAATAGACGACATAGGGAATCAACTCTTTTATGAGCCAATCGTATGAATATCTCGCACTCCAGAAATACCTTTCATTGAAATTATCAATCGTATTCACTTTTGTATAGTCTTGCATAGGTTCCCATACTATTGATACTTCATCATCTGGATATTTATATGAGCCATGGAAAAAGTGCTCAATAGGCTCTGGATATAGAATTACATGGTAACCCCTGTTATATCTGTGGTTTGTCTCCTTACTACAAACTTTAATCATACCATCATTTGCATCAAAAATATGCCAAGGTGTATTACCTTTTTCATAATCGTGTTCTTTAATGAATACGGTTATCATTCTCCATAAGCTTCGTTTAATACTAATTAACCGATAACCATTTTCTCTAAATTTTGATTTCTCAAAGTAATATGTATCAAGCTTTTCTTCTATATTTAATTGAGATTTTAAGTACTCTTTAGATAAATCATCAATTATTTCACACAATTGCGATAATTCTTCTTTAAACAACGGAATTCTATTATTGCCAAGTTGCACATAGTATACATTATCATTTTTTATATCATTACCAACTATAACCCCCCTTAAATTAAGTGATATATCTGAATAAAGTCCTTTAAATAAGCTATTAAGTATGGTTTCGTGTCCAAAGGTTATCATATAATCACTAAGACGAGCGAAACAAATCAGACAGCTTCCTTTGATATCTGGATATTGGGGAAGAAAAGCGTTTACACTAACATGTTCCATTGAATATTTATAAGAATTATCAGTTATAATCCTCTCCCTAGAATAATAGTTGACATCAGAATAATTTTTCTCATCTATAGGGTTACTGTGTTTAATTGCATACTCGTCTAAAGGATTAATATCTTGGTGTTTTAAAACAACTAATACTGAGTTTTCATTACTTCTAATAATTGGAGCAACTAAGCCAGCTTTTTTCATCTCATTAAAAGCAGTAGTTAGCCCCTCCCCCAAATCATAATTTATTTTTTCAGGTAACTTGTTTAGTAACCTTACTATTTTAGAGTTTCTAGCAAAGTGTTGTTTTAAATAATTATCTTGAGTAATATACCCTGCAAAGCCTCCAGGGCTTTGTACTTCGATACGGTTATTAAATATTTTAACATGTATATCATCATTCAAACTATAATCACGGTGTATTACTGCATTTACTAATACTTCTTTCAGTACATTGTACGGGTACTTATATTTAACAATTTTATCTCCAACCTTATATGGATATTTATTAAGGTAACTGTGAACATGCTCCAACACACTTACTATTTGTGTCTCTAATGGTCCTTCAATAGCAATTGGGCTATCAATTAAATATTCTCTTTTATATTCCTCATCACATGTATCTAGCCTATACACCTTAATTGCACACTTAGTATTTAAACATGCTTGAGGTTCATCACTAAACAGCAATACACAACTTACGCTTGGAAACCACTCTTCGCCACTTTTTTGTATGAGTTTTTGTTTAGTTAAAAATTCATAAGGCTCAAGTGATGTATTTATCCTTTTCAAGAAATCTTGCAGATATGTACTTTTTTCAATCTCTTCTACATCTGTATTTTCTACTAAAACATTTTCATAGCTATAAAGCCCTTTGGAATATAATAGTTGAGTTATTTTCTCCCCTTTTATATCCGAAGTTCTAGCATTTAATCTAACGTAACATTTTCCATCTGATGTATAATGAAGCTTTGGACTCTTAGGGATGTTAATATAGACAACATATCCTTTTTCAGAAAAATTAATTATTTCTATATCTACGTTTTCAACACTTGGGCTGGTCTCCTCTATTAAAACCTTTATTACATTATTTGCTTCTTCAATACTATTAAAACCAACGATTCTTTCACCAATTACTTTCTTGTCTTCAACTCCGACATAGATATCTCCCCCGTCTGAATTTGCAAAAGCAACAAAGTGAGTTTGAAGTTTAGCCGGCTTAATCCCTTTGCTTTTCAAATCGTGGAAGTGGTCTTCTTCTATAGCAAGTATATCCCTCTCCTCACTATCCCGTGATTTTCTAACAATCATTTAATTTCTATCCTTTCATCCTTTTCAGCTATACATATGTTGTATTATTGTAATCGCAACTTCTAGTTTCTTGTGTGTAACATCAACTTGCTGACTTACCTTTGTAATATCAATAGACAATCCTTTCAAGCGTAGCATTTATTTGCTTCAATATTATTTGATACAATCTAATCTTCTGTTCCGACTTTTGCATATTTGACATCAATAAGCAATCATTGTTTTAGGCTACAAGTTGTATTAACATTTTATTCTTAAAATCAATTATGTCCTCTACAGATAAATTATACCATATTTTGGCAGATTTTTATAAATTCTCATGTCATTGTTTTCTTGTTTACCCTATTCGTACCGGCTGCCCATATTGAACTTCGATCAGGTTAACTCTTAGCACTGAATTATGGAAATATTGACTTTATGAATAGTATTGTAAGCGTTACTAAAGATGCAATAACTGTTGAGGACTCTGAGAATGCATCGGGGAAAAAGAATGTTACTATCATATAAGATACGTGCCATTAACAGAAACGGCTACTCACGTTTTAAAGACCCACAAACACAAGTCCAGCACTCTGCTAGTTTTTATAAAAATTTTAAATTATATTATTGAATAGTAAATATGTTGCTGTAAAAACTGCTGTAAACGCAAAAAGAGCCTCGAGACCTAAGTCTTGAAACTCTCTTTTTCATTGGAGCTCCCAATCGGAATCGGACCGATGACCTCATCCTTACCATGGATGCGCTCTGCCAACTGAGCTATGGGAGCATATACTGGAGCGGGTGATGGGAATCGAACCCACGCTGTCAGCTTGGGAAGCTGATGTTCTACCATTGAACTACACCCGCACACCTGCGGGACACTAGAACGAACGTATTATAGCATGTTTGAGCCTATATAGTCCAGTGCTGAAAACGCCAATTTAACCAAATTAGGCTTTCTGTTCTTCTAGATATTTCTCCAATTTACGTTTTACACGCTGTAACGCATTATCGATGGATTTTACATGCCTGTCCAAATCTTCCGCAATCTCCTGGTAGGATTTACCATCAAGATATGAAGTTAAAACTTCCCATTCAAGAGAACTCAAAATCTCACCCATCTTATTTTCTATGCCACGGAATTCTTCCCTGTTTATAATCAGTTCTTCGGGGTCGCTTATACTCTCCTCACTGATTATGTCCATCAAAGTACGGTCGGATTCTTCATCAAAAATGGGTTTGTTTAAAGAAACATATGAATTTAACGGAATATGTTTTTGTCTGGTAGCAGTTTTAATTGCGGTAATTATTTGTCTGGTAATACAGAGTTCTGCAAATGCTCTGAAGGATGAAAGCTTGTCCCCTTTATAATCCCGGATAGCCTTAAAAAGTCCAATCATACCTTCCTGAATTATGTCTTCTCTGTCTGCACCTATCAGAAAGTATGTCCTGGCTTTTGCCCGAACAAAGCTTTTGTACTTGTTAATGAGATATTCCAGAGCCTGTTGATCACCTGCTCTAGCCTCCAATATTACATCTTCGTCAACCATACCAGAATATGTTTGATAGACCTCAGCCTTAAAGTTTGTTTTCAATACAGTTGCCCCCATTTTGGCTTACATAAGTATGGTAAGAATTACAACTAAATAAAGATATAGACACTCATTTAAAATTATAAGTGTCTATGTCCCATATGTCAAGTTACTTTACTTTACCGTAATTATCCGACTCTCCAAAATGTTAGTTTTTATACCGGATGTACTTATTTTAGACTTTATGAGGGTTACTATTTAGATTTCGTTTTATTTACCTCTCTGCTTTAATATCTCATACATAACTATAGCTGCTGCAACAGATGCATTTAAGGAGCTGATCTCACCCTGCATAGGGATATTAACAACGAAATCACATTTTTCTCTTACAAGTTTACCCATTCCCTCGCCTTCACTTCCAACAACAAGAGCTATCGGGCCTTTCAAGTCGCTTTCATAAAAAGCTTTCTCTCCTGTAGAATCAGTTCCAACAACCCAAACATTATTTTTCTTGAGGTATTCTATAGTCTGGGAAATATTTGTTACTCTTGATACAGGTACGTACTCTACAGCACCGGCTGATGCCTTTGAAACTGCAGAGGTAAGTCCTATGGCCCTTCTCTTTGGAATAATTACTCCATGGGCTCCAACTGCGTTAGCTGTTCTTAAGATTGCACCGAAATTATGCGGGTCGGAAATCTCGTCCAATATGATAATAAACGGAGGCTGTCCCTTCTCCTGTGCAGCTGCAAGTATATCGTCTACCTCTACATAATCCTTGACTGCCACATAAGCTATAACTCCCTGATGAGATTTGGCAGTAGACATACCATCCAGTACACTTTTATCAACCTCAGTTGTAATAATTCCTTTTTGCCTTGCCATAGCTATAATCTGGCGAATAGAGCCTTCTTTTTCCCCCTTGGATATAAACAACTTGTTTATTGTCCTGTTAGCCTTCAGAGCCTCCATTACAGAGTTTCTTCCCTCGAGCTTGTCAGTCTCCTCCGGAACAACATTATCCTTTTCAATGTTTTCAAACTCAGTTTCTTTCACAGGTGCAGCATAGGGTGCTTTCTTAGTAGGTTCACTCTTAAAGCTCTTGCGTTCTTCTGGTTTTACTCCACGTTTTTTACTGTCTCCCGAAAAATTCTTCCTTCCAAAGTCAGAACCGGGACCCTTTTTATCATAACGTGCATTCCCTGGTCTTCTGTTTCTTGATTCTGCCATATCCTTAATTCCACGCTTTCATCGTTATTTGTTATTCCTCAACTGCCAATCTTAAAATTTCCATAAGCCGTTCATAATTGTTTGTAAGGTACAGATACCCTATCAATGCCTCAAAGCCGGTAGAATACCTGTAATCTGTAACATCTGCATGTTTCGGCACAGTCGCTGACTTGGCGTTTCGCCCTCTTCTGACAATATCCTGTTCGTCCGCAGTTAACCTGTCATTCAAACGGTGAACTATATCTGCCTGAGACTTTGCTTTAACATACTTGACAGACATTTTATGAAGCATATTTACATTTGACTTGTTGTTTACTACAAGCATTGTACGAATATAAACTTCATAAACCGCATCCCCTATATAAGCTAAAACCAATGGCTGAAGATTCATCACATCCATCGGTTTAATATCAAAATCTTTGCGCATGTTTTGTATTAGTTCTTCAAACATTCATTTTCTCCAACTCTAATATTCCTTTTTATGCATATTTATTATACACGAAAGTGTCATATGTTAAAACAATTTTTATCCACTCTGCGGTTTCGCCGACTTATCCACAGGGCAAATATGGATTTTATGTTATTTAACACATTATCCACAGTGTGTTTATGTTGTGGACAGGCTTTTCTGTGGATAATGTGTATAAATCTGTGTATATGTTTAAAATAGGCTTATCCACCATGTGAATAATTCCGGGATAAATCTTTAGTTTATTCACATTTAATTGTCAGTCCTACAGGACAATGATCGGAACCCATAATTTCAGAGTATATTTCAGCAGCTTGAATTGTATCTTTTAATGCTTCCGATACACAGAAATAGTCTATTCTCCAGCCGACATTCTTTTCACGGGCTTTGAACATGTATGACCACCATGTATAAGCACCCTCCTTGTCAGGATAAAGCGTTCTGTAGCTGTCAACAAACCCTTGTGCCAACAGCTCGGAAAACTTCTCTCTTTCCTCCATTGTGAAGCCTGCACTTTTCTTATTTGAACGTGGATTCTTTATATCTATTTCCTGATGAGCCACATTCATATCCCCGCAAATTATAACAGGTTTTGTTTCCTCCAGTTGCTTTAAATATATCCTGAAATCATCTTCCCACTTCATGCGGTATTCCAGTCTCTCAAGCTCTCTCTTAGAGTTTGGCGTATAAACGTTCACAAGGAAGTACTTGTCAAATTCCAAAGTTATAACCCTTCCTTCATTGTCATGTTCCTCAATACCGATTCCGCAGGAAGATGAAACAGGTTTTATTCTTGTAAATATAGCTGTGCCTGAGTATCCTTTTTTAACAGCATAATTCCAATACTGTTCATAGCCTTCAAGTTGCAATTCAATCTGTCCTTCTTGAAGTTTTGATTCCTGAATGCAGAATATATCCGCATCAACCTCTTTGAAAAAATCCCAAAAGCCCTTGCCAATGCAGGACCTAAGCCCATTGACATTCCACGAAACAAGCTTTGTCATAAGTATTTTCTCCTGTTATTAAAATTAAATTAAAACAAGTATATCATAGATTTGCCCCAAAGGACTTCGCAATTTTGATAAAGCACACATCCAGCCATTTAACATCCGTAGCATGATTGTACCAGTAAACATCGTCAATACCGGCCTTTTGGCTCAAAAAAGCAATAGCCTTTATCAATTCGTCGTAATCTTCCAGCACTGCAACCTTAACAAAACCGATTTTCCCGTTAAAAGCTATCTGATACCATCCATTGTCAGTTTTCCCTGTCACATGTACAAGGCTCCCCACATTTATACTTCCTATGCCCGCTGTATTGTCAAAGGGCTGTTCATTTACCGAAGTTATAACTTTTACCTTTTTGATAGACTTTTCCGGTTTAATAACTGCTTCCGGTTTTTCATCGGCAAAGAAGTTGAGTCTGCCAAAAGTATTGAATGTTGAGAATACCTGTGTTTCAACTACCCCATAAAAAGTTCCTCTTGCGTGAACAATTCTGCCGTTCCCCATAAATACACCTACATGAACTATACCTGAACTCGTTTTATTAAAGCATAAATCTCCTGCCTGTAAGTCCTTTGATTCTATGGGCTTACATAGCTGAGAATAAATTGCCTGTGCAGTATAATCTGCGGTGTTTGGAATAAGTCCCATTTTCCTTAAGGCATAAACAATTAGTCCAGAACAATCATAATATTCTTTACCCAACCATCTTTCAGCAGAAAAATTGTTGAAATAGTAATGGGATTTTCCAAACCTGTTTACCAATTCTGCCAAAGCCTCTCTTGTAAGGGGCTTGTCGTTCTGACCTCCAAAAACATAGCCGCTTCCAAGCTTTGACCTGATAATTCCAATAAACTCTTGCAACCTGTTCATTAAATTACTCCTTTATATATTTATTGTCTATTAACATAATATGTATGATGACACAAAAAACACACCTTGGTTTTACCCAAGGTGTGCAAGGATTTGAGAAATATATAAATTTCACTTGTTATCATATTATAGAAGCTTTAACTTAGGCCCATTTGCAGTATCTTCCACTGCATAACCCATAGCCTTTAATTCGTCTCTTATTTCATCCGAACGTTTCCAGTTCTTTTGGGCTCTGGCTTCTTTTCTTTCCTCAAGTAACTTTTGGATTTCGGGGCTTATTTCTGGTTCTCCAGCGGTGTCTTTCTTTTTCTCAAGGTTAAACCCGAATATTTTGTTCATTTTAGTAAGAAGCTCAAATATTTCATGAGACTTTTTACCATATCTGATTGCATTCCAAGCTACTCCCAGTGCCTTGGGAATATTCAGGTCATCATTAATTGAATCTTCAAAATCACTGAGGAATTCTTTTACAACAGCACTATCAACCTGCTCTTTTCCATCCTTGTGAGAAAGTACTCCTTCCACAAATCTGTCATAGGAGACCTGTGCTGACTGCATAACCTCCCATGTAAAGTTGAGCTTATTTCTGTAGTGTGCATTCAGACACATATATCTGAAAGCCATTGGGTCATAACCCTTTTCCTTTAAATTGTCTATTGTATAAGTATTGCCAAGGCTCTTTGACATTTTACCGTTGTTAACCATCATGAATTCGCCGTGCATCCAGTAATTTACCGCAGGCTTTCCCAGAAGCGCTTCAGACTGAGCAATTTCATTTTCATGGTGAACGGGTATGTGGTCAACTCCGCCTGTGTGTATATCAAAGGTATCTCCTAGGTATTTTCTGCCCATTGCAGAACATTCTATATGCCATCCGGGATATCCCATACCCCAATGACTTGGCCACTGCATGATGTGTTCCTTGGGAGCCTTTTTCCAGATAGCAAAGTCGGCAGGATGATGCTTTTCTTCATTTACTTCAACTCTTGCCCCTGCAATCTGGTCTTCAAGGTTGGCTCTTGACAGCTTTCCATATCCATCAAATTTTTGAATGTCAAAATATATACCGTCGCTGGTTTCGTATCCGAAGCCCTTGTCAACAAGGCCATGTACAAATTCCAGCATTTCCGGAATATGCTCAGTTGCTTTTGGCACTATTTCAGGAATCTGTATATTGAGTGCCTTTATATCCTTCATAAAAATGTTTGTATAATATTCAGCGATTTCCCAGGGTGTCTTCTTTTGCTCGCGGGCACCCTTTACCATTTTGTCCTCGCCTTCGTCTTCATCAGATACCAAATGCCCTACATCTGTTATGTTCATAACATGTTTAAGGCTATAGCCATTATATTCAAGAACCCTTCTAAGTATATCCATAAATACATATGTGCGGAGGTTTCCTATGTGAGCATAATTGTAAACTGTAGGGCCGCAAGAATATATACGTACCTCTTTATCATCAATAGGCTTAAAGTCTTCCTTTTGCCTTGAAAGTGTATTGTAGACCTTCATTTTTTTCTCCTCTCATGTACATCTATTTGTTAATTGTATTATTATCATTATTATTATTCAAGAGCTGTTCAGCGCCCTTTTTGTTGTTTCCACCAATCAGCTTTTCGCATTGCTGCAAACGAGTTGCAAGTTTACATATCTCCTGCGACAATGGATCTGGCATGTGTATTTGATCCAGAGACTCTGAAGGACAATCAATCCTTTTACCTGCCTTTTTCACCGTTCTCCCTTTTACACCTACAACTGTTGAATAAGGCTCAACCTCAAAGGAAACAAAGGTGTTTGCACCTATAGTTGAATTATCCCCTATTTTGAAGGGTCCTAAAACCTTTGCTCCTGCTCCGATAAGAACATTATTCCCAACCGTTGGATGACGTTTGCTTCCCTTGTCCTTACCTGTTCCCCCAAGGGTAACGCCATGGTATATTGTACAATTGTCACCTATTTCAGCTGACTCTCCTATAACAACGCCCATTCCATGATCTATAAACAAACCACTACCTATTTTGGCTCCGGGATGTATCTCTATACCTGTAAAATGCCTTCCGAACTGCGAAATAAATCTTGCCATAAAGAACATTTTCTTTTTATAAAACCAATGAGCCATCTTGTGGTATACGAGAGCATGGAAACCTGGATACAACAAAATGACCTCCAGCGTGCTTTTAGCAGCGGGATCACGACTCGCTATTGATTTGGCATCAAACATTAGACCTTTTTTCATACTTTATCCCTTTATATATAAATTAAATTCTAAATCATTATATTCCTATTAATCTTAAAAAAACAATCCTGTATAGCTATAGTAATTTTAACAGTTTTAATTTTCTATGTAAATAAGTATACATTGACAGAATAACGCAGAAATAAAAAAGGAAGGAAAAATCCTTCCTCTTTTATATACAGTTGCTATGCTAGTCCTTGCACTCGTTCGAATCTTCGAGCAAAAGTCTTTCCTGATCTGTCGCACCGGGGAAATCAAATTTTTGAGGTGGATAGAACTCATCATATGGAAAATCGAAAGTATCAAACAATTCACATGCATTGTCATCCGTTCCTGCAGGACAGTGCTTATGTGGGTATGAAAAATCAAAAGCAGGTATTAAGAGTGGTACAACCCTTGCAAGACTAACTATTGAGAATAATCCCACTGTAACGTACACTCTTCTTGTAAGTACAGGTCCAGGCTGAGGACCGGGCCCTCTTTCCATTTCCCTCTCATCATCCTGTTTGTCTAAACAGCCCCTTGTTCTTGCGGTTAGCGGAATAGGCTCAGCAACTTCTATCTTACAGAAAGGCAGGTTACTTTGCTGCAGCTCGGCGTTTGATTGGATGTCCAGTGCCCTTGGCTGGTAAAGTGACTTGAAGATCTTAACTCCGCCCTCTGAACCGAATAATATTATTTTCTTATCGTAGGATATGTTGCCTTCTACTGTAGTTATCTGAATTCTTTCCCTGCCTCCCACAGTTATTCTGGTAAAGAAATCAAGTGTTACAGCTATAATATATTTGACATCTACAGCATAAAAGCCTCTCTTAAATGGAACTGCTTCTATATCCGTTATAACATCATTTACCTCTGCCGTTCTGATTTTAACGTTAAAGGAATCATTAATAGCACGAACTTCAGCATCTGTAAGACGTTCAAAATATACTCTTGCATTTTCTATACAATCCCTGTCTTTACATGAATCGTATATTTTTTCAGCATGTACACCGACGGCTTCTCTTATTCTACTGAGATCTCTCTCACTGATAAGCCCCGAGACAACTCTGTCATTATCTTGACCCATAAAAATCCCCCTTAATTGCAGTTGTTTGATGATTTCCCTTAATTACATATTATGTTATTTGAACAAATGTGTGATTACTTTGTTTTGTTACTAAATAGCTAATTTTAAGCATATATATTAATGAACGGAGGCCGATAAATATGTACAATCCCCAAAGCAAACAATTTGTTTTTAAAGATTCCGAAGGCAAGCTATGGAATTTTTACTATGATACCAGTCAGGGAATATGTTATAGCATATTTTCCAAGAGAATGTCATGGTCGGAACCCCGAGTAGTGCAAACAGAAGCCTACGAGCAGTTCTATGCTGAAATCGACGATAAGGATTGTTTCCATATTATATATCAGGATAAGAAAGGTAATATTATTTATTGCTTTATGCAGCAAAATGAAACAATTAAAGCATTGCCTGTTTTGACCAGTAAATCACATTCGGTTTTTAACAAACATTTGTCGCTGATTGTTGCAAATGGCTGTGTACATATATTCTTTATTATTGAACATAACGGAATATATATGCTGTCCTATCAGACAATAACCGACGGTGTACCTGTTGCGCCCAAAAAAGTAGATAATATAACCCTACTGCCCAATCCTTACACGGTTGTATATGACTTGAATGATGATATATATGTCTTTTACCATATATCTGACGGAAGGAATAACCAAATAGGCTATAAGAAGTATTCTACGGTTAATAAAACCTGGAGCGAATATTCACAGATTACTATGTTTTCCTCAGATAGTCAGAATCCGCGGGTAGTAGTTGACAGAAATGGTATATTTCATATCTGTTATGTAAGAAAACAGGATAAACAGTTTCAACTGGTATATCAACAAAAAATACCTGACAGAAATATGTGGACTTCAGAAAGTATACTGGCAGGTTCGAGTATTCCTATTGCTAATATTTCAATACTTTCCGTAAAGAACAGCCTGGTTATTTATTACCTCAAGGATGATGCACTTTATTCATTCACCTCAAATGATTCCGGGGGGAGCTTTACAAAGCCCTCCAAAAGCACAGCTTTAACCAGGCAACACATATGTGTAAGATTTAAATCCAATAGTCCCTACGAACATATTCAAGCCGATGAAATACCAGCTTCGTTTGTAAACGGCTTCAAGCTTATGTTCACAAATGATTCTATCGACTTGGAAAGCGGTCTTAATACTGACGAAATGAGAGCTATTATAACAAGTGAGCTTAAAATACTGAAAAGGCAGGTAGCGGATTTAAAAGAAGCTCAGAATATCATTTTTAATAATATTAAAGCCCTTGAGTCAAATCAACAAAGTATGGAGCGCTCTCTTTTAAAAGAAATATCTAAGGTAATGATAGGCATAAACCCGGTAAAATCCAGTACCGAACCGGTAATGGCAAATAGAAGCACTTATATTGCAGACCTACCAAATAATATAAAGCGTGCTGCCAATCCCTATACTCAATCCTTTTCTAATCTCCCTAAATCCAGAGAGGAAATGAAGCGCTTATTTGCAGACAGGATAAAGAAAAAGGTACATTTAATTAAAGATTATAAAGGGATATGGAGATTAAAAAGAAAAAAGAAATAGTAAAAGGGGCATCTAAATGCCCCTTACCACTTATAAGTTAGTCCCAAAATGGCGTCCCCAGTATTTTGACACCTAGCCCAAAGCTAGGTGGGTGTCCCGGTGGTATCTTCAGCCTTCCTTCGCCGTTGCACAAACGTTCACGCCGTGTGTCGGAATTACCTAAGGCCTGACATCGCATACCAGACAGCAGACTCCCTTATGAAAGATGTAGGTTCAAAATAAAAGGTTTAATTCGCTCATTTCAGGATAACTGTTATTCATTTTTGAAAGTTCACCAGTCCTATTAATGACTGCTTTCGATGGATTTATTATAACATCGGTTTTCATCCATGTAAAACAGAATATAAATAATATATCAGTTAATATCGACTGTTTTCTCCCTTATAATTTGTCTAATATACTCTTTCATACTTATTCTTTGAAAAACCCGAAATAACTCGGTACACTTCCTTTACAGGAGTGTTGATACGAGCGGCTTCCGCCTTTATTACTCCTAAAAATTCCTCTGGGAATTTCAGGCAAAGGCCACATCCTCCTTTAGCAATACTGCACGGAGTAGACATAACTTCAAAATCGTATCCTTTTTTTTCAAGCTCAGAATTCAGCTTGTAAACATAATTTCCAGATTCTAATATTGCAATACACTTCATAAAATCCACTCCAATTCCATAATATCCTATACCACGCTTAGTTGCTCTACATTACATAATATTGAAATGGCTTTTAAAAAGTTCCGCAAATGTTTTTATTTCGACATACCAATTTTATTTAACCTTGCATGGTAAAATAAATACTGTTGTGCATAACCGGTCAGGTCTCCAAACTGTTTTGAGGCGAATTGCTGTATATCCTTTAAACTTGATTCCTTTTTAAGATACAACTCCTCCATAACACGTTTTACCCAAACATCAATTGGAAATACATCATATTTCAATCCACTGAAAAGCAATATACAGTCAGCCACCTTTGGCCCTACACCGGGAAGCTTCATTAACTCCTTACGTGCCATAGCTGTGTCCATGCCCGTCAGAATTTCTTCTGTTACCATACCCTGTGCCATCAAGGATGATGTCTTATGGATATACTTGCATCTAAACCCGGCTTTACATTGCTGTATGTCCTCTAAAGGTGTATTGGCAAGTGCTTCAATATCGGGAAAACTATACGCGCTCTGCACGGAGTCAATACATTTGCCTCTCAAAACAGATAGAGCGTCTACTGTTTTCATTATTCGTGGTATCATGTTATTTGCAGATATTATAAATGAAATGAGCATTTCCCAAAAATCCTGCTTCAGCAGACGTATGCCCCAGCCTGTTTTTATCGCTTCTTTCATAATTTCATCCTGCTCAAGGATAGCCTTGATTTTTGAATAATCGGTTCCTAAATCAAAGTATTCATACCATATGTCTATAAAATCCTGCTCGCTTGAATTTGTAATACAAAGAACCTCATTGTCATAACTTACATTTACCAGCCGGCCTCCCGCTATACCTCTATAGCTTCCATCCTCCTGCCTAATCCATCTGAAACACTGTCCGCAGTCGAATATATGTGTTAAATTAAAGTCCTTTAAATTATTGACGTAAAGATTCCCATCTATGTTTTTCAGTGTGTAACCTTTATATTCCATTTTTACTCCTCCCCTTACAATAATACCCTCCTTGTAACCAAAAAAACAATATGCGATGTCTTTTGGACAATATATTAAGAATATTAATTACAGCGAGTAATATCAATGGGTATGTGTGGGAGAAGTATGATATAATTTGAAAATATGATGTAATTCACTTTTCAAATTATAGCGGAGGTTGCAATGAAGGAAAAAATATATACAATACCTGTGTCGGATGCATTTGCTGAGGACTGTGAGTGCCCACTTTGCGTTCTGGAAAAAAAGTTGGAGAATGAATGCATAGAATATGCTCTGGGGCCATCCCTGATGGAACCTGATATGAGACAGGAGACAAATGAAAAAGGGTTTTGCAAAGATCACTTTGAGGCTATGTTCAATAGTCAGGCAAACCGTCTAGGGCTTGCTTTGATGATTGACACCTTTATGCAGGAAAAAAACAAAAAGCTAAAAAATATGTTTGAAGCTCGGGCAAGCTCATTGGAAAAAGATGCTTCTGCAGGTCTTGTTAAAAATCTTTCAAATAAAATTTCATCCAAGCAGACCGAAACGGATAAGCTGATACAAGAGCTTGTGGGCGAACTTGATAAAATAGAACACAGCTGTTCCATATGTAGTAAGCTTGAACACACAATGGACAGGTATATTGATGTTATTTTTTATTTGTATTTCAGAGAACCGGATTTCAGGGAGATTTTTGATTCTAAAAAGGGATTTTGCCTGAAACATCTTAAACAATTACTAATTTCAACAAAAAAATATCTTAATACAAGTGAGACAGCAATATTTACTAAAAAGCTCATGGAAATGCAGATTACCAACCTTGAAAGAGTAGAAAAGGAAGTTGATTGGTTCACAAAGAAATTCGATTACAGGTATACCGACGCACCCTGGGGAAACTCAAAGGATGCAGTTTTAAGAAGTATTCAAAAAATAAGAGGAAATAGTAATTTAAAACAGTAACATTTTCTATAAAAAATAATATTATGTAAAGTAGATAGACTAAAGTCTATTTAGCCTTGAGCACCATGTGACTACCACCAGTCCTGTACCGGCCCTCCCCCTGGCACAGTTATCGAGTCATAACATGCTATGCCCGTCAAAGGTTATGATTATATCACCCTTTCAGGTGCTCAAGGCATTTAAATCTTTAATTACTTTCCTAAGTTAGTTAAATCGTAAGGTGTTTCCTGATATACATAATAGTTTAGCCAATTTAAAAACAACAGGTTTCCATGGCCTCTCCATCTGACAATAGGCTCCTTTGTCGGATCGTCTCCGGGAAAATAGTTTTTGGGAACCTCTATGTCCATCCCCTTTTCTACATCTCTCTCGTACTCAAGTTTAAGTGTATACGGGTCATATTCCGAATGTCCTGTAGCAAAAATGTGACGTCCGTCTTTTGATGCTACCAGATATACCCCTGCTTCTTTTGACTCAGCCAGTATTTCCAGTTTATCAACCATTGCTACATCATCATGGGTAATCTCGGTATGTCTTGAATGGGGTACAAAAAACACGTCGTCAAAGCCTCTTAAAAGTTTAACATGTTCCTTTATTTTAGTATGTTCAAATACTCCAAACATCTTCTTGGACAAATCACGTTTTGGTACGCCGTAGTGATAATACAGACCAGCCTGTGCTCCCCAGCAGATGTGCAGTGTAGAGTACACGTTTTTTTTGCTCCAATCCATTATCCGTTTAAGTTCTTCCCAATAATTGACGTCTTCAAAGGGCATTTGTTCAACAGGCGCTCCTGTAATAATAAGTCCGTCGAAATGCTCTCCTTGTATCTCATCAAAGGTTTTATAAAAAGTTTCAAGGTGTTCCTCAGGAGTATTTTTTGACAAATGTGATGCAGGATGCAGTAGTACGATTTCAACCTGGAGCGGAGTGTTTCCAAGAAGCCTTAACAGCTGTGTCTCCGTGGTTATTTTAGTAGGCATTATATTTAAAATAGCAATTTTAAGCGGTCTTATATCCTGATGGTATGCCCTGTCCTCAGACATGACAAATATGTTCTCACTATTCAGGGTTTCCACCGCAGGCAGATTGTCAGGTATTCTGATTGGCATATTGACCTCCATCAATTAAATAAATAAAATGTAACAAAAGTGCATAATATAAATTATATTATTCATTAACGAAAAGTCAACTGCCAGTCAATATAGGTTTTTACCTGATCTTCTCAAGTGCCTGTTCTATGTCATAAATAAGATCATCAGGGTCTTCTATTCCTATGGATAGTCTTATTGTTCCTGATGTTATTCCTGATTTCAATAGTTCATTTTCCGAAAGTTGTGAATGAGTAGTACTTGCAGGATGTATTACTAGGGATTTAGCATCTGCAACATTGGCCAATAATGAGAATATCTCCAAGCTGTCTATAAATTTCTTGGCAGCTTCAAGACCTCCTTTTATTTCAAAGGTGAATATTGCTCCTGAGCCCTTTGGAAAATATTTTTCAGCGAGTTCAAAATATTTATTACCTTTTAGGCTTGGGTAATTTACTTTTTCCACCAATGGGTGTTTTTCCAGATATTCTGCTATCTTTTTAGAATTGCTTACATGTCTTTCAACTCTCAGAGATAGTGTCTCAAGTCCTTGTATAAACAGGAAGGAATTAAAGGGACTGATTGCCGCGCCTGTATCTCTAAGCAACTGAACTCTGGCTTTTGTTACAAAAGCAACATTACCTAACTGACTGTATACAACGCCATGGTAGCTTGCATCAGGTGTTGTAAAACCGGGGAATTTACCACTGGCGGAATAGTCAAATTTACCTCCGTCGATTATTACACCGCCGATAGAAGTTCCATGTCCTCCTATAAACTTTGTTGCAGAATGAACAACTACATCTGCCCCAAAATCGATGGGTTTTACCAGATATGGTGTTCCAAAGGTGTTATCAACTATAAGGGGGATACCATGCTTATGTGCAACATCTGCAACAGCTTGAATATCGATTAGATTTGCATTTGGATTACCAATTGATTCAATGTACAAAGCTTTTGTTTTGTCTGTAATAGCGGCTTCGAAGTTTTTGATGTTATCAGGATCTACAAAGGTTGTATTAACTCCGTATCGTGGTAAGGTTGTAGCAAAAAGGTTGTAAGTTCCTCCATACAAGGTATTGGCAGCTACTATCTCGTCACCGACTCCGGCAACGTTAAGTACTGAGTACGTAATTGCTGCTGATCCTGATGCAACTGCAAGGGCTGCGGTGCCGTCCTCAAGGGCTGCGATTCTTTTTTCAAATACGTCCGTTGTAGGGTTCATCATTCTTGTGTAGACATTTCCGGTATCCCTTAGTCCAAATAAATCTGCTGCATTGTCGGAATCTCTGAATACATAGGATGTTGTTTGATATATAGGCACTGCCCTTGACCTTGTGGTCGGATCTACTTCCTGTCCTGCGTGAACCTGTAATGTGTCAAAGCTAAGTTTTCTGCTCATATATGGTATCCCCCTTTATATGCAAGTAAGTTTATAGGTTTTATTATATTACTATAATAAAACCAAATTTAATTTTAGTCAATACCTTTTTTAACAAATTATAAATTAATTTATTTTAATAGTATAGAATTATATGTTTTAAATATTTCCTTTACCAAAATTTTGTTCTCTTAGAATCATTAAGTATAACCCTAAGAACTGTCAGCGTAAATATCAATAAAAAAGGAATACTTCTTAAGAAGTATTCCTCGTACTTTTAAATTATTTTGAATAAGTTACTGCAATTTAAAATATATAAAGCTGCCGTCGTAATCTTTATCTCTTATCTGTTCATTCTGCATAACGAAATAGTTAGTTTTATTCTTATATATGTCAATAACAACTTTGCCTTCTGCTGTAAATGATTCTGTCATACCTGGTGTTACTTTTCTAAATTCTGTAACATCATCCATCGCATCATCCAGACTTCCATCAAAGCCATAATCCATACTCCCTATTATTGATGCATCGTCAGAGGTTTTTATTCCCCATATGTAGGGATCCCATCCTACAGCAAGATAAGCCGAACCCTCTCCTTTAACCTGGGTAAGTTGGGCGTTTTGAACTTCCCATAGAACATCTATTATAGCATACTCATGGTCAGCTCTATCCTTAGCATTGATCCCCATTTGTTCCAATTCTTCGATAGTTACCTTTTCAAAACTTTTAACAGTCATCGAGAAGGTACCTGATATTTTGTCGTCAAGGAAGTCCTTTGTTTCACTCCAAGTATATTTTTGGTTCAATGGAACAGGGTTATTAATCGATCCAAGACCTGTAGGCGGATTAATAAGATTGTTTGCGACCTTGTCTCCATACATGGAGCTTAAATATTTTTTAACTTCTGTTTTCTGACTACTGGTAAGGTTCTTTGTAACAATTGCCTTTGTGCTTGTTGAAATTGCATTATAGGCATATGTCTTCTTGTTTTTTGTTTTTAGATAAACACCACCGCTGATATTGGAAACACTCAATGTAGTCCTACTGCTGATTACCAACAAGCCTTTTAGGTTAGCCGTATTCAATTTCTGTTTTGAATCGTAGCCTTTTGAATATTGTGGAGTAAGTATCTTTGCAGTTGAGCCGCTTGGTATGCTCAGCATTTTGTATGTAACACCGCTGTACTTGTAACTGTTGATATACTGTAGGTTTTTTGTTTCAAGGGTTTTTTGATATGCCTTTATGATGTTAAGCTCTGAAGATGTCAATTTTGTTGATGCTGCTGTTATTGGAACAGCCAATACAGATAATACAAGACACACACTCACCACTAATGCTAATATCTTTTTCATATCCGACCTCCTAGGTTTTTATATCCAAATAGTAGCATTCTACCAAAAATTAGTCAATATCACGATTTGATTTACGGTTTCTGAATAGAGATAATATTAAAACTACAAGCAACATAGCAAGAGCAGGCACAGCTGTAATATAGCTGCTTCCACGGCTGCTTACTACCTTCCCGGTGAAAACACCCATTACCACAGGCCCCAATGCCCCAGCACCCATGTTGAAAGCTAACATTGTACTATTTTTCTCCCCTGTTAACCTTGTAATCCAAACTATAAGAAATGGATAAAAAGGAGAACATGCAAATCCGGCTAGTGCTATCCAAAATATTGCCGTAGCCTGATTTGAATAAATAACCATAATCAGTGAAATTACTGCCAGCATTCCGTGCACCAGCAATATCCTTACCATATCAAACCTTTTTATTAGCTTTACCGAAAGAGTTCGCCCTGCAAACATAGCAACCCATATGAAAATACTGGCTGCAATTCCTGAAATCTTTCCGTATCCTCGACTTTCAAAAAACATTGGCGCAAATCCCCACAGTCCGGTTTCGGCAGCAACATACAAAAATAAAGTTATGGGTGCGACCAGATTTATAGGTCTTGTAAATATATACTTGTACTGTTTAAATGCATTTTTTATAGAAGATGATTTTACTTCTGCCACTTCTATATAACTTAGTGTCAAAAGTGCCATTCCTATACATGATATGCCAATAATATAATATGTAATTCTCCAAACACTAAAAAATACTGTAGAAATCAAGAGCAGAAGTGGAGTTAATATTGCTCCAACGGTAAAAAACACATTGATAAATGCTATGTTGGAGTCTGCATTTTTAATATCATATGATGTTGTGAGAGACACAATTGCATTCTGACATATACTGCCGAAAAAACCTATAAAAAATATCCCTGCCACAGACATAACATAGTAACCTGATACACCGAAAATTAGTGTTGCAATTCCCAATGCGGCAAAAGCAACTCTTAATATCTTCAGTCCTCCATAACTATCTAAAAGAGTTCCTCCAATCAAAACTCCCAGTGTAAATCCCAAAAACTGAATACTTACCATACTACCCTGCTGTACTGATGTAAAACCCAGTTCTTCAGCCAACCTTGGCATAGCAAGTCCCGAGGAGGAGAGTATCATGGCAAGAAGGCATAACTGAGCACACAATAAAGAAATTGATATTTTTTTCACTAGTCACCTCTTAAATACATTTTTTTAACTTATATTATATCTCAAAAATACAAATTTTTAACATAAAATTTATTTAGCAGGCACTTTAGACGCTTTTATCTCTGCAAAAATCCAAGTTATTATAGGTATTATTACTTGCATTGGGAATGCATAGTACGGATAGATTTCGAAGGCCCAGTAATTCATTTCTGCTATAGTATGATAAATAATATACGAAAAATAAATCATCAGCAATCCGGTTTGGATTACAATTGACCTATAATCTTTTAGATTGAATACTTTAGCTATTCCTTTACAAGCTGCCAGCAGGCATACCGAACATTTTGCAAAAACAGCAAATATAAATACGAAGGATACTGTTACTTCTACTCCTTGTATAAAATTGCCAATCCTTATTCTGCTGACAGCTATATAAGACGGAAAATAGAAGTTCCCTGTAAGATTCCCAAGTACTGAGATATTCCTTATTGTGATTATGATAATCATACAGGCTGCAATAAAGGTGCCCCATATGTACACCCTTTTAGGTGACTTTTTTGTTTGAAGAGATGTAAAAACACATAGAAAAACCACAGTCTCAGCCATAGGAAAGGAAAAAGTTGAGAATGCACCTTTTAACACCGGGGTCAAACCGTTACCTAGTATCGGCTGAATGTAATGCAGCTTTAGTTGGGATATTCCCAATATCAGAACAACAAATACAATAAAAATAATTAGCGGTATAAAAACAGCCATAGTTCTGCTTAATACCTCAATCCCCAAGTAGACAGCAGCAATGCACACCAGTCCCAGACATAGCAATGGAATAAACATCGGTGTTTCAGGTAAAGCTACTACATTGATGAACTCCCCAAAATTCCTCAGTACAAGTCCTCCTAGGTGAAAACTATACCATATGTATATGGCAGATAAAATTTTACCGGCTATTTTCCCAAATAAAATACTGAAAATATCAAACAAATCTTTTCCCGGAAAAAGCGATAGTAATCTCGAAAATATAAGAAGCAACGGAATAAACGTAATTGCGGCAATTATACCTGCAATCCATGCATCATTCTTAGCATCTCCCCCAGTACCTACAATCATCGTAGTCCCTATTATAAACGTTATTAATAAAAGTATTGCTTCTTTGTCTGATATTTGTTCTTTTATCATTATCAACCTACTTTCCCAGTATTGAAGTAATTAAATGCTCTATAGGCTTGGCAGGACTGGGTATTTTAACATTAAGTGATATTAATACTGCTATAGTCAATGAGAATACACCCAGTATGCTGTTTACCCAAAAGTCTGACCATAATTTCTTTTTATACAGTGGTATAAAATTAAAAATAACCAAAAACGTATAACCGATAATTACAAAAATAATCAATTCTTTACCCGCCTTTTTTAATTGTTTTGTATAATAAAGCACTGTTTTTTATATAAACCTTGGCATCAACATCTACCTCTAAATTTCTGAATACCTCTTCCCACTTATCTGATATGCTATTCCATTTATTTACGTTCTTTTCCCTGAGCTTTTCACCAAACATAAATATGTCGGTACCGTACTCTGACTGAATTTTCTCAATGAAATCCTCCACCTTTTTTTGAGCGAATTGTGATATACTGGTTTCAAACCTTTTTACGGCCTTTTCGTCTATAAAGTTTTCACCTCCTTCGATTTCATCAATTACTACAGATGTACGTATATCTACCTTGAATTTAAGCTCTTGAGCTTCGACAATCGGCTTAACCTTTGTCTTATTTTCGAATATTTCTAACGAAATAGGAGCCGATAAGCCCACTCCCTTATCTGCAACCAGAACTCCACCCTTCACTTCGTTCCTTATAAAAAGCAGCTCTTTTGTTTCTTCCTCACTTAATTCACCAATCATTTTATCATCTTTAATGATAGCAGCACCTGTTACACGAGGAATCATACTCCCCTTTACATCATCAAGATGTACCGCAGGGATTATCGTTGAAGTCCCCTTAGTCTGTAATTGTATGCCAAAATCCAGCAAATTCATTGTTGGTGCTTTGCTAATTTTAGTCTGGTTTTTTATTACCTTATCAAGTGCAAATGACTTTATACTTTCGGTTGTCTCCTGTGCCTCAAGTATTTCACTGGCTGTTTCCTGCTGTGAGTACAATATATTTACATCATTCCTTATTTCAGCATCCCGGATGAAAACATCAAGAACCTTTGTAATTCCTTCTTCTGCAACCTCTTTGCTTAAAATTGCGACTTTGCAATGGCTCCAATAAAGCTTTTTCCCGGTAATTGATATTCCGTTTCTTACAGCATCCAGTATGGTTTTTCCATGCATAGACACCAGTTTTGATTTTGATTTTGTATCATCACTGCCATCCACAGCAACTACTTCGGTTGTTACAGTGTATTGTCCGTCAGCTTCTTTATCTATAGCTGCTCCTGCAACAATGGCAAGGTCATTTAATTCCCTGTAATTCCAACATCCGGTAATATATAATAAATTTATGAAAATAATTATCGACATAACAACTCTTTTAGATATATTCATTTATTTTTATTTCCATTTTTTTTGTTTGAAACTAGTCTAGTCAAATCCGCTGAGAAAATTTTGGGTCTTAGGGTCATATCCCACCAAGGTGCACGAATCCAGGCATCCTGCCCGTCATGGTTTTTAGCCCGTGTGCTATTCATCATGTATGGAATCCCAAAAGAGCGAATACTCATCATATGGAGGTACATGATAATGACACACATCAGTACTCCATAAATACCAAGTAATGACGCTCCCAGCAAATACACCGTACGGAAAACAATTGTGGAACCAATTAGGTTCATATTTATCAATGTTGTAATTCCCGTAAGTGCTGTAATTATAACTACCGGGGCACTGACCAGTTTCGCCTGAACTGCAGCTTGACCTAAAACCAGAGTGCCTACAATGTTTACTGCCTGCCCTATAGGGGAAGGCAGTCTGGTTCCTACCTCCCTTAAAACGTCAAAAATGAAAAGCATAATAAATAATGAAACAGCTGTTGGAAACGGAACTCCCTCTCTGGACGACGAAATACTCAAAAGTAGTGGAGTAGGCAGCATTTCTTGATGATATGTTACAAGGGACAAAAATATTGCAGGTATGATGGTGGAAGTTACTGCTGTAAAGCCCCTGATGATACGATTAATGTTTGCGAAAATATAGTTGTTGTAGTAGTCCTCACTGGCCTGGAAATTCTCTACATAAAGAAATGGCACTGTTAATACAAACGGGCTTCCATCTACAAATAAAGCAACTCTCCCTTCAAGAAGTTTAGACGCTACAACATCCGGCCTCTCAAATGCTCCTACAGTCTCAAAGGGAGAATATGGGGCATCCTTAATAAGCTCCTGAATATAGCCCGAATCTAAAATTCCGTCAATCTTTATTTTATTTAGTCGTTGTTCAAGTTCATTTAATATTTCTCCTAGTGCCAAACCTTCCATATAGCATATACAGATAGATGTGTGCGTTCTTTCTCCTAATTCCCTGAACTTGAATTTCAAATCAGGATTTTGAATTTTTCTGCGTACCAACGAAAGGTTAACCATCAGCGATTCTGTAAAACCCTCTCTGGGGCCCCGTACGACCTTTGAGGATTCAGGTTCGGCAATTGACCTTTTTTCCCAACCCTTGGAGCCAATAACCAGACCTTTATCATACCCTTCCAAAATGAAAATGGTATCCCCTGAAATTATAGAGCTCACCATATTATTAGTATCTGTTTCAATCTTAACATTGTTTGACACTATGACCTTTTTCATTAGGGCTTCCAACAGATTATTAACATCAATATCTTCCGACAGATTATTACGCAGAACAGGCTGAATGATATTTTCATTTACAACCTCTGTATTAATCATGCCCCCTATATAAACAATACAGCACTTGGCTTCCTTAACAGATTTATTCTGAAATTCCCTTGTTATAAGGGTCTGATCATCCTTAAATATGTTTTTAAACAGTGATATGTTCTCCTCCAAAGATGTCGTTAACTTTTTCGTTTGAGGAGAGGTGTCGGCTTGGTCAACACTGTTTTCTGGATGGTTCATCTTATATTTTTTTGAGCCTTTTTTATACATAACATCATCACCGATCAAAGTTTCTAAAATAACAATTTTAGTTATTTGCAATTTAATGATAAAATAAACAAATTTTATAATATTTTAGCCATAGTTAAAGCAAAACCCCAAAAAGCTTGAACCACCAGCCTTTTAGGGTTTATTTAGTAAACTGCTATATGATTATAAGGTTTCTACTTTGCAAGCTTGTATATCTCAAATACATCCTGCCAGTTAAGTTTTTTTAGTCCTCCAATTGAATGTTCTTTTCCATATGCCTCACCGGTGGCTTTTTGAGCCATAAGCTCGAACTTGCTTTCTTCTATACCGATTTCCGTCAGAGTTGCCGGTAGACCTATTTTTCTATAAAATCCACGGAGTCTTGCGATTCCTTCCATTACAATGGCATCAGGATCACGATAGCTACCTTCTACGCCCATTACGTTAACAGCAAACTGTACAAACATATTAATGTTTGTCTTATATACATACTGCATCCATGCAGGAGTTAATATTGCCAGACCTGCACCGTGTGCAATATCATATATGGCACTTAGCTCATGCTCCATGTCATGACAAGCCCAATCCTGCGTCCTTCCAAGACCCAGTATGTCATTGTGTGCTATAGTACCTCCAAAACCAACCTGGCACCACGCATCATAATTATCAGGGTTCATTGAAACGAGTAATGCATTTTTCATAATGGTTTTAAGAGTAGTTTCACACAAGCCGTCTGTAAGGTCTGTATGAGTGGTGTTTGTAAAATATCTCTCAAATATATGACTCATCATATCTGCTACGCCATTAGCGATTTGATTTTTAGGAAGTGTAAAAAACAATTCTGGATTTACTATACTAAGAATAGGTTTTAAATAATTGCTGCCATAGCCCTTTTTAATCTGTTTTTCTTCGTTGGTAATTACGGTATGCGGGCTGGATTCACTTCCTGCTGCTGGTATTGTCAGAATAGTGGCAACGGGTAGAGCAGCTTTAATTTCACTGCCCTCTTCAAAAAACTTCCATATATCATCATTGCATGCACCTATTGCTATTGCTTTGGCTGAGTCTATTACACTTCCGCCGCCTACAGCAAGTATCAGGTCTACGCCTTCTTTTTTACAAAGATCGGCTCCTTCTTCAGCTAAAGATAAACGGGGATTAGGAACTACTCCACCCAGTTCGACAAACTCTATGTTGTTTCCCTTCAGAGAAGCTACTACCTGATCGTGTAGTCCGCTTTTCTTAATACTATTTCCGCCATAATGCAAAAGTGCTTTTTTAGTATATGGTTTAATCAAACTGCCAATATCTTTTTGGGTGTCCCTACCAAATATAATTCGAGTCGGTATGTGCATATCAAAGTTTAGCATAGCCATTTTCCTTTCTTACTTACTATTATTTTTCTAGTATTAATATGCTGTTTTTTACCTTAATTATTTTGCTCCATCTGGATTTTGATGAAACTTAATATTTTAAGTATAATAAATTCTAAACCCCAACGCAAACTTTAAGTCAAGAGTTATTTTTCAAAGGCAAGGTGAATCATTGGTGAACTATTCTATTATGAAAGAGCAGTCCTATTTAGATAATCCTGTAGCTCTTTAACCAGCCACTCTTTTTTATCTTTGGCACAGAATGTATTAATAATAAATCTGTGATTCTGCGCACCTATATTAACGAGAAGTGAGCCCTTACCGGCCATTTCATCGGCTTCTTCATCCTCTGGACTTTCTTGTTCCCCATATAATCCTAAGAAATTAAATGCCGGCATACCATGCATTTGTTTTACCAAACTATTACATAGGGAATATGTTTCCGGTAATTTATCGGTAACCTTGATTCCGCTAAATAATAATGTAAAATTAATATTTTTTTCACTCATAAAATTAATATTTTCTTTAATATGATCAAATGAAATCTGACACTCGGAAGTATCAATTAATGGAAGTATATCTACAAATTCCCCCATGGTATTATAATACTCCTCATCCCCATATTTTCGTTGTACGACTAATAATGAAAATGGAAATACCTTCAAATCAAAAACCAAGCATATAATTTTACCAAATAATTTATATGATATATTCCATATCATTTGTTCATTTAGTTGGGTTATTTTATCCGGTATATCCAAATAAATCTTTGTTCGAACAATATCCATCTGCTTATACTTTTCTGCTAATTTTAAATTAACTTCATGAAACTGTTCCAGCTTGAATCTGTCAATTAATTCTTTGTCACTTATTCCAATAGGGCCCATATAAATCTGACGAGCATAGCTTGAGTAGCTCGGATATTCCGATTGATTAACTGAACTACATGAATAATATCCTTGCAGTATGTTACTTTTTGCAATTTCACCACTCATAGCATCAAAAATCAAATGATTGCACGGTATAAACACCCGTAGTAACTCGCTTTCATATTTTACTATAATGATACGATATAATAAGCTGTCGTATCTCATACTTTCATTTTCCCGGTAGATTGTTTCTAGTATATATTTTGTTACCATGTTCTTAAAATCAATATCGGAGTTGCTGATATCAATAAATGGGATATCGATTAAATCAATTTGACCAAACTCTTTAATCAAGATACCATCTTTTTGTTTTTCAGCAGTACTTCTTAAAACACTTTGTGTATTGATTAGATTAAGTATGCTCGTTTTAAGCAAATCCGCATCCATGTGTTGATTTATCACAAAATCAGTACCGCTGCACAACATTTGTCTATGCAACGTACTCATCTGAACCGGCGAAAGTCTGTAAGTATTTTCAACATCACCATTGATGACTCTACTCTCGTGCAACTGTTTTTTTAGTTCCAAATAGTCAGCCAATTCTTTTATACTATTAATTTGATGAAAACAATCTGCAGTGTTTTTTACATAAGTATCTTTATTCACAATGGTAAGCCTTTTACTGATACTTCGAACATTTTTGCCTGCAAAAATATCAGCTATGGTTATGGTATAATTAAATTTCCGTAGCATTGATGCTAGCTTCATTGCCTTAATGGAATCTCCTCCAAGTTCAAAAAAGTTATCATCAATTCCAACTTTTTCAGTTTCCAGAACATTATTAAATAAATGACATAGTAATTTTTCCTTATCATTTTCAGGTTCTTTATATCCCTCATCATTGGATTTTGTAATATCCGGTAATGCTTTCTTGTCAAGCTTTCCATTTCCGGTTACAGGAATTGATTCAATTTGTAACATATAAGTAGGTATCATATAATCTGGCAATCTGTTACTTAATATTTCCTTTACATTCTGAATATTAATCGACTGGTTAGACACCAAATATGCAAATATCGCCTTGTTACCGTTATTGTCTGTACGGGCTACTACTGCAGCTTCTTGAATATTATTGATTTTCCTTATTTCGGTCTCTATTTCGCCTAATTCCACCCGTAACCCTCTAATCTTTATTTGGTCGTCAATTCTTCCCATATAACAGATATTACCGTCATGCAGCCATTTGGCCAAATCCCCTGTACGATATATTATCCCTTCACTGTAGGGATTTTGAACAAACTTCTCCCCTGTGATTTCAGGAAGGTTCAAATAACCCTTGGCCAGACCGGAACCTGCAATACATAATTCACCGGGAATACCTATACCACATTGGTTGGTTCCATCTAAAATATAAACCTGTGTATTTCCGATAGTCCTCCCAATTGGTACTCTATTGCAATTTGGAACACAACTATAATAGGTAGCGTAAATGCTGGACTCTGTTGGGCCATACAAATTTTCCAGTCTTATTTCAATATTATTTGAATAACAAATTTCATAAAATCTATTAACCAATTCAACGTTTAGTTCCTCTCCCGCTGAAATAATATATTTTAAGCTACTTATGTGTTTTAGGTTTAATTGATTTGCTTCCAGTTCTGAAACAAAAACCGATAACATGGAGGGAACAAAATCTATCACGGTAACATTTTTTTCATGGATTGTGTTGATAATCTCGGGTATCTCTTTTTCCTCCCCGGGCTTCAATATTACAAGTTTTGCTCCGACAACGCTCCACCAAAATATTTCACTTGCAGATACGTCAAAAACATATGGAGTCTTAAAAAGAATTGCTTCGTCTTTACTTAATCTGTATTGGTGCTGCATCCACTGAACAACATTTGCCAACCCACCATGTTTAATAACAACACCTTTAGGATTTCCTGTTGTTCCAGATGTGTAAATGCAATAGATCACATTTTCTAATGTAACTTGATTATCTGGATTAGTTTTATCTGCATCCCATATACTTTCGTCTTCCAAATTTATTAGAACCGAATCATTAAACCTATAATTGGCAGACATACCATCTCCATCTGTCAGAATTACCTTTGGTTTACAATCCTCAAGAATATAAGAAATTCTATCATATGGATATGCAGGGTCTATTGGAACATAGGCACCTCCAGCTTTTAATACACCATAAATACCTTGTATCATTTCAAGACTTCTTTCCAATATCACTGCTACAAAATCATCTGTTCCAACACCGGCATCTCTCAACTTCCATGCAAGGCTATTGGCTTTTTCATTAAGCTCCTTATAGGTCAATGTCCGGTTCCCATATTCTAAAGCTATATTATCCGGTGTTCTTTCCACTTGTTCTTCAAAAAGCTGAATTACGGTCTTTTCTACTTTATAAGGTATTGAAGAATCATTAAACCCCCATATTTTCTTCTGTTCTGCCTCTGTAATCATTTCAATATCTCCCAGAAGCATATCATTTTTCTTTATTACCTCTTCTAGAACCACCATATAATGTTCTAAGATGCCTTCAGCCGTTTCCCTGTTGTATATATCCGTGCAGTAGTTGACAAATATATCAAATCCTTCAATTCCCTCACTTATAGAGAACGACAAATCAAATTTTGCGACTTTGCTATCTATATCTATATTCTCTACCTTTGCTTCTCCTAAATGATATTCCCTTGTTTCATTATTCTGTAGTACAAGCAATACATCAAATAGTGGGTTTCTTGCCACATCCCTTTTTATATCAATATTCTCTAAAAGTTCTTCAAAGGGATATTCCTGATTCTCATATGCCTTTAGGCATTTTTCCTTAATTTCTTCCAAAAAGGAAGAAATCTTTTTGTTTCTCTCAGGCATTCCCCTCATTGCCAGGGTATTCACAAACATACCCAGCATATGCTCTGTATCATGATGAGTTCTCCCGCTAATGGGACTTCCAACTACAATATCCTCCTGTCGGCTGTACTTACTTAGTACTATCATTACCGTTGCAAGGAATACCATATACTCTGTGCTTCCTGTATCTTTTGCTAGTTTCTTTATACCCTCTCCCAGAAGGTTCCCTGTCTTTCTAAATACCGTAGCACCGTTATAGCTTTGTTTATGCGGCCTTGGATAATCTAAAGGCATATCCAGCGCCGTTACTTCATCCCGGAATTCATTTATCCAATACTCTTTCTGTTTACTGATATCCTTTTTCATCATCCATTCACTGTAATCCTTGTACTGCCGTGCCGGATACGCTAATTCCCACCCGTTATAAAAAGAACAGAACTCATCAATGAAGGTTGTAATACTCATTCCGTCTCCTATTATATGATGCATATCTATAAACAAAATATGGTGACTGTCTCTCTTTATAAGTCTAACTCTTATTAATGGTGGGTTTTCAAGGTCGAAGGGCTGTATAAGCTCATTAATCAGGACTGATTCCTCTGTCTCCAAATCTTTAATATATTCAAAATCCGTGGAGCACTCCTGAAGAATGCATTGCACTGGTTCTTCTTCATCCATGGTAAAGCTGGTTCTTAGTATTTCATGACGTTCTGTCATTTTCATCAAAGCTTCTTCCATCTTGTCAGGAAAAACTTCTCCATATATTCTCAGACACTGGGAAATATTATAAACCGTTCCACGTTCCATCATCTGTATGAAATAAATACGTTTCTGTGCCGAGGACATGGGGTAAGCACTTTTTTCTTCTGCCTCTTGTATGGAAGATTCCACTTGATGACATGCCTCTGATTCACTCCTTATTTCCACCAGGGTAGCAATGGACTTCACCGTTGCGCTTTTGATCGCATCTATCACGCTAATACGTATTCCGGTTTCTGATTCAATATGATTTACCAATTTTGTAGCCTTTAAGGAATGACCTCCTAATTCAAAGAAGTTATCGTTTACACCTATCTGTTCTATTTTCAGAATATCTTTGAACATTCCGGCAACCATCTTCTCCATACATGTTCCAGGTGCCTCGTATAAACGTGTATTGGCGATTTTAATAACGGGTAATGCCTTTTTGTCAAGCTTTCCATTCCGAGTAAGCGGCAGTACATCCAGCCGCATCAAGTATTGAGGCACCATATAGTGCGGTAACATCCCGGATATTCCAGAAATTATTTGATGGTTTTCAATATCGTTCCCTGATACATAATATGCCTCAATTTTCTTATCATCGCCATCTCCACGGACGACTACCGCCGCATCGGTAACACCGTCTATCTCTTTAATTGCAGCTTCAATTTCACCGGTTTCAATACGATAGCCACGAATTTTGACTTGTTCATCAATTCGTCCCAAATATTCCAGATTTCCGTTGAGAAGCCTTCTTGCAAGATCTCCTGACCGGTATAGCAAGCCCTCTCCGTATGGATTGGCAACAAATTTTTTAGCTGTCAATTCTATATTGTTTAAATACCCGGAAGCAACACCTTCACCACCTATATAGATTTCTCCCGGTGCATTGGGTGGAACCAAACGTCCAAGCCCATCCATTAAGTAGATTGTAGTGCCTGAAATAGCTTTACCGATTGGAATAGATACTATATTGTCAGGTATGAAATCAATGGTATAACTGCATGCGGCAACAGATGTCTCCGTCGGGCCATATGAGTTAATCAGTTTTCCGCTTCCGGTAACCTCAAGGGCTCGTCGTATATGGCTTACTGATAAGGCCTCACCTCCGATAAGCACTTTACGAAGACCTTTTAGTACCGTTACATCCTGATCCACAAGCATTTGAAACAATGTCGCAGTTACTATGAGCACAGATATTTTCTGTTCCCTTATTATCTTTATTAAGTTTGAGACATCGGATACTTCAGCCTTATCACCTATAAACAGGCTTGACCCATTAAGCAAGGCTCCGAAAATTTCCAAAGCGGAAGAATCAAATGCATAATTTAACAATCTTAAACATCTGTCCGTGGGTTCAAAGGACATTTGGTTACATTCCTTCACCAGTCGGACAATACCTTTATGGCAAATCAACGTACCTTTTGGATTACCTGTTGTACCTGAGGTATAAATAATATAAATGGTGTCATCACCATTTGACTCTTTTGGAGCATGACTGAATTTTACCGACAAATCCATAGTCCCGCCTGACTCATAATAATCATTATCAGTTAGAATATATGACACTTTGCCATCAACTTTATTAATCCATTTTGAATTTGAAATAAGCAGGTTAGAGCCACTGTCCTCAAGCATATATTGTACACGGCTGTCCGGATTTTCAGTATCCAATGGAACATAAACCGCACCACACTTAAGGATTCCCAGAATACTCACAAGCTGTAAAAGGCCCTGTTCCAGTAAAACAGCCACTCTATCCTTATGTCTGACATTTCTCTCCCACAGCTTTTCTGCCATCTTATTAACCATACTGTTTAACTCTAAATAACTTATATGTCGGTTATTCCACACAATCGCAGTATTCGTACCGTTTTGCTCCACGCATTCTTCGAAAATATCAATTACCGTTTTTTCCAGAGGGGCCTTACTGTTGGTATTATTTAATTGGTGTACAAGCCAGTCTGCTTCTTCTGAACTGACTAAAGTTAATCCTTCTATTTTTTGATCTTCATTATCTATCAAACACATTAATATATATTTAAATTTTTGAGATAAGGCTTCTATTGTTTCCTGTCTATATAGCGCTGTTGAATATTCAAATACCGCCGTGTATCTACCGTTTTCGTCAATGATATCACAAGCCAGATCTGTTTTTGTATATCTCTCATTCAGGTACTTTGGAACGACAGATAAACCATCAATTGCTACAGCGTCCATATCTACAGTTATATAGTTAATCAACACATTATATAATCCATTCCTTGATAAATCCCGTCTATCATCAAGCTCATTGAGAAGCTCATCATACTGGCAGTCCTGATTTTCATAAGCCTCTATTAATTTACCTTTGATATATTTTAGATAAGCTTTTATTGGCATGGCAGCATCGATTTTAACCCGAAGGGCTAATATATTTACAAACATACCAACTACAGCTTTTAGCTCAAGGTCACGACGTCCTGAAATAGCAGTACCAATAACCATATCCGATTGCCCTGAATATATAGAAAGCATTATACTAAATGCCGAAAACATCAGCATATAAGGTGTAATTTTATGATTATTTATAAACCGGTTTATCTTTTCAGAAGATTCCTTATCAAATTTATAAGAAATAGAAGCCCCGGCATATCCCATAAAAGCCGGCCTTTGAAAATCACTTAAGAGTTCTGCAACGGGTATACCGTCTACATATTCGTTTTTCCAATATTCAAGCTGAGTTGCAAAGCTTTGCATTTCAGCCTGCTTTTTCTGCCATTGTGAAAAATCTTTATATTGTATGGTCAGCGGTTCCGGATTTCTCCCGGAGTATATATCACCAAAATCTCTCAGCAATATATCAACCGAAGTTTGATCGCCGATGATATGATGCATGTCTATCAAAAGGATATGTTTTTCCGGAGAGACACAAATGACTTTGACCCTAAACAAAGGCCCCTTTTCCAGGTCAAACTTTTGTATACCTTTATAAAGCTCTCCCTCTGCCTCTTCCTCTTTTGCATCTATAAATTGGATGTCCAACCTGCACTGTTCATCAATGATTTGTACCACTTCGCCCTTTTGTATATTAAAGCTTGTCCTAAGAGCTTCATGTCTTTGTACTAATTTTACAAAAGCTGTTTCCAGCCTTTTTAAGTCTAAGCTACCATTTAGATAGTATACTGATGACACGTTATATGGGAGTTCATCGCCTAATAATCCATTAACCGCGTATATACGCTCTTGAGCAAAGGAAGCTGGATAATAATCCTTTTCTTCAGTAGGCTTTAGCATCTGTTTTGTTCCCAGTTTCTCAAAATTAGAACAGATCCGGTCTACCATCTTCTGAAATTGGGAATAGTCAAAAATATCTTTAAGAGTCAGCTCTATACCTATTTCATGTTTTAGCTTTGATATTAACATGATAGCATTTAATGAATGTCCCCCCGATGCAAAAAAATCATCCGAATCATTTATTTCTTGTACTCCTAATGTCTCCAACCAAATATCCTTTAGAACATTTCTAATGCCTTCCTGTGTAAATTCGTGGGGTTTCTTATTTTTGTCCACCATGGTATTATCAATCCTGACTCTTTGATCCTGCAACAATGCCTCACTATCAAAGCTTTTTTTATCAAACACATATCCGGGCAATGCAACTCTTAGTCTTCTTTTAGTTCCTTTGAGTCTATCCCAGTTTAAATTAATGCCAGAACACCATATTTGTGCAAGGACATTATAAAAGGAGCTATATTCATCCTGTATACTGCTATCTAATGCTATATAAACACATTCTCCATACTTTTCCTCACACTCACTCTTGTTGTAAAATATAGGGATTGAGGTGACATTTTCCGGTATAGATGACAGTTCATCGCTTAATATCATTGCTATGGCCTCTTCCACAGCAATCACATCAAGTACCGCCATAACACTTAATCTGCCAATATCCGCTGTCAAAAAGGCTGCCGGCAAATCGCTAAACTCAAACAGGGTTTTGGTAAGACAATATCCATAGGCAAATACCGATAGACGTTCAAAAATCTTGGTTTTATCTACATCAAACTCTTTATCTTCTTGAATAAAAGCCATAAAATCATCCCCAAGACTTAATTCAAGGTATGAAACCACTTCCTTAAAATATATCCGGTATATTTTTGGTATATTGTCATTTCCCGAATTGATAAAGCTTTTCCCCATGGACTTATAATAGTTTTGCATATCAGGCATTATCACAACAAAGGTCTGCATTAGATTAGCAGGTTTATACCCAGTATGGTAAATGAGCTTATCCGAGTTATTTTCATAGAAATCAGGTCTGGAGACTATAACAGCCTTTCTGTATTCAAAATGTCCTCTTCCTATTTGTAGAGTCCATGCGGCATCGGATAAATTTAGTTTTTGATTCTCAACAATATAATCAGTAACGGCTTTTGATGTATTCATCAAGGCAGTCTCACTTTTAGCGGAGAATAAAAGTAGATTGAGATCGTCCTCCCTTTCAGTTTCTAAATAACGAGGTGGTTCTTCAAGAATGATGTGGGCATTGGTTCCACCAATACCGAACGAACTTACTCCCGCCCGCATTACTCCATCATCTGCATCAAAGGATTTTAACTCTGTATTTATATAAAAAGGACTTTCAATAAAATCAATCTGTGGGTTAACACTTAAAAAATTTATAAACGGAGGAATCACTCTGTTTTGTAACATAAGTGCTGTCTTAATAAAACCTGCTACACCTGACGCCACCTCTAAATGTCCTATATTTCCTTTCACAGATCCGATGGCGCAAAACCCTGCCTTATCACTTTGAAAGGCTTGTCTTAATGCTTCAAATTCTACTTGATCGCCCAACAAAGTTCCAGTTCCATGTGCCTCAACATACCTGATTTCGTCAGACGTCACTCCAGCTTGTGCAAGTGCACTCTCTATAACCTTTCTCTGTCCTGATATTCCAGGCGCAGTGTATCCAATTTTATCACTTCCGTCATTGTTTATTGCGGAACCTTTTATAACAGAATAGATACGATCTCCATCTATAAGTGCCTTTCCAAGAGGTTTAAGCAAAACTGCACCACATCCGTTGCCCATAACCGTTCCTGATGCTTCCTCTGTGAACGGACGACAATGCCCGTCTTTTGAGAAAATCATTCCATCATGCCAAAGATATCCGCTTTTTCTTGGGTAGGTTATAGAGACTCCTCCTGCGATGGCCATATCTGACTCGCCTCTTCGTATTGCATCAATGGCCTGGTGAATTGCTACTAATGAAGTGGAACAAGCTGTTTGAACATTAAAGCTTGGACCTTTTAAGTTTAATTTATATGAAATTCTGGTTGTTAGAAAATCCCTATCATTTAATGTCATCATTTCAAAATAGTCCATGGAATCACTTTGAAGAAAACGGCTCATCCATTGAAAGTTGGAACTGCTGCCTGCAAACAACCCAATCCTTCCCTCATATTCATACGGGTTGTAACCGGCATTTTCCAATACTCGCCAAACACATTGATGAAATATCCTATGTTGTGGGTCCATCCTATTTGCTTCTTTATATGAGTAACCAAAGAAATCTGCATCAAAATATTCAGCATTCTCAACATAACCTTTTGCCCTTACGTAATTATTTTGAGTATAAATATTCCGAGGCACCCTAGCTTCTTCAAGTTCCTCATCCGTGAAGAATGTGATATTTTCTACTCCCGATATAAGATTGAGCCAGAATTCATCAAGACAATCAGCTCCCGGAAATCTGCAATCCAATCCTATGACCGCTATTGCTTCATTTTCTGTATCAACCGGATTATTCTCTATAGTTAGCCTATTGTTCTTATTGGTTTTATTCAACATATTAGTTAAGGCTTCAATAGTGGGGTATTCAAATAATTGAATTATGGAAACACTATAACCCAATAAATCATAGATTCGTTTCTTTACTTCCATCATTGCCAGGGAATTACCGCCTATATCAAAAAAATTATCCCTAATGGATACTTTCTGTGAATCCAATACATCTTTCCAGATGGCAAGTAAACTTGTTGCCAGATTTGAATCACAACCTCCAATTTCTTGTTTTTGAGATTGTGCTTTTTTTACTTCCAGTCTGCTGCGGTCAATTTTTCCGCTAATGAGACATGGCATCTGCTCCAACATTTCGATATATGTGGGTATCATATATTCAGGAAGTTTTTTTCTTAAGCAAGCCCTCACATACATCTGATCATATTTTGATTTCTCATGACTCTTTTTTAAAGAATAAAACAGAGCTAATTGCTTATTTCCCTTGGAGTCTGTATAATCCTTTACCGCTGCCATTCCTATTTGTTCAATTTCCAAGACCTGATTTTCAATTTCACCAAATTCTATCCGGTACCCTCGAATTTTCACCTGGTCATCTAACCTTCCGGATAAAGCCACTTCACCATTTTCCAACAAACGTCCTTTGTCACCTGTTCTATATAAGGTAATTTCCGGAAGTTCTTGGGTTTTGATAAATTTACTGTTGGTCTCCCCGGGGTTATTAAGATAACCGACTGCAAGGCCACGTCCTGCAATACAAACCTCTCCATACACGCCAGTGGGCTGTAACTTACCCTCGGGATTTATTATAAAAATCTGCGTATTTGCTATAGGTTTGCCTACCGTAATACTATTTTCCCTTGTAATATCCTTGACGGTAGACCATATAGTTGTCTCTGTCGGCCCATATAGATTATACAGCCTCGCATTTGTATGCCTCTGTAGATACTTCATCAATTCTACCGGATAATTTTCTCCACCGCCCATAATACATGTTAATTGGATAAGAGCAGGCGCAAAATCCGGGTGTTCAACAAACGCCTTCAACCTTGATATGGTACTTACAATATGTGTAATCTTATACTTTACAATTTTGTTAGAAACAATCGATACGTCCAGCTGTTCCTTCTCATCCGCCAAATATACGGATAACCCCAGACATAAAGGTACAATAGTTTCAAAAGCAAATATATCAAAAGATATGGTTGTTAATGAAATAGTCCTGTCATTCCTACTTTGAAACAATTTTCGGTTATTATTATCATAAATAAAATTCAGAAGTGAAGCCTGCTTTATCATCACACCTTTTGGTTTTCCTGTTGAGCCTGAAGTAAATATAACATATGCTAAGGAATCCCTACTGCCTTTGCCTTTGGGATTAATTGTTCCATCTGCTATTTCGGTTTTACCCAAATCAAGGTTAATAAAACAGTTATGAAAGCCCTCAAAAACTTTGTTGCCAATGAGAAATTTCAATTGACATTCCCTAATAACCGAAGCTATTCTCTCTGCAGGATAGTTGGGATCAATGGGTACGTATGCTCCTCCTGCCTTTAAAACAGCAAAGATAGCAACAATCATTTTCTCATCCCTATTTGGCATAATACCAACTAAATCATTCTCTTTGACTCCGGATTTAATCAGTTTCCATGCCAACTGATTTGCTCTCTCATTTAGTTCACGATATGTATATTCCATGCCGCTTGATGTGATAAGTGCGATCTTCTCCGGATTTGACAGTGCATTATATTCAAACATATCCTGCACCAATTCATTTTCTTTGAACTCTAAATATGTTTTTTTTAATTGTTCTTTCATATGATTCCTCTTTCGAATTGTACAGACTATGTTAAGTAAACTTTCTTGGGGTATTTTCCACTGAATTATTGATATACTGTATGACTTGATATACCCGAAATATATCCTTAAATTGCAAATTCGGACACTATTTTACATTTATAACCATATTCTATTATTTTTTGTATCAAGTGTCAATTAAAATGCGTAAAAACAACGGCTCCAAGGAAAATACTATAATCCCTGAAGCCGTTAAGAATCCATTTTATTTACCCTATCGTTTATTTATAAGTATGATACCAACTATACTTATTATTATTCCAACAATACTTATAAGATTAATCTCCTCTTTAAAAAATAATATCCCTATTGTATTAATGCAATAGTTACGACAATAGTCGAAATAATAGATGCTGTTCCAATATTCCAACCAAATCTATATGCTAATAAAAAGAATAAGGCAAAGCTTATAATCGCCTTGCCTAAAGAGTATTGGGAAGTATTTTTTAAGTAGAATTACTCTACTACGACGCCTTTTTTTAAAATAATGTTTGCATAAAGTGCAGCCTCGCTGGTTGCTATAACTGCATAAGCACTTTTGGTTCTCTCATAAAATGCAAATCGTTCAATGTTTACAATACTATTATTCTTAGGTTCATGTTTATTTATTATTTCCTTGTAAACATCCCATATCGGAGTTTCTACCGTATCTCCAGGAACAACCTGCATTAAAGCTACAGGATTATCAACATAAGGATCTAATGGGAAAAACCTGAGAATAGCATCCAATACTTCAGGAACGCCGTGACCATCAAGCCTTATTACCTTTTTACCAAATGTTCCTGAGGGAAAATTTCCGTCAGCAATTACTATTTCATCACTATGTCCCATTTCCATTAAAGTTTTTAACAGTTCGGGTGTTAAAATTGAAGGGATTCCCTTTAACATAAAGCCTCCATCTGCATAGCAGTATTATGATTTATTTTGTGATTTCCCCGTTTAAGTCCCACAAATCTGTCCAATCCTTTGAGCCTTCCCAGAGGAACACCTGTCCTTTAATCAAGCGGCAGTTTTTATCTACACTCTCAATTTTCTTCATTTCTTCTTCAGTTAAAGGATCTTCAACTGCGCAACGAAGGTTACTTGCATATTCATTTCTATGGATTGAGAACGGTATTGGAGTCTGACCTCTCTGAACAGCCCACTTAATACATATAACAGCAGGATGAACATTATGAGCCTTTGCAATTTCTACTATAACAGGTTCCTGAATGTCTACATAGTCGTTAGCTGTTTTATCACGATCAGGTCTTGTTGGTGAGCCAATTGGACAAAAGCCGATTGGTTGAATTCCGTGCTCAAGAACAAACTTGAATAGTTCTGGCTGTTGGAAGCATGGATGAAGTTCCATTTCTATGGCAGCAGGCATTATAGAACAATATTTGATAAGTTCCTTTAATTTAGGTATAGTCATATTTGAAGCACCTATATGCTTTACATAGCCTGCTTTTTGTAATCTTTCCATCTGATACCAGGTTTCCATATACTGTTCTATTGAGAATGGCCTTGCATCCGGGTTATGGTAATCAGGCGCTGCCCCTTTAGGATGGAAATTTCTAAATGGCCAGTGCACAAAATATAAATCAATATAGTCCAACTTAAGATCTTTAAGAGTTTTTGCACAAGAAAGCAACACATCTCCTTTACCATGCATATCATTCCAAACCTTTGAAGTTATGAATAGTTCTTCTCTCTTAATACCCGATTTAATTACATCTTGGAATACTTCACCAATTAAATGTTCATTTCCGTATACTGAAGCACAATCGAACAACCTGAATCCAACTTCTGCAGCACCTTTTACAGCTGCTGCGATTTCCTCTGCTGAAAATCTGTCTGAACCAAAGGTGCCCATTCCGATACCGGGCATCTTGTCTCCCCCTCGTAAAATTCTCTGTGGAACCAATGCTGGATTAATAATATCGTTACTCATAATAAATTCTCCTCTTCATTTTAATTTGTATATTAGATAATCGAATAGTTGCTGATTTTGTTAGTAATAAATTAGCAAATTGACATTTCATGAACCTGTGTTGCAAAAAGATACTCATCTATACAATTGATAATTCTGTCACGTAATAAAGCTTCAGGGTCGTTTATCAATTCACCGTTTCTGATCTTAATATATTGAACCGGCATAAATTCACTTATTAATGTTAATGGAATTGTTACAGTTTTCAAATTACTAATCATTCTCTGTATAGAGTCCTTAACGCTTTTTTCAGGAAGATAGTACCTGCATCTGTCTGAAAGGCTGTACTTTCTCGAAAACCTGAGTTTTACGCCATTACCATGATAATGTTTTTTCCAATTATCAGGCTGCAACAGCATAGCTTCATCAAGAACATTTATAAAATTGGATAAATGTATGTCGGGTTGATATCTGAACAATTCTTCTTCAATATGATTAAGTGCAAAAAGCGCTTCTCTTAGGGCAAATGTCAGTGCCGGACCAACTTTCAAGATAGCTATTCCATCCTCGACCATTTGCTTAAGTGCTGAAGGAGTCTGATAGTCAGTAGAATGGCCTTCAAAAACAAGTGTAGGATACTTCTTTATATCTTCACATAACTCTTTGGCGGCCTCACGGTTGTATTCATGAATAGTGTCATCCCCGAACTCTACCCCAGGCTGAACTACTACGGCTATTACATTTTCCCAGGCTTTTTGTAGATCAAGCTTATAAAATGCCTGCTTAAAGGTTTCTACTGTAGCCTCAAAATCTGCTACTTTTGTAACCTGGATTCCTTCTTCCTCTTCCTGACTTCCTCCCGGGATAGGTACTTCGCTACCCACAACATATACAGGTTGAACTGCTGTAGAGTTGGTCTTCAATAATTGCTGGTATGCATCTTCTGCTACTCTACATAATACAGCTCCTCTTTCAGCTATTACCTTGGTATCAAGTTTTGCACTTGCATCATCATCTGCCAGGTGCATACTTGTATCAATATGGATTTTTGTAAAACCAGCTAATATATATTGTTTAAGTAATTCGCAAGACTTTTCCATAGCAGTATTTGAGGTTTCATTTTTCCAGGTTAATGGTCCCAAATGATCTCCACCAAGAATAATCTTTGTTTTAGGAAATTTCATTTTATCAGCCAAAGAATAAACAAAATCTCTGAAATCGGCAGGTTTCATACCTGTGTATCCGCCAAATTGGTTTACCTGATTTGCCGTTGCTTCTATTAGGACATATTCATTGTTTGTAATTGCTCTTTCCATAACTGCTTCAATAACATACTCGTTTGCACTGCAAGCAGAATAAATTCCTACTGGGATCCCCTGTTTTTGCATTGCTACCAACCATTTCAAATAATGTGAATATTCCATTTTTACCTCCTATTAAACTAATGAATTAAAATTCTTGGACATCGAAGCTATTTATACTTGTATCAGTCATTGACAATCAATATTTTCCCTTTTACACTTCCGGGAGTTTTAAACATATCAAACCCGTCTTTAATGTTTTGCAGTGGAAACTTTTTGAATATAAAACTCTCATCAAATTTTAATGCACCTGTTGAGAAATAGTGTGCTGTAAGTAACCATTCTTTACCCGGGAACGGTGCACTGTAAGACATCCACGAACCGGTAAGCTTAAACTCTTTTCTATTCATATTTTCAAATAATCTTGGTGTAAATACCAAATCTTTTGTGGGTGTTCCTATAAAACATACTCCAGCTTTATTAGCTGCTATTTCAAAAGCCAGTTTCATGGTTATATCTACCCCAGCAGTTTCATAAACAAATCCAAAACCTCTTTTGTTTGTGTAATTATCAATTTGCTGCCTGAAGTCATTGTCTAATGTATTTATAGTTACATCTGCGCCCAATCTCCTTGCTAGTGCCAGCCTGTCGTTATCTATGTCAAAGACAAAAACCCTCTTAGCGCCAAATATCTTTGCCCACTGCGCAGTAAACATACCTACTGTTCCACCACCTAAGATGGCTACGTCTTCCCCAGCCTTATAGTCAGCGCATAATAAGCCATGAAGTGCTACAGTTGCCGGCTCAAAAAATGCTCCCTGTTCAAATGAAACACTCTCATCAAATTTAACAACATTTCTTTCAGGCATTTTTACATACTCAGCAAAGCTACCCTGTTGTCTTGAACCTATAAAACTATAATGTTTGCATAATGCGTAATTACCTTTTTGGCAATCTTCACACTTAAGACATGGCAGAAGAGGTACACCTGCTACTCTATCACCAATCTTTACAGAGGTTACTGCTTCTCCGACTTCAGCAATCTCACCTGAAAATTCATGTCCAAGTACAATTGGGAAGAAATGTGCTCCATCACCTAAAACCCTGGGAATATCAGATCCACATATCCCTGTCGCTTTCACTCTTACAAGAACCTCACCTTTACCAGGTATCGGAGTTTCTATTTCTTCAATTCTAAGATCATCCTTGGCATGCAATACTCCTGCTTTCATCTTAACTCCCCCAGACTATTAAAAATTACTGCATTTCTGCATTGTTTCTTTCAATTTTTCATACAACTCTATAAAGATTTCATAGTTATTTTTATATTGATTATGGTTTTTCAAATTAGGTTCATGCGTCCTCGTAATAACAATAGTCTCTTTAACCGCCGACTCAAAGCTTGTATAATTTCCCGTTCCAACACCTGCAAGTATCGCAGCACCAAGAGTAGTAGCTGTATCTGATGTTGGTACTTTTATTACCTTTCCAGTAATATCAGCCTTGATCTGTGTCCAAAGACTACTATTCGCAGCTCCACCCATCGCGATCAGTTCATCTACTTCAACTCCGATTTCCTCCGCAGTTTTTAAGTTATGCTGTAGAGCAAATGCACAGCCTTCCATAACAGACCTGATCATATGAGCTCTTGTTTTGTTATAGTCAAGACCGAAAAATACACCTTTTGCATTTTTATCCCAGATAGGTGAACGTTCCCCCGCCATATATGGCAAAAAGATTACTCCATCTGATCCAGGGTTAATTTTTGCTGCCTCGTCATCCATTAACTTAAAGGCGTTTTTACCTGTAATTTTAGCGGCTGTCTCTTCAAATGCACCAAGCTCCTGCTTAAACCATTTGATAGCTCCTCCGCCACCAACTGTACCTCCCTGTAACAGCCACAAATTAGGTACTACATGATAACCCAATATTAATCTTGGGTGCGCCAAAGCGGAATCCAGACAAATACTCATGCCACCGGCCTGCCCACCCTGTTCCTGAGTCTGCCCAACTTTTAACACACCTGCTCCAAGAGTTCCGCAGGATGCATCCAAGCCTCCGGCTACAACAGGAATACCCTTAAAAAGTCCCGTTAAAGCAGCAGCCTCAGCAGTTACTTCTCCGATAATTTTGTGACATTGGAATATTTCAGGAAGCTTTTCTCTGTCAAAGCCTAGTTCCTCACAAAATTCATCATCCCATCTACCCTCCTTCATATTGAAGGAATGAATTCCATATCCTTGAGATAAATCCTGAGTAAATTCTCCGGTTAACTTGTATGCTATAAAACTGTTACTTTGTAAAAATTTATAAGTTTGTCTATATACATCCGGCATATTTTCCTTAAACCAAAGAATTTTTGGCGTTGTATATGTGGGTTCAAAGGAATTTCCACTAAGATTGAAAATTTTTTCAAAGCCTACCCTTTTAATGGTCTGATCACATAAACCTGAAGCTCTGGTATCCATCCAGATAGGCGTGTTTGATAAAACATTTCCCTCTTTATCCATAGGTATAGCAGACCAGCTTTGTCCATCTATTCCTATACCGGTAATTTGTTTGGCATTTATTTTTGCAGCTGCAACAGTCTCCTTTATAGCTATACATACACTTTGCCACCACTCAATGGGGTTCTGTTCGACAAACCCCGGGGCAGGATAGTATACTTTGTACTCTTTTGTTGATTGTGATATAACTTTTCCCTGAAGATCAAATAGAGCTACCTTACAGGCTGAGGTTCCAATATCAATACCTAATAACAATTTTTCCATTGCTTATCTCCATTTCCGAAACAGCTTAGTAAAATAAACTATTTTTATTATGTGATTAAATTGTCGTTACGTTATTTTGTAATTTTATCTATTTGGGCTAAACGTTTAGCTATTGAGTAAAAATAATCCGAGAAGCTTGATATATAAAAATCATATAAACTTCTCGATTTGTGTTTATGGTCAGTTAAATCTTAATTTTCCTTACTGATTCTTTTAGTATTAGTTCTGTTTTTAATCGTATCATAGAAGGAAAATTTGACGTATCACCCTTTAACCTTTTTAATATTGTTTTAGCCGCTACCTCCCCTATTTGCTGAACAGGTTGAATAACAATAGACAATGGAGGTTTCACCACTTTTGCAAGTTGTAAATTATCAAATCCTATAAAAGATATTTCATCAGGTATCTTTATATCACTTTCATTGATTGCCATTATTGCACCTAGCGTCATTTCATAATTTGTAACCAGTACGGCTGTCGGTGGTTCTTCCATTTTTATTAATTCTGTCAGAAGACTATATCCGCTTTCAACCTGATAATCGCCTTTTTTAATAAGATTGGCATCAATTGACATGTTATAGTCTTCATGTACTCTATCATACCCTTTAAGACGTTCCTGTGCAGTATAAATTTCATCCGGTCCACAAATTATACCAATCCTTTTATGACCTAAAACAATTAGTTGCTCTACTGCATTATAAGAAGCATTTAGATTATCCACAAGTACTGTATCGCAGTCGACACCTTTTAATGCTCTGTCGATAAGTACGACGGGAATATTCCTATTAAGTACTGAATTTATAGCTTCAATATCGTTGCCCAATGGCATTGTAATAATACCATCAACCATTTTCTTTACTAAAAAATCAAGTTTCTGTTTCTCAAGATTTTTATCTTCTTTATAGTCGCATATTATCGTACTATAACCATTCTTAATCAAAATGCTTTCAATATTGGATACTATACTTGTAAAAAATATGTTTTCCAGACTCGGAATTAATAGTCCAATAGTCATTGTTTTATTGGTCTTTAAACCTCTTGCTATTTCATTAACCTCAAAACCAAGCTCTTTAATAGTTTTGTCTATAATTACCCGGTTTTCCTCAAGGACATTACCACCATTAATGTATTTTGAGATTGTTGCTATTGACACCCCGGATTTTCTGGCAACATCCTTCATTGTTACTGAAATAAGATCACCTTCCACCATGAAACGTTTAGCTATACATTTATAGTACCTAATCTAATTTCAAAAGTCAATATTTATATCTTGTGATACATGTAATAAAATAAGTGTTATATAAGACCTCCCGGTTAACTTATCGGGAGGTCTTATATTCAAGCTTATTTACTTAAATATTAGTCATACAATAACATTGCTATATCAGATTCATTCATATTGGCTGCATTATAGAATTTACAACCTGTGTCTACATCTGCAACTGCCTCGCCCTTTATTGCCTTATAAGCAAGTTCAACTGCAAGATAACCTATTTGGTATGGGTCTTGTGTTACTGATCCCATGAACCAGCCATTCTTAACAGCAGCTTTCTGTGCTTTTCCTGCATCAAAACCAACAACTGAGATATTCTTGTATTTGCCGGTTGTTCTGTCGAGGTCTTTACCGTCAGTAGTAGCTGCAAGTATACCATTTACTGAAGCTTCATTTGATGCATATACTGCTATAAGTCCCTTTGTGTTAAGTAAGCTTTGTGATGCATTCTGTGAGTCAGTAGCATTTGATGATGGTGGAATTACTACATATATATTTACTGCTGCTTTGCCTGAAGAAGCGTCCTTCTTAAACTTTTCGTGACCAGTTACAGCTACCTGTCCTGCAAACAATGTTTCACATTTTTTTACCATTTGGTCAATAAAACCATTTGTACGTCCAAGTATTGAAGCAGAGGTAGCGTCCTGAGACTGTACACCAATTGTCACTGGTTTTTCAGGGGTTGCTGCCTTTAAAGCTGCCTGGAAAGCCGGATCAGCAAACATCGAATCTGCTGCAAGAGCGCCTGCATTTTCATTGTTTGTTGAAGCAGTTGCCCCCAAGGTTCCCTCCGGAGCATTTGGAATACCGGAGTCAAAACCTATAATAGGTATTTTCTTATCCTTACAATCATTCAACTGCTGTGTAACAGAGCTAGTATCAAGTACAGCCAGAGCTAAAGCTGCTGGTTTTTTAGCAATAGCAGCGTTTATCATATCAACCTGCACATTTATGTCTGACTCTGAAGGTGGACCGTCAAACGTTATTTCAACATTGTACTTTGCAGCAGCGTCTTCTGCACCCTTCTTAACTGTCTGCCAGAACTGGTGCTGGAAACCTTTTGATACAACGGCAATGTAAGGTTTTGCAGAATCTGTGCCGGATGTTGAGCTTACAGCAGCAGTTGATGATGCTGCAGAAGTGGAAGATGCTGATTTTGAAGAGCCGCAGCCGGTTAAAGATAGTGCGAAGATCGAAGCTGCTGCTACTAAAGAAAATATTTTCTTTGAGCCTTTCATAGATAATTTCCTCCTTAAAATATTATGTTATATTTAAGCTATCGCTTTAATATCTTGGAAATATTGTGTTAACTTTGGTTGAAGAGATAATAATTAGTCTTTTTTAACTTGATTTGCTTTTTTATTTCTGTAGATATCAAGAAGAACTGCACCAATTACAACAAAACCTGTAAAGAAGGTCTGCCACTGACCTTGTAGATTCATGGCCATCAATCCCTGTTTAAGAACACTCATTATAAACACACCAATAAGAGTTCCCGATACTGTTCCAACCCCACCAGACATTGAAGTACCACCAATAACAACACCTGAGATAGCATATAACTCTAATCCGTTACCAGTACTAGGAATAATTGAGGTGTATGCTGCAGCATACATTATTGCAGCCAGTCCTCCGAAGAAACCATCAATGGTATATACAACTATTTTCCATCTGTCCACCTTAACACCGGACAGCCTTGCAGCTTCTTCATTTGAGCCTATTGCGAAAGTATATCTTCCAATGATTGTCTTGTTTAGTATGATAAATGCCACCAGAAGAAATGCACCTAACCAAACCGCTCCAATCGGAAAGCCTCCTGACGTTTTATAAAATGCGAATTTAAACCAGCCGTCAGGGTCTGTAACTGTTGGATATCTCATAGTCATAACTTTTGAAATAATTGCACCCAAGCCCATGGTTATACTCATAGTACCAAGTGTAGCAATAAAAGGCGGTAATTTGAGCTTTGCTATCATGACACCATTCATAAGTCCAAAGAAAGTAGATACTACAAAGATAAGAACAAGTGCCAGTCCAATTGGCCAATGCCATACATTATATGCTACACCGCCGATAAGTGCTGAACACATCATTATAGTTCCTGATGCGAGATTGATACCACCGGTTATTATTACAAAGGTCATACCTAATGCAAGAAATCCTATATAATAGGATGAATCAAGTATGTTTATAAGTGTAGCAATCGAAAAGAAGTTATTACCAAAAATTGAAAAGAATATATATAGAATAAAAAGTGTACTTAAAGCTAATATCTTTTGAAATCCTGTCGAATTCTTGCTGATAGAAAGCATCTTATTTTCCTTTGACATAGTTTTTACCTCACTATTTTCTTAATCATTTTCGTTGTGTAGCCAATGTCATAATTCTTTCCTGAGTTGCCTCCCCGATATCGAGTGTTCCAGTCAGGCGACCCTCACACATAACTGCCACACGGTCACTCATGCGCAGTAACTCCGGCATTTCCGAAGAAATCATTATTATGGATTTTCCTTCATGAACCAGATCATTCATCAACTTGTAAATCTCACTTTTCGCCCCTACATCTATACCTCTCGTAGGTTCATCAAAGATCAGAATACTGCAGTTTTTTATAAGCCATTTCGCTAAAACTACCTTTTGTTGATTACCCCCTGATAGGTTTTTTACAAGTTGAGTTGTTGAAGGTGTTTTTATGTTAATTTTCTTAACATATTCGTTTGTAACGCTATTAACTCTCTTGTCATCAACAATACTTAAGCTTGAGAATTTTTCAAGACTTGATAATACCGAATTGTCGCTTACGCTAAGTCCTAAAGCCAACCCAAATCGCTTTCTATCCTCAGATAGATAGCCAATCCCATGATTAACAGCATCATAAGGCGATTTGATTTCTACTTTCTGCCCATTAATGTATATCTCACCGCTTGTCATAGGATCTGCACCAAAAATCAAACGTGCAGTTTCGGTTCTACCCGCTCCCATTAAACCTGCAATGCCTAATATTTCACCTTTTTTCAGTTGGAAAGATACGTCCTTAACTTGTTTGGAATTGAGATTTTTTACTTCAAGCGAAACAGGGGAATCCACCGGAACCATACTGTGTGTTTTTGGTTCTTCATAAATAACACGGCCAACCATCATTTGAATTATTTGTGGAATACTGACGTCAGCTGTTTTTACAGTACTGATGTATTGTCCATCTCTCATAGTTGTTATTCTGTCAGTTATCTTTTTGAGTTCCTCAAGTCTATGAGATATATAAACTATTCCAACCCCCTGGGCTTTTAATTGAGTGATAAATCTAAAGAGACTTTCTATTTCTGAATCTGTCAATGCTGCTGTAGGTTCATCCATTATGAGCACTTGAGACTTAAATGATAAGGCCTTTGCTATTTCTACCATCTGTTGCTTTGCCACAGTAAGGTCCTGTATTCTTGTTTCAGGATCGATGTTGATGTTAAGCGATTCCAGAAGTTTTCTGGCCTCATTATTTGTTTTCTTAATATCAATAAAAGGACCAATCTTATGCTCACGACCTATGAATATATTCTCTGCCACTGTGAGATGGGGCAGCATATTCAATTCTTGGTGAATAATTCCTATTCCCATATCCTGAGCATGTTTGGGGTTACGGATATCTACAACATTACCTTTAAACGTGATTGTACCGCCATCTTTTTGATATAGACCCGTGAGAACTTTCATCATGGTAGACTTACCTGCACCATTTTCTCCTACTAGTGCGTGTACCTCACCTTTAAAAAGTTCAAAAGAGCAATTGTTAAGTGCGTGAACACCTGGGAAATACTTTTGTATTCCCTGCATACTTACAAGTAATTCATCCATTTTTTCACCTCTATTGCTTCAACTATGTTAGTTACAATATTATTGTAAGGTGAAACGTTTCGTTTTAAAATGTGAAATCCTATAAAGAAAATATAGAAATCCTATAATATACTGTGTGTGATTATTCACTAAAAGGAAATACCAGTTTCTCATTCTCAGGCAAATACATATTTTGCTTATCGATAATTGTTAAACCGGTATTGGTAGATTTGGGAAGCGATTTGTTATATATGGAATCAACGGCATATTTAACGCCAAGATACCCCATGTTAAACGGGTTTTGAATTATCAAAGCCTCTATCACTCCCTTTTCAACAAAGCTTACTTCTTCGGGGGTACTATCCAGTCCAATAATTTTTATTTTTCCAGCCATATTCTTGTCTTCTACTGCACGAGCAGCACCGACTGTCCCCTGAGCATTAGTGCATACAACAGCATTAAGGCCGGGATTTTCTTCAATTGTTTTCTTTATCTGTTGATATGCTACATTCTCATCAGAATTACAATAAAGGTTAGCTGCAACCTGAACCTCTGGATATTTTTTTATGGTACTAAAAACACCTTGTTCTCTCAAATCAGAGGATGCGGCACCCTTGATAAAATTCATAACAGCAATGTTACACGTAGGTCCAACTCTATTAATCAAAGTTTGTCCAAGTTTTATACCAGCGTCCATGTTGTCTGTACCCACAAAAGCCTTTATCTGATCTGAGTTAAGCTGAGAATCTATAATTATAACCGGGATATTTACTGAGGCTGCCTTATCAACAACGCCTGATAGCTTATTATAGTCCCCTGCGGCCAACACAATAGCATTATATTTATTATTAATTGAATATTCTACCAACTTTATTTGACCTTCAATATCCTTTTCACTTACGGGCCCATCAAAATTAATATCTACGTTAAACTCCTTGGAAGCAGCCTCAGCACCCATTCTTACAACAGAGTAGAAGCTTGTATCCTTTTTCTTAACTATGACAGCTATTTTTATTTTATTATCCTGAGTTGATAGTTTATTGTTGTTATCACAACCTGCAATGACTATGCAGCAAAATATCAATATTAAAAAAATACAAAATAAACTTCTAAACCTATTGAACATGCTTAACCTCCATTACTAATCAGTTATGGTCGGTATGCGTACCACTACTGTTGTCCCAACGTCCAATTCACTGTGGATTGTAATACCGTATTCATCCCCATAGGAAAGCTTTATTCTTTCATTGACATTTTTCAGACCAACTCCTGAAGAAGAGTCACTTTGAGGTTCTTTCTCCAGTATACCTTTTAAAACTGACGGTTTAATTCCGTAGCCGTTATCCGATACGCTGAAAACGATACTGTCTCCTTGACTGTAAACCTTGATTAATATTTCACCCTTTTCCTGTAGGTTGTTTATGCCATGATAAATAGCATTTTCAATTATTGGTTGCAATATGAGCTTTATCGTTTTACAGTGAAGTATCCCCTGTTCAGCCTCTATTATAAATTCAAACTTATCTTTATACCGTACGTTCTGAATAATAAGGTAACTCCTTGCATGCTCAATTTCATCACCTATTCTTATAAACTCTCTACCTTTACTGATACTAACACGAAAAAACTGAGCAAGGGCCGCAACCATTTTTGTTACCCCCTCATATTCCCGATTCTCATTCATCCATATTATTGAATCCAAAGTATTATATAAAAAATGAGGATTAATCTGGGCTTGAAGTGCCTTAAACTCACTTCGGCGCTTTTCCTCCTGCTCTCTTATAATTTCTTCCATCAGCTGCTTTATCTTAGAAACCATCATATTAAAGGATTTTGACAGTCTTTTAACTTCATCTTCACCTTTTACATCTACAGATATAGAAAAATCTCCATTCTCGACCTGCTTCATCTGCCTTTCGAGTCTCTTTATGGGCTGTGAAACTTTTTGAGATATGTAGATTGAAGCCAGGATTTCAAATACTATGCCCAAAGCAATAATAAGAATAAGATAATTTTCAAAATTTCTTTTGTTTTCTGTTAATTCATCTACGTAGCTAATACCCACCATTTTCCACCCGGCATAGCTTATGTTTTGTACTGTCATAATCCTTTTTTTACCCTGAAATTTATCAAAAAATGAACCTGAATTTTTCTTAAGTGCATCATTGATATTTTCACTTTTTAATCCAGTGTAAATAAGCTGTTGCTGAGGATGATAAATTATTCTTCCGTTGTTATCTATGATGTATATATATCCTGTTTTTCCAAGGCTTACATTCTTACATAGCTGTTCTATCACGCTGAAATTCATGTCTACCATGACTACCCGTTCCTGAAGCTTTCCGTCATTTCCATAGAGAGAGCTACCTCTGCACAAAGAAACAACCCACGGTCTTTTCCCCTGGAAAAGTCTTTGAACATGTGGAGGATTAAATATATAGCCAATAGGATTTTGAAGTGAACTCCTGAACCAATCTTGCTCAAGCACAGATATACTTTGCTCAAAATTGCCGTTGGGATAACTTATCAGTAACTGTCCATCTTTTTTGTAAACAGCTACTGTTACTATGTCTTTTCTCAATTTTGAGGTGACTTCAAGTAAACTGATGATACTCTTGTTGTTCTCAATTGTTTCACCCTCAAAATTACTACGAATGATATCAGATATTTCAATCATACCTTTTAGGTAAACCTCAAGGTTTATATTTACCTGATTCATTATTTGTTGTGTACTAAAAGCTGCTCTCTCCTCTGCGTTTTCAGAAAACATTCCGTACAATGCAAAACTAATTATTACATTTGAAAGAATTATGACTGCCGTAAAGGAGAGAGCCATTATGGATTGTATGCTGTTTAACCTGAATTTGCTAATTATATCAGAAATCTTAAATTTCAAATTAAAGACTCCTTTTTATTGATATTATTTCTGAATTCCCTTGGTGATATACCGTAGTTCTTTTTGAAGAAGTAACTAAAATAGCTGATATCAGGGTATCCGACACGCTCTGCTATTTCGGCAGTCTTATACGGTCCTTTCAGTAATTCAATCGCAATGTTAAGCCTTACCCTTACAAGGTATTTCAGAAAAGTGTCACCGGTCTCCTTTTTGAAAATCATACTAAGATAGCTTGAACTGATATATAAATAGTCCGCTACCTTTTGGATGCTCAAAGTTGCATCACCGTAGTTTCCTAGCACATAGTCCTTAGCCTTCTTAAGTAATAGTTGAGTAGAATTTTGCCTCGTTGCTGACATGAATTTCATTAATTTAATGCAGATTTCTGACACCCATGCTTTCAATTTATCAAAAGAGTTGAATTCCAGAATTTCTACATAAAGATTTGTCTTTACTCCAAGAATTTCGCCAGTATCAATATCAAAGTCTCTGCATATTTTGGAAATAGCAGCAACTATTTCAATAAAGTAGAGCTGATATTCTTTAATAGCAGCCTGTGTCCCTGTTAGGTTATTAAACAGTTGTTCTACGACCTTATTTATTTCATTTTCTGTGCCAAACTTTATTGCAGAAATCAATTGATTTTCTTTGAGTTCATCAAAGGCGATTACTTCTTTTTTCTTTGGCTCAAGGTCTTCAATAAATATTATTTTGCTGGTGCCCATAACCAGTTTATATTCAAGGGCGGATAATGCTGATTTATATGACTCCTTTAGCCGATCAAGTGTCTTGATAACGTTTCCTACACCTATTGTAACAGTAAGTTTGAGATATTTTTCGACATTCTGACGTATTTCCTCCAATATAGAATAAATCTTCCTATAAATAGTATCCTTGTCACAGCTTTGATAACCATTACCATTAATGCTAAAAATAAAAACCAGCTCGCCATGATGAAACAAGGCTTCTCCCATACGATATTTATCAGTTATTTCTTTTGCAATATTCATCACTGCATAACGCATTAATTCTGTATCATTATTATCAAAAATTTTATCATCACCATTACTGTTATCAATATTCGTAGCAGCAACTACGAAACAGTCGCCAACTAAATTCAAACTGAAAAAAGCTATTTTACTTCTTACTTTATTGTCATCGTTATATCCTTCAATGAGCATAGAAAGAAACTTTTCTCTTATTACCGGAAGACTTTCATTAAAATGTTCTTTGAGTTTAATTATATTTTCTTTTTGCTCTATTTCATAATCAAGCTTATTTTTCACCTTTATCATTAGGTCATCAATATCTTTTGGCAGGACAGGTTTAAGAACATAATCCTCAACTCCGAATTTTATAGCCTGCTGAGCATAATTAAAATCGTCAAAACCTGTTAATATTATTGTTTTTACAGTGGGATAATTAAGTTGTATGTGTTCAGAAAGTTGTAATCCATTCATCAATGGCATTGATATGTCGGTAATGATTATATCAGGAACGTTTTCCTCTATCATATCCAGAGCCTCCATGCCATTCTGGGCTTCTCCGATAACCTCGCAGTTGTACTTGTTCCATTCCATCCTTAGAATTAAACCTTGTCTCACTTCCTCTTCATCATCTACAACCAGTAATTTGTACATCAGAAGCTCCCCCTGCAGATAAAGTTTTCTTTTTACATTATAAATATAGCATTTACGTCTTTTACGTTAATTACTCTATGTTGTCGAATATTTTAGAGCGAAACGTTTAGCTTATTTATATATTATCACCTTAATCATCAAATGTCTATACGATGTAAAATCTGAACTAAGTAGACATAATCCTACACTTTGAATTCAATAATATCACAATTATTTATAAGAATATATTTGAATTCTGATAGGGATTTTTAGAATTATTATAATAATCATTATGGTTAACTACAACTTTATACATGTAATGCGGTTTTTCATTATTTTAGCAAGCACATCCATATCGTTGTTGACGACTACTACTCCTCAATAAAGCACTTCACAGTCGTGTTCAAGAATTCTGTTAAGGATTTTAGGGCATGGCTGTTTATTCGTTATTATAGCTGTAATTTCTTTAAAAGTACTTAACTTATAAAAATGTGATTGCTCAAATTTACTGCTGTCACACAGCAAAATCGTTGCTTTGGAATTCCTTATCATATGTTGCTTTACAAGCGCCTGGATCTGATTTGCTTCATACACTCCATCTTCATTGATACCCCTACAGGATATAATAGAAAGATCCGCATGAAAATTATCAATAAAACTTCCGGTCAATTCACCAACCACTGATGTAGACCCCTGCTTTAACTGACCTCCTGTAATAAAGGTTGTTATGGAGTCCATCTGTGCAAGCTCCAATGCATTTTTAACGCCGTTTGTTACTACGGTTAAGTTTGTATACTTGTGAAGCATAGGACAGATATTGCTTACAGTACTGCTGGAATCTAAAAACAGGGCATAACCATTTGATATAAAGTCCAGAGCAATATTACAAATATAATTCTTTTCTTTTTTATGTTCCATTTCTCTGAATATATAGGAATACTCAATATTTGAACTGGGTATTAGGGTGACCCCGCCATGACTTCTTACAACCATACCTGACTTCTCCAACTCAAGAATATCTCTTCGAATGGTTGAAACACTTGTATAGAGCTTATCACTAAGATACTTTGTAGAGACGTGTTTTTTGGTTCTTAAAATTTCAATTATTTTTTCAGCTCTTTCCATTGAATACATTGATTTTACCCCCAAATTTTTGCACATATATGAACAATAATGAATAAAAACTAAGTTTATAGTAGAATTCTATCAAAAAAGCGTTCAAATATAAACAAATAGTTTGAAAGTATTATAATGTAATTGAAATCTTATGAATTAAATAACAGTGAAATCCTTTTAAGAGGACATTTGTAAGACAATAAAAATATTTAACCTTAGGAGGTTAACATGAACGAAAATGAATTAAGGAAGCAGATTTGTGAAATTTGTAGCAGGATGTGGCAGCAGGGCTGGGTTGCCGCTAATGATGGAAATATTTCGGTAAAGCTTGATGAAAACACTTTTCTTGCAACACCCACAGGAATAAGCAAAAGCTTTATGGAACCGGATAAGTTGGTAAAAATCAATAAAAATGGAGAAATAATCGAGGCAATAGAAGGCTATAAACCCTCAAGTGAAATAAAAATGCATCTTAGATGCTATAAGGAGAGGCCTGATATTGGAGCAGTGGTTCATGCACATCCTCCTACTGCAACAGGTTTTGCATTAGCACATAAGGCATTAGACACTTACTCGCTTATTGAATGTGTAATAGCTATCGGTGCTGTTCCTATAGCCCCTTACGGTACACCATCTACAGACGAAGTTCCTGAATCCATTGCTCCATTACTTCCCAATCATGATGTAGTACTGTTGGAAAATCATGGAGCTTTGACGGTTGGTGCTGATCTTATCACCGCATACTATAGAATGGAAACACTAGAGTTATGGGCTAAAACCAGTTTTGTTGCACAGATGTTGGGCGGTGAAAAGGAAATATCCAGAAATAATATTGACAGACTAATAAGTATGAGAAAAGATTACAAGGTAACGGGAAAACATCCTGGATATGTTAAATTTAATATTTAAACCTTGCTGTTAATTGCAATTTGAAAAAGTTTTTAAATTTTTTGTAGCCTCAATACGGATTTAAACTGTAACATGGCTGGGGAGGGTGTATGTCAAAAGGAGTTCTAGCACTTGATTTCGGCGCTTCCAGCGGGAGAGCGGTAATTGGTCATCTAAACAATGGTGTTATTGAATTAAAGGAAATATATAGGTTTGTTAATAATCCCATAATCGAGAACGATCATATCTTCTGGGACATAGAAAAGCTGTTTGGAGAAGTTAAAAAGGCGTTATGCATTTCTCAGGATTATGATAGTATTGGGATTGATACCTGGGGAGTTGACTATGGATTAATAGACTTCGAGGGGAGTTTGATAAGGAAACCTTTGAATTACCGTGATTCCAGAACTAATGGGATAGTCAAAAAGGTTTCAGAATTAATTGACGAAGATAAACTATACAGCCTGACCGGGAATCAGATAATGGAGATAAATACTGTATTTCAGTTGTATTCGGATTTGCTGATGAATAAAGAAATATTGAGTAAGACCGATAAAGTTTTATTGATGCCAGACCTCTTTAATTATTTTCTTACCGGCAAAAAGGTTGCAGAGATTAGTATCGCATCCACAACAGGATTATTGGACCCCTTTGGTAAACAGTGGTGTCGATATATACTTAATACGCTGGGTATTAGCGAAAACGTCCTGCCCGACTTAATTCAGGCAGGTACTGAAGTCGGGGTACTGAGGGAAGAACTAGTAAAAGAACTAAAAATTGATAAAAAATCTGTAATTGCGGTATGTGGCCATGATACAGCCTGTGCAGTAGCAGCCGTTCCAGCAGAACAGGACTTCCTGTTCATTTCCTGCGGCACGTGGGCACTCTTTGGTACTGAACTCAAGGAACCTGTTATTACAAAAAAAACAATGGAGTATAATATTACTAATGAAATAGGAATAAACGGTACTACAAGATTTTTAAAAAACCTCACTGGAACCTGGTTGCTTCAGGAAACCAAACGTCAATTTGAAAAAGAAGGTAAGCTTTATTCCTACGATTATATTGAGCAGATGGCAAGAGAATCGGAACCCTTCAAATGCTATATAGATACCAATGCGGAAATGTTTTTGTCTCCGGGGAATATACCTCTTAAAATAAGAGAATACGCCTTAAAAACGGGGCAAGCAGTCCCTGAGAAGGACGGAGAAATTGTTAGGTGCATATACGAAAGCCTTGCGATGAAGTACAGATATACTTATGACCAATTAAGCGAATGTCTTCGCAGGGACTATAAAAAACTTCACATTATCGGAGGCGGATCGAGAGATAGTCTTCTCTGTCAACTTACCGCCGAAGCAACCGGGTTAGAAGTTGTTGCAGGACCTGTTGAGGCCACAGCGATCGGTAATATTCTAATACAGCTAATAGCCAGAGGTGAGATAAGCAATATCAAGGAAGGACGTAAACTTGTCAAAGCATCATTTAGAAATGAAACCTATCAATCATATGAACATGAAATATGGAATTCCAAGTATTCCGACTATAGAGCTTTAATTTTAAACGACTTTACTAAAAACTGATCTATCTAAATTATTTTAAAACACGGAGGGAGATTTATGAAATATCCTAAAATAGGTATTAGGCCTACAATAGATGGCCGATGGGGTGGAGTAAGAGAAAGCTTGGAAAAACAGACAATGGATATGGCCCGTTCAGCTGCAGAGTTAATTGAAAGAAGTCTTGTATACCCTGATGGCAGCCCGGTTCAATGTGTTATAGCCGATACAACAATCGGCGGTGGCTTAGAAGCGGCTCAATGTGCAGATAAGTTTACAAAGGAGGGTGTTTGTGCAACCTTATCCGTTACTCCCTGCTGGTGCTACGGAAGTGAAACCATGGATATGGACCCACTGACCGTAAAGGCGGTATGGGGCTTTAATGGCACAGAAAGACCAGGTGCTGTATACCTTGCAGCAGTAATGGCTGCTCATGCCCAGAAAGGTCTGCCTGCCTTCGCAATTTATGGAAAGGATGTTCAGGATAGCAACAACACAGACATACCGGAAGACGTTAGTGAAAAAATATTGAGATTTGGGAAGTGTGCCATTGCAGTAGGATTAATGAGGAATAAATCATATGTCAATCTTGGTTCTGTTTCCATGGGAATTATGGGCTCATTCTGTGATCCTGATTTTCTACAAAAGTACTTTGGTATTAGAGCTGAATGGGTAGATATGACCGAAATACTGAGGAGAGTTGAAAAAGGTATCTTTGATCAGAATGAATACAAAAAAGCTCTGACATGGGCGAAGGAAAACTGTAAGGAAGGGTATGATCCGAATCCTGATAATATAAAACATTCAAACGAAGAAAAAGCTAATGAATGGGAATTCGTTGTTAAAATGACCCTTGTAATAAAGGATATACTTTTGGGAAATCCGGTCCTGGCTGAGATGGGCTTCCACGAAGAGGCCATGGGTAAGAATGCAATTCTTGGAGGTTTTCAGGGCCAGAGAATGTGGACCGACTGGCTGCCAAACGGTGATTTCAGTGAAGCTATTCTTAATTCAAGCTTTGATTGGAATGGTAAAAAAGAACCCACCATACTTGCGACAGAAAACGACAGTCTAAATGGGATTTCAATGCTATTTGGAAAGCTACTTACCGGGACAGCCAGTGTCTTTGCTGATGTAAGAACCTATTGGAGCCCCGAGGCGGTACAGAAAGTGACTGGTAAGAAACCTGAGGGAATGGCTTCCAACGGGTTTATTCACTTAATAAATAGCGGTGCAGCTGCTTTAGATGGTACAGGATTGGCAAAAGACGAGCAAGGGAATGCTCTTATAAAACAATGGTGGAAAATCAATGATGAGGATACTAAAGCAATATTATCTGCTGTAGATTGGTGTCCTGCGAATCTGGGGTATTTCAGAGGGGGAGGCTTCTCATCACATTTCAAAACACATAGCGAAATGCCTGTAACATTAATCAGATTAAACCTGGTTCAGGGAGTCGGACCTGTTTTACAAATAGCTGAAGGACATACTATTACACTTGATGATGAAACTCATAGGATACTGGATGAGAGAACCGATAGAACCTGGCCTACAACTTGGTTTGTTCCACGTTTGGGATGCAGTGGATTTGAGAATGTATATTCTGTAATGGCCAATTGGGGTGCTAATCATGGTGCTTTTAGTTATGGGCATATAGGAAAAGATCTTATTACTCTAGCGAGTATGCTCAGAATACCTGTATCACTTCATAATATTGAGGATAAGGATATTTACCGTCCACACAGCTTCGCAGCCTTTGGTACAAAGGATTTGGAAGGAGCCGATTACAGAGCTTGTGAGGCATATGGACCTATATATAAATAAATAAATTAAAATTAGTTGAATATTTAATATTTTTTAGGGACGGGTGCCTGTTTTTTAAGCATCTGTCCCTAATTTGCATTATACCTATAATTGGGGTATGTCAATAAAAGGCCTGGTGTAGCTATGATATAGCATTTATATTTATCGTCATTCCATGCCTAATATGTCTGTTTCATTAAGTACTGTAGCAACTGCTAAATTTGAATAATCAATTATATTTAGTAGTATAAAATTTAGTAAGTGGTGACATTTTTATATGCATTATTTCTTATTCTCAACTACAAGGCTTTTAGCCACAACATTCATTCTCTGGATATTAAGTGCAGTCAGATGCTTTATCCGTTCACTTACTTTCTCCTGAACTTCCCTTAGAAGAGGCTTGATCATGTACCCATAAATAAGGATCAAATCCATCTCAATATATATTCCATCCGGCCTGTTTTCCGCCCTGAACCTGGATATTTTTGACACTCCCGGAATATTTGCAGTTACGTACTCAACTATCTGGTATATAGTGTAATCTGATATTGTATAATTTCCCATATAACTGAAGGTGGGTCGTACAACAGATTTTTCTCCTACTAGCTGGTAACTACCCTTCCCTTTTCGTCTGAATATCTGTAGCGGGTCAAGAAAATAACCCGAGAAATCCTTCTTTATTTCAAAGGTTGGCACAGGTATAACATGTTTTCCCTGTTCCCTTCTTGTAGCCAAAGCCTGTTTTATTTCATATTCGCTAGCCACATCGGTAATATATACTTTCTCATCTACAGGGCCTATTCCAAGCCTTTCAGCTATAGTTTCTACCATCGCGTCGGAGGTCCCCAGAATGAGAAGTGCTTGTGCATTATACAGAACAAGTGCGTTTGCAACATCTTCCGTATGCTTTTTGTCCGTAAATAAAGCTCTTTTTATAGAGGCAATCTTAGTGCTTTCCTTTTTTGCTGAAACACCTGCAATAATCTGATTGCCTTTTATAAGTAACCCGTCATCTATAATAAAATCAGTTCCGCGTTCCCTGGCAACCCATGAAGCTCTGTGGCTTTTACCTGTCCCACTCGGGCCTACAAATCCTATTACTTTCAAAAAGTACTCCTCCTAAGAATTTCCGTTTATTTTTTACTTTATGCTTACACTTAGTGTATCCTTGTTATATTAATATAGCACAAAATGCGTAAAAAGGGAAAAGAGAGTCACATGACTCTCTTTTCTTTTCCCCGGACATTCTTCTTTTGTAATTTTGTTTTTTGTCTTTAGTAAGTAAGTTATATTTTGTCATTTGTACATTTAAAATAAGCAATATTAGCAAGCTGCCAATACATGTTATTTATTATCAATATATTGTAATTACACAATATATTGTATTTATATACCGACTTTTTGTCAATATATAATGACCTCAAAAGGTCTAGTACTATATTACTATTTTTCCCGAGGTTTGTAAATATTATTCTTTGCTGTCTGTTTTTACCATTACAATTGAACAAATGTCACACCCGTTACATAAAACGACTTTTCCGGAAAAAACGTTTTTTATAGTGTCAAGAAGCTTCTTATTTTTAAACCTCTCCCAATTGTGAACTATTATGTTTTTAGGAGCCAGTGTTATCAGAGAACTGACCAAAAGATCGTCATGGCTTATATCTGCCTCAGAAAGCTCAGTTACAAATTCCTGAATACATTCATTGGTTATTTCGTGCTTTTTGTCATCCAAAAGCATGTAGTTATCATCATATGCCATAACAACATGAACAACATTGAATTTGGAATCCTGTATTTCAACGAAATATTTCAAAAGCCTTATAAACTCCTTATATTCACGTTCAATCAAGAAATCATCAACTGCATTATCAATAATTTCTTCCAGCTCTTTGTTATAATCCTTTAATCTGAAATTTACAAATCCGTCAAGTATAATACTATTAGAACCTTCAAAGTACTCTAATAGCTTCTTAACAATCAGATTCCTTCTACGTATTTGAAAAAGCGTATTAAAAAAAACCTTGTCATCATTTCTGATTATCCTTTTGCATATTTCCAATATTTCCCGTTTATCCACAGAATTAAAATAACCATAGTTACTGTTTATTATCCTGATTAAAAGCTTTTCCTCGTACTGCTGTATTATATAGTCTGCAAGTGCATTGGATATATGGTATTTTAACAACTCATACTGACTTGTTTTTTTTGAAAACAGTCCCTCCTCCTCTAAATTACATAGGACGGAAGTTGCACCCTCAATATCAACCACTTTTATTGAGTAATTAATTCTTTTTTCCTTTAACTGTTGAAGTTCTTTATCTATATGCTGTATAACGTTTTCTGCGCTATCATTAACTCCGATTGAGAGGTATTGATACTGCATCAACTTCACTTCCCTTCGTGTGTAGTATATGTTTTCGTATAATGTTGTATTCAATAGGTGTTTAACAGTTTATTCTAAGTTATGTTACATTATATGCATTGCGTATTTTATAGGTACTACACACATTAAGATAATTTATATAACAACTATTCCTGGCTAATTGGAATGATTGTCCCTAAATCAATCAAATGTTCATCTTTAATAATAACCATGTCCACAGCTTTTAAACTTAAAAAATCATTTATTTCTTGATAATTTTTATGAAGAGTTATATCTCCCGTAAAAAGTAGTTTATTTTTTGCTATCAAACCCGTTGCCCCTCCGATAAATCCCATATCAAAAGGTTCAAGCTTTATAGAATTATCCGGTTCAATTAAAAGCACATCCAGTCCCACTCCGACTGCTTTCCTGTAAATATCCCGGTCAGAAGTTATTATACTGTTACTGTCAACAACACAGGTAAGACACTTGGAATAACCTTGTTTTACATGTATCAGGCGGATTCCCTGTTGCTCCAGAAACTTTTTGACTACAGGATCAGTGTACTTAATGTTGTGAAATGCAAAACTTCCTACTCTTGCAACATTGTAGGCAATATTTCCCGGATATTTGTTATTAAGGAAAGTTTCTCCCATTATCATTTCAAAACCTTTTCCACAAAGAACTTCTATAATCTGTGGCGGTGTGTTAGGTGCATATACAATAATATTTCCCGAAATATGGTGAAACATAATATCAGGATGGCATGCTACGGCTGAATATACATCAGGATGTGCAAATACCGGGACTATCTCTATATTTCTATTATTTAATTCATCAATCACTTTTTTTGGTGCCCTGGTGTCCAACAAAACACAGGAAACATTTCCATCTGGAAGGTTTGGTATTTTAATCAATTTTGTATTTTTCTCCTCTGCTTACTTTTCATGGCAAGTTAAATTTTTAGTATCACACATATTTTTAATATTTCATATTATACTAAAGAAAGAATCTTGAAATAAAATCTTCATATTCCAGTACTAACTGCGCTGCGAAAGCAGACAGTTATTTAAATACACCGCATTTCCATAGAATTATGGAGATGCGGTTATTTTATTATGGTATCTTTTTTCACTGAATAAAATCTGTTTATTTAATAATAATATAGAATTGTAACAGAATCTAATATTAATTTAAAAAAGAAGGGAGTTGGTAATATGAGAACACCATTGGATAGAGTTGCATTAGTACTCATTATAATCGGAGCTCTTAACTGGCTTTCTGTAGGGTTATTCCGCTATGATCTTGTTGGTGCAATTTTTGGCCCCGCTTCACTAATTACAAGAGCAATTTTTGTTATCGTCGGTATCGCTGGGTTGTACAGTATCAGTCTTCTTTTCAGAGAAAGTGACCAGGCTGTACGGCAGCAGTAAAAAATTTAAGTGGCGTATTTACGCCACTTGATTTGGGAAAAAGACAGCAAGTAGACATAAATTTCCGTTATATTTTAAGTAATATTGCAGATTATATTAGTACACCGGTAATAATGTACAGGTGAAAATCACAAAGGAGGAACTCAATTATGGCTAATAACAATAGTAATAACAGACCTTCAGGATTTGAAAACTTGAAATATGAAATAGCTTCTCAGGTAGGTGTAAACCTCAAAGAGGGCTATAATGGTGATTTAACTTCAAGAGAAGCTGGTAAAGTCGGTGGTAACATAACTAAGAGAGTATTCCAGGAATTCAGGGATCAACACCAGAATCAGTAAGATTGATTCTCTGCTAAGTAATAAATAAATAAAAGGATGCCCGTCTTTCTTGACGAGCATCCTTTTATTTTAAAATTAACACTATAGTACTTTATTACTTGATAATCTTTATATATAATTTATATAAGTTAGTACATCACTTTTGCACAGTATATAATAAGCAAAGGTTTTCATGTATTTCCAAATATATATGATAAGGAAACAACACAATGACAGACTTTAAATCCATTTTGTCCAAGAAAATAACCAAGAGAGTACTTATCCTTGCAGCATTTGCACTTTTGATATACCTCCTGAGGGGTATGGCAAATATGTTTCTGCTGACCTTCATATTTGCATATCTGGGGTATACCGCACAAAGCTATGTATTCAAACGGACTAAAATTATTAATTCCAGACTTCTGAAGGCAATAATAATAACTATTTACCTCGTGGCTGTATCCTTGGCTGTCCTGCTACTTTACAAGTATATTCCTGTAATTATATCGGAGCTTAAAACCCTCATAGTACAGGTAACAACCTTTTATAATATGACTTATGAAAACGAAACTCTAAACTACATCATTTCCTTATCTAAAGAAATTAAGATTTCCTCCTATGTAAGGGATAATTTTGAAGTTCTTTATAAATCGATTTCAAACATAGGTAAGTTGGGCTTTGATTTTGTAATGGCTATTGTGTTAAGTCTGTTCTTTATTCTGGAGAAAAACAGAATTGTCAGATTTACATCAGGTTTCAAAAACAGCAAGCTATCTGTAGTATATGAGGAGCTTTCATTCTTCGGACGTAAATTTCTCCAGTCTTTCGGTAAAGTTATTCAGACTCAGATAACTATTTCATTTATAAATGCCCTTTTATCAATGATAATGCTTTATATTCTCAAGTTTCCACAGATTTTCGGACTGGGTTTTATGATTTTTGTTCTCGGTCTGATACCTGTGGCAGGTGTGGTAATATCACTGGTTCCACTTTCCATGATAGCTTTAAAAATTGGCGGCCCTACCATGATTCTATATGTCCTGATATTGGTGGTTATCCTCCATGCTCTTGAAAGCTATATTCTAAACCCAAAACTTATGTCACAAAAAACCAAACTACCTGTATTCTACACATTTGTGGTATTAATAGTTTCTGAGCATATACTGGGAATATGGGGGCTTATTATAGGTATTCCCATTTTCATATTTATACTTGATGTACTGGAAGTTAAAAATCCTGATATCCCCATTACATCAGATTCAAGCAACAGTTAACAGGGTATAATTTCCTTATTATATAAAAACTTTAGGAGGCAATCCAATGGCAAAATACAATGTTATGTCTGTTCTGACAAATAAAAGAGTACAGAATGTAAATCTAATGCAAAATGTTCTTACAGAGTCCGGCTGTATAATTAAAACCCGACTTGGGATACATGATGCAAGCGAAGACAGCTGTTCAAATGAGGGCCTTATAATACTTCATCTGACAGGCTCTGATGATGAAATAGAGAGACTGGAAAGAAAATTAAATGAAATTCCGGGTGTAAAAGCCAAAAACAATCTGCTAAGCTCGGAAGATGCATAGTTTATTTTATTCTATCAGGGGGGAAATTTGGTGACTGAACCTAAACGCTGTAAAGAGTGTAACGGCACCTTTCAATATGTAAGCAGTGAACAACTATGTTTAAGCTGCAGTCAGAAAAACGATTCCGAATTTCGGAGGATTAAAGAATTTTTAAAGGATAATCCAAAGTCGTCTGTCAGCATGGTAGCCTCATCTCTTGATATAAACGTGTCCCATATACAGAAGTTTATTGAAGAGGGTAGGCTGGAAATTGTAGATAAGTAACAGGAAAATTCAGGTGTTTATACTAATAGCTTACGCATATTTAGCCGATACATAAAATGTAATACACAAAATATTAAGGGGTGCCAATATGGATATTTTTGAACTTATTGCATATCTCAAAGAAACAGAGGGCTACATAGAGTATTCTTTTTATAAACATTCATCTGAAATTATGAACGCTATTTCCAACAAAGGTATAGATGAAGTATTAAGTATTATTTCCATGAGAGAAATAAAAAAGGGTGCATATGAATGTGTTACCACCTGGGAAGTTGATAGTAACGCCTGCTACAGTAAAACCGTAATAATTGACATATCCAATGAAATGCTTTATATTACCGAAACTCTGGACGGAGCAGACAGCCAGTCAGCTAAAGCAGATTTAGTATCAGATTTTGATGTGCAAAAGGAATATGCTGATATTATTGATTTAATGAAGACAAAACAATTAAACAGCATTGAAAAGGAATTACTTACAAAAGTTGTTTCTGCATTTTTTAAATAAGTGTTTTTCTCCTTTATATATGTTAGAATAGTTTCTAACGAGGTGATTAAATGCTTACTACTATTCAAAATATAGACACATTTATACTGAAATTTATACAAAACAATCTGCACTCACCCGTTATGGATAAAATTATGCCGGCATTCACTTTTCTAGGAAATAACGGTGTAGTATGGATTATCATTACTATTTTACTTGTTATGTCCAAAAAATACAGGACTACAGGATTTATGGTTATGGGTGCATTGGTAATCTGCCTGATTATAGGCAATCTAACACTAAAACCTGTTATAGCAAGGGCGCGCCCCTGTTGGGTTGATACCAGTGTACATTTGCTAGTGTCATCCCCAAAGGATTATTCTTTTCCATCGGGGCACACCATGTCTTCCTTTGCAGCTGCCGTAGTGCTCTTTTTGAGAAACAAACGTTGGGGACTGTGGGCTCTGTTAATGGCAGCCATTATTTCTTTTTCAAGGCTTTATTTGTATGTTCATTACCCTTCCGATGTAACTGTAGGGTTGATTCTTGGCATAGCAGCTGCTTTTGTATCAGTTAAAACCTTTCCCGTTTTTCGAAATTTCTTCAATAGAATTAGAACCCGACCGTAAGGCCGGGTTTCTGTTTTATTTGGGGTTAACTTCCTTTTCTATTTGATTTTCCACACTAATTGTAACCTGGCCTTTACTACTTTCTGCCTTTGCCAAAGACGAGCTTGCTGCGGGGATTGTGGCAGTTACCGGCAAAACAGGAATAAATACCGGCGTATTACCACTGCCATCAGAAAGTACGATTATTCCGTATTCGTTTTTATATATTGTCCCTGTAGCATGTATATTTGAACCTGTATAGATATCAACGTCCGTTTTACTATTTAAATATTCATAGTGTGCCGTTATAATATCCGTATCGTATCCGGCAGGAAAAGCAGGTGCAGGCAGATATGTAAAGGAAGGATTGTATACCGTGCCATCCCCGGTATATATTGCTGTAATTGAGTTAAGTGGAATTGCTTGCTCCTGGCCATTGTCCATGACTATAAATACCGCTCCCTTTGTTGCAACCGAAGAAGCAAACAAATTGTATGGCGTACCCGTTATTGAAGAAGCAGTTAACCCTTTTGTAAAAACAGTTATGGTACTGGAAGGATAGAACATTATAATTTGCTGTATTATGTTTGCCAACTGTGAATAGTAGAAGTTTGTTGCGGAATTCTCAGAAGGAGTTCCTGAGTATGTAATTATTAACTTTGGGTAATATGGTTCCCATGAGATATTATTTGTTCCAAACTGAACAACAGTAGTTCCGTCAGAATTGGTTAGTGCTAAACCATTGTTTGCAACCGTCCCGCTAAGCCAACTGTTTACCATAGACGTTATGTCTATCTCAACTGTTTTGTAAAGATCACTTGTGGTAATATTGACCTGTGATTGTGTAGGTGTAAAAGCCGGTCGTGTATTATAGGTCACAGTAGTTCTGTTGTAAGGCTCCATTACTGTATTTACCACAACGGGGCTGGGATTGGTACCGCTTTTTGAAATGACAGCCAGCTGAAGTACGGCACTCTCAACAAAATTAACAGGCAATGCAGGCAATGCTATTTGCATTAATCCTATGCAATTCTGATATTGTGTGTCCGTACCTGAATAGATGGTGGGATATACCGAAAAGTTAATAGCCGGCTGTGCAGAAGACACAAACGTCGTGCTTGGAATATCCACTACAACGGTTGACATAATATGATTCCTTCTTTCATAATAGTAATTTTACTTACATATTATGATTAAAAGGGCAATATAATGAATGTTATTTACTTTTGGTTGTCTTTTTTAAGGTGCTTTCTATTTCTTTAACAGCCTGCTCCTTAGTATAAGTTTTTGCAATATACCCTTGCATTATTTCACCAAACTTCTGATGAAAATCGTCGGTCACATAGTTTACATACATATCTCCAACCCTATTGTCCTTTTTGTAGGTTTCAAATTCCTTTGCAATCTGCATTTTCCCCACATCCCCGCCATTTATAGGGGGCATTACCTTGGCAACTTTGGAAAACCACTTTTTGCCATAGTCTGAAGTAAAAAGCCAATTATACAAATCCAAGACCTCAGACAAAGCCGGTGAATCTTTATATATCCTCGTAGCCTGCTCAGATCCAGCCACTATAAATGCATTTGCCGTCTTATCATCTACCGGGTATCCGGTAACTGCGAGCTTCATTTTAGGATTAATATTTAAAATATCAGATTCTGCCCACGAACCTTGCCCGATAATCATAGCCGCTTTGCCCATGGCAAAATCAGCTAACTCTGCTGCTAGGTCTGTCTCAAGGGGCTTTATATCTCCATACTTTACTGTTAAATCAATAAACTTAAAGAAATTATCATTTATAAGGGGATACGTTTCAAATTTATCTTTGCCGGAAGTAAAATTCTTAACAAGTCCTTCAACATCATCAGGCTTTGAAGCATCAATGAAATGCATGAAAACATGCCTGAAGACCCACTGTTCCTTATATCCTGTGGAAAATGGCTGTATCCCGACAGATTTTAACTTCTGTGCCGCAGCTTCAAGCTCAACCAAGGTTTTGGGTATAGGAATCTTGTTCTTATCAAACAAATCCTTGTTATATACCAGTCCATACACATTTTCTTTGATAGGGAAACCATAAACCTTTCCTTTATAAGACATATTCATTCTAACTTCGTCTGTCATTGCTTTTGCAAGGGGTTGGCCTGTTAGGTCATAAGAATATTTTGCATACTCCTTGATTTCACTGCCTGCGGAAGTTGTAAAGACATCAGGCATGTCACCCGACTTAATTTTTGTTTTAAGCATTTGAGAATAATCCGACTGAGCTGTTTTCAAATTTACATTTAAGTTTGGTTTGTCCTTTTTATATTCCTTAAGGTAATCATTTATTGCATCAACATACTCCGGGTTATTAACGAAAATATTAATAGCTTCTGATTTTGCCATGGAAGTCTTTGATGTTTTTGAAGCAGTACCTTGTGAAGGCATCTTAGGAGATGGCTCCTCCTTTTTACATCCTACCATCATACCTACAGTTAGAACAAAAGCCAATATTAAAGATAATAATCTTTTTATCATCGGTATTCTCCTTTTTATTCCTTATCAAGCTTAATATAATCAACATTGTAAATTTTTATGCAATAAAAAGGCCTGCTATATGTATTTCTTGCCCATATTAAACCACTGTTGTGGTAAAATACATCATATGAATTAAAATATAAAAACATCGGATATTTTTTTGGAGGTCATATGCAAACTTTTAAAAAATTTATCAGGTTCTATAAACCTTATAAAAAACTATTTTTTATTGATATGCTTTGTGCACTTATTGCCTCTGCAATAGACCTTGCTTTCCCACAGATATTGAATCTGCTGACAAAAGGTGTATTCACAGGCAGCCCTTCTAATATATTGCGGTCACTGTGGGTTATAGGGACAGGGTTAATTATAATGTATATAGTCAGGTATTACTGTCAGTATTTTATTACCTCATGGGGACATATAATGGGAGCTCGTATGGAAAGCGACATGAGGCAGGAATTATTCGATCACTATCAAAAGCTTTCTTTTTCATATTATGATAAAAACAATACAGGAGAAATGATGTCAAAGCTCATTTCTGATTTATTTGATATAACTGAGCTGGCCCATCATGGCCCTGAAAACTTTTTCATATCTGCTATCAAAATAATAGGTTCGTTTATACTGCTGGCAATGATTAATATCCCAATGACGCTGATTTTGTTTATGATTACGTTAATAATGGGTATTTTCAGTCTATTTAAAAACAGAAAAATGCGTTCAGTGTTCTTTGATAACCGTAAAAAAATTGCAACGGTAAATTCACGTTTGCAGGATAGCCTGTCAGGAATCAGGGTTGTGCAGTCCTTTGCAAATGAAGATATCGAACGAGATAAATTTGGTGAAAGTAATCTGAAATTTTTGGATTCCAAAAAAGACAGCTACCTTATAATGGGAAGCTTTCATGCAGGAAATTCCTTCTTTCAAGGGCTGCTATACACGGTAGTACTGGTAAGCGGAGGTTACTTTATTGCCAAGGGTACTCTTAAAGCAGCAGATCTTGCTATTTATGCCCTATATATAGGTATTTTCCTTAATCCTTTAGATGTTCTCATAAACTTTACCGAAGCCTTTCAGAAAGGCTTTTCAGGCTTCAGGCGTTTTCTGGATGTAGTGGAGACAAAGCCTGAAATAGTGGACAGAAAAGGTGCAAAACCACTGGTAACCCCCCGTGGGGATATCAGCTACAATAATGTATCCTTCAGATATGAGAAAGATTCCGAAGTTTTGGATAATGTAAACATATCCATTGAAGCAGGGAAGACAGTAGCCTTTGTCGGGCCCTCAGGTGGAGGAAAAACAACCTTATGCTCTCTTCTCCCCAGATTTTACGACGTTACACAGGGGCAAATTACAATCGATGGAAAAGATATTAGGGATGTAACTCTAAAGTCTCTTAGGAATTGTATCGGAATAGTTCAGCAGGATGTATATTTATTTGCAGGAAGTATCCGTGAAAACATTGCCTATGGAAAGCCTGATGCTTCTGATGAAGAAATAATCCAAGCTGCCAAAAATGCAAACATACATGACTTTGTTATAGGCCTTGAAAACGGTTATGACACATATGTAGGAGAACGCGGCACACGCCTCTCAGGCGGCCAAAAGCAGAGAATAGCCATTGCCCGTGTATTTTTAAAGAATCCTCCTATTCTGATTCTGGATGAAGCTACTTCTGCACTTGATAATGAAAGTGAACGTCATATACAAACTTCACTTGAACATCTTGCGCAAAATCGTACAACAATAGTAATAGCTCACAGACTTAGTACAATCCGAAATGCCGATGAAATAATAGTTATTGACCAGAACGGAATTCAGGAAAGAGGTACACATGATACTTTGCTAAAGCAGGAAGGTTTGTATGCTAAGTATTATAACATGCAGTTTGAAGGATTAGGTGAGTAATACTACAAAAAGAAGTTGTTAACCTGTACGTAAGTATAAATTGTATCAATGGAAGCTTGGTTAAAGATATTGGCAGATGTTTGTAGGCGAACGTGGATATTTTACCGGAAAACCTATACGATATAGGTTTTGGCGACACAATGAATCATGGACGATGAATGTGAGCGACGGTAAAATATTCTAAGATAAGCCGCTAGAAACTCTTGCAAATATCTTGGAAGCAATCATTGATACAATTTTATACGGAAGTACCGGTCTAAAACAGAAAAGCTTTCTGCTTTGCATCACCCCTTTTAATTATGTGGATGATGCAAGCCTCTTCTCACCTGTAATATCCTGAATTGGCTTTATATCCTGTGTAACCTCGATAGTTCCAAGGTATTCACCTTTGGCATTTCTAACCGCAAAATAACGGATATATACAAATTTATCTCCCATTCTGATCCAGAAGTCCTCATGATCCTTTTTCCCGGAGCTGAGATCCTCTACTATCTGCTCTACAACATGAACACTTGCCGGGGGATGGCAGTTTTTCACTTCCCTGCCTATAATGGCCTTTGTTCTGGCGAATATACGCTCTTTGCCCTGTGTAAAGTATTTTACGATTCCATCCTTGTCTACAAAGGTCATATCTATTGGGAGTGTATTCAAAACTGCATTAATTTCATCGGGAGACATTATTCCTGCATCAAACTTGATAAATCCATTATTTGAAGGAATTTCTCCTTCATCCTCAACCTTTTTCTCCACATTTACCCTAACAGGTTTCCATTTAGCAACGTTGTCTAAAAAGAAAAAACCTATCTCACTGCTTCCCTCTTCAATAATAAACCATTCATCCTCAGACAAGGTTTCCATAACCATTGGAAAAAGAATATTTTCTTCTTTGAAAATCATCTCTTTTACTCTTACAGTCGTTTCTTCTGCTTTAACTGCCAACTGATCTTTATTAAAACTACTGTAATCTGATAGTAATGCCCTCACATCCTTAATGGCATCTCTTATCTCATCATCAACTCCCCACATTACCTTAGGAGGTGCTGTGATTTGATATTTCTCCATAAACGGGAACAATAGATTCTCTTTTCTTGAATAGTGTTTGTCTATTTCCCAGAGCTTTTCAAAGTCATTTCTGAGATTTTGTATATTCTCATGTGTATCCTGGCTTCGGAACTTTTCAATATCTGACCTGATTTGATCAATTAGATTTGATATTTTTTGATTTTCAAGCTTAAAGGTATGAACAGGATGCCCCGGAACATCTTCGGATTTTTGTGGACGATGTATATCCTCAATTGATCCCTTAAAAACTGCCGCATGAACGTCGCAAAGCCTTTGCACTTCTTCCAAAGGCATCCCGTCCATCATAAGAGAATGTTCCATTTCTGATATCTCGGTAGGAGAAACTCCTTCGATAAGCTTTTCAAAACGTCCCTTTACTTCTTCAACGCTTTTACCGCTGTGAAGCTCGGATATAAGTTCTTTTAAAATTTTCTGCCTGTATTCCCTATTATTTATTATTTCACTCATAAAACCAACCTTTCAATCTTTTATACTAAAACCTTTTGCTACAAGTATATCCTTAAGTTTTTGCAGCTCAATACCCTTCATAACAGCTCCTTTGGGTATTGTCATAATGCGTCCTGCCGTATTTAACATACCGGGAGCAGCAATATTCTCAAATCCCATTTCTTTCAGAATACCAACCATTTCCGGGTATTGCTTGCAAATATCATGCACAGACTTTGATAAATCAATTACTTTTGTCATAATAACACCTTCTTTTGTTTTTACCGGGGTATCTACATGTTAAAAGGCCGTCAAAAGCAACTTTTCATTGCTTTTAGCGGCCTCAATCTAAACATTCAAAGACAAACCTTTTGCTTTGTTTCGCCTTCTATTTTTCCAATACCATAACCGTAGCAAAAAGATTGATACATACTTGTTACTATAAGCGAATGTAAGCAATCTCTTTCCTCTTCATTAAGCCCCATATCCATTGTTCGCATAAAATTCCTGGTTTTGTCCTTCGCTATGAGCTTAATAGCTTCTCTGGTGCCTGCCAGATCCTTTTCCAGTTTTTCTTTTCCCTGATGCAGGTATTCTTTTATGATGGTTTCAAATGTTTGTGACGGTTGTACATTGTGGGTATCTGCCATTTTAGCCTCCATAACCTAATATCCTAAGATAAAGGTGCTTTTGTAATATTTTATAATATTACTAAGTGTTTCCATGACATGGATTTCCTATACATTTGCCTCGTCAGATACCACAGGTTTTATAATCTTTTTTACGCTCTTTTCAAATTTTGTTCTAGCCAGCATTACTTGGTGGGCGCAACCAATACATTTTATCCTGAAATCAGCCCCGGTACGAATTATCTCCCATTGCTTGCTGCCACAGGGATGCTGTTTTTTCATTTCAACTATATCTCCAACTGAAAATTTATCAGGCATTATCTTATTCCTTTCATTCAGGCTTAATAAGTCTTGTTCTGTCAAAAAACTCCAACCCATTTTTCTCAAACTCTTCTTTTATTTTAAGACGTATATGTCGTTCAATCTCCCATTGTTCATTAGGAAGTGTACGTGCAGTAATCCTAAGATTCATGTTTTGTTCACCAAGGCTGGTTATTCCAAGTATGGACGGGTCTTCAGTAAATTTGTCAAATTCCTCTTTAACCTCATCGCATATTTTTCTCGCAATTTCAGTAACTTTAGCCATATTGCTGGAATAAGCAATTGGAATATCAACTATAACCAGTTTGTTATCTCTGGTGTGGTTAATAACCTTTCTTATTTCTCCATTAGGAATAATGTACAAGTCCCCAGTATAATTTTTCAGTCTCGTTACTCTCAGCTCCATATGTTCAACTGTACCCGTGAGGCCTTCAATAGTTACCGTATCCCCAACAGCGTACTGATCCTCTAAGAGTATAAAAAACCCTGAAATTGTATCCTTCACAAGACTCTGGGCACCAAATCCCAAAGCAACACCTCCTACTCCTGCCGCAGCAAGTATTGCCTTCAGGTCAAGAATCCCTGACAGTATTATAAGCAAAGCACCTATATACACAGTATATTTAAATATGCTTATGGTCAACGTTGATATAGTGTCGATTCTTTTATCATTAATCTTAAACTTTAATTCCTTTTGTTTATCGAAAAGCTTCTTTATTACTACCCTGCCGATTTTTACTAAAATGAATGAAACTATGAGGACCACCACTGTTTTAAGTACTATCATGGCAGGGTCGTAAAAATCTCCAAGCAGATTTTGAAGCCTTTGTTCTACAGTACCAAGCAATTCTTTCCCTCCGTTTCCTTGTTTCAAATTATAAATCTATAATAAAGCTCTTCGGATTATTTTAACATACTGAAACAAGCCTTTCAAATAGCTTTAAATGAGTTCTGTCTCTTCTCCACAAATTTTCAGGATGCCACTGTACGCTTAAAACAAATTTTTTATTTTCATTACTTATTGCTTCAATTATACCGTCCTGCGAACAGGCATTTACGGTAAATCCCGGTGCAACGTCACTAACAGCCTGATGGTGAAAGGAATTAACCTTTAGGTTATCCCTACCAAAAATATTATAAAGACAAGACGGTTTTTGTATGGAAACATCGTGTATCTGGAACCACCTTGGAGCCTGCTGAAAATGCTTTAAAAGAGGACTTCCGTCGCTATACTCTGCATATATATCCTGATAAATGCTTCCTCCTGCTGCAATATTCATTATCTGACAGCCTCTACAAATGCCAAGAATAGGTATGTCCTTGGATATCGCCTGCTGCGTTATAAAAATTTCCATACTGTCCCGGATTGGTGAAATTTCGTTTGCATAAGGCATATTACCTTTACCGAAATATGAGGCATCGATGTCCGGGCCTCCTGAAAGAATAAACCCACTGCATATATCCAGGTACTCAACCCATGTACTTTTTTCTTCGGTTACAGGAATAATAACAGGTAAACCACCGCATTGAATAATTGCCTCATAATAATCATCCTTTAGAGTGCTGATATTTTTGTCATAATCAAATGCTGCGGTAATTCCGATTATCGGCTTGGCCTTATACATTTTTCATCCCCCTATCTTGATATTTAAACTTTCTGTCAGCGAATAAAAACGGTCTTCCTCTGTATAATGGGAAAACCGTTTCTCTTCAGCTTATGTTTTATATAGTTTTATTGTTTTTCAAACATGTCTTTGGCTACTCCACAAAGTGGGCAAACCCAATCCTCAGGTATGTCTTCAAAAGCTGTTCCGGGTGCAATTCCGCTATCCGGGTCTCCTTCCTCCGGGTCATAAACATAACCGCATACTGTACAAACGTATTTATCCATAGTTACCCTCCTAATTTAATCGAGCCAAAAATATGTTTCAGGCTCACCGTATTGTAATTACTACAATATATATTCCCAAATATTATCTTGCATAACACCTTTTTTTAAAATTTCTTTCAATTTTATATGATTTTTGGTGTTTGGTCGGTTTATATTTTTGAGTATCTACATTATCTTTGATTTCACCCGTCTCTGTACTCTGAGCTATTAAACATTGTATTTCATTACACATAAAGCATTTAAGATCTTCCAGTCTTGTTCTGATATTAGCTTCGTTACTCATATAATCACTCACACCTCTGCCCCCTGCCATTTATAAAAAGATTCTCAGGTCAATTCCCAAGAATCTTCTTAAATAACTAATACAGTATATGCAATTAATGAGCAAACAGGGACTTAAATTCTTCGATTTCTGGTTACTATTAATATTCCGCCCAATATGAGTATAACAGGTATAAGGTAAGTTCTAAGTATCCATGAGCTTCCCAGAGAGAAGGTAAAGAAAATAAGTGATAAGCCTCCCAGAATAAATACCGGAATTAAAAGTCCTTTTTCTCTTGTACCGAAAATGTAGAGTTCAAAGAGTCCTACGGCAACTGCAAGCATAAAGCCGGGCCACATGAAAGCCCACAAGTCAAACAACATTGAAATCTGACAAGTAAAACCGGCTACCAGTAAAATACCTCCCGGCACCAACAAACCTGCATCCGGAGTCTTAGCGGTAAAGTATGAATAATGAAAAATTACTCCCGGAATTATGAGGAACAATGGCCAAAAATGTCCGACAAGGAAACCTATATCAAAAATATCAAAATAAATCTCAAATATACCAAAATTACTGAGTAGGAAAAGTACACCTAATATTATAAGTACCAACCCTACAATCATGGTACCCCTGTGCCTGTTATTCATAAAAATCCTCCTTAAAAGTCCTTATAACATATATAAGAATGCTTAGTCCAGCTGTCTTGTTTCTTATATCTTATTATAAGTATAAACTTTTAAAAAGTCTGAAAATGAATAATAAAAATTTATGCCTGTCCTGCTTCTATAGTCCCTTTTTGCGACAGCATATCTTCCCTTGTCACCTTCCACATAACGTATTTAATCCCTGTTGCCACGGTATCTGCTATCCTCATAACGGTTCCAAGTCTGGTATTCTGAAGAATCATAAATTCCATAAAGCCCCCGGCATTAACAATTCCGGTAATGTGCATGTGTCCCACAGGTTCAAGTTCCTTGTTCAATGCAGAACCGGGTCTTATAGAGCCCTTCCCTACAGAAATAAACCCTACATGATCTGCTCTTCCCAGTGACGCATCAACTGCAATTAAAAAAGGCTTTTCATATCTTTTGTATATGCTTTCAATAGTCTCCTGAAGATTCTTTGCATGAACCGGATTTTCCAAGTCACCGTATACATGTACATTACTGTAATTCATTCCCCTCAGTTTGTATCCAATTATGGGGCCAAGGCTGTCTCCCGTGGATCTGTCAGTACCAATACATACGATAACAATATCCCGGTGTCTCTCAGTTTTACAATTTATTAAAGTCTGGTATAAAGCATCAGAAAAAGAAAAAATTGCTGTTACATTATTAGAATCAATATATTTTAAATTATTAACGTTGCCTGAATTCATACAGCTATCACCATCTAATCCCTTCAATATGATTTATTATGTAGTATTGACAATAATAAGATTAAATAGTACGTTCTAAATAAACTATGTTAAAATATATGTATATCTAAAAAAGTATGTTTTTAGTGATATACGAAAGGTTGATATTATTGCCAAACAATATCGTTAAAGAATTCGGTTTATCGGAATCAAATTTTATAGAAGATATAATTGACGGAATGCAAGATTGGGTCAGAGTTATAGGCAAAGATGGTACGGTTTTATTTGTAAATAAACCAATGCGTGACGGCTTGGGTTATAACGCTGTTGGCCGAAAATGCTTTGAAGTTCTGGGACGTTCCTCACCTTGCCCTAATTGTATATCCAGTCTGCAAGGTGAAAATTTACCTAATCGCAAAGAAGAAACAATAAACGGGCGCGTTTATTCAGTAACAAGCTCCCCTTTAAAGAGTTTTAAATTAAACAATGTGGAAGCTGTTATCGAGGTTCTCCATGATATAACAGAACTCAAAGTGCTTAGCAAAGAACTGGAGAAGCAGAACGAGCAGCTTAAAGAAGACCTCTCCATTGCGAAAAAGCTGCAATGTAGCCTTCTCCCCAAGCAGCAGACTGTAGGAGATAAAATAAGTTTCAGCTACATTTACAAACCCTGTGAAATGATAGGCGGTGATTTCCTTGATATCTTTGAAATTGACGAAGATCACGTGGGTATTTATATTGCTGATGTTTCAGGTCATGGAGTTGCGGCGTCCATGCTCACAATGTTTTTACGTGCAGCAATAGATAAGTCCTCTTTGTCACCATCAAATGTGTTGACTCAGCTCTACAAGGAATTCAATAAGAACAGTTTTGAGGATGAGCTATATATTTCGGTATTTTATGGAATTATCAACATTTCAGACTATAGCATCTCATACTCAAATGCCGGATTAAACGTATCACCTATCTTATTTTCAGGCAATGATTACAAACTGCTGAGAACTAGGGGAATACCAATCAGCAACTGGGTGGATAACCCTGAATATACTGAAGTAACACAGAATCTAAAGGCAAATGACAGATTGTTATTCTATACTGATGGAATAATTGAGATTAAAAATAAGTCCAACGAACAGTTTGGTGAAGACAGAATAGTAGAGCATTTTTTAAGAAAAAATTTAAAGCCTTCAAGCATAATATCAAAATTGGTTGATAAGGCTTTGTCTTTTTCGGGCAGCAGCATGCACGAAATAGTGGATGATATTACGGTGGCTTTACTGGAAATGAAATAAATATTGTTTATATTTGCTATAATTAAATAGGAGACTTAAAAACATTATTAAGGAAGTGTATTTAGTGAGTAACAATGATATAGCACAAAAACTGGAAAGTTTAAAGGGCATGGGATATATTATACCCCATAAATCCTTACTAAAAAATTCACAACAGATAGAAGGTATCCGTAAAAGCGGTGAGATTACTACTCAGATACTTGATTTAATGGAGAAGGAAGTTAAACCTGGTATAACAACTGCAGAAATAGATAAAATGGTGTATGAATACACAGTTGCAAAAAATGCAATTCCTGCACCGCTGAATTACAACGGGTTTCCCAAAAGCGTATGTACTTCTATAAATAACGTTGTATGCCACGGAATTCCTAATGAAAAAACCGTTCTCAAATCAGGAGATATTGTCAATATTGATGTTTCCACCATATTAGACGGATACTTTTCAGATGCAAGTAGAATGTACATGATAGGCGATGTTTCACCAAAGGCAAGAAAACTTGTAGAAATAACAAAAGAATGTCTTGATATCGGGGCAAAACACGTTAAACCTTTCGGTTCAATAAATGATATAGGCAGAGCAATTGAGCCTTTTGCAAATCGAAACGGTTATTCCGTTGTCCGTGATTTGGGTGGCCACGGTGTGGGTATCAAATTTCATGAGGAGCCCCATGTCGATCACTTTCAGCGAAAGGACATGGGATTCCTTATTCTACCCGGAATGGTATTTACCATAGAACCCATGATAAACGAAGGCAGTTACAGAGTTCAGATTGGTAAAGACAACTGGACCGTGACCACAAAAGACGGTTCTTTATCAGCTCAATGGGAATATACTATAGCTGTTACACAGACGGGTTATGAGATACTTGCACATTAAGCATCCAATCCGCAAGTTCATTAATCCCTTCACCTGTTTTACATGATACCTCAATAATTTTTGCTTTTTCATTTAATGCCTTAACGCCTTTGTAGAAGCTATCCTTGTCAAAGTCGATATAAGGCATTAAATCTGTCTTATTAAGTACTACAATATCTGCAAGTTCAAACATTGAAGTATATTTGTACGGCTTGTCATGTCCCTCAGGAACACTGGCAATAACCATTTTTATACCTTCTCCAAGATCAAAGGAAGAAGGGCATACAAGATTTCCTACATTTTCAATAAAAAGGATAGTCCCGTTCTTTAGCTGAAGACTCTCTGCAGCAGTCTTTATCATGTTTGCGTCAAGGTGGCAGCCGCCTCCGGTATTTATCTGAATTACGGGATTACCAAGCTTGTCTATCTTTTCGGCATCAATAGAAGATGCAATATCTCCTTCAACTACAGCTACATTTGCCCTGTCACCAAAAGCTTCTATTAGTTTCATAATAGTACTGGTTTTTCCTGACCCGGGTGATGCCATTATATTAACAGCCTTTATTCCCTTACTTTCAAAATAAGTTCTGTTCTCCCCTGCAAGCTTGTCATTGGCATGCATTATGTTTTTCATGACCTTTATTTCCATAAGTACCTCCAAATATAATTTTACTTTATTTTACATCCTAAAGCTTTTACGATTGCTACCTGCAGACGGTTTACTGCCGTCCTTACTGATTACAGGCAAATGCAGCTTCAGCTTAACGGATATCATTCTAATGGCAAAAATTACACCTACACACAGATATATGTTAATACTTAGCCCAATATAATCATATAAAAAGTAAAACATCAAAGAGCCTATAATCGAGGGTATGGCATATATTTCACTTCTGAATATAAGTGGTATTTCGTTTACCATTATATCTCTTAGTATTCCTCCGCCAACCCCGGTTATAACTCCAGCAAAAACAATACCAAGAAGCGGCAATCCGTATTCCATGGCCTTATATGTAGCGGTTATAGTAAAGACTCCCAATCCTACTGCATCAGCCAAAACTATAAAAGACATCACCCTGTTAACCATGGTATACAGCAAGCAAGTAGCAAGCATCGTCACTGTTATGGCAGCGAAATACCTCCACTGTATAAAAAAAACGGGAACTTCTCTACCGATAACAATATCTCGTATAATCCCGCCGCCGGAGGCCGTTGCCATGGCCAAAACATATATACCGAATAAATCAAGCTTGCTCCTGATTCCTACAAGAACGCCCGATACAGCAAAAGCTACTGTACCAATTATATCAACAATGCTCAAAACCAACATGAAGCTTCCTCTCAGCATAAATTAAAATCCACCCCGGCAGCATATTATACTTTTATAATATGAAAATGCTGAAAGAATGTGTTTTGTTATTCAATTTCAAGGCTCTCTATATAAAACTCCCTGCCAACACCGGTTGGCATACCCAACCCGCCGCATTTCGGACAGTCAAATCCTGAGGTCGGCTTTATAAATATCTCCCCACACTCCCTACACTTGAATTCAGCTTTAACACGTCTGAAGACAAGCTTTGCACCATGTGCTATAGTTCCCTCACTCATAATATCAAAATACATTTGTACCGAGTCGTCAACTATAGTAGATAAATCTCCTATTACAAGACGTATTTCCAGTATTTTAGATGCCTCTACCCGCTTGGCTTCATCCAAAACAAGCTTTAACATTGACTGGGTTACCGCATATTCATGCACGTCCAAAACCTCCGTGTCTCCAATTATATGTTTGTCATATAATATTATATCCACAAACACTAAAATTCAGAGAAAGACTTATCTTCCCCTGAATTTTTAAGTAGTATATATAAATTCATTTATTATACTTAAGCTGTTACCTTGCTGTTATCGCTTTCAACTTCCTTGGGAGGCTGAACAGCTTTGTAGTTTTCCTTTATTGTTGCTGCAGTTTTATGCTCAGCGCTTGCTACAATACATTTCTTTGGACAAGCCTCAACACATGCATTGCATATTACGCACTTGAACTGATTAATTTCCCAGGATTTCTCCGCCTTATTTACTACTAGTGCATTAGCCGGACATTTTCTCTGGCAAATACCGCAGAAAATACATTTATCTATTTCAATGCCTTCAATCTGACCTCTGGAATCCTTGAATGGTTCTCTTTTTTCAATAGGATACATTCTTGTTGCAGGCTTTGAAGCAAGATTCTTAAATACATTTTCCATCATCTTAAACATCTCTTATGACCTCCTATCTACCAAATACATTTCTATTATCTCTCGGTACAGGATATGCATGGGTCAATGGTAAGAATAAGCATAGGTACATCTGCAAGCTGACTTCCCGGCAACATCTTTAGAAGTGACGGAATATTTGCAAATGTAGGAGTTCTAAGTCTCAGTCTATCTAAATTCTTTGTACCATTTCCTCTTAAATAATAGAGAACTTCACCTCTTGGCTGTTCAACTCTGGAAATTACATCACCCTTTGGCGGGAATCCCTTAAATGGAACAATGTGCTCGCCTTCAGGTATCTTTGCTATTGCCTGTTTTATAAGGTCAACAGACTGATAAACCTCTTTGAGTCTTACATAAGTTCTTGCATAGCAGTCACCATCATTATGAGTTATAGGCTCAAAATCTAAATGTCCGTATGCAGAATATCCTGTGGTTCTCATATCAGTTGCAATACCGCTGGCTCTTGCCATAGGTCCTACTGTACAATATTCGATTGCATCAGCTTTTGTGAGGACACCCACTCCAACCAATCTGTGTTTAACTGTATAATTGTTGAGGAATACTGCTTCGAGCTGTTCTAAATCATGCTTAATATCATCACAAGTCGCTATGATCTTAGCCATTTGTTCTTTAGTCAGGTCTCTTCTTGTACCACCAATTGTATTACATGAAATAACAACCCTGCTTCCAGCTGTTTCTTCCATTATATCCATTACCTTTTCTCTATCTCTCCATGCCTGCATGAAAAGACTCTCAAAGCCAAATGCATCAGCCAGCAATCCCAACCAAAGCAAATGACTGTGCATTCTGTGAAGCTCTGCCCAGATAACTCTCAAAAACTTTGCTCTGTCGGAAATCTCGATATTCATTAATTCTTCGATACCCTGACAGTAAGCCATTGCATGCATTACACTACAAATACCGCAAACTCTTTCAACAACAAATGTGTTTTGAGTAAACTCCTTTGTTTCAGTAAGCTTTTCAAGACCTCTGTGAACATATCCGATAGCAGGTATTGCATCAACAATGTTTTCATCTTCCATTACTAGCTTTATATGAAGGGGTTCCGGAAGCACAGGATGCTGTGGCCCAAAAGGAACTATCGTTGAACTCATTATGAATTACCCCCTCTTTTTTCAATAGTAATTTGCTGTCTTAACATTGGTGAACCAAGTTCTTCTTCTGAAAGAAGCATGTGTCCGCCGTAATCTACAAGAATTCCGGTAATATTTACTCCAAACAATTCCTTAATTTCGTTTTCAACCAATAATGCGCTGAAATAAACTTTGGATATGCTTGGAACTTCTTCATCCTTCTTAACAGTAATCTTTAAGTTCTTCATTTTATAGTCGATATCAAAATGATATACAATATCTATAGTGTCATCACCGTTATCTACACTAGTGGTAGTAACGAATCTGTATCCATCATACTTGCATTTCTGAACTTCTGCAAGCAGCTGATCACTTGTAATTTCCACCAAATTTTCAATCATTCTATTTTTACCTCCATGAGCCTTGACAGCCCTTATTTAGCTAACTTCTTCATTGCATCAGCCTTTTCGTCAAGCTTTCCTATAGCCTGGACTATACCGTCTATAATGGCTTCAGGTCTTGCACAGCAACCCGGAACGAATACATCAACGGGAATTACATTTTCAACTCCGCCCATTACATTGTAACATTCCTTAAAAATACCTCCTGTACATGCGCAAGCTCCAATAGCAACAACGCATTTAGGGTCAGGCATTTGATTATATATATTTTTTAATACAATTGCGTTTCTCTTATTTGCAGAACCAGTTACAAGCAATATGTCAGCATGTTTTGGGTTACCAACATTTATAATACCCAAACGCTCTGCATCATACAGTGGAGTGAGGCATGCAAGTGTCTCAATATCACATCCGTTGCAGCTTGTACAGTCGTAATGCATTATCCAGGGTGATTTTTTCCTTGATTTGCTTATTATACCCATACAATTCACCTTTCTTACAGGATAGGCTGCTTGTTAACAACTAATAGCGTACAAGCAACCTCCAATATATTTAGTCATTCCTATTAAGGAATCAGATATAACCACACAATATTTACCAGAGCCGCACCAATACCTGCAACCCATGTAATTTTTACCATCCACTGCCAGGTTACTCTGGCACTGATATTATCAATAACTATTTCAAAGAAATAACATACTAATGCTATTAATATACCTACCCATAAAGGCTTTGCAAAAAACATTGAAATTAATCCCATAAGCAATACCAGATCAATCCAGTCTGTTAATTCAAGCAATGCCAATTGAGTACCTGAGAATTCGGTAGTTACACCCTTTATCAATTCCTGATGACCATGATGAGAAGTTGCAAAGTCAAAAGGAGATTTTCTCAGCTTTATTGTCAAAACATAAATGAATGCCAGGAATACCAAAGGTAAGCTGTAAATAAGCGGCTGGCCATGATTGAAAACATCTGAAATCATGAAGCTTCCAGTTACCTTGTAAACTCCAACAACCATTAATAGCAGAACAGGTTCATATGCCATCATCTGCATAATTTCTCTCTGAGCACCAATCTTACTGTAAGGGGAACGAACACTCATTGCACCCATAATCAGTGATATGCCAGAGAATGCAAGAATAAACATAAGCATAAGCAAATCCTGTTTTAATACCAACATAACCAGAGCACCTATTGCAAAGAATAAATGTCCTAAAACATAAACCATCTGAGTCTGGTTAACGGCAATTCCCTGCTTGCCAAGTAATTTAAAGAAATCATAGAAAGGCTGAAGCAGTGGAGGTCCAAATCTATTCTGCATTCTTGCAGTAATTTTTCTGTCAATACCAAAAAGTAATCCACCCAAAATCGGAGCAGCTATTATGGCAATAACAGCAGTTAAAATATTGTTTATGCTCATAATCCGATCACCACCCCTAACAAAATTATAATAATTGCACCTGCAGCAAGGTTGAGCCAGAAAGTCAGCTTGTTTTCACCAAAAACAGACTCCATGTAATAGTTTCTTACAACTACCTTATCAACTTTGTCACCAGGGCTAATAAACTCTAATCCTCTTAAATCATCATCTACATTACTACCGCAAAGATATGGCGGCTTTAATCTTGCCGGTTTGATTCTGTTTGCTATGATAGGTATTGCAACCATCAAAATCAAAATCACACCGAAGAATATAATAGAGGCAAATCCCCCATATACAGCCTGATTAACTTTCTCCAACCACACTCCCATGCCAGTTCCTGAAAGCATCTCTTTGTCAGCTATATTAAATGCCATTATCTGAGGCTTTACAAACTGATTGTACATTGGAGCAATTCCTATACTTGCTGCCATTACCAAAACAATTAACACGGACAAAGCGGCTTTTATAGAAAAAGCAAGCTTTTCCATATGATATTTAGGTTTGTAGGACATTGTAAGAATCATTCCAATCCACTTTGACCAGAATACAACTGTAAGCGCACTTCCCAGTATTATAAATAACAATACTATTGGGTTGTGTACAGCAGTTTCTATTGCCATCCACTTTGTTATCAGAACACCGAAAGGTGGCAGAAGCATTGAAATCTGACCGATTACTGTAATAACTGTAGTAAACGGCATCTTTTTAAATAATCCCTGCATGTCTTCAATATCACGACTGCCAATACCAAGCTCAATAGTACCAACACAAAGGAAGAGTAATCCTTTTGATACAGCATGGAAAATCATAAGAAGAACAGCAGCTGCAAGTGATATTCTTGTGCCTATACCTGCACAACATATAATCAATCCAAGGTTTGCTATTGTTGAGTAAGCAAGAACCTTCTTTGCATTACTCTGGCTTATCGCTACTGCTGAGGCAGCTACAAAAGTAAATCCTCCGGCAACAGCAACCAATTGTCCAAGTATTGTACCAGAGAAAGCAGGAGCAATTCTTACAACCAGATAAACGCCCGCCTTAACCATCGTACTTGAGTGAAGCAATGCAGATACAGGTGTAGGTGCAACCATGGCTCCCAGCAACCAACTCTGGAACGGGAACTGCGCTGACTTTGTAAAACCTGCAATACACAACAGACCAAGTGCTATTGGCATCATTCCTGCGAAAGTGCCTTGCATTCCTGAATTTGATATAGCCTGTATTGAAAGTGTATCCAGGCTTGTGTTTACCATTAATATAGCGATGATAAAAGCTACACCGCCCACAGAATTAATCCACAATGCTCTTATACCATTTTTAATAGCGATCTCTGTTCCATCATGGGATATGAGCAGGAATGAGCAAAGTGTTGTTACCTCCCAGAAGAAGTACATCCAGGATAAATTATCTGTCATTACCAATGCATTCATTGCGCCAAGGAATATAAATAGTATCATGAAGAACCTTGGTTGTCTTGATACCTTCAGGTGCAAATGATGCTCATGTTCCTTCATGTAGCCAAGTCCAAAAAATGTAACAATAGGGCCGATAATTGAAACAAGCATTATCATTATTAATGATAAGTGGTCAATTACAAATGCCTGTTCAGGCTCATGTACCTTACCGAATACTCCAAATATCTCAAATAAAACCCACGGAATAAATTGTAAAACTGTTAATACAAGTACTATTGCTTTTTTATGCTTTATACCTATATACCCGATGAAGCAGAAGAGTAAGAAGTCAAGTCCTTTAATCAATCCACCCACAAGCTCGAGTACATGCTCATCCATCTGGAAAACCAGTTTCCCTTCAGGAGAGTTAATCATAAGTGCTATGAAGCCGCCTGCTACCGCAAAAAGCAGTAGAGTTGAAATGCTTACTACAGCAATACGCACTTTCTGATTCTTAAGAATCAAGCATAATGCCGCACTTAGTGCAGGCAGCAGAATAGCTGCCAGTAATAAATACCAATCCACAGCTTATTCTCCTTTCAAAATGTAATTTTAACCCTCATATTTTTAAGAATTCCATTACTAAGAACCATAATGAAAATTCAAAAAAGACAAAAAAATAATAAAGTCTGACTAATTCCCTTATCCATGATAATTTATAAATACTCCTTTAGTCAATCTCTCTATTTGGTAAAAAAAATATTCAATTATCGCTTTTGTCTCTTATTCTCCTGCAATGTCTTCCGTTTATCAAATTACATATTTTTTTGTATTTAGAGAATTAAAAGCCCATATTTAAGGCACTTCCATAAGTTACACCTGTGTATTGTATACAAAAATTGTAGAATGCTTCTAATAGTGTTCCTAATTCCCTTTAAAGGAGAGTTTTTTGTATTAATTGTATTTCCCTGAAAAATAAAATTGAATATGTACTTTTGTATTATTATAATGTATAAATTAATTATAAGTATTCGTAAAAATGTAAGGGGTTTTAGTATGGATTTATGGAATAAGTATCAATCTGCAATTAAAAAGATATTATTGATTTTATTTATATTTGCGGTAATTTATCTTTCTATTACATACCTTTTACCATTTTTAGCTCCATTCGTCATAGCACTGATAGTTTCCTATATTAATGAGCCGGTTATAAAGCTGCTACTGAGATTTAAGATTTCGAGAAAGGCTGCTGCGGCAATTTCACTGTTGTTTACAATGTCTGTACTTGGATTTGCCTTAACCGCAGGGATTATAAAAATATATAATGAATTAACTATACTACAAGGCAACCTCACCATATACTCCAGTGATATTTCAATTAAAATAAATGGTTTAATAGACAAGGCAACCTTATTTTATAATGGACTTCCAGATCAGGTGACTGTTACTATAACCAAAAATCTTGAATCCTTCTCTCAACAAATCGGATTTATGATAACATCAGTTATTCAGTATGTAATAAATACTGTGACCTCCATTCCGAGATTGACGGTTTTTACAATTGTAACAATTCTGGGTACGTATTTTATAAGTAGTGACAGGAAATCTATTTCGTCCTTTTTTTACAGGCAGTTACCCTTTTCCTGGAGAAAAAATATAGTCAGTTTGAAAAAAGATACCTTTAAAGCACTTCTAGGTTACTTTAAAGCTATACTTATTCTTATGGGCTTTACTTTCATTGAAGTAAGCATAGGCTTGTTTATTTTAAATGTAAATTATGCATTTCTTATAGCGTTAATAGTTGGGCTATCCGATGCAATTCCAATCATGGGTACAGGAGTCGTAATGGTGCCCTGGATTTTATATACTTTAATTTCAGGAGATATGACTCTTGCTTTTGGACTAGCCATAATATATATTCTTGGTATACTTATCAGACAGATAATGGAACCTAAGATCGTAGGCAGCCAGATAGGCCTGCACCCGCTGGTAACACTCCTTGCAATGTACATAGGGCTTAAATTCTTCGGAATAATAGGAATGTTTGTGGGCCCTATAAGCATAATTGTGGTAAAAAAACTCCAAGATTCCGGAACGGTGAGGTTATGGAACGATTAACGTCCGTCCGATAACTGACCTACTACTACTCTGTCATTTCCACTGTAGTCCTTTAAAACCTGTATATTATTAAAGGACTCTTTCATAAGTGCAGATACCTTTTCCCCTTGATTATACCCGATTTCAAAGGCTAACCACCCAAGAGAATTAAGATATTCAGGGGCTTTGGCTGTGATTTTTTTATAAAAATCAAGTCCGTCTGCACCGCCGTCAAGAGCTATACCCGGTTCATAACTGCGTACTTCCTTCTGAAGCCCTGCAATTGTTTCAGTTTCTATATAGGGTGGATTACTCACTATAATATCGAATTTCTGATTGTATTTAATTGATTCAAACAAATCTCCGTTAAAAAACTTTACTCTGTTTTGGACACCATTTAACTCACTGTTAGCTGTTGCTACCTTAATTGCTTCTTCTGAAATATCGCAAGCTACAACGCTGCACTCAGGGCAAAAATGAGCGATGCTCACGGCTATACAGCCTGAACCTGTACACATGTCCAAGACACTTAGTCTTTCTTTACTACCCTCGTACTGTTTGTCAAATACTTGCTTTTTCGCCAGCTCAATAACCTTTTCCACTAAAATTTCAGTGTCTTGTCTTGGTATAAGCACCGCAGAGGTTACCATAAACCTTAATGACATAAATTCAGTATCACCTATGATATATTGCAATGGAATATTCTTAGCGCGTTGAGCTAGCATATGCTCAAGCTTTGACTTTTCATCAGGACTCAATTCCCTGTCGCTATGGGCGAATAGATATGCTCTTCCGCATTTAATCACTTGACAAAGCATGACCCCGGCTTCTTGCACCGGGGTCTCTATATTAGCATTTTTTAATATATCTTCTGCATAATGTATAAATTCATTTATATTCATATTTCACCGTAATATTTTTTAGTCTTTTCCCCAATCATCACTGACGTCAGTGTTTGGTATAACTTCATTGAAAGCGGCTATTGCTACTTCAATCTGACTGTCATCAGGCTCTCTTGTAGTAAACTTCTGAAACATTAGACCAGGTGCGCTAAACACCTTGAACAACCAGTTATTATGTCTTACCGCAAATTTTATAAGTTCAAGTGATACTCCCGCTACTACAGGCACAAGTAGAATTCTGATTCCTGCATTTATAAATATATTATGCCATCCCGTAAATGAAAATATTAAAATACTGATTATCATTATGGTAAAAAACAGTGATGTGCCACACCTTGGATGCTTTGTAGTATATTTTCTTACATTTTCAACCGTAAGCTCGTCACCATGCTCATAACAATGTATCGTCTTATGCTCTGCACCGTGATACTCCCACACCCTTTTCATATCTTTAAGGAGTGAAACAAGAGCCAGATAACCTATAAATATACCAACTCTAAGAGCTCCTTCTACAAGGTTCTTAAATATTACTCCCTTTACAGGTATAAAGCCTGCAATCAGGTTTGGAAGCAGTATAAATAGTCCTACACTTATAAAAATGGAGAGCACTACTGAAAAATATATTGCTATATCTGTTATCTTATCTCCAAATTTCCTTTCAAGAAATTGCTCAATTTTTGAAGGCTCATTGCTTTTATCATCATCTTCAATATCTATAAATTCCGCAGAGTACATAAGAGCTTTAACCCCTATTACCATCTGAGAGAATAAATTTACAGCACCTCTTATTATTGGAATCTTGGATAGCTTGCCTTTTGGCTTTTGCGGATGTTTTTCAACAATTATCTCTCCATCCGGCTTCCTAATTGCTGTAGCCCTGTACTCCGGCCCTATCATGAGCAGACCTTCAAGTAAGGCTTGACCACCAATCGTCGTTTTTTTCATTTTTCCTCCTATATTTACAAACAGAGTTGATAAAATTAAGACTTAACCCTTAAAAAAGATTATAACTCGAATATTACTAAATGGAAAGATTAATAACAATTTGTTTACAGATATGAAACAAAAGACCGGGAAAAAACATTCCCAGTCTTTATAATACCTTCATTATGCGTTATCAACAATACCGTATTTCTTCTTAAACTTATCAACACGTCCACCGGTATCAATGAGCTTCTGTCTTCCTGTATAAAAAGGATGACACTTTGAACAAATTTCAACGTGAAGGGCTTTCTTTGTAGAACCAGTTGTAAAAGTCTCGCCGCATGCACACTTTACTACTGCTTCAGAATATTCTGGATGAATTCCTTCTTTCATTGCTTTTCACCTTCTTTCAAAACATAATTGCAATGTCCTCAATGAACAGCATTATTATTATATATTCAACGTACATAAAATGTACTTAGTTGCTTATTAAAGAGGCAAGTGATATTTTAACACAAAAACAAATACACCGCAATACCTTTTTTAGCACTTACAATAAGTACCATGTTTTGGATTACTATCTATCCTGCGAATTCTTATCTAAAAAAGATATTTTAATACTATTTACAAAATCATCGTTTGTTCTGGTCTGCATAAGTTTATTTATTAAAATCTCAGTAACCTCTGCCGTTCCCATATTACTCATTGCTTTCCTTATAGCCCAGACACTTTCAAGCTCTTTTTGGCTGAGAAGAAGCTCCTCACGTCTGGTTCCCGACTTATTAATATCGATTGCAGGGAAGATTCTCTTTTCGGATAGCTTCCTATCCAGATGAAGTTCCATGTTTCCTGTTCCTTTGAATTCTTCAAAGATAACATCATCCATTCTGCTTCCCGTTTCAATGAGCGCAGTTGCCATAATTGTCAAGCTGCCGCCATGTTCGATATTTCTTGCTGCTCCGAAAAATCTTTTTGGCTTATGAAGTGCACCTGGATCTAAACCGCCGGATAATGTTCTACCTGTTGGAGGAATAGTAAGGTTATATGCCCTTGCTAGCCTTGTTATACTATCCAGAAGAATAACTACATCCTTCTTTTGTTCTACAAGACGCTGAGCTCTTTCCAAAACCATTTCTGCAACCTTTATATGATGTTCCGGAACCTCGTCAAAAGTAGAATAAATTACCTCGCCCTTTATAGAACGCTGCATATCAGTTACTTCTTCAGGTCTTTCGTCAATAAGCAGTACAATTAATTCCGCTTCGGGGTAGTTAATTGTAATTGCGTTTGCAATTTTCTTTAGAAGTATTGTCTTACCAGCTTTCGGAGGTGATACTATCATTCCTCTCTGGCCTTTTCCAATTGGAGCTATAAGATCGATAAGCCTTGTTGAAAATTCTCTTGGTGAAGTTTCAAGGGTTATTCTGTTATCAGGGTATATAGGCGTTAAGTACTCAAACGCAACTCTCTTGGATGCAACATCAGGAGTGTCTCCGTTAATAGACTGTACATATAAAAGTGCCTGAAATTTTTCCCCTTCTTTTGGAATCCTACCTTTTCCCCTAAGCTTATCACCAGTTTTTAGGCCAAAACGCCTTATTTGTGACGGTGAAACGTAAACATCTTTAGGACCTGAAAGATAGTTTTCACTTCTTAAAAAACCATAACCGTCTGGTAAAACTTCAAGAACTCCTTCTACAGGATCATCACTTTCAATTTTTTCACTACCTTGCGGTTGTTGTATTTGAGGTGAAATAACCTGAGGCTGGGATGGTACCGGTTGCTGAGGTTGAACCTGCTGTGCTTGCTGATTTAATGGCGCGCGCTGAGGTTCTGATTGATTATCAGGCTTGCCGTTTGTGTTTGTAAACTGTCGGTTTTGTCTATGTGGCTGTCTGTTATCCTGTCTTGCCGAAGGCTGGTCGTCCTTTTTGTATATCTGAGGTTTTGAATCAACTTTTACAGGTGCCTTCTCATCAGAAATATTCTTGGGCTGTTCTATCGTTTGCTCCGGTTTTAATCTGCTGTTTTTTCTATGTGGTATGCTATCTGCAGAATTGATTCCTTTGTCTTGTGCTGATACTTCTGATGTGTTTGATGTGTCTAATAATACTTTACTTTCAGTAATCAGCGCTTCGCTAGAAGCTTGAACTTCCTTTTTACGTCCTCTTCCATGAGGCTTTTTGTCGATATTTTTTGTTTCAAGATGCTTTAATGTGTCAGACAACCTGTCTGGTTTGTCATTTTGTTCTGATAAGGAATTCGGACTATTACCCTGATTATCCTGCCCTGTAATATTAGTAAGAAAATCTGATTCACCGGTGTTTTCCGGCTTGTCCATTGATTTCGATGCCTTGCTCGGCCTTCCTCTACGGGATTTTCTTAAGACAGGAACCTCCTCTGAAACTTCTTTGGACCTTTCCTCGCTTGTTTGAGTTTCTATTGTATTCGCAGCTGGTTCAGCCTTTTCTTTAGAAACAACCTCTTCCACAATATCATCAGATTTAAGTTTTTCGGAGTTTTCACTAAGCAGTTCTACCAACTCACTCTTCTTATATTTGGATATATTTTTCATCCCCAGCATTTTTGCAATATATCTCAAATCTTCTAACGTTTTTGACTGTAAATTAATTTGGTCCATAATTCACCACCTTATAAAATCTTTTACTATTTAGACCATTAAAAAAGTAAGGAAAATATTTTCACGAAAATCTTTATAGAAAATCAAACTATTTCTTCCGTTTTCTAGAGGAGAATTTTTGAATATCCCACAAAAATCATTATATCAAAAGTGTAAATACATGTCAATGTTATTAAAATTTACTAACATGGAAAATAGTCTCAGCCCCGCTATGTAGGTGTAACTAACCCAACCGGTTACCACTTTTGACCTGAGGAAATAAAATTCACCCTTTAATAATTATAGCCATTATGTAAGTTTTAATTCATATTTCCTTCCTATCTTTTAATATTATATATTATAAAATTTTTCAAAAGCTATAGTTTTTTATGTATTTAAACCATGGATAGTTTACGTAATCTTCCAAAAAATAAACAATTTTCTTTTATAAAATACTAATATTTTACCATTTAGCTCTTTAATTATTAAGAATTCTTAAAATGATAGACATAATATTAAAAAATATATTGCTTTAAATAAATAAATATGGGTATTTCATATATCTATCGTGTTATTATGTATGCTGCATTCAAAATTGTATTAAATTAATTGATTAAATGTTATAATCTTACTTACTATACCTGTAAATTTACACTATTTTAAAAGGAGGGTCATAAATGAAATTAGGAGAAGTTTGCATAGAAACAAATGACGTTGTAAAAATTGCTGATTTCTACAGAAATATATTAGATATTTCTTCGGATTGTAAGGACGAAGTTCATCAATTTGTAATTACAGAAGGTACTACCTTGAGTGTTTACAATAATGGGAAAGCAAAGAATAACCAAAATGAAAATATCAGTTTAGCTTTTACTGTTGATGATGTAGATGAGGAATATGAAAGATTATTAAATATAGGGATACATATTATTGATACTCCAAAATTACAACCATGGGGAGCAAAAAATATGCATTTTTGTGATCCAGACGGCAATCACATATATTTTAGGAGTTTACCTAAAGGTGTTTAACTAATGTGTGTTTTGTATAACTATTCTTTGAATATGAAAAGGATATGAAAAAACCCTTCAAAATGTTGTTTTGAAGGGTTTGGAGCTGGCGGACGGAATCGAACCCCCGACCTGCTGATTACAAGTCAGCTGCTCTACCTGCTGAGCTACACCAGCGTTTCTGTGTTTGAGAACAGTCATTACTGCCCTTAACACTTTGATAGTATAACAGGGGAACCCGCGCATGTCAACACTTTTTGATAAGAAAATTCACCCTCGTTTATTGTAATTATATGGTAAAATATTAATAGTTAATTAATACTATTTGTTTGAGGAGATTTATGAATGAGGAAGTTCTTATTAGTTCTAACTACTATAATTATTTTATTATCTTTATCATCTTGTAGCACAGCCAAAAATACCACCAAACCAGCTACCAATACAACTACTAATACTAATTTTATATCTGAAATAAAAATTACAGATAGAGAAAAGCTGCTTTTATCTGTTGTAAATAATGAATATTTTATTTTTGATTTTAATGTTGATAATAAATATAAATGGGTTGACGTTTGGGTAGATAGATATGAGTTAGGAAGAAAAACAACAAGTATTGGTAAATTGTCTACGGGATTATCTTCAGGAAAAAAAGGCATGATTATTGCAGCAGTTAGTGATTTCGATAAAAAGAAGCAAAATTGGACCTTGGTTGTCAATAAAAGTGGAGCATCAGCTACATCAAAATTAACCCAAGAGTTCAAAACACCTGAAAATTCTTCATTTTCAAAGATGTGGGGAACAAATACTTCTAAAACTATACCAGTAAATAGCAAGGAAATAACCTTAGCAAATATCTGTTACCAAGACCAAAGAAAGAGTAATTCTATGAGTTCTCTTACTGATAAGTTTTTCAATGCTCCAGATCAAAATACTAAGGAAATAGTGAAATATGATTATGTTTTTCTATTGAAATGTAAATTTTATGAAGAAACTAAATAATGCCAATTAAAAAACTTTTTTGCAGGAGATATAATGGACTTTAATGTAGAAGCTTCAAGTTGGGATAATCATAGAAGAGCGCAGCGAGCAAAAATTATTGCAGAGGAAATTAGTAAGACTGTTCAATTAAAAAGTCATTTTAATGCCTTGGAATTTGGCTGTGGAACAGGTCTTGTCAGCTTTAACCTTTATGGTAAGTTTCAACACATTACTCTTGTTGACACATCTAAAGGTATGATAGATGTTTTAAATAAGAAAATTCAAAATAGTTTTGTAAAGAATATGAATGCCCTACACATGGATATTAGCAAGTGTACTCCGACTATAGGCAAGTTTGATGTAATCTACTCATCAATGGCTCTTCATCATATTAAGGATACTGAAACAACCCTGAAAACCCTGTTTAGTTTATTAAATAATGGTGGTTATCTGATTATTGTTGAACTCACTGAAGACGATGGAACTTTTCATAAACTCGAAAAAGGCTTTAATGGCCACAATGGATTTAACCAAGGCTATTTAAAGAACTTATTAGCTAATATTGGTTTCACAAATATATCCAGCAGAGTATTTTTTAATGGAGAAAAGATTATTGCTGGAGAAGAGATTAGATATTCTTTATTTCTGATGGTTGGAAATAAACCTTGCTCTGACTTCTGAAGAGTAAACGTGAATATTCTTAGACGTTAAAAAAGCAATTATCATCAAATGATAATTGCTTTTGGTGGGAACTATAGGGCTCGAACCTATGACCCTCTGCTTGTAAGGCAGATGCTCTCCCAGCTGAGCTAAGCTCCCTCATGCATGAACTATTATAAGCTTACCGATTTAAATTGTCAATAATTTTTACATTGATTTTATTTGTTATATTTTTACTGTTTTTTTGATTGGAAAATTGTATAATTATATGTATTATGAGTTTTGTTATCGTAAGATATTAATTTTAGGAGAGTGAATTATGATTCCTACACCGCATATCAATGTAAGTGAACAAGGCATTATCGCTGAAACAGTACTAATGCCCGGCGATCCCCTTCGCGCAAAGTTTATAGCTGAAACCTACTTGGAAAACCCAATTCAATTTAACTCGGTAAGAAATATGTTTGGATATACCGGTACTTACAAGGGCAAAAAAATCTCCGTTATGGGATCTGGAATGGGTATGCCATCAATCGGAATATACTCATATGAGCTACTAAACTTCTATGGAGTCAAGAATATCATCAGGATCGGTTCCTGTGGAGCTATTCAAGAGGATGTGAAAATTAGGGATATAATTATCGGTATGTCGGCATCGACAACATCCAACTATGCTTCACAGTATAATCTACCAGGAACATTTGCTCCTACTGCATCCTGGCCGCTAATGAGAAAGGCTTTAGATATTGCTGAAAGCAAAGCTATCCCGGTAAAGGTTGGAAATATTCTTTCAACGGATATTTTTTATGATGATGAACCAGATGTTTGGAAAAAGTGGGCAAGAATGGGTGTCTTGGCAATAGAGATGGAGGCTGCAGCATTATACATGAATGCTGCTCGTGCAGGAGCAAATGCTATTTGCATATTGACCGTATCCGATTCTCTTGTTTCACATGAGGCAACCTCAGCCGAGGAGCGTCAAACATCATTTACCAACATGATGGAAATTGCACTTGAGTTAGCATAAAACGGTAAAGATAAGAGCCTGCCCTTCAGTATGGGTAGGCTCTTAATTATAAATTTTTTGTTACATTTTAAATTTTTCTACTTTTATCTACTTTAATATTTAGGTGTACTTTGATATAATCGTTTTCGTGTTTAAAAGTCAGCAAATCTGTAATAATACTTTGCAGGTAAATATTTTCAGATTTACCTGTTAATTTTGTAAAACGATAAATGCGAACATACGGCTGCAGGTATTATATTACACAGAAAAAGCTATCTTGCTTTGTTCTGACTTAAATAATAACAGGAAGCTGGGTAATTATGAAAAATATAGGAAATAAATTGATCTTCTTTTTTTTGGTTGCAGTAATAAGTGCCATAGATATATTTTATAGCGGCAATGGTTTTGTTCAATTAGCTTTAGTTCTACTGGCCTCAACCGTAGTTTTCTACATGCCTACTATTAAATTCAATATTAATAGGCTTACTTTTATTATCCTTTTTGGTGCAAACTTAATTGTTTTTACAATGTCACTAACTCACAGAATATATCTTTTAAACATGCTGTTCCTTTCATATCTTTTATGGAGTATTATTACTCCTAAGCTTCAGCATTTTAAATTATTATTCCCCGTAACATTTTTGCTTTCATTTATATCGGTCTATGCGGTGTCTTTGCTAGATTTCAGTGTGCCTATATTTGTTATAGCACTTTATCCCGTATATGTTTTTGGAGCCATGGTGAATGAAAAAAATATTATTAAATCAAAAAAAATATGGACATTTGCATTTTTGAACTTGGTAATATCATTTATTGGCTTATCAGTTTTCTTGTTTAAAGCCCTTGGTCGTTCAATTATTGATAGTGTGCTTTTAATCAATATTGTTAAGCTTGGAGCGTTAACGGCGGTTTATTTGCCATTTATAACCCTTTTCTCCATATGGTTTGCAATATCTGCAAATATGATCCTCCGTTTGCTTATATCAAAGTTTTCAAAAGGTAGTTCTGCTTTTGATCTTTCAGATTATATAAAACCCGTAGTAAATCTTATATCATTCTTTGCAGTTTCCGGTATAGCAACTTTTATCTGTGAATTTTCAATACGGCAGAATTTAAAGGAAACTATCAAGGATGTTCTTGACCCTAATCTCATGTTTAATTTATTGGTTTTAGGCGGTATTTATCTGTGCCTGACAGCATTGTTAGGTAAAGGTATTCCTAAAATTATTATTGGGATTGTAACAATTTTCCTTACAGTTGCTAATTATATTAAGTTCACATATTTCGATGAACCTTTTTACCCATGGGATTTATACCTGGTTCGTAATTTAATTGGTATTTCAAGAGAATACCTCAGTATACCTATTATAATTGCTGTTGTTGCTACAATAGGAATCCTTGTATATCTTATGATACATTTCAGAAAAGCTTTAGGCAGATATCTGAAGCCTAAACTTTCTTTATTCCTGCTTCCTTTTGCTGCGGCTTTTTTCCTGCTGAATTCAGTAATTCTTATAAATACACCTTTGTCAATACAGCTTGGGATACAAAAGTCATGGTATATCGGTAAAGATGAGATAATGGCCAATGGTATGTTTGCTCAAAACTATTTTTACCTTACTGAGCTTGATAAGTACCTTAATCCTAAGCCTCAAGGGTACAATGAAGATACAATGGTTGAAATAAATTCCAAATACGGTAAAACAGGTGAAAGTGTAGCCGCCTCTGCCTCTGTTTCAAAGGAAAAGCCTAATATTATCATGATTATGAGCGAGAGTTTTTGGGATATAACCAAGCTGAATGATTTAAAATTCAGCAAGGATATTGCGGAAAATACTCATAAATACCAAAAGGGGCAGATAGCAGCGCCTATTATTGGTGGTGGAACTGCAAACAGTGAATTTGAGGCACTAACAGGGATGTCAATTTCTTCTTTAAGCCCGGGTATTATAGTTTACAATGCATATCTCAGAACAGAAACTCCAAGTATTGCATCTGTCCTAAAGAACAACGGCTACAGTACAACTGCAATCCACCCGAATTATGGATGGTTTTATAACAGAGATAAAGTGTATAACTATTTTGGATTTGACAATTTCTACGATGTTGACAAATTTGATCTCAGTTCTCAGTGCAAAGGACCTTATATCTCTGACTATGCCTTAGTAGACAAAATCATGGATACTTTGAATTCCTCTGATAAGCCTGCGTTTATTTTTGGGCTTTCAATGCAGAATCATGATCCATATATTGATAAATACAGTTCTCATGATGTAACTGTGGAATCAGATAAACTAGATAGTCAACAGAAGAATATCGTAGGTAATTTTGCTCAGGGTATTTATGACGCTGATCAGTCTTTTGGAAAACTTATACAAGAGTTGAAAAAGGTTAAAAAGCCTACACTGGTATATTTCTTCGGCGATCATGCCCCCAGACTTGGTAGTCTGAATGATTTTTACAAGGTATATGATCTTCTGGGTACTGATGACAGGTCAGCTCAGAACCAGAACTTGGAAAAACTTAAATACTATACAACTCCATTTGCTGCATGGTCAAACTATAAAGAGATTGATTCTTTCTCAGAAATTGTTTCACCCTCCCACTTAGCTTATAAGGTTTTACAGGATGCCGGTGTTAAATATCCTAATTATTTTAATATACTGCCTGAGTTGGAGAAAAACTTCCCTGTTCTTCATCAGCAAACTATAAGCACAGTTGACAATAACAACCAGCTTATCAAAGATTATCGTTTAATCCAGTATGATCTTTTATTTGGAAACAAATATTTGAAATAGACATAATATGGATACAATTTTTAACTAAAAAGCTCGAATTTTGGCGTATAATAGTATTTGACTTATTTTTACATAACAGTATAATATTATGGTGTAGAGAGAGGTCATATATATGGGTTATTTGTCTTATTCGGTTTTAGTGCCGATAATATCACTTATAATTTTGTTAACTTACGCAGTTACTACCTCCTGTGTTTTTATCATAAAGCGTAATAATAGCAAACGACGATTTTATTTGCTTTTAAATATTGTACTTGTACTTTGGTCCTTGTCTTTTGTATTTTTTTCGAGTTCTCCTGATAAAGCAGCAGCAATTATGTGGTATAAGGTAAGTGCTTTAGGATTTTGTACATATAATATTTTGTCAATTAACATTGTATCAATACTTAATGACGGGCTGCAGAAAACAAAATTGACTGTGCCCGTCATATTTTCATTGTGCGTGCCTATAGTGATATTGTTTCTTTATGACGACTTGAGTTATATTTCATTTTATAAGAGTAGCGGGATTTGGCTTTACTTCTTTAAGATACCTGATCCCTGGTTTTTACCTTGCTCTCTCTTTATTGGAATACTTGTGTATATAAATCTGAGATCAACTGAGTTGAAGTCGGTTATTACGCATGCCCTTCTTTTAACAGTTCCTTTAAGCATTGGACTTGTTACAAATGTTATACTGCCTTTTTTAAATAGAAGCATTTCACCGACTCTTGTACATACTTTTATAATTATATATTCCATAGCTTTAAATGTTATATATGGAAAACAAAGCCTTACCTTGACATCAGCTTCTATTACAGCCAAACAGATTATTTCAAAATTATCCGATATGGTTATTATCACGGACACTAACGGTAAAATAGTGGAGGTTAATGATAGTCTTAAAGAGCTGTCAGGATATTCTTATTCTGATCTTTTGGAAAGAGATATCTGCACTTTGTTTTCACCGAAAATATACTCAGATAAGTCTTCAAGCGTAAAGGTATCCGGTTATAAAATCCTAACAAAGGAAAATCACACAATACCTGTTAATATGTCTATATCCCAGATTTGTTCAGATGATAAGACTATAATTGGAACTACATATGTCTTGCAGGATATGAGCAATGTACTCAGTCTTGCGGAGAAAGTGGCAGAAGAAGCTGCAGTTACAAAGGTTGCCAATCAGACAACTGATAAACTAAAAGAATTAGACAAGCTTAAAACTGATTTTCTGTGTAATGTTTCTCATGAGCTTAGAACACCTTTAAACCTTATGGTTAGCAGCCTTAAACTTTCAGCTCTTAAAATCAATCAGAACCACGGTGTGCTGGATACAGCACTGATGCATAAGCATTTTCACATAATGAACCAAAATTGTTTCAGATTGACCAGAATTATTAATAATATTATTGATATTACCAAAATTGATGCAGAATCTTTGGAACTTAACCTATCTAACAACAATATCGTTGATGTTGTCGAGGAAACTGTTCTGTCGGTAGCATCTCATATTAAAGATAAGGGTATTACTCTGATATTTGATACGGATGTAGAAGAGAAGTTCCTAGCTTGTGATCCCGACCAAATACAGAGAGTTTTGCTAAATTTGATGTCCAATGCAGTAAAGTTTAATAACAGCGGCAGAGAAATTTATGTTAGCATTTCAGACTACATTGATAATGTTAAAATTTCAGTAAAGGATAACGGAATTGGAATTTCTTTAGAAAATCAACAATTAATTTTTGATCGGTTTATTCAAGTGGATAAATCTCTTACAAGGCAACATGAAGGCAGCGGAATGGGGCTAACTATTACAAAGTATCTGGTAGAACTGCACAAGGGGAATATAACTCTTGAGAGCGAGCCTAACAAGGGTAGTACCTTTACAATCACACTGCCTGTGTATCTGGTGCCTAAAGATTTAGATAAAAATGTACCTACTGTTCTTACTTTAAACGAGAAAGTAAACATTGAATTTTCAGACGTTTACTAACCACTAATAAATTTTAACACTACTATTCTTCCTTATGACGTATTACTTTGAATTTTTGAATTGAATATTCCTCGTTTGGTCTTATGCCTGCCTTATCAAGTGCAATGGATAGCTGTTCTTCAACGGTATCTATTCCCTCCAGATCAGGTAGCAAAAGTCCTGTTTTACCTTTACTTCTTACTATAACTCCATATTCTGCCGGATTCAACCCATCCTTTTGTGCAGGTTCAGGTACCGTCAACACATCCACGGAAAAGTCTATATCCATTAGTTCATTAAAATCCACCTCATAAAATCTAGGGTCGTTGATACCCGCCTCAATAGCATTACGGAGAATTTCCAATGCGATACTCTCGGTTACAGGAAAAATTGTTCCTATACAGCCTCTAAGTTCACCATTTAATTTGAGAGATACAAAAACACCCCTCTTTTCCTTTTTCATTTCTTCAGTAACATACTCAGGTAAACTATTCAATTCCTTGCCTGTTTTAAGGTAAGTTGTAAGACTCTCTCTGGCAAGCCTTACATATGGATCAGAATGTAGAGTTTTTTTCTCGTATGCCTCCTTACGTATTGTTTCAAGGTCTGCTAATCTGGAAGTATCTTCGGATAATATACTAAATTTCATAATTCCATAGCCTACACCAAATGTGCCCTCGTAACTAATCAATTCTCCTTTGAACTTTTTACCTTCCAATGCTCCAAGCAATACCGCTACCGAACGTCTTCCACATTCCTCTGCATTGCAAACAATATCCTTGTCTATACTGAAAACCCTTTTTACATTCCCTTCTTGCAAAGCTTCAAGGAACTCCTTGTCAAATTTCTCGCCGGACGGATGATAGCCGTATGGCCCTTCTTCACTAAGCCTGTGCGATAAATCACCACTTGCAATAAAGACTGCATTTTCATTTAATTCCTCAACTGCTTTATTTATTGCAACTCCCAACTTGTATAATTCTATATCGCTAAGAGGTGCGTAGGTTATGTGTACAAGCTTGTAGTTATTATAATGTTTGTTTACAAAGTAAAGGGGTACTAATGTGCCATGGTCAATAGACACTGATGTATTATATTTCTTCATAAGCTGATTTGTTGCGAGTAAGGTCGGTATTCCTTCATTTTGTGCTAAATCATATATCTTCTGTGTCAGTTTTTTTTGAACCGGCAGCTTCAGGGACACACTTGGCACACCGAATTTTTTCATGCTGCCGATCATCTCATTTTCATAGCTCATAACAATTGCATCCTGAAACATTATACCGTGTGGGGTAACTACGATAATAGTATCTGGTGCTTTTTTTGCAATTTCTGTTCCAATGGTATCCATACTTTCACATGTTCTTATGATTTTTTGTTCTTCACCTTTTCCCACCTCCGGTAGTACAATTGGTGGATGTGGTAAGATATAATAACCTTTTAGGCTCACACAAATCACCTCGTTAACTTTTTTATTTTACCTATATGGATTCCCTGTACAAAGGCATACTCATACATCTTGGCCCTCCCCGGCCCCTGGATAGTTCATAGGAATCAAACTCCAATACCTCAATATGGTTCTTTCTTAAAGCGTTGTTGGTAACAATGTTGCGATTGTAGCATACAACCTTTCCTGGAGAAACCGCCAGAGTGTTGCTTCCGTCACTCCACTGCTCACGGCTGGCGGCGATAGGGTCCCCGTCTCCGCATCTTATAAGATTTATAGCAGGCAGCTTTAAATATTCCTTTAAAATTTCAGGTAAATCCTTGTGTTCATATCTTATTCTCAAATGGCTTTTTTCTCCTCTGGTTATGCTGTAAACATCAAGAGGGTCTTCAATCCCCGGGTATATGGTAAATTGGTCATAATCCACCATCGTAAATACAGTATCCAAATGCATATATGCTCTTGTTTTGGGTATGTCAAATGCCAGCACTGTATCAAATGGCTCCTTTGAACTAAGAAGATTATTTGCCAGTCTTTCAACTGCTACAGGACTTGTTCTGTCGCTTATTCCTATAGCCACAACCTTTTCTGACAGAACCAGTATGTCCCCTCCCTCTATAGGATGTGTCTTATCTCTGTTATACCACCTGGGTACATTTTTGAATCCTGGATGGTAATTGAAAATGTATTTTGCAAAAAGTGTTTCCCTGTTTCGGGTTTCATTTGCCATTACATTTAGGGAAATGCCACTACCGACTGATGCAAATGGATCTCGTTGAAAATATAAGTTAGGTATAGGATCAAGATAAAATGGGTAGGCATTTTTCACCATATCACCTAACTCTTTTGGTTTTATATGCTTAAGATCCTCTTGCCGTATACCCGCTATACATTTGTTTATGAGTTCTTTTGGAGGCAAGTCCTCCAGATACTCTAATATTGCCTCTTGGAGTCCTTCTGTAACTGCCTTTCCCTCAATCATTAGCTCTTTTAGAAATTCCCTTCGGATATCCGGATTTTCCAATATATCTGCCATTAAATCCGTAAGATATATAACTTCCACACCCTCATTTCTAAGTATGTCTGCAAACTGGTTGTGCTCCCTGCGTGCTTGCTCCAGATATACTATTTCATCGAAAAGGAGCCTTCTCAGATAATCTGGTACAATATTTTCTACCTCTTCCCCCGGACAGTGAAGAAGTACAGATTTTAGTTGTCCTATTTCGCTATAAACTTTAATAGTATGATTTTGTGAAGACATAAATATCCTCCGTAGTAAATATGTTTCTAGTCTATAGTTTCCTTATTTTATTACCGTTATTCTTTCGTTATATATTGACGCATATCTGGTTGTTTGTTACACTTAAAATATTACAAAATATTACATGGAAAGAGTAATTATATGGTAATATCTCATAATACGTGCTCTCTGAATGCTTACAACGCTTATAATAATTTGAATACTGGTAAACTAAAGTCTGTTAAGAAATTGGTCTCTGGTCTTAGAATTACCAGCGCCAGCGATGATGCCGCAGGCTTATCCATATCTGAAAAAATGCGCTCCAAGATCAGAGGACTGGATCAGGCTCAAAGAAATATACAGGATGGAATTTCTTTGATTCAGACAGTTGACGGGGCTTTGTCATCTATAGGTGATTCTCTGATAAGGATGAAAGAACTTGCCATACAGGCTTCAAACGGGGTATTAAGCTATTCAGACCGTCAATCTATTCAACAAGAAATAGCACAACTTTACCATGGAATAGGGAATATTGCCGACAATACAGAATTTAATAAAATTAAACTTCTTAACGGCTCAAATGTAAAGGACATCCCCGGTTCAGAAGAATTCGTAGAAGTAAGTACTACTCTCAGTGATCCTAATTTACGCCTTGTGGCAGTTATATTTGACTATACAAGAAATCTGTCCCAATATTTGAGTGTTGGAATTGTTAATTTCCCTACTAACTTAAATTCCCCCTACAATGCAATGTTTACATTCGGAAATCCTCCTATAAACCCCAATTTTATATATAGTCCTTTAGGAGAAGATACGAATTCAACAATAGAAAATATGTTAAAGACTGTAGAAGATTTAAAAAACGACACAAGCGGTGACCCCATAAGAACACAACAAAAGAAGTTTCTGATTGACAATAATATCAGCCTTACCCGATACGGAGTAGATGTTCTTGTTATAAGACACAGTACTTCTACCAATTTTAACTACGAAGCGGGAGGGCCTGACGGTAGCGGTGTCTGCACTGGAACCATGTGGGTTGAGAAAGGGTGGACTGCTGATTTTGTTTACCACGGGTTTAAGACTACCCCACCGTCTTCGTCTGACACTCCCGTAACTTTACAGGTTGGGCCTGATATGGGTGACACCTTTAAGATAGAATTGCCCAACGCCATACCTGCAAATTTAGGATTAAACGGTATTGATGTAACAAATCAATACAATGCGCAAGCTGCTGTTTCTAAAATTGATAATGCCATAAATGCTATATTATCACAACGTTCAAAGTTTGGCGCTTATAATAATGCCTTGGAACATATTGAAAGCAATGTGCTAAACAGTAGTATAAATCTCACTTCTGCAGAATCAAGAATAAGAGATACCGATATGGCTATAGAATATACTAAATACATAAAATTCAGTATCTTACAGGATTCTGCGCAAATGTTACTAAAGCAGGCAAACCTCTCTAAAGAAAGGGTTTTGTATTTACTTAATTTTTAAGAATATATGTCTGAAAACTCAACATTTATCTTTTCAACGCTTGTCCTGCTTATAACAGCTCTGTTATCTAAAATAGACTCGTCATCAATTAACTTTACTGGAAGCTCCATATATACTTCGCTTCCCCGACCTTCTATACTGCTAATTTTAATAATACCTCCATGCATCTCCACCAGAGTTTTAACAAGAGACAGTCCTATACCACTGCCTTCTCTGTTTCTTGTTAATGTTTTATCAACTTGGCCAAACCTTTCAAAAATGCAATCTAGTTTATCCTTTGGTATACCTACTCCGTTATCCCTTACAGATATAGAAATCCGATCACCCTTGTCGCACATGCTGATTAAAATACTTCCACCCTTATCCGTAAACTTTATGGAGTTTGAGAGGAGGTTAAGAATGATTCTCTCAATTTTGTCTGCATCAACTGCGATTATTTTTTCTTCAGAATCTGTATCAAATGTAATACTAAGTCCCCGGTTCTCAACATAATCAGCAACTGACAGAATAATCTCTTCAACTACGTTTACTATATTCTGATTGCACAGGTTTAACTTTAAAAAGCCGGAATCAAATTTTGAAAGGTCAATTAGATTGTTTACAAGTCTTAGAAGTCTATAACAATTTTGTTTTATCACTTTATGATATTTATTCAGATTTTCTTCAAACGAATATGGAAGCTCAAATTCGTGAGGTATACCTAATATCTGTATTGCTCCGAGTATAACATTTAGTGGGGTTTTAAGTTCATGTGAAATATTGGAGAAAAACTCTGTTAACATCTTATTGTATTCTTTTGTCTCACTTATAACCCGCTCATTGTCTTTGATATCGTTTTTAAGCTTGCTAATTTGCTTTCTGGAACTAATATCTTTTAGTATGCTGATATTTGACAGTCTGCCCTGATATATCAATAGGTCGCTGGTTGACTCTAGCTCAACTACCCTCCCCTTGTGTGACAATATTTTATACTCATATCGTACAGGTGAGACCTGACCTATAAAAGATTTCTCCATATGCTCCCTAACAAGTGCTCCGTCTTGCCGATGAACAAAACTCATTAGCCCCATTCCAATAAGGTCACTAGGGTTATAGACACCAAACATCTCTGCTGCTCTGTCATTTGCAAAAATAAACTTATCGTCACTTGTTACAATTATGGCGTCGCTTGAGTTATTTATTATAAGCTCGTAGCATCGATCATTTTTTACAAGCATGTCTTCTATCAGCATCCTCTGCTGCTGTTCCTGTTTTAATTGATTATCAATATTATTTATTCTGTCAAATAATATGCTGTAAGGCCTTTTTAGTCCTGTCTCAATTATTGCTTTATAAAGAAAGAAATAAGATATTACCCTGACTATATGTGACCAGACATTTGTCCAGTCAGAAGGGTGGAAAAAATTAGTAAACATCAGTTCAGAAATTGCCATCAAAATCAAATGACACTCCATATTACAGAAAAGTTTAAAATCAATATTTTTTCTTTTTTTAAAGTATAATATAGCTACAAATAAAATTATTGTGGTAGTAAATAACTCACTAAGGATTTTAAATTGTGTAAGTCCTTCGCCGACAACGTAACAAGCAGGAAACACTTTGAAGTAGAGTATTGCTGCAAAAATCCCACAACTAGCTAGAAAGTATGATAGAAATATTAAGTATTTCCTAAAATTCTTCAAGTTTTTATAAAGCAACAGGGCGGAACCAAGTAGTGTAATTGCAGTCATATACCTTCCAGATATCCAGAATTGTACTACTCTGCTTTGATCGCCGTTTTTAAATATTATCGATACTCCGGAATACGTAAATATATGGAATATATCGATAATTCCGATAAAGAAATACCCGATACCTAAAAATACAATAAAGTTATTTTTTGTCATGCTGCTTGTATTAAGTGAAATAAAAAATAGTGCAAAGGATATTGCACAGACAAACAACTCTGCTGCAGTATGGAACAATGAGTGGTAAGAATATCGTGTTAAATACAGAAATATTATGAATACAGTAAAAAGGAATATTTCTAAAATAGACTCCTTTCTGATATATTTTGCTTCTGCATTAACTCCTTGAAAATCATAATTCCTAGCTAATTTCATAAGACATACCCCCGAAAATATAATAAATATAGTAATTGCTCCGGGGACTAATAGATTTTTAGCCTAACCTTGAAGTGATTCCCTAGCCAATCCATTGTCCACCGGACATGAAAAGCAAAGGAAATATTCGACATTGGGCTGTTAATTCCTTTTATAATATTTAATTTTTTACAATTAAGTATATTTATTCAATTCTCTTTGCCATATATACAAAAATGTATCGCTAAAATGAATATAATACATAAAACCTGACACTGCTTTGGTCGACGTCAGGTTTTATTTGCTCTTGCCCTTGTTTTACTCTTTTATGATTTGAGGCTCGGCCGCTACTAATGATTTATGTTCCCATTTACCCTGCTTGTACCTTATTATACTCGCAATTGCCGTAATACCCCAGGTTAATCCTGTAGTAGTCCATACACTCCAAACTCCAATAGTTGGGATCATTGCTAAGCCGGTTGAAAACCCAACTCTTCCAATAACTTCAACTATACCATTTATCATGGAATAGAATGCATCACCAGCACCGTTTAAAACACCTCTTGTAACATATATCAGACCCAGTGCAAAATACATACAGCTTGTTATTTTTATCGCTCTAGCTCCAAGATCTATTACAGCTGATTCTTTAACAAATAAACTCATAATTGTATGGCCTCCGAACTGGGCTGCCAACAATGCTATCAAGCTTAACACCGCAACTATTATGATACTATTATGGTAACCTTTTCTCACTCGCTCCAGTTTACCTGCACCCATATTCTGTCCTGAGAATGTGGCCATGGCCGCTCCCAAAGAATTATAGGGCTGCCCTATAAGCTGTTCCACTCTGCTGGTTGCTGTATATGCAGCTACTGCCACCTTTCCAAAGCCGTTTACAACACTCTGCAAAGCAACCAATGAAATAGCAATCATTGAGTTTTGCAAGGCAACCGGTATTCCGATTTTAAAACATTTTTTTATAATAGGCCAGCTAATCTTCATATGCTCTTTTTTTAATTTAAAATACGGATTGGTCATTAAAGCAAAAATAATACAACCCATTGCAGCTATTGCCTGAGAAATAACTGTAGCACATGCGGCTCCAGCCACGCCAAACCCGAACTTCAACACAAACAACAAGTCCAACCCTACATTAACTCCACAAGATAGTATTAAGAATAACAAGGGTGTCCTTGAATCCCCTAACGCCCTCAGTATACCGGCTACGGCATTATAGGCTGCTACTGCAATCATACCACCGGCTGTTATTCTCAGAAACTTTACCGAATCATTTATAATTTCATGAGGAGTTCGCATAAGCTGCAGTATAGGTCGTGCCAAGAGACAGGTTATTAAACTCATAATTATCCCCGATACGGCTATTACATATATGGCATTTGCTATAGCACTCTTTACATCCTCTTCTTTTTTCGCACCAAAATACTGTGAAATTATTATACCTATTCCAATAGATAATCCCAAACATATTGAGAATGTCAGAAAATTCAAGGAAGCTGTAGCTCCTACCGCCGCAAGTGCATTAGCACTTACATACTTTCCTACAATAACCGAATCTATTAAGTTGTAAAGTTGCTGAAAGATATTACCGATAAGCATTGGTAATGAAAATTTTATTAGAAGTTTGACTTCATTTCCTTCTGTCATATCTTGCACATAGTTTATTGACATTTTTGACCCCTTACATTTTCCCAATTAATTTAAACACTGTTTTGTTGTGTTGTCTCTTATTCTGCTGCGTCTTATGTATACATTATTATACCAGCATAGCCTTATATTTGCTATATAAGCCTATTAAATATAGTATTTTTATACATAAAAATGCCCAAGCAACCAAATAGTCTCCCGGGCATTTTGCAGTATTTAATTAAAAGTAGTTTAGTTCAGTTTAAACTTACACAGTTCATCATTTAACTTTTCTGCTAAATCATGAAGTCCCATGACGTATTTGTTAAATTCGTCCATAGTAGCATTTATCTCTTCTGCTGAAGCAGAAACCTCTTGTGACGCTGCAGCTGTTTCCTCTGATGTTGAGGATATACTTTGGATTTGTCTCCTTACTTCATCTTTTTGATTATCTATATTTGAAACTTGATCCTTTATGCTATGGACCATGTTCATCAAATTGCTTATAGAAGAATATATTTCGTTAAAAATTTCAGTAGTTTCCTCTACAGTCTTATCTTGATCTATAACAATGATTTTGGCTTGTTGCATAGCATTTACTGCAGTATGAGATTTATTTTTGATTACATCAACTATTCTTTTTATTTCCCCTGTAGAGTTCTTTGATTGTTCTGCAAGTTTTCTGATCTCATCAGCCACTACAGCAAAACCTCTGCCTGCCTCTCCCGCTCTGGCAGCCTCAATACTTGCGTTAAGTGATAAAAGATTAGTTTGCTCAGTAATTTGGTTAATAGTATCAGAAATCTTATTAATCTCTTCTGTACTCCTGCTCATGTCATTAACGATTTCACTTACCGTTTCAGTAGTTTTCCTTGTCTCTTCCGATTTATCCATCAGGAACTTTACTATCTCCAAGCCCTTATTGCTTAAAATCCTAGTATTTTCAGAAATATTGTTCATTTCAGCTGTTGAGTTGGATATCTGCTCTAATCCTTCTGCAAGCTCTCCCATTTCAGTAGCTGCTTCCTGCGTACTTGAAGCTTGTCCAACCGATCCTTGCGATATTTCATCTATTGCTTTAGATACCTGGCCTACGGAAGCAGTTGTCTGCGCTGTCATGGATGATAAATTATTCGAAGTGTCAAGGACTGTTTGTGAGGACGATCCAACATTTTTCAACATATTGGATATGTTTGATATCATATTATTAAAGTCTTTTGCCAAAGAGCCTATTTCGTCCTGTGTCTTAACATATACGGTTTCCGTGAAATCCCCCTCCGAAGCCTTTGCCATAACATTTTTAATTTTATTAATATTTGAAGACAATGAGTTAGAAATTAACAACGCTAGAAGAGATGCTATCCCACCAATTATCAAAATGAATATAAAAATAAATTTAAAAATTTTACTGTTACTTTTATTTAATTGATCTAATTCTGATGAACACACTATGGTCCATCCCGCTAAAGGACTTTTGTCGTATACCACATAATTTGACTTACCATTATTCTCATAAGTAGTAGAACCTGTTCCTTTATCTTTTATATCTTTCCATACAGATAATTTTGAAAATGTATCCTTCCCGATAAGTTTTTTATCGGGATGTGCCAGTATTGTACCACTCTTGTCAAGAAGAACCACATAACCGTTATTGTCCATTTTTATTAGTGCGAAGTCTCCGCAAAGACTTGAAAAATCTATATCCATACCTACTACTCCAACTATTTGTCCATCTTTTTCAACAGTTTTAGAAATTGTGAATACTAACTTTGCATTTGATGCAGATATATACGGCTCCCCATATGTTACTTTACCCCTATTAGCTACAGCATCCTTATACCACGGCCTTGATGTAGTGTCAAATCCATCTGGCAAATTTGCCTTAGGATAACAGTAGAAGTCTTTTGTCGCTGTCCCCATATATACATTCTGTATGTTTTCGTTATTTTGCACTACTCCCTTAAGAGCATCCATTAAATATGTGAAAGTTGCAGGGTTACTTTCTATATTTATAAGATTTAAATTGTTACTAAGTATTTTTATATTATTTCCCTTGGTTGTGAGATCTGAATTAATATCACTGTTTATGTCTCTTAAAATTTGTGAGCTTGTACTCTCTAATTTATCATATAAAAGATTTTTTGACTGAAAATAAGATATTAGACCAAGTCCTATCATAGGTATCAAACAGATACTGACCAAACTAATGAGCAATTTACTTCTAATACTTTTTAAATTAAATTTATATTTTTTGTTTTTCATGATGAGTAACCCTCTCCCTCACTAATTGTAGAATATGTAGTAATTCTTATACTTGATTGCTTCTTAACATAAATTGGTCAATTTCTTTACGCATTATTACTATATAATATTTATATTCATTATTCAACAAAATTTTACAATATGTGACGTGATCTAATTTTAAATATTATCTTAAATCCTGGTAACTATAAATAGTAACTAATATTGACGAGGATATGAGGTGGAGTATGGATTTTTACAAAAACTATAGATTAGTACAAGACGGTGAGGGCTTTACTCTTGAGTTGTACCTGAACCCCGGTTCTGAAGAGTTTGCCTCTGAATTTCTAGAAGGCGCAAAGGAAACCACTCTTAAAGTTGAAGAACAAATCAAAAAACTTATACGCGAGAAGTTCTCAGATGTCAGGATAAATTCAGTAAAACTAATGCTTGGTACTATGGTGGTTGGAACCCTTTCATTCTTCCCTGGTGTCGCTACAAATACTGCTGCGGCCGCAACGACAACCTCTGCCGTGGTGTCCCTTAATACTACAGCAACAGTGACAGCAACCAGTTTAAATATGCGCAGCGGAACGTCAACGTCCTACCCTATAATTCATGTATTGTGGCAGGGGAATACTGTTAAAATTATAGGAGAATCCAATGGCTGGTACCAGATTAAACTAACGGACGGCAGAACAGGGTGGGCAAGCGGTCAGTATTTGAGACTAAACAATCAACAAACTACAAGAAAAGAAAAAGTTGACGCTCTCATTACTTACTCAAAGACCTTTCTTGGAACACCCTATGTATACGGAGGTGATTCCCCAAGTGATGGAGGCTTTGATTGTTCAGGTTTTACGCAATATGTTTTTGGGAAGCATGGTTATACTATAAATCGGATATCCAAAGATCAAGCGTTGAATGGGACATCCGTGGCTGAGGCGAATCTACAACCCGGTGATTTGGTTTTCCACTCCTTTGAGGGAAACGGAGTTATCAGCCATGTAGGTATATACATTGGAGGCGGTAAGATGATACACAGTCCTAAAACAGGAGATACTGTTAAAATCACCGACATCACCACAAGCTATTGGACAAGTCGTTATGTAACCGCCAGAAGAATTATTTAGTAGTCTTGTGTCAAAAACGCGTGACCCTTTAAAGTAATAAAGAGGGATGCTTGAATAAAGCATCCCTCTTTATTTAATCATCTGACTCTGCTGTTTTCAATTAACCTTTTTGTTTCATTAACAAGTTCTTGAAGTATATCTCCTGCTTTTATTACATTTTCCTTATTTGAAGAAATTAAGGTTACTATTTCATCTATTTTTATCTTATAATCTTGTGGTTTAATTTTGAATCCGGCAGCCATTTTAACAGCCCTTTTCTCATTAATGCAATACTCCTCATTCAAAGCAAAAATAACTTGATTCAAACAGGAAATACTTCGGAAACAATGACCACAAACATATGAAATATCATCTTTATCAAAATTGGCCTTAGCAAGCATTAAAGAAAAGGATGCTTCAAACATAAAATATCCAAGTATTGCATTTTTTAAATCCTTGGGATATGGTAAAATTTTTGCTTTCAATTCGGATATATAATTTTTTGAATCAAGTAATACTTTGCAAATGGATATCTCCCCCATATACATAACATTTATATATGCGTGGGGATGTCCAGTTTGATAATTTGGAAAAACCTTTCCCTTTAAGCAATCATCAATTACCTGAGATACACGGTTTATATCACGCAATATAAAATCTACATGATGTCCCTGAACAATAAGCCATCCTCCACCATTTACCCAAGGACCCCATTCTCCCAAAGATGAAATAATATTTTCCCTATGTTCATCATCTATTTTCGTGGCAATTGTATTAATTTCACTGACTTTAAAACCTTTTGATTCATCGTAGTATATTCCAATATCAATATCTGAATTAGGGTGATCTGTACCTCTTGCTCTTGAACCCCCTAAAACAACGCCTACAACACCGGGAATACTCTCCAGTTCCCTACTAATTGCTTTTAAAATTTTTTCTACCGTCATATATTCCCATCTTCCTGTTCTTGTGTGTTCATCTTAGTCTATAGAGCTACTACCTGTACTATTCATTTATGATACGTCTCACCGTAACAGCGGCAAATGAAAAAGCAATAAAAAAGAGTCAAATGAAACCGTTCATTCAACTCAGTATTATAACAATGCTTACTTCTCATCGTCATCATAATTCTTTTTGAGCTTGCTTAAGAAAATAAACTGATTCCTTATAGCAAACGTCAATAATTTTATAAACCCCGATTCTGATAGTCCGCCTATTGTTCTTAATACTACTATTCCTATAATAACAATTAATGTCTCCGCAAACACCAAAGAAATAAGTACTTTCCATAAAGATTCAACAGTTTTTACTGTAATGTTTATAGCTCCAAAGACAATTACAATTGACAATAGAAAGAAACTCCCAGCCGACCAGAGGGTTATATTTTTATTATTACTAATGTCTACATTTTTATTTATTTTATTATATTTATCTGTATTTACTTCTTTCATTAGTTTATGAAACTCCTTATCATCTTCGAATTGAATGTAAATATTTTTCCAATTCTCATACTGTCCCTTTAAAATTTCTACTAGTAATTCTTTCTGATTTTCCATTGCTATTTTATTACCATCCCATATAGGATTCTTTTCAAGAGCTATAACGGAGTTTTTATATGCATTCCAACCTTCTCTTAATATTTTAACCCACATCTGAGGTGTAACTTTAGAAGAATCTGCTACATACATTTTCAAATATGCATTTAAAATGACAATTGAAGAATCTGATTCTATTCCAGATAATGTAGAATCTATAATTCTTAGATATTCTCGCTCCAAAACATCCATACACTTTTCTACTAGGTTTTTTAATTCTCTAACACTTTCTATAGCTGCTCGAGAATAGTCAATTGCATCTCCATGTTGGTCTTCTTTATATGCCTTTTTAAATTTCGAACAAAGTTCAAAACATTTGGCTTGCTCAAGATAGTAATTCCATCGTTTTAAATCATATTCTATGTTGTCTAAGTGGTCATTTGGTTCTATTTTTTTAGCTTCTCTCAATATATTAATAGAAGTACTAATTGAGTTAATTGATAGAATAACATGTTTCTCAGCTTCTACATGATTAAAACTATTACTAAAGAATAAATACAAGCAGTTTTCCTTTTCATAAGATACATGTTCTCTATTTGCTCTAGCAAGTTTCAATTGAAGATGAGAAAATTTCTCCCCCTTCTTTTCGGCTTCCTCTATTGCATAATCATATAATGCTAAAACTTCATCAAACTTCTCTGCTGCTTTTAGATAGAAATGATTATTTTTCATTGATTGCCTTGCTATATTTCTTATTGCATTTGCCTCATCAAATAACTCGTCAATAATTGGTTTCTGTTGAACTATACGAATCCCCCCTAAATTTTTACTATTAGTTTCTACATCATATTAGCAAATTCTACATATTATAGCATTATCCTTCTTTTTAAGACTTATTTGCTAACTCTATGCAATTTACTTCTTTTCACCCTATCTGTGTTTTATTGTTAGAACTTCCTGTTACTTTTTGCCTTTTATGCATAAGAATGGTGCCTTGTTTATCTTTTCACCAGCCCGTTATCCTAGCCCAATAACTCCTGGGGGGGATTGGAATGTTCGCTCTCTTACAAGCCTTATGTATTTGCAAAAGGAGTTACTGGATTGATCTAGCCTTCATGTATGGAGTTTTCTCTCTTATAAATACTCTCAATCATACTTCAACACAATTTTATAAAATAGTAAATGTTTCCTTTATATAATAAATCGATTAATAATAACTCTTCAAAAAGTTCTTTTGCCTTCCTAAAACCCTAATAAAAGGGTTGATACCGTTCTTATATATTAGCGCGTAAGTTTTGCTTAAGCCTAATAAACTCTTCCTCTCGTATTTCTATTTTTTTCATTGCATCTTCAATTTTCATATTGTATACATTTGGATGCGTCTTACTGGTTAATACATATACTTCAAGATTATTAAGGTTTTTTGAATTCTTAATGATATTTTCCATTTTTTCTTTAGAGATATTCTTGTCGCTTACAATAACAACACGCCACTTCATTTCGGCACTAATTTTTAGATTAATACATGCTTTTGTGACGCCTTTTTTTGAGGATACTTTTTTTCCTTGTAATGCTTTAACTTCATTTCCTCTTTTTATACAATAACTAATAAAGCCATCTCTATTTCGTCCCAAATCCATTTTAAGTTCAATTGCATTGATCACTACATTTTTACTATTAGCCAGTAGTAAATCGAAGCGAATTGTCTTTTTACTAGAATTTATGTTACAAGTAATAGGCTGGTCTACATATACTCTATAATTATTATCAAAATTTGTAGCAATATAATATGCAAATAAGTCTTCTATTTCACTTGATATACAGTGACTTGTTCCTCGTGTTATATTATGGTGAGAATATAAACAATTCCTTGATTTAACATAAGATTCTACAATACACCTAACTAATTCCTTACTATCTAATCTAATATGCTCCATTTTTCCCCCTAAAGATATATTGTAAACTTATTTTCATATATCCTCATTTTCATAAGCATACAGCTTTTCTTGTATTGATACTAATAGCTTATCCAACAGGCCAGCTATATCCAAATCGCTTACTGTTTCCTTAACAGATTTTATAGCTTCTATAACTTTTTTAAATTCCTCCTTTGAAACACTCCACCCAGATAGAGTAGTTATGCTAATATTATTTATCAAACCCTCTAGTATTGTTTTAATAATCTGGTTATCAAGCTTACATACCATTGCCAGTGCTTCATAAATATATCTTAATCCTTTAAACCTAAACTTGTTTCTTTCATTTACAATAATCTCAAAAAGAATTCCCTTGATAATTCCTTCAGAGCCTCTGTAATCTTCAACGTTAGTTTCTTTAATGAATTCGTGTGCACCATCACTGTCCCCATCTGCGGCTTGCAAGATATTTCTTCCTAATTCAACTTGCTGGTCTTCATTTAAGTATGACCATTCATTCTTTATAGAGGGCAAATACCTAGAAACAGGGTTCTGAACGTACCAATCTCTAATTTTCAAATCACTAATAATCCTTTCAAAGTAATCAGTAGCCGGAATATTTGCCTCTTTCAACTTATTATAAGGTACTACTTTTATCTTTTCTTGATATTTATCTATCTGTAATGTACTTAGTAATCCCAAATTCTTCAGTTTATTAATACACCGAAGAGAGTGCACAGACGGTTCAGCAATTTTTCCATCCTTAATTGGTTCTAGCGATGTACTGATAACTCTACTTTTTAATTGATCACCAACAAGTTGAAAAAACTTTTCATTGATTAAAAAAGCAGCAGTAGGGATTGGATATTCTGCAAATATATTTTCTAAATCCCACTTTTCTTCTCCAAAATCTGGGCTTACCACTTCAAAAAAGGTATTGATAAATACAAATAGTCTGTTTAGATACCTAGCTTCTACTGAAGGATCATCATATATAGCGTGAATTTCCTTTAACGTCTGCCTAAGTACAAAGGGAAATACATCTTGATGAATTCGAGGTACTATCGCTCTAGTAAAAGCCTTAATTGTATCAATATCGTCTTCCAAATAGTGGTAATTTTCCTTCATAGATTTTATTATCTTTTTTACATATCCATGTCTTAGTAAAGGCTTTTTTGATAGTACTGTGTCGACAGCTATGCGTATTGCAGCTATTACTTCGTCGCTATGAGGGCTAACATTATTTGGATGAGCATACTTATTTCTCAGTTGTTGAATATTAGAAATTTTTAGTGATTCAACCTCATCTAGAAGTCCTATACTTTTACTCTTAGTCACTAAGTCCTGATCAATACTAGAATTTAGTTGGCCACTCTCCATCCTATTTACAAAGTCTTGTAATTCATGATCTCTAGTTGCCATTTCCTTCAGTTTTAACTTGAGGGATTCAGCTATAGTAAGCCATGTTATAATAAAAGCGGCTCTGTAAGCACCGGAGTTAAAGCAAGTAACTGCTTCATTAAACAACACCTTATCTTCCTCAGAATATATTGATTTTTCCATTTCTTTGAATATGTAGTACATACAACTTCCTCCAAAGATGTAATATTGATAGTATTCATATTTCTTTATGAAAAGTTAATGTTCCTATAGCTTTAAGAACGGTTCTCGCATCATCCGCAGAATATGGAAGCATATAGCTATGCCTTAATAATAGACCTATCATATTATCTGTATAAGGATTATTTTCACAGATATTAGCCTCTACAACCCTTGGAAAATTATTTCTTGCTATCTCATTTTAAGACTAGATAATATTAGACTACCATAGTGCCTCCCTCGTTCATCTTGTGTAACACAAAGTGATATTTCGGAAACGGAATATTCCTCCTGATCATGAATATCAATCCATCCATACCCGATTATCTTTTGGTCTTCATCTCGTATTAGCTTCCACCACAGACTACTTAATGTTTCTCCTAAAGTGATTGGTAGACCGTTAAACGACGCCACTTCATGCTCTATTATCCTCTGTTTATCTACATCCCATAAAGGATTATATTCTCTAATAAACATAACTCTTTCTGCTCCTTAATAATTAAAATATATATTTACAGTATTACTCTAATTATGTTATTCAACTAACACTACTTCACTGGCACATAAATTTTCTTTAATGGAAGCAGTGACTTTGTCTCAATAGGAAAACTTTCGTACCACTCATTAATCATTTCAACTAATTCCGACAAGTCGAGCAATTTAACCCTATTCTGTTGTGCTACAGTTCTAGCCGAAGTAGTAAACCCACCTGTAGAGACAAACAAACTGTTTGCTCCTATAGGATTTGCACCTAATAGTTGCTGAATTTCCGGAGCAGATGATGCCGCCTTTTTGTGTTTTACCTGTACCTTAATAATTGGCTGCTCAAATCCGAATGCGTCTTTATGCGCAAGAATATCCACCCCACCATCAGGTCCCTTTGGACTCACCTTAACTTGATAAGACATTGCTCTTAAAAGTCCTGCTACTAAATCTTGCATTTGCCATGGATCAAGCTTGTCCACAGCATCTTCAACCATAGAATAGGCTTGTTGGATAAAGTTTTCATCATTAAATTCTACAATTTCGTCAATTATTTCTTCTGTAGGACTACCTGAAAGTAACCCCTCTATCTCGCTCCCCCACTGAGACACTTTAAATATCGTTGATATTCCGCCCAATGAATTTTTAGCACCCTGAGACATGTCGTCCCTAGATATGCGTTTAGTTTTCCAGCTTACTTTTATAACGTTTGGGTAGTCAATAATTTTTGTTGGGTTATATTCGTATTTACCTGTCACCTTTCCGACAAGGTATTCCCGGCTTTCCTTTTCATACGTAATTATCTTGTCACCAATAACTATATCATGACTAAATCTCCAAACTTGACTTACCCATTGTTGTCTAGTACCGGGCTTTTCATCCTTATATACCTTATCTGCTTTATGCAATAACTTGTCCTTACCATTTACAGACAGCAGATTGCCTAATTCACCCCAGCCTATAGAAACTATTCCTTTTGAAACCCACTCTGGTATAAGTTCATTACCATCACCCGCACGCACCATCCACCAATTACTCACACGAATCAAGCCTCCTAGTTCATATATAATACTGCTCACTATTAGCAGTCATAAATTACATTTCAATAAACCCATAATAATTAGCAAAAAAAGAAGGATTTACACTAATTATAATCCTTCTTACCAAATAAAAGCAATTTATCATATCGCAATCTCAATGTTCGGCAGCATCTCAGGATATTCCATAGATAAAGGGGAGGGACTATCCGTTAAAGATAGCCCCTCCCCTTTCGTTAAATAAGTTATAATCCCTTCATTAATTTTTAGTTTTATCGTATCAATTTTCCTTGATTCATCTATGGTGATTTCAGATAATAGTAAATGCAACAGCTTTTTTCTTTGTTCCCTTGATGCCACATTACATAGTTTCGTATTAAAGTTTACCATTATATCTTTTATGAAGGTAAACGGAATATGTTGTATACTTCCATGGCATGAAATCTGCCTAAGAGGTGACATCCTCTCTTCCAGTAAGCGTTTCTCCTCTTTAAGTCTTGTGAGTCTTTCAACCAGCTGCTCTTTTGGTATAGCATCGTCTTCATACAGTGTCAAGTACTTGGACATTCTTCCTTGTTTTTTGTCAACGTCTTTCTGCAGTGCTTCCAGTTCCCTTGTAGCAGGTTCTACCTTGACTATCCTATCCTTATTAACCTTATCCACTATATCCTTTAATAACTTGTCATTCTTCATCAACTCTGTTACCTTTGAGAGCACATATTCAATATTCTTTCACTTAATAAAACTATGCTTCCACATATCCCGCTTTCTATGTAACTAGAGCTTTACTTCAAACTTACTTTTACAAAACCTTCGCACTTACTTGTGATACGTCTCATTCTTAATTATCTTAAACGCCCTATACACCTGCTCCATAAGTATAACTCTGGCCAACTGGTGCGGAAAGGTCAATTTTGAAAGGCAAAGCCTGTAATCAGCAATATTTATAAGACTTTGATCCAAGCCAAGAGAACCTCCAATAATAAAAGTTATATGTGAGTTCCCGGAAAGCATAATATTTTCAAGCTTGGCGGAAAGGGCTGAAGAAGTTGTCTGCTCTCCTGCTAAATCCAGTAATATAACATAGCTTCCCTGTTTAATTCTCTTTAGTAGCTTCTCCGCTTCTTTCTTTTTGACTTGACCTTCCTGAGCTTCACTGAGGGAGTCGGGCGCATATTCATCATCCACTTCTATGATTTCGACTTCCGTAAAACGTGATAATCTTTTAGAGTACTCTGCTATTGCTTCTTTCAAATACTTTTCCTTCAGCTTTCCTACAGCTGCTATTGTTATTTTCATATAAATGTCTCCTAACAAAAACATAAAAATAAAGGGAAACCAGCAATAACTGATTTTCCCCTTTTCCATTCTTTATTATATTATATTAATATGTCCTACCCTGTCCCTTAAAGCAACTGCAAGCTCAACATCACTTCCTACTGCTATCTTCTTTTCGTTAAGCGCATTGTATGTTGTCTGGTAGGCAAGTTCCGGGAAATTGTTTTCGCTGCTTAAATGGCCTAGAATAAACCGGGTACAGCCTTTTTCAGCAAGGTATGTAATTACCTTGGCAGCATTCTCGTTGGACAAGTGCCCATGATCGCCCAAAATTCTTTTTTTCAACGGCCATGGGTAAGGACCCACCTTTAGCATCTCTATGTCATGATTAGATTCAAGTAAGACCAGATCGTTTCCTACTATATACTCCAAAAGTTCATCACTCATATGTCCTATATCCGTTGCCGTGGTAATCCTTTTACCTTCTGTAAAAAAGTTAAAACCTACGGGCTCAGCTGCATCATGAGGAATTGAAAACGGCCTTACACATATATCTCCGATTTCGAACTCTTCACCGGTGCTGAATGCCACTTTGTTTTCAAGCTTTACAGGTCCAAGGCCGGTTTCCATTGCACACCAGGTAGACTCGTTTGCATATATGGGAATATCTACTTTTCTTGAAAGAATCCCCGCTCCGCGAACATGGTCTACGTGTTCATGTGAAATTAATATAGCACTTAGTTCCTCCGGTTTTTCACCGATGGAACAAAGTGCCTCAAGTATTCTCTTACCGCTCAAGCCGGCATCTATAAGAAGCTTTGTTTTTTCTGTACCTATAAAAAGAGCATTTCCACTGCTTCCGCTAAATAAACTGCAAAACTTGACCATTTAATTAACCCCATCGTATATTATTAATCTTCACACGGCACCCTGCTGATATCGGCTCCGAGAATATTCAGCTTGTGTACAAAGTCCTCATATCCTCTGTCTATATATTTGATATTCAAAATTTCCGTACGCCCCTTTGAGATTAATCCTGCAAGAACCATAGCAGCCCCCGCTCTCAAATCAGTAGCTTTTACAGGTGCACCTGAAAGTTGACTTCCACCATCTATGACGGCAATTCTTCCTTCAACCTTAATCCTTGCACCCATCCTTTTTAGTTCATCCACATACTGGAACCTGGAATCCCACACGCCTTCCGTGATAGTACTTACACCCTCTGCACGGCTCAAAAGCACTGTGGCTTGAGGATGAAGGTCAGTAGGAAATCCCGGATAAGGTAACGTCATTATGTTTACATTTCGAATCTTTTTTCCACCTATAATTCTTATGAAATCTTCATCTTCCTGAACGGTTACGCCCATTTCAATCAGTTTAGCAGTAAGCGATTCCATATGCTTAGGAATAACATTTCTTACAATTACATCCCCTTGAGTAGCAGCAGCAGCAATCATAAAAGTTCCTGCCTCAATCATATCAGGAATAATAGAATGTGTTCCTCCGCCGTTCAGATGTTCAACACCCTTTATTTTTATGACATCTGTTCCTGCACCTCTGATACTTGCACCCATGGCGTTGAGAAAATTAGCAACATCAACTACATGTGGTTCCTTGGCAGCATTTTCAATAGTAGTCTGCCCATTGGCCTTCACGGCTGCCAGCATCAGGTTTATAGTAGCACCTACGCTTACAACATCAAGGTAAATCTGAGCTCCAGTAAGATTTGAGGCATCTACCTTAACAATACCATGCTCAATCTCAACACTAGCTCCCATTGCTTCGAAACCCTTAATGTGTTGATCAATAGGTCTAAATCCGAAATCACACCCACCTGGAAGTGATACCTCTGCTCTCCCGAACCTTGCAATCAATGCTCCCAATAAATAGTAAGAAGCTCTCATACTTTTTACAAGCTCATATGGAGCTGTCCAGCAATTGATTTCTCTGGTGTCACATATAACGGTGTTGGCGTCTTCTTTAGTAATTTTAGCACCTAATTTACCGAGTATCTCTAATAATACTTTTACATCCTTGATATCAGGAACATTTTCTATCCGGCTGATACCGTTTATAATGAGTGCAGCAGGCAAAACAGCTACTGCAGCATTCTTGGCTCCGCTAATTGTAACTTCGCCGTTTAGGGGACATGGCCCATTTATTATAAACTTATCCAAACCCTTATACACCAACCTTTTGTATAAACTGTCCAAGCTATAAACAGCAATACCTGTTTAATAAAGCAAATGGTACATCTTCAAATACTTCAAATTATGTAATCAAATAGCAACTGCTAAAACATTACACACACGATTTCATTATACCATTTAGATTTAAATTATTCTACCATTAATATCATATATTAAAATTTACCAATCTTAGCTATTTTATTTCTTCCCCATTACGTGCATTAAAATAAAACTCTTTTCCATCAGTATTTCTTATTCTCCAGGATAACCCTTCGTAAAGGGTCTTTGTTTCCTTGTCAACCCCGGTATATCCCTTAAATCCCATATCAACATTACATATGTCAATACCTTGGTATTTTGTCATTTTCGTTATTAAAATCTGATACACGGGTATAACATTTATATCTTTTCTTGCTGTTATACTTATAGGCTTTTTATATTGGTATTTCAATCCACATATTTCCTTATTTATTACCTGAATTTCAACATAATTGTCAAAGACCTCGTATCCCTTGTAAAACCCTTTATATGTCAGCTGCTTTTCGTTAATTTTCTTTGTGTCAGGGTAATAATCCTGCTTGAACTCATCGAATGGTAAATCCATTTTAGATGCCAATGCTTTAAATTTGGCATTTATTCCATCTTTGCTGTCGGTATAAACTTTCACACTGTTTTCACCAGTGCCTGTATACTCAAAACCCGACTCTGAGGTGAATATAAGCTTATTCGCATCCTTGGTATATGTATCTTTACCCGATTTAACATACCCTTTCCCAAGTAGTACATCAGCGATCTTTGACTTATTTAAGGGTTTTTCTTCACATTGGAGTATGTAATCCTTGCCTTTATATTTGGGTATGGGACATTCTACATTTATACCGTTTTTAGCCATAATTAGTCCCGTATTAGTTATAGTTTGTTGCGATACCTGATCAACCTTTATATTTCTGTACCAGGCGAAAGCCAAAACTATATTCAATATTGTAAATACTAGTATTAAAATTATCTTGGCTCTTTTCCAGTCCATTTATCCTCCCTCTGGTCATTATGTTATTATTTCCCTTTGTGCTCTAATATAATCACATTCTTGTATTATCTTTTATTTTTCATTTAAAGGCACCACATACCTGCCGTTATCTTCGGTATACAGGACAAAGCTTGGAGCTACATGTTCTTTAAGAGCAGAATTTGACAATACATAATATATCCCGAAATTCTTGACCGACATATTTTTATTGTTTAACTCAGGATATTTTTCAAATGCTTTGGAATACATGTATTGAAATGCCCACTGATAATTAACTGGTTTACCGATTTTAAACTTAATAGGTAGAATTTGGCAATGTACAATTCTCTTTGAATTTGCCTCAATAACAATACAGCTTTCTTGCTTGTCCATGCCCTTTGCAACTGAGTAATCTTTCAGTATCACAGGAACCTCGCCAAATTGTTCGTTTACCATAATTGAATAGTCAAACTTAAAAATATATGAGTTTGCCTGTTCTTCATATGAACTGAGATATACATTTACTTTTGACAGAAAATTATTCTGTTTGTTAACATCTATGATAAATTCTATTGCTTTCTTATAGGCATCCAATAATTTGAGATTATAAGCTGATGATTGACTTCCAGTGTATTTATATTCCAAAACCGAATCTTTGTATAGTCGATACACTATATCAAGTCTTTTAAAAACCACTGAACCATTGTTATCCCTGTAATAGTCATAATCCCTACTAGACTCTCCAAAAAGCTCCGAAGCAATCTTTTCATAGTCTTCATAATCTAGAGAATTTAAGTTTCTTTCATCCATCCCTGAAAAAGTTGAACATGTGATGTTTGGATAAACTTCATCAGTATTGTCTAGCATTGGACCAAGCATATCATTGGGAAAATTTATTTCTTCGGATTTACCCCACTTTTCAGCAGCAGTCTGATAATTTTTTGCTGCCGGATTTTCTTTGAGGATATTATACATCTCTGTAAATTCCTCACTTCTCAACGACTTAATTTTATTGGTCAAACTATATGTATATATATTTGTGTCATCTCTGATATAAAGAGTGTCATTGTACCCGTTATCCGAGTCATCTGGACATATGATTACCTTGTAAATACTTGAAAGACCATCTCCTGCTGAGGGTTTAAGATTTAATACCCATTTAACAATATCTATGGGAATAGGTGTCTTAAATTCGAGCATATACGGCTTGCTAGCTGCCATTTTGCCCCACAACTTATCATTGTAAGGTTGAGTCTTTTGGGGTTTGACATCCAATGCCTGGCTCATGTACAGCTTAGCACCGTCCCAAATCTTGTTATAATCTTTTGACCCATTTGGGATAATAAAATGATCTCCGTCAAAGTCTGTTGACAGCACAATTCTTGAAGGTAGAAGATACTTTGTTTTTGTGTCTTCTACCGATACCTGTAAGGCAATTTTGGAATCGGAAAAAAGAGACGATAAAAAAGGGAAACTACTGGACTGAGTACTCCAGAGAATTCCCACCTGTACTACGCAAAGAATTATTAAAAATATCAAAAAAAATGTCTTAAGCTTTTCGAAATAAAATCTAACTTTTTTTGAATTTAATTTTATCATAATATTTTAAAATTTATCTAATAGCCAATTACGGATATTATCTAACAAACTCTTCTTTTCTGCTGCATAAATAATTGTGTAATCCTTGGTCTGCGGATCTTCTTTGGTAGCCTTAGTATATGCTATAACTTTAATATGATTTTCACCCTTATATTTAAGTTCAACGTTTTTACCAAAAAGTTTACTGCTTCCTACTTTAAAAGTTAAGTCTCCGTCAGTTGTCTCAAGAGGCTGATACTTCTCAGTAACTTTATCCCAATACTGAAACTCAATAAAAGTTTCATCATAGGTACACACGCCACAAATTGAGAATATAGGCTTTTCTACTACCTCATTGCCATCCGGTCTTGTAATCTTGACAACATTTGTAGCCATTACAGGTGTTACGAATACAGCTGTCAAAACAGAAACTATTATAATAAAAATCAGTATCTTTGATTTCATACTATCACCTCAAGAAAAAACGACTATTTGTACTATTTCTCAGTACTATATATCTATTATAATACAAATTCTGTTACAATTCCATTACATGGTATTTAAAAAATATTTACACTGCACGTGGCAGTTTAACTGTGACCTCTGTTCCTTTTCCTATTTCACTGGAAATATTTATAGTACCGCCGTGTGCCTGAACAATTTCCTTTGCAATGGAAAGACCCAATCCTGTGCCCCCCATATCTCTAGACCTTGCCTTGTCTACCCTGTAGAATCTTTCGAACACCCTAGGTAAGGACTCACTGGGAATCCCTATCCCCGTATCTGTAACTTTTACATATATATCGTTATAGATTATACCTACATATACTGTTATTTCCCCATATTCGGAGGTATACTTGATTGAGTTGCTTATAAGGTTTACTATTACTTGTTCCAATCTGTCCTTATCTGCATTTATTGAAGGAATATCGCCTATAACAAAGCTTTCCAGCTTTTGGTGCTTTCTTTGGGCTTCGATTTGCAGCCTTTCCACAATAGCTTTTACCATTAAGTCCAAAGACACACTATCCATTTTCCAATTCATCTGCTGATTATCAAGCCTCGACAATTGAAGTAAATCCTTTACCAATCTAGTCATTCTGTCGGCTTCGGAATCAATTACACTAAGGAAGCGCTTTGTTGTTTCTTGATCCTCCATTGCGCCGTCCAAGAGTGTTTCAGTATAACTTTTTATTGAGGTAATAGGTGTGCGAAGTTCATGTGAAACATTTGCCACAAATTCACGCCTCATACTATCAAGCTTTTGCTGTTCAGTAGCGTCATGAAGCACGACAATAATACCTTCCGGTTTTTTATTGGTATCTGTAAATACGGCAAAATACACCTTTACATACATATCATTTATAATAGTATCGGATTCCCTTACAGGTGATTCTTCAAAATATACAATATCTTCAATTCTGACGTCCAGGCCTACCTTCTCTGCGAATTCTTTGAAAGGATTGTTTACCACGTCATTCCCAAGCAGTTTTATTGCTGCTGGGTTAGCATGGATTGCCCTTCCCTTTAAGTCAAAGGCTATCACACCGTCAGCCATATAGTTTAGTATCGTCTCGACCTTGTTCTTCTCACTTGAAATTTCGGACAAGGTCTTCTTAAGCTCAGATGCCATATAGTTGAAGGTTTTGGTAAGGTTTCCTATTTCGTCTTCAGATTTAACCGCCAACTGTTCTCCGAATTCTCCTTCGGCCACTTTTTCAGCCTTATGCATAACACTTATTATCGGAGATGTAATAGTCTTTGAAAGCATATACCCCAGAAGCAATGACAAAAAAACTGCTATAAGAGCGCTGAAAAGTATCAGTAAGTTAAATTTCTCCAATATTAGTAGCCATGCTTCTTCCTGATACGTAAAGTAAAAAATTAAATTGGCTTTCGGCTGTTTAATATATTCAAAATACTTACCGTTAGAACCTTTAATTAAACGCTCGTTCTTATGGGGTTGATTTCCTGCCCATATAGACATAAGACTTTCACTGGTTTTTATATTATTTGCAAACGCTTCAGAATCATCCGTATAACCCTTTTCAGACGAATAAAGGATTCCACCGGTAGAAGTCTGTATCTTTGTTAAGTCAATTATTGTCATTCCTAGATACGAGGAATTTGCCCCGAAGAAAAGGGCATCCCCGCCTTCAGTAAAATACTCCGAAAGTTTCTGATTGGACTCCGGAACTCCACCTCTTACATCTATCCAGTTTTTGTATCCAGTTTCGATACTGTTTGCAAAGCTGTCATAGTATATATTCTGAAGTCCCGTATTAATAACAACATATACAACGGAAACCAAAATAATACACATAGAAATGAATATATATACAAGCTTCCACTGCAGACTGCTGAGAAGCCTTAAAAACCCCTTCCAAAATTTCATGTTAACTCCTACATATTACATTTAGTTAAATTAAACTAAATTTTATTGAAATAGTATCCGACTCCTCTTTTAGTAACAATATACTGTGGATTTGCAGGATCCTGCTCAAGTTTTTCTCTGACTCTTCTGACTGTAACGTCAACCGTTCTTACATCCCCGTAGTATTCATATCCCCACACCTTTTCTAGAAGTGTTTCTCTTGAAAATATGGTTCCTTGCTGTGCTGCGAGGAATTTTACCAGTTCAAATTCACGGAGAGTAAGCTCTATAGTTTCTTCTCCCCTCTTAATCTCATACCTGTCTATATCAATAGTTAAATCTCCATATTTGTTTATGTGCGAATTATTATCCGACACAGGCTGTTCACCGGGTATCAGCCTCCTGAGGTTTGCCTTGACACGTGCCATAAGTTCTCTTGGGCTGAACGGCTTTGTTATATAATCGTCTGCTCCAAGTTCAAGCCCCAGTACCTTGTCCACTTCCTCTTCCTTTGCAGTCAACATAAGAATAGGTGTTGAAATGGATTGTCTCAATTTCCTGCATACAGTAAAGCCATCCATTTTTGGAAGCATTATATCCAGTAAAATGAGATCAGGATTCTGGGAAAGTGCTAGATTAACCGCCTCCTCCCCGTCATAGGCCTCTATCGTATCATAGCCTTCCTTCTTTAGGTTGAATTTCAAAATGTCGACAATATTTTTCTCATCGTCTACAATTAAGATTTTTTTACTCAAAATGACACCCCTAATCAAATTTTTTATGTATTTCTACACTCAAACCTATTTTGAATTATACCATTAATTATACTTAATTAAAAATTAATATTTTGGTAATAGTTCTATTTGTGTAAAATAGAAGGAGTATAAATAATATACTCCCGTAACTAAGACGTAATCTTTTTGAAAAAGTTCCATACTTATTTTTGAAATTTTTCCGCCGCAAGGTAATAATCCAATTTAGCTTTACTATATGCAATCAACGAATCCTCATACTTTTGGATTGAATCGTTATATGTAACAATATTTATATATCCATTATTATATTGAGCTTTTGCAACATTCATCAGCTTTTGATTAAAATTTGCCTCCATTTTTTTAATGTCTATATCATCTCTTAAATTTAATAGGGTATTGTATTCCGTCATTACATTATTTTCTTCATCTACTAAGAGCTTATTATAATCATATTCTGAAGTCAGTACTTTATCCTCAGCATCTTCCAAGCCGTCGGGAATCATCTGTGTTGAACTGAAATTCACTATAGCATATTCAATTTTTGCTTCATTCCAGTTATTAAGTGCTCCCAATATTGAAGAACTTTGCGCTATTCTGTTATTTAGAATCTCTTTTGTTTCGATCCTATCAATCTCATAAAAAGGTATCTCTTGCTTTACTAAGCTTATCTTACTTGATAACGGTCTACCAAGTAATGAATTCAAATCGATAACTAAATTACTCAAATCCCTTTCTATCAATTCCTTTTGCTGTTCCGCAGTTTTAACTGCAATTTCTGTTTCTTCAACAGCAGACTGTGTCTCTCCGCCGACTGTAACCTGTGCTTTTAGAACTTTCAGTTTTTTATTAAGCCTGCTTATGGCATTTATCTGGCTCTGCATCTTTTCATCTGTAAGGAGATATTCAAAATATGATTTTGTAATATCAAGCTTCAACGACCATATTTCCTCTGTTTTCTGCAGTTTCAATACTGCTAAAGCATTTTCCTTTTCTACAGGAGTTAACTCCTTTATTTTTTTTATTTCCGCTCTTTTGGCATCTGTATTCCATGAACTATCTGTAATTTGAGCTTTTCTTCTTGCGTAATCAAGCCTTTTTTGTGCATTAGCGATTTGATTGTCTATAAGTTTCACTGAATTATTCTGTGAGGCAGTCTCTTGTGCCTGTCCCAAAGTTAACGTTTCATCTTTTGATGCTGCAAACACCGGGTTCGACAAAACTGACAGTATTGATATAATTGTAATTATTACAACTACAGTATTTATTATTTTCTTCATACTTTTTCTCCTTTTCTATGTTCGCTTTTAAATTCCACAGGCAGCGTTTAAAACATTTATTTGGTACGCCAACTCACGTATGGCCTTCTCATAACTTAGTTTGCTTGCCTCACTACTAAGCCTTGAATAGTCCAACGTAGTACTACTTATCTTACCTGTTTGAAATTGAATTTTTGCCTTGTCATAGCTTTTTTTACTTTCATTGTATTTCCTTGCTTCAATATCAACACTCTTTTTGTTGTAGGAAACCTTAGCGTATATGTTATCTATATCCTTTCTTACATTGTCTTCCTGTATCTTTATTTCGGTATCAAACTCATCAATACTTAACACCGTTTCCTTCATGGATAATTGTAAATCTTCGTTTTGAGGCAAGTAAGTCAAATACCTGTCAATTAACGGGATACGGGTCTGAGCCACAAGTTTGTTCATTTTTGGTAATGCTATTTCTCTCCTGTTAAGTAAGGCATTATTCAGGCTGATATCATATGATGGTATATACAATTCTTTATGGGAAATACTATAAGGCTTAACTTCTATAATTGCATTTAGCTCCAATCCCAAATTCTTTTTCAAGTTCAATTCTAGATTTTCCTTTGTTCGTTTCTGTTTATTCAATTCAATTTTTTTAATTTCAAAATTCATAAGGTATTTTTCATATTCAAGTTTTGAAATAGTTCCGTTTTTATAATTCTGTTCAACTCCATTTAATTCACGTTCCATAACCTTGAGATATTCTTCAGATAAAGCAATAGAATCTTTTATATATATTATATTGTCATATATTTGTCTCACTCCATCAATTAATCCCTTTCTAAGATTCTCCGCATTTATCTTTAACTGCATCATTTGTAACCAAACGTCACAGTTTGGAAATTCTTCAGGGTATATCACAGGTTTTAAGCTCTTATTCTCGAATACATCAGAATCCTTAAATACTGCATAGTACATTACCAGTTCTCCCTGTTCATATGACTGAAGGAACTGACCGCTCTTCATCTTGTCATATAGCCTATTAAACTCTGTCTTCATATCATACTTCTCTATTTTATGTGTCTCTTCTATAGCACCATAAGGCTTAGTCAATTTAAATAAGCTTTTTTCAATTTTTTCGAATTGGTTAGTAGCCTGAATACTCCTTTCATATGCAGTATCCAAGCTTATTGTAACAACTTTGTCCTGAACAATCGCTGAGCATGGTACTATTGACTGCATTAAAATAATGGTTAACAATACTAACGCAAAAATCTTTTTTACTCTCATTCTGTTCATCCTTTTAATATTTTTTATCAATCCCATTTTAAAAAAGACACTCAAAGAGTGTCCTTTTTGCTTACTCATAAAACTTTACTCTCCAGTTACAATTGCTGTGTTGACTTGATCACCCGAGTATGTCTCACCTGTAATATCTTTTATTTCATTATACTTTAAATAATACTGCTTTGAAAAATCAATCTTGTCAAACCGTAAAACAATTGTATTTGTATCAATATAGGTTAATGCCAAAGGCATTTTATTCGCATTGTCTTCGCCTATGGCCTGAATGTAAAAATTACTTGTTAATATGTTAGGTATATCCAGAGCAATATCCTTGTTTAGAGCTATTTTGATTGTATCCTTTGCTATAAAAGCAGCTTTCATAATCTCCGGCTTTGTTTTTACTATGTTGTTGGCTATATATGTATATTCTAACGGAGCAGAAAGCGCTGTTCCTGTATAGTCCTGCAAAGTGTTCAATATTCTTACTTTATACATGTATCCTGCCGTCATAGGTTTGTTATATGCAAAATACAGTTTAACGGTATTAGGAGACCCACTTGAGTATACCGCCTTTACCGGACTAATATTATATGAAGTATTATTAAGGCAAAGAACAGAGTAATTTGTTATGTCCTGAGCTGTCTTAGGACTTAATTTCCTGTCAAAGGATATTGAAACACTATTTAAGTCTATCGGCACGACTGATGTAATCTTCATATCACTTATAGCCTTGTCGGTGGGATTAAAGGAATACGACTGCTCTTCAATTTTATTTTGCTTGGCTGCATCAGACACACTGTTTATCATAAGTCCATATGCTTTTTTAATATCAAAAGTACCCGCGATTGTCAAAACAACTGCGCAGTCTGTACCATATGTATTATTGGTAGTAGTAGCCTTTATAATCTGTATAGGTGTGCCTATAGTCAATTCTGTTATGTAGTAGCTGAAAACCTGCTCAGCAGTCAACTTATATAACGGTTTATTAAATTCCAACTGTATTGACTTATTATTCAAAGGAGTCAATCCTACCAGCTTAAACGACTCTGTTGCAATAGACTTTGCGATGAAATTCATCTGGTCTCCTGCTTCTTGTCCCAAGTAAGTTCCATATGCACTAATAATAGAACCCTTGATTTTAACTGTATATTCTACATCTTGGATGAAAGTATAATTCTTTACGCTCAGTATTACGGCATTAGGCTGTCCATCCATAACCTTAACAGCGATATTATTTTTATTGCCTTCAATTATTGTCTCGTCTGATTTTAATATCGCGTAACTGTCAGGCTGCTCTGCATTGATGTTTATAGGGTGAGTAAAATATATAGCAAGGTCACTGGCTGATATTTGCTCAATCTTACTAATCTTAAATAAATCAGATTCAACTGCTTTATTTTCAAACCCTATAAATTTACTTTTTATTTCTTTTACATAATTATTATCTTCATCTATTAAGTTAGATATTTTTATTACATATTCAAGACCTGCTTTTTGAGAATCTGTCTTTATCCTGATTTCTTTATCTGTTTGCGATATTATCTTTGTAGAAAGTACTGTCCATTTTAAGTTTTCATATACGGAAACATCTGTATCCTTTAATTGTTTTACCGGTTCATTCAGTTCGATTTTAATCCATTGGCTCCCCTGTACAAACACCTTGGATATTTCTACGGGCAACTTATCGTCTGACAATCCGGCATCTGCTACAACTTTAGGCTCAAGCTGTCCTTCATTTACAAGCTGTTTCAACAATGTATTATCTGTATCTTCCACTTTGAGTGTCAAAGCAGCATACATAACATTTACAACTTCTGCCCTAGTATAATTTACATTGTCCTGTGTCTTTCCATTATAGTCATTACCTGTTACCAAGCCTATGTCATAAGCCTTTTGATATACACTGTTCCAACTAAAATCATCACTGGTATACCCAAGAGCTTTCATGGTCATTGTTAAGAAGGCCTTTTCGGTAACATTGGAATTCGGACCGAATTTATTACTACCTATTCCACTAATAATATCTTTTTCTCTACAGAACCCAACATATGCTGCAAACCAGTCTGTGGTCTTAACATCATCAAACCCTGTATTTATGTATTGACTATTCTTATCTGCTACCTCCTTGGTTTTACCCATTAGTTTTACAATAAATGTAGCAGCCTCGCTCCTCTTTAAATTCGAATCTAAGCTAAAATTTCCTTTGCCGTCACCAGCAAGCATTCCGAGCTTGTTTAATGTCTGAGCTTTAGTAGTAACATCGGTAACTGTACCAGTTTCAGCTGCAAAAGTCATTGATACGGATACTGTAAGTATACATATTGTCAAAATCATTGCTAATATTCTTCTTTTGTTCATTGTTCCCTCCTCATATGACTATACGCAAAATTTCCCTTAATGTCTAAATAATATCATATAAATGTCATATATTACATACAATTTTGTTACTTTTATCTTACAAATTAAATATGATAGAGGTTAATTCCATATTTACAAAAAACCCCGTGGGACATATCCCACGGGGTTTTCTACTCTTTAAAGAGTATTATTTGTTTGACCATTCATCCTGAGCACCCAATGTGTTCTTAGAAAGATCCTGGATTTCTCCTACTTGCTTAACTTTAACAGTATCAGTACCCTTTGTGTATGAACCATAATCAAGAGTTTTAACTGTTATTACTATCTGAGTCTTATTTAATGGATTTACTTCAACACTATCTATTTCGTAACCAGCAACAGTGAAGTCAGCGTCTTGAACAGATGCTGCATATATGATTTCGTCATAAGTTATAGTTACAGTCTTCAATGCTTTTTTGTCGCCCTTATTGTCATCGATATCTGTAAATGCCATATCTCCTGACTTGGATGGAGCACGCTTGTCAACTATACTATAGAGTCTATCACCATCACCATTTACATCTGTACTAGTATCAAATGATAATGTAGTACCATATTCGTTCTGTGCTTTAGTAATACCATTTGTCTTAACTTCAACACCTGCACCAACAGCAGATGCAATGTCTTTTGTTACTAATGTAATATAAGTAACACCATCAGCTATACTTACTGACAATGAATCTGGTTTATCAGTAAATGTAGTTCCACCATCTGTTGAATATAAGAAATCATTAACTTCCATATTCTTCAGATTTTCTTCAAACTTAAGCTTAATAGCATTTTTACCAGTAATCTGGTATTCAGCTAAGCCTACAGTAGTCTTCAATCCAATAGCTTTTTCAGCATACAAGAAATCTGACCAGTTACCAGCTGCATCCTTAACTCTTGTAAGGTAGATATTATCAGCGGAGTTAGGAGCAGTTTTGAAAGTGATAACAACTGCTTTATTACCGTCTACAGCATCAATAGTGTAATCATCAGTATTAAGAGTTGTTGAAGTAGCTTCAGTAGCACCTATTCTATAAACTGTCTTATCAGTTATTGAAGCTAAGTCCATTGTCTCAGTAAATGTTATCTTAAACTTCTTGTCAGATACCAATTTAGCTGTCTTTATCTCTGGAGGAACTTTGTCAGTACCTGTGAAGGACAGTGTTACTTCATCAATCTGATTTTTAGCTACAGATAAATCTTTTACATTCTTAATAGTAAGAGTGTATGATGTGCCGTTTAATGCTTTTGCATCAGTAGTTGTCAACTTAACTACCTTTTTGCTGTCTCCGTCAAAAGCAGCTGTTGCCACTGAAACAACATCATTTCCATTCTTTAATACATAGTTTCCTACGTTATTAGCAGCATTTGCCAATCCATCGCTTTGAACATCTTCTGAGAAAGTTACCTTAACTGTCTTTGCATCTACAAATTCTGCTGTTGCAGTAGGCTTTGTCAAATCAGCAGCAGTATTTAAAGCAAATGAAGTAGCTGCCAACTTGTTACCATAGTTATCTTCAATCTTTGTTCCTGAATCACTAACATAGTTAATGTATACAGTAGTTGCTCCAGGTGGGAATGGACGAGTGCTTCCAAAGCTTATCACAAATTTCTGATCATCATCGGTAGTTACAGCAGTATCAGCAGTAACTTTGTTTGTGTCAGAATTGTATGTATGTGTAAGAGCAACATTAGAGTTACCTTTAAATGAACCAGTCTTTATAGCCTTGTTAAACTTAACTGTAACAGTTGTTTCATTTGATTCAACATAAGTAAGTGTAAGTGCTGAAGTATCTTTTACATAATCAAATGTAAGAGTAGCACCCTCTATCTGATAACCTGCGTTATCAAATAACTTTGATCCTGAACCTATGAATTCAATTTTGTGTGAACCTTCACTCAAATCTGAGTATGTCTTGATATTTAATTCAAGTCCGCTAGTAGTTGTGTTAGTTGAGTCTATAGCAACAAATGCACCATCAATTTTTACTGAACTTGCTATATCTGAACCTGTAAGAGCATCAAAACCACTGCCAGCATGAGTTCTTAATGGTTCTGATAATGCAACTTTTATGTTCTTAGGACCTGTTGTTGAAACTGATTTTGCAAATGGTACTTTAGTATCCTTTACAGATATACCCTTTATAGTCTTGTCAGCAGCAAATCCAACTGCCTTCAATACTGTAAGTTCGATATCTGTTGCATAGTTACCCATTGCATTAGCACTTGCTGTTCTCAAAGTAACAGTAGTCTTGTCATCTGACAATGTAGCAGCTTCTGGTTCACTAGTTCCAATTTTGTAGTTAGAAGTTTTCTTAGCAGCATCAACGTTTGTTACAGGACCGTTGAAAGTTACTACTAATTCTCTAAGGTTAAGAGCTTCTACCTTAGCAACGTCCAAAGTAGTAGGAGCAGCTATCAAACCAGCTTTTACAGCAACTGCTTTTTTAGCAGCGTCAGTTCCAACTAAAACATCAACAACTGTCTTAGTTGCATCTTTAGCCTTAACAGTTAAAGTATCGAATACTACTGCAGTAGCAGCATCTCTTGTAAGATCTGCATCAGTAATATCATCTACGATAGCTGAAAGAATTTTACCAGCTGACTTAGCAGCCAATAATTCAACTGCTGTAGCATAGTCGTTCTCAGCTGCAAATCCAAGAGCGTTCATGAACATTGATGCAAGGTCTTTTCCCTTTAAAGCGTCACCAGCAGCTAACTTATTGTTGCCACCCTTCATAACGCCTGCATCTACAGCAAGAGCTACCCAACCTTCAGCCCATGTAGGAACTTCTGCAGCATCATCAAATTTTGCAATTTTGGAAACATCTGCAGCTTCCATATCTTTGTCTGTCTTTCCTAATACAGTCTTTAGTACTAATACAGCACCTTGTGCTCTAGTTAATTTTTCACCAAGCATCAAGTCACCGGTAGTGTCTCCCTGCCAAATGCCAAGATCCTTAAGTACTGTTGCTTGATCTTCAAATTCATATGAACCTGAAGCAGCAAATGCAGCAGTCATAGATGTTAGTACCAATGCAACGGCTATAACAACTGCAGCTAGCTTTCTGAGATTTCTCATGTTCTCAAATCCTCCTTGTGTATTTTGTAGCGGGCGGGCTTTAAAATCCAGAGCGGGCTACGCCTCTCCCACTATTTATAGCCCAACTCGTTTAACCAATTTTCCAAGATTCGGTATCAATAGATTGTCATTACCTAAATTTACCTATCTTGATTCATATGTATTATATCACTGGCAATTTTTGCAGTCAACTTAGTACATTTAAGTGTAAAGAATTTGTAATAGTATTAAAAAAATCCGAAGGAGTTTCTCCTTCGGATTTTTGTTTTAACATCAAATATTAAGTTTTTGATAAACTCTTATGCAATTCCGTTAGTAGCTGTGATTGAATCCTGTGCACCTAATACATTTCTTAATGCATCTTCAACCTGTCCAACCTGTGTTACCTTTGGTGTTGCATCTGAATCTACAACATCTTTTTCCTTAACAGTTATTGTAACCTTATCTCCACTTACAACCACACCTGTTATTTCATAGCCTTCTACAGTGTAATCAGCGTCTGATATAGATGCTACGTAAAGGTTTTCACTGTAAGTGATTTCAATTGCATCAATCTTGTTGTTTGCTCCTGTATCCTTTGTTACTACTGATACTATAGAAGGAGCAACCTTATCTGTCAATGTTGCTGCTGTAAATTCAAGAGGCTTGTTATAAGCGTTCTTTGCACTTGTTGTAGCAGCACCGTCTTTAGTTCTTACCTGCACATTAGTTGCCTTAGTATTAGCAGCCTTTGAATCAGTTGTCAATGTCATTATTGTATCTCCGTCTACTATTGATACTGACATTCCGATTACTTTTACTGTCCAGGTTGATCCATTATTAAAGCTTACTTCGAAGTCTCCTGTTGTAGCACCGGATATTACTTCATCTTCAAATGTAAGTTTTATTTTATCTGTAGCTATCATTTCAGCCTTAGTGTAAGCTATGTTTGAAGCCTTAGTTACATCAAGTGTCTGAGCAAAACTTTCTGACCAGTTGCCAACTACATCCTTAACTCTTGCAAGAGTAAGCTTTTCATTATCAAGAATTGAATCTGTGTTTGCGTCTGCATTGTTTAGGTTAGTCTTAAATGTAATTATTACTGCTTTATTTCCGTCAACTGCCTCAATAGTATCATTTGAATCAAGCGCAGCTGAGTTATGTCTCCAATTGTTCTTGTCTGTAATAGTTGAAACATCCATTACTTCGCTGAATGTAACCTTTATTTTGTTGTCACCGATTTGCTTTGTGCTGCTTACAGTAGGAGCAACTTTATCTACTCCTGTAAAGGATATTGTAGCATCGTCCAATTCGTTCTTTGCTACTGACACGTCTTTTACATCTTTAACTGTAAGTGTATAAGATCCGCCATTCATAGTATTAGTAGTTAATACTACTACTTTATTTGTGCTATCCTTGAAAGCTGCACCGTTAATTGCTATAACTGCACCGGTTGAATCCTTCAGTGTATAGAGTGATTTGTTTAGAGCTCCGTTGGAACCTGAACCTGCTTCAACTTTTTCAGAGAAAGTTACTTCCAATGAAGTAGCACTTATGAAATCAACCTTTGTTACAGTTGGCTTTGTCAAATCAGCTGTTGTATTGATTGTAAGGGTTGTTTCAGCCAGCTTGTTTCCATAGTTATCTTTAATAGCAGCACCATTCTGATATACTATATAAAGATTTGATGAGCCCGGAGCAAACGGCATATTGTCAGGGAATGTTACTGTAAACTTCTGATCATCACCTGAATTTGTTACTGCAGTTCCAAGGACTTGATTTGTAGATGTATTATAAGTATGTCTGAATAACACATCTGCAGTCAATGTAGCTGCATCAATAGGCTTGCTGAACTGAATTGTTGCAGTAGTTTCTGTTGATTCAAGAACCTTAATTGTTAATGCTGATGTATCTTTTACATAGTTAAATGCTGAACTTGTTGGTGTTACAGTGTAGTTAGCAGAGTCAACCAACTTGTTTAAAGCATCATTTTTAACCTGTAATGAGTGAGTACCTTCTGAAAGATCACCCAAAGTCTTCAATGACAAAACATTTCCACTATAAGTTGCGCTTGTAGTATCGAGAGCTACAAAACCATTGTCAAGCTTGAATGAGTTAACTGTATCTGCAGTAGCAACTTCTTCATTCAAAGGCTCTGAGAAAGTAACCTTAATATTTCTTGGTCCAGTTGCTTCTACTGAAACAACGGATGGTACTGTAATATCTTTAGCGGAAATATTTGATATAGTAGCATCTGATACAAGACCAATTGCTTTTAATACTTCCAATTTAATATCTGTTGCATAATTGCTCATCCTATTAGTATTTGAAGTTCTCAATGTAACAGTCTTTCCATCCTCTGATACGTTAACAGCTGCAGGATTTGCATCATTTATTTCATAGTTTGTTGTTTTCTTAGCTTCGTCAGTATTTACTGCCTTGTTGAAGGTAATAACCAATTCTCTAAGGTTCAACGCTTTTACGCTGTCTACTGCAAGTACTGCTGGAACAGCTATAAGTCCAGCACTTTGAGCAACTGCTCTTAAGCTAGGCTTAGCTTCTACTATTTTATCTATTATTGTTGCTTTTCCGTCAGAGTATTCTGATGTCAATGAACCGAACATGATTCCAACTGCTTGGTCTCTGAGAACTGACTTTTGAGCATATGCAAGGTAATCAGCGATTTCCTTAGCTCCATCAACCTTTGAAAGTTGATTGATTGCTTCAGTCCAGCTAGATACTGTGTATCCGAGCTGCTTGAGAATCAGAGTTGCAAATTGTCCTCCGAGAAGAGCCTCGTCAGCATTTACAAATACATCTCCAGTAGTTGTATCTTTTGAACCTGACATGATATTGTTCTTAACTAAGTAAGCCAATCTTTTCTTTGCATATGTAGGTACTTTGTCAGCATCTGCAAAATCCTTAAGGATTGCATTTGCTTCTTCTTCAGTTAATGCTTGTGCAGCAGTATCCATGTTGAAGAGTTTTGCTAATAAAGTTGCACCTTGTCCTCTTGTAAGTGATGTTTCAAGAGATGGTACGAATGAAGTGCTACTAGTTCCAGCATAAAGTTCCAGCTGATTTAAAACACTAGCCTTTTCTCCGTTTACCGGAGTGTATGCGGCTGCAAATGTTGGTACTACTGATGACAACATGATTGCACCGGCAACAACTGCAGCAGAAATCTTTTTAAAATTTCCCATTACTAAATCCTCCCCTAGTTGTTTTCTGGCCAATAATTTTACAGGGATAAATCGGCCATCAGATTTACGTCCCCGACTTGAAATGGTTTAAAATCAAGGCCTTACGAGTAATTGCACGCCTCAATTTCATACTCATTATAGCACCAGAATTTTTACTTGGTCAACATAATATCCTATTATGTAAATTAAATGTAACGGCCATGTAATAAAGGTTTTTCGCAAAAAAATAGAAGAGAGCCTGCATTATAACTGCTGACTCTCATCCGTAATTTAATTCATTTATGACGTTAGTATTACACAATAACATTCTTTCCAATAATAATTGGCCAGGATTTCTCACCCTTGAGGCACCGATTTTTGGAAAGTACAACGTTTTTATCAAGTATTGCGTAGTTTAGGGCAGAATTCTCCTCTATAACACTTCCCTGCATTATAATACTGTCTTTAACGACTGCCCCCCGTTTTACTGTTACTCCTCTGAAAAGTACGCTGTTTTCGACTGTTCCTTCGACAATGCACCCATCTGCAATTATTGAGTTTTTAACCTCTGCCTCTTCATTGTACTTGGCAGGTGCTTCATCCTTTACCTTTGTATATATTTTTAATTTCCCCAGCAATTCGTTGTTTACTACAGGGTCCAGTAAATCCATATTGCATTTGTAATACATTTGTACACTAGACATGCTTCTCCAATAGCCGTTGTATTTGTAACCGTAGATTTTCAGCTTATGGAGCATCTTTATTATAATGTCTAGTACAAAGTCATAGTAGCCATGTGCAACGCTTTCTTCAAGAAGCGCAATTAGCAATTCCCTTTTTATCATATAAATACCCAACGAGCCATTGAACGTATTAGGATGCATGGGCTTTTCCTGAAAATCAATCAATCTTGATGAACTGTCCAGTTGCATTACACCCATGTTCGTTAGTTCCTCCATAGGTATATCGCTCATGTCGCGATAGGCTACAGTTATATCTGCGTCTTTTTCCTTATGAGCTTTGAGCATGTCGTCAAAGGTTGTGGTAAATATACAATTGCCTTGGGATATCAGAACATACTCCTCATTACTTCTTTTAAGAAAGCTCAGATTATTGTACATGGCATCAGCCGTTCCTCTATACCAGCCCGTACCTTCATCAGATAAAAATGGAGGAAACAGAAAAAGGCCGTCTGTTTTCCTGTCAAGATCCCATTCTTTGCCTGAGCCAAGGTGATCCATCAGTGACCTGAAGCTATACTGAGCTATTACACCTATATTGGTAATTCCCGAATTTACCATGTTCGAAAGGATAAAATCAATTGCTCTGTACTTTCCTCCTACTGGTACCGCAGGGCTGGATCTCATGGTTGAAAGCTCTTTGAGCTTTGTATTGCGTCCGCCTGACATTATTATTCCCATTACGTTTTTCATTCAGCTACACCACCTTTGAATACGCTTTTACCCGATTCAACAGTTAAAGACGTAAAATCTGCTGCCGAAGCTCCTATATCAATCATAACATTCTTTCCTATTTTAGCGTCTGCGGGTATGCTTGCTTGTTCTCCTACAACCGTTATACCCGAGTTATATATTCCAGGCTTATATTCATTAGGAACGTCCGCACCTTCTCCAAGCTTTGCTTTTTCGCCTATTATAGCCTGTTCACTTATAATAGTTCTGTTTACATATGCATTTTTACATATTCTTGAGTTTGACATTATAATTGAATCCTGTATAACAGCGCCTTCTTCTATATAGGCACCTGGAAATAAAATAGAATTTACAACTGTTCCATAAACTGAGCAACCCTCAGCCACTATCGATTTTTTTACACAGGCGCTACCGGCTATATAGTGAGCCGGCTTAACCGGATTCGGGGTGTATATTCTCCATTCCGGATCAAATAGGTTGAATTGCGGAACTCTACTTACCAAATCCATATTTGATTCCCAAAAGGCTTGTATTGTCCCTACATCTCTCCAATAGCCGGAATACTGATACGCCCACATGCTTTTGCCGTCTCCCAGCATTGCGGGGATTATATTTTTTCCGAAATCATTTTCGGAATCGGAGCATTCATTATCCTTTATCAGATATTCTCTTAGAGTCGACCAGTTGAAAATATAAACTCCCATAGATGCAAGGGTGCTTTTTGGATTTTTCGGTTTTTCTTCGAATTCATATATTTTGCCGTTGTCACGACAATTCATAATACCGTATCTGCTGGCCTCTTCATAAGGCACATTAATAACTGAAATTGTTGCATCTGCATGATTCTCCTTGTGAAAATCAAGCATTTTAGAATAGTCCATTTTATAGATGTGATCACCAGACAAAATTATTACATAATGGGGGGAATACTTGTCTATATATTGGATGTTTTGATAAACTGCATTTGCAGTACCTTTAAACCATTCACCTATCTCTGCCTTTAAATAAGGGGATAGTATGGTAACGCCGCCGTCTATTCTGTCCATATCCCATGGTTTGCCTATGCCTATATGGGCATTGAGCTTTAGCGGTTGGTATTGGGTCAGAACACCTACTGTATCAATACCAGAATTTATACAGTTACTAAGAGAAAAATCGATTATTCTATATTTCCCTCCATAAAGAACCGCAGGTTTGGCCACATTCTTAGTGAGGACTCCCAGCCTGCTTCCCTGTCCCCCGGCCAGCAACATTGCTATCATTTCTTTCCTAATCATTGCACCAACTCCCGGCTTAACTGATTTTATGCTGCTTTAACATACAATTACTTGTATAATTCTACATTTAATTTATAATTTCCTTTATATGTAAGCAAAATTATTGCATTTACATTAAAAAGTTACTAACAATGGGAAATAAGCCATTCAAAGGTTTTTAGCCTTTCCTGATTTTGTATAAGCTTGCCAGAATCAAAGAATATTACATTTCCACCATTTACATTTTTACTGATAAGCTGCCTCTCGTCCAGCAAACGCTTAAGATATCTAATTGTTCCTTCGCTACCATCTATTACATCAATAAATGGAGGTATTACTTTCTTAAATGCATCTTTATAGATTGGAAAATGAGTACATCCCAAAACGAAGGTTTTATAATTTTCAAGATTAAAGCCTTCCAGCTTGTTTTTTATAATAGGTATTACCCTTTCATAGTCAAATATCATATTTTCAGCCAATTCTACAAGTTCGGGAAACGGCAGATAATCTACCACATGCTCCTGATCAACTCTTTGCACCAAATTATGAAATTTTTCTTCCCTTAGCGTCAGCGCAGTTGCAAAGACAAGAACCCTTTTTCCGTTTCCGTTCTGGACAGCAGGCTTCACCGCCGGCTCCATACCTAATATCGGGAAATCATACATGCCCCTTAGTTCCCTTACGGCTATACTTGTGGCTGTATTACATGCTACAACTAGTGCTTTTATTCCTTGAGTCACCAAAAATTCCACGGCTTGAAAAACATATTTCCTTACCTCTTCTTTAGTTTTTGTTCCATAAGGTACATGTTCTATATCTGCATAATATATGTAATTTTCTTGGGGTAGCTGTCTCAGCGCCTCACTTAAAACTGTTATCCCACCAAAGCCCGAATCCAAAAAACCTATTTTATCGGTGTTCATCAAGATCAATTACTCCTTTGCCTTTTGTATCTGTTAAAATTCCCTTCTGCGAGTATTTTTAGACATTTTCGCCATAATACCAAATATAATCCATCCAATAATGCAATAAATAGTTGAAGGAAGAAAATAAATAAAGTACATTAAATCCTTAAACATAATAGAAAAACCACCGATACCATAGTAGCTGTATATTGATATTCCTAATGAATACAGTGCTGAGAGAATAAGGCTCACAGGTATAATCACCAATGTTTCCGCTCCCCAAATTCTTCTGTACAACAATAATATCGTCATAGGAAACAGTATCGAACTTAGCCCAAAAACAGAATACACCCCCGCCATGGGCAAATTTAACTGTACAATAATTACCAACATTATTACTATTATAATCGCATTAAAGAAACTAATTCCTAAAGTCCTTAAAACTCTTCGCATGTTTACCTCATCTATAAATAAAAACATTTAATTTCAAGCTCAGTTATTATTATATAATATCATGTTTCCCGTTATCAAATTTAATTAATTTTATAAGGTACAAAGTTAAATCCAACAGGTGTTATATAAAATTTATGCTACATTATGTTAACCTTTTGACGTATTATCGAATATAATGTAATAAATTCAAATAATAAGGAGTGAACATTATGCCTGGAATGCCAATTTATCAGGATTCCCCGGCGAATCTAAAGAATCAGATTTTTGCAGCAAACGGACCCTCTGTAATTAATGTTCAGGCTGACAGTACAGGTAGATTAAAGGTAGCAACAGATTCTGCATCTCCCCTTGCAGTTGGTGTAGACGAGGCAGTAAACAGTATTACCGTCTATGGTAGTGATGGTACAGCAAACCAAGTTATTAAAACAAATGCTTCAGGTCAGTTGGATATACGTCCATTAACAGTCTCTGATACCGTTAATGTTAATATCACTCAGGCTGATGACAGTATTACCGTCTATGGTAATGATGGCACCACAAACCACATTATTAGAACAAATGCTACAGGTCAATTAGATATCAGACCTTTAACAGTCTCTGATACCGTTAGTGTTAATATCACTGAAGCCGATGACAGTATTACTGTCTATGGTAGTGACGGTACTACAAACCAAATAATTAAAACAAATTCTACAGGCCAATTAGATATAAGACCATTGACAGTATCTGATACTGTTAGTGTTAATATCTCTGAAGCCGATGACAGTATTACTGTCTATGGTAGTGACGGTACTACCAATCATGTTTTATTAACCGATTCAACAGGAATTCTACAGGTTAACAGTACCCGCGCCTTTACAAATGCTACTCTTACGACCTCAGATACAACAGATAGTTATCAATATACAACCCAGCAAGAAATTGCACAACTCAGCTCTTATCAGTTCTTTGTTAAAAATACAGGAGACACAAACAATGTCACAGTTGTCGTTGAATTGAGTCCAAATGGTACAGATTGGGTAGTTGACAGTGATGAGCGTCAGGTTAATCCCGGTGCAGCAACAATTATAACCTCCAGCAAATTCCTTAGATATATACGATTAGGATACAAATCCACCACTACCGGTGCCAGCACTGCTATAAGTGCTATCTTCCAAGGACAAAGCTAAAGTTAAAATATTAGCTTATGACAATTAATCAATGACCCTCGACTAAAAATCTGTCGAGGGTTTCTTTTTTATATGGATAAGATTGTCACATAACACGCATACTACTAGTGCTTTTATTATAAAAAAGGGAGATGGTGTAATGTCGATATCAACCTCTGAGGAATTATTACAGAAGCTCGCTGAGTTAAGAGCGGCACAGAAAGTATTTGCAACCTTCAGTCAGGCACAAACCGACGAAATATTCAGGCAAGCTGCTATGGCTGCAAACAATGCCCGGATTATCCTTGCCAAAATGGCTGTTAAAGAGACCAGAATGGGCATCGTAGAGGACAAGGTGATTAAAAATCACTTTGCATCAGAATATATCTACAATAAATATAAGGATGAAAAAACCTGTGGTGTTATTGAAAGGGATGAATCCTTCGGTGTTGCACGAGTTGCAGAACCTGTTGGCGTAGTTGCCGCTATCATTCCTACAACTAATCCAACTTCAACAGCGATATTCAAAGCTTTACTTGCTCTAAAGACTAGAAACGGTATTATTTTTGCCCCTCACCCAAGGGCAAAGAAATGCACTGTAGCCGCAGCAAAGATCATACTGGATGCCGCCGTTAAGGCAGGTGCGCCGGAGGGAATTATAGGATGGATTGATGAACCTTCCGTTGAACTTTCTCAGCTTCTTATGAAGGAATCGGATTTGATTCTTGCAACAGGTGGCCCGGGTATGGTAAAGGCTGCGTATTCTTCCGGCAGACCTGCCATCGGCGTGGGCCCGGGTAATACCCCCGTTATAATTGATGAGACAGCCGATATAATGATGGCGGTAAGTTCCATACTATTGTCAAAAACTTTTGACAATGGAGTAATTTGCGCATCTGAGCAGGCTGTAATTGTTATGGATCAAGTTTATGACGCGGTAAGAAAAGAATTCATCGCCCGAGGAGCTCACGTCCTGGCTGACGATGAAATTGGCAAGGTAAAAAATATTATTCTTTCAAACGGTGCATTGAATGCAGGTATTGTTGGACAAAGTGCTTGCAAGATAGCTGAGATGGCCGGAATAAAGGTAGCTAAAGATGCTAAAGTGCTTATTGGTGAAGTGGAATCCGTTGAAAAAGATGAACCTTTTTCTCATGAAAAGCTTTCCCCAATTCTTGCAATGTACAGGGTAAGCTCCTTTGAAGATGCACTAAAAAAATCAGTCAGACTCATAGAACTTGGCGGATTCGGTCACACATCTGTACTTTATACAGATGAAATCAAATCCAGAGCACGAATAGACCAATTTGGGGCGACTATGAAAACAGGAAGAACCATTATTAATATGCCTGCCTCTCATGGTGCCATCGGTGACATCTTCAACTTCAAGCTTCCACCTTCACTTACCCTTGGCTGCGGTACCTGGGGAGGTAACTCTGTATCAGATAATGTAGGAGTTCGAAATCTGCTAAATATGAAAACAGTTGCCGAAAGGAGAGAGAATATGCTCTGGTTTAGAGTACCAAGGAAAATTTACTACAAATTCGGCAGTCTGGGCGTTGCGCTTAAAGAATTATCCAGTATGGATAAGAAAAAAGCCTTTATAGTAACAGACAAGGTTTTGTTCCAATTAGGCTACGTCGATAAAGTCACGAGTCTGCTCGATGAGCTTGAAATAAGCTATAAGATATTTTCTGATGTGGAACCGGATCCAACTCTGGCAGCAGCGAAAAAGGGTGCCCTTGAAATGGAAAGCTTCAAACCCGATGTCATTATTTCAGTTGGCGGCGGTTCACCAATGGATGCTGCTAAGATCATGTGGGTGCTTTACGAGCATCCTGAAGTCAAGTTTGAAGATCTGGCCTTGAGATTTATGGATATAAGAAAGAGAGTGTATACCTTCCCTGAAATGGGGAAAAAGGCCCTGATGATTTCCGTTCCGACCTCAGCAGGTACAGGTTCTGAAGTTACTCCTTTTGCTGTTATTACAGACGATCAGACAGGCATCAAATATCCTTTGGCTGACTACGAATTAACTCCCAATATTGCCATCATTGATGCAGAACTAATGCTTAATATGCCCAAAAGCCTTACTTCAGCTTCCGGTATCGATGCATTAACCCATGCTATTGAAGCTTATGTATCAATCCTTGCAACCGAATTTACAAACGGATTAGCATTGGAAGCCATAAAGCTAATTTTCACATACCTGCCTTTAGCCTATAATGAGGGTGCAAATAATATTGAGGCCAGAGAAAAAATGGCTCATGCCTCAACGATAGCAGGTATGGCCTTTGCAAACGCTTTCCTGGGAATATGTCACTCAATGGCTCATAAACTTGGTGCAATGCATCATGTACCTCACGGTGTTGCAAACGGAATACTTATTGGCGAAGTAATTCGATTCAATGCAGTTGATAATCCAAGAAAGCAAGCAGCATTTGCACAGTACAAATATCCAAATGCAAAAGAGAGATATGCCCAAATCGCCGATTCACTCAAACTCGGCGGCAATAGCGTTGAAGAAAAAATCAACCTCTTACTACAGGCCATTGAGGACTTGAAGAATAAGGTCAATATACCCAAGACTATACGTGAAGCCGGTGTCTCAAGTGAAAAATTCTATGATACTCTGGATGAAATGTGCGAATCTGCATTTGATGATCAATGCACAGGCGCCAATCCAAGATATCCTCTGATTTGTGAAATAAAGCAGATGTATATCAATGCCTTCGAAGGTACTCCTGGCAAATTGAGTGATGAGTGTGATGAAATAGTTTGCGGAGATCAGACTGAAGGATAATAAAATGCAAATGTATACAGAATATTTGCATAAAATCTTATCCATATAAGGGTTTTATACCAGCCAGCGCCGTAAAGCGCTGGCTTTTACTTTGTTCGCAAAAAATCCTCGACAGAAACCTGTGAGGATTCATAAGGTATTATAACTGAAAACAACCTTTAGCTAAATAATTGCCCAAATGGAATTTTTGATCGATTTGCGATTAAAGTAGCAGTCTCAGGAGTATTATTAATTGTACATTTTTTAGGAGAACTCGTTACAATTACATAATCAGCTCGTTTGCACTCCATTTTTGAACCAACAAATATATTCTTAGGTTCAGGAAAATTATCAGATTTAATAATAATAGTCTCCTCTGGTAAATTGCTAATAGTTAGGGTGTAATCGGATTCTGGTTCTTCTAAACAACAAAAATATTTATCGTAATCTTCTTGTAATTCAACCCTGCTTCACTTCCAATTTATTCCTTACGATACAAATGTATATCTTCAATTCGTTTTATTCTTATCTTTCGTTATTTGTTGTGCCGCTAATGCTAAAAACATAAAATGCGAGGATCCGCCCCCCAGTACGTATTCCACCTGCTGCCAAAGATAAGGAAACACCAGCAGTTCGGGGAAGTCCGGGCATATCAGTGCGGTACCTGAAATTACTCCGCCAGGGATATACGACCAGTCGGCGCGATTAAGTCCATACCCTACAGTCGCCGATTTGGCACCAACTCCCGACGCAAAAGACATAGTGTTTGAACCCGGGTGACATCCCAAAATGAAGTTCAGCGAATTGAAAATCATTTCAGGATCGAAAATATCGGGATAAGCCTTATACAGGAAATAGTACTCGTATCCCATTCTCTGGATAGCCCAGCCCGCCCCCCATATATGGGGACGATACGGTATTCCGTAAGGCGTTTCGGCGCTCAGCCGAGCAAGCTGTTCTTTCAAAGCCGGCAAAGCATCGCGAATGGCTTTTGTAAAACCGGCATCGTTAATCGTTTTTTCGGCTCGTCCTGTAAACCAGCCTACTTTGTCTATAGATCCGACTATAAATTCGGTTTCCGACAGCAAAAAGTTTTTATATTCTTGTTCGCCGGTAGTTAGGAATAATTCTACGGCGGCATGTATTTTTGCAACTCTGGCGTTGCCGCTCCCATCAGTAACTTTAAAAATCTCACAAGCGGCCTCTAATGCCTGATTACTTAATGTATTGTTAAAACCTTTCAATGTGCGGGAAGCGGCTGCAAGATGAGCGGCCGTTGTCAATTCGCGTGGCGGGTTATTTTCGGTAAACACCCACCGATCGTCAGCATTTCCTTTGATGCCGTCGGTCATTGCCGCGCTATCGCCAAGGTGTACATATTGCCGCAGATCGCTGCAGATAATACCCCTATAAAGCCGTCCCAATGCGCGATACGCACCCACTACCGACAAAACGCCGTGCTCTATCTGTTGCAGGATGTCGTTTTTGCCGTCAGGCTGATGGATTTCTGTTATTCGTGCGTCCTGGTCAATGGTGGTCACATCGTAGTTGACATTAAACGCTTCATATGCAAGGGTCAGAATATAGAATTCCCCAGACTGTGACTCCACACGAAGATCAAAATCGCCAGCATCGTGCCAGCCGCCAATATTCAGGCACGGAACGGAGTCACCCGGTTTGTATTTGGTTAGTGTGGAAGGTCCTTGTTCAAATCCGTCAAAGTGAGTATAATTTACCGGCGCCATCCGAGCGTCATCATGATGACAAAGACCATGCCATACACGGTATTTCTCGCTTACCCGCATATGACACATCTGTACGGGAAGGAAATACTCTAGCATCGGCTGCCAGACGCCCCGGTCATACACATCGAAAGCGATACGGAAAATGGACGACTCCGATGAACCGTAATAAATTTGGTATAGACCTTCTTCCCTTATGTCTGTGAAATCGAATTTCAGGTAGTTATATCGGAGGAATTGTCCCCATTCCTCTCCTGAAGCCGTATGAACCTGTTCTTTGCCGGTCTCTGTTATTTTGAAAAGGATTGGTTTTTCGCGCTTGCTTTCTCGCTTGTCAAGTTCAATGATTGCCATTTTTGTCTGGTTGGGATGGTAACCTACCTGCGAGGCTTGAACGACTGGGGTATAAACCCAACTTTCTACGACATTAGGCGTAATAACCCACTGAATAGCATTTTTAGTCACTCCGGCAGATACTTCACTGCTCAGCACAAACCAGCCGTTGTTGTGGTTCATGCGTCCGTCGTATAACTTAAGCTCAGCTCCCTTACTTTCAACGGTAAAGCGGTTGTACGGGTCATCGGGCCGTACGGTAAAACGCTTGCCAACGGCATACGGTTCGGCGATGATATCATCGGCAATAATTGGGTTATATCCCTTGTTGCCGCCGGACAGACGATTTATATCAGCTTTTGCATCGGGTTGACTAAAGTTTCCGGTATGCAAATAATTTGACGGCATCGATAGGACAGGGCCGTTGGGCTGTTGAGGAAAGACTCCCTGTCGGTTGTCCATCATCCAATATGTTCCAAATAGCGTGCCAGGAAACAATTCCAGATCAAAGCATATTTTGCCGACAAACCTATCAGGTATTGGTCTATCCAAATCTACAGTAACTTTGATCGACGTGCCTTCACCTTTGACAATTACTTTATATTCGAACTGGAAATCTGGATAGATCATTGGATTAAAACCTTTTAAATGCCTTGATGAGTCCGGAAAACTTAGCGAAGTTGTAATTGTATTCGCCTCAACATCCAGTTCGCGCTTACCCTGTTTAGGCACCGGCTGCCATTGTCCGGGCGTCTGTTCAAAACGTATATCGCCGTTTGTAGCGACTCGATTGCCGTGCATGATGATGCTTACGCCGGATTGATGTCCTTCCGGATAAATGTCGTCGAAGGCCATCACATCCACACCTATGTTTTGAAAATAACCGGATGCTTTATTTAACTTGAATCCTTGCTCATGATTGGTGGTGCAGCCAATTAATTTATCCATTTATTTAATCTCCTATTATATTCTCTGATATTTTAATATACTACATAATAAGAATATAATTCAACATAGGGGATGAGAAGAAATGTGCAGTTGCCTTTTGGTCGGAGTGAGAAGACTGACCGTCTACTTCAATACGCCTTCGTGCACTTCTGCGCGCATTCCATATAGAAATATTTATTTTGGTTTTTGCCCCGCCGGGAGGCCAGTGGGGCATACGGGGAGACTGGTCTTGCCCGTAAGGCGCTTCGTGCCTTGAACATAGTAAAAGGCACCTGTGTTTTCCGCAGAAAACACAAGCGCCGTAGCCTTCCCAGGTTCAAGACCTATCTTTTTAACGCAAAAAATCCTCGACAGAAACCTGTCGAGGATTTAGGTGGTCGGAGTGAGAGGACTTGAACCTCCAGCATCTTGGTCCCAAACCAAGCGCGCTGCCAATTGCGCTACACCCCGTTATTTACACACTCACTGTTTTCTTGAGCGCAAAAGTATTTTACTATAGCCCCAAAATATAATCAATTCGTACATTGAGCATATTTCAGCATTTACCCTTCTGTTTCTTTATTATGCTCACTTTTACACCGTTTTATTACCCATTTTGTCAGATTATTTTTTAATTTAAGACCAACCGTGTGTTTTCAATGTTTTTACTGCTCACTTAGCTTATTATATCCAATATGTAACATAATTGAAATGTAATATCTCTTGATACGTCATGGTAGTTTTTTTATAATGAAGTAAAACTAAGGAAAAAGGATGTGGTGTCTATACAACGTATTCTAGGGCAAGTCAGACGGGCGGTTCAGGACTATAACATGATTGAAGATGGAGATAGAATTGCAGTTGGTGTAAGCGGCGGAAAAGATAGCATGACCCTTCTTACTGCACTAAGACAGCTTCAGAACTTTTATCCAAAAAAGTTTGAACTTGAGGCAATCAGTCTTACAATGGGCATAGGAAATGCCGATTTCACTCCAGTTGCTGAGTATTGTAGACAAATAGATGTTCATTATACTATTAAAGAAACGCTGATTGGCAAGATAATTTTCGAAGTAAGAAATGAGAAGAACCCGTGTTCTATGTGTGCAAATCTCAGGAGGGGAGCTCTTCATAATGAAGCCAAAATACTTGGTTGCAATAAAGTTGCTCTAGGGCACCACAGGGATGATGCTGTTGAAACCCTTTTGCTCAGTACCTTCTATGAAGGAAGAATACATACATTTTCTCCGGTAACCTATTTAGACAGAAAGGATTTATATCTTATCCGTCCTCTTATATATACTGAAGAAAAGCAAATAAAATCAGTTGTTAAGTCAGAAAATCTTCCAATTGTCAAAAGTCCATGTCATGTAGATGGTAAAACCAAGCGTCAGTTTATCAAGGATTTGATTTTAGAACTCCAAAAGGATAACAGAGAAATAAAAAGCAACCTTTTCGGAGCAATAAAACGTGCAGAAATCGACGGATGGCACGAATAGCAAAACACTACCCCGCATGGTTGTTGCAATAGTACCTAAGATAAACTTCTTAATTTCTCAACGGGGTAAATCAACATAATAATGGGGGTACATTACAGAAAAATGAATAAATACATACGCAGAAGTCTTGCACTTTTAGTTATCTTAACTTTACTGCTGACCTCTTTCAGCAATGTGTTTGGAGCCCAGCAGCTCATAAGTCAGAGTGTTGAAAAACAGACAGTTACTTCAGGGGTCACTTTAGAAAGTTATGACCGATTTACTACAAGCGGTTGGATTAAATCCTACGTTCTCAGAGTTGATCTTTCTAATGAAAATGTAAAGGTAGACACTCTTGTAAACAAAAAATCAGTGGTTGGCTCTTCAACTGTTTTGAATCTTGCAAAAAACAGCGGAGCTATTGCTGCAGTGAATGGCAGCTTTTTTGATTTTGGAGCCAAGGGAAGTGGAAAAAGTTATACCTACGGTCCTGTCGTTTCTTCCGGACAAGTTGATCTGGCAGCTACCAGAGACAGTAAGGATACTGCAACCTTTTCTCTCAATGATGTAAACGAAGCACTATTTACATACTGGAATACCAAAGTTGAGCTTATTACTCCAATGGGTGAAAAGAAAATTGCCGCCTCCTATAACAGATACAAAGATACTTTTAACGGTATGACAATTATTGATTCCAAATGGGGTGCTAAAACTCCGGGCGCCACTTCCCAATACCCTAACTGGCTTGAAATGGTAGTTGAAGACGGTGTTGTAAAAGAGTTCAGCGAGAACAAACCCGGTATTGATATGCCGAAAAATGGTTTTGTTGTATTAGGTGCGGGAAGTCATATTCAATCTTTAAAAGACAATTTCAAAGTTGGTGATCCGGTTGATTACAGTATCACCATGAACGTTGATACAAGTAAAATGACCATGGCCCTTACAGGCGGTGCAATGCTTGTAAAGGATGATAAAGTTTTAACCTTTTTCTCACACAATCCTGTATCACCCAGTACAAGGGCACCGCGAACAGCAATCGGAACATCAAAAGACGGAAAAACTCTGATTGTTGCTGCTGTTGATGGAAAATCAAGTGCCAGCATAGGTATGACACAAGCAGAGCTTGCATCGTATATGCATGAGCTTGGCTGTGCTAATGCACTGAATCTGGATGGAGGCGGATCAACTACACTGGTATCCAGAGAACAGGGTACAACAGGATTGAGCGTCCAAAATCGGCCTTCAGACGGTTCACAAAGAGGTGTAGGAGCATCTCTTGGAATTTTTTCGGTAGCACCTCAAGGGCCTTTGGATTCTCTTTACGTAACTTCATACGAGGATAAAGTGTTTGTTGATACCTCCAGAGCTTTTACAGCAAGGGGCATGGATAAGTACATGAACCCTGTTAACATTAATACAAACGATATTAAATGGTCTGTCTCCGGAGTAAAGGGTACTTTCAAAGGAAATGTACTGTATCCTACCACAGCAGGAGAAGCCGTGGTTACAGCAAAAATAGGTGACCATGTAGTAGGAACTTGCCCAATTACCGTATTAGAGTCCCCTGCCAGACTTGAATTGAATCATGAGGTACTTAATATTAACCCTGGCAGTTCGGTTACATTTTCTGTTAAAGGATGGGATAAAAACGGTTATACAGCAAGTATTCCACCTGCAAACATAAAATGGAGTACAGGTGGAAATATAGGTAAAGTTTCCTCATCAAACGTATTTACAGCAAGTAAAAGCGGAGGAACAGGTTATGTAGCTGCGGCTGTAGGTGCAGCAGTTGTTTCATGTCCTGTAGCTATACGAATGTCAGGTTTAACAAAAATTATTCAGGACTTTAATTCAAAAGGTATACAGCTTACAACCACACCAAAATCGGCTAAAGCAACTTATAGTATGGCATCCAACGTATATAAGTCCGCAAAATACTCAGCAAAAATCACTTATGATTTTACCAAGGACTTAAGTGTTAACAAAACAGCATATCTGAATCTGCCAAATGGAGGCTATACACTGGAATCTACCACCTCAAAACTTGGTATGTGGGTTTACAGTTCAGCGAAAAAACCAATTTGGATAGGAGCTACTGTTCACGATTCTAAAGGAAACTACAGTAGTGAATACTTTGCCAAAGGTATAACCTGGACGGGTTGGAAGTACCTCGAAGTATCTATGGATGATTTAAATACACCAAAAAAAGTAACAAATGTATTTGCCGTCCAACCTAAAAACGGAAAGTCTTCAGGTACAGTATATTTTGACAACCTGACAATGATTTACACAGGCTTTCCAGGTGTTGATATGTCAAAAGCTCCAAAAACAACTGTACCGAAGGACGATAATTATAAGAATAGTACTGTATCGGGCGATGATTCAATGACCTTCTCAGTATTTGGTCAATCAACAGCATATACTACAGCTAACAAGACACAGCTTGACATGCTTAACAAACTGGCAGGACAAGTAAGCAGCTCTGTAGATGTGTCTGTACTGGTTGGCTCAAATGACGGACTTACAAGAAGCAGTATAAAGGTTCCGCAGTTGAGTACCACAGCAAGCTACAAGTCTTTAGACATTAACGGTAGCAGACTTATTCAACTGAATACTGCCAAAGGTGGCTTACGAGTAACAAACACAAATGAGTGGCTATGGTTTATTAATCAACTTAATTCCTTTAACGGTAAGAACTTATTTGTATTTCTTAAGGAAGATCCTATGAAATTTAATGATACTAAAGAAGGTCAGCTTCTAAAAGATACTCTTTCAGATTTCAAAAATAAAACCGGAAAGAATGTCTGGGTATTCTATAAGGGAAATTCAAATTCAAGTTATATGGACAAAGGTATTAAATATGTGGTTACCGCTGGCTTTGACTCCTATGGCTTCAGCGACAACAATAAGAGTGCGGCCAAGTATGCGGTTGTGAAAGTTAAGGGAACATCAGTAACCTACCAGTTTAAATCCTTTAATTAAAACATAAAATAAAACCGGAAGCCACAAAAGCCAAGATGCTTTAGTGTTTCCGGTTTTTATTTTTCCTTTTTTAAATTCATTGGTTATTAAGGAAGTTGATCCATTTTATGTTTCAGAAAAGCTGTAAAATCATCCTTTAATTCTTCCCTTTTTAGGGCAAATTCTACCGTAGCCTTTAGAAATCCAATTCTATCTCCTACATCATACCTGTCACCTACAAAATCAAAGGCATACATTGCTTCTTGCTCCATCAGACTTTGTAATGCATCTGTGAGCCAAATTTCACCATTCTTTCCCGGGGTAGCAGTTTGCAGGAATTCAAAAATTCTTGGGGATATAATATACCTTCCCAGTATGGCTATATTTGATGGTGCCTGCTCTACCTCCGGCTTCTCAACCAATCCTTTTACCTTGTAAACTCTTTCATCTATCTGCGTTCCCCCTATAACACCATATTTTGTTACATCCTGAAGGGGTACTTTTTGAACTCCCAGAATAGTAGTCTGGTATTCGTTATATACATCCATCAACTGCTTTATGCAAGGTACCGGAGAAGCCACTATATCATCACCAAGCATAACTGCAAAAGGTTCATTCCCGATAAATGATTTAGCACAGTATATGGCATGCCCCAGGCCTTTTGCTTCCTTCTGTCTTATATAGTGTATATTAGCAATATTTGATATTTCCTGTACAACACTTAATAAATCTTGCTTCCCTTTTCTATGAAGTTCCTCTTCCAGTTCGTAAGATTTATCAAAATGGTCTTCGATTGCTCTTTTGTTTCTTCCGGAGATAATCAGTATATCTTCAATCCCCGCAGCAACCGCTTCTTCAACAATGTATTGTATTGTAGGTTTGTCAACTATAGGTATCATTTCCTTAGGCTGTGCCTTGGTTGCAGGTAAAAATCTGGTCCCAAGTCCGGCAGCAGGTATTATCGCCTTTCGTACTTTCATAGATTTCCTCCGTATGTAACTTTATTCAAATATATTTTACCACATATCTTAATTTTATCGCAACAAATGTTACCATTTATACCCTTTTAATCCAATGCATTGATTATCCTTTTATTCTATGTTACAATTTTATCATTGCTATAATTAAAAACTTAATATTATCTTCAGGGCAGGGTGTGATTCCCTACCGGCGGTAATGTACTATATTGTATTAGCCCGCGAGCGTTTTGCAGACATGGTGTGATTCCATGGCCGACAGTACAGTCTGGATGAAAGAAGAACAATAAACAACATTAATTTGTTATTTGGTTAAGCTCTGTGGATTATTATCGCAGAGCTTTTTAATTTACTTTTATCTATATTACCATAAGGGGGCAAATCTAATGAATAGCAGTAGAATAAGAAAAATGACAACAATGGGTGTGTTGGTGGCAATTTCGGTAATACTTATAATATCTCCGCTAAAATTCCCTTTTCCCGCAGCACCATTCCTTGTTTATGATGCAGCAGACGTAGCCATTATTATAGGCGGATTTATCTTTGGGCCTGTTGAAGGCATTATCCTTACAGTTGTAACAGCTCTTGTTCAAACTCTGGCAGTCAGTACCGGAGGCGGATGGATAGGCTGTGTTATGCATATTGTTGCTACATCAGCTCTGGTAAGTACAGCGTCTATAGTTTATTTAAGGAAAAAAACTCTTAAAAGTGCTGTTATTGGTTTAATTCTAGGAAGTCTTGCAATGACCGCACTAATGATACCCATGAACATGATTTTTTACCCTCTGTTTGCGGGAACTCCGGTTGATGCTGTAATAAAGTTGATTGTTCCGGCTCTGCTTCCTTTTAATTTAATGAAGGCAGGTCTCAATTCTGTACTCGCCTTATTATTGTATAAATCTGCCGGCAGATTATTATCCCAAATAGCCCAGAAATAGGGCTATCCAGAGGATATCACTCCGAAATTCAGGAAATGATTGCTTTTTTTTGTTATAGCTATTATGATATATGTTATCAAAATTATAAAATATTAGGAATTACATATTTACATTAAAATAATTAGCACGTATTATAATATTAACATCATAAATATGTGGCAGTGTCACATAGGCATCATATGCCAATTAATTTTAATTTTGCAATAATTGCGGGGTGATATTGGTATGGAATTTTGTAATAAATGCGGCTCTTTGAAGATCAGTGGAAGTTGCACAAACAAAAAATGTGATCAACACGTTAAATCTATGGTAGAATTAGCTACGGCTCAGCAAGTTGAGTACATCAAAGAGTTGGCAGAGCAGTTAAACGAGGATATAAGTGATATGAATTTTGAAACCATGACAAAAACCGATGCTTCATATCTTATTGATGACTATCTGGAACGTTTGGATGACAATGACAAGAAATTTATAGCTGAAGTTGATATTGATGATGATGAAGAAACTGACGAAGAAGAATTATAAGTTATATTATATTTTAAAAAGCGAGGTAAAATTCCTCGCTTTTTATTTTTTCAACAAAATACCCTAAAAGCTGTTGATAACTTCTGAATTTCTTGTTAATTGTAGCATGTGGATATGTGTTACTGTTTACAAAAAACTGTGAATAATTATAATACCTCATGGAAACCAAGGATTCCCGGCGTTTTCTACAAGCTTTTTACTATTGCATTATATATGTGGATAATGTGCATAAATCTGTGCATAAATTAAATTTGACAGTTCACATAAGTGTGGAAAAGTAGGTTAATTTGAATATTTTAAGCTAAATCCGTACTGAAAAAGAGCATCATATTCTTCATTATTATCCAATTTTTCAATTGTTATTGGAAGTTGTTCAGCTGATTTAGGCCAACTCACAGGTAGTCGTCCTTTGAAATTGCAGTTATCTCCATAAATAACCTGTGCAACCGCCCTTCCCTCCGTGCCGGGTAACCATGCCTCAACCAGAGCATCCCAATTATTAATATCACTTGTGATTATCCTTGGCCTCCCTGATACAATAATGACAACCACAGGTTTCTTTGATTCATAGGCTTTTTCTAATGTTTCTCTATTCTCCCCAAAAGCCAGTCCCTCACTTAACCCCAGAGTTTTTTCATCGCCCTTTCCTTCAGCATAAGGATATTCTCCCAAAACCGCTACAACAACATCTGCGTCCTTAATTTTTGCAGGATCGGTAATTATAAGACCTCTTCCCTCATCTGCCATTTCCTTAAATCCATCGAGAATAGTTGTACCGCTCATCCATCTTTTCTTTCCGTTATCCAATCCACCCTGCCATGTCTTTGTCCAACCGCCGCATTGTACTCCTATATTATCGGAAGCAGGTCCAATGACACCAACTTTTGCCGATTTTTTGAGAGGAAGTATGTTTTTTTTATTTTTTAAAAGAACTAAGGATTCCTTCACAGCCTGTTCTGCAATCTGAATATTTGAATTCTGCCTTATATCATAATCCTTATTGACCTTATAATCTTTTTCGTCAAATTTGTTGGACTCCATCTTTAATCTTAATATTCTCGAAACGGCTTCATCTATCCTATCCATATTTATATCCTGTCGCTTCTCACTTGCTGCCTCCAGTAAACATTTATAGGCTTCCTTCCACCGTTTTCCTTCCATTAATACATCTATTCCTGCATTTACTGCATTTACTACTTTTATATAAAGACTGTTTCCATCCAGACTTTCAACTCCCTCATAGTCACTGATTACTACTCCCTGAAAGCCAATATCCTGCTTTAGTTTATATTCTATGAGGTCTCTTTCAGAATGGTTTTTTCGTCCCTTTATACTGCTGTATGAGACCATAATTGTTTTAACGCCGGCTTTTACTGCATCCTTGTAAACAGATATGTACTTATCTTTTAGTTCCTCTGTACTGATATTGGTATTTCCGCGGTCAAGCATACCATTTGTACCAGAGCCAAACTCAACTGCTCCGTCTGCCACGTAGTGTTTTGCACATGCGATTATCCCTTTTTCCTGGAGTGATGTTATATAAGGTGTCGACATCATAGTCACAAGATCGGGAGTCTCACTGAAACACTCATAATCCCTTCCCCATCTAATATCGTTGCTTACTGCAACACACGGTGAGAACGTCCAATCTGCTCCTATTGAGTTTAATTCATCTGCCACGGCAGCCCCAATTTCACTTGCAAGTTTTCCGTTTCGTGTAGCGCCCAAGGCGATATTATGCGGATAGATGACTGTATCCTTCATATTGTTGTTACCATGAACAGCATCTAAAGCAAATAAGAGCGGTATTGACAGCCTTGATTCTTTTGCGGCATTTTTATACGTCCTTATCATTGCTCTCCAACCATCTGGATTATTTTCCTTAGGAGCTGAACCCCCTTCAGCAAACACAGACCCTAAAGAGTAAGTCTTAACCTCCTGGGCGGTAATATAGTCTTTTTCAGCCATAATCATCTGACCTACCTTCTCTTTAAGGGTCATTTTGCTTATGTATTCAGCTATATTTTCCTTGATTGACTTTTCTTTATTGTATATTGTTAATACTCCCGAATTATTTCCGCTTACTGTGGAAATATGTGGGCTATTTGAAATCTTATGAGCGTTTGGTGCAGTATTACTGCAACCGAATAGTGATATTATTAATAAAGCGGCCAGAAGTAAGCTTCCTAGTCTTTTAATGTACAATTAATCCACCCCACGTTTGGTATATATTACTATAATATTAAAATAATTGTAATAATTCAACATTAATATACTTATATCTTAATATAGCTGGTAGTCTTTATACAATATAAATATAACTCGGAGGTTTTAAATGAGAAGATTAGTGCCCTTTATTACGTTAATACTTATTATATGCCTTACCTTGGCATCCTCAGCTTCTTCTGAAGCACTTACTGCTGAAGATAACCATATAAGCATGTGGAAGGTAACAAATCAAAATGATTCCTTAGAAAGAAATATTACATACCTCCTTGGATCATTATCAATTACCGATAAAAGCATATTCCCTTTAAATGCACAGGTTGAAAAGATATACAATGAATGTTCTAAAATCATTGTAGAAACAGACATGACAAAACCTACACAGGATCAAACCGTAACAGCCCTATTAAAATATGGGTTGCTATCAAAAACAACCATAGATAAGGTGTTAACAAAGGAACAGTATACCAAAGCAGATAATCTTATAAAAAAATATACTAAAAACAAGAAATCACTTTCTACTTACAGAAATTTTATGCCCTGGGTAATTGAAAGCCTTATTTCTAATCTCGCGTTTAATAATTCACAAAATTTCCTACAGAATCCTATTCCATCCTATTTTATCAAAAAGGCAAAGAAAGATAGAAAGTCAATAGTTGAACTTGAATCTTCAGATTCACAACTTACCAGACTGAGCTCAATGTCATACTCTCTTCAAGGTTCACTACTCGAAAATACCATTACAGTTGTAGAAAAAGAACCTGAAACAGTAAAAAATGCTACCGCGTTATGGAAATGTGGTGACATAGATGGCTTGAATGAGCTATTTTCATTTGACAAGGATGCCCAAACACCTGTAACACAAAAAACTTATGAGTGCATTACAAAATATTTAAAATCCGGTGGTAAATATTTTGCTGTAGCTGATATTTCAAGGCTGACCGGAAAAAGCGGTGTTATCAACCTGCTCAAGGAAAAGGGATATAAAGTAGAACAACTATAGTATTAAAAGGGTTTTGCAGCATATTATTGCCATCTACGTCCTATTTTGTTGGCAATACCTAAACAATCACATATTTTCATGACTTGGTGATTTAGGATATCATCAATCGTTTGAGGTTTATTATAAAAAGCTGGCATTGGCGGAATTATTTTTACCCCCAGCTTTGATAGCTTGAGCATATTCTCAAGGTGTATGGAGTTAAGGGGTGTTTCTCTGGGGCAAATGATAAGTTTTCGTGATTCTTTAAGAGTCACATCAGCAGCTCTGGATATGAGCGTGTCACAAATGCCGTTTGAGATACAAGCCAATGTCTTCATACTGCACGGAACAATTACTGTTGCATCGGTTAAATAAGAGCCACTGGATATCCTCGCCTCCAGACTATCATTATCATATGTGAAGTTTGCAAGCCCCAACACTTGTTCAATACTATAGTCCGTTTCGAGTTCTATATTTTTAACAGCGTATCTGCTGACTACAAGGTGAGTTGTTATCTGGGGTACGCTCTTAAGTGTTTCTAGGAGTCTGATTCCATACATGACTCCTGATGCCCCTGACATTCCTACAATTATGTTGATCTAAAACACCGCCTCATTGTTTTGAAAATTATTTTTCTATTGTTTTGAATTGTTGACATTTATTTTAAGTTTTATGATATTATTATCTCTGAATTTGGTTTTCGGAGGTGCTTTAAATGAATTTTGGTCATTTTAATCCAGTTAACAAGGAGTATGTTATTACTCGCCCTGATACTCCTGCCCCCTGGTGTAATTATCTTGGGTCTGTAGACTATGGCGCAATTATATCTAATAATGCAACGGGCTATAGTTTTGTAAAATCCGGTGCAGCCGGAAGAATAATACGTTTCAGATTAAATTCCATGTCAAACGATCAACCCGGACGATTTATTTATATACGGGATAATGCAGACGGGGATTACTGGTCAGGCTCTTGGCAGCCGGTATGTAAATCAATTGACAAATATACGAATGAGTGCAGACACGGTACTGCCTACACTATTATTTCATCCTCCTACAAGGATATAGAAACACGTACCCTTTACTATGTTCCTCTTGATAAAAACTATGAAGTGTGGAATTTCAGAATAAAGAATAGTGGAACAAGCAAACGGAACTTATCTATATATGGCATGGCGGAATTCACAAACCATGATCACTATGAAAATGATACTGTAAATCTTCAGTATTCGCAATTTATAAGTAAAACATATTTTAAAGATAATCACATACTACAGGTAATTAACGAAAATGGGAGTGAGGCTTCCTCAGATGTTGAAGGCACTTCCAATAAAAAGGGTGCCCCCATATACAGATTTTTTGGTCTGGCAGGTCAGTCAGTTTCTGCTTTTGACGGCGAAAGAGATGTATTTATAGGCAACTACAGAAACTATGGCAATCCTGTTGCCGTAGAATCCGGAAAGTGCTCAAATACCCTTGCCTATAACGGAAATGCTTTTGGGGCTCTCCAGACAGATATAGAATTAAATCCCGGTGAGGAGGCTGAAATGACCTTCCTCCTTGGAGCAGGAAATGAAGAAGTTGCAAAAAGCCTAATTTCAAAATATGATGCCGTTGCAAAGTCTAATAAGCGCTCCTATGAAGATGCTTTTGACTTCAGCGAAGTTGTATTAAATGAGCTTACACAACTGAAAAACTTTTGGCACTCAAGATTAGGCAACCTTCAGGTGGAAACCCCGGATGATAATTTTAATAATATGGCAAATGTCTGGAATGCATACCAGTGCTTTATAACATTTTTCTGGTCCAGAGCAGCCTCCTTCCAGTACTGCGGTCTGAGAAACGGTTTAGGTTACCGTGACACGGTACAGGATATACAGGGTATAATCCACTTGGATAATAATGCTGCAAGAGAAAGACTTTGGCTTATGCTTTCCGGACAAGTTTCCAATGGCGGCGGGCTGCCACTGGTTAAATTTGATCACAAGCCAGGGCAGGAAGCTACTCCTGATGAATCACAATATGCAAAAGAAACAGGACAATCCTTTTATCGTGCAGATGACGCACTTTGGCTCTTCCCGACTGTTATTACATATATTAAAGAAAGCGGCGATTGGAACTTTATAGATGAAAAAATTCCTTATGCAGATAAAGGGGAAGCAACTGTTTATACACACCTTAAACAAGCAATACAATTTAACTTGGACAGACTGGGCAGCCATGGCCTACCGGCAGGATTATTTGCTGACTGGAACGATTGCTTGAGGCTTGGCTCAAAAGGTGAATCACTTTTCGTTGCCTTCCAACTATACTATGCCCTTAAAATTTTTGAAGAGTTTGCAGTCAAAAAGGGTGCTTCATCAGATATAGAGTGGGCAAAAAACCGTATTGAAGAACTAGGTGGAAATATCCAAAAGTCCTCATGGGAAGGAGATCAATATGTTCGCGGCTTCACAGAGGACGGATATATTATAGGATCGAAAAACAATTCCGAAGCAAGCCTGTGGCTCAATCCTCAGGTATGGTCCGTTATAAGCGGTGCCGCTGAAGGAGAAAAAGCAAGTACGGTTCTTGATAAGGTATATGACAATTTGAACACTAAATATGGTGCAATGTTGTTTTACCCCGCTTTCAGGGAATATGGTCTTCCTGTGGCAAGAATGTCACTTTTCAATGCAGGAACCAAGGAAAACGCTGGAATATTCTCACAGCCTCAAGGCTGGTTGATACTAGCTGAAACAATTATAGGAAATGGTAACAGGGCCTATGAATATTTTACTGAAATAAATCCGGCTGCCATGAATGACAATGCAGAAAAGAGAAAACTGGAGCCATATATCCACGGGCAGGCAACAGAAGGAATTGATACCCAAAATCACGGCCGTTCACATGTTCACTGGCTGACAGGTACAGCTTCAACTGTAATGGTTTCAATGGTATACGGAATTTTGGGATTACAGCCTGAGTACGATGGCATAAAAGTAAACCCATGTATTCCATCAAGTTGGAAGAGCTTTAAAATGACCAAGGTATTCAGAAACTCCGTTCTTAATATAACTGTCGACAACAGTCAAGGAGTGGAAAAAGGCGTACAATACGTTACCGTTAACGGAAAACATATTGATGGCTGTTATATCAGCGTAGATGAGCTTAAGGATACCAATGAAATTGTGGTTGTAATGGGAAAATAGAAAGACAGCAGGGTTGTTGCAAAATTTATTTTTATTTATTTAACCTGTACGTTAGTATAAATTGTATCAATGGAAGCTTGGTTAAAGATATTTGCAGTTGTTTATCGGCGAAGACGGATATTTTACCGGAAAACCTATCACGAGGTAGGTTTTAGCGAAACCATGAATCATGGACGATGAATGTGAGCGACGGTAAAATATCTGAAGATGAGCCGCTAGAAACACTTGCAAATATCTTGCAAGCAATCATTGATATAATTTTATACAGGAGTATCGGTGTTAAAACAGAAAAACTTTCTGTTTTGCAACAACCTTTTATTATTATATAAACCTTTTCCTTAATCCAAGAGTTATAAAATATATAACCGCTGCAATGATAACTATCGTTGCCCCTGTTGCAGTATCGAAATAGTACGATAGAATAAGACCTCCAATACCAGAAACAAAGGAAATCAGTAGCGCAATGATATTGTACTGTCGTGCGTTAGTTGATACATTTCTTGCAGCTGCAGCGGGAAGAACCAAAAGAGAATTAATTATCAAAAGTCCTATCCACTGTATGCTTACAGTTACCACTACTGCAATAGCAGACGTAAAAGCCAGTTCAACCGCCATGGTATTTATTCCGCGGCTTTTTGCCAGTGATTGATTCAGGCTTACCAAAAGTATTTTATTGTAAAACATTAACCAAAATACGATTATTACAATTGCTATAATGAGTAGTAGTCCTATCTCTCCGGCACTTATACTTAAAATATCTCCCAACAGCACAGAAGAATATTTACCGCTACCTTTTGAATACATTAGTATAACACCCAATGCAATTGCAGCAGATGAAAATACTCCTATAACCGTGTCTGTGGATGTCTTTGTTCTATTCTTTACAATTGTAATCAGAACAGAAAAAGCTATAGAAAACACTATTGCAGACCACATAGGCTGGAAAACACCTATCGCCGTGCCTATTGCAATTCCGGTAAATGCACCGTGACCCAATGCATCTGAGAAAAAAGCCATACGATTATTTACAATGATGGTTCCCAGAATACCGAATACCGGCGCAATCAATAAAATAGCAAGGAAGGCATTTTTCATAAATTCATGCCCTACAAGCCAACTAAATGGAAACAAAATATCGAGTAATTTATATATCTGCTCCATTATTTCTCCCCTCCGTTCTCGTCCGTTTCATTTCCCAGAATACCGGTCAAACCGAAGGTTTCGTGCATACGTTTGTCAGTGTAAACTTCTTCAGGGGTTCCATTGAGTATTACAGTCCCGTTTAACAAAACTACTCTGTCAGCATGTTTCCTTACCAAATCAAGATCATGGGAAACCAGTATTATTGTCAAATCATATTCTTTTCTTATTTTAGACACTATCTCATAGAAAACTTCAAGGCCTTTTCTGTCAACCCCAGATACAGGCTCGTCCAGAAGCAGGAGCTGTGGCATTGGCTCAAGTGCAAGTGCCAGCAATACTCTCTGCAGCTCTCCGCCGGATAAAGCGCCCAATCGTTTGTCAATAAGTTTACCAGCCTGAACTCTGTCCAGACAATCTAGAATCCTACTGCTAAGCTTTTTCGAAACACCCTGCCAGGCAGGTTTTCTGCTCATACATGAGGCAAATAGGTTTCTTACACTAAGAGGTGCCGCCGTATCAAATTCCAGTTGTTGAGGAACATACCCCACAATAGGTCTCCCTCCAGCCTGCCCGTTGGCTCCGGCAAACACAATATTACCCTCATGTTTAATTTCACCTAATATAGATTTAAGCAAAGTACTCTTTCCCGCCCCATTAGGGCCTATAATCGCAGTCAACTCTCCGCAGTGTAGATGAAGGTTTACGTCCTGTAATATTTGTGTTCTGCCTATCGTTACGCAAAAATTCTCTATTTTAGTGCAACAGTAACCACAGCAGCCCAGACTGCCCTCACAATTTCCCCTATGCTTCCCAATAAACTCTTCCATTATATTTCCTCGTATTTCAATTAAATTACCAGATAATTTTAGTATTAACTATTATACACCTTTCCCTTTAAAAAGATAATATTTTTAAGAATATATGGTATGAATATCTATCTATATGCAAACACTTATTTATAATCGTTGAGAAATTTTAGGATTAATTTTTCATATTTTTTTACTATATAGTTATAATTTTTTGTAATATATACTTATTTTTATATATTTTTGTGTTAATATGTTTAATGTAATAATTATATTGGGGAGGACTAATTATGAGCAAGATAGACACAGCTTCTATTAATACTATAAGGGTGTTGGCTGCAGAAGCAGTTCAAAAAGCATCATCAGGACATCCGGGTTTGCCACTGGGTGCAGCACCTATAGCCTACACTGTTTGGGCAAAACATATGAAACATAATCCCAAAAACCCACAATGGCCAAATAGAGACAGATTCGTACTCTCAGCAGGTCATGGTTCAGCAATGCTTTATTCAATGCTGCATGTGTTCGGTTATGATGTTTCAATGGAAGATTTAAAGAACTTCAGACAATTTAACAGCAAAACTCCGGGACACCCTGAATTCGGACATACACCAGGCGTTGAAATTACAACAGGACCTCTTGGTCAAGGTATTGCCAATGCGGTTGGTATGGCAATGGCTGAAGAATTTATGGCTGCCAAATTTAACAAGGACGGCTACAAAATAGTTGATAACTATACTTTTGCATTATCAGGAGACGGATGTCTTATGGAAGGTGTTGCAAGTGAAGCAGCTTCTCTTGCAGGTACCTTGAAACTGGGCAAGCTCATATTACTTTATGACAGCAATAATATTACAATAGAAGGAAACACCGACATAGCTTTCACTGAAGATGTTGCAAAACGTTTCGACGCATATGGTTGGCAAGTACTTAAAGTTGAAGACGGAAACAATGTTGAGGAAATCAGTGCAGCAGTTGCCAAGGCAAAAGCTGACACAAGTGCACCTTCACTTATTATCATAAATACTCAAATCGGTTATGGCTCACCAAAAGCGGGAAGCTCATCAGTTCATGGTGAACCTCTTGGAGAAGAAGGCCTTGCAAAGACTAAGGAATACTTGGGAATGTGCAAGGATGACTGCTTCAACGTAAATGAAGAAGTTTCAGCTCACATGAAGGGAATCATTGATTCCGGTATAAAAGCTGAAAACGAATGGAATGAAATGTTTAAGAAATATGCTGCTGAATACCCGGGTCTCGCAAAAGAATGGGACATGTGGCATAATGACAACTACGAAGAAATGTTGCTAAATGATGAAAACTTCTGGAAAGCTGAGCCTAAAGCAAATGCAACCAGAGCAATTTCAGGAAATCTCATAAATTACCTTGCACAAAGAATCCCTAACCTTGTTGGAGGTTCTGCTGACCTTGCACCATCAAATAAAACTGCTATGAAAGGTGCTGGAGACTTCTCTGCTGAAGATTACAGCGGCAGAAACCTTCACTTCGGTGTAAGAGAACACGGAATGGCAGCTATAGCAAATGCAATGGCTGTATACGGCGGATTAAAACTGTACTGTGCAACCTTCTTTGTATTCACTGACTATTTGAAGGGTGCTATGAGACTTTCCGCTCTAATGAAATTACCTGTTACTTATGTAATGACTCATGATAGCATTGGTGTAGGTGAAGACGGACCTACTCACCAACCAATCGAACAATTGGCATCTGTAAGAAGTATACCAAACTTTATAGATTTCAGACCTGCTGATGCAAACGAAACAGCTGCAGGTTGGTTTACAGCAATTACTAACCCTTCATCACCTACTTGTTTGGTATTAACAAGACAGAACCTACCTGTTCTTGATATCGACGGAAAAGTAGCTTTAAAGGGTGCTTATACTCTGTTGGATTCAAAAAATGCGACTCCTGAAATCATTTTGATAGCTTGTGGTTCAGAAGTTCACATTACTCTTGAAGCCGGCAAAAAACTGCAAGCAGAAGGCATTGACGCAAGAGTTGTAAGTATGCCTTCAATGGAACTTTTTGACAGACAGTCAGCTGAATACAAGGAAAGCATACTTCCATCATCTGTTGCTAACAGAGTAGCAGTTGAAGCAGCTTCCTCCTTCGGATGGCATAAATATGTTGGATTAAAGGGCGAAGTAATTTCCATAGATACCTTTGGTGCTTCGGGACCTGCAGACCAACTGTTCAAACACTTTGGCTTCACAACTGAAAATGTTGTTGCAAAGGCTAACGCTGTTTTGGCTAAATAATTAATTCTAAACAAAATAAATAAAAAACAACCCGTGAAAATATATATTTTTTTCACGGGTTGTTTTTTTATTTAATAATACTGAATATCGAAAAGTAATTATCAATATTTGATACTTTTTTATTGACAAACAATAAAAATAGATGTATATTACATTTGGATAGAGGTAAAATAAATATATTAAATTTAAAAAAGGTGTGAATTATTAATGGGTTATCAGATACTTGGAAAAAGAGGTTTAAGTCAGCTAATGGAAGTGCTATGCACGGTGTTTCAGGTTCTTGGCGTAATATTGATTGCTAGCTTGCCGTGGACGCTAAATTATTACCTTCTGCTTAAAAATACAACTGTAGAACCTAGAATATATTATTCAATTATGATACTTTTAGTCATATCGGGTATATGTGCATTTACAATATTAAACCAAGCAAAAAAGGTGTTGCATAATATTAATTCAAAAAGCCCCTTTACATTTGATACGGCCAATAGAATCAAGTATATATCCTACCTGTGTTTACCTGTAGCACTTTCATATATTATAGGCATATTCTTTGTCCCATCGGTATTCGTTATTCTTGTAGGACTGACCTTTTTATTTTTAGCTGCCTGCATATTTATTATTGCAGAGTTGTTCTATCAAGCAGTTAAATATAAGCAAGAAAACGACCTGACAATATAGATAAGGAGAATCACTATGCCCATTATAGTAAATGTTGATGTAATGCTTGCAAAGAGAAAAATGAGTTCAACAGAACTGGCTGAAAAAATAGGTATAACAACTGCCAACCTATCAATATTAAAGACCAACAAGGCTAAAGCCATCAGATTTTCAACTCTTGAGGAGATATGTAAGGCTTTAAACTGTCAACCCGGTGATATCCTTGAATATTTACCAGCTGAAGAAAAAATCGCAGAAATAGACAAATAAATATTTTTTAACTATTGAAAGGAGTCTGACAAATGGAAAACAATGAATTCAAACCCGAAGCTGCAACTCCCCCGCAACCGCCTCCTTATTATGCAAGTTATATTCCAAGAAATAAAAAACCTGAATATCATGAATTTAAATCACGTGTTACTTCATCAAAAGGGTTAATTATTTCTATATTAAGCATTATATTATGTATACTATTGTTAGAAACAATTTTATTCCAATCACCTGGAGTAGCTGCTCCCATATATCTTGCAGCCTTTTATTACAGCATTTATTATTTCTTTAGAGAGAATAATGCGCCGCTTAATAAAGCAGCCGTATTTTTAACCATACCGGCAATGTTAATGGCAGTAAGCTTCTTCATTCATTACAATCCAAGTACCAGATGGATTACATGGCTTACGTTAATAGGGATCATATGCATCCAGCTCATTCTTCTCGGAAGTTTTCAGATAAGCAGCATATTTTCGTTGGACACACTTGTCAAAATTATTTCAAATCTATTCGCCAAGCCTTTTGCTAATCTTCAAATGCCATTTCACTCTTTTGGAGTACTGAAAAACAAAAAATCTGCTACTACTAAAAACATCGTGTACGTACTAATAGGCATAATCGTAGCTTTACCTATTGCCGCAATCCTTATGGGATTGTTTGTCCAAGCAGATGCAGTATTCGCTGCTTCAGTAAAATCCTTTAAGAACTTTATAGGTTTAGACTTTGACCGAATAACAATAGAATTAATTTTAGGTCTTCCGTCAGGAATATTTCTCGGTTCAGCCCTGTTGGGTTTGAAGTACGAAAAGCATAAAGAGAAAACTGTAAAAAATGTAGGCAGTTGCATAGAGAGTGTTATTACAGGTACTTTCTTAACCATTATAAATATATTCTTGATAGCATTTGTAGGATTTCAGTTCATGTATTTGTTCGGTGGGACAGCTAATATAAAAACTTCCGGAATTGGCTATGCAGAGTATGCAAGACGAGGCTTCTTTGAACTATGCACTGCGTCAGCACTAATATTCGCCATTGCACTTTTTGTAATAGTTATGACTAAGAAAAAAAATGAAAAGCTTTCTTTATGGGTGAGTCTTGGAACATTGGTTCTATGTGCTGGTGACGGCGTATTACTAATATCAGCAGTTAAGAGAATGTTTATGTATATAAGTGCTTATGGCCTTAGTATCAAACGTGTTCTGACTCTTTGGCTTATGGCTGTAATTGGATTATGTCTGTTATGGATGATAATAAAGTGTTTTAAAATTGGGTTGGATGTTACAAAATGGATAGGAGTGACCGTAATCATAGGGGTATGCATACTAAGCCTGACTAATATTGAAAAATTAATTGCAGAATACAATGTAAACAGTTATCTTGAAAATCCTGATGAACCCTCAGTAATATTCTATTTAAACCAGCTATCCTTTACAGCTGCTCCACAACTGGAAAAACTACAGGGTTTACCGGATCACCAAAAATCAGAAATTAACTTTAATGGATTAGTAGAAAATAAAAGAATTCAGCTCTCTGCAAGAAACAAACTATATGGCTTTACACTGGACAGTCTTGAGGCATCAAAGGTACTTAACAAGACCAATTAGCTTAGGGAGATGGTTATATTGAAACAAAAAAGTAATATCATATTGGGGCTATATGATTCAGTTTTAGCTATATCAGCCATTGTTATAGGTATACAGATGGTACAATCAAATAGTGGGATATTTGCTGAATATCCCACGGAGTGGCTTTTTAAACTACCTTTTAATAGTTGGGTTCAACTGGGCATAATTGCAATTGTTGTGTTTGGAACAGGTAATGCTTTTTCGGCAATTATGTGCTTTAAAAGCAGTTCTAATATGCCTTGGCTATCATCAGCCTTAGTGGGATTAATCCTATTGGTATGTATAATAGCTCAAGTGATGATTCTGGGAGAATGGTACTTGCCTTCTGTTGAATTTTTTGCCGCCGGGATTATCCAAATTATTTTAAGTGGTTATGCTTTAGCTACCAGAAAAGTGTCTTTATATTGACATACACTGCAGTCAGTGCTATAAAAGAAATAAAACATAACTAGCAAAGGAACTGCACTTATGCATATAAACACAAATGAATTAATCCTGTATAAGTATTTTTGCCAACCTGATATTTTTGAAGACCTTTCATGGGTTATAAACAATTACCAAAGCAAAGCTTTTTCTAAGGAAACTATAAAGTCAAGACTATACGAAGGTTTGCATAGATTAGTTGAGTTTTCAGTTGACCATGGTTTTAGTGGTAATTTGTTTCATTGTTATCTTACCTATGTTCTTATTACCAATGAAAATGCATTTTCACGGTCTTGTGAGATATCTCAAAAGCCGAGTGGTACAATAAATGAAGTGGCATTAAGTGATTTCAGAATTTTTAAAGAGTTATATGACTTTGATTTATCCCTAATTGATGAAGTTCTCCAAACCCAGTCTTTGAACATCATTAAAGCTTATGTCCCATCAGATACTGATAAAAGTAATCGACTGCCCTGTTTTAATGACCTTGTAGATAGTCTGTTATCATCTGAGAATGAGCATACCTTTTATGAGATACTAACTGACTTTTATAAAAATTTTGGTGTAGGAAAGTTCGGGTTAAACAAAGCCTTCAGTGTTTTACACAATGACAAAACTATTGAACTCAAGCCTATTACAAATATAGAACCAATACTTCTTGAAGACCTTGTTGGATATGAGCTTCAAAAAAAAGAGTTGGTTAAAAACACAGAGGCTTTTGTTATGGGACGTAAAGCAAACAATGTACTATTGTACGGAGACAGCGGTACAGGTAAGTCGTCAAGTATAAAAGCTATTTTAAATGAGTATTTTAAGCACGGTCTCAGAATGATAGAGGTCTATAAGCATCAAATGAAAGATTTGCCTCTTATTATAGAGCAGATAAAACACAGAAAATATAAGTATATAATTTACATGGATGACTTGTCATTTGAGGACTTTGAAACAGATTATAAATATCTGAAAGCTGTCATCGAAGGAGGCCTTGAGGCAAAGCCTGAAAACGTACTTATATATGCTACCTCTAATAGAAGACATATTATCCGTGAAAAGTGGAGTGACAAGAACGATAGGGATGATGACCTTCATACCAACGATACAGTTCAGGAAAAGCTCTCACTATCAGCAAGATTTGGATTACCGATTTTATATATAGCTCCCAGCAGGAAAGAATTTCAGCATATTGTTAAGGTATTAGCAGATAAATACAATATAAATATGCCGGAGGAAGAATTGTACCTGGAAGCAAACAGATGGGAACTACGGAATGGTGGCCTATCAGGAAGAACCGCTCAACATTTTATCACTTATCTACTTGGAAAGAAAGCTGAATAGCATTCAAAGTCAAACCGATAGCTCTGCTGTCGGTTCTTTTTGTGCTTAATATTAACTTCTAGCCAAAACCTTAAATTTAATATAAAATAATAATTATTGTAATATTATGTCGTCTAACGGAGGTTTCCATGAATAAAAGAATAAAGTTGTTTCTACTTGCAATAATATATACGATAACAACCTTCAGTACATTCTCTGTACAAGCATCAAAAGTTACATACTCAAAAACTCTTGAACAAATATATAAAAGCAAGGATGTTTATACAGACACACAAAAACGACTTACGGAGTTTAATAAAAATTACAGCAATATAACATATCTTTTTTCAGCAGGAAAAAGTGTACAAAAGAGAGATTTGTCAGTATTAAAAATAGGTAACGGCTCTAAAAAGATTTTTATAAATGCAGCCCATCATCCAAGAGAGTACATAGGTACAATACTTACACTAAACCAGATTCAGAATTTGCTTGAAGCGTACACTAACAATAGTAGTATTGATGGCCAGAAGATCAGGAATCTACTGGATAATCAAGTCACCTATTATTTCATGCCACTGGTAAATCCCGATGGCGTACAGATATGTGTTAACGGATCTCCGTCCTATTATTTTAACGCTAACAAGGTAGACCTTAATCATAATTACGATGCACTATGGTTTAAAAAAATTACCACTACATATTCTACTGGAACTAAAGCATTCTCTGAGCCCGAAACCCAAGCAGTCAGAGATCTATGTCTCACAATAGAATTCGACCTGACACTTGCATATCATGCTGCTGGAGATATAATCTACTGGTATTTTGGACAAGAAGGCGCTGACAAAACAAGAGACATGGCATACGCAAATATGCTAAAGTCCACGACGGGTTACAGTTTGGTAAGTCCCGCTAACTATAAGTCTTCCACTTCCGGATTCAAAGATTGGTGTGTATATAAGTTAAAAATTCCATCCTTTACACTTGAGGTAGGAGGTAAAAGAGGTATTACAAAACCCGTAGAATGGTCATATTACAGTACTATTTGGAATCAAAATAAACTTGTCCCGGTTAGAATTGCAAAACAGCTAATGAAACAGACCAAGTTTAATGGCGATAAAAAGACCTCCTTAATATATAAAAATAGTCTGTTTAGACAAGGACAGATATTATCAATAGACGGAAAGCAATTTATTGCAGATAAAGATGTTACGTTACTTGCAGGAAAACTAACAGAGATCCAGCAGGAAAATTTAAAGCAAAATGAAATTTCTATAAATCATATCCCTTATATTAGCCTTGAAGCCCTTGCAAAATGTCTGAATCTTACATTCAAGTTTGAAAAATCCTCAAACACGGTTTATATTTCATAGATAAAAATATAGCCCTCATTTTATAAGAAAATGAGGGCTTTTTATTATACGTTCTGGTATCTATCTTGGAATATATGGTAATAATGAGTATAAGTTAATATGAAAGGAGTAATTATATGGGAGATAAAGGTAGTACAAAAAAAGTCCCTAAGATGTCAAAAAAAGAAGCAAGAGCAGCCAAGATAGCTGCAAAAAGCAATAAGGGCAACGAAAACTCATAAAAACCTTTCTATTAAATGAACCCTTGCTTGTGATGGTAAATACCAATATCACAAGCCGGGTTTATTTTTTTATGGTAATAGTTTTGACTTATCTCCTATATAATAAACACAAAGTTTATGCAAGGGCCTTGTCATAGCAACATAAAGTAGCTTAATATCAAGGTCGCTTGTCGAATAATTATCACTGCTGGCATTTGAGATAAGAACCACATCAAACTCTAACCCCTTTGAAAGATATGACGGAACAACTACAATACCACTCTTATATTCCTTCTCATTTCCTGTAATAATACTTACATCTTTGTCTGCTTTTTTTATAAGAGGAAGTATTTGATTACATTCTTCCATAGTCTTACATATAACCGCTATTGTTTTATGCCCCTGACTTTTGGCTTGTTCAATCTTGACTACAATATCTTCGGCAACATCGTCAATACTATTCTTTTGTATATATTCGACAGGATCTCCATGACGGATAACGGGTTTAGCACGAGTTAAATTCTTGTTATCCAGTTTCTCCATAACGTTATTTGCAGCCTCCATAATTTCAACAGTGGTTCTGTAGCTCTGTTCCAATGTTAGAAACTCACACCTTTTCCCCTCAAAAACATCATTAACTATCTCGTCCCAACTTCTTACTCCCCTATAGAAGTGGATACCCTGACATAAGTCCCCCAGAATCGTAAAAGAACTATCTTTTACGATTTTTTTCATTACAAAGAACTGAAAAGCGCTGAAATCCTGGGCTTCATCTATAACAATATGCCTGACAGGTATCTTCTCATCCATACCGTAAATTTTATATTTTAGATATATTATCGGTGCCAGATCTTCCTGTTCAACCCTTTTACTATTTAATATTTTAATAGTATAATCCCTAGTGAACTTACATATCTCCTCATCAGCATATTTGCCTGCTATACGGTCAAATACTTCAGCATTATTCATTAAATCAACATAGTATTGATATGGACTTAATTTAGGCAAACTGTCTACATAATTCTTTACTAAAGATTTTGCTGCCTTTTCAATTTTATCCAGAACACGGTCTCTCTTTTCAAATGCTTCTCGAATAAACTTTTGCCTTTCAGGTTCATCAGCAATCCCTAACCTTGCTTTTGCAACCTTTCGGTCACATTCAGCATGTATTTGTTGAATAAACTGCTCCTTGCTTGCTTTTAACCTTGTGGTAATACTTTTTTTAATCTCATTCATTCTCTGGGCAATAGGCCACATACCATATTGAGTTAAAAACAAATTATTTAATTCTCCATAGGAATAAATAACTTTGGTACCAAGGGTAATGTCCTCTTTTGGAATAAAGTTTGACTCAATTTCTTTTAAGTAATCATCAATGACATACTTAAAATTCATAGACGTTTTAAGAATGGATGCATTTCTTACCAAATTATTATATTCAATCTGTTCCTTTGTCACATTATAATTTACAAACATATTTAATTTTTCATTGGCATCGATGATCTTAAACTTTTTTCCTATCAACTCCATAGAAAAATCTTCGAAGGTTGTCTGCTTAACTCTTTCAACTCCGAGTTCAGGCAGTACCTCAGAAATATAGTTAAGAAAAAGCCTGTTAGGTGCTATGATCATAAAATTTTCAGGATCAAAACTTTTTTCGAAAGTATAGATAAGATACGCTATTCTATGAAGAGCAATAGTTGTTTTACCACTACCTGCAACCCCTTGAACAATAAGTGGTTTCCACATAGGAGCTCTTACTATTCTGTTTTGTTCTTCTTGAATAGTAGAAACAATTTCTTTAAGTCTGTTTTCTGCATTTGCTCCGAGATACGTTTGAAGAAATTCATCGTTAGTAGTTATATCAATATCAAATATTTCATCCAGATTTCCATTATTAATAGAGAACTGTCTCTTTAAAAGAAGATCTCCATTAATTACCCCATCTGGACATTCATAGCTTGAAGGTCCCAATCTACCCTCATAATAAAGGTTTGCTATCGGTGCTCTCCAGTCTACTATAACAATTTCCTGATCCTCATCTCTGGACAAAGACATTTTTCCTATATACAGCTTTTCTGATTTATTAAGACCATTTTCTTTATAGTCTACTCTGGCAAAATACGGTTTACCTCTGGCAGTATATAAGTTTTTAACCTTTAAAGCCAGAGTATCATGTAACATTGTATTTACCATTACGCTAGTATAGTCCGCACTACTGTCACCGCTCATATGCTTTTTCACAGTTTCAAGCTCATTTCCAATTTTCTCTCTCTTTTCAAGAGCACGTTTCAGGCTTTTTTCTACATAGTCCAGAGTATATCTGCACCTTTCAAGCTCTTCCTTATAGGCCGGATGGTTTGCAGCTGACATTATTATTACCCCTCTCTTTTTCCAAATTTAAAAACAGACTTCTATTATATATTTTTAATTAATTATAATCAACCATCTTGATAAATTGCCCATAAATCACCAAAAAACAAAACCCCAAGCTTTAAGCTTGAGGTTTTGATATAAATCTGGCAGAGACCTACTTTCCCGGGCCGTTTCCAGCCAAGTATTATCGGCACTGAGATGCTTAACTGCCGTGTTCGGTATGGGAACGGGTGTGGCCATCTCGTCATTTCCACCAG
>JAEWCZ010000013.1 GCA_023390335.1 Bacillota bacterium | reverse complement strand
GCAAGTTACTCAATTTTGAAATCGTTTTACGATTTCGGAATTTTTTCGAGTTCCTTTACATGTTTATCACTGTTTACTTTTCAAAGTCCATAAAGCCTTCTTACGACTGCTTTGTAAGGTTTTGCTGTTTGCTTGCCGCAATCAGTTTAATCATGTTACCACGATGCTGTTGTGTTGTCAATACTTTTTTAACTTTCAGTTTTTGGCAATTTGTTATTACCTTGACCGGTTTAAAGTATTGCCATCCGAGACAGCTTAGTTATGTTAACACGCCATTACTTTTGTGTCAACACACAATTCCAATCCAATTTTCGGTAAGTTACTTAACCTAATTTGATTGATTTAAACACCGTCGTTCGAGACAGCTTGGTTAGTATACCATCGCTATACTTCCATATCAACCACAACTTTGCCCATGATAACCCTATATTTTAAATTACCCACTTTATACTATATTATTCATGAGGATTTCTATTTGTAACACCCAAATACTCTTTTCTCATTACAAATTTGAATAGCCGATTACTGTAAAATCTTGTAACGAGCTGGTAATTACTCTAAAATTTATATAATATACAGTCTATAGTTTTAGAAACGGAGAAATATAAATATGAAAAAGATTATGTCTTTTGACCTAATGAGCCGAAAATAAAAATACAATCTAATTAATTCTAATTGATACCTTGCCTCAATAGGTGTCATGTAACCATTAAATGAATGGGGCCGGATTTGGTATACCAGACATAGGCATACTCTGCAACTGCTTTGTTTAATTTTTCATCTGTCCCAAAATAATAGCGGTTTATTAACTCATTTTTTAGGCTGTTGAAATAACGCTCCATTGGTGCTTATCATATGGACATCCTGCACGACTCATACTTTGCGTAATGTGATGTTCCTGGCAGAACAGAATAAACTGCTGAAGCGTGCCATTTGACAGAGAAAGATATGTAAAATCAGTACACCAGACTTGATTAATCTTGTGACTTTTAAAATCCTGATTTACAAGGTTGGTGAAGATTTTGTGAGCATGACCTTTTCTGTATCCCGGGCCTTTTCTCCGGCAGGTACGTTAGAAGCCTTAGCTCCTGGTTCATATATTTATAAACGGTGGTTTTGCTTAGTTTTATTTCTTTGCGCTCAAGAAAAACTCGCATACTTCGATGTCCAAGTATACCGCCCGTTTCATGATAAATATTTTCAATTTCATTATATATATGAAGCTTTTGAGCCATAATGTCGTATTCGTTTTTTGCTTCATCATTATTTGTCATTCTTCGCGGTAATTTCTAATCCAGTTGGAAATGGTAGCATGGGATGATCCATATTCGGCTGCAAGGCTTGCGATGGTACAGCCATCCTGTAGGTGTTGCTTAACAACTTTTTTCTTGGTGTCTTCAGTAAAACGATGCATATAAATTCTCCTTTTCTAATAGATAATATAATCCATTAGATAGAGATGTTACAAGTTTAATATACCACTACACTTGATCATTACACAGATTATGTGAAGTAGTTTAACAGCCATCGAATTCATTCCTCTCTGGGGTACAAAACACCGTATCAGTATAAAATGGATAACCTGAAAAATATTGTTTAATTTTGTGTTGCCAATTCATCGGGTATAGGTCATATCATTATAGACATATATCTATCCGTAAAATATCATTATTCTCTTATTTAATTATTTGTAGCAAATAAACTTAACAAAAAAATGAAAAGAAAAAATACTCCAATAATTATTGAAATTATTGGAACAGTTAAACTAAATATAATCATACCTAAACTCTTTTCATTTAATTTTCTTAGCATATTTAGTGTTTTTTTAATATTAAATACACTAAATAATAGTAGGAATACACCAGCTAATAAAATTATATAAGAACCCATAATACCATATACCTCCTAGTACATTTTTTATTAATTTGGACTATTACAATAATTCAAATCTATGTACTACTACAGCTCAAAAATTTCGATGTAGTAGTACATAGGTATAATTCATAGCTGTTAAATAAACTAAATATTAAAACTAAATCGAAATGTACCTTTAGATACCACATAACTAGCATAGGGAATCTTCAATATATACTTGTCTGCATAACTTACAATTTTTTTAATTCCTTTAGTTAGCAAACCTGTTACTTGTTTAAATACTAAACTTGCTATAAAAGATACTTTGATTACATCAAAAATTATCTCCTTTAAAAATGTATTTCTGATGAGCCAACCAGCTACCAGCCTATTTAATACTTGACCAGTTGCAAGCATTCCAATTGTTAGGCCAAGGAAACCTGCAGTTATTTTCCATGAGATACTACCACCTACTGAACAACTTAAATTCTTTAGGGAAAGTGATCCAAATAAAGAGAATCCAAATGATGAACCAACTCCCAAATAAAAATTGTTTTTGAAACTAAAAAAACCAGAATCGTCAGTTCTATTAATAGGATTATTCAAACAATACGCAAACATGTTATGTGAAAAAATCTCGCCTTGTACACCAGTTATTCCATCAGCATTAATAAACCTTCCCATATCAGGGTTATAATACCTTGACTGCAGATAATACAATTCAGTCTCAGCATCATACCTGTATCCACGGTAACGGTATGGGTTTTTAATACCCACTGTATCCTTTAAAGTTCCATCTATTGATAAAATGTTACCCCATGTATCGTAGCTATAGCTTACCATCTGGGATCCAGTACTGTCAAACAACCCAATAATATCATGTTGTCCGTTTCGTATATAGTAATATTCAGTTCCGTTGAGATTCATACTTATGAGATTATCATTGGCATCATAAGTGTAGTAAATGCTATCTGTGCCGTCAGTCTCATAGGTTACTTTATCGCCAAGAAGGTGATATTTTGTCGTTTTGCCATTTACTATTTTTTCTGTTCTTATTCCGTCCTCATTATATTTAAAGTTGATTTCCTGATCGGCCTTGTTCATTGAGGCAAGCTGTCGTCCTTCATCCCAGGTGTACGTGTAGGTTCCGTCATTTTCCAGATTACCTATCTGGTCATAAGTCAGAGCTTTCCCATTGAAATTTGTCAGAAGGTCTTTCCATTCATTGTCTCCGTATGTGTAGGATATCACCTCGGGGGTTCCACCAGGTACAGTTTCTGTAGTATATGGGTATATTTTTTTCTCTGTTATGTTTCCTCCCACATCGTAGCTGTAAATTACAGTATTTCCTGTACTAATGTTGTTTTCACGTATTAGTTCGTTAAATTCATTATAATCATAACTCAGGACTTTACCTTCTGCTGTGATAGTTTTTATGTTTCCGTTTTTGTCATAATCATACTGTATTTTGTTACCGTTATTATCTATCTGGTCAATGACATTCGTACTTGCATTTCCTACAGTTATATATCCCTTTTTATATGAAAAGCTTGTTGTATAGATAGATTTTCCGTTAACCTCTATTGATTTATTATATAATCTCCCGACTGACTTACCTGAGGCAGGATCAATATAGTTATATTTCATTTTACTATTACCAAAGACTACTTCTGCCGGGTTATAGTCTTTATTTAAGTAATAAGAGGTGTTATAACTATTTGTTCCAATTTTTTCAGTTATATCTTTAATATTTCCGACATCATCATACGTAAACTTTGTTTGATATCCATGTGAATCAAGTATTTCAGTTAGATAATCCGATAAATTATAAAGGAACCTCGTTGTTGTGTTATCTCTGTTATCTGTTACAAGAGCTATATTTCCATTCTCATCATAGTCATAAGTGAACCTATTAACACCGTTTATACTTTTACGGGTCATTCTATCAAGTAAATCATAGTCATATGATATTTTTTGACCATTTCCAAATTGAACCTGACTTAATCGGCTTGTATTGTAGCTTGTACCCGTACCATCAGTATAATTTGCATATATATTGCTAACCAGATTTCTACTTCCTACATTTACTCCGGTAAGGTTTCTCATCTTATCATATAGAAAGTTATAGCTGAAGCTATTGTGACCTATGGTTTGTAGCATATCTGTACTGTTACCGCTCTGGTCAGTATATCCATAGGTATTGGATATTATTACTCCACTTGCTGATGCAGTTACTTCTTTTAAGCGATCCATTCCGTCATACTGGTAATTTGTCGTATTTCCTATTGCATCTATAAAGGAAGTAAGATTTCCGGTTTTCCAGTCATTATTGTAAGTTACTGTATTTCCTATGGGATCAGTTGCTGTTTTAAGATAGTTACCACCTTTATATTCCGTACCTACTGCACTGTCATAGGTAGAATTGGATTGTATTTTAAGAGCATCATCGCCAATTTTTGTAATTGTGGTGTTTCCAGCGCCGTCATATCCATACGTAGTAACAGTACCTTCTTGTGAGGTAGATGTTTTTAAATTATGTTTTGTGTCATATGTGTATGAGGTGGTGTAACTGTTTTCATCAGTGCTGTTTGTCAGATCATTTCCCGAATATGAATTACTGGCAGGTATTCCCTCAGGATTGGTAGTACCGGTCAAATTTCCGTTTGTATATTCATACTGATAGCTGTTTTCTCTGAATAGTTGTATCCCATCAAACATTGCTGTATTTGCATTGTTATAATAGATGACGAACACTCTGATACTTGTGTAATCTCTGTCTGCTACTATTGTATTGCTAGTGTACTGCCAATCAGGTGTGTCTTCATTAAAGAAGGCATGGAACCATTGGGCGCCAGTATTACTTTTTATTTCAAGACTTACCTTGTATATACTCTTTCCATTAGAATATGCAGCATTTCCTTTTGCCCAGCCTCCCAGGAAAAAGACGTCCCCTGTCTTACCTGACAGGTTAAGGGTTTGGACTACCTTTTTACTTAAGGTTCCAGAGCCAGTGATTTGCAGCACCTTGTTATCCAATCCTTTTGGATGTGGTCCAGGATCGGAAGTTACTCCGTCATTTTCATCAAAATATTCTGCCGACCAGGAATCCGGTGCTGTTGTTCCATAGGTAAAGTTGGCGTTTTCTACAAGATTGTAGCTGTTTGCCACTTTCCCATCCTCTAATTGGAAGGAATCAAAATATGCCGTACCAGTCTCCTGAATTAATGTTCCACCTACTGTAACTTCTGCCGATGAGGCATCAGAGGGCAGTGTAAAGAACTTTTCCAGCCGTGTCCAGTCTTTTGGACCTGTAAGATAATTTGTTTCTAATATAACAGGCTGTCCTGTGCTGTCCGTATAGCTTATATATAGTCCGGCACCTTTTCCGGCAGTGTTAGATACATCCGTTGTTTTTACATATGCTGATAGTGTATAGGTTTTTCCTTTAGTCAGTGTAACTTTCTGCTCCCAATTGTGAAAACCTTGATCATTGGACTTGGTTACTTTTAATGATTTGGTTCCTAAATATTTTTCACCGGATTCATAAGCAGCATTTCCCTGAGAACCATTACCTGATCTTGTAGCCCATATACCTTCATTCTCAGCATTATGATTCTGCAAATAGTTTTTAGAGGTTGCATGAAGTTTTGTCTCCAGGGTAAGCTTATTTTTATCTTTCCCAATTGCAGATCCATAGTTATAATTTGATACATCTCCGTTTTCATTTCTAACACTAAGTGTATTACCTTCATTGTTGAATTGGAGAATGTTTTTTCTACCTTCCATATCTGTGAAGGTTGTAGTGTTACTGCCATATTCCATTGTAATTTTTTGTCCCTGAGTTCCATCCGAATGAGACTCTTTAATGACTTTTACTCTGTATGGAACCTCCAAGTAATACTCAAGACTCATTTTGTAACCGTCGTGGTTTATGGCATCCGTTATATTTCCACTGGCTGTATAATTATATTGTGTAACTTTATTGTCCGGATAGGTTATTTTAGTAAGGTTAGCACCGGTATAATCAAAACGGGTTACCCTGTTCGCCGGATCAGTTATTAATGAAAGGTTTCCATCTGTATTATATGTTAATGTGGCTTTTCTTCCTGCTCCATCGGTAGCCATGCTTGGTTTTGTTCCTTGATAGTCAATTACCATGGAATTGGCATTTTTATCAGTAACACTCTTAAGATAAAAATTATTTGTATCTGTCCCTATTGTTGAAAATGACATTTTGTTATATGAAGTATCTTCCAATGTCAAGGTGGTAGTACTATTGACTGTTAATTTCAGATCTATTCCTGATTCAGCACCCATAGGAGATGTACCGGACTTATAGTAATGTCTTGTTCCATCACCGTCTACATAGATGTAATAAAGCTGACCATTAATGGTTTGCTTTTGTATAGTCTGTCGGATATTTAGTCTCCAACCCTGTCCATATCCTAATGTTGCTCCCCTTTGATAACTATTATATACATGGTTTATTGAAATTGGCATACGTGAACCAGTAGTTTCCAAATCATTGTGAACCAACACGTAGTTACCGTTATAATCATTGACGTTTATAGTTCCAGCTCTGCCCAAATCCATTGAATGATATGACCAGTAATCCTGAAGACCTGCATTGTTTACATAGCTTATTGAAACCTTTGGCCTCTTGGCTTCAAGGCTCTCATCTATATCACAGGAATAAAAATCTGTATAACCAAGAACTGATTCATTATTAGTTTTAAGCATTACACCATAGTTTTTATTGGTGGTGTACCATTTTTTCACTACTGAAGTGATATTCCAGGAATATTCCCCGACAGTATTCACCATCTGAAAATCTTCGATGGTATTTCCTGCAGCAGGCTGGTTTGACCACTTTAAGGTCTTATTATCCCAATCTGCCAATATATCATATGCATTTGTCTGATATGTGCCTGAATTGGTCTCCCTGCTTTGTAATTTCAAGTTGGCATCTATAACCATATCAGCAGCCGTCAAAGCAGGCAGATCAAATTTTATATATGCTCTGTTAATACCTGTGGTAGACTTTGTACCTACCGGAAGCCTGTCGTGTAAATAGTAATTTTGATCTAACGATGATGTTACATGGGTATCATGGATATTACTTGTATCATTTGGAGTTATTACCTCAGGGTCAACAACTACTGGATACTGTCTATTCTGGTCAGATAACCATTGCTGATCTGGTTTAATTGTTAATGTATATCCTTCCTTTTCCTTAACAAGCTCCAATTCGATGCTGTTAGAATATATATTCTTTGCATCAAACATGTACGGAGCATCCATCCTAAATACTTCTTCAGATGGTTTTTCCTTAGAATAAAACGAGATTGTTTTATCTTCATTCAGCTTAATATCAAGATTCCTAACATTTAATGCTAATTTAAAAACTGGTTTCTGTACGGGTTTTTGAAGAATTATATTTTCTTTTACTCCCGTAGGATAAAGGATATATTGAAAATCAACATTTTCAAATACGTTTGGATATTCGATAGTGGAAGTTAGTTTTGTAAGAGTCTTCTTTTGTTCATTTTTGTTCAGCGATTTAAGAAGTGTAGCTGTATCATCATTTACTTTGACTGGAGATTTGGCTGCATCTACGATATTCCAGGATATTTCGTATTTATCCTTTTGAATACGTACAAGCCTTTTTGAAGATGTATTTTTTGCCAGTTTAATTTTAAATTCATTGTCTTTGTTTTCAAGGATTTCTAAGTTCTGATCATCTTTTAGTGATACTAAAGAATTGTCTATATCAGTCCATTTGCCATCTTTTTTATAGTGCACTGGCATTGGATAAATAACTGCTTCATAAGACATATCATCTTTTAAAAAGTGCTTGGTTGATATATCTCTTTTACTAATGTCTTCGCCTATTATGTCGGCCTCTTTTACTGTTTGCTGATTTTGTTTTTCCAATTCCTGAATTGCAGGTGTTGAGTTGACTTCTTTGCTACCGGAGCTATTTGCAAACGATTCCAGTGGTACTGAAGTAAAAAGAATTGCTAAAGAAAGAATTAGCGAAACATACCGTATAAATGACTTAGCTTTATACATTAAATATAACCCCCTAAAATATTTATGAACAGTACTTCACTCAAAAGTAATGAAATCTTACTATTTTTGTCTTAAAGCAATACTATTCATTTCGTTTTAGATTATATCAACAGGTGCATATTTGCCTCAATGCAACATATATGGGCATGGGAGGATATATTGGAGTTAATGGTTCGTTATGGTAGAGCTAAAGTCGTTAATGAATATTATTAATTTGCTGTGATGTTAGCATAAATTAGTGGATACTTGAAGTGCGGCATATAAAATTTTTATTGATAGGATGTGTTCGCATGGGCCACAAATCAGGTAACAGATATATACTGAAGAATTTAAACAGCAAATTGTAGATCTCTATAATGCCGGTACACCGGTTAGTAAGCTATCTAATGAATATGGCTTAAATGAACAAACTATTTATAAATGGATTAAACTTTATTCTCCTATCATCGAGAAAGAGGACTGATGAGTCTAAATTATCTATCTATTTTATAGATTCCTCCAAAGGACAAATTGTATCTTTTAAAACAATTACTCTTAGACAAAGCAAATCTAAATCAGGTTATTACATGGAAGTATAACGGGAGAACTTTTAAAAACAAAAGGGCCGATATATATAGTTCTTTTCCGGTACTTCAAAATTAAGTAGTTTGGTAAACGATAGCAGTTACTCCTTGGATTGGCTGGCAAAGACCTTTGGGAAGGTTTATTATGATTGGATGTTTTATCAGAGTGTCTCCGAGGATGCATCCAAAATTGTAGAAAAATTTATTGAAAAGGAAAGGGGCATTACAATCACTTTTTATACTGGCGAAATTGATATAACCGATGAACTCCCCAAACCTGAGCCTATAGACCTGGATGGAATTACAGAATATTCTGAAGGGCCGCACAATCAACCTTCTAATGATAAGTATCTAAAATTTAGAGAGCAGTGGATAAGTGAAGATGATTTAAGTGATGAATACAATATTACTAGGAATGGTAAAACTATTGATTTTGATAGGGACAGTATATCAATAAATCAGATCGTATTTGACAGAAAAGCTTTGGAAGTCGCTTACAATCAAAAGGTTTTAAAAAGATAAACCATAAAGGAAAAAGAACGGTTACCCTACACAATAAGAGTAACCGTACTTTTTTATGTAATACTATTCAGTGAGCTGCTTACACAGTTTTTCTAATTTCCCATTTCTTAGCCACTCCTCAATTATACTAAGACTCAGAAGCTTCAGTTCATGTATGTTTTCCTCGCTGGCATCATCCATTGCATCGCTCCCAAGCTGTGCAAGACTGGCTTGCATCCTGTAGTACCTGTCATCCGTTAATATCTGCCTGAGTTGGTAATCAACCGTTTCACTTACCCCGCTGAATACTGTACTCAGAATCGGCTTTGCCCATTTCATAAGACCCCAGTCCTTTGCTTCGTCGTAAGGAATACAGCGGTTAAGTTCCCCTGTTCCAAGTGAAAGCATTAGTATGTCCGGAGTATCAGTATAAAGTACTCTCGACTCTGCATAAGCACACATGCCCGGATTGTTTGCAAATACGCCGCCATCAATTAAAGTATAATAATCTGCACCGTCCTTTTGGCCGATTTCCAGCTTATATGGCTCAAAGTATGTAGGTGCTGCAGATGTAGCTCTTGCCACTTGCCACATGTAAAAATCTTTATTTACCCTACTTTCGTCTTTAGCATGTGTACTTTTAAAGAAATAAGGCTCTCTAAGACTTAGTTCATATGATGGCACAATTATATCTGTCAAGGCTTCTGATAGCTTTACATCTCCAAAGTATTCCTTTAAAACAGACTCTATTCCCTTAGCGGGATATTTTTCTTCAGATATTCCATCCATAGAGGCAATTTTGTGAAATATACTACTGGAGAATATTTTCTTACCGTTTTCAGTATATAATTTGATAAGGTCATTGGCCGTATAAGCAGGAGTACCGTTTTTCTCCTTTGACGGTACCGTTAGCATGAGTGAAAGTATTCCTCCTGTTGAAGTTCCTGCAATTAAGTCAAACAATTTACAAATTGGTTGAGACGTCATCTCTTCTATTTTGGCAAGAATCATAGCTGGAATAAGCCCTCTGATACCGCCCCCGTCAATTGATAGCACCTTGATGGTTTTCATGGTAAAACAACCCCTTTATTCGTTATTAGTTTTCTTAATAAGACAAGTTTTATATGGTTATTTTACCATTTAATTACTTTTTAGTCGATACCTGTTATTCTAATGGATTGCCCGTTTTTTGTGCTTTCCTCCCATAACTTCTGATACATCATTTATAGTAACAAACGCATTTTCATCCTTATCATATATTATTGATTTAAGCTTTGAAACCTCAAGTCTTGTGACAACAGAATACAGTATTGTTTTTTTATTTTTTGAAAAACCGCCTTTACCATCAAGAAACGTGACTCCTCTTCCAAGCCGGGCTGTAATAGCCTTGGCAATTTCCTCGCCACTTTCCGAAATTATAAAAGCAGCCTTTGTTTCATCCAGTCCTTCTATTGTAATATCTATAACTTTAAACGCAATGAAGTAGGCAATAAGCGAATACATTGCATGATCCCATCCAAACACCAGACCCGCACTGCTTAAAATAAAAATATTAAAGAACATAACCATTTCTCCTACTGAGAAGGCTGTACGTTTATTAATAATTATTGCCACCATTTCAGTACCGTCAAGAGACCCGCCATAGCGTATAATTATACCTACACCTATTCCGAGTACAATACCTCCAAAAACGGATGCAAGTAAAATATCATTTGTTAGCACAGGTATGGGATGGAATACTGACACCCAGAAGGAAAATGATATAACTGAGAATAATGATGAAAAAACAAAAGTTTTTCCTATCTGTTTATATCCAAGAAACAGAAATGGTATATTAAATACAATTATGAATATACTTACCGGCAGTTTGGTTAAATAACTTGTAATTATTGATATACCTACAATCCCACCGTCAATGATGTTATTGGGTATTAGGAATATTTCCAATCCTGTAGCTGCTAAAACTGATCCGATAAATAAAAATATGTATCTTACTATTTCTCTTTTAATATGATTTTTTCTTGTCATGGCTCACCCCTATAGTTGATTTTTATATTCTGTCAACACTAAATGGATGGCGACTTATTGTTACTCCCGTGAAAAAAATTAGGAATTGTCTGCCTTATGCTTTTTCTATGGTCAAATGGATTTTCATTTTGTAAGGATGTTTTAAGCGAATAAACATTAAACGTAATATTATCATTATTCAAAGTACTAACCCTAAGTGAATTTTGAGGATTTGAATAGTTTGTATTTCTATTAACAATTAAATGATTAGATATATAAAGGTTTTTGGGTAATAACTGATAATTAGAATGAAATAGAAATTTCTTATTTATGTAAATAACGTTAGGTACTATTTGTAATATAAAACTTATAACTAGTATAATTAAAGCAGTTCTCCCGGTTACCCTTTTCACCAAATAATTATCCTTTCATTATTTTTCATTTTATTTTATTATATCATAATTATACTTTATAATTTTTAAACTAATTATAAATTCTTATCATTTTTACCTTAATATTATTAAATTTTAAGATTACTAATACCAAGAGCATGGTTACTCCAAAATATGTTTTTTACAATTTCGGTCTTGTCTTCCTGGCACTTGATGATTAGAACAACCTCCGAGGATTTTTTACTTTCAGGTCTATCTTTATATTTTATTGTAATAATCAGCTTAATTACAAAGCCTATTATAAAACCTGCTACAAGCCCTATCAACCCCCAGATTATCGGGCCCCATTTTAGTAAAAATCCATAAATTGTACCCATGAGCATAAATATGGTTCCCAATATAGCAGCTAAATCAATCAAACTAAGTCCATCTGACTGATGTATTGAATCAAATACCTTTCTCTTTTCGTCCCTTTTATCCATTGGTACTGCAAGTATATCCTCTCTTGCAACTCCATGCATTTCTATTTCCGTAATTGCTTTTTCCAGATATATGGAATGTTCAAATGTAGCTATAATGTGCATCATATCACTCCTGAAACACTTTTTTTTGCTTGGTATATTGAATTTGCTGCTTTGATATTCTCTTTGTATAAACTTTACTTGCTCCCAATCAAATAACTTATTATTTTCTACAGTGTTTATATACGCGTCATACATTGCAAAAAGGTATACTGATGAAATATTTAAAGCCCAATGAGGGTTAATATCTGACTTTACCATTTCAAAATTACCCACAAAAGTGTAATGTATAGCCGGTAGTATATTCGATAAATATATGATAGCTATCCACCAAATAATTAAAAAGGCTGCCATGACAATACGGTGAATATAAAGCTGACCCGTTCCGGGCATTAACAGAGACCAAATCGCGGAAACCAACGGTGACCTTTTATCAAGATAATTAAATTCCAAACTGCTGAGTTTAAAATTACTAATTTGAGAATCTTCTCTTGCTGCAAGTATAAAATTGTTATTGATATCAACCGTTGTCCGATAACTGTCCCACACTGCAAATATATATAAAGAGCAATAGAGAATTAACCATCTTTTATCCAAAACACTCTTTGCTGAATCAAACTTTCCTGTAAACGAGTAAAATATAGCTGTATTAATATGAGCTTTAAGGTTTACTGTGATCTCAAATATAAATAAAAGGAACCCTCGAATATATTTTGATAGCAGTAAATGACCCATACCCGGGAATGCTGCTGACCACCAGGCTATAATATATGGATTTCTTAAATGGAGTTGTGTCGTACCAAGTATACTTATATAAGCTATTTGGCGTCTGGAATTTTTATTGGTCATAGTAACTCCTTTCGCTATTCCTTACATTTATATATTTCCTAAGAAATTATTTTTAATTCCACATATCCATTATTTGTTTACTTAATTTCTGAATTCTTAGTTGATTCATGGTTAAAATATTATTTGTTGAAGGCGAGGTGATAATAATGACTGTACAAAGCGATTTACAAAAAGCCGTTGCTGCTTGCGAAGCAGCAAAGGGAACTTATAAAGTAATGGCTCAGTCTACAGAGGATCAATCTGCAAAACAGATGTATGATGAAATGAGCAGCGACCTTGAAAAGCATTTACAATATTTAAGTAACAGATTGAATTATATAAGCCAGGGTAATGAATTAAACCAACAGCAATAATCCAAACAAAAACTCCTTTTTGCAGCTGAATCATCAACCGTAAAAAGGAGTTTTCTATTAATAAATTAATTAACGGCATCCACATTGATGACTAATGCTTATCGAAGCCGCCAAAGCGTAAATCAATGCACTATTCCAATTAATAGCAACTTCGTTTGTCATATAACTTTCTTCTTGGTCTACCCAGTCTTTTGCGCCGGGCCACCCTCCGCCAACAAGATATCCCGGCCATGGATCAGTTATCAAATCACTTGCAGAACGCGAGTCATGAGGATGCATTGGTGGATTAATTCCTATACCAGTTACAAATGAGCGATTGAAATAGTTTCTTCCAAACAGAAAGCCAAGTGCATCTAATGTAGTATTTATGTATGCTTTTTTGGGTAGCAGCTTGTTTGCATTAGTGAGAATCATGGTCTGCCGTGCAACCGTGCCGTTACAACCCCAATAATACAGAGTTCCCATGGGACGTCCGTAGCCGTGATTGTCTCTGTTGGATACCAAAGTATCAGCTGCAGAAATAAGAGCATTTTTAACTATGTTATATACCACTGGATTTCTACCGCATCTGTTTGAAAGCAAATAGGTGAACACTCCAAGGTTGTTTACCTGCATCCATTCAAACATATCAATTTCAATTATACTACTAAAGCTTGTAACTCTTGATTCAAAGTCTGAAAGAAAACTGCTGTCTCCAAGAGTCTCCCACATTTCTGCAGCTGCCCATAGTCTGTCATCAGTGTCGTCGAAATCAGGCAAATCATATGCTCCTGTTGAAAAAGCACTCTGATCAGGTCTAACATTTTCAGGGTTTTCTTTCAAAAAGTCATAGCTTATCTTTGCAGCCTCTATGCACCTGTCAGCATAAATAGAATCATAGGGTCTGAATACTCTTGATGCCATGGCCATTACTGCAACAAAATCTGCTGTTGCCGCACTGCTCCAAGGAGTAAAATACCGTTCTGTTGTCTCATTTTCTGGAGGTTGAAAAGGACCAAAATCCAGCGTAGATAGCTTATGGCTAACTCTTCCACTACCATCGGGATACTGCATTGTCAAAAGCCAGTCGGTTTCATACTTTATTTCATCAAGGTAGTCCGGAATTCCGCTGTTATTTTCAGGCATGATTAAGGGAATATCTTTAATCTGATCTTTGAATTGCTCCCATGCAAATAGCATAGAACCTACACTTATTCCGGCATTTACAACGTATTTATTATAATCTCCGGCATCATGCCAACCCTTTGTGCCATCCTTGATGGTATGTAAATTGTCAACATAATCAGTATACGCGTCTTTTGTATGACATGCTTTATGGGAAAATACATTGCCATTGTAGGTTGCAGAAACTGCCGTTCCGCAGCGCCACAAGTACATACCCAGCATTGCTGTTTTAAAAGGCTCTACATAGATATTCTTATCAATCTTGAAGGTTGTGCTTTTACCAACCTCCTCAGCTACCAGAACATAGCTTCCTTCAGTGGTCACAGCAGAAAAATCAGCAATTTTTACCTGTTCATCAGTGTCTGCATTATAACCAGACTTTGGAATTCCCGTATAAACCACCTGCCCCGTTTCCGATACAATATGAAAACGGCTACAGCCCGCCGCTATTGTGGCTTTCTTCTCCTGAGTAGGTATAAACCCTATTGAGTTAAGACGAATCATAACGGTCCACCTCCGATTACATTTTCAAAACTCATCGAATTATAAGCTTGTTATCTTGCCAAGCAAATACTGTTTTAAAATAGATAAATCCAAGGCATCAACTGCATTATCATGGTTTACATCTGCACTTCTCAAGGCATCCCCGGTTAAATCGCCCATCCCCAATAAGTGCTTTTTCAAAAATGCATAATCGATAGCATCTACTTTTGCATCCATATTTATATCTCCGAATAGTGCATCAGGAGTGTCAGGCATGTCGAGAGATGCGGCCAGAGCATAGATCAATGCACCATTCCAATTGATTGCAATCTCATTGGTCTGATAACTACCCTGATCATCCTTCCAATCCTTGGCACCAGGCCAACCTCCACCAACCAAATATCCGGGCCAGGGATCTGTTATGGAATCACCGCCTGAACGTCTGTCGTGGGGATACATTGGAGGGTTAAGTCCGAGACCTGTAACAAAGGAACGATCATAATAGTTTCTTCCGAACAGGAAGTTCAAAGCATCCAGTGATGTGTTAACGTACTCAGACTTTGGTGATAATTTATTAGCAATATTAAGAATCATAGTCTGACGTGCCACAGTACCGTTGCAACCCCAATAATAGGTGGCTCCCAGTGGCCTTCCATAGCCGTGTCCGTCAGCAGTAGAAACGATACTGTCTGCAACTGAAATCAATGCACTCTTAATTGAATTATACAGTGAAGAGTTTTTTCCACTCTTTTCAGATAATAGGTATGTAAACATTCCAAGATTATTTACGTTTCCCCAATCAAAGTCAACGTCAATTTTCTTAGTAAAGGTATTTGCACTAGCTTCAAAATCTGCTAGATAACTGCTGTCACCAAGGGTTTCCCACATCTCCGCAGCTGCCCAGAGCCTGTCATCGGTATCTGTAGTATCATAATCACCTGTACTAAAACCATTAAGATTAGGCTTTGTATTTCCGGGATTTGCTTTTAAACAAGCATAGCTAACTTTTGCGGCAGCAATGCATTTATCGGCATATGCTGCATCATAAGGACGAAACGCCCTTGAAGCCATTGCAAGCATAGCTACAAAGTCTGCTGTTGCAGCACTTCCCCATGGAGTGAAAAATCTGTCGGCAGTTTCCCTTTCCGGTAGCTCAAATCCACCAAAGTCTTTTGTAGAAAGCTTATGGCTTACCTTTCCGCTTCCATCGGGATATTGCATGGTTAAAAGCCAATCTATTTCATATTTAAGTTCATCTAAATAATCCGGCATTGAGTTATTACTCTCAGGCATTGTTAAAGATATGCCTTTTATCTGATCTTTAAACTGCTCCCATGCGAACAACATTGAACCTACTGTAATACCGGCATTAACAACATATTTATTGTAATCCCCGGCATCATGCCAACCTTTTCCGCCATCTTTTATGTTATGCTGTCCGTTAATATAATCAGTATACGCGTCCTTGGTATGACAAGCCTCATGAGAGAATACCTTGCCGTTATATGTTGCGGATACTGATGTTCCGCAACGCCAAAGATACATTCCAAGCATTGCTGTTTTAAAGGGATTTGAGTAAATATTGGGATCGATTTTGAAGGTTACACTCTTTCCTACTCCCGGCACCAGCAAGGTGTAGCTTCCTTCCATCTTTAACGATGAAAAATCAGCAATACTAACCTGCTCATTGGTATCAGTATCAAAAACTGAAGTAGTTTTACCTGTCAAAACAGATGTTCCGCTTGTATTTACCACAATAAAATCACTACATGAAGCTGCAATTGTTGCTTTTTTCTCAGCTAAGGGAATATAACCGATAGAGTTGAGTCGTATGCGGGAATCCTGCTGATAATCTCCGGGAGATGTACTTGCAGCGAATACATTTTGATTGAAATTTCCGGGAATGATACACCCGGATGTTGCAAGAATTCCGCTTAATACAAAGCATGCAATTCCTGCTTTTGTTTTACGCCTTCTCTCAGGACTTAATATATTCATCTAACTTACCTCCTAAATTTATTTCTTACTCTTGTTACCTCTTAGAATTAAAAGCAAAGGAAGCTTCCCTAGCTACTTTCTAGTAGTTATGCAAACTCCCTTATGCCTTTTTTGTTATACTGCCTGTGTCAATATTATCTTTTTCAACTGTACATAATCGATTGCATCAACGGTACTGCTAGCATCTATATCTGCCGCTTTTAGTGCATCTCCTGTAAGTGTTTTTATTCCCAGCAAATGCATTTTTAACAATGTTAAATCCAAAGCATCAATTGCTGTATCGTTATTCAGGTCACCCAGTTTAATTGTTGGATCAGGAGTATTTCCTCCAGGTGTAGTTCCATCTGGCTCAGTACCGCCAACCAGAACTCCATTGTCATAAACACAGATATTGTCTGCTTTTTCAGGTGTTCCTTTCCAGCTGTCCTCAACAACTTTTAAGCCCTGATGGCTCCAATCATCAGTAGGATTCCAGTAATTTTGCCAAGCATATGTACCTATAGCAAACTGATATTTTTTGTTGGAATTTGCAATTACATAATTAGGCCATTTTACTTCTATATAATAAATTTTATCTTTATAGAGGTGTGGCCCTGAAATTTCAGCTGCATAATCTGTTTCTGCAGCTGTCTGGTCATACAACTGTCTCATTTCTATGTTGTTAGGGTCAAGTGATGTCATTCCTGTAGAATCAAAGTAGTATCTTACAGAAATATTTTTGGAAGTTTTTGAAACATTGGATTTTACATATAAGGTTACTTCAGTTGCTTTTGGTCCGTCAGATTGAGCTACATCCACACAGAAACCTTCCACCCAGTATCCGGAACCGGAAGGATCTTCAGGATCGTCCTCGACTGGTGGTGGTGGGAAATTAGGTGTAACCTGCATTGTTGAGTTTCCGAAGTATCTGTAAATACCTGCACTAGCTCCAACAAAGGCAGCATTATAGTCTATTGTTACTTCATTGTATACGTAGTCTGACGTAATATCTATATGTTTGTCACTGGCATCAGGTCCTCCAACCAATGCACCGTAAAGAACATATTTCTGAGGGCCGGTTCCTTCTGCAGTAGCATATCCTGATGCAGCCCTATGGTGTGGATATTTTACTGAATTATCACTATATCCTACCACATAACAGCGATTTAACGGATTGTTACCTAGCAGGTAATCCATCTGTGATTTAGCCCATTGGCTGTATTTTGATGGAGCATCGCCATGATTCTTATCATAAACAAGTGCCAACAGCTGGCTAGCTGTATTATATCTTGCAGAACCCCATTGATTTAAGAAAGCGTATCCGCCAGGTGATATTGTAACATTTTTACCTGACATCCAACCATCTACCAACTTTGCAATCTGACTCCAAAAACTAATTTCTTCATAAGGACTCTTATTCGTAGCGGTTTTATATCTGTCTTCCAATACTTGTCCGTTTTTATCAATTAAGTCATCTATTTCAGCAATAATACATGCTGTACCTGCCCAAACATCGTTCCAGCAATGTGTCCAGCATGAAGGTGCATAGTAATCAAAGTTCTTTAGTGTTTCGTCAAGGTAATGATCATCCTTTGTTGCCAAATACAGCCATGATGCAGCCCAGCAGTAATCATCCTGCCATTTAGAGGATCCGTAATAACCTTTAGGTCCGTCTATGTTTACTGATTTGCTAGGACATCTTTCAGCAAATTGGAATAAGGCTTTTGCATATTTCAAGGATTTTTCTGCATATGTTGGATCTTCATTCTTAAAATTCATGTAATTTACTGCAAGTGAAGCAGCAGCAGCTGACACACAATCAGTTGAAGGCATCGCATCAGTTGCAAACCAGCCTCTTCTGAACATTTCATCAACCTCAGGTGCTTGCCAGTACGCATGGTCCACATCTCCGTCTCCAACCTGATAGCAGAATGCTATAGCCTTACCGGTTGAATCAAGGAAAGTACTCTTCATAAAGTAATCGTTGAAATATCTTAAGATATTTTTAATATGGGTATCCTGACCTGTTGTAACATACTGGTCCTTGAATTCATAAAATCCCCATCCCAGGGTTGAACCTGAGTATGCTTCAGGCATACCGAATTTTACGTGGTCACCTGCATCATGAAAACCGCCGGCAACATCCACCATTCCGTCTCCGTCAGGGTCTAACACACTCTTGTTTTGACTAATAAAGCTATCTGTCATATTTGTATTTTTTGAATCTAGCGGTAGTTTTGCATCATAAGTATGACAGTCATTTCTCCAAGTGTATTGGTTTTTTTCGCTAACCTCGGTTCCACACATATTTGCATCATAAAAATATTGTGAATACTGCAATAATTTTGCATAGTTATAGTCTGTACCTGCCGCATCTACATTCATCACAGTGAATGAAGTTATAAGCATAGCAAGGATAACAATGCTCATTAAAGAAGCTCTTGTTACCTTTAAAATCCTTCCTTTTTTCATATTATACCTTCCCTTTCTTTAAATAAAATAATAAAAAATCAATTACTTTCCACTAGCCGGAAAGCCGGAAATTTCACCTGTCAGAAATTTCTTCATATATACAAAATCTATAGCGTCTACAGAACCGTTACCGTCAACATCTGCTGACTTAATACTCTGATTGTTTTCAAGTATACATTTTTTCAATAAAGCAAGATCAATTGCATCGATTAATTTATCTCCATTCAAATCACCATACGTGATTGTCGGAATTTCCCCTTCTGACGGGAATGGATAGGTTTCAAGTTCAGGAAGCTCGTCCAGTGTAATACAATAATCGCTGGTATACATTTGTTTTAGCCAATCAACCGGATTATTCTGCTCTCCTGTAAGATACCATCCGTACCAAGGGCAGAAATACAACCAGCCGGCCATCTCGTTTGTAAGGTTTGAAACCTGCGGAATTGTATCATTCTCACTCATTGTAACAAGCTTCTTACCATTGGTGAGTTTAACCATGTTATAGAAGGTTGAAGAAATAGCACTTCCGTTTGGCAGTCCGTCCTTGGCATTGTATTTGTCATAACCAAGAATATCAACTACGTCGTCACCCGGATACCATTTTGAAGATGTGTCATATGTATAGGATGTCCAAACCCATATGATATTGTTTAAATGATATTCATTTGTAAATTTTTCGTATAGTAGCCTATAAAGTTTTACACAATTCTCAGGGCCTTCAGCACCCCACCAGAACCATCCTCCTTCTGCTTCATGAAGTGGTCTGAAAAGTACAGGAACACCTTCATCCTGAAGCTGTTTGAATTTTCCTGCCATAAATTCAATATCATTTAGCAGCGCGGTATTTTCGGCAGTTCCCGATGTTAGAGCCTTTGAAATACTGAAAGTAGTGCTCTCCGTGTAGAAGCTGTTATCGGCTTTTTTGCCGATATTTCCGGGTGAAAACCAATGCCAGCAAACTGTTGGTATACCGCCTTTATTTTTGTACCAATCAATGACACGTTCGGCACATAGATCATCCCATAACAAGCCGTTACCTCTGAAGTTCATAAAATCAAAGCCTCTTAATGCAGGCATCTTACCTGTTTTTTCCTTAATATAGGTAAAGTCTGACTCTGAGCCTTCGTAGTTATGTGACCCACAAAGTTCCTGCTGTCCTGAAATAATATGCTTGCCATAAACGTCAACCAGGTAGCTCATAAGTGCTTTTGCTTCATTTGAAGCATTAGGGTTTACCAGCTTTTTTTCAACTTTCAGACTCGTGATACTTTCATCTGCTGGCTTGACAATAAGGTAGTCAAAAAAAGTGTATCCCCAGTAGCCTTCAAATTCGATATTGTTTGTACCCTTGTTGAGTTTGACAATCCCTGCGGACATTTCCTTCCAGCTGAGAGTGTATGGAAAGCTAACCTCTCCCTGATTAGAATCGTTGACATTGAGATACTGTACCTTTTTGGTCTTGTCAAATGGCTGTGCATATCGGACAACCAACTCGTAAAGCCCTGCCTGATCAATGTCAACGTTAACAGAAGTGCTTGTCCCCTTTTGTCCAATGAAACTGCAAGTTGCACCGCTTAGGTCAAATGTGAGGCCATCATCGGTTTTCCCCACATAGTCCGTATGAATTTCAGCATTATTCTGAACACCGTTTTCAAATTCATACTTTACACCTTCTGCTGACATGGCAGCCGCAGGAGCATTTGTAGCTGACATTAATGGTATCAGTGCTACCAAGGCTAATACTAAGAAAACCTTTAACAAAGTTTTTTTATGCATAATTTAATCACCTCCTTTCCAATAATTTAATTTTGACTATTTTATGTCATTTACATAAATGTCATAAAATAGTCCTATATACATATATTATTACATTTTGTTACTTCTTACAATTGATTAAAAAAAGTAATTTTTTATTATATATTAGAGGATTTTGGAAGCTTGATGTAAAATTATATATAGTGGGTTTTTTTAACATTAATTGCCGCATAGCGGTAAAACAGGAGGTAAGAAATGTATAGAAAGTTAGTAAATGCACTTGTTGTATTTGTGTTAGTATTGTCATCGATGGTTCCGGCTGCTACTTTTGCAGCAACTACAAAGACAGCTACTCCGGAAACATATGTTGCAAAGTTGGGAACTGATAATATTTCAAAGGAGGAATACAACTATTTCCTTAGCGAAGCAATTTCAATGATACAAAACTATTCTAATACCTATAATGTTGATTGGAATGCAAAAATTAATAATATGACTGCATCTGAATATGCAAAAAAACTGGCTCTTGATAACATCGTAGATTTTAAAATTCAACTTTCAAAGGCTAAAGCTGCAAAAATAACACTAACTAAAAAAGAAACGGATGAATTTAATGCGAATATGAATTCATACCTAAATACTCTGGCATCAACAGCCGTAGAGCAGGAGAAGATTATTAAAAACGAAACAGGCTTTTCCCTTTCTCAATTTAAGACTTTTTATAATAATGCTAATATAGTAAGAAAATTTGCCTCGCAAACACAAAATAGTTACAAATGCACTGACACTGAGCTTAAAAAATACTATGATAGTAACAAAGATAAGTTTTGCAAGGTAATTGTAGGACATATTCTATTCCTGACTACAGACGAAAACAATCAGTCTACACCTGAAAAAGATGCAGAGGCTAAAAAGAAAGCAGAAGACACCTTATTAAAGATTAATAAACCCGATGCTGATTTTCCTGCTCTTGTAAAAGAACTTTCGGAAGATCCAGGTTCCAAGGAAACAGGCGGAAAATACACAGTAATGAAAAACAATCAGTTCGTAACTGAATTTCAGAATTGGGCAGTAGACCCTTCTAGAAAAGTTGGCGACACAGGTATTGTTAAAACATCCTTTGGCTATCATGTAATGAAGCTCATGAAAGTTTACCCATTTGCCCAGTTAAAAGATGATATAAAAAGTAGTTATATTACTAAAAAATATGATGATGACTTGAATGCTTGGAAAAAAGATAAAAAATACAAATTAGTAAAGAATGACTCAGTATTAAACGCAATAAAGGTTCCTTAAAGAATTCTAAAAATGGATTGTTGAAAAACAATCCATTTTTTTAATCTATCTAGTTAGAAACACAAATGTTGTCTGATATCAAAGCCTAATTTATGAATCTCTGAACTGACAAAGTCAATACGAGTTGGTGTTACTTTTATGAGGTATAAGGTGGTTGGTAACATTCTCAGTTTCTCGGCGGAGATATTCTTCAAGGCTAACAGATCCATGTATTCACTTGTCCAAGGTTCTACAAGCTCTGCGACACCGTTTACTTGCATTCCACCCAATTGATCGAGGCCGGTAAATTCATCGTAGATGGCGAGGCAGACATTTTTATTTCCCTCCAGCCCTCTAAACTTTAGCCCCCCCTCGGAAAACAGCCAGAATCTACCGTCCTTATAGTTGTATTCGATGGGCGTGCAACGGACAAAATCATTGAAGCCTGTGGCCAAGGCGCAAGTATTATGCGTCATAATAAACTTCTCTACCCTTGTTAAAAGTTTGTCACGGTCCATCCGAACCGCCTTTTCCTCTTTTTCGCTCCAATAGGATGCTGCCTTTTTATAATCCACAAAAATACACTCCTTATTTTATTACCCTTAATCCGTTCCTATACCTAGAGTAACACATAAAATTTGTTACCTCAACCCACAAATGGTATTTATTCCTATTTTTAAAATAACGAATTACTTGTTGAAAATCCTTCACTAAAAAAGAGGCATCGCTTACCTTTTCAGGTTTGCGACGCCCCTTCATGTTTATGGAATTAAACTACCTCTAGCTTATAAAGTAGTTATTAATCCTAATATGAACTTTTTCATTGTTGCAAAATCTAGAGCGTCAACCTGACTATCTCCGTTAATGTCAGCATTAGAAAGAGCTGTTCCGGAAAGTGGGGTAGCACCTACTAAATGAGCTTTAAGTGCTGCGAAGTCCAAAGCATTTATGCTTCCATCAGCATTTAAATCACCTTTTGTAGGCTGAGTTCCTCCGCCAACGTTGAGTGACATAGTAGTAATGTCAGCTCTACCACTGCTTTGGTATCCCTCTACAACGAGTGAAACTTCGTACATCTTACCCATTGTCATACCTCTGCTTTCCCATGCCTTAAAGTGGTCACTTACAGATATGGTTCCGCTTGTACGTTTCGATGTCCTAACACTCCAGTACTGCTGAAAAGTTGCTGTACCTTTAATTGAAGGTTGATTTACACGAGTAGTCTCGTATACATCATATGTAGCTCCATCAACAGTGATAGTTCCTTTTGAAGTCGCTCCCGGTGGTCTCCAGTTGCCCCAGCTATCGATGATATAATACTCAACGAGTGGGCTACTTGTCCAACCATAGACAGCCAAGTATGAATTTCCTGATGGTTGATAGTTTGCTGCGTAGTCCAATGAGATAGTTCCAAGTTGCTGATGCGTCTTGGTCTCATCGTACTTTTTACCAGTACGGAATAATGCATTATTGATATTACTCCAAGAGCAGCTGAACTTACCGCCACCATTTAAAGTCATACTTGTAGTACCATTATCCTTCCACAACTCGAAGTTGTATCCGTCAATGGTCCCGGTTTGATTTTCTGTAATCGTTGTTGCTGCCTGTACATTTAAAGCAAAGGCACAACATGCGATTGATAAGCCCAAAGTTAGGGCTTTCATAAACTTCTTTTTCATTTAAAATCCTCCTTTCTTTTAAAATTTTTGTTACTTTTCCAATTATATCATAATTTGCAATCATTATCTACTATTTGGTGCAATTCCCACAAAAAAAGTTAAATTTTTTTCGAAATGTTTATGAAAATTTACCATTTAATTCCACAGTTTATCCAATTACCAGATTATATTCACATGAGTAGTTTTATATCAGCATCTACTGTTCCTATCCCTGCAATGCCAAAATTATCTACAAGAATTTTTGTAACATTGGGTGACAAAAATGCAGGTAGTGTTGGCCCTAGATGAATGTTCCGGACACCCAAATATAGCAAAGCAAGAAGAACTAAGACTGCTTTTTGTTCATACCATGATAGATTATACACAATTGGAAGATCGTTTATATCTTGAAGTCCCAATACTTCTTTTAATTTTAATGCAATCATTACAAGTGAATACGAATCGTTGCACTGCCCCGCATCTAGCACTCTTGGTATTCCTCCGATGTCTCCAAGGTCTAGTTTGTTATATCGATATTTAGCACACCCCGCTGTAAGAATAACTGTATCCTTTGGAAGTTTTTTAGCAAATTGTGTATAATATTCTCTGCTTTCCATTCGTCCGTCACATCCGGCCATTACAAAAAACTTCCTTATAGCTCCCGCTTTAACTGCATCTACTACTTTATCAGCCAAAGCAAAAACTTGATTATGTGCGAATCCCCCAACTATATTTCCTGTTTCAATTTCCAAAGGTGGTCTTAGAGTTTTTGCAAGTTCTATTATTTCAGAAAAGTTTTTTCTGTCGTCTGAATCAGTTTCAATATGGACACAGCCCGGAAAGCCCGTTACACCTGTAGTAAAGATTCTTGACTTTACTTCCTCGTTAATTGGCGGCACTATACAGTTAGTGGTAAAAAGAATTGGCCCGTTAAAGGAAACGAACTCATCCTCTTGCTTCCACCAAGCGTTACCGTAATTCCCGGCTAGATTATCATATTTCTTAAATGCCGGATAGTAATGGGAAGGCAGCATTTCACTATGAGTATACACATCAACGCCTGTCCCCTGTGTCTGTTCAAGAAGCTGTTCCAAATCAGTCAAATCATGGCCTGATATTAGAATACCGGGATTATTTCTTACTCCTATATTAACTTTTGTTATTTCAGGATTACCGTATTGGGAAGTGTTTGCTTCATCTAAAAGCGCCATTGCATTAACACCTGCCTCTCCTGCCTTCATAGCAAGGGCAACAAGATACTCAACGGTAACGGCTGTTTTGAGTGTTGCTTCAAGTGCTTCATAGATAAAAGCATAAAGAATTTCAAGTTCCTTTCCAAGATTCAATGCATGGTAAGTATATGCAGCCAATCCCTTTATACCGAATAAAATAAGGTGCTTCAAAGACCTGACATCCTCATTGTCCTTGGGTACCATACCAACATATGACGCTTTATACACCATATCGTTCATTGTTTCTATTTCAAATGTGGCCGCATCATGGAGAACTTCTACAGATATCTCACTTCTTAGTTCATTTCTTATAGAAAGCATTTGTTTAATTTGCAATATAATTACTTCGTCATCAAAATTAGCATTTGTTATTGTCATAAACAAACTTTTTATAACTTCATGATTGACATAAGATAGACTTTTAATATCAAGCTTTCCTTTTACTATAATTTCCGAAATCCCTTTTAGAATATATATTAAAAGATCCTGCAAATCTGCCAGATCTTCACTTTTCCCACATACACCGCCATATTCACAGCCTTTGTTTCTGCCAGTTTCCTGACATTGGTAGCAAAACATCCCCATCACAAATCCTCCTAATAGTCGTCATTTAGCTCTAGTACTATAATGATACAAGAAAACTTTTATTAGTGTTGTTGCAAATGCAACGCGGAATGTATTACTGCATTGTTTTGCAGTTAAAATTAAAAATGCTCCTCGTTAAGATAACAGTATGTTAAGTTTACTGTCTACCAAAACGGGAGCATTGCAGTTTAATATATCTATTTATTACTACCTGCTATTGTTGCAAATTTTAAAATATTATCCATGGTAAAAGCCAAGTCCTCCTTACAAGTAATTCTTGCAACTTCAAAAGGAACCGCAGCTTTGTTTATACTGAATATTGCACTTACGCCATCCTCATAAGCCTGTCCTATATTATCCACGACATCTCCAACCACTGCAATAACAGGTATATTAAACGCTTTGGCACGTTTTGCAATACCTATTACAACCTTACCTCTAAGGCTTTGAGTATCCAGCTTACCTTCCCCAGTAAAGATGATATCAGCACCGTTAATTATTTTTTCAAAGCCTACAGTATCCAGCACAGACTGAATACCCATTTCCAGTTTGGCACCAAAAAAAGCAACCATACCTGCTCCCATTGCGCCGGCAGCGCCTGAGCCGGGTATATTGGCCACATCAACACCAAGATCACGCTTGATAACTTGAGCCAGTTTGCGTAAGCCATCATCCAACTGTTCTACCATTTTGGTATCGGCACCCTTTTGGGGGGAAAATACATACGCAGCACCATTTTTGCCAAACATTGGATTATCTATATCACACATAGCTGAAATTTTAATATCTTTCAAAAATGGCTTTACAGACGAAACATCAATAGCGTTAATATCTTTTAAAGAACCTCCTGTAGGAATAAATTGTTTGCCGACTTTATCGAAAAACTTTACTCCTATGGCAGCTGCAGCACCGCAACCGCCATCATTAGTGCAACTGCCACCCAATCCAAGAATTATTTTTATGCAGCCTTTTTCAGCTGCTTTCTCAATAAGCTGTCCAACCCCATATGTGGTAGTTAACATAGGATTTTTATTATCTTCCACAAGTGGGAGACCTGCACAGGCAGCCATTTCTATTACAGCTGTTTTACCATTTTCAACTATTCCATAATAGGTATCCAATTCATTGAAATAAGGTCCTGTGACATTTGTTGAAATTTTTATCCCTTTCATGGCACTTAAAAAGCAATCCACACTGCCCTCTCCACCATCTGCAACAGGTATTGATATGACCTCACATTGTGGAAACTGTAGCAGAATTGACTTCTCCATAATACCGCAAATTTCTGATGAGCTCATGGTTCCTTTATATGAATCTGGAATCAGCACTATTTTTTTCATGCCGTAAATACCTTTCTGATTTGTTATTTTAAGTATTGTAAGCGATTACTTATTTATTGTAACAGGTTTTCTTTTCAATGGACATGCTGTCATACACTCACGCCCACATTGGGTACCCATCACACTGTCTTTATAGTAACCGCGGCATTTTTCAATATCCATTTTGCATACCTGTACTGTGGCTGTTCCAACATTATATTCATAGGTCTCTTCGGTAAAAGCTCCCGAAGGACAGGATTTAACACATTTATTGCACTTTTCACCCAGACAGATCTGTTCTTCGAGCATTGGATCGGGTTCAAGCTCTGCTTCTGTTATTATTGATACCAGTCGTACACGAGAACCATACTTTTCAGTCATAAACAGGTTATTTCGGCCGAACATACCCAGACCGGCTGCTACAGCTGCATGTCTGTGAGAGAATGGTCCGCCGCCACTTTTCATTTTTGGGAAATCCCATATGTAGTTACCCGGCCATGAAAGTGTCATCCCGTAGGTTGTAGGAAGGTAAAGAGATTTATAGCCATATTCCTCCAGCATCAATGTTCCATACATACTAATTGTCTGAAGTTCCATATTAACAACTTCATAAGAACAGCGTCTCTCAATATGTTTACGAAGAGTAACCCTTGGGCTCCACACCTGTTCTGTACCATCGGGTTTTTTGTAAACTTCTACTTCCGGAACCATCTCAGACTTTTCCATAAATGAGTTCCAATCCATTAAACCGCTGGCAATAGGCATAACCATAACAATAACAGATTTAGCACTCGGAATATAATCACAAGGATGGTGTCCTACGGGTGAACCTTCAAATCTGTCCACCGATGCTATCCCAACCATCTTTGCGCCTAAGCGGTACAATTCATTTTTAACTTCACTTGTTAATATTTTCATATCCATTTTCGTTATAACCCCCTTAGAGTATACTATTAATAATTTTTAAGCAACTAATTATTTTTCCTGTACCAAGCAGCTTGATATTCACCTAGCACTATTTTTAACGTATTATCCTCTGCTTCGATATTTTGTCCACTTAATATATCCGTATAGTTGCCTGACATCGAATCTTCAAGTTTTATCTCGATACACTGCTTTTCGCCAGATACATTGTGTAGGCACAGAATAGCTTCTGTCAGATCTGGAGCACATCGAAGCATTGAAAAAACTTTAGAATTTATTTTTATTATTTTTTGTTCACCATTGGGATGAAATGCCTTATGCTCTGCACGCACTGCCAGAATATCTTTCATTTTTTGAACAATTCGGCTTCTATGTGAATCAGCTCTGTTCAGTTCCTCTTCTAATTGTGATATTTGAAATTTCTCCCTGTTTATTGATCTATTTCTTCCGGAGTTTTCAACTCCTTTACTATAATTTTGTGAACCCAGCAAACTGTGTATATAGATTCCCGGTACACCTTTCATTGAAAGCATTATGGCATGTGCACATAAAAACATATCAATCTGTCTATCAGCATTGTCTTTCGGATTGGCTATAGCATTAAAATAAACTATATTTAATTCGTATGGGCTGGCAGAACCATCAGTATTATTTTTATATGAAACATGCCCACCACGGTTAACAGCAAGCTTGCATAGTTCCTGAATCTCTTCATCAGGCAAAATACCTTTTACCGGCATAACTCCAATACCATCATGAGATGCTAAAAAATTGAAATAGGTTGTGTTATCTGATGGAAATTCAAGTTGATCTGCCCAATCAATCAGATAACTCGCGGTTCCTCTGAAAAATGAATGCATAACCAATGGCGGAAGCGCAAACTGATAAACCATATGAGCCTCATCGAACCCGTTGCCAAAGTATGATATATTCTCTTTATGGGGTATATTCGTTTCTGTAACAATTTTTATACCCGGATTAACTGCATCTGTAATATCTCGAAGAAAGCGGACAATTGTGTGGGTCTCTTCTAAATTAATACACGTAGTATGAAATCTCTTCCATAAATAACCTATTGCATCCAATCTAAGCATTGATGCACCCATACTAACGTAAAAAAGAATAAGTTCAGTTACTTTTAGAAGGACTTCCGGATTAGCATAATTTATATCTATTTGATCATCGCTGAAAGTAGTCCAAATGAACTTGTCCGTCTCCAACTGCCGGAACCGCGTTAGCAATGGTAAAGCTCTCGGCCTTGTTACACTTGACAAATCCTGACTTTCATTTACCTCTATAAAGAAATTGCTGTATTCGGGATTACCTTTTAAATACTCCTGAAACCATGAACTTTCAGAGGAAATATGATTAACTACCGCATCAAACATTATATTAAAGCCTTTACTCAAACTAATAATATCCGCCCAGCTTCCTAATTCCTTGTTTACCTGCCAATAGTCTATAACAGAGAAACCATCGTCTGATGAATAGGGATAAAACGGAAGTATATGTACTGAATTAATAATATTTTTATAGTTTTCAGTTAAAAATGCATTCAGGTTATGCAATGTTGAATTACCATCTGAAGAAATAAACTGGTCTCCATAAGTAATCAATACTATATCCTGCTGATCAAACCAGCTTTTTATGTTTTTAACATTGTCAGGCAATCTTTTTTTATACTCATGGATTAAGTAAACAAACTTTTCCAAATATTTTTCTGCTCTTTCCTTTCCGTATAAAAAAACCAGTTTGTTATAAATACGCAATTCAAGCGTATCAGATAATTTACAATTTTCCATATTTGTTCTCCTCATTTCCCCTTAACCCTTAACAGACCCTGAAGACAATCCCTGAATAAGATTTTTTTGAATATATGTGAAGAAAATAATAACAGGAATACAGCTAATTACGGCCCCTGCCATAAGCATACCCCAATCGGTGGTATACTCTCCTATCAATGAGTGAATACCTATTTGAATAGTCCTTTTAAAACTTGTATTAATAAAAATATTTGCATACATAAACTCATCCCAGGATCTTATAAAAGCGAATAATCCAGTGGCTGCGATACCGGGAGCCGCAACAGGCAATATAACTCGAACTACCGTTTGGAACCGGTTACAACCGTCAATAAATGCAGCCTCCTCCAATTCCCATGGCATATTGTCAAAAAACCCTTTCATTGTCCATATACAAAATGGAAGTATGAATGATGTATAAACAAGAATCAGCCCGGAAATTTTATCAATTAAATGCAAATTTTTTAATGTTACATAATATGGTAGCGCTAAAAGTACCGAAGGAAACATCTGTGTAAATAAAATCGCAAGTAAAAAGCTTTTTTCTCCGAAAATCTTAAATCTGCAAAACCCATATGAAGTCATTATTGAGAGAAATAGACAAATAAAGGTGGTTGCTACAGACAGGACAACACTGTTGAGGAAGTAAGTAAAAAACTTGGCATTAACCCATACTTCTTTAAAATTTCCCAAAAAGACTTTTGTAGGAAATATAATATTGGGATCAAAGAAATCTCCATCCGGTTTCATAGAAGTAATAACTACCCATACAAAGGGCAGCATGCAAAACAGTGCAATCGCAGTAATTAGAAAGTATTTCATTGCTTTTATCACATTGCTTTCATGCATATTATTTGTCCCCCTTTTTAAGTAATCGTGTGTATATCGTTGTCAATAAAACAATAATAATAAATATAATAGTTGAAATAGCCGCAGAAGATCCAAAATCATATTGAAGAAAAGCTTTTTTATATGCATATGTAAAAAGGATTTCAGTAGAATCAAGAGGCCCACCCGCTGTCATTAACCATATTGCATTAAAATTGTTTATAGTATAAATTGTAGTTAATATACCTGCAATTAAAATTGAATCCTTTATAAACGGAATGGTAATCTTGGTTAATATCTGAAATCTGTTAGCTCCGTCAATATGAGCTGCTTCATACATATCAAGAGGTATGGTCTGCAACCCTGCCAATACCATCAGCATAACAAAAGGCATACCTTTCCAAACACTTTCGATAATAACCGCAGGCATAGCACTTGAAGTTTCACCCAGCCATGTAACTCCATTAGTGATTAACCCTGCTTTCATGAGTAATATATTTATAATTCCGTTTTTTGAATCATACATCCATCTCCAGTTTAGTGCTGCTACAACAGAGGGTACTATCCAAGGTATAAGTACCGATACTCTGTATAATAATCTAGCCTTCAATTTCTGGTTAAGCAGCAGAGCTGTTATTACTCCAAGTAGCATTTGAAGAACTAAATTAGAAATTGTCCAAACTGCAGTGTTTTTTAGGCTTAAAAGAAAGACTTCATCCTTGAATAGTGCAAGATAATTTGTAAATCCAATAAAATCTCCTATTACACCAGCCCCTGATTTAACCATGTTCTTTTCCTGAAAGCTCATCAGAACACCTGATATCAGAGGATAGATCGTCATTAATAATATCCCCAATACTGCCGGAGCAATTAAAAAGTATCCCAGTAAGTTTCTTTTCATATTTGAATATGAGATTTTTTCCATACATGAACTCCTTCCTATCAAAATTAAGGGATGGGCTTTTGACCCATCCTTCAAAAATATAACTTACTGATGCTTTAATAGATCTTCAGTCATTTTTGCATATTTATCCAACGCTTCCTGTGGTGTAGCTGCTCCCAAAATAACTGAAGTAAAGGCTTCTCCCAGATATGTTTGAACTTGCTGCCACTGTGTTACAACTGGTCTTGATTTACTATTCACTGTTTCCTTTATAAATACCTCATAAATTGGATTGCTTTTTACCATATCGGACTCAACCACATCTTTTCTTGCTGATATTCTGTTATAGCTTTTAAGTATATCCGATTGTTCCTTTTGACTTAGCCATTTAATAAACTCCCATGATCCATCAATAGACTTAGAGTTTTTATTTATTGACAAATTATACCCACCCAGAGTTGTAGCTGCGGTCTTCCCTATAGGTAAAGGAGCAATCCCGTAATCGAGATCCGGATTACCTTTTTTAATCGCATCTATGGCCCAATCGCCGGAAAGAACTATTCCTACATCCTCTTGAATAAATGGAGCGAACACCTGATCCCAGGAAAGTGTTGATTTAACTGATTCCGGCATACCCTTGTATTTAGTATAAAGGTCTGTTATGTATGTAAATGCCTCTACTCCCGATTCATTATTAAATACAACCTTTGGTACATCAGATGTGGTATCGATAATTGGATTTCCGTTTTGGAGGAAGAATGAAGCAATAGTATATCCTCCTGGTGAACCTACCGGGAAATTAATGCCGTATTTTCCTATCCCCTTCAATTTTTTCACAGCATCCTCAAGCTCCTGCCAGGTTGCAGGCGGATTACTGATTCCGGCCTGTTTGAACATTCCCTTGTTATAGTACATTACCATGTTATTAACATACCAAGGTATTCCATAATAATGGCCTTTAAAATTAGTAGTATTCATGGCATCAACCATTAGTTCGTCCTTAATTGAATCTACCTTGTCATCGATTTCAGCCAATAATCCCATTGCTGCCATGTCCGCAATCCACCCTGCATTGTCAAGGGATACAACATCCGGGCCTGCTCCTGATAATGCAGCCGTTGTAAATTTTTCCTTAATATTGGTTGAAGGAACTGGTTCCAATGTAACATTTACCTTATTATTCGAACTGTTAAATTTCTCAATTGCACCATAGAGTGCGGCTTCCTGGGTCTTTGTAAACGAGTTGATAACCATCATTGTGATATCAGACTTTTTTTCAGGTTTGGAGTTTGTGCTGCTATTCGCTGCTTCACCCGTAGTACTGGCCGAACTGCCGTCATTACTTTGCTGTCCGCATCCACTTAGGAGTGAAAGAGAAATTGCTGTACACATTGTAATAGCTATTAATTTCTTAAACATTTATTATCCTCCTTTGTTTTGTTACTGAAATTGTAATATATATATACTGTCGATTAAATGAACAGAATTTATGCAATAAGGTAAATTTTTATGTTTTAAATAACGGCGTTAAAACAATAGGTAATTTTTTAATGTTTATAAGTAAATTTTTTAGAATGGATTCAATAAATTAAAAAGAATCAAAGGGTTTCTTTGATTCTTTTTAATTTATGTGCTTTTTTTATAATTTAAACGATAATTCTCAGGTGTTATACCTGTATACTTTTTAAAAACCTTAGAAAAATAATTGCTGTTATCGAAACCCAACCTTTCAGATACTTCATACACAAGCATGCCCTTTGTAAGTAAATCCTTTGCCAGCTTTACCTTAAGCTCGTTGACATAACCGGTAAAATTCTTACCTGTTTCCTTTTTGAAAAGAAAACTTAGGTATGCATCACTGGTGTTAATTTCTTTGGAGACCTCAGAGAGTGAAAGGCTTGAATTTATATTCCTTGAAATATAATCAAATGCATCCTGAATCAGTTGAGAATACCGGGTTTTACGGGTATGCTCAAGGTATTCGATAAACCTTGTTGCAAATATCCTGAACCAATCCTGTAAATCTTGCAAAAACTCTGTTGCAACAATCCTACGGTAGGGCAACTCGTCTTCATGATCAAATAAATCATCCATCTTACAATCATATTTATTGGAAACATTGGTAAATACACTTAATAATTCAAGAGCTATTTTCTTTACAATCTCTGTGTGTAAATATCCGGAATTTCTTATTTCACAAAATATATTATCCAAAATCTTAATTGCAGTTTCAGCTTGTCTGCTATCCAATGCATCGGCTAATTCTATATTAGGATGAGTAGTAGTATGAAAAGTGAACTTTTTGCTTATGTCGGGTGATGTGTCAATTGTGCAAATATATCCTCTATTTTTATAGAATTTCAGAAAACGGATATTTCGGGCCAGCCTGTAAGACTCTACAAAACCTTGCTTTCCAACGAAATTAGGGCCAACTCCAAAAGAAGCACTTATATTCATATTATGAGATATTTCCTTTTGCAAAATTCCGGGAATCTCCTGGTGTTCATCTATAATACCATTAACTACAATACCAAACTCATCCTTTTCCAAATGAAATACTTCTCCGCAGATATCAAATTTTTTTAATATCTGTTCACAGATACTTTTTAGAGAAGAATTGAGAATCGCAAGTTTTTTATTTTGTTTTACTACAGAATCATAAGCATCAATGTGTATACATACCGAATACCCTCTATCCCAGTTTGTTTTCAGCTTACTCTCTAATTTATAATTGCCTTTATTAGACTCCTCTTTAATTAATGATGAAAAAAATTCATTCTTTAGCAAGTCAAAATTAACTTGAATTTGAATACTATCTTCTGTATGCTCTCCAACCTGTCTTTTCACAATACCTTCTTTTAACTGAAGCAAAATATTAATAAGATCATTAGGTTTCATAGATAGTTTTCTTATATAATCGGATGCACCAAGTTTCATAGCTTCCTTTACTAATTCAAAGCTATCATAACAGCTTAGTACCACAGTATTTATATCTATGTTGTTATCCTTTATCCATCTTATTACCTCAATTCCATCCATTTTCGGCATTTTGATATCAGTAAGAAGTATGTCCGGTTTATCCCTTAGAATTATTTCAATTGCTTCCTGTCCGTCTCTTGCATCTTCTAGTAGTTGAAAACCATATTCCTCCCAACATATGGCTGATTTTAATCCTATTCTTACCAAAACTTCATCATCGGCAATCAACACTTTTAACATATTATGTAACCCTACTTTCAATTTTTATATTTATTCATAGGTATTTCAATTTCGAACGGAATTACTACGTCAACAACAGTCCCTTTTCCCTTACTGCTTTTTATACTCAAGCCATATTGTTCTCCAAATTTTAATTTTAACCTTTGGTCTACATTTTTAAAGCCTATTTTTGATAGCCTTCCCTTTTTCGAATTTTCCTCTGCAAGAATATTTGGTATTTGCTGCTCGTCAATCCCTATACCATTATCAGAAATTTTAATAACTGCATTCGGGTAATCCACATAGCCAGTAACAGAAATAATTCCACCACTCATATCACTTATTCCGTGTATTATTGAATTTTCTATGATCGGTTGTAAAACAAACTTAGGAATTGAACAGTGGATTATATCTTCTTCAATTTTATAATGAATTGTAAAATTGTCTCCAAATCTCATTTTTTGTAATGAAACATATGAATTCAAATAATCAATTTCCTCTTTTAATGTAATCAATTCATCACTTTTGTATATACTCCCTTCAAGAAGCTTTCCCAAATCTGATAGCATGTTTGAAACATTTTCATTCCCACTAATGTTGGCCATCCAACGGATGCTGTTCAGTGTGTTAAATAGAAAATGAGGATTGATTTGTGCTTGTAAAGCCTCAAGATTTGCCTTCTGCTTTTTCTTAGTCTCTTCCTCCACCTGTTTTAGAAGGTCATCTATTTTAACAACCATTGTATTAAAGCTATCCCCAAGTTTTTCTATCTCTTGAAAACCTCCAATTCCAGTTCTTATTGAAAAATCACCATTTTGCACCAAACCCATATGCTTTTCAAGTTGTTTTATTGGGTTAGAGATATGCCGTGAAATATAGATAGTTAGTATAATAAAAACAATCATTATACCTAAATAAAATAAATATGTTTGTGCTTTAAGATTATTTACCTCATACATCATATTTTCATATGGCATTAAATTAACTATAATCCAATTAGTCTTTTTAATATGTTGAAAATTAATAATAGTCTTTACTCCGTCAGAAGTATAAAAAACCTCATTATTTTTTCCGTTTTCAACTAAATCTCTTAAATTGCTATGCAGAAAAATATCATTATCGTAATTTTGATAATCTGCCGAAATCACTTTATATTGATTATCCAGTAGAACCGTTGTGCCATTTAGAGTAGTATTCCCCTGTTTTATTACATTCCAAAAAGCGCTCTCGGGTAAAGTAATGGTTAATATGCCATATCCCCCAACGGCTTTATATCCCTTTATCATCCTGGATATAGTTATAACCCCTGTTTTTGATGGATCCTGTTTATCCCAGCAAATAAAACCATTTAAGTCTGTTACTGTTTTAAACCAGTCCTTCTTACTCATATCCTCATAATTTTTTTTATCGCTTTTTATTGAGTCTGCACTATAGAAGTTACCGTTAAAATCCATAATAGACAATTCACCATTAAAGTTGAACAAAGTTGCATTTTGTACTTCCTTTAGCCGATTATATATACTCATTGAGCTTTCAAACTGGTTCCATGCATTTGGTTCTTTATCTGCTTTAGTGATATTGTCTGCAAGTTTTTTATCCATGCATATTATATTGGAAGCAGCAATGGATGAGTCTACAATATAGTTGATGTTATTAGCCGTTTGAGTCAAAACTTGCTGCATAGAATTTCCAACCTTGTTCTGGAGAATCTCTCCATAATAATGAAAGATTAATAATGACGCTAATACTATTGGTAGTATTATGAAAACAACAAAGTTGTAAATCATTTTTTGATGTATTTTTATTTTCTTCATATTCACTCCCACTCCATATAAGATTGATATATTTGCAGTACAATAAAATATTTTATTATAAAATGATTAGGATAAAAAGTCGAATTAAGTCGCTTCACTGTATATCTTACTATACAATTCAGTAAACAAAAAGCCGCAAAAACATCAAGAGATGAATTTACGGCTATAATTATAGAAATTTTAAATTACTCTTTTTGCTCCGATATAAGTACCCCTGTATTCAGACAGCTTTTGTACCCGGACTTTGCCGTTGGATGAAGATGCATGAATAAAGGTATCACCACCCATATAAATTCCTGCGTGGTCTATTTGTCCTGACGCCTTTCGGCTTGAAGCATCAAAAAATAAAATATCTCCGGCCTTTAGCTGGGTCTTTGTTACCTTAACCCCATTGGAGTACATTCCTTGGGCCGATCTGTTAAGCTTGATATCAAACTTTTTGTATACATAGCCTACAAAGCCTGAACAATCAAAACCTGTTTGGGGATTTGCTCCACCGTACGAATATCTTACTCCCTCAAATTCCCTAGCGTATGAAACTACTCTGCTGTTTACGGAACCATCATCATCAATCGCCGCAAATGTGGCAACATTTGCAGACCTGGAGGTTGTTCCACTGGTAGCTGAGATATTCACAAATTTTGATGATACATATCCAACCTTCGACCCTACCTTAACCTTGTTCCAGCCCTTTACCACGTCGAGAATCTGTACCGAGGTATTCTTTTTAAGTGAACTTATAGCCTTACTTGTAGTTCCGGCACTTTTCCTGAAATTGACACCATTTGCATTTATAATTCCTTTAGTGGCCTGCAATTTAACATAATCATCGTTTACCCAACCGGTTTTCTTGTTGTAGGAAACCTTGTACCAACCTTTTGAATGATCGGTAACAGTTATTTTTGCATTTGTCAATTTGGTAACAATCACGGAAGAGGTTGTTGGCGCCTTTCTCATTTTAACACTTGTACCTACTACTTTTGCAGGCATTGTTGCAGCCATTACAGTTGTAGATGCAAATGCAAGAACGAGAGCAATAAAACATCCCGCAAGTGCCTTGTTAATCTTTTGTTTCATTTTTCCTCCTATATTGTGCTTCCGAAGTTAGCTGCCGGGTTCGGGTAATAGGATCACCCTACCATATGAAATGGATTAACCCCCTTTTTCTTGGTTCCTCCGTACTTCGTCTTCTTTTGACGAAGATTCAGCAATTTTTTTGACTGCTTATAAAAAAACTACCTTAATATCACCTCCTTTAAAAAATCGTAAATTATAAACAGTCTATATTATATAATTCGATAAAAGTCTATTACTTGGCGGGGTCAAAATTCTGGCAATATATGTTTACTGTTTTCTCCCCGTATTCCACTCCTGTTTCTGCCATTCCTCTACAGTATCAAACTTACGGGTATCCATTGGCTCATAACCTTTAAGGCTTAATGAATTTGTTACTACCGACACCGAACTGAACGCCATTGCTCCCCCTGCAATCATAGGATTAAGTAAACCCAAGGCAGCAAATGGTATACCTATTATATTGTAGAAAAACGCCCAGAATAGATTTTGTTTTATTTTAGTCATCGTTTTTCTTGACAGTCTTATGGCAGCGGGAATGGTTCTTAAATCACCTCTCATAAGGGTAATATCTGCCGCTTCAATGGCAACATCCGTACCTGTTCCTATCGCCATTCCGATGTCTGAGGTAGCTAAAGCCGGTGCATCATTTATTCCGTCACCTACCATTGCAACAATTTTGCCTTGTGCTTTTAGCTTTTCTACTTCCTCCGCTTTGTTTTCAGGAAGCACCTCTGCCAGTACATTGGTTATTCCAACCAGCTTTGCAATTGCATTAGCAGTCCTTTTATTGTCGCCTGTAATCATATATACGTCAATGCCAATATTTTTCAACTCTTCAATGGCTTCCTTCGAACTTTCCTTCAAAGTATCGGCTACTGCTACGAGTGCAACAAGTTTGTCGTCTACGGACATCAGCATCGCCGTTTTACCTTCATCTTCGAGTCTTGCAATGGCAGCTTCAACATTTACCATATCAACACCATGTTCGCTCATTAGCTTTCTTGTACCCATATAAATGGTTTTACCATTTATAATAGACATTACACCTCTTCCGGGTATTGCTTCAAATTTATCCGGGTCATTTATATTACCAAATTCTTTTTTACCATGCTCATAAATAGCTACCCCCAAAGGATGTTCCGAACTTTTTTCAGTAATTGCCGCAAGCCTTAATATTTCCTTTTCCTCATAGGAAGTATCTATAATAACTATATTGGTAACTTCCGGCTGGCCTTTTGTAATTGTTCCTGTTTTATCAAGGACTACGGCGTTTAGCTTATAAGCCATTTCCAGATGTTCTCCGCCTTTTATTAGTATGCCGTTTTCAGCACCCTTCCCGGTGCCTACCATTATTGCAGTAGGAGTTGCCAACCCTAGGGAACACGGACATGCTATAACCAGAACTGCTACAGCACTTACTATAGCCTTATTTACATCACCGGTTACCAGTAACCATATTGCAAAGGTCAATAAAGCAACTGCCACAACCACGGGAACAAATATGCCTGATACCTTGTCGGCAATTTTCTGAATTGGAGCCTTTGAGCCTTGAGCATCTTCAACCATCTTGATTATTTGAGCCAAAGCCGTATCTTTTCCAACCTTTGTTGCTTCGAAACGGAAGGTTCCAAATTTATTTATAGTTGCTCCGATTACAAGATCGCCTGCTTTTTTCTCAACCGGAAGGCTTTCTCCGGTAAGCATGGATTCATCTATAGATGAATTACCTTCCAATATTTTTCCGTCTACTGGTATTTTTTCTCCCGGCCTTACAATAACAACATCACCGGGCAGAACGTCTTCAATAGGTATGTCTTCTTCAGTACCGTTTCTAATCACTCTGGCTGTTTTTGCCTGCAGTCCCATAAGCTTTTTTATTGCTTCGGAAGTTTTACCCTTTGCAACCGCTTCCAAATATTTGCCTAATAATATAAGTGTGATAATGACTGCGGCTGCCTCAAAGTAGAGGTCTTTCATCATGCCTTTATGGACTTCCTCAAAGAATACATTGTACAAGCTAAAGAAGTACGCAGCCGATGTACCCATGGCTATTAGCACATCCATGTTAGCACTTTTGGATTTCAATGCGTAATATGCATGTTTATAAAATCTGAAACCGATTATAAACTGTACCGGGGTTGCTATTATCAGCTGGAAATACTGATTATGAAGCAATGATACCACAGGACTGTCAAGATTTAACATTCCCAGTATCATTGCAAGCACCATAGGCGCACTAAGTACCACGGATACAATCAGCGAAAACTTTAAGGCTCTGATTTCCTTCTCTCTTTGCTCTTTTTCCGTATCTTTATTTATATCCTCGGCTTTTTCTGCCCCATATCCCAGGCCCTCAATTACCTTAATTATGTCTGAAACCTGTATTGTTGACGGGTCATATTCAACATTTGCCTTTTCAGTGGCAAGATTAACAGCAGCTCCAACAATTCCTTCTGTTTTATTAAGCTTTCTTTCGATTTTTGCAGAGCATGCGGCACAAGACATTCCAGAAAGCTTTAATTCAACTTTGTTTGCGGATTTTTTGCTTTCCTTTATAACACCATAACCCAGCTTTTCAATTACTTCCTGAAATTTAGCTGAATGGATCAAAGTATCATCGTATTCAACTGTTACTTTTTCTACCGCAAAATTAACATTTGCTTGTTTTACCCCATCAAGCTTATTTAGACCCTTTTCAATCCTTGCTGCACAAGCCGCACAGCTCATTCCTGTGATTTTAAGGGATTCTTTCCTCTCCATTTTATCTGCTCCTTTATAATTGTTCTCTCATTTATTAACCGCAACACCCTCCTGCTGATGCTCCCGCAGATGGCGTATAATTATTGACTTCATTTTTTATATCTTCTATATTAATTGTATTTATATCATCTACCACCTTAACATAACCGTGTAACATTCCCATTCCGCATTGAAATGTAAAATCCAGTGTGGGTGACAATTCCGGTGTTTCCTTTTGACTTTCCAAATCCATCTGTGCCTGATACTCCGGGAATACTGCTATTTTGTTACAAATATTTAGCTGTTCTGTATTAAACTTTATTTTTGCAGGTATTCCCTTTTGCAGTACAACTACCGCTGGTGAATAACCATAATCATTAACTGTTACAGTTACCTCTTGCTTTTCACCATCTACTTCTGCAATTGCAATATCATCAGTAGGTATATTCCCGTTTGCAAATTTAGTAGCCTTCGAGGCTGCTCCACAACACCCTCCTGAACCGGAAATAGCACCCTCAGAATCGGGGTCAACTACTCGGTTATCATCGTCAATGGACGACAAATCGTTAACAACCTTTATATTACTACGTATCATTCCCATCCAACAACTGTATACGAATTTTCCTTCTTTGTCTGGGATAAATTCAATAACATTTTCTCCTGCCTTTAAGGGCACGTTTTCAATGTTATATTCAGGTATGTTTATTCTGTTGTTACAACCGTTTATGTCACTTGCATCCGCAGTAATTGTCCATTTAACAGGAATACCCTTCTGAACCGTTATAGGGCTGTACCTGCCTGAGTCAAGTTTGGTGGTAACTACCTGAATATTTCCTTCTATTTTTGCCACCCCGCCAACAGAAGATGATGCTCCAAGGGCTACACTTGGATCGAAGCCTGAAAGTGAAAGACCTCTATTTAACATTATAATACCAAGAATCAATACCAGTACAGCACTTACCTTCATCATTTTGTGTGTAAATTTGCTGCTGAGGAATGAGCTAATAGCGCCAAAACCAAACATCAGAGGAACTGTTCCCAGGCTGAATAAGAACATTGATAAAGCTCCCGCCATGGCACTTCCCGTGCCCAATGCATATAGCTGCATAGCCTGTAAAGGACCACAAGGCATAAGTCCATTCAGTAGTCCAACGACCAAAGGTCCTCGGCTCCCGCTATTTTCATATACCTTTCTCGCAAAAATCTTTGGCATTCTGGGATTTAGTTTTCTAAGTGCAGGGAAAATATTTAACATATTTATACCCATTATAACCATAAAAATACCAGAAAGAATAGCAACTATTCCTTTGGCTGTACCCGAAAAGCTCACCATGGAACCTATCCCGCCAACAATTCCACCTACAATGGTATAGGAAATTACACGTCCTATGTTATATAACACGCTTGGTTTTAGTTTATCAAACTTTGAATCTCCTGCCGCAACTTTGTATCGTACACATACGGACAGGTTTATTCCTCCGCACATGGCCACACAATGCAGTGATGTCAGTATTCCAATAAAAAACAAAATTCCGTACCCCATTGACTGATTTACTTCAGGTACAAAATTAAACCCAATGGTATTTTTTATAATTACATAGAGAGCGAGTATAATCACTACTATTCCTGCAATTTGCCCTGCTCCCGGCCATTCAGACTTTTTAGGTGAAATATGTCCTTTTTCTGACATTTCTTTGGGCCTGTTCTTAACTTTATAATCTAATTTTTCTATTGTTTCTATAATTGTATTAAGATTAACGGCATTACTGTCGTAAGTTACATAAACATTAGAGCTGCTATAAATTGCCTTGACATTTTCAATTCCATCAAGCTTTTTTATTGCGTTCTCAATTCGTGTTTCGCACCCAGTACAAGTCATACCCTCTACTTGAATAATTTTTTGCATCAGATTTACCTCCATTTCAAAACTTCTGTTTATTAGCTGTCACAATTTTATCATCTCTATGTGAAGATTTTATGGAGGGAAACCAATTGTTTATATAATAATTTTAAACAGACTAACAAAACATAAGTTCATAATAAAATTTTGCAACTGACGGGGGTAATATTAATGAAAAAAAGATTATTAGTAGGTTTATTTACTATATTTCTGCTGATTTCATTGTCCTTTAATTGTTTTCATGCAGAAGCATCACTTTTTTCCGGTCAATTTAAAGATTCAAAGGAAAAACCTTTTACTATGGTATGGTTATCCGACCCACAGTACTATTCCGAAAGCTATCCTCAAATTTATGATTTTCTTGGAGATTGGTTTGTCAAAAAGTATACACGTAACTCCTTTGGATATTTAATTGTATCAGGGGATATTGTAGACAATGCAAGCTGTATAAATCAATGGGAGGTTGCAAGCCGAAACTTCAAAAAGCTTGATGATGCTAATGTTCCTTATGGGGTGTTGGCAGGTAATCATGACGTTATGATGCATGGACTTAATTATAGCATTTTCAAAAGCTATTTTGGCACTTCCCGATATATAGATAAGCCTTGGTACGGAGGCAGCATGGATGATAACCGCAACCACTTCGACCTAATATCTTTTGGCTCTCATGACTTTATTATATTATATCTGGGTTACGGTAGTGAAACTTCTCTTGAAACAACAACTTGGGCAAATAGCGTTCTTGAAAAGTATCCTAACAGAAATGCTATTCTGGTTTTACATGAATATCTTAATGAAGATGGAGAGATGACAGAAAAGGCCCGGATAATTTCTGACAGTATTGTAATTAAAAACGACAATGTCTTTATGGTCTTGTGCGGACATAATCATGGTGCTCAAAAAAGAGTTAAAACAGTATGCAATTCCAATGGGACTACAAGAAAGGTCCTGGAGATTCTCTCTGATTACCAGAATGCCCCAAATGGAGGTAATGGATTTTTAAGATTACTAAAATTCTGTCCTCGCTCCAACACCCTTAAGGTTTCCTTGTATTCACCATATAATAAAAAAGACAACTACTTTGGGGACGATATTGACAATTTTACTGAAGAAGTAGAACTGATTGATTAATTATAAACTTGAACTTTATTAGGCGGCAGGTGTGGATACCTTGCTGGATTCATTTAAATATTGTTCTACACCCTTTGATATTGATTTTGCAAGTTCTTGCCGAAAGGTATCCTTTATTAATTCCTGCCTTTCTTCCTCATTTGAAATAAAACCCGTTTCAACTATAACACCGGGTATATTTGTGTTATCAAGGACATAGTATTTTGCCTGTACAGGGTCATGAGTTTTTCGTTTTTTCCCTTCAACAACCATGTTGTTCAATTGTTTCTGAATGCATAAAGCTAAAGTTTTATTTTGTTCGTACTTTTTGTTGAAAAAGACTATTGCACCATTAGTAGAAGGTTTTTTTAAATTACTGTTAACGTGTATGCTGAGAAAAAGTTGTGCATTGCTGGTATTTATAATACTTGCCCTAGCAGTCAAATCCTTCATGTGTCTCGATTTCCGGCTACTATCCAGACTTTCAAGAGAAACATCCTCTTCCCTTGTCATAACTATTTTGTATCCTTGTTTAATAAGAATGGATTTTAGCTTTTTAGCAATATCAAGATTTATTTCTTTTTCTAATACTCCGTCCCTGCTTGTTCCACCGTCGATTCCTCCATGGCCCGGATCAATTACAATTACGCCGCTTTTGGGATCTGTAAATGTATGTGAGCTAGACATTTCTATAAATAAAATAATTGGTACAGTTATTATAGAAATTATTGAAATTGCTGCAAATAATAGAAACTTTCTTTTTATAAAAATAACATCAAGTTTTTTCATTTAGTTTCTTCTTTATATTTGTTCTCTTCTTTAATATACTATATTTTAGATAAATATATGTTTGAAATTTTAGCTGTATCCAAACGCCAGAATACTGAATTCTTTACCTTCAGAACCATTTGACATTTTGATTTCTATATTATGGATTGCAGCGTTGTCATGGTTTAATAATAATTTAACTACCGGATTATTCCACCCAGAACTATTAAAGCCATTTACTGTAAGTACAAATATATTGTCAACATAGATATCGGCTGAACCTGTATATGTGTTTTTTGATTCCTTATAGACAATAAACAAATTCTTGCAATATAAATCAAAAGAAAACTTTTCCCCGTTAGATCCGGCTCTATGTGTCCATCCATTAGGAAAATGATTGATGGTAATGTCGGGAAGAAATCCCCCCATATCTTTTACCTGTGCATTTTTATTATCCAGCATTTTTAGGTTAACAAACTCATTACTGACTATTGGGGTTTCACAAATTTTGTAAATACCATCCTGAATCTCCTCACTGACTTTATTCAGATAATATATTATGAATTCCGTAATAAGTTCATGTCCTTTTTTATGAGGATGAATATAGTCATCGGAATAATCTTGCCATTTCATAGTTTCCTCAACAAACTCAGGAACTATTGCGTCCTTTACACTAATCATAGCTAAATCATAATGTCTTCCTATTTGTGCCATTTCATTCTGACAGGAAAAACCAGATTTTGATATTGTAAATACTATTACAACTGCAGGTTGAGATTTCGAACTCAAAATTCTTATTAAAAGACTTTCAAAAGCAGCCATATTTAGATTATTCTTTGTATCATTAACAGCAAATTCCACAAATACAATATCGGGTTTATGTATTAATAAATCTTTATTAATCCGTATTAATCCAGTTGTCGAAGATGTTCCTGCCATTCCTGCATTTAAATAATTTATGTTATTACCTTTTCCAAAGTTTTGTGCAAAATAATCACAGGTTAACTTTGCAAAACACTTATCAGGGCCACCATTGTAACCTTCCGTTATTGATCCTCCAAGGTAAGCGATAGTTACCAGCTGCCCCTTTTCTGCCTTATTCATAGCCTTTTTTATTCTATAATTATTTCCAGTACTAATTAGTGAACGTTCTATCATTTTGATATGGTTTTCCTGAGAATTTTTCATACATTTATTCACTCCCATTGCCGAAGGACTTTACATAACAACATTCTAAAAAAGCCTGATCTATGAATATGTTGAAAGAATAAATTAGTTATAGTAGTATAAATTGTATAAGTATCGACTTATAATATTTAATCCATGGAGAATTTTTATATGACATCTCAACAGTTAGAATATATACTAGCACTTGCTAACGAAAGAAGCTTCTCAAAAGCTTCACAGAAACTTTCTATTTCCCAGCCGGCATTAAGTCAATTTGTAAAAAATCTTGAAACTGAACTTGACATACAATTGTTTGACAGAAGTACAACACCTATAAAACTTACTTATGCTGGAGAACTCTACGTAAATGCTGCTCGAAAAATCCAAACTATACTGACAGAACTGAATAATGAGCTCTCAGACCTTACAGTCCTGATTAAAGGAAAACTCACCTTAGGCACTATTCCCTTTAGAGCCTCCTGTATGCTTCCAAAAAGTATTGTAGCCTTCAGAAAAAAATATCCTGGAGTTGATATACATATTGTTGAAAATGAAGAAGCAAATCTTGAATCATTTCTTTCTGAATGTAGTCTAGATTTGTGTATTTTATCAGGTTCAATAAATAACAAGTTACTTCAAACTGAAGTTTTGGCTCAGGAACAACTTTACCTTGCAGTCCCTTCTGATAGTCCTTTTAATAATGGAAAGGAAGCTTTCCAGCTAAGTGCCAAGGATATAATTTATGACAGTCCTTCTTTATTCCAGACACAACCCCTTGACTTGTCTGTTTGTGTCAAAGAACATTTTGTCCTCATACAGGACGATGAAACTATAGCCAGTGAACTTTGCCAATTTCCTGAATTCAATCATCAAAACACAATCTATACCGATCGTATTGAAACAGCTTTTTCGTGGACCCTTGCAGGTATTGCCTGTTCTTTTATCCCTGATACTCTAATAAGGTTTGGTAACTATCAGAAACACCCAGTATACTATAAATTGAACACTTCCTTTGCAAAACGCGATATCATGGTTGCATATAAAAAAAACAGATACTTGTCCAGGGCAGCATCTGAATATATTCTGCTTTTAAAACAATTGATAGGCTGCGGGACATGGCTTTCTCCTACTGATTAGTCTCGATATTTTATAAAAGAAGCCTGCCGCAACATACGGCAGGCCTCTTTACCAATATCTAATACAATTTGATTACTTACCAAGAACCTTTGCCTTTAACAGTGCAAAGTCAAGGGCATTTATATCACCATCTGAATTCATATCTGAATTAGTTAAGCTTATTGTTGGGTTTGCACCAAGGATGTACAGCTTCATAACAGCTAAATCTAATGCATCAACATTTTTATCATCGTTTACATCTCCCAGAATCGGCTCAGGGTCTACGATAATTGGTCCATCTCCGTAGTACTGTCCGAGAGACATTCCGTTTTTACCGAGTGGAATCTGATGGTCAAGTCCGATAAATTTACCGCCTGACTGCCACAATGCAGGCTTTAACAATCCATACTTTGCTTCATCCCATGTTGACCAGTCATTTCCTATCAATCCCCCTGTATCACCTGAGTTCGGATTCAAGCACCAGAAGGTATGGTTGATACGGTTCTTAATCATGTAATCTCTTAATAATGTCATCCATTTCTGGTTCTTTGCGCCATCCATGAATCCTCCCCATTCACCGATAAGAAGAGGAGCGATTTTTTGATCATCTATGTATGCCCATGTATCGTACCAGTAATCATCAAGAAGTGTTTGTGTTGTGAAATCCTTATCAAACCATGATTGATTATATACAGAAGGGCCGTAGTCATGAGGTGAATATACTATCTGGCTATTTAGTGAACCTAGATTAATAGGATAGTCTTTAACGCCTCTTAAGTTTCCACCCCACCATCCGCCATGCCAAGGAGCAGCGTCGCCGGTAGCACCCCATACATCAGGAGTATCAAATGTGTAGCCCTTTTCAGTCTTAGGGTATTGCTCAATACCTTCGATCATTATTAATAACTTTGGATTAACAGCCAATATTTCTTTTGAACACGTTTCGGCTGCATATTTCCAGTTATTTTCATCTGTAGTGTTATCCCATTTTGCCATATCAGTTGGTGCTGCTGTACCAGTATATCCTCTTTTTCCATGAGGTTCATTTTTAAGGTCGATGGCAAGAATTGTATCATCGTTCTTATACTTATCTGCAAGCCATGTCAATGTGTCTATCCACTTGTCTGTAGTAATCATACCTGCAGTTGTTGTTTCAAGACCATACCATAACGGATACATGTGACCCGAGTTGTTGGCATCAGGGCTGTGTACATCTATCATTACTTTGATTCCCAACTCTTTGCAATATCCCAAGATTATATCGAATATTTCCATGCTGTTTTTAGGTCCGTCAGTTGCAGGATCATAAAAATCCGGATTAGTAACCGCATATGGTGGATTGTTACTAGCGGTGACACTGGAAACCTTGTTTGGTTTACCGATCATCCAGCTGTACAAAAGTTCAGTTGAAATCGGTACTCTTAATAATCCTATACCTCTGTCTGCCACGCTGGTCAAAATATTCTTAACATCGTACCAGGCACCGTGGAATACATTTTCACTGCAGTTAAAACCAAACCAGTTTGCACCTGTAAGCCAAACTTCACGTCCGTTTGCATCATATATCTTGTCGCCCACACAATGAAGCCAGTCATCATTGTTTGTGTTTACTGCAGCTGATGCAGTAAGGCCATGGCTTGACAACATCATAGTTGAAACCATTGCTAATGCCAAAAGCATTGAAACTATCCTTTTTTTCATAGTTTTTTCTCCTTTTTAATTAAAATTGAGGTAAACATGTTACTAAAAAATCTATTAATCTTTCTTTAAGATAAAAACCTCCTTTAATTTAAACTTAATTAAGCAGAATTTTCTTTAATGCTACAAGATCAAGGGAGTCAATCTGTCCATCTTTATTCAGATCCCAAATACTTTTATCAGTAGCGTCACTCTGATTAAGTAAATACATCTTCATTTTTGCAAAATCAAGTGCATCCACACTTCCATCCCCGTTAAGGTCACCCGGAGTGGCAGGTATAACCGGAATGTCTTGCGCCATTTTTGCAGCGTGAGGTCCAAATACATTTTTTAATAACGGATCACCATGGGTGAGGTAGAATCCTCCTGAATAAGAAGCATAAGCCCAGAATAAGTCACCGGAAGCATTTAGTTTTTCGATCTGTTCATACATTGCATTCCAGTATTGCTCTTTATTATTATGGGTATTAAATTCCTCCATAACGAAAGGCTTTTTAACTATGTTGTGAGATTCATCAATCCATGTTGCTACAAGATTCGCTGCCTGATCAGGATTTAACCCTGCCCAGCCTTCATCCGGATAAGGATGAGCGGTGGTAAAATCAATGTATGGAGACTGATGTATGTATACAAATGGGTTACCAGCATTGGCACCGTAACCGTATTTTGCAGCCTGGCCTTCAAGCCCGGTACTAACCATGTGGTTTGGGTCAAGCTCCTTGATAAGTTTACCCATTTCATCTACCCATGCTCTTAATGTTGTTCCATTTAAGTTCTCTTCCTCGCTTACATCCTGATATCTTGGTTCATTCATCAGTTCCCACGAGAAAATTGCCGGGTCATTTTTATAGGGTTCATTTGTATAATGATTTATTCTTGTTACAAAATGCGTTACATAATTTTTGTACTGTTCCTTACAACCTGCATTTGTAAAGAAAACGGCACGGTTGGGATGAGTCGTTCCCGGAAGACCTTCCCATTTTAACCTTGTGTCAATTCCACCGTAAGCTTCCCAATAGTTTTCCAAAACAATAATTACTTTGATATTGTGCTTCTTTGCAGATTCTAGAATATAGTCAAAAAGCATGAATTGTGCTTCATTGTAAACACCTTTTTGACTTTCAAATCCATGCCAGGCTTCATGGGAAAAACCCCATGTCCTTACAACCTTTATTCCGTCAGAAGCCATGTTACTCATCATTTCATCAATTCTGGCCTTGTTCATAAATTTTGTTTCTATATCATCCGGAGTGGCATCATTTGACCCATCTCCATACGTAAACAAATCATAATTATTGCATCCTGCAAAGCGAAATACTTTTCCGTCAAGGATAAAAGAAGTTCCGTTTGTTGTAACAATGCCGCTTATCGTTGTTGAAGCTGCACTGATTTTCATACTTGGGATAAAGCACACTAGCAGGAATACAAGAATAAAAGATAAGATAATAAATGATTTTTTATTCATTTTTATACCCTCCAATCGGCAGGTACAGCTATAAGATTCAAATAGCCTAGTCAATGCTTTGCAATTCTAATAGAATTTGCAAAGCATTGCGTCAGCTAAATATAACTAATTACGTTTATCCCAACAAAGCCTTCTTTAAAAGAGAAAAATCAATTGCATCTATAGAACCGTCACCGTTCATATCTGCATTATTTTTATCAATATTTCCGTTCTGAGTGAGAATATAGTTTTTACAGAGTGCAAGGTCAATTGCATCAATGAATGTATCATTGTTTAAATCACCTTTTTTAGCAGGCGGATTAATAATTGTGCCACCAAAGAACTTAACAGCTCCTGCAAGTACACCTACAAGGCCTGCATTGTAATCAAGGGCTACTTCTGTATACTGATACTGGTTTGCATCGTCAAAGAATTTGTCATTCTGATCCGGTCCGCCAACCAAAGCACCTGTCAATAAGTGTTTCGCAGGCTTTGCATTGTCTCCGTTGGCATAAGTGTAACCGTTTGCTGCCCTGTGATGAGGATGGATACACCAATTGCTTCCATAACCAATTATATAAGACATATTGGCAGGATTATCTCCAAGGATATAATCTACCTGTTTTTTAGCTAAATCCAAAAGCGATTGATCAGAATTCTGCTTGCAGGATACAAGCATAACCATGCATTCTGCTGCTGCATATCTGAGGACACCCCAGTTGGAAAGCCACTTTAATCCTCCAGGAGTAGTTGTTACCTGAGTTTTCCAGTAGTTGAAATTGAATTGTACGGCATCTTTATATATCTGCTTTCCTGTAATCTGAGCCAATCTCAAAGCAGCAGGAACATACATGTCATCCCAGCACATGGTCCATTTATCTTGTAACTTGTTTTCATTCATTGTATTGCCTAAAGTTATAAATTGTTCAGCATCAGTTATGTAAGCACTATCATTGGTTGCAGTGTACAACCAAGTAGCTGCCCAAGCCAGGTCATCACCAAAGCTGGTAGCCTGATAAAATGACTGACCGTTTCCAACACCTTGATTTGCCTTACCCATTGCATACAATTCCTTTGCTGCAGTGAGGCACTTTGCTGCATAAGCAGAATCAATATTCTTATAATTGAGATACATCAGAGTAAGAGCAGCAGATGTCTCGCTCAAAATATCTGAAGCAGGATGACTTGGATCCGCTTTGTATAAAGCAGGTCTGTCCCCTGTTTGCTCTTCGGGCGCACCCCAATATGTATGGTCGGCATTTCCCTCTCCAACCTGATAGTAGAAAGTTGTTGAATTAGGATGTGATTTAAGGAAGTAGTCTGTAAAATATTTCAGCTGTTGCATCATTTTTGTTGTATTTCCGGTTGCATCAAAGGAATCCTTGAATTCATACAATGACCAACCTAAAACTGCTGCAGAATAGCCTTGAGGCAGACCAAACTTTACATGATCTCCTGCATCATGATAGCCGCCTGTTAAATCAACTCCTACATCGCTTCCGTCAGTCGTGTGGCATGCACCTCTCCAATCAAACACATTATTTTCTCCTGCTTTAGGACCACATTTATTTGCATCATAAAAAATGATTGAGTCTTTTAATGCAGTTGAATAATCATGTGTACCTGCTGCAAAGGTAGCACCTGTGCTAACAAATGAAGTTGTTAGCATTACTCCTGAAATCATCAAAGCACCTAATTTACTTAACTTATTTTTCAAAACAATCCCTTCCTTTCTTAATATGTAATTTTGTCCGGCAGCAATGTTTCTGCCGGACAGATAAAATAATCTTTTAAATTTATCTCACAACATCGGGATACTCTGCTGCAAAATCAATAAAGTTGTTTCCAACGTAAGGCTTGCAGTCAAAAGCGCCATCATTCCATGACCATAGCATGTATCCGGCATAACCGTTCTTGTAAATGGCATCCAACACCTGCTTATGTGTCATTTTTAGTGAAGACCCCTGGGTGTCAGGCATCATTTCACCGATTATTACCGGTTTGTCTAATTTTAGACTCGAGGCTGGTGTTGTAACAGGATTAAAATATGGTGTCGCCCAGTCATACCAGTGGAAATCGTAGAAATCAAGACCCAATCCGTCCCATAAATCATACTGTGCACCCAGCCACTTCATATTTGCACTTCCGAAGCTTACTGGCTGCTTTGCATATTGGTGAATAAATTCACATGTAGTTTTTATGTAGTTCCTCATTGCGGAAAGCGGGAAGATTTCTCCCTTATTATTTGGTTCGCCGTTGTCTTCCTTCTTTACAATCCATTCCGGTTCATTGATGATATCCCATCCCAGTACACCCGGATGAGTACCTAATGTTTGCAGTATAGGCTTCATGGCATTGTCAAGAAAACTTTGCAACACTGTAGGATTATCAATGATATCGTCATGGTCAACGGAATCATCTGCTCTTGCACAGTCAAAGCTGGTTATTGTCCAATAAATCTTTATACCCTTTGAATATGCATAGTCGCAGGTTTCCTTCATATGGTCAACCCACTTTTCAGGGAGTCCAGTACAAAGGCTTCCTTCATTTGCACCTGACCACAGTGGGCCATATGCCATGTCTGGGAATACCCACCATCTCAGAGAATGGATCCCCTTTGTTGACATTGTGTCCAAATCACTCTTAATCCTCGTAAAGTTGGAAGTCCAGTTATTATCGGAAAACTCATATGACCAGTTATACCATGCGTAGTTTACACCAACAGGATAAAGGGTCTTTCCGTCCATCCAAGTTATTCCAACTCCAGACGGTTGTTGTTGTCCTTCTCCTGAGAACTTTGTTATCCTACCGAGTAGAAATTGCTTTAATTCTGCTAAATCCAATGCCTCAATTTCTCCGTTGGCATTTACATCAGCTGCTTTAAATGCCTCACCTGTCAAGGTTTTTTTCCCAAGTATGTGCTGCTGCACAGCTGCCAAATCAATCGCGGATATTAAAGTGTCATTGTCAACATCACCAAGCTTGTATGTTGTCTCAGCAGAAGCTGGCAGCGGCAACGCTGCAAGAAATACCATTACTGTCGAAAGTGCCAGGCTAACAATTTTTTTCATAGTAATCCTCCTTACTTTTTTAATCAACAGACTATATTAACCCAGTAAAGTCTTCTTTAATAAAGCAAGGTCAAGTGCATTGATTTCACCGTCTTGGTTCATATCCCATACGCTAAGGTCAATGTCTCCTGTTGGCAATAGAATGTACTTTTTCATTATTGCATAGTCGAGAGCATCAACACTTCCATCTCCGTTCAGATCTCCCAGCTTTCCTATAATACCTTTTGGCGGTTCATTTCCGTACACTTTTACATCCCCCCTATATACAGAAATATTCTTGTTAATAGAATATTCCTCTCCTATATCTTTTCTGCTCCAGTCATTGGTTGGATCCCAGTGGGACTTCCAATTGGAGTCCAGCCCTGAAACTAATCCGAAATGGAATTCTTTGTCTCCATAGAAAGCATTTCCGGTCCAGTCTATTTCAACGTAGTATATTCCCTTTTCTGCATCCCAGGCAAATGGTCCCTTGATTGCTGTTTCCTTGCCGTCGCTGGCTTTACCTTCGTCATACATAACCGCAACAGTTATATCGTCTATAGTCTGGCCTGCTGCAAGCATTTCTGAAATGTCAAAGAAATATCTTGCTTTCATACCATCCACAAATTGAGGCGGTCTACTTGTTTCATTATGAATATTAATTGTAACCTGAGTTCTTTCCGTGTTCTCCTGTTCAAGTTTTGATTCAGCATAGAAATCATCAGAAGACGGTTCCTTTGGAGGGAAATTTGCCAATGGTTCCATGCCTTCTCCATAATATTTGTACAATCCGGCGAGTGCACCAACAAAGCCTGCGTTGTAATCTATTGCAACCTCGTTTGATACAAAGTCTGTAGTTTCATCATTATGATTATCCGTTGCATCAGGGCCTCCTACCAATGCTCCCCATAATGTATGTCTGTGTTCAACAGGATCATTCATGCTGAGAGTTTTTGATCCGTGTGCCGCACGATGATGAGGATGCTTTGCTGAGATATTAGAGAATCCAACCTCATAACTTCTCTTCATAGGGTTATCGCCCAGAATATAATCCATCTGTGACTTTGCCCATTCAGTAACGTCCATCTTATCTTTATATTTTGTATACACAACTGCACACAGCTGAGCTGCTGCATTATATCTTGCAGACCCCCATGTGTTTACAACCTTGAATCCTCCGGGAGTAGCAGCCATAAATGTTTGATCTGTAGTATTTTCATGAGGTATACCTGACCAATACTCAAGGTTCCATCTGAATAAATACCAATGCATAGGATCATTTGTTATTGGAGCAAGCTTTGCAAAAACGCCTCCCCATACTACATCCCATGAATGTACCCATATATTCTGCCAATTATCTTGAGTAGATTTTATAATCTTACTCATATAACCGGTATACTTACCATCAGAAATTGCGGTAATATCATTTATATATGATTGTTCTCCTGTTGCAATGTTCAACCATACAGCTGCCCATGACAGTTCATCCTCATCATAAGCTGAACCATAGAATCCGCCTGAATCACCCAAACCACGGTTTTTTACAGCAAACCTGTATAAAGCCTTTGCTGTATCCAAGCATTTCTTTGCATATGTAGGATCAGAATCCTTAAAATTCAAGTAGTTTATAGCCAAAGAAGCTGCTGCTTGTCCGCATTGGTCACTGGCTGGAGTCTCAGAGGTTGCAAAGTACGCAGGCCTTGGTACATCTTGTTTTTTATTCAGTTCCGGTGGTTGCCACCATGCATGATCCACAGTTCCATCACCAACCTGGAAACAAAATGCAACTACCTCTCCGTTATTGTCCATAAATGTTGAACGTAAGAAATAGTCATTTCCCCATCTGAGTATATCCCTCATGTGCTCTTCTTCATTTATTTTTGTATAGGAATCCTTAAATTCATAGAATCCCCATCCTAATGTTGAAACAGCATAACCTTGAGGCAATCCAAATTTAACATGATCTCCTGCATCATGGAATCCCCCGTGAAGATCGAGGCTTCCGTTTCCGTCCGGGTCAAGAAAAGCCTTATTTTTATCAATAAATGCCTGTGACATATTAGTTCCTACATGATCTTTCATAGGAACCAAAGGAAGCTCACAGTCTTCCACATGACAGTCACCTCTCCATTCGATCTTTCCGCCTGTTACACCAGGACCGCATTTTTCAGCATCATAAAAATACAGTGATTTTTGCAATGCTTCTGCATAGTTGAAAGGAGGTGTTGTTGTGCCTGCATACACACTGCTGCCCAAAAACACTGATGACACTACTGCCATTGCTGTAGCAAAAGCTGTTGTCTTTCTGACATACTTTCTAAAATTCAAAATAATACCCCCTTTTTAATTTCTTTTGATTTAACAATTCGGAATAGTTACTTTACATTGATTAACATCGCCATTACCCTGCAAAGACATTTGCCGGGTAATGGACTGTAATTATTGAATGTTTCATGTGATATGTTAAAAGGTATGTTATTGGTATAGAAGAGTTTTCTTGAGCAGTGCAAAATCGAGAGCATCAATATTTTTATCAGAATTCATATCTGCTACTGAGATATCATATTCCAAAGTGTTACCCAGCAAATATTTCTTTAAAAGAGCAACGTCCAATGCATCAATATTTCCATCTTTATTAATATCACCAGGTATAATTACCGGTTCTTCACTTCCACCTGACGGTTCATTCCCCGCCAATTTTTTAAAGCTGTCGCCTTCATACATTGGAATATTCGGAGCATATTTTCTTGTACCGTTTATATATGTTGCATCCCAATTTTCATATGACCAATCATTTGTTGCATCCCATGTATTAGAAGCTGAACTTATTGTAAAGTCAAGCTCAGGTCCTCCGGCACCCCATGCATAACCGGGATATATATTTTTGCCTGACAAGTCAAGTGTATAATAATAAACTTTTTTCTCCGTATCCCATGCAGTTGGGCCTGTTACTTTAACCCATGTTGGAGCCTTAATGCTGATATCACTTATATCCTTTGCATCAAGGGTAAAGAAATAACGTATTTTTAATTGGTTACTTGGACGAGCCGGCCATGCCGAGCGGTTTTCAACACTTAGTGAAAGTTGGGTACCACTTGTACCATTAAAATATGTCTTGGCAAATACAGGCCATTCATCTTTAGGCTGATAGGGTTTATCTTGTAACGGGAAATTGCTGTCCAGGATAGGAGTTCCTCCGAATTCAGAGTACATTCTCGCAAGAGCCCCTGTAAGACCGGCATTATAGTCTATGGCCACCTCATTGCTAACGTAATCACTTATAGCATCATTGAAACCATCTGTTGAATCAACACTCCCAACTAGTGCACCGTATAAAATATGGCGATGTTCCGTCGGAGTATCCATTTCTTGTCCCCATGGGCTGTGAGCTGTGCGGTGATGAGGATGTTGCGGATAATTCTGACCAAAGCCAACCATGTAGCTCGCTTTTCGAGGATTATCACCTAAAATATAGTTTATTTGCTTTACTGCAAAGTCATGATAACGTGCTTTTTTTACAGTATCACTTAGTTTATCTGAATAAACAAAAGCAAATAATGCTGTTGTTGATACGTATCTGAATGAACCCCAGCTGTCCAGCTTTGCATGGCCACCGGGAGTATATGAAATCTTGGTGCCATCAGCATTGTAATCTGTACCGCCTACAGTCCACCAATTCAACCAACGTTCTGCATCTTCCCTGTATAAACTATTTTCTGGGTCAATCTGAGACATTAGAATATAGCATCCAAATGTTTGGTCGTCCCAACAGTGTGCCCATTTGTACTTATGAACCTGTTGATTTGCTTCTTTACCAATTCCATTATAATATTCTTTTGCTTTTGAAAGGTAATCAGATCCACTTCCTGAATTCTTTGCTTCCATAGCCTTGTAAAGCCAGATTGAACCCCATACCAATTCATCATTATAACCGCTGTGTGAGGTATAAGCAGCTGCACCTTGGGGGTCAACTTTACCAATTACATCAGAAAAAACACCTCTATATTTATCTCCGAACTCATATAACTGTTTCGCATGCTCAAGCAACTTATCAGCATATGTCGGATCGGTGTTTCTGAAAACAATAGATGAAGCAGCCATTGCCGCAGCTGTTCCCATTGCTACTTCCGTTCCCGGATGTTGTTCATCCAGCTTTATTGCTGTTCTGTCATTCATTAAATGTGTAACTTCAATTGGAACCCAGTTGTTATGATCATTTGCCGTCATTCCAACTTGAGCCCAAAAAACATTTGGCTCCGGATGACACTTTATAAAATAATCATTAATCCATTTTAACTGGTTTTGAAGCCATTTCGTCTGACCGCTTTTTTCATATGCATCCTTATACTCTATAGCACCAAAAGCGAGTAAACTTGTTGTATAAGCACATGTAATACCAAACTTGATATTATCACCTGCATCTACCCATCCCCCCGTAAGGTCTAAACCTTCCTTTAGGCCATCTGTTAATTGAGCATCTCCACGCCATAATAATCTAGTTGGAATACTTGATGTAGATATCGAGCCTGATCTCTGTGCTTCGTAAAATAAAACAGATTTCTGCAAAGCCTCCCCATAGTTAAAAGCGGCTGTTGCAGAAGAACATTCATACTTAAAATTAAATTGAGTTATGGTTATTACTATGGCAACGATAAGGGCATATATACTTACTCTTTTCATTTTATCCATATTTACACACTCCATGCATAAATCAGTTATTTAACTGTTATCTCACCATCTGTGAATACAGGATTAATCTTCTTGAGTGCAGTGTCTCCAAATGCACCTGAAGTACCCTTTGAAATCTTTATTGATCCCTTCTTGGCATTACTCTTTATTTTGAAAGTGATATTTGTGATAACTCCAGGCTTAGTTACAGCATCCTTCCCACTGTTGCTGCTTGTATAAAGAAAACTAACCAGACCGGTTGTATCAATAACTGTATAATCAAAATTGGAATTGTTACTTCCGAAAACTTCACCTTGTTTTACCTCAACAACTTCAAGAGCATCTGTGTCATACTTAACATTAAAATTAAAGCTTCCAATACCTTTTTCCGGTAAGCTGTTAAGCTTTACAGGGATTGTTACAGTAGAACCTGTAGCTCCGCTTGCTTTTCCGATTGATATTTCTGCCTTTCCACCCGGAGTTTCATCTTTTGGATTACTCTTTTTATCATTACTATCTTTGGCGGCTGTTGATTTGGTTGATTTAGAATCTGAACTTTTTGATGGTGAAGATGTGGATACAGAAGCAGATGAAGAAGATGATGGAGCTGTACTACTTATTGTTGAAGTTGATGTCGATGTTTCTGAATCAGATGTAAAACGGTTTACCCCAAATATTACTACAGCAGTCACACAAACAATTATTAATATTGCCAATATTACTTTTTTCATGGCTTTTCTCCTTGTTTATTCAATAATTTATTACTATAAAATGACTATAGACATTTTAATTTAAGGAAATAACATATCCGTTAAAATACTTGAAACTATAATAGGATAGGAACAATAGGAATGCTTAAAGCATTCCTATTGTTCCAAATATTACTTCATATTGCTTGAAAATTACAGTGTGATTTTTCCTAGCAAGAATGATTTTAATAATGCAAAGTCAACTGCATCAATAGAACCATCTTTGTTTAAATCAGAATTCGCAACATTTATAGTAGAAGTATCCTGAGTTAACAGGGCTTTCTTCAATAGTGCGAAGTCTATTGCATCCTTGTTACCGTCAGCATTAACGTCTCCTAAATTAATTTGAGGATCTCCACCGCCAGTACTGTCAATCTTTGGTCCTGCTTCAGCAAGGTAAGATGAAATCCATGCAAGAGGAGCATTCCAGTTGATGGTTATTTCATTTGTTGACCAAGATTCGATATTATCCATGTAGCACAATTCAGGAGCTCTTACACCTGGCTGCCAACCTGAACCCTTAACCCATGGATCCTGTAAGCCGGAGTTAGGTCCACCTGATAAACATCCTGCAGGCGGTTTTGGGAATGAGTTGTCTGCCTGGTATGACCAGAAACGGTGATGAGGATTTTCAAGTGGGTTGTCACCATAACCGGTTACAAAGGTCTGAACATTTGGGTTACGTCCGAGGATGTAATCCATAGCTGTTAAAGCACCATTGATATATTTATTATTCTTTTTGTTATTCGCATCTTTGCTAAATTCATAAGCATATGACATAACAATTGCTTCATTAACAACAAATGAGTTTGATCCCCATGGGAAACCTGAAACTACTGATTGATCAAATGGAGAAGAAATTACTTTTTCTTCTATTGGCACACCATAACCCTGTGCATTTTCTATTGATATGAACTTATCAGCTGCAGCTTGAATATTAGCTTTAGCTTTAGCAACATCAGTAGCTGGAAGTTTGTTAGGAACAAGTGCAAGTGTTATTGTTCCCATACCTGCTGTATTACCCCAGTCAAAAGCTCCTGTAAGACCATTATCCTCACCGCCTGTTAATTCTGTAGGCATTTCGAGGTAATGCTTTGAGCTCTTTATGTAGTTCAAATACTTGTCACTGCCTGTAGTAGCATACAATTCACATGCTGCCCAGTAGAAGTCATCCAGAACATAGTTGTCACCGTATGCTCCACCGCCTGTAGTCTGTTCCATAGGTGCATATATTGTAGGATGAGCTACAGCTGCATCCCATGCAGTTTCTGCTGCAGTTAAACATTTAGCTGCGAAAGCAGAATCATACTGTTTCCAGAGACGTGAACCTTGTGCAGCCATAGCAGCAAGATTTAATGTAGCTGCTGTACTTGGAGGCTGCAACCAACGCTTCATTGTATCCTGGTCAGGACGTGTAGCAAGAGCTGTCCAACGTTCATCATGAGCTTTATGATGAGCCATACCTGCTAATTCATTTCCTGCTGGAACCTGCATATTTAATAATGTTTTCAAATTGTAGCGAGCTTCATCCAACATATCAGGATAGCCATTCCCGCTTTCAGGTATATTCAATGAACCATCTTTAAATGGAGCAACTGAAGTGTCTCCCAAATAAAGTGCACGTTCATATGCATTCATTACAGTCCATGTTGCAATACCACCATTAACAACATACTTACCATGGTCACCGGCATCATACCAACCACCTGTAACGTCAAGTGTGTAGCTAGCCTTGTAATCCTTTGAAGGATCTGGAGCAAGTATATCGCTTGTATGTCCTGCAGGACGAGCCCATTGTGATTGATCACAGTATGGCATTTGTATTGGAATAGCACTTCTGTTGTGATAGAAATACTTCATAGAATCATATTTCATTTGTGTATAAATATCGTTTGAAATATTGAACTTCATACTTTCATTGTCTCCAGTTTTTGTTACCGGAACATCTGTTACTATCTTGTATCCGGTACCAACTGTTTTATAACTTGAGAAATCAATGATATGAACATTGTCACCTGATGAGTGGTCAGAGCCTTTAACGGTTGATTTACCTGTTAAAACTGCTGATCCTGCACTATTAACCAACTGCCAGTTAATTGGAGTTGTTGAAGTTGAAACAACTGTTGCAGTCTTTTCAGCATTAGGAAAGAATCCTTCCTGATTCAAACGTACAACATTAGTAGGTTCAACTGGATCTGGTTCGTATCCAAGGAATTGTGGATCCTTTACATAAATATCATCAAAAGTAAATGTTATTGGTTGGAAGGTACCACTGTATTCAGATGGAGCCTTATCCTTATCTGGAGCAAGGTGGAAAGCAAATTCTACATTGCTCTTAGTTACATTCTGATCAAACTCTGCAGTGAAAGTTTTTGCAACACCAGCTTGGAGATCCAAAAATTCCCACTGACCTATATGCCAGTATTCAGCATATGGCTCACCCTGATCTCCTATTTTAGGGTAGATTTTGCAAGCTCTGCTGGCAGTAACAGTAAACTGTACAGTATAGTGATGTCCTGCCTGCAATGTAAGTCCTCTGTGACGGAACTGTATATCCCATCTTTTACCTGTATCTGCTGAACCTATCTTTTCAGCAGTTATCTTGTACTTACCGTCAGATGTAATTTCAAAACTAGCCTTTGCAGGGTATGATTCAACCACGTGCCATGGTAGACCTACTCTGTTGTCAAAGGTATGGTTTCGAATTATGTCCCCTGCCCCAACAAGGGCAAATGCTTGTCCTATTGTAGAAGATAGAACCAGCACTATTGCGATAAGCATCGCAATTTTCTTTGCTAACCTTTTTTTCATATTTACCTCCTAGTAAAATTTTTTTATTTTTAAAACTCACATTTTAAAATCAAATGTAAGTATTAAAAACCCATGTTTTCAAAAGTACTTTTCTTAGCCCTGAGGCAATGTTGTGATTGATCCCAACAAGAATTTTTTCAAAGTAGCCATATCTATAGCGTCAATATTTCCGTCCTTATATGTATCTGCAGCCTTAACATCTATGCTGGAACTACCACCAAGTAAATATTTCTTCAATGCAGCTAAGTCCAATGCATCTACATTTTTGTCGCTGTTTACATCGCCATATAATATTACAGGATCAGGATTTTCCGGGCCGCCCGTAGGTTCGTTACCGAAAACTTTTACACCGTTATCATAAACAGGTATGTTGGTAACTGTATCTACAGTACTAGTGGATGGTAATCCATTATATGAAAAGTCATTCTTAGGATTCCAATAGGTTGTTCCCTGTGGTGCCGCAATTCTGAATTGAACTTCTCTTCTGCAAGCAGACTGACCGCCCGGGTATATATTTTCTCCTGTCAAATCAACGCTTACATAGTAAATATTATTTGAAACATCCCATGGTAATACGCTGGAAACCTTAGTATTCTTGCCTTCAGCATAATTTGAACTTGTTGTAAGGCTCAACGGATCAATTCCTGCTGCTACGATTTCAGACAAGTCCATAAAATATTTGAATGAAATCTTGTTTGTAACTCTTGCAGGCCATCCTGTCTGGTTATACACAACAGCCTTGATTTCAGTATAGTTAGGTCCAGTAGAATTCAAACCTGCCTTTATAATAACTTCATCATTGGTTATTTTTTCAATAGCCTTGAAGTTTGGAATCGGGTCTCCGCCAAATTGCTTGTACATTTTTGCAAGTGCACCAGTAAATCCGGCATTGTAGTCGCAGGCTATTTCGTTATTAACATAATTGTTTATTTCGTCAGTATAACCATCTGCATTATCCGGTCCTCCTACCAACGCACCATAAATAGTATGTCTATGGTATGTAGGTGAAGTCATTTGATCTGTCCATGAACTGTGGGCAGTTCTGTGATGTGGATGTTGTGGAGGATTTACTCCATATCCGACAACAAAACTTCTTCCCGTACTTCCAAGTGCATAATCAATCTGACTCTTTAAGAAATCCTTATACACAGATACTTTTGATGGCGTACAACCTGACCAATCAGCATAAACGCCTGCTAAAAACGCCTGAGTTGTCGCATGTCTTAATGAACCCCATTGGAAAAGCCATGCCAAACCTTTTGGTGTATATGAAACACGTGTTCCGTTAACACCAGTTGTCCAGAAGTCAAGGTTCATTTCTATACTGTCCTTATATAATTGCTTGTTTGTAAGTCTTGCAAGGAGAAGTTCAGCGCCATAATGTACATCATCCCAGCACTGTCCCCACTTATAAGAAATAATATCTGTCTGTTGTTCTTTGCCCCAATTTGGTACATAAGATTCTGCTTTGTCCAGATATGTACTGTCATTTGTTGCAAGGTATAACCATACTGCAGCCCATGAAAGATCATCATAAAATCCGCCTGAGCTGTAGAAACCTGAAGCAGCTGTATAGCCAGCATCGCTCTTTGCTTTATCAGCCATTTCAAACAGGTTTTTTGCATGACTTATACACTTTTGTGCATATGTAGGATCACTGTCTTTAAAAACTACTGCTGCAGATGCCAGAGCAGCTGCAGTGGAACCACATACTGCAGAACCCGGATGAGTAGCGTCAACTTTGAAAGACGGTCTTTCCATTTGCATTACTTCCGCAGGGCCCCACCAAGAGTGGTCCTTACCCCCGTCTCCTACCTGATAGTAATATACATCAGCTGTCGGATTACATTTAATAAAGTAATCATTAGCCCATTTAATACCATCCATTATATATTTGGTCTGTCCGCTTTTATCATAGGCATCTTTATCTTCATATAAAGACCATGCAAGCATTGCAGCTGTATATGACATTGGTAGGTTAAACTTTACATGATCACCAGCATCGTACCATCCTCCTGTAAGATCAACTCCTACATCAGAACCGTCTTTCATACCAGAATCATCTCTCCAGTTGTCACGCTTATCAGCTGGTAGGTCACCTGAACGCTGGAATTCGTAAAACATGATTGATTTCTGTAATGCTTCTCCATAATTATATGTTCCTGCAGCATATGTGTTTGTTTGAGGTATAAACGAAACTAAAGAAGACAAAACCGAAATCGATAATGCTACACCAATAGCTTTAGTCCATTTTCTTTTAGTCTTAAGCAATTGAATCACTCCCTAAAATTAAATTTGAGATATTTCCTTTTTACCTAGTTAAATACTAATTGAGCAGTTTAACTTTTAACTGAGCAAAATCAATGGCATCAATATTATTGTCACTATTCATATCAGCATTTGTAAAATTAATGCTAGAAGTTGTTTGAGTTAAAATAGCCTTCTTGAGCGCTGCAATATCAAGTGCATCTATAGCACCATCATTATTAACATCGCCTTTTAAACCTTGTTGTGGTTGAGATTTGTAGTTGTATAGGTTTGGGAAGTTACCTGTAGTATACAGAAGAGCCATCATTCTTAATGTATTACCGAAATAGATGTAGTTGCCTTGATCTTTTACTTTAACACATTCATTATAGATGTTCTTCGCATATGTAGTATCAGTACCCGTCATTGCTGCTGCTGCAGCACAGCTGACAAAAGTAGCTGTATGATTTGCACTTATCTGACTTCCTGATATTGTGTAGCCATCTTTTATGTTAGAATACCCAATATTCTTAAAGAAGTTTGAGATAGCGTCGCAATTTGTTTTAGCTTTTGCAGTCCCATACCAACTGTAATCAATAGCTGTTCTCCACTGATAGCGGATTGCATCATAATAGAAATCAAAACCTTGTCCTGAAGCTTGGGTACCATTTGCTGTACACCAATCAGGAACAAGTCCTGTATTGCTGTTTCTTGCTTTATCAGCAATTTCATAACATTTATTGGCTACATTAATCCAACCGGAATTACCTGTAAAATCAGCAAATATTCTATACCATGCTGGAGCAAAATATGATGGATTAGTAACAGTTGATCCTCCCCACATATCTCCTGGCTTTAATACATAAGTCCCCGGTTCTACCATTTTATTGTATATATTACTTATGAAAGTCTTAGCCTCAGATTGATAATTAAAGCCTCCACTTGTTCCCCACTTTTTGTAAGCAAACACAAGGGATACTGCAATATCTTCATCTGCATCTGTTGCAGCTCCAACACTGTCTTGACCCATTAAATTCCCGTTGGAGTCAATATGCCAGGACATAAGTCCATTGCTATTTAAAAATAATTTAACATAGTGATATAAATCGTCAAATAATTGTTGTTCTCCAAAGTAAACTGCAAGCAGCATACCGTATCCAAGGCCTTCTGAAACCGTATCATAGCTTGTAGATGCGTCTCTTTGAACCCTACGGTAGCCCTTTGCTCCGTTTGATGTAATATGTGCACTTTTCCACTGTTCCCATTCACTACGAACTAAAGTATCTGCACTTGATTGACTATCTGCCAAGCAGCTGAATGCTCCATTTGGATATTTTGAATCATATGGGAATGGAATTTGATCAGCTGCACTTGAAGCGATAGCAGTTGAAATTATTGAAATACTGAATATAGCCACCATTACAAGTGATTTAATTTTTTTTAAGCTTGAACTTTTGATCATGTTCTTACCTTAATCCTTCTTTTCTTATTTTCTTTGTAACTCATAAGCCCGGACGGTACAAGAATGAATAATCTAATCACATCAAATACCGTCCGGACTTTAAGGTTACATATGCGTTAAAGCATTAAATAATTTTTATTAACCGAGAAGTTTTTTCTTTAAAAGAGCATAGTCAATAGCGTCAATTGCATTATCTATATTCATATCTGCATTTACAGTATTTATTGTAGTACTACTGTTAAGAAGATATTTTTTAAGTAAAGCAAGGTCGAGAGCGTCTACAGTTTTGTCATCGTTTACATCGCCCAATATAGGATCTTCACCTGGGAAGAGTACTGCATAAACACCATTTGCAACTGCAAATTCACTCTGAGCCCAGAAACGGTGTAATCTCTGTGTAGGAACCTGTCCTGCCTGCAATGCAGCAACCATTGTCTGCCATTCAGGATCCTGCTTGTACTTAGAACGAATGTCTATGAATTTAACACCAGATTTGATTACATCTCCGTTAGGCATTTTTCCAGTCCAACCAGCTGGTACATAAACTTCCTGGTCGAGGAATCTGTGGTAATCATTACGTTGTTCAACAGCTGATATACCCTTTGAATCGCTGTAATTAGTCCACATTGAATCAAGAAGCTTCTTAGCGTTTTCTTTGGAAGTTGTATCTCCTGATTTAGCAGCATAGTAAGCCAATGTGTTTGCAAGTGAAGAAGCACAACCAAGGTCAGTACCGTAGTTAACAACTGTAACACTCAGGTTTGGATTTCCAGTGTATCCTTTTGTAGGATCCCAAGTATCTGGCTGTCCATTCCAATCAAGTGTGCTAGGAATCTCGAATGTTCCGTCAGCTTTGAACTTGATTTCGCCGTTAACCCATTTTGCCCATTTGTCTAAGAGTTTCTTAGCTCTAGCATCGCCAGTCTTATAGTACAATTCAGCTACACGCTGCATTGACCATACCTGCATACCGAACCAAGTGTTACTTCCTGGGTCAGCATATACAGGGTTTTCTACATAACCCATTCCGTAGAATGTTGATGTACCTGAAGGAAGTGCTTCATAACGTCCGTTCCATGAGTTTGTAGCACCACCGGCAATAGCACCTTCTGATGACTGCAACCACTGATAGAATTCAAGCTGTCTGTCCAAACTCTTTGCCCAGTCAGTTGCACCATTTGATGACTTAGGTTTGAAGCTAGAGTCTGTTGAAAGTACCCAAGCTGCAAATGGATTCTGGTAACCGAAATGGTTATGACTGCTACCGATTATCCAAGACCAGGTAGAGTCAATTCCACCACCCCATGCATAGTACCATGAAAGCAGATAATGTGCTGCATCATATCCGGTACCAGCCTGTGAAGATTGTCCAATCTTTCTGAAATACTTATCAAAGAATGAATATCTGAGGTAGTCACCCATCTTTGATGCCTTACCTACGTCTGTGCTTACAGTCTTACCTTGTTCTTTTGCCCACTGGTCAGCCCAGTAAGTAGCTTGAATTGCACGAGCGTCAGCATCTGGAGCATTTGTGTATTTGAATTGTTTTGCTGGAGTACCTGTATCCTTTGTAAAGAGATCCAAGAATCCGTACTGTCCACCAAATTTATGTTCATCCCAACATGGTTGAGGTATGGTTTCCCAAGTTGACTCCTGCTCACCTCTTTGGAAAGTATTGATATATGATGGCTTGGATATTCCATCAGCTCTTGCTCCAAATCCATACCAGTTATCAACGTCCAAAATCCAGTGCATTCCATACATCATGCTTGTTCCGTATGCTGAAGTCAATTGTGAATTGATTGGATCCTTACCAACAGGTTGGCTAGTATCTAATGGTGATGGATACCCGCTTGGCTGTTGGAATTCTGGAGCGTATGTAGCAGGCTTGTTAGGATCATATCTGCTCATACTTGTATTTGGCTGATCCTTTTCTGTTGGGATCAAATACTGTTCTGCAACAGACCAAGACTTATCAAAACCTGAAAAATCTCCTGTAAATCTTCCATTCATAGCTTCCAACCACATATAATAGGACATAGCTTCACTTGTGGTAACATGTCCATAGTCAGGAGCTTCAACCATCAGTGTTTCTACTGAGTGATAAGGAATTCCCTGTGCGCTGAAATATCCGTTTGAAGGATCTTTAATCTTGCTGTACATGGATTGAAAACGATCCTGGTACACCTTGTTTACTGGACTTGCTGCTGCATTTATGCTTGCTGTCATTACTGATAATGACATTGCAGCGGCAACTGCAACTGCACCTACTCTTTTTAAATTCTTACTCATTTTACACCTTCCTTATTATTTGAATTTTATGACAGTAAAACTGTCATAAGTTTTTTAAAACTCCATACTTTATGGCTAAAAAGCCATAAAGTATGGAAAATTTAAATTCAATAATTAATTAAGTTTTGCGCTTCCGTTTGTGAATGTGATATCTGTGATTTTTGTCATGTTACCATTACCGAATGCTCCACCTGTTTTAAATGCAACAGGAGTTGTAGTACTTGAAGTTCCTACTACTTTGAATGTAAGATTAGCAAATACTCCATCACTAGTAATGAGCTGATCACCTATAGTGTTATCCAAGAATAAGATACTGATTGTACCTGTATTAGCATTGATGCTGCTTGAGAAGTTAACAGCTGAATTCAGAACTATATCACCAGCTGTTGCTGATACTGCCTGCAACAAAGTTGGATCATATGTAACATAGAAGTTACAAGTTCCTACATTACCTGATTTAACAACATTAACAAGCTTTATAGGCACTGTAATGGTATCACCAGTTTTTCCTGTTACTGATGCAATACTTACACCAAGTCCTGTAGGAATAACAATACCAGTGTCTTTAATTGTCAATGCCAATTTAGGATTGTTTGTAACACCAAAATCAAATGTGAGTGTAGTTGAACCAACTGCAAGTGTGCTCAAATAGCTCTTTGAGATTGTTACAACATTATTTGATACAGTGTAGTTAGTATTTGCTACGGCTGTACCATTAACAGTGATACCTTTAAATGTATTTCCGTTTGGTGTAAGTGTAACACTTACATCTGCTGGAACGTACTTGTCAAAAGTAGCTGTTGTAGGTGTAATAGATGGGTCTGTGATAACAACAGGATTAATAGTTACACTACCGTTTGTCTTAATAACTGTAGCTATCTTTGTCATATTACCGTCACCAAATGCTCCACCATCTTTAAATGCTACTGATGCTGTAGTTTTAGCTGACACACTCTTTAATTTGAATGTAATTGTTGCAAATGTTCCGTCAGTGCCGATCAATTCGCTGCCGATTGTATTGTCTAAGAACAGGAAGCTTACTGAACCGCTGCTGATGCTGCTTGAGAAGTTAACACCTGCATTTGTTACTATAGATCCAGGAGTTACTGATGTTGCTTCAAGAAGAGTAGGATCGTATGAAACATAGAAATTACATGTTCCTACTTTTCCTGCAGTTGTTACATCTGCAAATGTTACTGGAACTGTTACTGTATCTCCAGCATTACCTGAAGCTGTTCCTAATGCAACCTTAAGTGCTTTTGGAGTTGTATCTATAATTGTTAATGCTAACTTAGGATTGTTTGTAACACCAAAATCAAATGTGAATGTCTTTGAACCAACTGCAAGTGTGCTCAAATAGCTCTTTGAGAATGTTACAACATTATTTGATACTGTGTAGTTAGTAGTTGCTAAAGTTGTACCATCAACGCTGATACCTTTAAATGTATTTCCGTTTGGTGTAAGTGTAACACTTACATCTGCTGCAGCGTACTTGTCAAAAGTAGCTGTTGTAGGTGTAATAGATGGGTCTGTGTTAATAACAGGTTTGATAGTTACACTACCGTTTGTCTTATTAACTGCAGCTATCTTTGTCATATTACCGTCACCAAATGCTCCACCATCTTTAAATGCTACTGGTGTTGTAGTTTCAGTTGCTACACTCTTTAATTTGAATGTAACTGTTGCAAATGTTCCATCAGTGTTGATCAATTCGCTGCCGATTGTATTGTCTAAGAACAGGAAGCTGATTGAACCGCTGCTGATGCTGCTTGAGAAGTTAACACCTGCATTTGTTATTATAGATCCAGGAGCTACTGATACTGCTTCAAGAAGAGTAGGATCATATGAAAGGTAGAAATTACATGTTCCTACATTATTAGCAGTTGCTACACCTGAAAATGTTACTGGTACAGTTACTGTATCTCCAGCATTACCTGAAGTTTTTCCTACTGCTACAGTAAATTCCCTTGATTCAATTATTGTTAATACTAACTTAGGATTGTTTGTAACACCAAAATCAAATGTGAATGTCTTTGAACCAACTGCAAGTGTGCTCAAATAGCTCTTTGTGAATGTTACAACATTATTTGATACTGTGTAGTTAGTAGTTGCTAAGGTTGTACCATCAACAATAATACCGCTGAATGTTTTTCCGTTTGGTGTAAGTGTAACACTTACATCTGCTGGAGCGTTCTTGTTAAAAGTAGCAGTTGAAGGTGTAATTGTTGGGTCTGTATTAAGATTTATAGTTACACTACCGTTTGTCTTAGTAACTGAAGCTATTTTAGTCATAGTTCCGTCACCAAATGCTCCACCATCCTTAAAGGATACTGGTGTTGTAGTTGGAACTGTTACACTCTTTAATTTGAATGTAATTGTTGCAAATATTCCGTCAGTGTCGATCAATTCGTTACCTATTGTATTGTCTAAGAACAAGAAGCTGATTGAACCGCTGTTGATACTGCTTGAGAAGTTAACACCTGCATTTTTTACTATATCTCCAGGTGTTACAGATACTGCTTCAAGAAGATTAGGATCATATCCCATGTAGAAATTACATGTTCCTACTTTGTTTGCTTTTGCTACGTCAGCAAATGTAACAGGAACTGTTACTGTTTCTCCTGCAACGCCTGAAGCTGTTCCTGCTGCTACTTTAAGACCTTCTTGTGGCACAGGATTTATTGTTACACTACCATTAGTCTTAGTAACTGCAGATATTTTAGCCATTGTGCCGTCGCCGAAAGCTCCGCCATCCTTAAAGGATACTGGTGTTGTAGTTGTAGCTGTTACAGTCTTCAATTTGAATGTAATTGTTGCAAATGTTCCGTCAGTGTTGATTAATTCGCTACCTATTGTATTATCTAAGAACAGGAAGCTGATAGTTCCGTTGCTGAAACTGCTTGAGAAGTTAACACCTGCATTCTTAACTATTGAACCTGCATCTACGGATACTACCTCTAACAGGTTTGTATCGTATCCCATGTAGAAATTACATGTTCCTACATTGTTCATTTTTGCTACGTCAGCAAATGTAACAGGAACTGTTACTGTTTCTCCAGATTTACCTGAAACTGCTCCTGCTGCTACTTTAAGAGAGTTACCTTTTGGTAAAACATTAACAGTCAATTTAGGATTGCTAGCACCCAGACCGAAATCAAAAGTAAGAGTTTTTGTACTATTCTCTGGAAGTGTGTTCAAGTAGCTAGCCAATATTGTAACTTCATTTGTACCTTTTGTATATTGACTGCTTGTTAATTCACTAATTCCATTGAAAGTATTATTGTTTGGAGTAAGAGTTATTTTAGTGTCTGCAAATGCTCCTGCAATAGCTGAAATAGAAGTTGGATTGATTGTAGCTGGTGGTGGTGGGTTACCTCCGTTTATGTCTAAACCATAAGCAAGAGTTCCGGCTACGAAAGCACCAATTTTCTCCCAATTCATGTATGAACTTGCTGAAGTATATGACAAGTCATTTGATTGATTAAAGTTAGTCCAGTCTGTTCTTGCAAATCTTGTTTGAATCTCTATGGATCCTCCAACTGGAAGAGTTCCTGCATCACTAGTTAAACCAACTTCAAGATAGTGATCTGCGTTTGTAACTGCAGGACTTATTGCAACAAATTTACCGGTTACTTTTGAAGTAGCATCTACGTAATTGCTACCATTCATATAACCTGCATGGTCACAAAAGAATGTTGTGTCCTTTTGTTCATCCTGAGTATAATAGTATTTAAGTTTTAAATCTGCCAAGTTGATTGGTGAACTACTTGTGTTTGTAACTTTAAATCTAGCGTATATTGAATTTGATGATGTCGATGAACCGCCATTATTAAATTGAACTGATACTACGCCAGAACCTGCCGCAAAAGCTGTAAGCTGAGCCCCTAATAATGTCACCAACATTGTTAGTGCTAACAAAAATGCTAAAGACTTTTTACGCATTTGTAAACCTCCTATATTTTTATTTTACATGAAAACCATTTTGCCTTTTGACTATAGGTTTTTCACCAATATTCAGCTATTTCTCAGCAGTTTAAGGCAGTTATTAATAAAAGATACTTTTTAAAAAAATACTTTTAAACCGCCTTACTTTAAAAATGTTTCATTTTTAGGCATACTGATATAACTGAATAAATATTTTCACCTCCTTAATCTTTATTGGCTAAGTGGTTTTTCATAATTTAAATTAATTCAGAAATGCTTCAACGTTTATAAAAATTCTCAAAATATAACCGCAATACTAAATCAAAATCAAATCGCATTTTTCCTTACGATTATTTTGATACTTTTTATAATCACTTTTATTAGATTTTTAAATAACGATAACTTTTTCTGAAAAGAAGGTACTATTCTGTCATAATGCTTACAGCAAAATATAACCAAATGATTCTTTGAAGTAATTTATAATACGATATTGTGATAGTTAGAAAGAATATAACTTAGAGAATTAATACTTATAAAAGCGAATCTTACAGATATTTGAAATGAATATGTTTAAGCCGTTTACCTTAGGTGCTTACCATTATCAAATTTTATCATTTTTTGTTCTAATCAAATAATAATACATTACCCCTTTAAACGCTATTTTCATATTTTTCGTATAACCATAAATGATTCAAATCCATATTACCATTTATGTAATTAAATGACAAGTACTTTTTTAACATTTTTTCAACAGTTTTTTTGGTAAATTTATATAAAGATTATTTTTCTATTATTTTAGTATTTGTGCTATTTTTCTACATTTAATAAAGTAATTAAATATTGCTTTATGTTAATTGTTTTACTTTTGTGTCTTTTCTTAGATGTATACATTGTCAGAATACGCTCTAAAAACAGGCAGAACATTTTGTGTTATCAACTTCAATTGTTTATATTTGTCACTTTTATGAAGTTTTCACCTGTAATTACTTCTTTACATTATATCAACATAATTAATTTATTAGCTTTTTTATTCTAAGTATAACATAAATAATTACTAAAGATACAAATAAAGTTATGCTTCCTATAAGACCTGATATTTGTCCGGGATAAAGAGGCGATGTAGCAAATACAATAACTATAAATGTTACCGCTATAAAATTTATCAAAGGCCATCCTGGAACTTTATATTTTATTCTGTCAGGCTTCTCTTTTAGTGACTTTCTTCTGTAGAAAAAATGTGTAATCGAAATTGTAAGCCAATTTACAAGAGCGGTAAATCCACTGGCCGCCGCAAGTATTTCAAATACCTTAGAGGGTATAAAATATGAGATTACTGCGGTCAGAAGTAGAACAACACTGCTAAGTCCGAGTGCATAAACCGGAACACCGTTTTTATTTTTTATTAAAAAGGATTTGGGAGCCTGCTTCCCTAGACTTAGTGAGTTCAACATTCTTGAAGCACTATACATTGATGAGTTCAAACCGGATAACGCTGCTGTCAATACAACGAAGTTTAAAATATTACTGCCAAATGGCACCCCTGCCCTGTTTAAAATTTCTACAAAAGGACTTTCGGAAGCTGAGAATGCCTTCCAAGGCATTAGATATATAATAAAAAATATTGAAAGTGTATAGAGAACTATTACCGTGACTGTTATTGTATATATAGCAGGAGGCGCATCCTTTTCAGGATTTTCCGATTCAGTAATGGCAAGTCCTATAATGCCAGTGCCCGTAAAGGAAAACATTACCATAATCATAGCTGCAAATATACCCCTGAATCCATTTGGCATAAAATTATTGGCAGATTGAAATATAGGAAGTGGTTTAAATTCGCCATACGGTAAAATACCAAATACAGTAGCAATACCAAATAAAATAAAAGCAACAAGAGACAGAACTTTAATTGAAGCAAGAAAGCTCTCAATTATACTCAACCCTCTGGCGTCCTTTAGATTTATTACGGTCATTACTAATGCGTAAATAACACAGAAGACCCATTGTGGAATCTTTGGGAACCATAAGCCTGTAAAGATAGCAGCTGCAGCAACTTCACTGGCCATTCCAAGAACACCGCTGAACCAGAACATCCAACCATTTACAAAACCTATCCAAGGACCGAATATTTCTGATGCATGTACCCTAAAAGACCCCGGTGCAGGATTAATAATAGTCATTTCAGTTATAAACATTACTTCCAGTACCATAATAATCCCACCAAAAATATAGGCTAGGATTGCCGCAGGGCCAGCAATTGAAATTACTGTTCCGCTGCCGAGAAATATTCCAGAGCCGATTATATTCCCAAGTGCCATTATTATAAGATGGTTTCTGTTAAATCCTAGTTTTATAGATTTACTGCTCAATTAATATTCCCCTTGTTTAATTATTTACTGGTAAAGAATAGGATAATCAGTATATTAACCGATTATCCTATTCTATGACTATTCAAAATCAATCTTTTTCTTTAAATGTTGTGCAGCATGTCTCATCACTTATACTGGCTTTGGCTCCATCCATAGAGTTGACTTCAAGTGCATTGGCATAGCACATTTGACCTTCATTGTAGGCACAATTTATTACGCCACACTTAACTTTCATACAAGGTGCATCCATTCACAATCACCTCCCAGTATTATTTTTTCTGTAATGCTGTACTAAAAGATATTATTTTCACATTAGAAATAATTAAACTAAGGAATATTTAACATTAAAATCAATCATTATCGGTACTTACATTTTTTTTGGATTTTTTGATTTTGTATAGAACAAACCCCCCTATTATAAAACAAATCAATATAGCGACCGAAAGAATATTAAAGTATGACAGAAACCGGTTTATCATTGCAATATTGTTGCCTATCAGCCTGCCTATCAGCATGTATATAAATTGTTGTAAAATTATTGAAATAATCATATATGAAAAATAAACACTCTTTTTAACTCGAAAAACTCCTGAAAACAATACCATTATGGTACTTGTCCCTGGTATAAATTTACTTATTATCAAACCATACTTCCCATATTTATGAAATACCTTTTCTGATCGTTTGATATGCTTTTCGTCAATATACTTTAACACTAACTTATACCTTAATACTTCATTACCCTTTTTATGCCCAAACCAATAAACAAGTATTGAACCAACAAGGCTTCCCAATATTGAATTAATGAAAACCGGTATAAGATGGAACTGTCCTCCCAGGGTTGTCAAATAACCTTCAAATACAATGATAACATCTGAAGGAAAAGGCGGGAAAACCAACTGAAGTATTCCAGATAAAAAGAAAAATAAATATGTAACTATAACATTATGATTTATTACATGGTGAATCAAATTGAAAATAAAATTTTGCATTATTTTTTTTGGGAGCCTCCTTGGTAAACATATATCTATTATACCCAAAAAATCATAGTTTGTCTGAAAAAGACAAAAAGCTCATTGCACTTGACTTGCGAATGGGCTTTTTGCAATTTATTTTATATATTATTTTTTTAATCCATCTTTACTTGCGTAACTCTCTACATAATCGTAAATCTTTTTTGATAATGTTGCTTCATTCTTACAAGCTGTTCCGAAATCCACATTATCCGTCATAATAGAAAGTACATATGGATGTGATGCAAATACTATTCCTACATCATTAGCGGTTTTTACCTGATTACCAATTTTATGAGCAACCTTTACTCCTGTAAGCTGAGCATCAATTCTATCATGCCAATCTGTATTTTCAAGGTTGTTTATAAGTTCTCCATACACAGCTTCATTTTTTAGATAATGTTTGTACAAATCTTGTGCTACCAATGCCATATCATACGGACATGAACGATGGCGATTATCATAATAGACCTTTCCACCGAGATCAACCAGATATTGACGAACATTCTGAATATCCAGAAGTCTGATTAGCATATTGACACCGCAATTATCGCTTTTTCGTATTGCCAGCTTTGATGTTTCACGAACAGTATACTGGGTTCCAAAAGCAGATTTCTGTATTATTCCCGTACCAGGTTCAACGTCTTCCTTCTGATAGGTAAGCATATCGTCCAAATTTACTTTTCCAGCCTCAACATTTTTATATAACAGAACGTTGATAGGAAGCTTCGAAGTACTTGCTGCTATATATCTGTCAGTATCATTAACATTTACCATCTCTCCTGTAGCCAGATCAATAAATGTTACTCCATACTTTCCGGATAGACCTGAAGTATAGTCGGTTATTAACTTTTTTAATCCGTCCATCTTTCCACTTTTATCAACCGATCCAATATTCGGAAGAAATCCATGATCCTTTGTATTGACTCCGTTTTGAGTGCTATCGGAAGTTGATGTTGTATCTGTTGCTACCGCGGAATCCTCTGATGGTGCAGGTGTATTAGTAGATGTACCGATATCGGTTTGAGTAGATGCAGATTGTGATGAATCCGTCGGAGAAGTGGCCGCTGTTTCCCCTTTATTAATGAACAGGTAAACTGCCATAGCTATAGCTATTATTCCTAACACACCGATTGTAGTAATAAGTGCACGTCTTTTTCTATACTTTTTTTGATTTTTAAAGTGGTAAGAACTCATTTTTTTATCCTCCGTATGCTATTACATTCGATTCTATCATTATAGTAGAAATAATGTAATTTTATCAATAATGTTCATAGTAAAATATAACCCGTTATTTACTATTTTCAAACAATAATCTGCAGTTATCTGCCCTGTATTTTGATATTATATATTCAACTGGTTGACCGCTTTTTGAAAACAGTGTATTCTGAATCTTAATCAGAGGCTGACCCGGCTGTACCCTAAGCAAAGGAGAGTCACTCTGGTCTGCAAATACTATTTCTAGTATACTCCTGCTTTTATCAGGAATTAAAGGATATTTCCCCCTTAAAATATCTATAGAGGATTTTCCATCCTTCAGTTGGGAAATAATATCCGGGAAAAGACTTAGGGATATGTACGACTTATTTAGAGAATAGACTTCATTTCTCTGATTATTTATAAAAGATAAATACGTTATTTCTGCAACTGCCATATTTGAATTATAGTTAAATATTTGATTAAGCTGAGCTATGGATGAGCTTTCTATTTCTTTCAATTCAATTATATTTTTTTCTGCCGGAGTCTGGCAGTCAAGTATTGAATCCGTAAAACCACTGTAATCTTTAATGTCAATTACGTTCTTTCTACCATATACAAAGGTTCCCCTCCCCTTCTCCTTATACAGATAGCCGCTATTTGTCAGCTCACTGACAGCCTGTCTTACAGTAGGTCTGCTAATGTCATACATCTGGCATAAATCCTGTTCGGAAGGAATTTGGGAATTTGGAGGAAATTCATTGTTTTCTATTTTTTTTATTATTAAATCTTTTAACTGCAGGTATAACGGTATACTGCTAAACTTATTTATCATTGAATCACTCCCTGTATATGATAAAAGATAGGATGATGTATAGACATCCTATCTTTATAATTATAACAACATAATATGAAACTTCAACACAAATATTTTAAACCTTCAAGTCAACTTGAATGTCTGCTAAATCTTCTTTATCCAGAATTGGCTTAACTTCATTTGCTATGAATTCAATAACCTGCTCTGGGCTTCTTCCTACATAGTTCTTTGGCTCCAGTACGGAATTCAGTTCTTCTTGTGTCATTCCAAAACTTGCATCAGCAGCAATTCTTTCGATAAGATCGTTTTTCTCACCGTCAACTTTAACACGTTTGCCTGCTTCCATTGAGTGAGTCCTTATTAACTCATGTAATTCCTGCCTGTCTCCTCCACGCTTAACAGCTTCCATCATAATATTCTCGGTAGCCATAAAAGGAAGTTCATCCATAACGTGCTTTGTAATTACTTTAGGATATACTACCAGTCCGCTTGCTACATTAATGTAAATGTTCAGTATGGCATCTATTGCAAGAAAAGCTTCAGGTACGGAAATTCTTTTGTTTGCAGAATCATCCAGGGTTCTTTCAAACCACTGTGTGGACGCTGTAATAGCCGGATTTAAAGCATCAACTATCACATATCTTGCAAGGGAAGAAATTCTCTCGCATCTCATAGGATTACGTTTGTATGCCATTGCAGATGAACCTATCTGTTTTTCCTCAAAAGGTTCCTCAATTTCCTTCATGCTCTGTAACAATCTCATATCGTTACTGAATTTGTAAGCACTCTGGGCAATTGCACTCAATACCCCAAGAACTCTGCTGTCAAGTTTTCTTGGGTAAGTCTGACCAGAAACGGCGAATACATTTTTAAAACCCATCTTTTCAGCGATTAATGTTTCAACTTTTTTAACCTTTTCATGATCACCGTCAAACAGGTTTAAAAAGCTTGCCTGTGTACCGGTAGTACCCTTTGAACCAAGGAGTTTCATGTTTTCAATTACATGATCCAGATCTTCCATATCCATTAGAAGTTCTTGAATCCATAAGGTTGCTCTTTTACCTACTGTAACCAGCTGTGCAGGTTGATAATGAGTGAAGCCTAATGTTGGTAGGTCCTTATATTCCATTGCAAAGTCAGAAAGTTTCTTTATAAGAATGAGCATTTTACTTCTAACAAGCTTTAATGCCTCATTCATTACTATAATATCGGTATTATCTCCTACATAACAGGATGTCGCTCCCAAATGGATAATAGGCTTAGCGTCGGGACAAAGTTCACCAAAGGCATGAACATGAGACATAACATCATGTCTAAACTGTTTTTCATACTTTTCGGCAACTTCATAGTTAATATTATTCTGGCTATTCTTCATTTGCTCAATCTGAGCATCAGTTATATTCAATCCAAGTTCCTTTTCTGCTTCAGCCAGTGCAATCCATAGTTTTCTCCAGGTAGTAAATTTCATATCTGGTGAAAAAATCTGCTGCATTTCACTACTTGCATATCTTGCATTTAAAGGACTTTCATAAACGTTTTTCATCCAACAATCCCCCAACTAACAGAATATTTAATTTAATAATATCTCATATCACTAAAATATTATACAACATATGCCGAATATTTGCATTAATAAATTTAAAAATGTTCGGATTTTAAATTTACAAAAAAAGTGCGGGATTTATATCCCGCTTTAGACATTTATGAATATGAGATTGTAATTGACATTACAATTCTAACTCATGGATTATTATAGCCTGAAAAATTCACCTATTCAAGTTATTTATTAAATTATTATTGATTTAGTAATTTAGTAGCACTTACTAATCTAACACATATTCCCAAAACTTCTATAGCTTTCTTCAATTCCTCAACAGGAGGCATGGTTGGAGCTATTCTCAAGTTTCTGTCCCTTGGGTCATTGCCATATGGGAATGTTGCACCAGCTTTTGTTAAAGCTACGCCTGCCTCACCTGCAAGTTTTGCAACTTCTTTTGCACAATTTTCCATAGTGTTCAGGCTGACAAAGTATCCACCATTTGGCTTATTCCATGATGCAATATCCTTGCCTCCTAGTTCTGCCTCAAGAATTTCAAGAACTGTATTGAATTTTGGTTGCAATATATCAGCATGCTTTTTCATATGAGAATTGATGCCCTCAAGATTTTTAAAGTATTTTGCATGTCTCAATTGATTTATTTTATCATGTCCTATTGTTTGTATAGTAAGGCTCTTTTTGATTCCTTTCAAATTTTCAGTACTTGTTGCCATTACAGCAACCCCTGCACCCGGGAAGCTTATCTTTGATGTTGAACTGAAAATATATACCATATCTTCATTTCCTGCATCCTTGCATGCTTTAAGTATGTTCTTCAATTTGTCAGGGTCTTCTGACAGATGATGTACACAATAAGCGTTATCCCAGAAAATTCTGAAATCTTTTGCCTTTGGTTTCAGGTTTGCAAACCTGTCAACAACCTCATCAGTATAAGTGATTCCGTCAGGATTGCTGTATTTAGGAACACACCATATACCCTTTATACTTTCGTCTTCGGAAACAAGTTTTTCAACGGTATCCATATCTGGACCGTCTTGCTTCATATCAATGGTAATCATCTCTATTCCAAACAATTCACATATAGCAAAATGTCTGTCATATCCCGGACTTGGACAAAGAAATTTTACGTTGTCCAGCTTTGACCATGGAGTATTACCGAGTATACCAAGTGACATAGCTCTTGCAATAGTATCATACATTAAGTTAAGACTGGAATTTCCCCCAACCATAATTTCATTGGTACTAACTTCCAGCATTTCAGCAAAGAGTGCTTTTGCTTCAGGAATACCGTCAAGAACTCCGTAGTTGAAGCAATCTGTACCATCTGCAGTTTTTCTGAGTTCTTTGGCAGGTATATCAAGTATATCTATGCTTATATCAAGCTGTTCAGCACAAGGCTTACCTCTGGTCATATCGAGTTTAAGATTCTGTGCTTTAAAATCATTATATCTTTTTTCTAATATCTCAATTTCCTTCTTTAATTCCTCTTTAGATAAATCCTTATAGCTTTTCATAATAATCTCCTCCGATTGCCATTTTGACCTGCATCAAACATATATCAATTTTAATACATATTATTAATATTTGCAAGTTATATGTTCTTCCCAATTCAAAAAATGTGGGCTATATTATCCTTTAAATAACTTTTAATAAAAATATGCAGGAATCCAATAAATAAACTGCAGTTAATTTTGTAAATAGCTTTTAATGTTGAAATATAGCACTAATTAGCATATTCTAGTAACCCTATAAATAAAGGAAAAAAGCAGTAACAAATACATATTATACATTAGTTATCTCAATTGACATTGCATTATTTGCTTCGTATAATAATTATAGATTATCGATTTATGTAAACCGACAAAAGAAATGTTAGTAAAGACATAAGTACGTGATGGGTTATATTACATAGGTGCCAGCGTAGCCTGAATTTCTAAAAAGGAATGTGCCTTGATTTTGAGGCTAAATCAGCTGGAAACAGAAGTATTAAACGCAACCCTCCATCTTATTTCTGGAAAAATAAAGAAGCCTGTAAGGCTTCCACATCAAACCTAAATGCCTTCATAAGGCATTTCCATGAATAATATAAGCCGCTAATACTCCCCTTCCTGTTCAGTTGAGATTAGCGGCTTGTAAATTATTTATTACTGAACTACAGTTTTTATTACTCTTAGAAAATTCTCACCAGCTATTTTATTTATAAGTGATTCACTATAATTTAATTTCAATAGTTCATTTATTAAATCCGGGAAACACTGTACTCCTTCAAGTCCAACAGGCGTTCTATCTATTCCGTCAAAATCAGCTCCAAGTCCAAGAGTATCTTCACCTGTAAGTCCTACAATATGTTCAATGTGGTCTACAACATGTTTTATTTCAGCTTTACCATCATTAACTACAAAATATGGATAAAGGTTTATTCCTGTTACACCACCATTTTTCTTCAATGCAAGAAGCTGTTCGTCGGTTAAATTTCTATTGTGATCGCAAATCTTTTTTGCATTGGAATGAGAAGCTATTATTGGTGCTGTCGAAAGGTTTATTACGTCCCAAAATCCTGCTTCTGATAAGTGAGATACATCAACCATCATTCCCAATCTGTTCATCTCAGCAACTACTTGCCTGCCAAAGGGTGTAAGACCTCCATTTGTAACAGAGTCAGCTACACCGTCAGCAATCTGGTTTCTGAAGTTCCAAGTTAGTGTTATTGCTCTTACACCCAGTTGGTAAAGAATACGCAACACAGATAAACTCCCCTCAAGTGCTTCCCCGCCCTCAATGGTTAGAACCGCAGCTATTTTGCGATTATTTGTTGCGTTTACTATATCGTTGTAATTACAACATAACATTATATCATCCTTATTAATTTCGATTTCTCTGTAAAGTTTGTCTATAATATCAAGTGTCCGCCTTAAAGCCCCCATTTTTGCCTGATCTGGAGCTATGAATGCAGCAAAGAACTGAACAAAACTATCATACTTTTTTAATCTGTCTATATCAATATGTCCAGTATTACTTTTGAGAACTCCACCTGTTTTCATTATAGTTGTGACGGTATCGCAATGAGCGTCTACAAAAATCATGCTGTCATCTCCCTCTCAATAAACAAAGTCTTACATATTTAAAAGGCATTTTTTATAAGATTTATACTTTTTACGTTATTTGAACATTCCATTGATTTATCTATTATTATTTCGACCACATCAAACCTAACCTTAGTATCCGTTTTTCTTGTGTTTGTCAGGTAGATAGTTGCTATTTGACGAATCTTCTGCTGTTTAGTCCATGTAACTGCTTCCCCGGGTGTTCCGAATGTACTTGTTCTTCTGGTTTTAACCTCTATAAAACAAGTGTATTCCTTTTCATTGGCAATTATATCTATTTCTCCCAAACGTCCTACCCTGTAATTTGTTTTCAGAATAGTGTATCCGTTTCTTTCAAGAAATTCCGCTGCTTCCTTCTCACCGGCTGCTCCGATTTCTCTTTTATTTGTATTAGTCATCGTACAAATCTCCATAGCTTTCATCCACACAGCCTATAAATAAAAGTATCTCTGCTACCACTTCATATATTTCCGGAGGTATTTCATCTCCTATACTTAAAGATGACAGGGTTTGGGCAAGATTAATGTCCTGATATAATGGAACATTACTTTCCTGTGCCTTTTGAATGATTCGCTCTGCTATTTGACCCTTTCCCGCTGCAACTATTCTAGGAGCTGCGTCAGTTTCAGGTGAATATTGCAGGGCTGCTGCATGTTTTATTTTATTTTTAACGTTGTCTTCCTTCAACTGACATCCCCACCATTCGTATTTTTGTTGTTTATGTATTTACACTAAAATATCTATGTTATTTGGTGTTTTTATAAACTCTTTTTTGGCTTCTTCTTCAAAATTTACAATACTGATAGGGTCTTCTAAAAGCTTGTAAGTAAAATCCACTAGCCTATAACCCTTTTCAAGGAGTGAATTGTACAGCATCTTGTGGCTGTCCTTTAATATATTGAAAACTCCACTATCTTCAAGTCTGAAATTGGTACTGACATCCTTTTCTTTTATGCTTAGTAAGGTATCTATCCTTCCGATATTGTTAGTTTCCAATGAAAGAAGTACCGTTAAATTCGACGGATCCAGCTTTTTTGCCTTGGAACCTTTTTTAAGCATATAAAGTTCACCGGTAGTGTTCTTGTTAAATATACTCAGAGGAAGCTGAACATATGAACTGTAATTATTCAGTTGGTTTATAAAATTAAGATTACTCTCCAAATTATTGACTATGTTTCCCGCTGCTTCCCTAGCTGCTGAAGGCAAATGCTGTATTGCATTTTTTACTACCGTTAGGGAATTGTCCAATTCATTGTAAAACTTTACAGGATTAATTTCTTCGTTATTCTGACGGTCTATTCTGACAATCAAGTTTTTAAGAGTATTTACCGCATCCTTTATAATATGCTGCTTACCTGCATCCAAGTTGAAGTTATCCAGTTCCTGTTGTCTCAATCCTATTTTGTCAATAGTATTACTAATTTCCTTGGCAATATATTTTAAAGCCGTAAATTGTTCTTGTGTAAGTTTTGGATCTTCTGCAATTGTTTGAAGTTGGTTTCTTAGCTCCTTGAGTATAGGCAGGTCTGTCTTTGAAAGTTGTGCAGGAGCTATGTTAAAACCATTCTCTGCACGCAATAACTGATTCGTTTCAGTTTTAGCTTGACTATTTTGAGTATTCGCTGCATTTACCTGATTTTCTGATGCAGCAGAACTTTGCACTATAGCCGGACTATTCCCTGTTAAAAGTGCTGCTCCTGATTTAGAATTATTACTGGCACTGTTTCCCTCAACTATACCCTCAGCACTTCCAAACTTCATTTTTATACCGGAAGTAAGCCTTTCAAGGAGATTATCCATAACCGCTGCTTTTACAGGTATATTTTCATTGTTTTCCTTCACAAGACTCGCAAGTCTGTTAACAACTTCTTGTGGCATTTTAGGGGGTTCGGTTTCCCCTGCACTCTCCACAAGTTTTATAAGACCACTTATGTTATCTGTTATTTTTAAGCGACCGGAAAGCAGACTTTGCAGCTTATCTATATTATTTTTATTATCAGATAGTTTTGAAGCTATAAGAAAAGCAGCTGCATCAGCTTTCAATCCTTTGTCTGTACTTGTCAGTTCTGCCATTTTCAGTAACGATTCATTGGTCACAGGTAAATTTTGTTTAAGTAATGCCATCGCCATTTCTATATTTTTGTCAGAAATAGGCACATTAATTAAAGCTAAAGCACTTTTAGCATTTACAAGAGCCTCATTAACCGGCTGAGTCGTGTTAGGACCTAAAGACTCAAGAACAAGCTTACCACCCTCTGTTCCCTTGAAAACAAAGTTGACAAAGTCTCCTTCTTTTGCATTTATAGTCGTTAAGGCATTTGCATGTACCTCTGAACCGTCTGAAAGCTTTATAGTAAGCTCTTCTCCACTGTTTTCAAGTACCTGCGCCCTGATTACGTCACCCGGTTTAAGCTTATTCAGAATATCTGTATTGTTATTTGAAATATTTATTTGACCTGCTGCTAATCCATCTATTCTCAATCTCTTATCCTCCAGCCATACAATAAATTGCTATGAAAATCTCTGAAGAATATGTATCACTCCACGAAATTTTTAACAAAGCTTAATCTATGTATCGGACAAAGACCAAATTTTTTAATAGCAGAAATATGTTGGGGAGTTCCGTAGCCCTTGTGTGCAGCAAACCCGTATTGAGGATATTTTTCATCATATTCTGTTAAAAGTCTGTCCCTTGTAACCTTTGCAAGAATTGAAGCTGCTGCAATAGACAGACTCAAGCTGTCGCCCTTTATAATAGGAACCTGCTTTGTGCTAATATTATCAAGGCTTACAGCATCTAAAAGAATACAATCAGCAATGGGATTAAGTTGGCTTAATGCATCGGCCATTGCCATTTTGGTTGCATTTAAAATATTAATCTCATCTATGTACTTTTCATTAATAACTGAAATCCCATAAGAAAGGGCTTTTTCTTTTATTTCATCAAACAATTTTTCTCTTTGAGCCTCAGAAAGTTTTTTTGAATCATTTACACCTTCTATTGTCAGTCCCTTAGGTAAAACAACAGCAGCTGCAACTACAGGGCCAGCCAGAGGTCCACGTCCTGCTTCGTCAACACCTGCAATGTAATTAAAGCCTTCACTTATAGCTTGTCTTTCAAAGGAGAGCATTTGATGAAGGCGTTCCATTTCCTTTTCGTGCTTTTCTTTTAGCTTGTAATATTTTTCTAACAACTTATCTACCTTAAAACCCGTGTTATGTAAAGACGCCAAGTACTCAATTGCTTCCTGAACTGAAAGCTTTTGAGCCTCTTCCTGAATTTGCTTAAGTGTTAAATTTCCCATTTTTTCAGCTCCAAACTAATTTAATATATATACTTTACTATAGTTTCAGGGTATTTACCAGTACCATACACCGCTTATACTTTACGTAAAATTGTATATAAAATTTATATATTGGGCTATATGTAAATTTGTGCTAAACTGATTTGTATATAGAAATTTATTCCTGTGAATAGAGTAGCTTTCTAAGCTTACAGGAAAATCTAACTTTTTAATGGAGGAAATTAAACTATGTATTTTAGAAAAAACCTGCTTAAAATCATCGTTTTTGCAATTATTTTGTCATTCATTATTTTAAGCATGACGAGCGTTACCGTTGCAGATACCAAAATCGATATTTCTAAACCTGTTGAACTAAAATGGTTTGTTATTGGTGAAGGGGATCAACCTGATATTTCTTTGGTTGAGGATTCTGTTAATAAATATATTAAGGATAAAATTAATGCTACTATCATCTTAAAAACCTTTGGATGGGATATATATCAACAAAAAATGGCACTGATGATAGCAGCCGGAGAACCTTTTGACATGTGTTTCACCTCAAATTGGTCGGTATATTATTACCCGTATGCTTCTATGGGAGTTTTTACGGACTTGACGGATATGCTGGATACATATGCTCCAAAAACCAAGGCACTGTTGGGAAAAAACATATTAAAAGGTGCAGAAGTAAAAGGCCGTGTATACGCTATTCCTAGTTATCAAAAAAACATTACAAACAGCTACGGTTTGCTTTTTAATAAGTCTCTTGTAAACAAGTATAAGATTAATATATCAAAAATAAAAAAACTGGCTGATCTTGAACCAATCTTTAAAAGTGTCAAAGCAAAATCACCAAAAGTAATTGACTTTTACCCCCTTGATACCACCGGTAAATATAGTGTTTTTTCCACATTAAATTTTGATGAACTCACGGGATTAAAGCTACCGGGATCTGTTGAAATTTATGGAAAAAACACAAAGGTAGTCAATCAATATGATACCCCAACTGCAAAATCACTTTTTTCACTTATGAATAAATGGTATAAAAAGGGGTATATAAGTAAATCATCTAAGGATCAGGATTTTTTCACAAAGAACCAGAACAATATATTGGCTTTCTACTCTCTTCTTGATCCTTTTATACAGGAAGACCTCCATGATTATAACAACCTTGAAGTTTTACCTGTTGAATTAAGCAAACCCTTTATTAGTTCAAATAGTGTAACCTCTTGTATGCAGGGAATCTCAGCTACTTCTTTGAATCCTGAAAGGGCTCTGATGTTTCTTGAATTGGTTAATACAGACGAAAAATTAGCCAATATGGTTAATTACGGTATAGAAGGAACTCATTTTGAAATAATCGGAGCTAAAACAATAGATTTTCTTCCAGATGCTAACAAATACATCCCAGGTGCCGGTCCGATATTTGGCAATTCCTCAATTCTATACCAAATTTCTGACTATACCCCCAAAAACTGGGATAGACTAGACAAATCTGTTAAAAATGCCGCTATCTCCCCTCTGCTGGGCTTCAATTTCAACTCTCAATACGTTGTTAATCAGCTAAATAAGTTAGAGGAAATAACTAACAAATACTATACAGACTTAAGCATTGGTAAACTAGACCCTGCTGTCTATCTTCCAAAGATGAATAAAGAATTTAAAAATGCCGGGCTTCAAAAGGTTCTTACTGAAGCGCAGAAGCAGGTGGACGTCTTTGTAAAAGCTAAAAAATAAATAATTCGGTACCAGCTGAAGACAAACAAAAAAGTTGCTTAACGGGAATATTTGATATTTCCTTAAGCAACTTTTTAATCCATTTAATGTTTATTCAACTGCTGTTTCAGCCCTGTCACCTGGTTTCTCAAGGGTAATTCGTCCTATCTTGCCACCCCTGAATTCATCCAGTACAATAGCTGAAATTCGCGAATAATCTATTTCACCTTTTGAAACAATGCAACCTCTTTTCCGTCCAACCGTCTCCAATAATTCAAGAGGCTCCATGTCTTTTATAACTTCAGGATTAAGCTTGAATCGCGTACAGAGCTCAGCATTGTACGTCTTAGACAGTCTGTGGAGAAGCTCCATGGCAACTTCACCGATATCCATTATATCATCCTTTATGGCTCCGGTAAACGCAAGGTTCATACCCACTTCCTGATCTTCAAACTTAGGCCAAAGTATACCCGGCGTATCAAGAAGCTCTATTTCTGAGTTTATACGTATCCATTGCTTACCTCTGGTTACACCTGGCCTATCGCCGGTAACCGCTGTTGCCTTACCGACAATCTTGTTTATAAAGGATGATTTACCAACATTGGGGATACCTACAATCATGGTTCTAACAGGTGTAAAAATCTTTCCCTTTGCCCTGTTACGCTCAATTTTTTCAGACATTAATTCTCTTGCCCTTGCTTTAACTTCGTTAAGACCTTTACCATTAATAGAATTTATTAATATACAATCAATTCCCTGATCAGCATACCACTTTACCCACTGCCTTGATATTCTCTCATCTGCAAGATCAGATTTATTGAAAGCAACCAGTCTGGGTTTATTATTTATTAATGAATTAATTTCAGGATTTCTGCTGCTAAATGGTATTCTTGCATCAAGAAGCTCAATAATAACATCAACAAGTTTTAAATTCTCGGCTATTAACCTTCTTGTTTTTGCCATATGCCCCGGAAACCATTGAATGTTCATAATTTCTCCTTTGTATATGAAGTTATGTTATTTTAATCCGCCAATTTTTGAAAAAGGCCATATTCTTATTACGGCATGTCCTATGACTGCATCTATGTCAACCGGACCTATTTGCCTTGAGTCAAGACTCTGTTCCCTATTATCACCCATTACAAATAACTTATCCTCAGGAACTTTATAGGGAAGCTGCATTCCGTGTGAATCTGTAAGTCCCCTTGCATAAGGCTCATCCAACTTGACAAAATCCTTGTCTCCCGATGATTTTCTCCAAACGTAACCATCCCTGATGTCAATCTCATCTCCCGGTACTCCGATTACTCTCTTTATATAATCAACTTCCCCGGGATTTGCTACAGGCAAATATTTAAGTAAGCCTTTAAACTGGCCTTCTTCATGTGTAAAAACTATAATCTGCCCATGCTTTGGCTCACTGAAAAAATAACCTGTCTTATAAACTATTACATTATGGCCTTCAAAAAGTGTATTTTCCATTGATACCATATTAACCTTATAGGTTGAAAATACAAAGGCCTTTATTACCATGGATATAACTAACGCCGCTACAATTACCAAAAACCACTCAAAAATCTCTCTTCCAACAGAGTTCTTTTTTTTGGCTGTACCTGCTTCTTCTTTAACACTTTCATTTTCAGAACCTTCTGTATTAGTTTCCGAAATGTTTTTTTCTAAATTCAACTGTTCCTTATCGTCCATATTCTGGTTTTCCATTGAAACACCACCTTAAAATTTATATAATAAAGATTTCCAAATTTCCATTTAGAACGTTACTATTATATATAAATATAGCACTTTTTTCAAATGCGATTTATATAAATATTTTTATATAACTAAAAACCTAGGAACAAATGCCCCTAGGTTTTTGTCTCTTAATGCTTAATTTCTGTCAAGTCTTTCCTTAACTTTAGCAGCTTTACCAACTCTATCACGGAGATAGTACAGCTTCGCTCTTCTAACAACACCTTTTCTAACCACATCAATATGGTCGATTCTTGGTGAGTTAACAGGGAATACTCTTTCAACACCTACACCGTAGGATACTCTTCTAACTGTAAAAGTTTCCTTTAATCCGGAACCTTTTAAAGCTATAACAGTACCTTCGAATACCTGTATTCTCTCCCTGTTTCCTTCTTTAATCTTTGCATGAACCTTAATAAAATCACCAATTTCCAATTTAGGAAGGTCAGTTCTTATCTGTTCATTTTCGATTGACTTCAATATATCCATTATTTGTTTCCTCCTTCCTCTCATAGATGTTCTTGCATCATAAGTGCAGAGGACCATCCGTATTACACACGCATGATATTATAACATAAGGAAATATATACTGTAAAGTAAAAATTCTAAACATTTAATACCCGTCCTTTATAATTTTCTTCTCTTCCTGCCTTCTCTTTTTTTTATTTCTCGTATTGTTTTCCTGAACTCTAGTTCTGGGGTTTATAACCCAACTTCCACGTATTTCTCTCATATAATCAAAAGTAGTTTTCTTTTTTGCCATTATCATCACTCCATTTTTGAATATTTCCAATAAATTTATTATCCCATTCTTACTATTTCGTAACTCTAAAAATCACGCAAAAAACCCGCAGATAACGACCACCTGCGGGTATAAAAGCGATTTTACAATGCAAAAATGTAATAAAAAAACACGCTACTTAATGCGTGCTGACACATAACTGCATATATACACGATATAGGTTGCTCGAAAGAAGCTGCACGGTAAAATACCTGTGCCAGTATTTAATTAATAGAAAAACACCTCAACATTTTTTACAGACATTAAAACAACTCCTTTCATTCTTATTTTACTTACATTTCCAATTATACAAGGTGGCTCATTAATTGTCAATTGAGTCTTAAATTTGATTATAGTAAAAATCTCAAAAAGGGGTATAAGGTTGATTCCATGTATACCCCTTTTTTTGTGGAGGGTGTATATTTATTTGAAAATATTTTTACTAATGTATCTGTCTCCCCTATCAGGAAAAATTACTACTATATTTGCATTTTCCACTTTTTGTGAAATAGCCTTTGCAGCATACATAGCAGCTCCTGAAGAGGTTCCTACAAGTAAACCTTCTTTTTTGGCAAGGAGTTTTACCTGTTCAAGTGCCTGACTGTCGTTAACTTTTATTACTTCATCAATGAGCGAAGAGTCCATTGTTTCAGGCATAAACGTATTTCCTATTCCTTCTATTGAATAACACCCGGGTAATCCTCCGCCCATTGTAGAACCAACCGGATCAGCCAGTATCCCCTTTATGTTTTTGTTCTGTTCCTTCAAGTACTTCATTACTCCTGAAATTGTACCACCGCTTCCTGCCCCGGCTACTACATAGTCTATCTTTCCGTCAAGATCATTATATATTTCAGGGCCTGTAGTTTCATAGTGAATCTTTGGATTTATCGGATTGGTAAATTGGCTAAGGCATACAGAATTTTTAACGTTTGCCAACAGCTCCTCTACTTTTTCAAATGCACCGTTCATTCCCTTTTCAAGTGGAGTATGTATTATTTCAGCTCCCAAAGCCTGCATTATAATCAATTTTTCATGTGAAAATTTCTCGGGAACTGCAAAAATAATTCTATATCCTTTATTTAATGCGGCTAAGGCTATTCCAATACCGGCATTTCCGGCTGTAGCCTCAACAATCGTATAACCTTTTTGTAAAATCCCTTTGTTCTCTGCATCTTCTATAAGTGCAACTCCCATTCTGTCTTTTACACTGCCACCTGGATTAAACAGCTCCAATTTTGCATAAATATTTACATTTTCCTCTATATCAGAATGATTAAGTTTTAGAAGAGGTGTGCCACCTATAAGCTCTCGAATATCATTATAATATTTCATAAACAACCTCACTTTCTAGCTTTTTTAAAAGCATTTTCAAGATCGTTTATAAGTGTCTCCCTGTCCTCAATCCCAACTGATAGTCTTATAAGGTTGTCAACGATTCCCACCTTCTGTCTTACCTCATAAGGAATTGAAGCATGAGTCATACTAGCCGGATGGCTAACCAGAGATTCGACTCCGCCCAGGCTTTCACCAAGGGTTATTACTTTTATATTTCTGAAAAATTCCTTTATATCATAATCATCTGACAATACAAAGGAAATCATTGCTCCCGGGCCAAATGCCTGCTGTTTATGGACTGAATACCCATCATTTTCGGGTAGCCCCGGATAATATATTTTTGTGACTCCGGCATGGTTTTTAAGAAATTCAACTAAATACCCGGCATTCTCAATATGTCTGTCCATACGAACCGCCAACGTCTTTATCCCTCTGATAAGGAGCCACGAATCAAATGGAGAGAGAACACCACCTGTGGCATTCTGTATAAATTTTAAACGTTCCCCTGTGACTTTGTCTTTTACCACAACCAGACCTGCAATTACGTCACTATGACCTCCCAGATATTTTGTGGCACTGTGAAGTACTATGTCTGCGCCCAGTTTTAGTGGCCTTTGCAGATAAGGAGTCATAAAGGTATTATCAACTATTACCAGAGCCCCGTGTCTGTGGGCGATCTCTGAAATACCCCTTATATCTGTTATCGTAAGCAGAGGGTTTGCAGGACTTTCTATTAATACTGCCTTTACCTTTGGATTAATTCGCTTTTCAAACTCTGCCAGGTCTGATGTATCCACAATCTCGTATTCTATATTGAAATTTTGAAATATCTTGTCAAGTACTCTGAAGGTTCCACCGTATACATTACTGGATATAATAACACTGTCGCCGCTTTTCAGCAGCATTAATACCGCTGTTATAGCTGCCATTCCTGAGGCAAAGGCCAGACCCGTAGTTCCGCCCTCCAGTTCGTTTATAAGTGTTTCCAAGGCTTCCCTTGTAGGGTTACCTGTTCTTGAATATTCATACCCGCTATTTACACCAAGCTCCTTCTGTCTGTATGTTGATGTTTGATATATAGGTACATTTACAGCACCGGTTCTTTCATCACCGTCTGTTCCTCCATGTATTACCAGCGTACTAATTAAGCTTTGCATGTCTGCTTCTGTCATCATGTCGCTTTCCATATTAAATCCCCCTTTGGATGTTTCATAAATTAATTCAAGCCGCCTTACCTGTATGTATTTAAAACTCTGTCATATATGTCCTCAATTGCCCTGAGACCTCCTCTATAACCTGCATAACCGCAATTCAAAATCAGACGGTATGTAACAGGTGCACTGACAATTAGGAGGTCGGCATTTATGTCGTTTGCCAAATCTCTGTCCCATCCGCTTCCCAAAATCAAAGCTCTGTTTTTTTGTTTTTCCTCCCGGATTTCCTTCTGAATTTCGCCCCCATCTATTGAAAAGGATACTGATGAAGTTCTAAAGTCAGATATTTTTAAGAACTGTTCTTCAATCTGTTTTCTGTATATTTCAGGAGTATCATCTATAATGAATTGTTTTGCAGGAATTATACCAAGTTCATTCAACAGAAATTTTGAAAAACCCAAAGAATATGATGCATCAAGTATGGTATAAAACCTCCTTGGAAGGCCATACCTGAATTCCAGCATAAAATCGGCTGTTCTTTCTATAAATGAATAGTATTTTTCTTCTTCTCTTTTTATAAAGGTCTCTGTCTTTAGCTTGTCAAGATTCCCAAAATCCGCAACTTCTCGTAAAAATCTTGTTGTCTCTATACCTCCAATAGGAAGATAGGGAAAATGCAAATAGGGTGTCCCGTATTTTTCTTCCAGATGCTTTACTATTCCAAGGCCCGTCCAAGCACCTGCAAGTATATTAAATTCCGCCTGAGGAATTGTTTTCCACTCATTAACTCCATTGGATTCATTTCCAAAGAGTATATTTACTTTTAGTCCAATGCCTTCAAGAATTCTTTTGAGTTCTTCAAGATTGCCATTCCAGTATGGATCTTGATAAGGCACTGTTGCAAAGACATTTACCAGATTTTTTTGGGTCTTTTCCCCTTTATAATGAATATCAACGTACTGGTCAATTATTGCATTTACAACTACTTCATGGCTAACATAATTATTACTCTTGAAGCCTCCTGTTTCAGCAAATACTATAGGCTTTCCCTGCTGTTGGTACTCTGCCGTAACTCGCCCCACATCGTCACCTACAATGTCAGAAGTACATCCCGTGAGTACAACATACAGATCACCGTCGATTACCTTTAATGCCCCGTCAATTACATTTCTCAGTCTTTCTTCTCCACCGTATACCACATCTGCTTCACCGGCATTTGTACATGGAATGTTATTTCCTCCTGCATAGCCTTCTCCTTGACCTATTATATCGCTTACTTTGGCACTGCAGCCCGGGCCCGCATGCAAAATAGGAACGCCTCTTTTTATGGCAACAACTGTCTGTTGGGCTCCTATGGCACATGAATATCTTGGTTGTTCAATAAACTTCAACATGCACATTACCTCCGAGAAATGAGAATGGGTTTTGGTCAAGCCACCATTTTGTATATGGCATTGAGCTGTGTTTTGATAAGTTGGAAACAAATTCCTTGTTATCAAGGGTTTCTAATATTCTTTCAGCATAATTAAGAACCCCCTGATATCCGAAGCCAAATTGTTCATCTCCTATGAGTAATGTAGGTATTCCAAGCTTTGCTCCCCACAGCGTCATTCCCCCATGCCTTGCAATCATAATATCCGGCCTTATCCTGTTTAAAATATTTACAAGTTCAAAAGCCTGCTTATTGCAGACATTGTAATTATGTACATCACCATATGTGTTTATTGTATGTAACAGAGTGTCAGAATCAGGCTCACCGTTATCATAAACAGGGTCATGGTGGAATATGGCAGCCCCTTGCACAGATAACCCTAGCTCTCTTAAGAGAGCAATCAAAGCGTGACCATGGGATGCTCCGGCTGTAACGTAAGCTGTTTTACCTTTTAACTTTTCTCTGTATTCATCAAGAATGGGAATAACCCTTATATGCTCTTTAACGATTATTTCTTCTACTTCTTCCTGTCTGTTCAGTACCTTACCCAATTCTCTCATCCAGTTATCAGTACCGTTAATACCATATGCCGGAGGTGCCTTAATTTCAGGTACCCCGTATATCTCCTCTAAAGCAGCTCCGAAATAAGTCCCCAGTGTAGGGCATATCTGGATGGTTGCAGCTGCCTCCGATATGTATTCCAAATCGGCAATAGTTGAAAATGGTACTATATAGTTGGGTTCATAACCCAAGGGCTTTAAAAGCTCGTCAAAAATATGAGAACCCCAGAAGTTAATTATGTTAACCTTGTTACTATTTTTTCTAGGTGGTTTTACTATTTTGCGGACTATAGAATGGTAGGCAGAATCAAAACCCGTAGTCCATATTTTAGACCTGAACCCTTCGCAAAAACAAGCTACTACAGGTATTCCAAGTTCATCAGTCAAATTGTTGGCTACTGACTCTACATCATCCCCTATGATAGAAGATGCACAGGAGGTAGTTATAAAAACAGCATTTGGTTTAAGCCTTGTATATACCTCCCTTATAGTTGCTTCAAGCTTTTGGGTAGCTCCGAAAATTGTATCCTTTTCTTCAATATTTGTATTAAAATATCTGCCTATTGTGGGAGGCAGATTTCTTTCCATCTGCCCTACCCTATACGTGAAATTGAAGCCAAAAAAATCCCCCGAGCAACCTACTGGTGCATGATTAACAACAACTGCATCTTTTATCATTGACAGTTGGCAGAATGCGTTTCTGGAGCTGCAGCCCATACACTGGCTGAAGCTCCTTGATTTATCCTGCAAATTACCTGCTCTGGCACACCTTACAAGCTCCCCGGCTGTTCCTTCAAATCCTGTTATGGAACCTAACCGCACTTCTCTTACCTGAACTTCCGGGCTTTTTATATTTATGTTGCTCAATTTTTTCAGTCCCCTTTATTATAGATTTCCTGCTGCTTCCGTTCTGATTTCTCCTGTTTCAAGCGCCAGCAAATAATCTCCCCATTTAGCAGCCCAGTTCCTGAGTTCCTTCACTTCCAACGGTGAAGGTACCTTTGATTCCTCATGTCCTGCTATTTTTGCAGCTAAAGCCTTATATACTTTTGCCTGTTGTGAGTCTGGGGCAGCCTCTATGGTTGTTTTTCCTTGTAATTCGCTTTGAGTAACTGTTACCGATCTCGGTACATATTCAACTACCTGGGTATGAGTCTGTTTTGCAAAATCGTCTATAATATCCTTTGCATAAGGTGCATTTATAGAATTTGCTATGACACCACCAAGTAAGGCTCCCCCTGAATTTGAATACTTGTGTATTCCCTTAAACAGATTGTTCGCAGCGTAAACTGCCATAAAATCAGCCGATGAAACCGTAAAAACATGTTCTGCAATTCCTTCCCTTATTGGAACGGCGAACCCGCCACAAACAACATCTCCAAGAACATCATATATAACATAGTCCAAATCAAGCTCTTCAAAAATATTCTGCTGTTTGAACAACTGAACCGCTGTAATAATACCTCTTCCGGCACATCCCACACCCGGGGCAGGGCCGCCTGCCTCTACGCAGTAAATTCCGTTAAACCCCTCAAAAATAACTTCGTGAGCCTTTACCGTATTTTTTTCCCTAAGTGTGTCTAAAACAGTGGGAATGTAATTTCCGCCCCTCAGTGTATTTGTTGAATCACTCTTTGGGTCGCACCCAAACTGCATTACCTTGTAACCTGCAGCAGAAAGAGCAGCACTTATATTTGAAGTTGTAGTTGATTTACCAATGCCCCCTTTTCCATAAATTGCAATTTGTTTGATTTTCTTTGCCATTTTATAACCTCCCAAAATTAGCTTTCTGTCTTTTTATTTAAAGTTTCATTAACTTTTTCAAGAACCTGTTCTATAAGACCTACAGCGTTAAAGGCCCTTATTCGTGCCAACGTCAGAGCTTGAACGGCGCCCAAACCTATTTGTGCAGCAGCCACCGCTTTACAGTCTTCAAGTAGTGTCACAACCTGTTGCATAGATACTTCACTATGTTCACCAGTGCTGCAGGCAGGAAACGTGTTTCTCTTTTCAAGAAACTCCCATTTACCCGAATCGTCTGTTTCAAATATTAAAAACTGCCTACAGTGGCCGAAATGCTGGTTTACGACCTTGCCGTCACTGCTGGCTACTGCTATTTTATAAGCCATATTAGCCTCCCAATTAGTTGTTTATTATTAGCCATGGGAAAAAGTTTCCAGGGGAAGATCATAGAGTAAATTTCCAAGCTCCTTACCTTTTCCCGGAATACCGCAGGCATCTGCCCTACATTGCCTACAATGTTTGAAAACGTTCAGATATCTTCCTGCCCACTCTCTGGCATTGTTCAATTCATTGCAATCAGGTGGTGTGAAACCTTTCATTTCATGCTGCGGAATAAGTGGAATTATATTTATAATGGATGCCCCGGCTTTCGAGACCACCCTCGCAATTTCTTCAATATGTTCGTAATTCATATCCGGTATCAGCACAACATTCACTTTTACAGCTATACCTTTGCTGCTAAGTTTTTCTATTCCCTTTATTTGTTCTTGTATAAGCTTTTCAGCCCCCTCATAACCTTCTAAATAGCTTCCATTCCAAAATATTCCGGTACAGATATTCTGTAGAATTTCCGGATCGACAGCGTTTACTGTAACCGATACTGTTTTTATACCTGAATTAATGATTCTCTCGGAGTATTTGTCTAGCATAAGCCCGTTTGTACTAAGACATTTAATTAAATCGGGGTATTCAGAGTCCAACATTTCAAAAGTCTCAAGAGCATTTTCTGTGGCCAGTGTTTCTCCTGGGCCTGCAATGCCTATCACACTTATTTCAGGACAAAGTTCCAAAGCTTTAGCCACAATTTTAACCGCTTCCTCTGGAATAAGTACTTTTGCTGCAACTCCCGGCCTGTTTTCAAGTTTATTGATGCTTCTTTTGCAGAATTTACACTGAATATTGCATGTAGGACTTACAGGCAAATGTATTCTTCCGTATTTAAAATGTGCTCTTGCACTAAAGCACGGGTGTTTTCCTAAAAGGTGATTAAATTTTTGATTAGTTTGAACTTCTTCGATTTCAGCCTTGCAGCAGTTTGTCATAGTGCGGCCCCCTTTGCGTTTTTATGCAATAAAAAAAAGCCAAGCAAAACCAACAATGGTTTTAACTTAGCCTCTAATTTTTTTAGTCAACTAAATCTATATCATTAAAAATAATATGTAATATAATTCTATTCTATTATTTTACCCTGACTTTTTCGTTTTTCTCCAATTGTATCAGATTTCCGTCCTGAAAAACCAGGGTGATTGAGCCATACCTTAAAGATTTGGCCATATCGTGAAGCTTTTTAATATCTTGCTCTGTTATTGGTATTTTCGATTGTTCAATATTTTCTTGATGTTGACTCATAACAGCACCACCTTTTCGTTCTAATTAAGTAATTCCTAGTTTGTTTATAAATCATATATGTTTTATATGTTATTGATAGTATATTATGACTTGAATTATTTGTCAATAGATATATGAAAATAAAAAAAGCACTACTCAGATTTATGAGCAATGCCAATTTATCACTTAATATTATTTTTGAAATTTATCATATAAGTCAGGTCTCTTTTCCCTGGTTCTATCCAAAGATTGCTGCATCCGCCATTTCTCTATATTTGCATGATGTCCTGACAACAATACGTCAGGAACTATATTCCCATTATAATCTGCAGGTCTTGTATACTGAGGATATTCCAGCAGACCATTGAAATGTGACTCGTCACTGAAAGAACCTTCTGTTGACAAAACTCCGGGAATAAGCCTGCTAACACAATCAATAAGTACCATAGCCGGTAGCTCACCACCTGTCAGTACATAATCGCCTATAGAAATTTCTTCATCAACTATTTCTTCTATTATACGTTCATCTATACCTTCATAGTGTCCGCATAAAAGTATAAGATGTTCCTGCTTTGATAGCTCCTTAGCCATTTCCTGGGTTAATACTTTCCCCTGTGGACTCATGTATATTACCTTTGGCTTTTGCACCATTTCTTCTGTTATGGTCTTGTAGGCATCTATGACAGGCTGGCACGTCATTACCATCCCGTTGCCTCCGCCAAAAGGGTAATCATCTACTTTTCTGTGCTTGTCTTTTGAATAGTCTCTTATATTTACCGCATTTATTTCAACAAGGCCGTTTTTCTGGGCACGCCCGATAATGCTTTCTCCCATTACGCTAACAAATAATTCCGGAAACAGCGTTAACACGTCAAATTTCATTAATCAAGCAATCCTTTCGGTAATATAACTGAAATTTTTCCTTCTTCTATGGAAATTTCCTTAACAACACTCTTTAGTGCAGGTATAAGAATCTCTTTTGCATCAGAATCTCTTACAACATATACATCGTTGCTGCCCGTCTGTATTACATCCTTTAATTCACCAAGAAGTTGATTGTTTTCATCATAAACCTTCAAGCCGATAATATCGGTTATAAAAAATGAGTTTTTAGGGAGCTTTATAGCATTTGCTCTGTCCACTTTAATGTAAAAGCCCTTTAACTTCTCAGCTTCTTCTATGCTGTCAATACCCTCAAATTTTATAATAACAAACTGCTTGAAAAATTTAACGCCACTTATATTGTACTTTTCAAGACTGCCATTTTTATCTATATAAACCCATTTTAGTTTTCTGAACCTCTGAGGGTCATCAGTTTGAGCTGTTGCCTTTAGTTCGCCCTTTACGCCATGGGTATTTATCAATTGTCCTATAATCAAATATTCCAGCATATTATCACCTTGCCTTTACTGAAAATATAATCTTTCAAACGCAAGTAAAGGGGCTTATGCCCCTTATCTTACTGAATGATGTCAACAACCACTCTTCTGTTATCCTTGACTGCAGCAGCCTTAACAACAGTTCTGATTGCTTTGGCAATTCTGCCTTGTTTGCCTATAACCTTGCCCATATCGTCTTTTGCAACTTTAAGTTCAAGAATTATAGACTTTTCATTTTGAATTTCGTTTACAAAAACCTCATCTGGAAAATCCACAAGAGCTCTTGCAATACTTTCAAGTAATTCTTTCATCATATTAGCCTCCATGAGCCTAAAGCGGCTTTCGAATTGTAACTAAATGAATTCCTTTATTCTCAATATGTAAGAGAATAAAAGAGGCTAACCCAGCCAAATAAAACACAAGGGCCTTTTAGCCCCTTTGTTTTATGCTTTAGATAATTATTCTACAATACCTTGCTTCTTAAGAAGTGACTTAACTGTATCTGTAGGTTGTGCACCGTTCTTTATCCATTTTTGAGCCTTCTCAGCATCAATTTTAACCTGAGCTGGTTCTACAACAGGATTATAAGTACCGATTTCCTCGATAAATCTACCGTCTCTTGGATATCTTGAATCAGCAACAACTACTCTGTAAAAAGGGTTCTTCTTAGCACCTATTCTCTTTAAACGAATCTTTACTGCCATTTATTTTCACCTCCTTCAAAGGATTATAATCAAAATCAATTTATTAAAAAGGCATCTTGAACTTGCCAAGTCCGCCTTTCTTACCTTTTTTTCCCATGTCACTCATCATCTTCATCATTTTTTTCATCTGTTCAAACTGCTTTAAGAGTGCATTTACTTCCTGTATGGTAGTACCGCTTCCCGCAGAAATTCTTTTCCTGCGACTTCCGTTTATAATTGACGGATCCAATCTTTCTTTTCTTGTCATTGACTGGATAATAGCTTCGGTACGTCCCATCTGCTTTTCATCAATATCTATGTCCTTCAAAGCCTTTGAGTCCACACCCGGCATCATGCCCAGCAAATCACCGATAGGTCCCATTTTCTTTATCTGCTGCATCTGGTCAAGAAAATCTTCCAACGTAAATGTCATGGTACGCATTTTCTTTTCCAATTCGATAGCCTTTTTCTCGTCATATGCTTCCTGAGCTTTTTCTATGAGACTAAGTACATCTCCCATTCCAAGTATTCTGGATGCCATTCTGTCAGGGAAAAACGGCTCTATATCATTGAGCTTTTCACCCATTGCAGCAAATTTTATAGGCTTACCTGTAACTGATTTAACTGATAGAGCCGCACCACCCCTTGTGTCACCGTCAAGTTTGGTAAGGACTACTCCGTCAATACCAAGCTTTTCATTAAAGGTTTCAGATACGTTTACTGCATCCTGACCTGTCATTGAGTCAACAACCAAAAGTATTTCGTGAGGCTTAACTGAATTCTTTATATTTAAAAGTTCATCCATAAGTTTTTCGTCAATATGGAGTCTACCCGCCGTATCAATTATAACCAGATCGTGTTGTTTCATTTCTGCAAAGCTAACTGCTTCTTTTGCTATTTGAACAGGATTCTGATTATTCTCCAGTGTAAATACAGGAATACTCAGCTGATTTCCCAAAACCTGAAGCTGCTTTATAGCGGCCGGACGATATACGTCACAAGCAACAAGCAAAGGGTTTTTACCCTGTTTTCTTAAGAGGTTAGCAAGTTTTCCCGCCGTAGTGGTTTTACCTGCACCCTGAAGCCCCGCCATCATTAAAATTGTCGGAGGTTTTGATGCAAATGTAACCTTGCTTTGCTCCCTACCAAGCAATTCTATCAGTTCTTCATGAACTATCTTAACTACCTGCTGTCCCGGTGTAAGGCTCTCTAATACATCAGAACCTACCGCTCTTTCAGATACTTTGCTTATAAATTCCTTAACAACCTTAAAATTTACATCGGCTTCAAGCAGAGCCAGCTTGATTTCTCTCATCATATCCTTAACATCTTTTTCGGATACTCTGCCCTGTCCGCGAATTTTCTTTATTGTTTCCTGGAGCTTTCCTGACAAACCTTCAAAAACTGACATTAAAAAACCTCCAATCTGCTAAACAAAAGCCTGTATTATATATTGTTTGCCAAATCTTCTATTTCAGTTATTACATTATTAATAATATCTGCGTTTCCACTGCCCAATTCATCCGGTTTAAGTTTTTTTAGCATCTCAAGCACATTTTGCGCCTTTTGTTTTTGCTGTGAAAACTTACCCAGTAATCCCAGTTTGTTTTCATACTCAATGAGTTGTGCCCTTCCACGCTTTTCATTATCATATACACCCTGCCTGCTGATATTGAGCTGTTCGGCAATCTCAGTCAGAGTAAAATCATTGTTATAATGCAGATCAAGTATTTCATACTGCCGATCTGTCAGAAGCTGTCCGTAAAAATCAAGCAGCAGTGAAGTTTCATATATTTTATTCATATTAACCTCCATTAATTGAATGTGGGGTTAATCAAATTCATTGTCAAGTATTTTTACTTTACAGCTTATTTTAGAACAATCATTGTATATTGTCAAGTATTTTTACTTTACAAAGTCATTTAAATCATAAAACAAATTTAGTCTGTACGTTTGCTTCTGTTTCTGACATAAATGTGTTTTATTTTAGAATTGTTTGTATCACGTTCTTCTATTTCAAATTCTTTTAGCTTTCTTATTAAATGTGTCAACTTGTAAAAACCAAAATTTCTAGGGTCAAAGTCAGGCTGCTTCTTAATTATAAGATTTCCGACATCGCCAAGAAATGCCCAGCCGTTTTCGTCCTCAACATCATTAATTGAAACAGAAATTAAGTTTATTATATCCTTACCAATAGAAATTGTACCGCTTCTTTGTTCCTTCTCAGTTATTTCCTCTTTTTTTGCACCATTTTCAAACGACCTGCTATTTTGAAGTGAAGCACTTATAATTTCTATATATGTAAATTTGTCACAAGCTGCGATAAAAGGACTGGGAGTTTTTCTCTCACCTATTCCATAAACTTTTTTACCTGCTTCACGTAGTCTGGTGACCAGTCTGGTAAAGTCACTGTCACTGGATATTATACAAAAGCCTTCTACTTGGTCTGAATATAAAATATCCATTGCATCAATGATCATAGCCGAATCAGAAGAATTCTTACCTGATGTATAACTGTACTGCTGTATTGGCGTTATTGCATTCTCCAGTAGCACATTTTTCCAACCTGACATAGTTGGTTTTGTCCAATCAGCATAAATCCTTTTTATCGTAGGCGTGCCATGTTTAGCAATTTCCTCCATAATTCCCTTGACATTACTATAAGGCACATTTTCTGCATCTATTAATACTGCAAGCCTCATTTCATCAGGACTCATTTTTCACTCTACTCCTTTCGTTTATAAAGTCACTTAACTTAATACTAGCACATTCAGCTTTTGTTTTGTATATAAAATTGACTATTGCCTCTATTTTTCCCAAAAAATATTAATTATTCTTTTTTTGAGATTGCACTGGTATTTTTTATATGATATCATATCTTATCAGCTGGTATTCATATGAAACCAGACATGTTTTCTATTAATTCTATTTAATACGACTTATATCCCATTATGGGAATGAGAACGGGGGTTGATTCTATGATGTATTTCATATCTGTTTTTCAAACGTAAATCTTTCTTTTTTAAATTATGTAAACGCAATATTATTATTTTATTTTAAGAAGTACAGTTTTTGTTACTTCTGTTTTTTGATGCTGTTCAGGCGATGAATAAATGGTATAAAACTTGTATAACATGTTTACTGAATGAGGAGGATTTTATTTTGAATAATCGGGAAAGAAAATTTATGGGAGTAGAACAATTGTCACTTAGAAGTTTGATTATTGGCTCTCTGGGTTCTTGCGTTATAACCGCAAGTTCCATGTACGTTGCTTTGAGAATGAGTGCGCTTCCATGGCCCACAATTTTTGTAGCAGTATTATCAATGGCACTTCTGAAGCTTTTTGGAAAAACTACAAATAATGAAATTAATATAACACAAACAGCAATGTCCGCCGGTGCAATGGTTGCAGGGGGGCTTGCTTTTACTCTGCCAGGATTATGGATTATGGGTATATGGAAAGGGTCTGCAGGTATTTCATCAAACTATATTAAAGTATTAGCTATAGCTATTGCCGGTATGCTTTTAGGAAGCGTTACCTCCTACATTCTCCGGTACAGATATATTGTAAAAAATGCTCTGCCTTTCCCTATCGGCCAAGCTGCGGCAGAAACTATAAAAGCAGGTGATGAAGGCGGTAAAAAATCCGTAGTTCTTTTTGGAACAATGCTTGTTTCAACGGTGTATACATTTCTAAGGGATCAGGTAAGATTAGTTCCAGATGCATTTATGTTCAATAAGAGCTCAACTCTTGGTGTATGGAATTCCCCTATGGCAGTGGGTATGGGATATATTCTTGGAACATTTTATACCGGTATTTGGTTTCTCGGAGCTTTATTTTCAAAAGCATTTCTAATTCCATTTGGCCCAAAACTAGGGTTATTTCCCAGTGAAGAAGCCGCATCCTCATTTACAACCAGTGCAGGTATCGGACTTCTGGTAGGTACCGGTCTCGGTGTTCTAATAGGGATAATATATTCATATTTTAAAAAACTTAAAAGCAAACAGAAGGATGTATACTCTGAAAATGCTAAAACTTCTAAACAAAGAAGCTTTTTCAATATTAAAAGGTTGCTTATTGTAGCAGGCACTTTAATTGCCTTCATTTTTACCGTTATCAGCGGAATCCCTGTGTTACCATCGGTTCTACTGATTATTGGTATTTACGTTGTTTCCTTAATGGCTGCAACTATTACCGGCCAGACAGGTATTAATCCAATGGAGATATTCGGTATAATTGTACTTCTGGCTGTAAGGATTTTTGTTAAAATTGATGCTATGGACGCTCTGATGATTGCGGCATGTACTGCAATCGCCAGCGGTTACTCCGGAGACTTGTTCAATGATTATAAGACAGGACAAATTCTGGGAACGAACCCGAAAGCACAGCTTATTTCCCAGATAGTTGGAGGCGTTTTTGGTACTGTAGTGGCATCCCTTGCTTTATTCGCCATTATTAATCAATTTGGAGAAGTCGGTTTTGAAACTGCCTTACCCGCCGCTCAAGCAGCAGGAGTTTCAGCAATGATTAACGGAATCGGAAATCCCGTTGTTTTTGGTATTGCCGTAGCAATTGGTGCTGTTTTATATCTTCTTGGACTTCCAACTGCTACTCTGGGTATAGGTATTTACATTCCGTTTACAATATCATCTGCTGTATTTATAGGCGGTGTAATAAGGTTTATAGCGGACCGTGTAAGGAGCAAATCCTCCGGCGATGATGCAGGTACAGTTGCAGCTTCCGGTCTTCTCGGCGGTGAAGGTATTACAGGTGTGGGTATAGCTTTGGTTAAAATGTTTACAAGAGGATAAATTTATTAATAAGGAGTGGTTTTGTGGGTAAGGTAATCGGGATAGATCTTGGCGGAAGTACTACCAAGATTGTCGGGTTTGACGGTAAAACAATGATTAGTCCTTTTCTCGTCCGGGCTAATGACCCTATTGCATCGGTTTATGGGGCTTTTGGAAAATTCCTCAGTATTAATTCATTTAAAATAGAGGACATTAAGCAAATTATGGTAACCGGTGTTGGTTCATCGTTCGTTGACAGCAGACTTTTTGGTATACCAACAGCTAAAGTAGATGAATTCATGGCAATTGGTTTGGGCGGCCTATTTCTAAGTAATTTGAAAAAGGCCATCATCGTAAGTATGGGAACAGGTACTGCACTTGTTAAGGCCGAAAATAATACGGCTGTTCACTTAGGAGGAACCGGTATCGGCGGAGGTACACTTCTGGGTCTTTCAAACAGGATGCTGAATGTCCGTCATTTCGATGAACTTATTGAGACAGCCACCGGAGGCGATTTATCTAACGTTGATTTAACTATCGGGGATATATCAAAGGAAGCTCTGAAAACTCTACCTAGCGAAACCACAGCCTCTAATTTTGGCAAAATAAGTGATCTTGTAAGCAAAGCAGATCTGGCTTTAGGAATTATAAACCTTGTTTTTCAGACAATAGGTATGGTAGCTGTATTTAATACAAGAATTGATAATATAAGAGATGTTGTTCTTACAGGGAACCTTACAAACGTGCCTCAAGCCCAAAACATATTTGAAAAACTTAGTGTACTATATAATGTCAATTTCCAAATACCTCAATTTGCAGAATATGCAACCGCAGTCGGTGCAGCAATCTGCTTTACCACAAAAGGTGTTTCAAGACGTGAAGTATTATAGATGTGCAATTCTTCTCCAGCTTCGCTGGGCGCACAACAAAAAAGGAACAGGCGAGATATGAATTATACCTCTTCTGTTCCTTTACTAATATTATTTCACTTTACTTAAAACTTCTTTGCCTTTTTCATCTAGACATAATCATTTGTTATCCAAGAACAAATCTGGCAAGATATTGTATAAATAACGATCCACGCAGGTCCAGTTATGGGCTCCGCCCTTCAATGTTATGTAATAGAAGTTACCCTTTCTAAGATCTGCTGAATAAACAAATGTATCAGTAAGTTTCTTCATTTCAGCAATCTGGGAATTCATTCCATCATAAGCTAAATCAGCTGTACCTGTTGCACAGAAGATTCTAATATCATCTTTTGTATAACCCGCTTTTTTAGCAATTTCAGCTAAATATTTAGCTTTGATCTCATCATCGGTTCCTGTAAAATTATATCCTTCTTTCTTTATTGAGTCTACATCCTGCCAGCACCATAAACTAATTGGAACATAGTATTTAAAGTAATTTATACTATAAATGTAGTTATACCAAGTGCAGGCGGAACCCATGGAGAATCCAGCAACAGCTCTATGATTTCTTGCTGCAAGCAAGTCTTTTTCACTGTTAGACTGAGCATATACATTAAATTTTCCTTCGATTGTAGGTATGATATCCTTTATTAATTCATTATGGAAATTCTTAATACGGAACAGTCCATCTTCATTCTGTCTCTCAGCAGTATATGGAGCTGTATTATACCAAGTAGGAGTAACGATAATCATTGGCTTCATCTTACCGGCAGCAATCAAATTATCAACTGCTCTCATAAGCTCAGTATTCTGACCAACACCACCAAAAGCAGTATGCTGACTCTCGGCATTACCATGAATCAGGTATACTATATCATATTTCTTAGTTTTATCATTAGCATCATATCCGTGAGGAAGATATACAAGCATATACTTGTCTAAAGCTTTTGCCTCTTGATCGTAAGTATTTGTTTTGTAGTCAACTCTTACGATAGACCCTCTTATGCTCTCAGGATCTGACGTCTTGTATGCCTTTGGTATATCTCTACACTCTTTTTCATCAAAGGATAAGTCGTTATGTACTAAATTATCAATGGCAGCTTGTAATTTCATGAGCAAGTCGTCAAATTTTGCTTGTGTTGAAGCTTTGTCAGCAATTGCATCTTCTGAATCTTTAATTAGTGTGTCAACTACATTACCGTTAGAATAACGTTGCAGTTCGATATCCTTTGCACTCATAACTAAGGATTTCAAATCATAAAAGTTTGGTTTTGATACAGAATTGAGGCCTTTACCAGTTAAAAGCATTTGACCAAACTTTTTTGTATCCTGATAAGCAGTACCCGTAGTATCAAAAATATTCATAGTAGCTATTCTTGTACTTCCTGTTGCATCATTGATCTGACCTTCCATACCCATTACCTTACCATTGGACGGGGTCTGAGATAAAGCAATGCGGCCTTCTATTACATAGCCGCCCGCTACTGTCTTTGCAGCTGTATACAGATTTGTTAAGTCACCATGGTCAGTGGATCTCTCATTTTTAAAATTAACTCTAAACTGACTGTCATCGCCTTCATATGTACCACATCTCTTGTTATCTTCGTCCAAGAAAAATTCTACGCTATCTTTTTCATAAACATTACTAGAAGCATCGGAAATGTTAGCATCCTTTACTTCAGCAAGGAAATACACAGCATTATCATCCCACAACACTTTCATAGTTGCTGTTGTATTCGTACTGCCGGAACTTAACTTTGTAAATTTTACCGGTTCAGCAAGCTTCCAAGCATCTTCAATATCTCCGTCAATGCTATCCGGTGAGCCATAGTAAGCAACAACTCTTCCACTGGCATCAAGACCGTTTGCATTTACTGTAACCCTTGGAGTCCCTTGGTCACCATTAGTTGCCTTATCATAACCAAGCTTCTGAGCAAGAGTCTTTGATCCGCCTACAACTGGTTTATCAAGAGCTTCCTTAATTGCAGTTGCCAAATTGGCATTGCTTATCTGACCTTTTACAGTACTGATCTTGGTAAGACCCTTTTCAGCAGCAAACTTAATTGTGTTTGCATATGTAAAGTCTTTTCCTGTTTTGTAACCCAATGCTTCAAGAATTATCTTGTAAATCATCTGAGCGGTAGCCGGGCCGTTAGGATCAAATTTGCCTTTGCCTACACCAGTCCATCCCAACTGCGGATTAGCTTTAAGATATGCTAAAATATTTCTTCCTTCTTTCCATGCTAATGAACCCGCATCAGCAAAGTTCACTTTAGATGAAAATTTAAGAGCCTCAGCCTCTAATCCACACAATTTAAGAAAAATTACTGCCGCCTGAATTCTTATAGTTCCTTTTGCAAGGTAATCGGCATTTACACCCTTCCCATCACCTTTAATTACATTAAGCTTTTCTAAATACTGTGCATCAGTCTGGGCGTTAGCAAATGCAGGTATCGATAATGTTGCGAGTACGCATATTGCTAAGACTATTGCAATTAACTTTTTGAGATTTCTCATACTCTCAATTCCTCCTGATAGAATAAATATTATGGGTACCTTTTATAACGCCTCGGTTCAAAAGTAAACACTTTTCGGTTGTAGAAAAGTTTACTTTCCTCAGCGGCGTTTCAACGAGGCAAAGGTCACCAGAGGTGATCCTGGATATGCTCACCGCCTGAAAACCAAATCGGTACCCGCCACCTGCAGAGGTGGAGGACATCTATTATTGCCTCGCTATAGCCTTGATTTTCATTTAATATCAAAACTATATAATATATCTTTAAGCAATTACTCCTAGAGCTCTTCAGAGACTGCTTCAAAGATCTTCTCATGTATTTCCGCAAAGCCAAACGCAAGTCCTTTTCTTTATATAAAAATATCCAATTTTACCACTTTTTCATATTATATTATCACAAAGTAATTGGATGCTCATTTCAAAAATCATACTATCTGACCTTATTAGAATAAAATAAGCACTCTAAAACCGCATTTATCTATTATTTACATAAAATATTAAATTTTACATAAGTTTCTTTAAATTCTATTTTAGATTTCCTTTATAACTAACACAATTACTTTTAAAATAAATTGCTATTTCCAATATTGATTGAGGTGCAAAACTAAAACCCCACTCCTGCTCAATCCATAGCAAAAGTGGGATTACCCATATCATCCTACTTTACAATTTTCGGCAAATCCGTTATGTCTTCAATCTTTATATCACAATACACTGCCAAAAATTCTGTGGCAATTAATTTTGAATATCTTTTTTGCAACAAAATCATTATTAAATATATACTTCAGTTGGCTTCCGCAAGTTATCTTATTAATGCATACATGTAGGAGTCATATAATATCCCGTTTTTATAAAAGTTCTTTTTTTTCATCCCTTCCAGTTTAAATCCCACTTTTTCTAGAACTCTTATAGAACCGGTATTATGTGATAAAACTTCTGCCGATATACGAATAATGTCATAAGTATCAAAAACTGTTTCACAAATTTGGTTTACAGCTTGTGTCATTATCCCTTTAGACCAATATTCTTTGCCAATCCAATAACCGATATCTCCACTTTTTCTATATACTCCGCTATTGATAGTTAAACCAATTGTACCTACTGCTTTACCATTAATATCTATAGCTCTTACTAATATTTGAGATTCATCTGCATTTGCAAAGAAAGAAACACTATTTCTTGCATTTTGGTAATCATATGGAAAAGGATACATCACTTAGATTATCTGTAATTTCTTTATTATTAACATTTATATAAAAATTTTCTATATCATCTAAAGTCCATTTACGAAGCTTGAAGTCCATATTATCACAACTCTTTTTATCTAGTAATTTAACTACTTTCTTTATATCTTCCTGAATATGTAGCTTTTGAGGACACCGTTCTTCACAATAACCACAATTTATACATGCACTTGGTTTAACTTTTTGTTAATTTAATTATATTGTTACGTTAAATCTATCCATCTGAACATTTTCATTTGAAACTTCATATAGCCTTCCATTTTTATATTCAATACTCAAATCCAAATCCGAAATTTCTGAGAATTTCATCTTTGATAAATTTTCTAGCAAGCCCTTAAAATACGAATAAGCATTACTTTTAAATTCAGTTGGTACCGAGGTAGAAGTCTTAAGAGCTTCTTTGTATATGTCCAAAGCATTTTTACCTTCCTTATTGATAAAAACATCTTTTATCTGTTCAAAAGATCTTAAATCCAATCCAGTTACATTCTGAAAATCTTTTAGTGCCCGATACTTTGTTCTTACATCATCAGATATATTTTTTGAGCTATTATGCAGTATATAAAAAAATAGCTGATTAGAATTGTTATCCTTATTAAGAGCCTCTTCCAGTTGTTGTACAAGCTCTTCATTTTCTATTCCGAATACCTTTAGTTGATAATTAAATGGTTCGATTGTAAGTGTAATATTATCTAATGCGTCAGAGTTTATGCCCATCTTGGAAAGTATATTCTGGAACTGTGAATTTACCATCTGACGGTTGTAATCCATTTTTTCGCCCTCTGTCGGATCACATACATCCCCCGATAAACGTGGGTCATTTAAATTTCCGCCCCCAGATAAACATCCATACAACGTCATTTCTAATTCATTTTCATACATAGCACGTCTTTGTGAATAATTATAGCCGCTATACGTAGAACCAAAAAGATATTTTTTCCCTAATGCATTACTCAGCTCATCGGCGTTGCTAAAATTTGACCTATTTAAAACAGAAGAAGAATAATAGGTTTCTTCTAATTGACAATATGCTTTGTAGGCATCGCTATTCTTACTGTAATTGTTACTTTTAATTTTATCGGTAGTAATTTCATACTTCTTCTTCCATTCAGGAGTTTGTTGTGTTTCCTCTGTATATCTTCCTTTTATATTATAATAGTTAAAATATTTAGTATTAATGTCCATACTTAATCACCTCTAATATTTAATTTATAAATATTTGATAATTTGTATCATGTAAATCATATTGCCATCTTAATGTTATCTTTACCGATGACATTGTTGATTTAGCAGTAGACATTACATTATATTTAAAATACCAAATTTGTTTTGCTTGTAAATTATTAGCTAATGAAATTGAATATGAACCGCTAGTAGCACTTGATACAGTCGATGTATACCATGTATTAACACTGTAAGGTCTAATTATGTGGTGTACATTTCCTTGGTTAGGCGACTGTGTACCTGATGTACTTACACTTGTAACAATCGCATTATTAGGAATAGCTGTGTTACTAGACAAATTTATATTCAGAATAGAAGAATCTACGCCGTTTGAGCTTAATGAAGAATTACCTGGATTAGATGCAGTTCCTGTAAAAGTAAAAGTACCTGATCCAGTCCTTATTCTATTATATGCCGTTAGTGAAAAGTACATCGCAGAATCATAGATATCTCCTCGACTCACTACTGCATAGAAAGTTTTTGTCAACGATGTATCGTTATCAACGTCTATGTATAATGCAGGTGTTACACCAGTTGTATCAATAATGTCATTGGGATTACTCTGACTGCTTCCAACATTTGTACCACTTCCATCTTTAATTTGGACACTCATTCCTTCATATGAACTATCTGATGATACTCTAATATAAATATGCTCATTGGCTGCTAATGTAAACTTAAACCAAGACTCCCCAGCATCATTTGCCATTATCGCTGATCCTGATGAATTAATCGAATTCCATGTACCATAATTATAGGCTGTTGTCTGTGTATAATTGTCGGTAATATTTGTAACTGCAGACGCCTGCATTTGTGGAATTAACCCTAAGATACATATCAAAGCTAATATTACTATGGATACCTTTTTTACTGCTACTTTCATAAATATTTACCTCCTAATTTTCAAATAATTTTTGATTGTTTCGTGTTATACCACTTTATTAGGTATAGCATTTTTTATTGTCCAAATATTTTATTCTGTTCCATTAAATACCAATTCAAATAATATATCGTCATTCTAATAGATAACATTAACTATTTTAACATCGGAGGTTTTTGTTATAGACAAAAATAAGCAAAATGAACCATTATGTTCATTTTGCTTCTTTTATTTATAATAAGATTATTTATCTTAATTTACCTTATCGCTGGTCATTCTGTAATACTGCCATATTCTGAGGTCTTGCACCATAGCCCGCTGTTTTTCTGTGAGCTTATCAGTATAGCCGTTCTCTGTTTTGAAATTGTATCTTGTTATAACCGGAAGCTCCTTTCTTAACTCATTAAGAAAATCAAAATAAGGATCATACCCCTCATAACCTAGTAATTGCAGAATAATTGCTCCGAGATAATTTGCACTAATGGTTTTATCCTCGGGCAAGCCAAGGTTTAGAGCAGAAGTTTCAAAATCCAGACTATTACCCGCACTGTTATTTGCCCAAATAATATATGGCACTTCACGGCTCTTCATGGCCTGTTCAATTGTTCCGTTTTCGTTTATTTCGATACCTGCTTCCCTGTAGGCAAGGTAACTGTCGCCCAAAGAAGGCTTGTGATCCCCGAAAAACACAAGGATAACAGGCTCCTGCCTTTCTCTAAAGTAATCGGTGAGGGTTTTAAGCAGCTTGTCCGTATCCCTTACTCCCTCAAAATAATTTGATAATAGAGTCTTAGCCTGAGATGATAGCTTTTTGTCTGTTGGTACTGCTTCAACCTTCAAACCACTGTACTTACTGGACGTATACGGCATGTGATTCTGGATAGTTACATTGTAATTAAATACCGGTTGTTTGCCCGAATCCGTATTTTTTTCGTACAGATTGATTATCTTTTCGCCTGCTGCTTTATCTGATATCAAAAACCCCTTCAAGTCTTCCGGCTTTTTGAATTGATCTATATATGTCTGGTCTTCTACGCCGAGGAATCTGTACACGTTTGCCCTGTTATAGAACCAGCTGTCACCCGGATGCATAAAATACTTCTTATATGAATCATTGCCAAATACTCCGGCAATGGATTTTATATTTCTGTGAATAAGCCTGAAAGACGAAGTAGGTACCGTATTCAGATTTAATGTCTGCATTCCCGTCATTACATCAAATTCTGTATTTGCTGTTCCACCTCCGAAATTGGGTACTACCATATGCCCCGATATCGAATCCTTTTCCTTTTCAATGACCTTAAAATTTTTGAGAGGATCATCCTCGTTGCTAAATTTGAACGCTTTATCAAGGCTTATGTCTGAAAAAGCTTCGTTCATAACAATTATTACATTTGCCCTGACTTTTGGGTCAGCTTTACTTTTTGTATATTTCTTAACTAGCTTTTCTGCAGCTGACTTACTGTAGTTATCAGGCACTTCCAAATTGTATGCACTCATATTATACAAAAAGCAGTAATTGAAACCAACATCATTAAATACCCCTGCTACATATGCTTTTGACTTTGATGGCATCCTATCGTATATTTCTCTGGAACTGTACACAAAGGTATTTGATAAAAGTGCCATACCTACTATAGCAACACATCCTACTATTTTGACTGGTACTCTCACTTTTTTAAACTTTATAAATATTCCTAAAACAAGCATGGCCAAAGAAAAAATCAGAACAAGTGTGATTAATGTAAAATCCAGCTTCATCTTTGTACCTGACATAATATTTGCCGCCTCAGCACCAAGGAACACATCCTGAGGTACAAAAGGATCGTCTCTGAAAATAATCTTGAAGCGGTTTATAAGGGATGCAACGTGGAACACAGTTGAAACCAGTGCTACTGAGAAAAAAACATTATTAAATACCAAGTAAAAAAACAATATACCGGCAAAAACAGGAAAGCCATTAAGTATAAATAACGAAGGGTGCTTGAATACATTAACTATTATAGTATGAAAAGCATTTGGCTGAAGTAGAAAGCCTGTTATTGTTAAAAATACAGTATAAACAGCTATTAATATGACGGTCCAAATGTATCCCAATTCAATCCTCTTTCGGGATTTAGCTGCAAATAATTTAACCATTTTAACTCCATTCCCGGTAAGCAAAAATAAACCTCTCAATGCCGCCGTTTGTTATCTTTATAAATGCATATCTACTATATTACCACTTGCCAGACTATTTTCAACATCAATTATACGCTGGTTTGCTGAACCCCTGAATTTAAGAAGGAGATCCTTCTGTTCTTGTATAAAAGGTCCGTCAACCAGAATTTTAGTATTATTAAGAAGCTCCAACCAGCCTTTTCGAACTTTTGAATGTTCAATCAGCTGTTCAAATGTATACCCGGAATAAATCATAACATTAAGCCCAAGTTCATTGACTCGCTTGGCAAGTACGGCGAAAACCTCTGCTTGCTCAAAGGGTTCTCCCCCGCTGAATGTGACTCCGTCCAAGAGTGGATTTTTACGTACTTTATCAACTATTGCTTCAATCTCAATGAGTTCACCGCCATCAAAGGAATGAGTATGCGGATTGTGACAGCCTTTACAATTATGCCTGCATCCCTGTGCAAAGACTACCAATCGTATCCCTGGGCCGTCAACTATAGATTCATTGATTATTCCTGATATTCTTATCTGTTTGTTCATATTTATCACCACAATAAATATGCCAAATGATTTGGCATTTGGCATATTTTATACTGTTATATAATTAATTACATATGCTTGACTCTATCACGTACTTCGGCTTTTTTAGCATCATTAAATCGCTCAAGTGTCCCTACAAGATACCCGGTAATACGTCTGATCCTTTCAAAATGCCTGTCATCGTCTTCTTCTCTTCCGCACTTAGGACACGTATCACCTATTATTCCGGTATAACCGCATACAGGGTCTCTGTCAACTGGATGGTTTATTGACCCGTATCCTATTCCTGACTCCTTCATTGCCCTGATTATCTTTTCAAAGGCTTCCAGATTGTTCAGTGGATCACCATCAACTTCCACATAAGTTATATGTCCCCCATTAGTTAACTCATGGTAAGGAGCTTCTGTTTTTATCTTGTCCATTGCATTAATTTTGTAATAAACAGGTACGTGGAAGCTGTTTGTATAATATTCTTTATCTGTAACACCATCTATACTGCCAAATGCATTCTTATCATGCTTTACAAATCTGCCAGAAGTACCCTCAGCCGGAGTTGCAATTAGAGAAAAATTCATATTGTATTTTTCACTTGCTTCGTCCATTCTTTTTCTCATATAACCTACGATTTCAAGACCGAGGTTCTGAGCTTGTTCAGATTCTCCGTGATGCTTGCCGATTAATGCCTTAAGACACTCTGCCAAACCAATAAAGCCCATGGTAAGTGTACCATGTTTTAATACTTCGCCGACTTCATCATCCCAATTGAGGTTTTCAGAGTCAATCCATACACCCTGTCCCATAAGAAAAGGATAATTTTTAACCTTTTTCTTTGCTTGAATAAGAAATCTTTCGTAAAGCTGGTCAATAACCAGATCAATTTTCTTATCCAGTTCATCAAAGAAAATATTAAGATTTTTATTGCTTCTAAGTGCTATTCTAGGCAAATTTACAGTGGTAAAACTCAAATTACCTCTACCGAAAATTACTTCCCTGTCGGGATCATAAGTATTTCCGATAACTCTTGTTCTACATCCCATATATGCAATTTCAGTATTGGGGTCTCCATCCTTGTAATATCTCAGGTTAAAGGGAGCATCAACAAAGGAGAAGTTAGGGAACAATCTTTTTGCACTGACACGGCAGGCCAGCTTGAAAAGATCATAGTTTGGGTCATTTTCCTTATAGTTTATTCCATCCTTTACCTTGAATATATGTATAGGAAAAATCGGAGTTTCTCCATTTCCAAGGCCTTCTTCTGTAGCCAATAATAGATTTTTAATCACAAGCCTTCCTTCTGGAGAAGTATCAGTTCCATAGTTTATAGAACTGAAAGGTGTTTGTGCTCCTGCTCTACTATGCATTGTGTTAAGGTTATGAACAAATGCCTCCATAGCCTGATAAGTGATTCTGTCAGTCTCCTCTTCAGTTTTCTTTACTGCAAAACTTTGAGCCTTTTCGAGCAAGGATTCATCAGGAATATATTTCAACAGAATTTTCTTTTCTGCTTTAATATAGGGCTCCATTCTATTTAATGCCGGCCTTATACCGTATTCTTTATATATTTCTTCACGAGCTTCAATAATCTCATTTGTAAAATCTTTTCCAATCAACAATTCAAATGATTTTCTTAAATTCTGTTTATAACCCTTTTCAAAGGTTTTTGCAACACCCATGGACATTCCGTAGTCAAAGTTCGGTATACTCTGACCACCATGTTGATCATTTTGATTTGACTGGATTGCAATACACGCTAAAGCTGAATAGCTGCTGATATCGTTTGGTTCTCTAAGATATCCATGCCCTGTACTAAAACCTCCCCTAAACAGCTTTTGAATATCAATCTGGCAGCAAGTAGTAGTTAATGTCAAAAAGTCCAAGTCATGTATATGTATATCTGCATTGTTATGAGCTTGTGCATGTTCAGGTTTAAGTACATACATTTCGTAAAATTGCTTTGCACCCTCCGAACCGTATTTAAGCATCGTTCCCATAGCAGTATCACTGTCAATATTTGCATTTTCACGTTTTAAGTCATTGTCTTTTGCATCTTTAAAGGTAAGCTCCTCATACACCTTCATCAAGCGTGTGTTCATTTCACGTACCTTTGTTCTGTCGGCTCTGTATAAAATGAACTCCTTGGCTGTTTTTGCATGGCCCGTTTCAATTAACACTGTTTCAACTGCATCTTGTATTTCTTCAACACTGGGTACCCTTTTGTCAAGACTTGATTCAATAAAATCAACAACTTTTTCTGCCAATTCCATTGCTGTGTTATAATCCTTACCTCCGGTAGCACTAGCTGCCTTAAAAATAGCATTAGCAATTTTTTCAATGTTAAATGGTACTTCTCTTCCGTCACGCTTTCTGATTTTGGTTATCATGTGGCTAGCCACCCTTCTAAATTTTTTCTTTTGAGTATAATACTTTATTTTCCTTTACCTTAAAAAGGCAAAATATGCACACAAATAAAATTGTGCGGTTCAAATCGCACAAAAAATCTGGCCACAAGCCAAAACGGCCGCAGCTTCTGACACCTTTTGTTTACACGGTTATATCTAAATAAATTTTAATTTTGAATATGTATATATTCATCTTTCTTAACAATATGTTGGTGCAATTATACTATCATTCTCTAGATATTGTGTCAACAAGTTATAAATTTGATGTATTTAAATTTAAGCCTGTATGCCTTAATTAAGATTTATTATCTGCCTTTTATCTTTTTTTTTGATTTTAGCCTATAAATATTTATAGGCTAAAAATAGCAAATAAAAAAGCATAATAACCAGTATACCGCAAAAAGTTATTATGCTTTTTTGCCCTTGTTTTCCGAACTATATGTCCAAGCTGTTTAAAATTTTCTTAAGTTCTATCAATTCTTCCTTGGTGAGTGTAACACCCTTGCCCATCTTTTCATGTTCGGGAGACCAATCCCTGATATCATACTTTGGGTCTCTATCATTCCAGCTGACCAGATTCAATTCCTTATACCATCCTTTGCTGGATTCTGATAATGTACCAATATTTTCGGTTATTTCAAACTTTAATTCAGCCATAAATAACAATGCCTCCCCAAATGTATATTATACAAAGTCGTCAAGCTTTTCATCCTTAAAAGATCCTACCATTGCAGCACCTACTACGATACCGGCATTACCCATTTCAGCCATTTTAAATTCCGGAAGATTGAGCTCCTTGGAATATATTCTGTCTTTCAGCAACTCAACTAATGGGTTTACAATTGCATTGCCGAGTTTACTTATAGGCCCTGCGATTATTACAACTTCAGGCATTAATATATTTACAATATTTGTTAGTCCTTCAGCGAAATACTCAACGAATTCTGAGCATAGTTTTTTGGCCTTTTCATCACCGGCCTTGGCAGCCTCAAATATTGTTAATTCAGTTATCTGTGCAACATTGTTCATAACCATTTTACCTAAAATGGAATCTGGATTATCTGCTGCAAGTTGTTTGGTTTGATTAATTAGCGTTGTCCCGGATACATACTGCTCCCAGCAACCTTTTCTACCACAACTGCACGGCCTACCGTTATACTCTATAACCATATGACCGAATTCTGTTCCGCCAAAGTTAAATCCGTTATATATACTTCCGTCTATAATGATTCCTCCGCCGATACCTACACCCACTTTGATAGTAAGTGAACTTTCAGTACCATATGCAGCACCAAGCAAATATTCAGCTATTGCTACACAATTTGCATCATTTTCTACATATACAGGAATATTTATGTGCTTCTGAATTTCACTCCTTACATGTGCATTTGTGAAATTAAGAGAGTAGTTTTTTAATACAATGCCCCGCTTGTTATCGGTTACCCCCGGACATCCTACTCCAATATACTTTATATTTTTTAGTTCAATGTCCTCATCTGCAGTTATTTTTCTTATTAAAGAACAAACATCCTTAATTATTTCTTGAAATTCTCGGTCTTTATTCGTGGGTACAGTATCTCTGCGAATTAATTTTCCATTTTTATCAAGTATACCTGCAACTATATTTTTGACTCCCAATTCAATACCAATAGTATATTTCATTTAACACGCCTCATTTATATATGATATTATTTATTTCCCTATAACATACTTATCAGTCATATTTATGACTGTTAAGAACAAAATCATCGTCCCTTAATTGTAATGGCATAACTGATACAACTATATGCTTATGCTTTAAAAGTTCCTTTTCAACATAATATCTGGTATTGTTGTGCAGGAATTTATGCCACCATTTCTTAACGGCGAATTGCGGAAGTATAACCGTTATCATATCACCGTTCTGATAGTCGTACTCAGCCGATTCAATGAATTTGAGCATTGGATCAACAACTTTTCTAAAAGGTGAATATTTGACAACTATAGGAATATCCATATTTAGTGCGTTATATTTTTCTTTTATCTTCTTTGCATCTGCTTCATCAATGACCACACTAAAAGCAGTTATATTGTCTGATATGGTTCTTGCATACCTCAGAGCTCTTAGACTTGACCTGTTTATACTCTCTATCGGAACAATAACTCTGTTTCTGTAAACAGCCTTATTTATATCAAAATTTGCAATCTCTTCAGGCTTTAGCCTTAACTGTCTCATAACAGCTTCATAGTGCTTCTTTACCTTGAAGATTAATAGTATAAGAATTGGTATAAGTATTACAACCAACCATGCGCCTTCTCTGAACTTAGTAAAGGCAATAATTATAACAACAATACCCGATACAACTGCCCCTGTTCCGTTGATTATAGCTTTGTGCTTCCATCCTTTTTCCTTACTCCGTTTCCACTTTATAAACATACCTGTCTGAGACAGTGTAAAGGAGATAAATACACCTATTGCATAAAGACCTATCAGCTTTGATACATCGGCCTTAAATACAATCATTAAGACACTTGCAAGAACGGATAATAAAATTATTCCGTTGTCATAACTCAGCCTGTCACCTCTCATACTGAGCTGTCTTGGAGCATATCCGTCTTTTGCCATAATTGATATCAGCATTGGGAAACCCGAATAAGCTGTGTTAGCTGCAAGAACAAGTATGATGAAAGTAGTTGTAGTTATATAATAAAACATAAAATCAAACTTGGTATTATGAAAAATTTCGCCCGCAATCATTACGAGCATTGCATTACCATGTGATGGATTAACATGGTATATATTTGCTATAATAGAACTTCCACCGAACAAAACAAGAATAACCATGGACAATAGAAAAAGGACTCTTTTAGCATATTTTGTACTTGGATTCTTGAAGTTTGGCACCGCGTTACTCACTGCCTCAACACCTGTAACAGCCGCACAACCATTTGAAAAAGCAGTAAGTATTAACATAAGTGTCAATGGTTTAACCACGTCAGGCATATCCTCGGCCGGTGGGGGAACAAAGCCTCCCGCTACTTTTGCAAAACCGGCAGCTATCATAACTACCATACCTATTATAAACGCATAAGCAGGAATACCAAAAACTCTCGAAGACTCTCTTATTCCTCTTAAATTACCTATCATAAGCAAAATTACCATGGCAACTGCAATGATAACCGAATAAGGCTTAAAGCCTTTAAATGCAGTTGTAAATTGCTCAACTCCTGAAGAAATACTTACTGCTACAGTCATTACATAGTCTACAGACAATGCAGCACCGGCTGTAACACCTGCTAGAATTCCCAGGTTCTCCTTGGCAACTACATACGCACCCCCGCCATTCGGGTAACTGTCAATAACCTGCCTGTATGACAACATTAGTATCATAAGCAAGCATATAATTGCAATAGATATATACGACAACTGTCTGAATGCCAGCATACCCACAGCAGGAATCAAAACCATCAATACTTCCTGCCCCGCATAGGCTACCGATGAAATAGCATCGCTAGACAAAATCGGAAGGCCCCAGAGAACCCCCATTTTTTGATCTTGTAACGCTTCATTTTTCAACGGTCTGCCGACCAATATCCTTCTTAATTTTTTAAACATAAATGCCTCACCATTTTAAAATTTAACTTTTCTTTTTTTATTTATTTGCGTATTTTGTCACAAGGAATATTATGGCAAAACGCTTATTGTATTCTAATACTTTTCTAAGCAATTTTCAATAGCAAATTTAATAAATAATATCCTGCTGCACAACATAGTATTATATACTTTTTATATAATTTAGCAACATTTTTCTACAACAAAAATGGGAATAGCTCCATTTTAGGAAGCTATTCCCACATTCCTTGACTATTCTTACTTTCTAAGGCTTTTTAAAAGATCATTTATCTCCTGAGATTGTTTCATAAGCTGATCTAATTTTTGCTGTAGTTCATCCAGTTTTTGTCTGTCTAGACTTTGTGATTCATCCGCTGGTGGGGTCGCTGTACCCTTATCCTTCTGGTCTGGATTATTAGTTTCAGATTTACCATCAGCAGGCTTTACATTACCTCCAAACAAGTTGTTTATGGCACTCTCAAGATTGTCTCCTATGCCGTGTTTAAAATCCGCACCCTGCTGGTAACCAACTACCACCCTTTTAACCTGTGGAATGGATGAAGCACTGTTTGCCTGTATATATATCGGTTCAACATACAATATACTGTTTTCTATAGGTATTACAAGCAGACTTCCCTTGAATACCCTTGAGCCTCCCTGTCCCCACAGTGTTATTTCCTCAGATATTTCACTAATCTGGTTAATATTTACTTCAAATTGATCAGGCCCCAAAATATTGGTGTTTTTAGGAAAGTTAAATAGTATCATTTGTCCATAGTTTTCCACATCATTACGAACTGCCAACCACGATACCATGTTATGCTTCTCTCCTGAAGGTGTGAAAGGCCTCATAAGTATAAGTTCCTCATTTTTGCCAATATCTCCGGGGAGTTTAACCATATTATAGTACGCATCAATATCCCTTGTTCCGCTTTCGTTTTTTGCATCAGGATATTTTGCAATATTCCATTCATCCTGCCCAGTATAGAAGATTGATATATTATCTTCCTTTTTAGGATCCAGATGATATTTTTTGAGTACCTCGGTTTGAAGTTTAAAAAGCGTTTCAGGATACCTTAAGTGGGATGCAAGATCTGCAGGGAATTCATCCTTTGCAAATAGTCCCGGATATACACTTTGATAAGCTTTTATTATGGGGTCTTCCTTATCTATAATGTAATACTTTACAGTACCGTCATATGCATCAACGGTGACTTTTACCGAATTCCTTATATAGTTTATACCGTTAAGTGCTTGAAGGTCATTGTCCTCCGACTGTGTATAATAATGCTGTGAATACGGGTAATTGTTGGATATGCTATAAGCGTCCAAAACCCATACAAGCTTACCGTCAGCGGCAATGTTCAGTGCAGGGTCAGAGTCTACTTTCAAAAACGGTATTCCTTTCTGGGCTCTTTCTACCACATTTCTATTGAGTAGAATTTTTGAGTCAGATGATATATTGCTGGAAACAAGAAGGTTTGTATCAGCATATTTTATAGAAAACAATATCCTGTTTAATAGATTCATTTTGATTTTTTCATATTTGTTTCCAGTTTCATCAAAGTAACTGAATGTGGTTCCGTCATAGTCTATTTCTGATAGCTTTCCTGCACCTTTTGGATTTACTATTACATAATTGTTTGTTAACTGTCCGTAGTAAATCCTTGGCTCGGTAACCTTTAGGTTAACCTTATCAACAGTATCCATTTTAAGTCCGCTTATTAAAAAATCTACCTGCCCCTGTGCAGTCAATTTATTTATTGGGTTTACTACAACACCATAACCATGTGTGTATTTAAAAGTTTTATTTACAAAATTCTGGTTCCTCAGGTAATCAGAGTTTATTTCTCTGGCGGAAATCAGTACAGGTATTTCCTTACCGTTTACTGTATAGTTTAGAATATCTCCGTTATGGAAGGTATAGAAGTTTGTATTGCTTTGGAGTTGTTTGTTGCTATTCAACGTAGGTGTATAGTCAACTACACGTATATTGTCAACGGTATTTCGGTTATTGTTTATTATTTCAGGTGTCAGTTCATCTATTTTGCTGAAATCATAGGGTTGAATTTTATCAAGTCCGAAAGCTGTTCTGGTTTCTGTCATATTATTTTTTAGATATTTGTCTTCAAATTCAATTTCGTTAGGTCCCACAATAGCATTTTGTATTATTGTTGAAACCAATGTAAGTAAAATGAAAAGCACAGGAAAAGCTGCAATTACGACAGCCGACTTTTTTAGCTTTCCTTTCCACATGAAGAAACCTGCCAATAAAACTATTGCGAGAACAATTATGGGAGCTATGGTATAGTATTTTATCCATATATTTGTATCAACATAACCTGCCCCTGTTATATTCTTGTTTGTAAAGTTTGAATACAGCAGCGATTCCCTTTGAAATTTAAAGGAAACAGTCTTTAGCACAAAGAAGATCGCTATATTTATCAGATTGTGTCTCAAAATGGTTTTATCTTTGAGATCTTTAGTTGATAAAGTGTTGTTTAAAGCTGCCATCAAAACAACTACATAGTATACAGCCGTGTAGAATACCAAGAACAACCACAAATTCGATATAAAGCTAAACAAGGACATATAAAAAGGTCTCTGAAACATGTAATATCCTATGTCCTGACCGAATTGAGGATCTTTTAAACCAAAGTTGGCAGAATTCAAAAACAGGAGTGCTTTATTAAAAAAGAATTCCTTGGTTATAAATGCACCTAATATACCTATTACAAGTGCAACAGGAGCATTAATCAAGCGCCTCTGCTCTAGGTTATTGTTTGCAAAGTACTTTTTAAGGTTTTTCCCTATCACCTTGTTTGAAATGAAAACAAATAAAGTGATAATTACAAAACTGATTATAAAGAATATTGTTTTGTATAAAAGATTTTTTGTGTATACGGTAGTGTAATCAGCATTTGGGTTTAACTCCTTCAACTGAATCAACTCCATGTATATAGAGCTTCCTATTATTGCAGCAACTACTATTATTGCAAAAACTATCAAGGCTGCAATTTTTCCTTTGCTGCCTTTTCCGCTTTTTTGCCTCTTGTCCTTTTCTTTGTAGTAATCGTATACTTCTTCCATTTATTCTTCTCCCTCCACATTCATGCTCTATGAGAACAAGGCTTCCACAAATTCCTGAGCGTCAAATTTCTGCAAGTCATCAAGCTGTTCCCCAACACCTATTAACTTTACAGGTATATCAAGCTCAGATTTTATGGCTACAACTATTCCACCTTTGGCAGTCCCATCTAGTTTTGTTAATACTATGCCTGTAATATCAGAAGTTTCGCTAAAAGTTTTGGCTTGTGATATGGCATTCTGTCCAGTGGTTGCATCAAGTACCAGAAGCGTTTCTCTGTCGGCTCCAGGAAGTTCTCTGTCAAGTACCCTTGAAACCTTTTTAAGCTCTTCCATAAGATTCTTTTTGGTATGAAGCCTTCCTGCAGTATCGCATATCAAAAGGTCCGCATTCCTGGATTTTGCAGCCTGTACAGCATCAAATATAACAGCTGCCGGGTCTGAACCCTCCTTTTGCATTATTAACTCTGTACCCACTCTTTGTGCCCATACCTCCAGCTGATCGATGGCTGCAGCTCTAAAAGTATCTCCTGCTGCTAGTAGTACTTTTTTGCCCTGACTTTTATACAGATTTGCAATTTTACCTATAGAGGTTGTCTTTCCAACTCCATTTACACCTATTACTATAATGACAGACGGTTTTGTATTCAGCTTCATTTCATTACCGCCCTTTTCCAATATCTCTTTAAGTGTCTCCTTGAGCAGGCCTTTTACGTCTTTGGGGTCGATTATCTTCCTTTCTTTAACTTTTGCTTTCAAGTCCTCTATAACTCGCATTGTTGTTTCTATTCCAATGTCAGAAGTAATCAATATCTCCTCAAGTTCATCGAAAAGTTCTTCGTCTACCTTTCCAAAAGATACAAGTACCTGGTCAATTTTTTCAGTTATACTTTTACGTGTTTTTTGAAGTCCTTCTTTAAGTTTGTCAAAAAATCCCATTTACAGCCTCCGTAAGATATTTTTATATTATAATGTACTCTCTTTACTATATAAATGTCTTTTAAAAACAATTTTTATTTTTCTTAGCTTGCCAATTCGCCCATTTTCATTGATACAACCTTGGATACACCGTGCTCCTGCATGGTTACTCCATACATGGTATCAGCTGCCTCCATCGTTCCCTTACGATGTGTAACCATTATAAACTGTGTGTTTTGAGAATATTTTTTCAGGTACTCTCCGAACCTATATACATTTGCATCATCCAATGCAGCTTCTATTTCATCAAGTAGGCAGAAGGGTGTAGGTTTCAGCCTGAGTATTGCAAATAACAGTGCTATTGCTGTAAATGCACGTTCTCCACCCGATAATAGCATCATATTCTGGAGTTTTTTGCCCGGGGGCTGAACCTCAATCTCTATACCGCTTTCGAGGACATTGTCCTCATCAGAAATTATTAACTCCGCTCTTCCCCCTCCAAATAGTTCCTTATATACTATTCCAAAGTTTTCGTTTATAAGCTTGAACTGTTCAACAAACTGCTTTTTCATTACCTGCACCATTTCGTATATGATTTTATGAAGCTTTTCTTTAGCCTGCTCCATATCATTTTTTTGGACAGACATGAACTCAAAACGTTCTTTTGTCTTGATGTATTCATCTATTGAAGACACGTTTACCGGACCAAGAGCTTTTATCTGTGCCCTGTATTGGGATATCTTCCTTTGTGCTTCAGGTATGTTTTCTATTTCCTTTTTAAGCTCAACTGCATTGCTATAGGTAAGTTCGTATTCATCCCACATTCTGTCCTGTATTGATTTCATTTCTGCTTCTGACTTGGCTTTTTTTATGTCTATTCTGTTGTATTCTTCGTGCAGAAGATGAATCGTCTTGTTTGTTGTATTTAACTTTTCAATGAAGTCAGTGGATTCTTCCTCCAATACTTTTTTCTCTTCAGTCAGCCTGTCAATCTCCAAGGTTTTTCCTGTCTTTTCATCCTGGAGTTTTCTGGTTGAGTTGTCAAGACCGTTTATCTCTTGCTTTAATAATTCAATTTCAGTATTCGCTTTATTTATTTCTTCCTGTTTTCGCGTATGGCTTCTGGTTAAAGCCTCTTTTTCTCCTTTTATTCTATCAAGGTTCTCTTTTACACTCTGTATACTCTCTGTTATTGAATTAACAGATATCTTAAAATCAGTTATTTCTTGGTGTAAATCATCTCTAGCTGTCTGATCTGCCTTGAATTTCTCTTGATGCTCTGCAATTATCGCCTTTGTTTCGGAAATATCTGTTTCTATGGCTTCAAGCTCACTTTCATATTTTTGCTGTTCCAATAATGTTTCTTGTTCCTGCTTTGCCATTTGATCTTTCTCGTTTATAAGCATTCCGATTTTGGCTTCAGTCTTTTTTAAATTATCCTCTATCATCTGGAGGTGATTCTCGTCTCTGGTTTTAATAAGCTCATTATCCCTAAGCTTATTGTTATGCTCATTGAATTCGGTATCTATCTCCAACAGCATTTGTCTGACATCGCCAATTTTTGCACTATACTTGATTTCATCTTTCTTTAGTTCTTCTATTATGTTCTCCAACTCTGAAATTTCCCTGCTTCTACTTAAAATACCTGAACTTCTGTGGTCGCTGCTTCCTCCTGACATTGACCCGCTTGTGCTTAGTATATCACCTTCCAGAGTAACAATTCTAAAGCTGTAACCGAATTTACGGGCAATATTTATACCACTGTCCAAGTTTTCAGTTACTACAACCCTGCCCAACAGGTTTAATACTATTCCACTATACGCTTGATCACAGGTTACAAGCTCCGATGCCACTCCACAAAAGCCTTGACAGTCTTCCAACCTGTGTAAAGTATTGTCGTCAAGACGTTTTCCTTTTACAGACGTAATTGGTAGAAATGTAGCTCTTCCCACCTTGTTTCTTTTGAGGAATTCTATAGCTTTCTTTGCATCATCTTCCGAAGACGTAACTATGTTCTGCAAGGCACTTCCAAGAGTCATCTCTATGGCTGTTTCATATTTCTTATCTACTTCCACCAGTTGTGCAACCGTGCCATGTATACCCTTTCCCAAATCCGGTGATTGTCTGCAGGCTGTCATTATCTCCTTTACACTTCTGCTATATCCCTCCATGCTATTTTCCATATCTTTAAGCATCTTGTGTCTGGAGGTTTTTACCTGTATATCGGTTCTTACATTTCCATGTTGTTTTTCCAGTTCGAAAAGCGTTTGTTTCAGCTCAGTCTTCTCATTATTCAACTCATTTATTTTTTCCCTGGAATGTTTAATAAGAGTAGAAGTATTTCTTATACTTTCTGTTAAGTCCTCTTTTTTCATATTATCCTTATCTTTTTCAAGTTTCAGGGAATATATTTCAGTACCTATAGAGTTTTGCCTTTTTCTAATGTTCTCCACATGATTCTTAATGTTGTTTATCTGAGTTCTTTTATCTGATTGAATATCCAGTTTGTCCATTATACCGGCTTTAAGCATTTCAATATGTCGTTCGCTTTCGTCCAGGGTTGATAGGATCCCGTCAAGTTCAGACTGATATTTTTGAAGTTTTTTGGAAAAATCATCGTACTGACCGTTTAAGTATTCTATTTTTTTCTGACGACTCTTCTCTTCTGTGCCCAATTGTTCCAATTTTGTGCTAATTTCTGAGGTTTCTTCTTTTAATCGTACTATGTTCCCGCCTAGGCTGTTAATTTTTTCATTTTTTAGCTTTACTTCGGAACTGTTTTTTTCCAGATTGGCTTCAATTATATAGAACTTCTCTCTTGATTCTGTAATCTGTGCATCAAGATTTTTAAGGAGTTCTGTCTTTTGCTGATTTTGAGCTGTAATACTTCTAAGTCTTCTCTCCTCAGCGTCTATGTTATCTCTTATATCTTTAAATTGAGTTTCATACTCTTTTATTTTTTCTTTAAACTTATCTATATTGTTTAGATAAACATTTACTTCAAGATCTTTAAGATTTTCACGTAAGTCAAGATATTTTCTTGCTGACTCTGATTGTTCTCTTAACGGTTCCAATTGAGATTCAAGTTCATTTATAATATCATTTATACGTACAAGGTTCTGTTCAGTAAGGTCAAGCTTTCTTTCTGCATCATGCTTTCTTACTTTGTACTTCATGATACCAGATGCCTCTTCAAATATGAGCCTTCTATCCTCTGATTTGGTACTCAGTATTTCATCAACTCTGCCCTGCCCTATTATTGAATATCCATCCCTACCTATCCCTGTATCAAGAAACAGCTCATGTATATCCTTAAGACGGCAAGATGTCTTATTTATGTAATATTCACTTTCTCCCGAACGGTAAACTCTTCTGGTAATAGTTACCTCGCTATAGGATACGGGAAGATAATTATCCGTATTATCAATAGTTAACGATACCTCCGCAAAACCAACTGGTTTTCTGTGTTCAGTTCCGGCAAAGATTACGTCCTCCATCTTGCTTCCTCTTAACGTTTTGGCACTCTGCTCACCAAGTACCCACCTAACAGCATCACCTATATTGCTTTTGCCGCTACCGTTTGGTCCTACAACTGCCGTAATCCCGTTATTAAAATCAAGTGAAATTTTGTCTGCAAATGATTTGAATCCTTGTATTTCAAGTTTTCTTAAATACATGCCGCACCTCTGTAATTGATTAAACTACTAAATCTTCTTTTGTAATTTACATATATAAATATTAAGTCATTTCTATAAAAAGAAATGACCTAATATTCAATAATTCTAGCATACTTTGTGATTTATTGGAAGGTTAACATTTTTATTTAATTTTCATAACTTTTCTTGCAATTGCTATTCCTGCTCTAAAAAGTATATTTTCCATTTCTTTACTGACAGTTTTAAGCTCAGATCGTATACTGATTTTTTGAGGACAGTGGCTTTCACATTTTCCACAGTCTTTACATTGGGAAGCATAGGATGGTTGTGCTGCAACGGCTCCTAAGTTTCTATAATATTGAAATCTTATTCCCTTATCATTAATAAGATATTTATCATTATAGTGAGAAAAACAACCCGGTATATCAACTCCTGCTGGGCACGGCATACAGTAGCCACATGCTGTACATGGTATTTTTGTCCTTTCGTGTAATATCCTTTTAACGTTATCGAATACGCTAAGTTCCTCATCTGTAAGTGAGTTGGCCTTTGTACTGGAAGCTATTCGAATGTTATCCTCAACCTGCGCCTCATCACTCATTCCGGATAAAACCACATTTACCTGAGGATGATTCCATATCCACCTCAAGGCCCATTCCGCAGGCGACCTGTCACGATTGCAATCTGCGAAAGCCTTTTTAACATCTTCCGGCAGGTTTGTAACAAGTTTACCTCCCCTTAAAGGCTCCATTACAACTACAGGTATTCCCATCTCATTAGCAAGAATTAATCCGTCCTTTGTTGCCTGATTATTTTCATCCATATAATTATATTGTATTTGGCAGAATTCCCAAGGATAGGCCTTTAGGATCTGTTCGAAATCATTTTTAGCTCCATGAAAGGAAAATCCTATATTTTTTATAGTACCTTTTGCTTTTAGCTCTTCTATCCACTTTAAAACTCCCATATCTGCAAGTCTGTCGAAGCCTGCTTTATCCGTAAGCATATGAAGCAGATAATAGTCAATATAGTCCGTTTGAAGACGTTCCAATTGAGTTTTGAATATTCTTTTGGCATTATCAAGATTCTTTACCATAAATGGAGGTAATTTTGTAGCTATTTTGACTTTTTCACGGAATCCCCCCACTAAAGCTTTACCCAAAAGACTTTCACTTTTGCCCGCATGGTAAATGTAAGCCGTATCAAAATAATTTACTCCTTTGTCTATTGCATCATGTATCATCTTAATAGCTCTCGGTTCGTCAATCACGCCAGCTCTGGCGGGAAACCGCATACACCCGAACCCTAGAATAGAAAGCTCTTCTCCGTTTTTTTGATTAATTCTTGTTAGCATGATTTATCTCCCTCAACTTTCACTTTCAACATAAATTCGTATCCTTTCGGGATATTCGAATTTGTGTAATCAAAACTAGCTGATTTACCCTGATGATAAATTGAAAGCCATAAATGGCATAAAGCTATACCAATGTCTATTTGGTTCATTTTATTAAAAATTGGCGCTTTAAGTAAACTCAATTTTTCGCGGCTAACAATGATTTCATTTGTATCCCCGCTAAAATACCAAGGCTGAGAGTTGGATGCCGACGGTGCAAGTCTAGCCGCTTCCAGTAATTGATCGGCTCCATTGATCGATGATATTTCAGAAATGCTCTTCCGTTTGAATTCAGAAGTATCAGTCCTGTGCAGCTTATCTTTTGTATTTCCGAAAGCAAGCATAATAACAAATTCCAGATTATTTTGCAAAGTGGGAACTTCTTTAGAAGGTTTTGCCATACCCAGCCAGCAGCTGGCCAAATTGTTTGCTGAAAGAAACAAATCAACCTGTTGAAGTATGAATCCGGCATTCATCAAATATCCCTCTTTTTTCTCCGAATAGATTAAAATGTAATGAGGTGCTTTTATAGGCAGTATATTTTTAACTTTGTCATGGGTTACAAAGGAAAATTCACACTTTATATCGGTTATCAATTGTTTTGTATTATCAGCAAAACACTTTATATTCTTTAGTTGTTCATCTTTCAGGGGTGTCATATCATATTTTCTTACAGATTTTCTGATAAAAATAGTTTTGTATAGTTCTTCGTTATTCATACAACTGCCCTCCAATTTATTATCCCTTATAATTCAGCCTAAATAAGTATATTTCAGCTTTTAGTATATATTTCTGATTTTATAGTGTCAATAAAAACAGAACTGTTATTTCCCAAATAATTTACATAACATTCTTATTATGTAACCGATTGGAAAATTTATGCATAAAATATTATGGAAATATTTTTTTAGGAGGCAATTATGCAAGATAACAATTGTATGGATTATATGCAAATGATGAACATGCCCAAACAATATACTCCTATGATGCAAATGCCACAGCAAGAACTAGAGTCCATGTACCCCCGATGTTACTATATTATAAATCCTGAAGTTGAACGTATGTGCAACACAATGTGTAACAAATATGGTCCTATGTTTAATCCTAACCGTCAGATGCTGGAATCCATGGTTGACGATATTGATAACCGGGTTGGTGCCGATGTTGATTCCGAATATCAGGAGTATGACATGGATGACGACAGACAGTTTGTATTCGGCGGAATTGGTGGCGGAAGAAGACGTTTTAGAAGAGATCTTATTACAATTCTATTATTAAGAAGTCTATTAAGACGTCGTCCTCCTTACTACCCATGGGGATATGGTTACTAATACTTTCGCTAAAGCAGGCTGTCTTCAAATTAAGAAGGCTGCCTGTTTTTATATATTTCTTATAAAAGTAGTTAATATGCAACATTTTGTTGTGCAAAAAATATAATACCATTAGCATACATTTTTAGGAGTACATAAATTCATGAACTATAATTATATTCCTACAGGACAGCATCAGTTACCTCCTCTGCCATACTCATATAATGCTCTTGAGCCTGTTATAAGTCAAAGAACATTAAGAATACACCATGATAAACATCACAAAGCCTATGTTGAAGGATTAAATAAAGCAGAAATCAATCTTTCAGATGTCAGGAAAAAAAGCGACTATGAATTCATAAAGTTCTGGGAAAACGAATTAGCGTTTAACGGTTCAGGGCACATTCTGCATAGTATCTTCTGGACTATTATGGCACCACCCGGTATGGGAGGGAATCCCGGTATGCAAACCGTTAATTATATCAATAATTATTTTGGTAATTTTGGCGCCTTCAAGGAACAATTTATAAGTGCAGCTGAAAAAGTTGAAGGATCGGGATGGGCTATTCTTATTTGGCAACCTGCATGGAGAAGACTTGAAATCCTTCAGGCTGAAAAACATCAGAACCATACTCAATGGGGAGGTATCCCTGTTTTAGTTTGTGACGTTTGGGAACATGCCTATTACCTGGACTACCAGAATGAGCGAAGAAAGTTTATAGATTCATGGTGGGGAATTATTAACTGGAACGAGGTGGAAAACAGGCTGATTTTCGCCTCCAATGGTCAATTACCACTAACTGCAATAAATACGTTTGGATACAAAACCCCATAAAAAAAGGCCCGCTATAAAAGCGAGCCTTTAATTTCAAGAAAGTGAATTATCGAGGTTGTATGTAGAATTTTATTGCTGTTCTTTCTTCTCCATCGATATTTACTTCAGCAAATGCGGGAACTGCCACAAGGTCAATTCCGTTTGGTGCTACAAAACCTCTAGTTATTGCTATTGCCTTGACTGCCTGATTTACTGCTCCTGCTCCTACTGCCTGAATCTCTGCATAATTGTTGTCCCTCAAAACTGCAGCCAATGCTCCAGCAACTGATTTGGGTTGTGAATTAGCTGAAACCTTTAGTACTTCCATATTATACATCCTCCTAAAAAAATGCTTTAAAAAAAAGCAAAAAAATAAAATATAATTGTATTTATAACTATTCTATATATTTCATCGAATTCCTGCTTTTTACATTTAAAATTTTTTAAAAAATTTTGTTTATTTATTTATGTTCCTATAATTACGAATTTTTCGACATTTTGCTTCTCCATAATCCGAATATTTTTAAAATTAAACTCGTATTTAAGTGTATTAATATTTACTCTTTTTTGCCCTATAACATTTGAAATATATTTAGGGTTGCATTCGATAATTATGTCCTGTGATTTGTCAATATTGTTATTTACAATATATTGTCTAATTCTATTAAGAGTAAGTCTGGATTCCACAAGTTGTCTAAAAGCAGGATGAAAAGGCCCTGCAACAACTTCACCGGATTCGCTGATATTATCTGTGGGTTGCAGGCCTATTCTTATTACATTTATATTGTTTTGTTCATATATATCCAGCAGTTCAGCGGAAATGTCTACCGATTCATCAATTGTCAGTGGCTTATAGCGTCCTTCATGATACATCTTCTGAAGAAATGTATTTTCAATAACAAGTGTTGGATAAATTCGTACAATTTCAGGGGACAATTCAACCACCTTTTGGGCAGTTGCAATTGCCTTTAACCTAGTATCCCCGGGAAGTCCTATCATTGTTTGAATACCCAGGGAGAAACCCCTTTCCTTAATCATTTTTGCAGCACCCTCTACCTCTTCTATTCCATGTCCTCTGTTGGTGCATTTCAAAACATCATAATCCAGGCTTTGAACTCCTAATTCAATAGTTTTTACACCGTATCTTTCAAGTAAGTCCAAAATTGTTGAATCTATATAGTCAGGTCTGGTGGAAAGCCTTATCTGCTTTACCTTTCCTGCTTTAATATAACTGTACCCAATTTTTAGATACCATTCCTGCTCACTTAGTGATATTCCTGTAAAGCTGCCGCCATAAAAACCGATTTCCACAAAAGCATTACCACTGGTTTCCAAGTAGCTTTCAATAGTACGGCGAATATCTTCTTCACTGGCTTCGCTTGTTTGACCGCTAATAATTTTCTGGTTGCAAAAAATACAATCGAATGGGCAACCTTTGTGTGGTACAAATATAGGGATTACTATATGCTTCTTAATTTGCAAACACTCCTTTTGCCTATTTATTTTTTATGTTATTCAAGGCATCCTTAGCAGCATTTTGTTCGGCTTCTTTTTTAGAATGTCCTTTTCCTCGACCTTGTATTGCACCATTTATTTTAACTTCTGTAACAAATGTCTTGTTATGGTCAGGACCGAATTGGTCCGTAACACTATAAGTAATCTGTTGTTCGCCTTTTTGCTGAACCAATTCCTGCAGCTGAGTCTTATAATCGTAAAATAATTTTCCTTCAATGCATGACTTTATAATTCTATCCATGTATTTATAAACAAATGTTTTGGCAGTTTCAAAGCCACTGTCAATGTATAATGCTCCTATTAGCGCCTCAAATGCATCTGAAAGTAAAGATATTTTTTCTCTGCCCCCTGAAAGCTCTTCTCCTTTTCCAAGTAAAAGATACTTTCCAAGGCTGATGTCTGTGGCGCATTGAGCTAAAGAGCTTTCACAAACAATTTTAGCTCTTGTTACAGACAACTCTCCTTCAGGCAAATTTGGCCTTTTCTGGAACAGATATTCACTTATTATTAGGCTTAAAACTGAATCACCCAGAAATTCAAGCCTCTCGTTATATTTCAACTTTTTTGCCTTCTTTTCATTTGCATACGAACTGTGAGTAATGGCAGCAAATATAATATCTTTATTTTTAAATTTGTATCCTATTATATTTTCAAGCTCAGAAATTCTCTTATTATAATCGGTTTGTTCCATTATAGTCCTCCAATAAATACTCAAATCTTATTTCAATTTATCAAATATTTAGTTTACCTTCAAAAAAATAACAGGAGGGAAAAACCCTACCTGTTATTTTACACTTTTACATCAGTATCATCAACACTTTGTACTTATTCATATTTCTTTAAACATATTGTAGCATTATGGCCGCCAAAACCAAGTGCATTTGAAAGTGCATATTTAATGTCACCTTCTCTTCCCTTATTTGGTACACAATCAATATCGCATTCAGGGTCCTGATTTTGAACGTTGATTGTTGGAGGCAGGAAGCTGTCATGAATAGCCATTGCTGTAATTATAGCTTCAATTGCACCTGCTGCACCCAACAAGTGTCCTGTCATTGACTTGGTTGAACTCATTGCAAGATTAGCAACATGACTGCCGAATACTGTTTTTACAACATTTACTTCACCAGGATCATTTAGAGGAGTAGAAGTTCCGTGAGCATTGATGTAACTAACTTCTTCAGGCTTGATACCTGCATCATTAATCGCCATCTGCATACTCTTTATACCCCCTAATCCTTCCGGATGAGGAGCAGTTATGTGGTAAGCGTCACAAGTACACCCGTATCCCACAACTTCTGCCAATATGTTCGCACCTCTATTAAGTGCATGTTCAAGCTCCTCTAAAACTAAAACTCCAGCACCTTCACCCATAACAAATCCGTCTCTGTCCTTATCAAAAGGTCTTGATGCTGTTGATGGATCAGGATTTTTACTCATTGCTCCCATATTACAAAATCCCGAAAAGCTGATTGCTGTCAAAGATGCTTCCGCACCACCGGTCAACATTAAATCAGCATCTCCTCGCTGAATAACCTTGAATGAATCACCGATAGCATTATTTGATGTTGCACAAGCTGTTACTACACATTCATTGAAACCCCTAAATCCATATTGTATAGCAATACGGCCGGAAGCCATATTTGAAATCATCATAGGTATGAAAAACGGACTAACTCTTCCAGGTCCTTTATTAAGTAAAACACTATGCTGTTCTTCAAATGTTTCAATTCCGCCAATACCGGAACCTACAATAACACCGCATCTGTCCCTATCCAAAGAATCTAAATCAAGTTTTGCATTTTCTACAGCCATTTTTGAAGCAGCCATAGCAAACTGATTGTATCTGTCCATTCTTCTAGCTTCTTTTTTATCAATAAATAACGTAGGATCAAAATCCTTAATCTCAGCACCAACCTTTGTTGACATCTCTGAAACGTCAATTCTGGTTATTTCACTTATTCCGTTTCTGCCCTCTTTTATTGAACCCCAAAACTGCTCTAATCCAAAACCAAGTGAAGATACTACCCCAGCTCCTGTTATAACTACGCGTTTTTTCATTTTTATAAACCTCCAATAGGTGAAATTTTAAAACTAACTAAGATTTGAATTATTTTGACTATATATTAAAACGTCTATAAGACATTGAAAAAATTTCGTTAGACCATATAATATTAAAAAAGCCCCTATTGGGGACTTTTTTAAGTATTACTTTTGATGTATTCAACAACATCACTAACTGTTGTGATCTTCTCTGCTTCAGTATCAGGTATTTCAAGACCAAATTCCTCTTCAAGAGCCATTATAAGCTCTACTATATCGAGAGAATCAGCTCCAAGATCATCTATGAAGGAAGCTTCCATAGTTATATCATCTTCTTCAACACCCAACTGCTCAACAATCAATTTTTTAACTTTATCAAAAACCATACATTCACCTCCTTCCAAAGGATGGTTTCTATAATGCATACATTATTATCTATGGTATGCAATTTAATAATTACTAAGCTGAATAGCCGGAAATCCGAACATATCCACACATAATATTATTACATAACTAATCCACCGTCAATATCTATAACCTGCCCAGTTACATAACCGGCTTCTTCAGAAGCTAGAAAAGCCACAACATTAGCTACTTCTTCAGGTGTCCCAAACCTTCCAAGTGCTATCTTTTCTATATACTTCTTTTTTAAATCATCCGGCAATATTTCCGTCATATCACTGACAATCGCACCCGGACATACTACATTACAGATAATTCCCCGAGGAGCAAATTCCTTTGCGGTGGTTTTTGTTAAACCAATAAGTCCTGCTTTTGATGCTGAATAATTTGCCTGCCCCGCATTACCATAATTACCTGCAACCGATGAGATATTAACTATTCTGCCGTACCTTTTTTTCAGCATCTGTTTAGCTGCTGCTTTAGTACACAGGAAAGCACCCTTTAGATTAATGTCAAGTACACTGTCCCAATCGTCTTCTGACATCATAGCCATTGGCTTATCCTTTGTTATTCCTGCATTGTTTATCAAAATATCAATACCACCAAAGGTACTTACCGCAGTATTTATCAAAGTCTTTACATCATCTGCGTTTCTTATATCACCTACAACCGCTATAACCTTTATTCCCATAGCTTCTAATTCTTTAGCTGTATCCAGAACCTTATCTGTTGTCCCGTTCAGAACAACATTTGCTCCAAGGTTACCGAGTTTTTCAGCAATAGCTCTCCCTATTCCTCTGGAAGATCCGGTAACAATAGCAGTTCGACCTCCAAATTGCATTTTGTGCACACCTCCAAAATAGAATTACTATTTAGGCGTTTTACGCCAATACTTCCAACACCTTATTCAAGGTTTCCACGTTCTCAACATTTACTACTGTTACTTCCTTGTCAATCTTCTTTACAAAACCGCTTAAAACTTTTCCAGGGCCTATTTCTACAAATGTATCCACACCTGCATCAAGCATAGTTCTTATACATTTTTCCCACATTACGGATGTACTAACCTGCCTTATAAGAAGCTCTTTGACGATACTTTTATCTACAATCGCTTCACCGGTAACATTTGTTACTACAGGAATCTTTATGTCATTCAAGGATACCTTGTCAATTTCAACTGCTAGTTTCTCACCAGCAGGTTTTAAAAGAGTGCAATGGAATGGTGCACTAACCGGCAACAACATAGCTCTCTTAGCACCTTTAGCCTTGCAAAGCTCTGCCGCTTTCTCAACTGCTGCTGTTTCTCCTGCAACTACTATCTGACCAGGGCAGTTGAAATTAGCTGGTTCAACAATACCTATTTGTGATGCCTCTTTACAGCACTCTATTACATCATTATTTTCAAGTCCAATAATTGCGGCCATAGCTCCAACTCCTACAGGTACAGCCTCTTGCATATACTTTCCTCTTTTTTTAACAAGAGAAACAGCGTCCTTGAAGCTGATTGTACCTGCTGCAACATGGGCAGCATATTCACCAAGACTCAAACCTGCCACATAGTCAGGTCTGATACCCTTTTCTAAAAGAGGTTGCATACAGGCGATACTTGTAGTAACAATAGTTGGCTGGGTGTTTTCAGTTATCTTTAACGTTTCATCATCACTGTTAAATATCATTTCCCTAACATCAAAGCCCAATGCCTCTGTTGCTTCATCAAATATCTTACTAGCACTCTTATATTCGTCTGCGATATCCTTGCCCATTCCAACATACTGAGCACCCTGCCCAGGAAATAAAAACGCTATTTTACCCATATAACTCCTCCTACTCGCTATAAATGATAATATATATTAGCTATTACTATTTAGACCACTTAACAGCCATTGAACCCCAAGTCAATCCACCACCAAAAGCAACAAGAACCATTTTGTCGCCTTTTTTTATTTTTCCCTCTCTTTTGGCTTCATCCATTGCTACAGGAATGGATGCTGATGAAATATTGCCGTATTTATTTATAATGCAGTGGATTTTGTCATCAGTAATTCCAAGTTTCTTTATAGCACCATCAATGATTCTCGTGTTTGCCTGATGTGGAAAAATAAAATCAAGTTCATCTATATCCATATTTAGATTATCTAAAACATGCATTGTTGCAGCTGACATTGCCTTTACAGCAAATTTAAAGACCTCTTTACCATCCATCCATATTGAGTTGTATTTTCCGTTTATTCGCTTTTCCTTTTCTTCTTCGGATAAATACAGGTTCGGAATTGTTATATTCATACCATCAGCTCCATTTGATCCAAGGAATGAATCAAGTATGCCATATCCTTCTTCAACTTCTCCAAGTACTACTGCACCTGCAGCGTCTCCGAAAAGAATGCAGGTATTTCTGTCTTGCCAGTCAACAATTTTAGATAATCCTTCACATCCAATTACTAAAGCATGCTTATATACTCCATTTGCAATAAACTGCTGTGCAACTGATAATGAGTAAATAAACCCTGTACAAGCTGCATTTATGTCAAAAGCAGTTGCGTTTACAGCACCAATAGCACCTTGAATAATACATGCCATGGATGGTGACATGTAGTCAGGAGCTTCGGTTGATAAAATAATTAAGTCGATATCCTCAGCATTAAGGTTTGCATCTTTCAAAGCCCCCTTGGCTGCCTCAATTCCCATCATGTAATTAGGGGTGTCATCATCTAAAATACGTCTCTCTGATATTCCTGTTCTTTTTATAATCCATTCGTCTGATGTATCAACCAATTTTTCCAGATCATTATTGGTAAGTACTTTTTCAGGTACAAAACTACCTGTGCCTATTATGCCTACACTTTTAGTCCATTTCGCCATCAGAAGAGTTTACCTCCATATTCTTAAATTGTTCTTTAATTTCATTTACTACGCCATTTTCTATTAACGGTATTGCTCTGTTTAGTATTGCATATCTAATCGTTTTTTCTTTTGATGAGCCATGACTCTTTATTACCAACCCATTGACACCTAACACAGGAGCTCCTGCAAGTTCATCAGGGTCGAATTTACTTTTAAAATTCTTAAAAAATGGTTTTAATAGCAGGTAACACAATTTTGTTAAAATATTTGATGTAAAAATTTTTTTTAGTTCTCCAAGGAAAAGTGATCCGGCACCTTCATACAGCTTTAAAGCAACATTTCCTACGTATCCGTCACAAACGGCTACGTCAACATCACCACCGGGAATATTATTTCCTTCGGTATTTCCTACAAAATTTAATTGTGAAGATGACAGTAGGCTAAAAGCCTGCTTTAGAGTATCATTTCCTTTAGCATCTTCTGATCCTACATTCAAAAGTCCAATTTTGGGGTTTTCTTTTTTGTAAATCAGTTTCATGTAAATGGAACCCATTATGCCAAACTGTAAGTAGTTTATGGGCCTGCAAACTGTGTTCATTCCAGCATCTATTATCAGAACCATATCTTTTTTAGATGGAACCAATGCCGGAAGTGACGGCCTATCGATCCCTTTTATACGACCTACTATCAATAACGCTCCCGTCATTATAGCTCCAGTATTACCGGCTGATATAAATGCATCTCCCTTGTTTTCCTTTAATAGCTTCATACCCACTACCATAGAGGAATCCTTTTTACTTCGGATAGCCTTTGTAGGAGTATCCTCTCCTGTTATAACCTCTGTTGCATTGACAATGCTAATTCTATCTTTATTAAATTCCTTTTTACTTAAATTATTTTCTATTAATTCGCTTTTACCAACAAGTGTAATATTGAAGCCTTCTTTCATGTTTATGGCTTCAACACAACCATCTATTATAGCATTAGGTGCATTATCTCCACCCATAGCATCAACAATTATGTTAATCATCTTTGTCACTCTCCAAAAGTATCATTAATAAATATTCAGAATATACATAAAAAATTTCATATTTTTTCTTTAATTGTATTTTCATTAAGAGATACCAGTATAAATTTTCCTCTGAATACTTCAACATTTTTTTCGTATATTTTGACCCAGACAATAAACCTGTTTCCCTTAGTCTCCCTGACCTCTGCTTTTGCTATTATTCTTGCCCCCGCATAAACAGGAATTTTGTATTTTATATTTGCCACGCCAACCAAGGCTACCTGTGAATCTATTACTGCAATAGCAAGGGTTTCAGCCAATGAGTAAATATAGTGTCCCCGCACAATATGTGTTTTTTCAAACGCCATAGTACTATTAGTTTCCATAAGTGAAATTGCATTTTGTCCAAGTTGTAAATCTATCAATTCACCAATAAATTCCTTACTTTCAAGTGACTTTAATTTCTCTTGATTGCTCTCAGCAACATTTTTAATTCTTTCTCGCAGCTCTGGAATAGCGAGTTCCAGTCGGTCAAGTCTGATTGTTGGTACGCTCACTTTAAAAAAATCAGCTAATTCTTCATCTGTTAAAAATGGGTCGTACTTAATTTTCTCAAGCAGAGTCTTTTGCCTTTGCTGTTTGTGAGAAGAAGATCTGCTCACTTACAACCACCCCTTAAAATTATTATCTATAATTATTACCAGATACTAATCGCTGATAATAGGATTATATATTAACTTTATTATTATTGCAACTATTTTCTAATAATATTAAATTTCCCAAAGTTACTAATATTAAATTTACATAAACATCTTTTTCTAACTTGAGCCTTTAATAGCCTTCACTATTATAAAGCCCTATAGACATAATAAATAGCCGCAGTTTCCCACGGCTACTTTCGTATATCAATATAAATGATTGTTTTACATACCGCCTGATTTGAGTATTTTTAAGTTCTTTGCAAAAAAGTCTATTCCTGAGTATATGGTTATTATAACAGCTATGAACATCAGGTAGGAGTCAATTGGCACATCTGTAAATATTGAAAATGGCCAATTCTTTAAGAGGCAAACAGAAACAGCAATAGTTTGAAATACCATCTTAACTTTTCCTGATTTATTTGCTGCAATAACCTGGCCTTCTCCTGCGGCAACTAAACGCAGTCCTGTAACTAAAAGTTCCCTTGATATTATAATCATAGCTGCCCAACCAGTAACAACTTGTTGCTGAACCAAAGCAATCAATGCCGCAGTAATTAATAATTTATCTGCTATAGGGTCAAGGAATTTCCCAAAAGCAGTAACAAGTTTATGTTTTCTGGCGATATACCCGTCAACCCCGTCAGTACTTGCAGCTAATATAAATAGTACCGCAGCAACATAACTTCCGTAATTATTTATAAAGTTATTTATTGACAGCATTTCATTTTTTAAGAAAGATAAAAGCTGAAAATTAACTGTAGCATCAGGAATTGGTATAACAAAAATCATAAATAACGGTACTAAAAAAATTCTTGATATAGTTATTTTATTTGGTAAATTCATTTATGACCTCTCCTATCAAATCATAATCTTCGGTATTAAGGATCCTAACATCTGTAAAACTACCTATTGAAAGCTCATCCGGACTAGTAATATAAATAACCCCATCAATCTCTGGAGCTTCTGCATAAGTACGTCCATAATAGAATATACCATCATCAGCAATACCGTCAACTATTGTTTTGTAGACTTTTCCATTCCTGTCTTGATTTATTTCCCTGCTGATCGAATTTTGAAGCTCGAGAATCTTTTTTTGCCTTTTAATTTTAATATGCTTTGGTATCTGGCCTTTCATCTTTGCAGCAGGCGTACCTTCTTCTTTTGAATAAGTAAATACACCTACTCTATCCAGTCTGAATTCCTTTACAAAAGCAATCAATTCTTCAAAATCTTCCTCTGTCTCTCCTGGAAATCCAACAATCAGTGATGTCCTAATTGTAATACCGCTTACTTTTTCTCTCAATTTATTCAGTACCTGACGAATCTCCGAAACAGTACCTCGTCTTCCCATTTGCTTTAGTATGCTGTCGGAAGCATGCTGAATGGGTATGTCAAGGTATTTGCAAACCTTTGGATTATTAGCTATTTCTTCTATCAGCTCATCATCTATTTCCTCTGGATAGCAATACAACAGCCTTATCCACTCTATTCCACTAATGTCCGATATCTTTCTGATCAACTCGGGAAGCATTTTTTTGCCATATAAATCAATACCGTAGCGGGTACTGTCTTGTGCAACAATAATTATTTCTTTGGTTCCTTTTTGAGCCAAAAGTTCAGCTTCTTTAACTAGTGACTCCATTTTACGGCTCCTGTATTTACCTCTTAGAAATGGTATTATACAGTATGTGCAGCGGTTATCGCAGCCTTCTGATATTTTCAAGTAGACAGAATGTTTAGCTGATGAAATTACTCTCTCTTCATCAAGATAATCAGTTTCGTCCAGCTTTCCATAAGATACTGTCTTTTCTCCCATATAAGCAAGATTAATTACTTCCGCTATTTCTTTATAATTACCGGTTCCCAGTACAGCATCCACTTCTGGTATTTGTTCTAGTATTTTTTCTTTATACCTTTCTGCCATACAACCGGTAACTATAAGTACCTCGCAATTGCGACCCTTTTCATCTGCCATTTCTAAAATTGTATTTATGGATTCTTGCTGAGCAGTTTCAATAAATCCGCATGTATTTACTATAAGTACATTAGCATCTTCCTTGTCATTTACAATTTCATAATCTGCGTTTGACAGCATACCAAGCATTATCTCGCTGTCTACTAAATTTTTGGGGCATCCCAATGAGACGATGCCTATCTTTTTTTTCACCTAAAGCCCTCCATGTTTCGATTTAAGTTCATAGATTTCTGTTTAAATAATCTAAAAAGTTCTATTAAAAATTATTTAATAATAATTACAGATTGTCAATGTTTTAGGCAAATAATTTGCAATTATTTATTTTTTTTGCAGTTAGAAACCGCATTACATCAATCCTCTGGTATATATTTACTTATGGCTTTTGAAATCTGATTATAACTGAATCCTCTACCTGCGAGGTACGCTTTCATTTTTTTAATCAAAATTTCATCAAACTCGTTATATTTTGAGTAGCGTTTTTTTAGTAATTCCAGAGCTACCTTATCATCATCAGGGCTTAGTTCTTCAATGGCGCTGTTTATTATATCACCAGGAATCCCCTTATAATCCAGTTCCATTGCCAAGAGCTTTGTAGACTTTGGCTTTAGCTTTGTTTTTTCAGTTATATACTTAGTGGCATATTTATAATCATTTATGTAATCTATTTCAGTTAAATCATTTATCACTCTATTTATTATAGTTTCCTCATATCCCAGTTCCCTAAGCTTTTCTTCTACTTCAAATGAAGTTCTGAGCTTTAGAGAGATATATTTCACCGCTGAATTCTTTGCGGCTGCATAAACCTCATATTTAAGTATATAATCCAGTGTTTCCTGCTCAATAGTTTTATCAACAGTAAGGTTAAGGGCATCAATACGTTTCTGTGGCAATACAAAATCTGTCTTGTTATCTATGTAGACGCTTGCCATAGATTTATTCTTATCACTTTTTTCTATTGATGTAATCCTCATAACAACCTCCGATTATTTTTCACATAGTATAATAAGGCACGCCTGTGGAGAATTAACCCTTCAAGCATGCCTTATAATAACACTATTTATTTATTCCATTTCATCAAGTGCAATATCTTCGTCTTCCTCGGGCTCTTCATTTTGTGGAACAGCAGTTACAACAAAATTACTTCTGATAAGTTTCTCAATTTCACTGCACATAGCCACATTTTCTTTTAAATATTGTTTTGCATTTTCACGGCCCTGTCCAATACGCTGACCGTTATATGAGAACCACGCTCCGCTCTTATTGACAATATCCATGCTTACAGCAATATCGAGTATACTGCCTTCTCTGGATATACCCTGACCATAAACAATATCAAACTCCGCTTCTTTAAAAGGAGGAGCAACTTTGTTTTTTACAACCTTTACTCTTGTTCTGTTACCCACAATTTCGTTTGCTTGTTTAATAGCTTCTATTCTTCTAACATCAAGCCTTACGGAAGAGTAGAACTTCAATGCCCTACCACCTGGCGTAGTTTCCGGATTACCAAACATTACACCAACCTTCTCACGAAGCTGATTAATGAATATAGCGGTTGTCCTTGATTTACTAATAACACCAGCTAATTTTCTCAAAGCTTGTGACATAAGCCTTGCTTGTAAGCCTATATGGGAGTCTCCCATTTCTCCGTCAATTTCTGCCTTAGGTACAAGAGCAGCAACAGAGTCAACTACAATAACATCTATGGCACCACTTCTTACAAGTGCTTCTGTAATCTCAAGCGCCTGTTCACCTGTATCAGGCTGTGACACTATCAGATTTTCTATATCAACCCCAAGTTTCTTTGCATACACAGGATCAAGGGCATGTTCTGCGTCAATAAAAGCAGCCTCGCCTCCGGCTTTTTGAGCCTCTGCAATAATATGCAGTGCAACAGTTGTCTTACCTGATGATTCCGGCCCGAAGACTTCAACAATCCTTCCTCTGGGAACTCCTCCTACTCCGAGTGCCAGATCAAGGCTCATAGAACCTGTAGGAATACTCTCTATATTCATATGTGAATTTTCGCCCAGTTTCATTACCGCGCCTTTACCAAACTGCTTTTCTATCTGGCCCAAAGCCATCTCTAATGCTTTTTTCTTTTCTAACACGGGGTGACCTCCTTTATCATTCGAACATTTGTTCTTTTTAATTATATATTTTATTTTATTTATAGTCAACTGCTAAAATTAAAATATTTTTTTACTTATGATTTTTTAACTAAGCGTTTAATCCTGCCAACAAATTTGTCCTTAACCGAAACCGCCTCTTCAATCTTAAATAACATGGTAAATGCAAAATAAACCGATGCTCCTACTACAATTTCTATTCCCAATGCTGCTATTTCAACCAATTTTGAATGCATTGCAAAAGGCTTTGTAAAATCAACAGGGATAAATTTGTTCATTGTAAAAAGTATTACCCCCATAATTGCCGCCGCCCCCAACAGCTTTAGAGAATAGTTGAGCAACTTCTTCCATCCCATTCCGTTCATTCGTTTTGATATTATCACCATCATAATAGCCATATTTACCACACTTTGTATGGAATATGATAATGACATACCGGCAGGGCCAAGGTCTGTAGCTTTCAGGAATATGTAACAGAATACAAAGTTCAGTGCAATAGATACCGTACCGATATAAAGAGGTGTCTTTGTATCGTTATCAGCATAAAAAGCTCTGTTCAGAAGAGCTAACATTGATTGAGCTATCATTGCAGCCGTAAACAGCAGTAATATGCTGCCCGCCGTTACGATTCGTTCTTTTCCTATAACTTGAGACCATTTGTACACAACGCTGACAACCGGCTGTGAAAGTACTATGAATGCAACTGAAGACGGGATTATCAGATATAAGATTGTCTTAAACCCGCTGTTCAGTATCTCTTTAAAATCCCCCACCTTCTTTAGCGCAAGTTTTTCTGAAAGTGTAGGAAGAATTGCTGTTCCAAGTCCCATAGCAAATATGCCGTAGGGTAGCTGCCACAAATCATTTGCATTGTAGTAGGCTGTGATACTTCCGTCATTTTTGAACATTGATATAAAGTTCAGTGATATAAGTATATTTATTTGTGCTATGGCAGAAGCTGCAAGGGACGGTATTGCAAGCTTAAACAGCCTTCTGAAACCTTGATTCTTCCAAAGAATTTTAGGTCTGTAATACTTTAAATTGGGCCATGCGAAGGATATCTGCATTACGAAATATACGATTGCACTTGCTAATACACCAAAAGCCACGTATCTTACCCCAAATCTGCTAAGTATGAATATGCTTAGCGCTGTTCCAAGATTGTACACTGATGGTGCAAATGCAGCGGATGCGAACCTCTTATAAGAATAAAGCACTCCGTTTGTAATACCTGCCAGCATCATAAACCCTACTGAAGGGAAAAGTATCCTTGTAAGCTGGATTGTAAGTTCCCTTTTTTCACCTGTTAAGCCTGACGCAGTCATAGATACAACAGCAGGAGCAAAAATTACTCCAAGTATACATATACCGATCATTGTTACAAATACAACGTTTACAAAAGTTCCGATGGCTTTCCAACCATCCTCTTCATCGTTTTTTGCAATGTATCCCGATAATACAGGAACAAGTGCGGCAGATATTGCCCCTCCGATTAATAGGTTATACATCAAGTCAGTTGTTCTGAAAGCTGCCAACAATGAATCAGACTGTGATGCCGTAAGCAGATTGTTTATTAATATTGTTCTCAGGTAACCCGTTATTCTGCTTACAACCAACGATGCCATTACTATTATTGCGGCACCTGTTAATTTTTTATTATTTGAACTCAAATTTAACCCTCCTGACTGCCGGTTCGCAGTCCTTTTCATGTGTATATCAATTATCAAAGATCCATTTCAAGCTTCAAAACATATCTTCGTATTAAGTCAAACACATTCAATGCAGTAATCGTCCTAATTTTCTTTCTGTTGCCCGAAAGCCTAAGCTCTTTTGTAACTGTACCGCTATCGCTTGAAAGACCTATATAAACCAATCCAACGGGTTTTTCAGCAGTACCTCCGCCAGGCCCTGCTATTCCTGTAACAGATATACCAATGTCGGTTTTCAACCTTTTTCTGATACCCGCTGCCATCTCTGCTGCTGTTTCACAGCTAACTGCTCCGTAGGCCTGAAGTGTCTGCTCCTTTACTCCAAGGTATTCCATTTTTGCTTCATTGGAATATGTTACTGCTCCCCCCATAAATACCCGGGAAATCCCCGGCACGTCAGTAAGCATCTCTGAAATAAGGCCTCCTGTACAGGACTCGGCAGTTGCGATTGTAATACTGTTTTCCAAAAGAAGTCCTGCAGCCACAGAATCCAAAGTTTCATCCTTATCAGAGTATAGATTGTCACCGGTCCTTCTCTTTATCTCATTTACAACAGGTATCAATATATGTTCTGCACTTTCACCTTTGGGAACACTGGCAGTTACCCTTATAGTAACCTCGCCTTCTTTGGCATATGTGGCAACAGTTGGGTTCGTCTGGCCATCAATCAGATCCATTATTTTTGTTTCCATAGCTGATTCGCCAATACCAAAAACTCGTAAAATCACAGATTCTATAGAATTTGCGCCCTTATTTTTGAAATATGGCATAACATAATCCAAAAACATGGGTTTCATCTCTACCGGTGGGCCAGGGAGCATTATAACTACCTTTTCTCCTATTTCTATTATACATCCCGGTGCAGTACCATTATTGTTTTTAAGTACTATACAACCTTCGGGCATATACGCCTGCTTTTCATTGTTTGGCGTCATTTGCCTTCCAAGCCTTCTGAAATAGTCTTTTATTTTATTAATGCTCTCTTCATGAATAAGTAGCTTTTTACCGCAGACCCGAGAAATAGTCTCTTTTGTCAAATCATCCTGAGTAGGACCCAGACCGCCTGTTGTTATGACTATGTCGCACCGCTCCAAAGCAAGCTTTAAACATTCTTCCAATCTATCGGGATTATCACCTACTACACTATGATAATATACACCAACACCTGCTTCGGGCAGCTTTGAGGATATATACTGTGCATTGGTATTAACAATCTGCCCCATGAGCAACTCTGTACCAACGGCTAATATTTCTGCTCTCATATTTGTGCCTCCGTTATAAAGTAAATAAATCATATTTATTTATTATACAACATGAAAACAAAATAGTAAGCAAACATTTAAAAAAAGGAATTAATTTAAGAAATGAAAATGCTGAAGGGAATTTTAAGTCCAATTAATCAATTTAATTATAACATATCTGTTTTGTTAATCAAGTATTTTTTTCCAATACCAATATGTATTTATTTTAAATACCGTTATATAATACTTTTATAAATTATTTACCAGTACAAATGATTGTATTTATAAAATCAAAGGAGAATTATTATGAAGGCATTATTTATTGGTGGAACAGGCATTATAAGTTCAGCAATTTCGTCCTCTTTGGTTGAACAAGGCTGCGAACTTTATCTTATTAACAGAGGCAACAGGTCTGAAAGAATTCCTGCAGGAGCAAAACTTTTAAAGGCTGACATAAATGACGAAGCACTTATAAATTCGCTTATAAAAGATGAGAATTTTGATGTTGTGGCAGATTTTATTGCCTTTGTACCTTCTCAGGTTGAACGTGATATCAGACTTTTCTCAGGAAAAACCAAACAATACATATTTATAAGTTCTGCATCAGCTTATCAAAAGCCGCTATCGCATTTCCGTATAACGGAATCAACACCACTTGCAAACCCTTATTGGGAATATTCACGTAATAAAATTGCCTGTGAGGAACTGCTAATGGCAGAATACCGTAACAACGGATTCCCTGTAACTATTGTACGTCCCAGCCATACTTATGACAATAGTAGCATTCCACTTGGCGTTCATGGAAATAACGGTAGCTGGCAGGTAATAAAAAGAATGTTAGAAAATAAGCCTGTAATAATTCACGGCGACGGGAGTTCATTATGGACTTTGACGTATAACACTGACTTTGCTAAAGGTTTTATAGGCTTAATGGGTAATATTCATGCCATTGGTGAGGCGATTCACATTACGTCTGATGAAAGCCTTACATGGAATCAGATTTATGAGATAATTGCTTCTGCACTGGGAGTCAAGCTTAATGCAGTACACATTGCTACTGATTATCTGGCAGCTAGCAGCGATTATGATTTTACCGGCTCACTTTTGGGAGATAAGTCAAACACAGTGGTATTTGACAATTCAAAAGTAAAAAGGTTGGTACCAGGTTTTAATGCAACTGTACGTTTTGATCAAGGGATTAGATTAGTTTTAGAAAATATTTTTTCCCATCCGGAATTCCAAACTGAGGATAAAGAATTTGATGTTTGGTGTGACACAGTTATAAATAATTACATTAATTCTATAAAGAAATAATTATTTTAACCTACGTATTTAAAATGTCGGAACCCAAGAGCAGTTTACAGTTCCGACATTTTTTTTGAATTTACCTATTTAATGTTTTATTTATTATGCCCATAATTTGCTCCATTTTATTATGGAGAAAAAAGTGTCCGCCATCAAATTCAATTATGTCAGTTTTACCAGATGTATAATCTCCCCATTTTTTCATTGTTTCAAAGCTGGTCATTTTATCTTCTTTACCATTAAAAACTGTTATATCACAGCTTAATTTTACATCCTTTTCAATATAATTATATTCTTCTATCAACTTATAGTCTGACCTTAATATAGGCAAAAATATATGACGCAGTTCCCTGTTTTCAAAAACCTCTTTAGGTGTACCTCCAAGTTCATAGACTTCATTTATAAATTTCTCATCGGGCAAATCATTTATTTTTTTATAATTCCTACAAAGTGAAGGAGGACATCGTCCTGAGGCAAAAAGATGTAGCGGCTCTACATTTTTGCATTTAAGTATTTTATGAGCTAAATCAAGTATGATTGAACTTCCCATACTATGTCCAAATAAAGCGAAAGGTTGTTCATCAACAGATGATGATATTCTATCGTAAACATCATTTATTAATTCCGCCATATTTTTGTATAATGGCTCACTTATCCTTTGTCCTCTTCCTGCAAGCTCCACAGGCGTTACTTTTATATTATTGTCAGCAAAATGTTTTAACTTTGAATATATCGCCGAAGAACCTCCTGCATAAGGAAAGCAAAATAGTTTAATTGTATTTTTCATAATACTCCTCTTGATAAATAGTATAAACAAATTCCAAACATTACAACTCAACCCAATATATTATATATTATAAAGGTATGAATTTCCATAGTTCCGACATAATCCTCATAAATCTTCACAAATATATTAATATCTGTTAGAATTGAAATCGGGCTAAGCCAAAACAGCTGTTTTATGAAAGGTTGGGGTTTCTTGGTTAATTTATATGGAATAAATGTTTCATCTTTTACCGATGAAGAAACATTAAATTTATTAAAACCACTAATTTCTGATGAAAGAAAAGCAAAAATGGAGAGGTTTCATTTCAAAAAAGATTCTATTAGATGCCTTCTTGGGGAAATCATTGCACGGTTTGCCGTTAGTAAACGTCTTAATTGTAAAAACAGTGATATAAGTTTTAAAGTGGATTCTTTTAGTAAACCATGTCTAGACAAACCAAAGGATTCTATTTTCTTCAATATTTCTCATTCCGGTGATTGGGTTGTCTGTGTTCTTTCAGATTACCCCTGTGGAATTGACATAGAATTTATAAAGGAAACTGATTTCGGCATTGCAAAAAGATTCTTTACCCAAGATGAGTATGAGAGCCTTATGCGTCAGCCAGCCCATTATCGTTCAAAATATTTCTTTATGCTTTGGACACTGAAGGAAAGTTATATAAAAACTGATGGAAGGGGATTGTCACTGCCTCTTGATTCCTTCTCATTTAAATTAGACTCTGATAAGATTTCACTTTTAACTAAAAATGCTCTTACAAATTGCTTTTTCAAGCAATTTGCAACTGACGATAATCATATTATGTCTGTTTGTGCTCAAGAAAGCTGTTTTCCAGCTGAAATAATCCAAGTTTCCATTGTGGATATCCTTAATACCTTAACTTAACTAATTGTAAAAATATAAAGGCTGCCTCGGCATACGAGACAGCCCTATTAATTTTATGCACAATAAATCTTATCGCTTGGTAGTATTTTAATTCCATATTTTAACAAAGTTTCTATTGCCATCTCAGGGTTTTCAACTCTCAGAATAACAAATGCTTCATTACCTGTTTTACCTACAAAGGCATACATGTACTCAATACTTATACCATTGTCCTGAATGATTTCCAATGCTCTTGCAAGTCCTCCCGGCTTATCTTCAACACCGATTGCTATAACACTGGTACAACTGACGGTAAACTGCTGCTCACTCAAAGCGCGCTCAGCATCTTCCGGTTTATTAACAATAAGTCTCAATATGCCAAAGTCCGTAGTATCGGCTATTGACATGGCACAAATATTAATGTTAGTATCCGCAAGTGTTTTGGTTACATCAGCCAATCTTCCTGATTTGTTTTCTAAAAAAACTGAAATTTGTTTAACAAGCATGGTTAACAGGCCTCCTTTATAATTGTTAATGAATAACTTAACCCTTATTAAATAACCCTTTTGTCAATAACTCTTTTTGCCTTACCTTCGCTGCGCTGAATGGTTTTGGGTTCAACCAGCTTGATTTTTGCAGCTATTCCTAAAGTACTGTTAATTTCCTTAGAAATCTTCTTTTCTACATCTTCCAGCCTCTTTACTTCATCCGAGAATAAGCTTGGAGTGATTTCAACCTGAATTTCCAGTGTATCCAGATTGTCTTTCCTATCAACTACCAGCATGTAATGAGGTGCAGTCTCACCAATTGATAATAGAACACTTTCCACCTGTGATGGGAAAACATTTACACCTCTGATTATGAGCATGTCGTCTGTTCTACCAGCAACCTTGTTCATTCTTACTTCTGTACGTCCACATTCACATTTATCATAATTCAACGAAGAAAGATCTCTAGTTCTGTATCTTATTAATGGAAGTCCTTCTTTTGTAATAGTCGTAAAAACAATTTCTCCTTCTGAACCTTCAGGAAGAACTTCTCCTGTCTCAGGATCAATAATTTCCGGTATAAAATGGTCTTCGGGTATATGCATACCGCTCTGATACTCACATTCACATGCGACTCCCGGACCTATTACCTCGCTTAACCCGTATATGTCAAAAGCTTTAATTTTTAGTCTGTCCTGTATTTCCTGCCTCATACTTTCCGACCAAGGTTCTGCCCCGAAAATACCGGCCTGCAGCTTTAAATCACTTCTCTTGATTCCGAGCTCTTCCATCTCCTCAGCCAAATACAAAGCATAAGAAGGTGTACATGCAATATGAGTTGTACCGAAATCCTGCATAATTGAAAGCTGTAGCTTTGTGTTTCCTGATGAAGTAGGTATAACTGTTGCTCCCAGTTTCTCACCGCCATAATGAGCACCGAGACCCCCGGTAAATAATCCGTAACCATAAGAAATTTGCAGAAAAGAGTCTTTTACTGCGCCTGCAGCTGTAAATGTTCTGGCGATAACTTCTGACCAAACTTCAAGGTCATTTTTGGTATAGCCTACAACTGTCTTCTTTCCCGTTGTTCCTGAAGATGCATGAACTCTCACAATTTCACTCATAGGTACTGCAAATAGTCCGTATGGATATGTATCTCTCAGATCCTGCTTATAAGTAAAGGGTAAATTTTTTAAATCATCAACAGACTTAATATCTCCCGGTAACATACCCTTTTCCTGCATCTTTTTTCTGTAAGTAGGTACATTTTCATATACCGATTTTACAGTTTTAATTAATCTTTCTGATTGAACCTTTCGCATTTCTTCTCTGGACATACATTCGTATGCCTGATTCCAATACGACATAACATTTCCCCCTTCTAAGAATAGATATTAATTTATATATTCTTTGCCATCATCCCACTCGGGATGGCTTTCAGGGTTTACTTACAAAGTGTAGCCCCACACAAAAGCAATAGGCTTAAATTCTAGTTATGATAATTGTATCCTTCCTCAAAGGCTTTGATATTTACATCTAATACCTTGGCAGGAACAACCTCGTTTATGGCTTCCATAAATATGTTTTTATCAATACCTGCTAATTTTGCCATAACACCCAACAACACAATATTTACCGCCTTTATTGTTCCACACTCCCTCGCTATTTTAAGAGCGTCAAGTGAGTAAATACTATATGATGTCTTTAATGTATCGAGTATTTTTTCAGGATATTTAGCTTTTCCAATGATTACAGGCATTGGATCAATCTCCTGCTCATTTACAATCATCTTTCCGTCCTTACGAAGATACTCTACCCACCTAAGGGCTTCCAGCTGTTCAAAGGCGATAATAAGATCAGCTTCACCTTTCTCAATCAGAGGAGAGTATACCTTTTCTCCAAACCTTACATATGTAACAACGCTGCCGCCTCTTTGGGACATACCGTGTACCTCTGAAACCTTAACGTCAAAATTCAATTTTAAAGCAACAGTTCCTAATATTCTGCTGGCAAGGAGAGTTCCCTGTCCGCCAACACCAACTATAAGAAGATTTAACTTTTTCACCTTATTCACCCGCCCTTTCGATAGCACCGGATACGCATATCTTAGTGCAGAGTTTGCATCCCACGCAAAGTGCCGGATTTATTTCCAGGTGATCGCCCTTTTCAACTATAGCAGGGCATCCTATTTTCATACACAATCTGCACTTTTTACATTTGTCCTGCAATATCCTGTGGCTTCCTTCATATTTTACATGTTTTAAAAGAGCACATGGACGCTGAGAAATTATTACTGAAGGTTCGTCTGCATCTATTTCAGCTTTTACAACCTTCTCAAATTCCTTTATATTGAAAGGATCTACAACAGTAACCCTGTCAACTCCCACCGATTTACAAAGTAATTCTAGATCTACCTGCTTTGTAGGTTCTCCTTTGATTGTAAATCCGGTTGTTGGATTATGCTGGTGACCTGTCATTCCTGTTATTGAATTATCAAGAATAATTACAGTAGAGTTACCTTTATTATATACGATATCTATCAACCCTGTAATACCTGAATGTATAAAAGTGGAATCTCCGATTACTGCTACGGTCTTTTTCCTGAATTCAGTTCCGCGTGCTTTTTCCAACCCGTGGGCAACACCAATGCTTGCGCCCATGCACACGCATATGTCCATTGCTTCGTTAGGAGGCAATGCACCAAGGGTATAACAGCCAATGTCGCCGCTGACGGTCAGTCCCAATTTTTTGAGAACATAGAACATACCTCTATGGGGGCATCCTGGACACATTACCGGTGGTCTTACCGGAACGGTATTATTGGAAGCTTCCTGAGATTCAAACTTTTTGTCAAAGAGTTTTTCCGCTACCAGTTGAGCGCTAAACTCACCGATTACAGGAAGCTTTTCTTTTCCGATAACCTTTATACCCATTTTCTTAATTTGATTTTCAAAGAATGGTTCCAATTCTTCAACAACATAAAGTGTTTTTACTTTTGATGCAAATTCTTCAATTAGTTTTTCAGGAATCGGATGAACCATTCCTATTTTTAATACAGATGCATCAGGCATTGCTTCTTTTACATACTGATATGCAATTCCGCTGGTTACAACCCCTATGTCCTGGCTTAACATTTCAACTTTGTTGAGTCCGCTTTCGTTAGAGAAATCTCTCAAAGCAGCCATCCTTTTTTCAACTTCTACATGTCTTTTTCTTGCCATAGCAGGCATCATGACATATTTATTTGCATCCTTAGAGTACTGTTTTAACGTATAGTCTTCTTTCTCGCTAAGTTCAACAGCACTTTGGGAATGAGATACTCTTGTGGAAAGTCTGACGATTACAGGACAGTCAAATGTCTCGCTTATTGTGAACGCCTGTTTTACGAAGTCTTTACATTCCTGTGAATCGGAAGGTTCGAGCATAGGAACCTTTGATGATCTTGCATAGAACCTGCTGTCCTGCTCGTTCTGCGAACTGTGCATCCCAGGGTCATCAGCAACCATTATAACAAGACCTCCGTTTACACCTGTATAAGACACTGTAAAAAGAGGGTCGGCTGCAACATTAAGTCCTACGTGTTTCATGGAACAAATGGATCTTGCTCCTCCGATGGATGAACCTATAGCTACTTCAAGTGCCACCTTTTCATTTGGTGCCCACTCTGAATATATTTCGTCATATTTCGATATGTACTCAGTAATTTCCGTACTAGGAGTTCCCGGATAAGCAGCCGCTACTGAACAGCCTGCCTCAAATGCTCCTCTAGCCACGGCTTCATTGCCGAGCATGAGCTTCTTCATTGATATTCCCCCATCTCTATTTGATTAATTATTGTAATACTTGTTTACAATTAGCATACATTGTTTATTATTATAAAGTATTATCAGCCTAAAGTAAATGAAGAAATTCGACACAATCAGCACTATACAAGGTCTATTTTGATGTTTTAAAGAAGATAAATTTTGAACAAACTTTTAATAATACACCGATTTGATTATTTATAAAATTTTTTCTATAAATATATGATATAATAATTGCTGGCTGTAAACAAATAAACTATTAAGAGGTCTTACAATGAACACTAGAAAATTCACTTATATAATTACAATAGTAGTCGGCCTGTTTCTCTTTGGAATGGGAACAGTTTTTCTTTACTATGCAAACAGCGTCACAGGAGCAATCGGCAATAATGCTGTTCCTGCAATACTTGAAGGACTTAACGCCACTACCAATAAAGAACCTATGAATTTCTTCCTGCTTGTTGGTGACAAGTCAAGCGGGAATACGGATTCAATGATGGTGGCAAATTATAATCCTGAAAAAAATCAGATAAGCATTGTCACAATACCAAGAGATACTAAAGTAAAATTAAAAAACAATATACTTCCAAAAATAAACTCCGCTTATGGTGCGGGAGGACGGAATCATGAAGGTGCAAGGTATGCTTCCGAGATAGTTAGTAATCTCACAGGAATCAATATCAACTATTATGTTCATATCAATATTTCAGCAATCAAAAAGATTACAGATATGCTTGGTGGAGTTTATTTTGACGTTCCTGTCGATATGAAGTATGATGACCCTTCTCAGAATCTTCATATAAATTTACAAAAAGGCCATCAGTTACTGAACGGTGACAAGGTTGAACAATTACTCCGTTTCAGGAAACCAAACGGTGAACGTTATACCAAAGAGTTGAAAGAGTTTTATGATGGCAGCGATATAAAGAGAACCGAGATGCAGATGAAGTTTATAAAGGAATTTATAAAACAAAAACTCAAGGTACAGAATATTCCAAAGCTAAACCCTGTTCTTAATTATGCTTTTGAAAATATTATAACTAATATGACTTTATCAGATGCATTAAAGATGACCTCTGGGCTCATAAGTATTTCTCCTGACAACTTTAATTCTTTCCGACTTGATGGTGAAGACAAAGTTATAAATAAAGTGTGGTACTACCTATATAACGGTAATATGATTAATATTGAGACAAAAGAATCTCTTTCGTCGGCTGAGATAGTTGAGAATTATTTTTATTCTGCCAACGGTATAGCAACGCCATCAGGGGAATTATATGTTCCTGATGAAAGTGACGATGACGAGGATGAAGTTAAGCCTCCGCCCGTATCGAAAAAAAAGCCAGTTACAAAGAAACCAAATCCCTCAAATACCGAAACTGACACAAAAGGAACATCAAAGGGATAAAATTTAAGGAGCGTAAAAAGATGACTACTATTATTCATAATATTTTAATGCCTTTAATAGATATTATTGAGGGTATGGGAGTCTGGGGAATTGGACTATGGATGCTTTTTGAAAGCAGTTGTATTCCCCTTCCCAGTGAAATCATACTGCCTTTCGGAGGGATGATGGCTTCCCAGGGAAGCATTACTCTTCTGGAAGCAAATATCGCTGCCGCTGTAGGCAGTCTTATAGGCTCCATGTTTGCCTATTTTGTTGGTTCTTATGGCGGCAGACCTTTTATACTTAAATACGGAAAGTACTTTTTTGTATCGGAAAAGAATTTCTATAAAGCAGAAGAGATATTTAAAAAAAGAGGTATGCTTGCTGTGTGTCTTGGAAGGCTTCTTCCTGTAATCAGAACATTTATTTCTTTACCAGCTGGAATCGCTAAAATAAATAAATTTAAGTTTATTATTTTTTCAACTATAGGAATGCTTCCATGGAATTTTACTCTGATCTATCTTGGATTTGTGTTTGGAAAGGATTATGAGACTAAAATCAGGCCGTATTTTAAGGGTTTTGAAAATATAGTAATAGCACTGATTTTAATCTGCATTGTCCTATTTGTAATTTACAAAATTGTGTCTTCACGTAGAGAAAGAAATAAATCCTTTGGTAATAAATAGTTAGTGAATTATTATTGATGCCTTGGTGCTTTTTTAACGAGAACTGCTGCTTTTGTAATAGCTGATATAACATCTACCTCAAATTGGCTTCTCAAACTGTTTATTTTTGAATACAACTCGCCTTTTTCAGAGGCAATGTATTTGGGAGGAAGGCTGTTTAGGGCAAGAGCAGCAATATCCTTAACACATAATTCGCATTTGCACATGTTGATATCGTCCAGGACACCGTCTATCAGATTGAACACAACTTCCTCCATATAATTTTTCAACGTTACCATACTTTCATCCCCTCATACCGACTTATAAAATTACATACATTAATCATTTCGGTAATATTTTCAAAATCCCTTTATATTTTCTATATTTTTTAAGAGTTCATTGGTTTTCTTTCTTTCAACCTGCATACCCGTCCAAATCTCAAAAGCTGAAACACCCTGGTTTATCAACATCCCAAATCCGTTTCTTATTTTACATCCCGCTTTTTCGGCTTGATTTAGAAATCTTGTTTTCTTGGGGACATATAGAACATCGTATACCAGCTGAGTTCCGTTAAAGTTAAAATCAAGATCAAAGGGTGTTGAATCAAGATATGTACTCATTCCAGCAGGTGTTGTATTTATAATAATCTGGTTGTTTTCAAATTCTTTGTCGAGGATGTCTTTCTCCGGGAGCATAGTACTAACAATATTTCCGAAATTGCTGTTTACAAGATCGGAAATGCTTTTGGCGTTGGCTTCTGTCCTGTTTACTATTGTCAGATGCTCTATACCCTCAGTTGCTAGCCTGACAGCAATAGCCCTTGATGTTCCCCCTGCTCCCAACAGCATTACTCTCTTGCCTTTGAAGGTCGTTTCAAACCCATCACAAAAGTCTCTAACAAATCCTTCTGCATCTGTATTATACCCAATGAATCTCCCGTCCCGGTTTTTCACAGTATTAACTGCACCCATAAGCATACCTTCTGCAGAAACCTCATCCAGATATTGTATTATGTCTTTTTTAAATGGAACAGTTACATTAAAACCTGAAAAGTGTATAGCCCTGAATCCATCCATAACCTGTTCCAACTTCCCATTGTCTACATAAACAGGTAAATATATTGCATTTATTTTAAATTCTTCAAAGAGTGTATTATGAATAAATGGTGATTTTGTGTGCTCAACCGGGTTACCAAGAACACCGTACAACTGCGTTTTTCCATTAACAACTTCAACCAAGTTCATTGGCTTGCCCCTCCAATGTCATTTTAATCGGCTTCTTTCTATTTGAAGCCTACTCTTTTTCCATTCTTTTCTTATTTCCAGTCTAGACGTTTGTACATTGCTAAAACGTCTTAGTACTCTTTTCTCAATATGCCTTTTTAACCTGACATACAGAATCTCTTTTTTATCTATTGGTTTCACAAGAACTGTAAGCATATTTACTTTATTGCCCCCGTATATATCGGTAAATATCTGGTCACCGATAACCGCTACTTTTTCAGGCTCAAGCCCCATTTTTTCAGCTGCATTAAGAAAAGCTTTTCCTGCAGGTTTATATGCTCTGTGTATTGCCATTACCGACATTTCTTTGTTGAACCTTGTTACCCTATTAAGTGATGCATTTGATAAAATACATACCTTGAAGCCTATTTTTTGCAGTTCAGCCACCCAACTGATTGCATTTTCATCGGCATCCTTTGCATGCATTGGAACAAGGGTATTATCTATGTCAAGTATAACTCCCTTTATTCCTCTTTCTTTAAGTATATTTATATCAATATGTCTTATACTATCAAAATATAAGTCTGGATAATATTTTTCTATCATGTAAATTCCTCCATATCAACCTATGATAGCAAAACGCATTATGTTTTGCAAACCATTTTACATTTCTATTGTATAGCATGTATTTTATTCAAAGCTAATAAGTTTATTATCAAGGCAGAGTTGAAGATCAAGTTTTCTGCATCCCACCTTAAAAAACTTAATTTCTATAGTATGTCTGTCCGAGTCATGTTCCTGATTTATTGCAACTATCATTCCTCTTCCAAACTTAGCATGGTTAACAAACTTTCCTTCGCCTACATTATTTATTATGTCCTTTTGCAAGAGTTGTACAACCTCATTAACGAAAATAGACCTCATTACTTTTTCATTATTTAACGAGCAAGGATTGAGCAGATATAAATCTTTCCTTGCTCTTGTCATTCCCACATAAAAAAGTCTCCGCTCCTCTTCAAGGACAATTTTTTCTGAATTTTCCAGAACCTTATCTCCCGGAATCTCACTATTAATCAAATCTATCATAAATACACTGTCGTATTCCAGGCCTTTTGAGGAGTGTAATGTACTGAGAGTTATATGGCTATTTTCCCCGCTTTGTGTATATCCTCCGTCCTCAAATAAATGTTCTAGCTCCTGCAATCTCATAATAAATGCAGAAATAGTAGGGCAATCAATCGATATTCCTTGTAAAATTCCATATAGCCTGTTCAGGTACTCGTAGGACTGACCGGATATATTGCTGTATTCTTTAACGCTATCCAGATATCTGAAATTATTTTTTATGTATTCTAATGCTGCCCAAGGGTTTTTTCTTGCCAATGAGGCAAATTCTCCTTTTAATTCCCTCATCGAAGTAAGCTGAAAGGGTTTCAGGTCATGATTATTAACTATTATATCAATTACATTATCGTGTTGCTCGCCCTGCAAAACACATTCCAGCATTGTTTTAGATATAAATCTGTTCATTCTAAAGCATATTTTTGTAAATGATTCTGCATCAGAACCATCTAGTGCAAACATTAAAAAGGCACATACCTCCTGAACAAGCCAGTGTCTGAAAAAAAACAGTCTGTTCTGCTTTATTCTAAATGGTATACCTTTCCTTTGCAGTTTATCTGAAACAAGAATTGATGAGAGGTTGTTTCTGTACAAGATTCCAACACTCATGGGATTTCTTCCCTTAAGCAAACCTTCTATCTCCTTTAGAATAATATCCTGCTGCCCACTCTCATTTTCAGCACTGAGAATCTTCGGATCGTCTGTGCTTTTATTATTGGTTTTGTGTGCTTTCATATACCTTTTATCGTTTTTCATTATAAACTTGCTGGTAAGGTGTACAATATTACTGGAAGATCTGTAGTTGTTTTCAAGCCGGAAAAGCCTGAGATTGTTGAATTCATTGCTTATATCCAGAATGTACTGCGGTTCGGCTCCCCTGAAACGGTAGATAGATTGATCATCGTCTGCTACTATGAATACATTCCCGTCCGATCCTGCCAACAGTTTTAGTATTGCAAACTGTATGTTTGACAAATCCTGGCCTTCATCTACCTGAATATAGTTATAACGTTTTTTATAGCCTTTTAAAATTTGCGGATATCTTGAAAGAATACTATAGGCATATGTAAGCATATCGTCAAAGTCAATCATGAGATTTTTTTTCTTATACTCTTCATAAGCTTTATAGACCATTGAAAACTTTTTTGAGCTGAAAACGCTGTCATCAGCATTCTTAATCATTTTATTTTTTATATAACTTATTTCGTTAATGAGGTTATCCAACTCATCATCATTAATTCTTGCATTATTTACGCCGTGATAGATATCCTTTAACAGTATCTTTTTGTTTATGTCTTCTTCAGTACCCTCAATACGCCTTAAGCTCTGACCTTTCATTCTTTCATAGTCTCTGACTACTCTATTACAAAAACTGTGCAGTGTCGCAAATTGTACTTTTTCTTTTATCTTATTTCCGTAAAGCTTTTGAAAACGCCTTTCCATTTCTAGCTGGGCTGCCTTATTAAAGGTAAGTGTCATTATACTATTTGGATTGATACCTGATTTAATTAAATTATAAACCCGGTTTACAATTACAGTGGTTTTTCCACTTCCCGGGCCGGCAATAAGCAGTACAGGCCCTTCTACAGTAAGAACCGCTTCTCTTTGCTCGGCACTTAAATTTTTAAATTCACTGTCCATTTCAGATTGTGTCATGTATTCCACCTAGTCTATGAGTTTTAACTTCCAGAACTGCTCCAACCTTTTCCCCAACTGCCCCGTATCCTGTATACGCAAGGCATGTTCCCAGTGTCTTGGAAATAATCGTCTGTAACTTCCGTTTGAAAATCTTTCGTCAAGTAGTATTACTGTTCCTACATCTTGTTCTGAACGGATTACCCTTCCTGCTGCCTGTAGTACTTTGTTCATGCCCGGATACATATATGCGTTTTCAAATCCCATCGCATTTTTATTTTGAAAATAATTCATGATTATATCTTGTTCAGGACTAACCTGCGGAAGTCCTACACCTACTATTATTGCCCCTATTAGCCTGTCTCCCTTCAAATCTATGCCCTCAGAAAAAATCCCCCCCAGCACACTAAAAGAAACCAAGTTCTTTTCCCCACCGGATTGAAACCTATTTAGAAAGTTCTCCCGTTCTTCTTCTGTCATGGAAGTTTCCTGTATTATAGTATCCGTTTCGGGATATTGCTCTGTAAACCTTGTATACACCTCGTTCATATATTTATATGAAGGAAAAAACACTACATAATTCCCTATTTTTTTGCTTATAGTAGACCAGATTATGTCCACTATTTTGTCATAGCTTTTGTCACGGTTTTTATATCTTGTGGAAATATTATCATTAACAATAAGGCAGAGATTGTCCATATCAAATGGTGAAGCAAGGTTAATATTGTAATCCTCTTCGTCCCCGCCCAATATATCCATGAAGTAGCTGACAGGTGTAAGAGTTGCAGAAAAAAATACAGCTGCTTTACCTCTTTTTACTGCATCTGCAAGGAGGTATGATGGGTCTAGACAAAAAAGCTTTACTCTGACATCATTTGCTCTTGATTCTATAAATGTAACGTATCTTTCATCATAAAAATCAGCCATTCTGGTAAATGCTATTGATTCAAAATAAACTTCAAGTAGCTGTTCAAAACCCTCAATGTTGTTATTTTGATTTTTCAGTATCCATTCCTCTGATTCAGTTATAAAGTTGCTTAGTAACCTATAAAGGTCTTTAAGTTCTGTTTTGCTAACAATAAAGCCTTCATCCGCGCATTGTTTGCGTAGAGACACCATATATGAATTTATTTTGTTCAATATCTTTGCAACCTTTGGGACTTTTGATTTCATGAGCTTTTTTGCCTCAAGGTATGCAGACTTATGGATTTGTGCAGAAAACATCTCTCTTGCTCTGTCTACCAAGTTGTGTGCCTCATCAACCAAAAAAGCATAATCTCCAGTATTGTTTAGAAAAAATCTTTTAAGATACACCCTTGGGTCAAATGCATAATTATAATCGCAAATAATACAATCTGCCCACAATGACAGGTCGAGGCTGAATTCAAAGGGACAAACCGTATGTTTGTGTGAATACTCTTCTATTACATCTCTGGAAAGGCTTTCAGAATTTTTTAGTACATCTTCCAGTGCAATGTTAACCCTGTTGTAATGGCCTTTTGCATATTCACAAAAATCGGGATTACAGCTTCCTTCTTTGTTGAAACATATTTTATCCTTTGCAGTAAGAGTAATCGTTCTGAATACTAAACCACACTCTCTCATTTTTGAAAATGCCTCTTCAGCTACTTGCCTTGTAATGGTTTTGGCAGTTAAATAAAAAATTTTTGAAATATGCTGTTCTCCTAAAGCTTTAACCGCAGGAAAAAGTGTTGATATTGTTTTTCCAATACCAGTAGGGGCTTGAGCAAATAGTTTTTTACCTTGCATTATGGTTTTATATACCGCAACTGCAAGCTCACGCTGTCCCTTCCTGTATTCTTTAAAGGGAAACTGAATTAATTTAATAGAGTCATCTCTTTGTTTATTCCAAGAATCGGATATATTGGCCCATACAAAATATTTATCTAGTAAATCTTCAATAAATTCCGTCAACTCTTTAATAGAAAACTGCTTTCTGATTCTTTTAATTTCTTCTGTATCTAAATGAAAATACGTCAATTGTACATATATACTTTCAAGATCATTCTGGATAGCGTAAATAAAAGCATAGCATTTTGCCTGTGCCCAATGCAGGAGGCTGAAATCTTCATCTATCAATTCTATTGGACGTGTTGTTGATTTTATTTCGTCTATTACAACTCCACCCGGTTCAGCTATAATACCATCAGCACGCCCCTCAAGTCTGAATATAAAATCCTTGGCTTCGTAGCTATGGGCAAGAGAAACCTCTTTGCTATATAACTCTCCACCTTGCTTTTGTATCTTCTGATGAATTTTGGTACCTTCCAACATTCTGCCCGAGGAAACAAGCCTGTTATCAATGTCACCGGACCTCAGCACCAGTTCAACAAGGTTTCTGATTGATATTTTTATCTCGGGTTTGCCCATACTTTACTATTTTAGCCTCCATAACAAATATTTTAGTTGCTAATCAATAAAATAGCTGACCGGCATACCAATCAGCTTCATCAAGAACGTTAGTTCTTATTATACCAATAAATCAATTCTTTTTCAACGTAGGCCTTAAAGTATAATCCATTTTTCAGCCTCCTTTTATTTATTAAATAAACTATGAATAACATATTAATTTACTGGCAATTTTAATAATAAATCTAATTTGGAGGCACATATGTCTGAAAACAGTTTAATATGCCCGGTTTGCAACAAAAGTAATTTTTTAATAAAATACGAAGCTACTTATGTTTATTCATATATAATTGATTCCGACGCTCCGGGACTTAGAAACAAAAATGAATTTCTTCCATTTATGTTCGATAACCGAGAGCAGAAGGATACAAAACAATTCGTTGAATGTATTTCCTGCGGTTCAAAGTTCAGGTGCTACTTTAATCAATGGGATAATAAAATTGGTCTAAAAGCTTTACAACAAGCAATCAGCCAACATCAATCGGATGATCCATTATAATAATTTTATAATGGATTTTTTAATGTTTTATTAAGTCAAGACTAGTATTCCTTTCTCATTGCTGCCTTTGGAATATCCATATCCTCTCTATACTTTGTTACCGTTCTTCTTGCAATATTTATCCCTTTTTGGTTTAGTATTTCTGCAATTTTTTGATCGCTATAAGGTTTCTTTCTGTCTTCACCTGTAATTATCTTTTTGATATCTGACTTTATAACATCAGGAACAACTTGAGAATCTTGACCAAGAGAAAGGCCGTTAGTGAAAAAATAGTCAAGGCCAAATAACCCCCATGAGCATTGAAGGTATTTTCCTCTTATGGCACGGCTCACGGTAGATTCATGTATTTCCATTTTATCTGCTATACTTTTCTGATTCATAGGTATAAGATAACTTGCGCCCTTTTCAAAGAATCCCATTTGTTGATCCACAATTGTTCTTGTAATATTTAACAATGTATTATTTCTCTGTGATATACATTTAATAGCCCAATCAGCTTCTTTTATTTTTGATGAAATATAATTTTTAACATCATCGGAGGGATTTTGTGCAAGGACATTCCGATAATAGTTGCTAATTGAAATATGGGGAGCTGAATAATTATTTAATAGAACCTCATAATAATCACTAAATTTTACAACTATTAAATCTGGTGTGTGATAGTGAATATCTTTTTGAGCCCCAAATCCCATTCCAGGTCTGGGATTCAGCTTTTTTATAAATTTGTATGCATCCTTAACCTCATCTATTGAAACGCCTAATCTCTTAACTATTAGATCCAGCTGATTTTTTCCAAGTAATTCAAGATAATTATTTACAAGTTCAATCACTATTGGATTATTTTGATTAAATCTCTCTAATTGAAGCAGAAGACATTCTTTTAAATTTCTTGCCCCTACACCTGCCGGTTCCATAGATTGGAGTTGGTGTAAGGCTTTTTCTACCGTACTTTCATCAATATTTATAGTCTTTGCTATATCAGCTATATTCTCTTGTAGGTACCCATTTTGATCAATACAGCCTATCATATATTGCACTGCTCTATAGATTTCCTGAGGTTGCTTTATTAAGTTTAATTGTGATTGCAAATGCTGATATAAATCCTCATCATCACCTGCTACATAATGTGCCACATCTTTATTGCTTTCATCATCTTCCAAGTCATGGTTGTAAACTCTGTATTCTTGGTTTACAGAGTCTAGCCATTCCAGTTTTTTTCTAAGTACTTCATATCTATCATTTTCATAAGGTTGGTCTTCGAGCTCTACAACAGGGTTGTCCACAGATAATTGTTTAACATAATCCATCAGTTCCTGTGTACTCATCTGAAGGATCTCCATAGATTGCTGCATCTGCGGGGATAAAGACATTTTCTGATTTAAATTTATTTCAATATTCATATACTACCTCGCACAACAACAACCAATAGTCCGGAGCTGGCAAGCCCCGGACTATTGGTTAATTAGTTATTTTAAAATTTTATATTACGGCTATACATTCAATTTCAACTAATACATCCTTTGGAAGTCTTGCTACTTCCACACAAGACCTTGAAGGGAAATTAGATGTGAAGTATTTTTTGTATACTTCATTTATTGCTGCAAAATCTCCCATATTCTTTATAAATACAGTTGTCTTTATTACATTATCAAAACTAGTACCAGCTGTAGCAAGCACCTCATTAAGATTCTTTAAAACCTGCTCAGTTTGTGCAGCAGCATCCCCTTGAGCTACTTCACCGGTTTCCGGTACTACTGGTATCATACCTGAAGTATAAACCATGTTTCCAAGCTTAATTGCTTGAGAATATGGTCCAATCGCTGCAGGAGCTTTATCTGTAAAGATTACTTCTTTTTGCATTTACTTCTCCTTTAAAAATTCATTAATTTTGCTATCTATTATTTGCTATTTGTTATTTAATTATTTATTTTACTCTTTTAGTAGAACCTTTTTTTAATTTAAAGGCAACAAATAAAACTAAGATCCATATTGGTCCAATAACTACAGCTATTCTGTAATCAGGCATAATTGCCATAAGCACAACAATCATAGCCATAAATGCTAGAGCAATATATGAGGATATAGGGTAAAAAGGCATCTTGAATTTTAATTTATTTACTTCTTCAGCACTCTTTGATTTTCTGAACTTAATCTGTGTAATAATTATCATTGTCCAGTTTATAATACCTGCAATAGTTGCTATGGATATTAAGTATGGAAATACTTTTCCAGGCATAAAGAAATTCAACGCTACTGCAACTAGTGTCAATGCTGATGAAGCTAGTACACCAACTACTGGTGTTCCATTCTTACTTACCTTAGCAAGAGCCTTTGGTGCATTTCCTTGAAGAGCAAGTCCGTGAAGCATACGGCCATTACTATAAAGACCACTGTTATAAGCAGAAACAGCTGCTGTTAACACAACTGCATTAAGAATTCCAGCTGCAGCGGGGATACCGATCTTTGAGAATATTTCAACGAAAGGACTTCCAGTTTCTCCAAGTTTATTCCATGGGAAGATAGTCATCATAACGCCAAGTGCACCAATATAGAATATTAATATTCTAAATACAACCTGATTTATTGCTTTAGGTATACTTCTAGATGGATTATCTGCTTCACCTGCTGTTATTCCGATAAGCTCAACACCACCAAATGAGAACATTACCATAACCAATGAGAACAGCAACCCTGAAATACCATTAGGAATAAATCCGCCATGAGCCCATAGGTTACTAAACCCTGTAGGTTGTCCACCGTTTCCAATACCAGTGAATATCATGAATAATCCAAGAACAATCAACGCTATAATTGCAACAACTTTTACAAGTGCAAACCAGAACTCAAATTCACCATAAAGCTTTACACTTATGAGGTTTACTAAAGTAATAATTATTAGGAAAATCAGTGAGGATAGCCATGTTGGAATACTTGGTAGCCAGAAGTTTACATAGATACCAACAACCGCGAGTTCCGCCATACTTACCACGATGTAATTAAACCAATAATTCCACCCTGAAAGGAAACCTGGAAATTCACCTATATTTTCGTATGCATAGTGACTAAATGCACCTGATACAGGGTTATCTACAGACATTTCACCTAAGGCTCTCATTATGAAGAAAATAATTATTCCACCAATTACGTATGCTAATGATATTGACGGACCTGTTTGTTTTATTGTAGTTGATGAGCCATAAAATAAGCCTGTACCAATAGCTCCACCTAGAGCTATCATCTGTATATGACGATTTTTAAGGCCACGTTTTAGCTCGTGCTTTTCATTTGAGTTTTCACTCATTCAGGAGTCCCCCTTTATATTTTATTGAGGAAGCGTGAAAGAATTTCACGCTTCCTAGACACTACCTATTACAAAATGTTACTTGTTGATATAAACTGGTTCAAGGAACGCATGGAAGTGACGCATTGGGAGGTTATGTCCCATAACTATCTTCACATTAGGGATACTATCACGATCCTTGTACAATTCAGTAACTGCAGCTATAACATAGTCCAAGTGTTCTTGTGACAGCTGACTACGATTGATAGCGAAACGAACAACGTTACAAACTTCCTTCTGTTGTTCAGGAGTCTTAAGATCATACTCCATACTATAATCACCAAGTTCTGAAACTCTGATACCATAACGACGGATTAATTCAATACTAAAGCCCTGACCAGCAAATGTGTCATGACCGCGTTCATAGTCAAAGAACTTATCCATGTTAATATATACACCATGTCCACCAGCTGGGAGAACTACTGGAATACCAGCTTTGTAGAAACCCTGCGCCAAATATTCGCACTGTCCTACACGTTCCTGCAGATATTCAAAACGTCCGCTTTCATACAGACCACATGCCAAAGCCATGATGTCACGGCCGCTCATTCCGCCGTATGAGTCATTACCTAATGTTGAAATTTGTTTTACTTTAAGTGTTATACCAACATCCTTTGTTACATTTCCTTCAGCATCGAAATCAGAGAAGTTTCTCCAGAAGTAACCTTTGTCTCTGAATGCCAATACACCACCCATGTTTGAATGTCCATCTTTCTTCAAGCTGGCTGTGAATCCGTCGCAATAAGAGAACATTTCTTTTGCAATCTCAAATATAGACTTATCGGCATAACCGTCTTCATTTACCTTAATAAAATAGCAGTTTTCAGCCCAACGAGCAGCATCCAGCATATATGGTATGTTGTATTTATGAGCTATTTCGCTACATGCACGTATGTTAGCCATAGAAACAGGCTGTCCGCAAACTGTATTGTTTGTGATAGTTGAATATACTAATGGAACATTTTCAGGTCCAACTTCTTTTATCAAGTTTTCCAGCTTTTCTATATCCATGTTACCCTTGAATGGGTTTTTCTCATACTTTCCGCCTTCTGGAACTTCCCATAACAAATCCTTATTGTATAAGTTACGTGGTGTGGAACCCATTTGCTTAATGTTTCCTTCAGTTGTGTCAAAGTGTCCATTGGAAGGTATTGTAAAGTTCTTTCCTGGATAACGAGCGTTCAAAATTTGGCTTACAACATTGAATAAAAGTGATTCTGCGCAACGTCCCTGTGGAACAACAAAAGTATTTGGACGTTCCATCTGAGCTGCACCACCATTGAATAGTGTGCCTTCATATTCGCAAAGGTACATTTCGTTCATCATTTTTTCAATATCTTCGCATCCGGTACGAACGAGATCGATAACACGTTTCTGATCGTCGCCGCGTTCAAATACATCACGCATTGTGTCAAGTAGTACATAATAACCTTTGTTACGACCGTAAGACTCGTCACCGAGGAACATTGCACTCCACTGAATATCTGTCATAGCAGTTGTACCGGAATCAGACAAACAGTCAACTGTAAGCATTCCAGCTGGGAAAGCAAATTCATTATAATGTGTGGATTGCAGAGCGCGTTCACGCTGCTCCATTGTAACTTTTGGTATATTTCTCTTTACATAGGCAAAAGAACGTGGGGTTTCAACATTTAATTTGTATTCTTTCATTTTTATCTCCTCTTTCATCATATTTGTTTTGACTTACATACATATATAACAGCAAGATTCATGCCAAAAAATTTAGCTAAAATTTCTCTCCAAAATGATAGATTTTAATAATTTTTTTTAAGTTTTTAATATATTTACTAGCTTTTTATCAAAAATTTATCAAGCAGCAAAAATATATGCTTCATTTTGATACACTTTGGCTTTTGAATCAAAATTCAATAATTTCATGCTTAATACACAATATTTCAGTGTTTAATACAAAAAAAAGCTGCCTTTGTGTCTCATTTTAAGACACAAAAGCAGCTTTACTTATATGATAATGTTTCATTTTAATACACTATTCTTTTAATTCATTTTCTAACCCGTACTCTTTTAATTTTCTATAAAGAGTAGATCTAGAAATTTTTAAATTCTTTGCAACAGCAGCTTTGGATTTGTATGACTCAATTGCCTTTCTAAGAATTAACGCTTCTACTTCGTTTAAAGATGGAAATTGCTTAAACGAGAGATTTATATTGTGATTAAGTTCTTTTTTTATTTGGGTAACGTTTTCTGGCAAATCATTTATATCAATAATTCCGTCTTCATCGCTTACTAGACATACTTCCATAATATTTTCCAACTCTCTGATATTGCCCGGATATGAATACGCCGTCAGCAACTTTATTGCTCTTGGTGTTACAGAAACATTCTTTCCAAGGCGTTTACCAATTTTATTTACTGCATTTTGTATATACAGATGGACATCCTCTTTCCTTTCCCGCAAAGACGGAATTGAAATCTTTATGACAGCCAATCTATAGTAAAGGTCTTCACGGAATGTATTTTCCGCAACCATTTGTATCAAGTTTTTATTTGTAGCAGCTATGACTCTTACATCTATTTTTTTTTGCCGTGTTCCACCAACCCTCATAATCTCACGGCTTTGCAATACCCTAAGCAATTTAGCCTGAAGGTGGAAATTCATATCACCTATTTCGTCAAGAAAGATAGTTCCGGTATCAGCCAACTCGAACATACCGGGTCTTCCCCCTTTTTTAGCTCCCGTAAAGGCTCCTTCTTCATATCCAAATAGTTCACTTTCCAAAAGACTTTCCGGGATAGCAGCACAATTTACTGTAATAAATGGTTTTGCAGACCGTGTTCCATGTTTGTGAATAAATCTGGCTATTACTTCTTTTCCTGTTCCGCTCTCACCGTATAACAGAACTGTAGAACTTACCCTAGACGCTTTTTGGGATGTTTTAAGAGTTTGTATCATAGCATTATTATTTCCTACTACAATATTACTGTCAGCAGCAGTAAGAAAATCCAATTCTTCATAGAGTTGCTTAATTGTTGATTTTGCTTCTTCAAGCTTTTGGTTCAGTTCCCTTATTTCAGAAATATCTCGGAATATTGATATTGCACCTTCAACCTTACCATTATGAACAAAGGGAACAATGTTAGATATTACATCTTTATCTCTTACTCTTGTTTTTATTCCTATTAATTTACTTCCGGTTGTTAAAACTTTTGGAATATGCGAGTCGGGAACAATCTCACTTACTTTTTTACCCAGAAATTCGCTTGCCTGAATACCTGTAATACGGTAATTGGCTTCGTTAACATATATAACGTTTTCTTCACTGTCGGCTATAGCAATCCCGTCATGTATAGATTCTAAGATACTCTCACTTGACTTTATAATATTATGAATGAACATATTAGCCTCCATGGCGGTTAGTAATATCTGATTCATGATTATTTTGAAAGAAATTTCGTATGTCCCATTTTAGTACACTTGTCCAAATACTGCAAGCTGTAAAATTTGTAATGTCGATCAGGTAATGTGATTTTTCTGTAAGATTAGAATTAATGTCCCATATATGTATATTATTATTGTTTATAAGGGCAAGAGGGCCGTCTTCCGATTATCCTTCTTACCCTGTTTTTCATATGTTTACGTAACTGAAGCTAGGTCTTTATATACTTTTGCTTTTTGACTACAATTACTTTTTATATGCATCAACAACGGTTGCAACGTAGTCATCAAGTCCGGACTTTGCCAGTACAACAATTGAGTTGTCCTCTCCTTGAAATTTTACCGTATATGCCTGTGCTTCATCCTGATCAAGATTTTTTACTCTGGATATATTAACTTTGCTGCGTTCAGCAACACCATAATTTTCGAGTATCCCTGCAACACGGTTTTCTATTTCACCTGTAGGGCATTCCAATATTTTAATTCTATCAATTGCAGCATCAATATTATTCATAAAAAACCCTCCTATGATTTATTTGATTGTATTATGTCCCATTAAAAATATTAAAATCTCAAAGCATTAAAAAAGAAGCAAGGAAAAATATCCTTGCCTCTTTTTCTTATATTTTTAATTTTAAAAAATCTAACTTAAACAGGTAGTTTTGTTATTGATCCCAACAAGTACTTCTTGATCAATGCAAAGTCAATTGCATCGACACTGTTATCACCATTAACATCAGCAAGCTTCATGCCATCTGTTGATGGGAATGTGCTAATCTGCTTTATGAGATATTGCTTGTAAAGTGCAAAATCGATTGCATCAACAACTTTGTCACCATTAACATCACCATAGATACCAGGATTTGCATCGCCTCCGCCTACAAAAGTAGTTATGGAATTCGCTGCCAGATTTGCTGTAAAACTTCCTCCGCTTACAGTTATCTTTGTACCTTCAGCTAAATCCTGAGTTGAAGAAGTTGTATATGGAGTAACTGAGTTAGGAGTAAATCCCTTCAAGGTATATGTAATCGACTGACTTGTAGAACCATCATTCATAGCAACTATTGCAAATTTTCCGGTAGCAGGATCTTTATATGCAGTAACATATACATTGGATACAGGATTTGATGTAGCGGAGAATCTTTGCCATCCCGGTCTTATGAATCTTGAATATTGACCGATTGTGTACAGTCTTTTTGCAATTTTATAAGTTTTTGAATTCATATCCATTTGTATGAGGCCTTCTCCGTTATATGTTTTATAGCAAGCACCCCACCAATAATTCCATGCATTTCCCTGGGTTATTGTCATAAAATCAAAAATCTGTTTTGACCACTTCAAACCATCAGAGATTGTAATATCATTTCCATTCATATCTGATATTTCAGTTTGCCATATTCCTTTTCCCTTTGACTTTGTGGTTGGGAAAGTTGTGTATGATGATCCATAATTGTGACAACCAACAATGTCTGTTCTTGTTACTGCTGTAGCATCATTTAAGCTGTCAATTGCAAAAGATTCGGTACATGACATCGGTTCACCCATAATAACTTTCGCAGTTATACCTTCTTTATCAAAAGTGGGTACCAAATAGTCCTTCATAAATGTCTTGAATTGAGATGATGTCCATGTACATGAAGAATAGTCTGTCTCCAGGTTAGGCTCATTTGCAATTCCGATATGAGTTATATCAATTCCGAATTTTGATTTGTAGTTTTTTATATGCTCGGCTAAATATGTTGCATATGCTTGATATTTATCAGTCTTTAAATATCCTCTCGAAGTAGACCCATTTGACTTCATCCAAGCCGGCGGACTCCAAACAGTATAAAGAAATTTGTTAATTCCATAGGCAGACTGTATTTCTCTTATCATAGAGATTTGGTCGTCATTTGTTTCTTTCCAGTCCCAGGTTGACTCTGATGGCTGCATTGTCTTATTTGGTCCGTCTGTGGCATTTCCCCATGTTCCACCATCACCGAGTATAGAACGGAAAATTGAAAATCCTGCACCTGTTGAAGTTGAAAAGAGCAAGTCATAAATTTCCTTTTTCTTAGTATCTCCTAAAAGAGCAATATTATTGGATTGATGAAAAGCTTCTGAAACACCAAAACCATCAATTGCTTGATAATTGGTATCCCAATCCACAGTAACTGTTGATGCCGCATAAAGATTCAATGGTAACGCCATTGTGAATACAAGCATCAAAACCATAGTTAAACTTAATAAACGAATCATTTTTTTCATATAAAATCCTCCCATTCTTTGACTTACATTAAATTGCATTCTTTCTCTCTTGCTTTTGTAAAAAGTGCAGAACTCACCCCCCAATAATAAAATTTAGGTAAAAAGGATACCTATAACCCTTCACCTACTTATTTCTATTGCTTTATTGGATAATTTTGAACATACTGCCGAATTTCATGGGGAATGAAGGAGAGAGAATCTCTTTTTAATCTAAAAAGGAGAGCAAATCATATATGTTGCTAATGTATAACTAAGCTAAATTATCTAAAACGTCAATGTTCTAATTATCCATTTAAATACATTGTATCATATAATAACCATTACAACCAAAACTTTGATTAAATAATAAAAAATGCTTCCTTATCAGTTACATCCACTATAAACTGACAAGGAAGCTAATTTAAATATTAATAGAATTTTTTATAGTACTATTACACTAGTACGTCCGATTACTAAATAACCATCTACGTAGCAACGGAACTCCATGGTATTACATAATGAGAAGGTCCACTTAAAATCAGATCTGTCAAATTTAAACTGTCCCAGTTTAGCTTGATTATAATAACCCTTGTTATCTGAAAGAGCTTTAACTCCATTGAGTGTAGCGGTATCAAGGTCAAACTCCTTTTTACATCCTAGACCCGGTACCAAAACATTAACGGTAAGTACGCCTTTGTTAAAAATAACAATGCAAGGAGTTACGATGACAGTTGCAGGCAGATAAACTTCAAATTGTTTCTCGACGGTAGTGATATTACCGTCTGCATCTTTGATTGTCACTGTAACAGTGTATTTTCCAGGTTTATCTAATTTGATGCAAGTGTTATTCTTAACAACTTTTCCAGTAGTTTCATTAGGACCGACTACAACCATTTTTTCACTAACTATCTCAGAACCATTTTTCTCTATACTATAGGATAATTTCAAATTAGTACAAATGCTGTATTCATCGGATAAATTTAAAGTTATAATTGGCTCTGATTTTTTTATCTTTACTTCTGCTGTTTTTACTTCTTCCTTGTTGCCCGCATTGTCTACTGAATAGTAGCTGATTTTGTGTAGTCCGTCACCTTTCACTGTGAAGGAGGTTCCCTCTGCATATTCTGATTCATCTACTGAATAGTAGGTTTTTGCTATTCCGCTCTGGTCATCTGTTGCAGTTAAAGTAACTGTCACAGCTTCCTTTGACCAATCAGCGGGTACTTTTGCAGTTGTAACAGGGGCGGTATTATCTACCTTTACTTCTGCCGTTTTTACTTCTTCCTTGTTGCCCGCAGTGTCTACTGAATAGTAGCTGATTTTGTGTAGTCCGTCACCAGTTACTGTGAAGGAGGTTCCTTCAATCAATTCGGACTCATCTATTGAATAGTAGGTTTTTGCTATTCCGCTTTGGTCGTCTGTTGCAGTTAGTGTAACTGTCACATCTTCCTTTGACCAATCTGCGGGCACTTTTGCAGTTGTAACAGGGGCGGTAGTGTCTACCTTTACTTCTGCTGTTTTTACTTCTTCCTTGTTGCCCGCAGCGTCTACTGAATAGTAGCTGATTTTGTGAATTCCATCACCTTTCACTGTGAAGGAGGTTCCTTCCGTAAATTCTGATTCATCTACTGAATAGTAGGTTTTTGCTATTCCGCTCTGGTCATCTGTTGCAGTTAAAGTAACTGTCACAGCTTCCTTTGACCAATCAGCGGGTACTTTTGCAGTTGTAACAGGTGCGGTAGTGTCTATCTTTACTTCTGCTGTTTTTACTTCTTCCTTGTTGCCCGCAACGTCTACTGAATAGTAGCTGATTATGTATAGTCCGTCACCTTTCACTGTGAAGGAGGTTCCTTCAATAAATTCTGATTTATTTACTGAATAGTAGGTTTTTGCTATTCCGCTCTGGTCGTCTGTTGCAGTTAAAGTAACTGTCACAGCTTCCTTCGACCAATCGGTTGGAACTTTTGCAGTGGTAACAGGTGCGGTAGTGTCTATCTTCACTTCTGCTGTTTTTACTTCTTCCTTGTTGCCCGCATTGTCTACTGAATAGTAGCTAATTTTGTGTAGTCCGTCACCTTTCACTGTGAAGGAGGTTCCTTCCGTAAATTCTGATTCATCTACTGAATAGTAGGTTTTTGCAATTCCGCTCTGGTCGTCTGTTGCAGTTAGTGTAACTGTCACAGCTTCCTTTGACCAATCGGTTGGAACTTTTGCAGTGGTAACAGGTGCGGTAGTGTCTATCTTCACTTCTGTTGTTTTTACTTCTTCCTTGTTGCCAACCTTGTCTACAGAATAAAATCTAATTTTATTTATTCCAACTTTATCAACTGTAATAGTAATCCCTTCAATAAAATCACTGTTATTTAATGAATAATAGGTTTTTGCAACACCGGTCATATTATCCGTTGCAGATAAGGTTACAACTACAGGACTCTTGTTAACCCAATTGACAGGTGCGTTTGACGTTGTAACAGGAGCTTTTGTATCAACAACAAGTACGGCGGTCACAATATTTGACGGTTCTGATTCCCCAAAGGAATTACTGTATGCTGTAACATAGAATTGGTGATCTTTGTATGGAAGATTGTTAACCTGATAAGAAAGATTATTCAGGTTCTTTACAAGTAATACTGGGGTTCCGTCTACCAATTCATAAACATTATATCCATTTGCATATGTAACGAAACTCCATGATATTGAAGCAGTAGTTGAATCCAGCACCTTTACTGTTGCTGTAGGAGCCTGCATATCCGGGAAAATAATATTCTCTGATATTCTATTTGACGGTAATGATTCTCCAAAACGTGTGTTATATGCAGTGACTTCATATGTATGAACAGCCTCAGATAAATTGTATATTTTAAAACTAAGTGCTGTACCTTTATAAAGAAGCTGTCTTTCCCCACCGTTAATCTCATAAACACGGTACTCGTTTGCCCAATTTGATGCCTTCCATGATATCGTTATATTGTTAACATCATAAATGTTATATGTAACAGCCGGAGGTTCAACTATAGGCCAGATTAACTGAAAGTTTGCAGAACTTCCTTCCGGTGATTCACCGAATCTAGTACTGTATGAATAAACTTGATAACTGTAATCTCCTGAAGGCATATTGGTAAATGTCACAGTAGTAACATTCCCGGTAAGGGTTTTTACCAAAGACTTCTGCCCGTTAACTATTTGATATACATTATATGCGGTTGCATAACTGGCAGCATTCCATTTGAGGACTATATCATTTCCATTTACAGTACTTTGTATAAAATTAGCAGGAGCTGCCATAACAGGTAAAACTAACGAGAAGTTAACTTCAGATACTCCTGATGATTCTCCGAATACCCGTGATACAGAAGTAACAGCATAGTTATACTCTCCTGCCGGCATATTAGTAAATGTTACATATGTAGTTGTAACATTCTTGATTAATTTCTTCTGTCCGTCTATAAACTGATAAATATTGTAACTGTTTGCAGCTTCTGCCGCCGACCACTTTAGAGTAATGTCATTACCGTTTACAATTGTATATTCCAGATTAGCAGGAGGTAGCATCTGTTGGCTTATATTCAGTGCAACCTGACTCCCTTCAAGAGATTCGCCAAAACGGCTACTTACTGAATGAACCTCATAAGTGTGATCCCCCGGCTGAACATTTGATAAGCTTGCTGTAGCATAATTGGCAGTTGTTTTTAAGACTTTTTGCCCGTTTGTTACTTCGTAAATCTTATAACTATTAGCATAATTCACTGCATCCCAGGATAATATAACATTATTTGCATTCTGAATCTTGTAGGTTAAATTGCTGGGCGCAGTCATTGTAGGAAAAACAACAGACAACTTAATTTCTGCCCCACTTGAGGATTCTCCGAAGGCTGTAGACATTGAAGTAACTACATATTGATAATCCCCGGCAGGCATGTTTGAAAAAGTTACCGATGTAGTTGTAACTGATTTTGCTAATTGTTTCACTCCGTTAATCACTTGATAAATATTATAGCTGGTTGCATATTGAGATGCAGTCCATTTTAATGTAATATCATTTCCGTTTGCTATAGTATATGATAAATCGGAGGGAGCAAGCATTTCTTGTTTTATAGTAACAGAAACCTTGCTTCCTTCAGGAGATTCGCCGAAACGACTGCTTACAGAGTGAACTACATATGTATGACCACCTGCTGTTACATTCGCAACCCTTGCGGTTGGTGAATATACGGTTGTCAAAAGTACTTCTTTCCCGTCAACGAGTTCGTATACTTTATAATTATTAGCATAATTAGTAGCCGACCATGTAAGTACGACATTGTTTACATTCTGAATAGTGTATGTCAGGTCGTCAGGTGCACTCATAATTGGGAAAACTAAAGAGACTTTTATTTCTGATCCTTCAGATGACTCTCCAAATACACTAGATACTGAATTAACCACATAGTCATAATCTCCTGCAGCTGAATTTGTGAATGTAACAGTCGTAGTTGTAACATTCTTTTTCAATACTTTTTGTCCGTCAACTATCTGGTATACGTTATAGCTGGTAGCATAATCAGCTGCTGCCCATTTTAACGTAATGTCATTTCCGTTAGCAATGGTGTATTCTAGATTTAACGGGGCTGCCATATCTTGTTTTACTGAAAGTGAAATCTGGCTGCCTTCGACTGATTCACCAAAACGACTGCTAACTGAGTGCACCTCATATGTATGATCTCCGGCAGGGACATTTGAGATTGTTGCGGTTAAACCGGTTACTGTTGTCTTCAGCGTCTTTTGATCGTTTACTATTTCATAAACCTTATAGCTGGTTGCATTATCAGATGCACTCCAGGAAAGTACAACACTATTTACATTTTGAATCTTGTAAGTCAAATTGTCGGGTGCCTTCATTATAGGGAAAACTATTGAAAAAGTGACTTCAGCTCCACTTTGAGATTCTCCGTAAAGTGTGGATACTGATGTGACGAAATAATGGTATTCTCCTTCGGGCATATTTGTAAACGTTACTGAATTTGTACTTACGGTTTTTTTCAACTGCTTTTCTCCATTTACCATCTGATAAATCTGGTAGCTTGTTGCGTTTGCAGCTGTGTTCCATGTCAAGGTTATATCATTCTGATTAGCTAGACTGTACTGTAAATTAGCAGGCGGCAGCATTGTCTGCCCTTCTATTGTGACCGTTACAGTACTTCCTTCTATTGACTCCCCATATGTAGAAGAGTACGAATGGATTTCATAGGTATAGTCACCGGCAGTCATGTTATAAAAAGTTACAGATGTTTTTGTAACTGTGCTTTTTAAAACCTTTTGTCCGTTTACTACTTGATATACCTTGTAATTTGTCACATTAGGTACACTTGTCCAATTTAAAACTATGTCTTTACCGTTGTTGACAGTATAGGTAAAGTTACCAGGTGGTGACATCAGAATATCACCCAAAGTTGCAGTTACCTTGCCTCCTTCTGCAGATTCCCCGAAGCGGGAACTCACCGAATGAATAACATATGTGTGACTACCTGCGGTGACGTCTGTAAGTGTAAAAGTTGTTGAGTTCGATGTAGCTTTCAATACTTCCTTCCCGTCAATTAGTTCATATATATTATAGCTGTTGGCGTAAGTTGCTGCTGTCCATGTAAGTATTACATTCGTACCGTCTTGAATCTTTGAAGTTACATTGCTTGGGGCTGCCATTACGGGAAAAACCACGTTGACTTCTGCAGAAGTAGAGAGTGGAGATTCACCGTATAAAGAATTTACGGCTGTTACAGCATAGGAATAAGTTCCTGCCGGTACATTGGTTAAAGTATATGTACGACCTGTTACAGACGTGAGTAATGTTTTTTCACCATCGACCGAAATTTTGTATATATTATACGTTTGTGCATATAATGCTGCTGACCAGTTTAAGGTAACGTCGTTGATATTTTGAAAAGTGTTGGTAAGTGTGTCGGGTGCTTGCATTTCTGGGTAAACAATATCAACGGAGACGGGTGCACATGGCCCTGATTCACCATCTGTACTAAGTGTTGATACAACATAAGTATAGGTGCCTTCCGGAAGATCACTAAAAGTGAAATACGTAGATGTCGTCGTTCCGAGTTGTTTAAGCTGTCCCTCACTTATTCCGTATATACTGTAGCCACTCGCTCCATATACAGAATTCCATGCTACTTTTACATCATCAGGGGATGTAAGCTGAGCCGTCAGGTTGCTTGGTGGTAAAATGCTGCTATTTGATGCTGCTAATACACTCGTTGGTAAAAGCATCAAATTTAGGCAACAGACTACCAAAAGCAGACTAAGAAATTTAGAACCTAACTTTTTTTTCATCATTTGACCCTACCTTTCTTTGTGAAAAAGTGACCAAGGCCAAAAAAGCCAAAAAACAAGCAAGTAACTACGAATTTGTTTCCCCACCAAGTTTTCAGGCTTTTTTCTAATGTCTTTAAATATTTCCTTTTTCACTAAAATTTTTAGATATGAATTGATAATTTTCCTTCTTATCTATACCCAAATTTTACTATATTTAGCTTATACAAACAATGTCTAAAGCTATATTTTTTTGTGTATTCTTTGCGGTATTTAAATATAGAAATAAATCCTGTTCTTCACCCCACTTAGACTTCTGTATATACTCTGTTCAAAATAGAATTGTCAGAATTACGAAAAAATCTATACTTTCTAATTGCTTTATTATTTTTATGAACAGAATTGATATTTACGTTTCCATTAATAAATAAAATAGTATTAAATAGCCAATAAATTTAACTTTAAACTTAAAATAATCCATTATCAATAATAATAACAAGTTGTACAATAAATACATATATGGAATAAGTAGTATAATGAGGTATTGATTCTATTTACATTTCAACTAACCGAAGTAAAATTATTATAAATAAGCTAATAAAATCCATTTAATAGTGGGTTTAGGCAGTTTATTTAATCAAAGGAGGAAATGTGAAACATGAAAAAAAGATCAGTGTTTTTAATGGGGTTGGTTTTATTATTAGTAATTCAAGGGCAAGTATATGCTGCGTCATTCATTGACTACTTCACAGCAACACCGATAATAGAATCTTTGTCATCTTCTTGCTGGGGTGCTGCTGACGTAGGTCCCCGGGATCAATCTAACGGTTTGGAAGACAGAACCATGTCCAAGTATTGTTATTGGGATGGAGGAATCATCAAAGGGAAAGATGGCAAATATCATATGTTTGCAAGCCGTTGGGATCAGAGTGCAGGCCATAACGGCTGGTTCGGCTCGGTAGCTGTTCATGCAACAAGCTCTAACCTCTATGGCCCTTATACGGATCAAGGTGTGTGCTGGCCCAACGATCAGGGTGGTAAAGGTCATAATGTTGTTCCCCTTCAACTGAAGGATGGTCGGTATGCTATTGTTGTAAGTGAAACCAGACGTCCAGCAGATATTTTTGTTTCCAATTCTCTGGATGGGCCATGGTCAAAGCTGGGAAGTATGTCCATTGCTTCAAATTCATACTCATCTCTTTTCTCGGCATCAAATGTTTACATTATGCTTCGCCCGGATGGACGTTATGAGGCAATTGGCAGAGATGCTGTAATCGGTATATCTGACAATATTCTTGGACCCTATACCATCCAGGGGACTAATATTTATGCCAAGACTCAGGGCTGTCCTACGGTGAATATGGAAGATCCGGTTATCTGGTACAGTGGCGGTCAGTATCATATTGTTGTCAACAAATGGGACACACGAAAAGCGTATCACCTTACTTCTAAGGATGGTATCAGCAACTGGAAGCTTCAATCAGGCTATGCTTTTGATCCCACATCTAATTTTATACGCTATACAAATGGTACGGTTAACCATTGGAATAAGTTAGAACGCCCCAATGTATATATGGAGGACGGTCATGTTGTTGCAATGACACTAGCAGCAATTGATGTTGCAAAAGACAAGGAACTTGGCAATGACAAGCATGGTAGCAAGGTTATCGTTATTCCTTTTAATGGTGCTAGCTTGGATCAAGTTGATACTCAACCCATATCAGCCTTTACGCAGATAGAAGCAGAGAATTTCAGCGATCAATCCGGAATCCAGTCTGAATCCTGCAACGAAGGCGGTGAGGACATGGGGTATATTGAAAACGGAGACTATGCTGTATACAACAATGTGGATTTTGGCACCGATGCGACAGGTTTTCAAGCCAGAGTGGCTAGTAGCACCAGCGGTGGTAATATAGAAATCAGGCTTGACAGTATCACGGGTACTCTTGTAGGAACTTGTCCAGTCACTGCAACCGGGGATTGGCAGACTTATACTGATGCAAAGTGCAGCATCAGCGGAGTAACAGGAAAACATGACTTGTATCTGAAATTTACCGGAGGAAGCGGATACTTATTCAACTTTAACTGGTTCAAATTTACTAAAAATGATGTAGTACCTGTTATAGCCGGAGATGTGAATGGAGATAACAGTGTTGATGCAACTGACTATGCACTGATGAAAAAGTATCTGCTTGGGACAATTACGGATTTCCCCGTACAAAATGATCTTGCAGCAGGAGATCTCAATGGTGACAGTGTAATTGATGCACTTGATTTTGCCGTTTTCAAGAAATACCTGCTAGGTGATATTGTGAAATTACCTTATTCTCCCTTATAAATAAAATACCTAGTGTGTAGTCCTCCTTTTGATTGGTTGAGTGGTCCACAAAACCTACTCAATCCTATCAAAAGAAGGACTTTTTTATATTTAATTGCCTGTTTCCCTTTCAAATATTATTTCATAATCAGTCGGTTTTCCATGTGAATTATAGTACATAGGTAACACCTGTACCAATCTCCAGCCTTCTCTGGCATATTTATCAATTATATCGTGGTGATTAGCTTCGGTAAAAAATCCCCCCAAAGTTGCCTGTACATATTTGTATTCAAACATAACGACCCTCTTTTCTGGTAATTTAATACCTTTATATAATTTAGAAGTTCCTTATTTCAATGGCTTGTATTGTTCAATTTGAGCATCCCCGAAAGTACCCATCTCATTGTATGCTGCAACAGCAGCATCTATAACATGAAACGCCAGTGCAGCTCCTGAACCCTCACCCAGGCGCATTTCCAATAAAAGCATGGGGTTCATTCCAATATACTCCATTATTTTCTTATTTCCTGGTTCAGCTGAACCATGAGAAGGTAAAATATAATTTCTGCACTCAGGCTTAATCTTTATAGCAGCCAAAGCAGCCGCAGCCGAGATAAATCCATCAATCATAATAGGAAGCTTGTAGGCTGCGGCCCCAAGGAAACACCCGGTAAGTGCCGCAATATCAAAACCTCCGACCTTTGCCAGAACGTCTACAGGGTCACAAGCATCAGGTTTGTTGATATCAATTGCTTTTTTGATAACTTCAACCTTATTAATCAAACCTTCCTGTGTAAGGCCTGCCCCCTTGCCTACCATTTCATCTATTTCGTATCCAGTAAGTACTGATGCCACCGCACTGCTTGTAGTTGTGTTTCCTACGCCCATTTCACCCGTACCTAGAAGATTTACTCCTTGCTCCTTCATCATTCCTACAACTTCAATACCGGTTTCAATAGCTTGAATAGCCTCATCTCTGGTCATTGCAGGACCTTTAGCAATATTCCATGTACCTTTTCTTTTTTTTCTGTTTAATATGCCAGGACCGTCAATTTCATCATCAACACCAACGTCTACAACAACAATATCAGCTCCTGAATGTCTGGAAAGAACATTCACACCGGTAAACCCTTTTAGGAAGTTTTGTGTGACTGAAGAAGTAACGCTCTTAGGACAAGAACTGACTCCTTCTTCAACTACTCCGTTATCTGCACACATTATTATTATTTTTTTATTTTCTACAGAAGGAAACAATTCCCCAGATACTCCGGCAAGCTGTTTTACGATTTCCTCCAAACGGCCCAGGCTTCCCAAGGGCTTTGTCAAGCTATCCAGTCTCGTCTGTGCCTTCTGCATTATCTCTATATTTAGTTGTCCAATGGAATTTAACGCTTCTTCGAAAGTCATAGTTGTCCCCCACTTAATATTTATGATCAGAAATATTTAACTAAATACCATCATATACAATATTATCAAAAATATGGTCTGATTCAATTCACAGACGGCTCCCAGAACATCCCCCGTCGCACCTCCGATTTTCCTGCCCAGAAATTTAACCAGCAGTACCGCTGATAAAAAAACACAAAGGCAGAGAAAAATACCCACAAATCCTCTAAAAGCAAAAATTGTTATAATACTGAGTATTGCTGCTATTATCAGCTCTTTGAATCCACAATAATCAATAAAGGATTTTCCCAATCCCGGTCCGCTTCTTGCATATCTGGAAACGGCTGCCCCTGTAACAGAGCCTATTCTTCCTGCTACTGGCATAAGCACCAAGGCAAAATACATATGGACTGAAATAATTGAATATATGAGTACCGCATTCAATCCTAAAATGCAGACAATAACCAATACTGCGTATGTTCCTACTCTGCTGTCCCTCATAATTTCCAGTATCTTTTCCTTAGGTCTGTTCGAGAAAATACCATCAAAGGTATCACCTAAGCCGTCTAGATGAATTCCCCCCGTTAACAGTATGTATGTAATAACTACTAGAACAGCTGATATAGCGGGGGAAAAAACTATATTAAACATATATCCCGCAACTGCAACAAAACCTCCGATTAACAGACCTACCAATGGAGCAAGTGCAAGACCCTTTCCAAAATCCTCTTCATTTACGTCTAGGTTAAAAGGAATAGGAATTGTAGTCATAAACTGTAATAATAATAAAAAGCGTTTAAAAAGTATCATTTTTATATTTTTCCTCACTATTTTATTTTCACAGGTATTCCCGAAACGCACAAATAAACTTCCTTAGAGGCAGCCGCAAGTTTTTGATTAATCCTTCCTTGAATATCGCGGAATAGTCTTGCACTCTTATTTTCTGGCACAATACCCATTCCGATTTCATTTGTAACCAGAATAAAGGGAATTTTTGAACCAGCTGCAACTGCTACTAGCCTGTCCATTTGAAGGTTAACAGTTTCCTCCACAATAGCAATATCATCATGTTGGATTTGATTAAAATCTTGACATATTTCGAACATTATATTGGTAATCATCACTGTGATACAATCCAGAAGAACGGCTTTTTTATTCTTACACTTATCTTCAAGTAGCATATCCAAATCTTTATACGCCTCAAGGGTTTCCCAATTTGCAGGACGCTGTTCCCTATGTTTTTTAATTCTAAGCTTCATTTCATCATCAAAAGGTATTGCTGTTGCCACATATAGGATCTCGCTGCCGTATTCCTTGGCCAATTTTTCTGCATATGTACTTTTACCGCTTCTTGCCCCACCTGTAATTAATATTATTTCAGTTTCAACTTTTGATTCCATGAATTTTCCTCCCGATGTTTTTACCTAATATTTCCTAAAGTACACTTCAAATTATAAACTATTTACTAGCAGTAATGTCAAGTAACTTATTCACGGTTTATTTTTGAGAATGTAACACATATTATATGTAAACAACAAAGTAAATTGGAAAGGAAAATAACATGCGGCCAAAAAAGTATATAATACCACTGCTTATATTTGTGTTTCTTTTTCAGACAAGTACTTCCGCTTATGAAAGCATAAGCTATTTATACGCTGGAAACACAACCACCTATATAAATAATGTTAACCGTTCGGGTACAAATCTAACAACAGTTTCTCCAGATTATTTTGAAATAAACAGTAACGGAACTCTAAAAAATACAATCAAGGTAGATCCCCTTTTTGTGGAGAGCATGCACGCACGTGGAATAAAAGTCGTACCTTACCTTAGTAATAACTGGGATAGGACTCTCGGTAGGGCAGCCTTGGCAAATCAAACCACATTTGCCTCCAGTTTAAGTGCCGAAATTGTACGACTTGGTTGTGATGGGGTAAATATAGATATACAGAACCTTACCGAATCGGACCGTAACGCATATACAGCATTTATAAAACTTTTACGCTCTTATATGCCAAAAACCAAAATATTGACGGTATGTGTAGCTGCTAATCCTTGGGGATCAACTATCGGTTGGCAGGGTTCCTACGATTATGCTGCTTTAGGTACCATTTGTGATCAGGTATTTATAATGGCTTATGACGAGCATTATACCGGAAGTGCCCCGGGAGCGGTAGCCAGTTTTTCTTTTGTAGAAAAAAGTGTTAGCTATGCATTAAAATATGTTCCTTCTACAAAAATAGTATTAGGAATACCATTTTACGGAAGATATTGGAAACAGGGTTCAACCAGCGGTGGCGGCTATGGTGTTACTGTATCGGATGTTGAACGTCTGGTATCAACCTGTAAATCTACAACCTGGTATGACAATACATCTCAATGTGCCCGTGCAACTGTAACCGTAACCTCAACAGATAATGCAGTTATCTGGGGAAGCAGCAAACTTTCAGCGGGCACCTATGATTTTTGGTATGAGAATGAAACCTCTCTAGAGAAAAAGTTATCCCTTGTTTCAAAATACAATCTACTTGGTGCGGGAAGCTGGGCATTAGGTCAAGAACCTCAGCGTTTTTGGAATAATTATAGCCAATGGTTGATTGGTAAACCCTTTATTGATATATCTAACCACTGGGCACAAAGTTATATTATAGATTTGTTTCAAAAAGGCATTGTTAGCGGCATGCCCGGTAAGCGTTTTGTGCCTAATGGCAGTCTTACAAGAGCCGAAGCTGCGGCATTGCTTGTAAAAACACTTGGCCTTCAGAATGAAACCGCAACCTCTACCTTTGCCGACACTAAAACCCACTGGGCATCAAAACAGATTGCCATTGTCAAGGAAAAGGGCATATTCAGCGGATATGCCGGGAACCTGTTTTATCCTGAAAGAAAAATTACCAGAGAGGAATTTGCTGTAGTATGTGATAAGATACTATTCACTCCCGATACTGTTGATTTCTCTCAAAGAATTTTCAGTGATGTAAGTCCGGAAACTAACTCTTGGTCAAATAAATCAATCATTGTTTTATCAATGAATAATATTCTTTCAGGGTACCCGGACGGTACCTTCAGACCGAAAAAAACAATAACCCGAGCAGAAGCTACCAGAGTAATAGCTGCTTTACTGGAATATCCGGGGGGATTTACCATATCACCGACTAATGTTCAAAATCCGACACCTGTACCCCCGAGATAAGATTGGAGCAAAAAACAGAAGAGAGTTCCAAAGTGAGGAACTCTCTTCTGTTTTTATAAGAATTAAGTTATTGATTAGTAGTCTGCGTAATAGTTGCTGCACCGGAGCTTATGTCAAAGAAATATGAACCGCTTCCTTTGTATGAAAGCACCTTTATTTTATATGTTCCTGCGGTAGTTGGTGTATAGCTTATTGTTTCCTGTCTGGTTGCTGTTTCTGAAGAAGCAACCTCTGTTCCGCTTGGATTGTAAAGATATACATCAAAATCCTGAGAAGACGACCCGTTAGTTTGAATCAAAGTTATAGCTATAGGATATGTAGTGTTAGGTACTGAGATTGTATATACATCATAACTGTTGCTTTTTGCTAAAGAATCAGCTTTATATATATGGTTCGGAACGGCAGGTGCAGTACCTGTGAAATTTCCAGCTTTCTTTACTGCTGCATAACCGTCCAATCTTCCAAAACCATAATCCAAATCCTGTCCTGCAGGTCCCCAATCCTGAGCTGTGCTTGTTATTATATTTACAACCTGTGATGCTGTAAGACTTGGGTTTGCATCCAGAATCAATGCTGCTGTTCCTGATGTAAATGGTGTAGCCATGCTTGTTCCACTGTAAGCTATGTATTTGTTGGTTGAATTAGCCTGTACGGCAGTTATCTGATAACCCGGGGCAGCTATATCAGGCTTAACTCTTCCGTCAGCTGTCAGACCTCTGCTAGAGAAATCTGCCAGAAAGAAACCTTTTTCTCCTACATCTGCAAAGGCACCAACAGTCAAAGCATTTGAAGCTGCTCCTGGGGAACCTATAGTTGCTTTTCCCGGTCCTGAATTACCTGCTGCTACTACAGGTACAATTCCTGCATTAAAAGCATTATTGATAGCTACAGATGTAGAATCAGTTCCATCTGAACTTTCATCAGTTCCAAGACTCAGACTTATAATTTTGATATTATATTTTGCTTTGTTTGTTACAGCCCAATCTATTGCAGCTGTGACGTTGCTCATAGTACCGTTGCCCACTGAATCCAAAACTTTTAATCCGATGAGGGATGCACCGGGTGCAACTCCCTTATAACTTGAGTTACCCTCTCCTGTGCCTGCAATAATGCCTGAAACATGGGAGCCGTGACCATTATCATCATAAGGAGTTGTTTTATTGTTAACCCAATCTTTCCATGCTATTACCTTACCTCCGTCAAGGTCAACATGGCTTGCATCTATACCTGTATCAATAACAGCAACCACAACGTCACTGGTACTATATGTTGTAGGAGCATTATCACCGTCCCCGTTAACATTAAAATCAGATTTTGCCTGAGTAACTCCAAAGGAGCTTGATGCAGTGTTCATAGTAGCATGTACAGGCGCATCATACTCAACCTGCTGAATCAACTCAGACCCCTCAAGCTGGCTTATCTGCTTTTTTGTCAAATTTAAAGAGATACCTGGAATAATATCAAATTTATGCTTTAACTTAGGATTGCCCAAAAGCTTTTCAATTGATGAAAATTCGCTATCAGAGAGCTTTTTGCTAAATAGCACTGTAACAGGTATTTCTGCACTGTCGGAAGATTCGTCAATTTTCTCTTTGAGATTTACAAATAGCTTGCTATCGGGGCTTTTAGTAAGTTTAAATGCCGGACTATCTGATTTTGCCGCTTCGTTTGAAGGTTTAGCAAATGTAAGTGTCTGTGTACCTACAATTGTAAACACCAATGTCAGAATAAAAAACAATTTTAAAAATTTACTTTTTGTCATAAATGTCTCTCCCCTCTATTTTTGCTATGGTTATTTAATACTGCGCTACTAGTTAACATAACAAATACGTAACTTAATTTGATAACATAATGGTTATAACTGCGCAATTGTATAGTAAACAAGCCAACTGCACGGCTGCCTTTGAACTCTTATGCAATAATACAGTACTTGCATTTTTGCATCATACGTATAAAAATGGCATAGCGTGAATTTATTACTTACAGATATCTGACGTTTATGTTTTGCACAACGTTGTGTAAAGATATTTCATGACCATTCAGGGTAACCCTATAGAGTAAATGAATAAAGCATGCTTCCTTATTCACTTTAAAACAATATATCACTTCCAATATATGGATGTCAATATATTTTTTGAATATTTTGGAATTGTTTTAAGAAATGTGGATTTTTGTTATAAAAAAACAGGGATTCGCAAAATCCCTGTTTTAAAAAGAAATATTTAGTCGTGTTATTATAGACTTATATTTGATCAACCATAGTTTCAATCCTTGATACTGCCTTCTCAATTGCTTCCTGTCGCTCAAGTTCTGTGGTTCCTGTTCCATCCACCAATAGTTCCTCAAACTTGCTTATGCCTAAAAATCTCATTATATCATGTACATAATTTAAGCCCTTATTTAAAGCAGGTCTGATAATCCATGGAATATTTCCTCCTGACGACTGTACATATATAAATGTACGCTCTTTATCATTTAGTAAACCATAAGGCTTATTTTCATCAAAAGCAATTGTCTTACCTGTTTGGATAACACAATCAATGTATTCCTTTAGGGGAGCCGGGAATGACAAACTCCACATGGGAGATGCTAATACGTAAATGTCTGCATCCCTAAACTGATCACACAGCTTTATTATCTGGTTTACTTCATTTTGTTCATCTTGAGGCAGCTTTGCCAAAGCCTCCGAATTTACAATAGCACTCCTGCTTTCAAAGTAACTGTATTTCAACTGTGGTATATGCTCTTTGTATAAATCTACTTCTTCTAGAACCATACTTGGGTGTTTCTCAACTATGCTATTAATGAGCTTTCTTGCAACTGTTTTTGAAGATGACATCTCTTCCGGTTTAGTATTAACACTAATGTATAGCAGCTTTTTCATAAATATCCCCCCGAAGATTTTTTTGGATATTTATAATATTTGCATATAAAAAGTAAATATACTAAAAAACATATGCTATATCAGCTTTCTTTTTTTAAATGGTACAGATAAAAATCTTGCAAAAGATTTTCTTGTAGTAAGCCACTCGATATGAGAATCATTTTTTGTATCTGAAAGCATTTTAGGTATAAAGAATTTTGCAACTGTTTCCGGTTTATCTCCCAGCGTATTAAAAATAAATTGGAATTTGCTATCATTAAGAACGGGAGAAGCTTCTCCATCAGGAGTTTTAGTCAAAAAATCTGTAAGCATCATTCCCGGAGACAACCTTCCTGCTTTAACAGGAGTTCCTTCCAGTTCCTTTGCCAAAGCACGGGTAAAATATGTGAGAGCCCTCTTTGATGTGCCATAGAGGATAGTTTTAACCTGAATCATGTCATTTGAACCAAGGCCCTCCATATTATAAATCCTTCCACCACCCTGTTTCAGCATATTCTTTGCAGCAACCTGTGAGCCATATACCATTCCTTTTATATTTGTATCAATTAGTTTTTCTACATAAGGTGCTTCTGTGTTATATATAAATTCATGAGGGCAATTCTGTCCCGCGTTATTAATCCAAATGTCAATCCTGCCCCACTTTTGAGCAGATTGATTCCAAAGATTTTCAATATCACTTATACTGTGAACATTACACTGTACATAAATATACCTATTCTTGAATTCTTTCAGTTCATTAGCCGTATCATCAGGAATACTTTCTCCTCTACCTGAAATAGTAACATTGCAACCTGCCTTCATGAATTCGATTGCCATACAACGTCCTATACCTCTGGTACTCCCTGTTATAATAATGTTTTTCATTGAGCATACACCTCGTTTACTTTTATTTAAAAATACCCATATATTGTTTTAGCAAAAAAATGTAAAAGCATGTTATTTAAAATTTTCGCCAAGTCCCATCTGACTTATTACCATATTGTAGTATATTCCTTTTCTTTCCACAAGCTGTATATGAGTACCCTGTTCCTGAATGCAGCCATTCTCTATAACAAAAATTTTATCAGCATCACGTATTGTTGAGAGTCTGTGAGCAATCAAAAAACTGGTGTGGTTTTTCTTTAGCTTGAGTAAAGCCAGTTGAATTTCTTTTTCTGTTTTAGTATCAACACTGCTTGTAGCTTCATCCAAAATAAGTATTGGAGCATTACATAAAATTGCTCTTGCTATTGCAATTAACTGTCGCTGTCCCTGACTTAGATTATCTGAGCTTCCCGTAATGTGTGTATTGTACTTTTTGGGGAGCCTTGAAATAAACTCGTGAGCGTGCGCCATTTTTGAAGCTTCCAGAACTTCCTCATCTGTTGCTTCAGGTTTTGAATATCTTATGTTGTCAATTATTGTACCTGTAAAAAGACATGTATCCTGCAAAACTACAGAAAAACAACTTCTCAGGTCTTTTCTTGAAATTTCGGTAATACTGGTATCATCTATTAATATCTCTCCCTCGTCTGCCTCATAAAATCTGGTTAACAGGTTTACAATAGTAGTTTTTCCGGCTCCTGTTTCACCAACCAGTGCTACAACTTCTCCGGGTTCAACCCTAAAGCTAATGCTATTTAGAACTTTACGTGCTGAATTATATGAAAACGATACATTTCTGAACTCTACTTTGCCTTTAACATCGGAAAATTTCTTTATATCCTTTTTGTCTTCTACTTCCTCTGCTTCATCCAAAATTTCGAAAACTCTTTCAGCTCCTGCTAAAGCCGATTGAATAGTGTTAAACATTCCCGCAATATTGTTAAGAGGCATCCCAAATTGTTTTGAATACGTGAGAAAGCTGACAACAACACCTACAGTTAAAATTTTATTGACTGTCAGAACTCCACCCGCACAGGCAATAAAAGTAAAACTCAAATTGTTAATCACATTCATAAAGGGCATAAGGAAACCTGCCCAAATCTGTGCCTTGGTGGAATCTTCGCAAAGTTTGCCATTAACCTCTTTAAACTCCTCTAAAACCTTTTGCTGGCGGTTAAAGGATTTAACCATCTTTAATCCCACAATATTTTCTTCAATTACTCCGTTAAGCACCCCAAGTATATTCTGTTGACTTTTAAAGTATTTTCGGCTGTGAATGGCTATTGTTTTTGTAAGCATAAAAACAAGTGGTATGGTAATCAGTGCAACAAGGGTTAAAACAGGACTTAAATACAGCATCATAATAAACGAACCTGTTATTGAAAAAATACTGGAAATAAGCTGAGTTGTTGTCTGAGCTACAGTACTGCTAATGTTGTCTACATCATTGGTTATTCTGCTCATAGTATCCCCGTGGGCTCTGGTATCATAAAAGTTTAAAGGAATTCTCTGAAGTTTTGAAAAGAAGTCCGTCCTTATGCTTTTTACAAGATTTTGCGTAACCCTTGCCATAAGAATACCCTTTGAAGTATCTATTACCCAACTCACAAGATAGCAGGCAATAAGTGCGGTCAGTATTATAGTTAATATATCTTTATCTACAGCTCTTGTTTTAATATTAAAGGTATTTATTGCTTGCCCAATCAAATAAGGTGTAATAAGTGACACAGAAGCTGAAATTATGGTAAGTACGGCAGCCAATATGAGAGAATTTCTCCATTTGCCAAACATTCTAATAAGCCTTAGCATTGTACCTTTACTGTTTTTAGGTTTAGCCATAGGTTGAAATCTCTGATGAAGAGGCCCCCCCATTCTGTTCCCCAATCCCGGCATATTGCTTATATTACCGGGTTTAATTGTACCAGCCATTATAAGTCGCCTCCGATCTGGGAATCATAAATTTCTCTATAGGTCTTGCAAGAACTCAATAAATCCTTGTGACTTCCAAAGCCTGCATTTACTCCATTGTTCATAACAAGGATTTTATCGGCAGTCATTGCAGTGCCTATTCTTTGAGTTATCATAATAATGGTTTTCTTATCCTCAGTTTTTCGTAAAGCCCACCTTACTCTCGCCTCGGTAACGGCATCAAGTGCACTTGTGCAATCGTCCAGTATCATTATGGGGGATTCCTTTGCAAGTGCTCTTGCAATTGATAGTCTTTGTTTCTGTCCTCCCGACAGATTAACTCCGTTCTGCCCAAGCAAGCTGTCATATCCGTCGGACATTTTTTTAACAAACTCGTCTGCTTGTGCTTGGTTTGCGGCCTTTAGCACCTTCTCCCTATTTTTTTCCTTCATACCCCAGGCTATATTATCAAAAACTGTACCTGTGAAAAGCATACTTTTCTGAGGTGCCAGTGCAATATTATTTCTTATATAGTTTGTATCAAGCTCTTTTATATCTTTACCACTAATATAAATACTCCCTTCCTGTATATCATAAAAATGAAGGCATAGCCATGCAATCGTTGACTTTCCCGAACCTGTGGGGCCTATAATAGCAAGGGTTTCACCGTCATTTACGCTAAAAGACAGGCTTTTCAGAGCCGGAAGGCCACTCCCTCCCGGATATGCAAAGGTAACGTTTTTAAATTCCAAACTGCCTTCGTTGAAAACTGCCTTATTATCGAAACCAGAAAAGTCTTCTTCACTTTCTAATATCTCTACAACCCTTTCAGTTGAAGCCTTTGTCCTTATAAAAGTATTGAAAATATTTGTAATCATAATTAATGAAGTTAGTATCTGCATCATATAATTTATAAAGGCTGCAACCTTTCCAACTTCAATATATCCTTTACCGAACAGAATACTACCCAAGTAAATTATCAATGCAATACCTGTGCTGATTGTCAGTGACATGAGGGGAGAAAAATATGAAACTACCAATTGAGATGAAACGCTCTTGTGAAATAAGTCAGTATTGACTGCATCAAACTTCTTTTCTTCATCTTCAAAGCGTCCAAAAGCCTTTACCAACCTGATTCCAAGAAGATATTCCTGTACAGTCGTATTTAATCTGTCTATTGCAGTTTGGACTTTTGCAAAACGAGAATAGCTCATTTTCATACTGATTATAATAAGAACTACAATGACGGCTATAGCACAAAATAGAACAATACTCATGAACGGACTTAGAATGAAAGCAAGTAATATGCTGCCGATACATGTTAAAGGCGCTTTGAAGAAAATTCTCATCATACCGTTCACAAACTGCATGATTTGATTTGTATCGTTTGTCATCCTCGTAATAAGGGAACCGCTTTCTATTTTATCAACACTTTCTTCAGAAAACTTCATTATTTTTGAAAATACATCATAACGTAAATCAGCTCCAAATCTTTGTGAAACCTTGCTGGCAAGTATATTTCTGGTAGCCGCAAAGCCTGCTTCGCAAATGGTTATGCCAAGCATCAGGAGTCCCAGCTTTAAAACCGAGTCCACCCTGCTGTTTCTAATTCCGTTATCTATTATACGGGACATGATAGCCGGCTGAAGTAAATCGCATACCGCTTCAAAAAACACACAACTAATAGCTGTCAAAAACATAAACCTGTACTTCTTAAAGTACTTCCGGTAAATATTCATAACGTCCCCCCTGAAAGGCATTAAAGCAAAAATATCGCAAATTGTTAGAGTCGCAATTGTTAGAACTCTAACATATTATAATAAATCGGTTTTGTTGTGTCAATTATACGAAGTTCTATGAAAAATGGTATAATACAGTTTTTACCACAATAAATTTAATAGTGCAATAATAAGAAAGGTTGTGACATTATGAAAAAACAAAGGTTTACTCATCCTGAAAAATGGATTCTAATTGGTATCCCGTTTGTATTCATAGTAGGTTCTATTTTTCATTTTTTGTATGATTGGTCAGGGCAAAAAATCTTAGTAGGGGCAATTTCTGCAGTAAACGAAAGTGTGTGGGAACATACAAAGCTTCTACTTGTTCCCACTATATTATGGTGGTTAGTTTATTATATTGCTAAACAAAAGAAATACGGAATAGATGCCAACCTATGGTTTACAGGATTATTAATCTCCCTTGTTTCTTCCATATTTTCAGTGATGCTTTTTTACTACTTTTACACCCAGGCCTTCGGAACCCAGTCACTTTATGTAGACATATTTATCTTTCTACTGGCCAGTATTATCGGTCAATGTCTGGGGCTTCATTTCTACAGATATTCCGAGGGTTTGGGAGCGGGATTTTCAATTTTACTCATTGCTCTCATTTGTGTATTATTCGTTTACTGGACATTTCAGCCACCGCACCTTCCTCTCTTCTATGACAAAGTAGCTGGCAAATACGGAATATAGGGTATCCCTTTCAGCACAAAAAGTGCTTGAACTGTTGACAGTTTAAGCACTTTTTTGTCTTTCCATTAAACTGTAAATTTGGTATAATTCTCTTTATACTCATATTGAGCAATAACATAATAACGGGAGAATGCGTATGATATTTATTGTGACAGCACTAACGCTGGAAGCTGCCCCTATTATTGATTATTTCAAACTAAAAAAAGATATGACGATCCATCCTTATTCTGTCTATAAGGGCTCGGATATTGCTTTAATTGTAAGTGGTGTCGGAAAGCTTAAAAGTGCCATGGCCTCAGTCTATCTATATAATACATACGGTACAGGGGGAAAAGATGTTTTAATAAATATCGGCTTTTGCGGAACAAACAACAAACGCTTTGAAATAGGAAGCTTACTGGTTGTAAACAAGGTTACCGATATGGACACGGGTAGGGATTATTATCCAGATGTGTTTTTCGGTGACGGAATTCCCCAGATACCGGTTCAATGCTATCCAAAGATTGTAAAAGTAGCAGATATAGCTAAGCAAACGGATTTATTCTGTGATATGGAATCTGCCGGTATCATGGAGGCTTCCAAAAAATTTTTCTATGCCCATAACGTAATTATACTTAAAATAATTTCAGATTATCTGGAACCCCAAAAACTGGACAAGGCTAAGCTAAAAAGGTATATTGAAATCAATATGCCTACTCTAGAAAGTATAATAAATGAAGTGCGACATTTGAGTGAAGATTCCGGTAAATTGCCTCTGGAGGAAGGAAAAACTTCATTAGAAGACCTGTGTCTAAGTCTCAGATTTACTCAGGCAATGAAGCTAATTCTGACTAAAGAAGTTAAGAGAGCCAGAATGAACGGCTTGGAACCTTTAAACTCATTAAAGCAGTTTTACGGATTAAAGGTGGATTCTAAAGAGGAAGGAAAGAAATATTTTGAACACATTATTACAAAAATCAAGCAAAAGTCTGTTTAACTCAATATACATAGAAGAACAAGCATATAAATATCCTATAACTCGTTTGGTTCTGGAGAAATATCCTGATTTACCTATAATCACCATACGCAATTACAAGGATATTTTCAACCGAGGAAATCAGTGTTATCAGCTTCAAAAACACCGACAGTCCCTTATTCTGGCAGTAAAAAGCAGTCCGTTTTTATATAAGGGTCCAGAAGTATGCCAGGATTTCGGATACTCCGACTTTTATTATACCTCTTTTCTTCTTAATTGCATTTTTGACTGTGAGTATTGTTATCTGCAAGGAATGTATCAATCTGCAAATATAGTTGCCTTTGTAAACGTAGACAAATTCGTGCAGGAAATAAAAAACACTTTAAGCGGAAAGAAAGCTTATCTTGCAGTTTCCTACGATACTGACCTTATTGGTTTTCATAATGTAATTCCGTACTGGGATTACTTTCATGACTTTTTTACCCAACAACTTGATATTAACGTAGAAATACGCACCAACAGCGCCAACGAAGTATTTTACAGTAAGTTTTCACCTACTGAAAACATTGTGATTGCCTTTAGTATTGCACCTCAAGAAATAATAAATAAGTATGAAAAGCTTACACCTCCTCTGGCAGCCCGGATTAATGCCATAAAAGTAGCTATTTCAAGAGGTTTCAAAGTACGGTTGTGTCTTGATCCTGTTATAATAAATTCCGGGAGCGAAAAACTGTACGAACCGTTTTTTAGAGATCTCTTCACGGAAATTAACCCGGGTAAACTAAAAGATGTGGGTTACGGTTTTTTCAGAATGCCAAAGGAATTTTTCAAAAGGATAGAGAAACGAAAAAACAATTCACACCTTTTTGCCGACGAGTACAGTATAACTGATGATATAGTGTCTTACCCCTATGAACTAAAAGAAATGGTAAAGTCTAGTCATCTGAAAGTATTAGAAGAATATTTGCCAAAGGAGAAGATATATACATTATGAAAACAGCAATATTAACAGGAGCTTCAAAAGGAATCGGCTTGGCTATTGTAAAGAGACTCATTTCTCTGGATTACAAAGTTTACGGAATAGCCCGTTCCTTTCAAAATACAGAATACGCTCATGAAAAGTTCATTCAAATCAATTGTGATATTATGAACACCAATAAACTTGAAAGGATAATTAAACAAATTGAATCTGAGGAAACCGAAATTAACCTATTGGTAAACAATGCAGGCGTAGGCTTTTTCGCTCCTCATGAGCAACTGAAAATTAACGATATTCAGACTATGATACGAACAAATCTTGAAGCTCCGATCATTTTATGCAAACTACTTTTAAGAGCTTTAAAAAAGAGCAAGGGCACTATAATTTCCATTTCATCGGTTACCGCTAAAAAAATAAGTACTCATGGATGTGCTTACGCTTCTTCTAAAGCAGGACTTTCACACTTTTCATCAAGTCTTTTTGAGGAGGTAAGAAAATACGGTGTAAAAGTAGCTGTAGTCCACCCTGACATTACCAGCAGTAATTTTTATGATAATCTTGATTTTACCTTTGACATCGATGCCGACACTGTTTTGCTTGAGGAACAGTCCGCAGATGCGGTGGAATATATTTTGAGCTGTGGTGAAAACATGGTTGTAAACGATATAACTATTCGCCCCCAAAAAAACCGTATAAAAAGGAAACCACCTATCAGTGAATAATTTGACAGGTGGTATACTGTTTTATACTGCTGTCCAGCCTCCATCAACAAATACAGTTTGTCCTGTAATATAGCTTGAAGAATTAGCTGCAAGAAATATTAATGCGCTGTCAAGCTCGCCCATATTGCCGGCTCTTCCCATAGGACATCTGAAACTGACGAAATTATTGAACTCCTGATTGCTTAAAATGTCTCCCGTCATTTCGGATTCAAAAAACCCAGGGCCAATGGCATTTACTGTAATTCCGTATTTGGCCCATTCAGCAGCCAGTGCACGTGTAAGGTTTATAACTGCACCCTTTGATGCATGGTAACTGGAATTTTGAGTTGCAGTGTTGGCTATATGCCCAAACATAGAGGTTATATTAATTATTCTGCCGTACTTGTTTTCTATCATATTTTTGCCTGCTTCTCTGGCAAACATGAATACTCCTGTCAAGTTAGTATTAAGTACCCGGTTCCACTGGTCAGTAGTGTGATTTTCTGCTGGAACTACTTCAGCTACACCTGCATTGTTAACCAGAATATCAATTCTGCCCATTTTTTCAATTATAGCAGCAACTGTGTCCTTAACTTCCTGTTCGTTAGTAACATCACATTTAAAGGCCAGACACTTTCTTCCCATTTTCTTTATTTCTTCAGATACATCATTAAGCTTTTCAAGCCTTCTTGCAACTATTGCCAAATCAGCTCCTTGTCTTGCCAAAGCTCTTGCAAATTGAACACCCAATCCGGATGATGCACCGGTGACTACTGCAACTTTTCCGGTTAAATCAAATAAATCCATATAATACCCCTCTTTCTTGTTTCTATTTATGATTTATTTATATCCTTTTTTTATTAATGTAAACAAAAAGAAACTAAAAGATTACGGTTCCTTTTTATCCCCTTCAAATTTATCATTTTTAATCTCGTTGAAAATGTCATTCCCTTTCTTTGCTGGAGGTTTTATATTGCTATTAAACAATGCTTTTAAATTATTAAATTCACTCATAAGCTTTACAAAGTTCTCCTGTGTCAGAGGTTTTTTATTATCATTTAATTCATATCCAAGTTGTCCGCTTACTTCAATCGTCGCGATTTTGACGTCTTCAATAGATGATATACCTGCTTGTCTCAAGCGAGTTTCAAGCCGATCAATGCTCATTCTTAGTTTTTTCAAATTTGCCAAATTGGGTTTACCATTCTCAATAACTATAACTGATTTTCCTGAAAATAAGTTCTCTAAAAAATCTATTTTCACTTCCAGATATTCAGTAATTATCATTAATATTGTTAACGTAAGTGCTGCAAGGAATGTGATAAGCAGCCCTTTACCTGCTACCGGGTCTATCAGTAAAGAACCCAACCCAATCATTACAATTGTTTGAGAAATCGTCATTTGAGATATTGATTTTCTACCACCAATTCTTAAAATAAATGTTCCTATTATAAATATAAGAGCAGCTTTCCATATCCAATCTAAATCCATGTTTGATCCTCCGATTTACTATAATTGCTATATAATGCCTTAATATTATTTGGGTTTATACCTTTCTTATGCAAACAATAATTTTTGTTGCAAAATAAAAAGAGTATCGCCAGCTACTTTTTCAGTAGTTTAGCAACACTCCATTTTAAACTGCTTTCAGTTATTATTTGTGTAAGTCTGACAAAAGCTTTGTACCGTTTCCTACATTATCCATTTCATTTTCACGTATTAATGTAACAAAAGCCTGCTCAGGTATATTTAAGGTTTCACTTGCTTTTAAAACTAGTTCCTTAACAAGAGTAGCTTTTTGCTCCTTTGACATTTTACCTGCTTCAATAGTAATTACGGGCATTCTAAAACCTCCTTTCCTTGAGCTTATTTTAACCTTTTTCTATTTCTTCAATCAATTTTTGTACAGCATCAGCACTTGTTGCCCAACTTGTGCAGAACCTTACGGCACTTGTATTTTCGTCAATTTTTTGCCAGAATGAGTATTCAAAATTTTCCTTTATTCTTTTCAAAATACTATTTGGCAATATTGGGAACTGTTGATTTGTAGTTGACGATATTAAGAAACTATAACCATTTTTTATAAGAGCCTCTTTTATTTGCATCGCCATTTTGTTAGCATGGGTAGCCATCTCAAAATACAAATCGTTTTCCATCAGTGCAATAAACTGTAGTCCAAGTAGTCTGCCTTTTGCAAGCATACCACCCTTTTGCTTTATAATATATCTCAAGTCCTTTTTCAGTTCATCATTACAAACAACCAATGCTTCTCCAAAAAGTGCACCCAATTTGGTACCTCCAATATAGAAAGCATCACAGAACTGTGCTATAGTAGGCAAATCAAGGTCATTATCCACTGCGCATAACCCATATCCAAGTCTTGCACCGTCCAAATAAAAAATAAGATTGTTCTCCCTGCATACTCTGCTTAACTCAGTAATCTCCTTCTTAGTGTATATAGTACCAATTTCTGTTGGGTTTGATATATACACCATCCTCGGCTGGACTGTATGTTCAGGTCCCTCATCAGAGTAGTGTGCCTTGACGGTTTCTTCAACCTGCCCTGCTGTCAACTTCCCATCACTGCTTGGCAGTTCAATTACTTTGTGTCCCGTAGCCTCAATTGCACCTGTTTCGTGTGTACTTATATGTCCACTTAATGCAGCAATTACTCCCTGATGGGGCCTTAAAGCTGCTGAAATAACTGTCAGGTTTGTCTGTGTTCCTCCAACAAGAAAATGCACTTCTGCATCGTGACGCTGAATTTTATCTTTAATAATTTCAGCTGCCTTTTTGCAGTAAGGATCCATTCCATACCCTACTGTCTGCTCCATATTTGTCTGTAAAAGTTTTTCCAATACTTTTGGGTGTGCGCCCTCGCTGTAATCACAATTAAAACGTATCATTTCCTTCTAATCCGCCGATATGCCGGATATCCCCCTCTTTTTGTAAACAAATTTATAATTTATTCGTTTATCATAAAGTATTCCGGTAAAGTATTCAAGTTATTCTTTTAGAAAATCATTTAGATTTAACATACAATATCAAATCCTCTATATTCTTTTTCCTGGTGAAATCAATTGGTTTATCATAAGCTGCAAGCATTCCTTTTTCATCAGGAATCAATTTATTTTTATTCTTGGACTTGATTTTCAACTTTAACAAATTCATCAGCACTTTATCAATAAGCTTAAGGTGAGTATAATCAAATCCACCTCTCAGGTAAAAAAAGCGTATATACTTTTGCTGTTCGGGTGTAAAGTTGGAATTTCTTACCTTTTCAATATCTGCATCTCTTGGTGGTGTAGCTCCAGTAGCAAAAACCACAAGTTTTTTATCTTTGAGCTTGTCAATGTTCTTTGTTATAGTTTTAAGTCCATTTATACCAATTGCATAAAGTCCGCCACCATATATAATTGTGTCGTAAAGCATTAACATTTTAACATCTATTTTTGAGGCTTCGTAAATATCTGCCTGAAGCTCCTCTGCAATCCATTGTGCATATTTTTTTGCAAAACCCGATTTGGATTTGTAAACTACTACTGCTTTCACAAGCTTCCCCCCTCCGATACCTTCTATTATGAATTATACTTCAAAAATTGTAAGTAGTCTGCCATATCTTAGTATTTAAAATAAATATTTTTGCATAATTATTGAAAATGTATTGACAATATTGTTTTTTGCTTTTATAATAAAAAACGCTCTGTGAAAACAAAGCACTCAAAAAAATATTTGCGCCATTAGCTCAGTTGGTAGAGCACCTGACTCTTAATCAGGGTGTCCCGGGTTCGAATCCCTGATGGCGCACCAAACAAAAACCGTTTATCTCTAAGGATAAGCGGTTTTTGTTTGCCTATTTAGCAAATGAAAATAGACGTATTTTTTAGGTTGTAAACAATATTAAAAGTTGTGGTAAAGTTGTGGAAAGTTGTGAATATTTAAATTAGAAGAGAGCCCTTTTATGGACTCTCCTTTAATATTTACTACTTTATATTAGTTGCAGTCTATTTTTGAATATACCCAAGCAGATATATTTTCTCTATAGTCTTTGCGCAGATTCCGTATTTATTTATAAATCGTTTTGCAAAATCGTATACTTTTTCAAAATCTACAGCTATAGATTGATTTGTTAGTTTTTTTTGAACTTCCTTAAAATCCAAATCAAAATCAGAATTAACGATTAAATTCATTTTTTACCTCCATATATAATATGTACATCTTTGTTCTTTTTAAATGAAAGTGTTAATTTGAGTAATGAAAATTCATTTTTTATTTTTTCATGATACAAGTATATAAGTTGACATCGACTTGTAATTATAGTCATGGTGTTTATGATACAATTTGAGCATATTAAAACTATTGTTATTTTAAGTACCTCCCAGAATTTAAAATAACAAAACTTCAAAAGTATTAATCCTCCTTTCATGGTATTATTTGTATATATTATATACCATGTATTTTCCATTTCCATTAAAAAACAACGAAATGTCATTTTTAAGCAACGAAAATATGTTTATTATAGATATCTTAAGAAATATAGGAATAATTTGTCATAACCGGTCAGGAATGTTAACAATCACATTTGTTAATCAAATATGGCTAATATAATATATAGTTAATGGGAGGTAGTTATATTATGTTATATTTAGCAATTCTTGACGATGATGCGAATATACTTGTAGAACATGAGACAAGAATTTCAAATCTGTTTAAAAAGCACAAAATCGATGGAGAAATAGTAATAGCAACAAGGGACTATAGAAAATTTGTAGAAGTAGTACAAAACAATAAAGTCAATGTTGCTATAATCGATATTAATCTCAAAGACAATATAAATGGTATGCATATAGCCAAACAGATCCGTGAAAACAACCGAGATATAGAAATTATATTTTTTTCAGGTTGCTTGAATTACAGCCAATTGGCATACGAAGTAAAAGCCCACTGGTTCATAGAAAAGCCAAATTGGACATTTCTTGAAATTACCTTAGTAAATCTTAATAAAGAAATGCTTAGATATAAAAAATCTATTATTTGTATTGAATGTAACACTGGCGATAGAGAAGATTATGGCAAAAGCTTTATAGCCCTTAATGATATTGATTACATTGACCGTGTAGGTAATAAAACCTGTATACATATAGATAAGGATGCTACGTCAGTAAAAGATACATATTATACATCTGAAGGTCTTGCTGAACTCAAAGACCGTATCGGGGATGAAAGATTTCAGCAATGTCATAAATCAATTATAATAAATACTGAAAAGATTGAGCATATAAATTCGAAATATACAATAATTACCCTTCGCAGTGGCATCGAATGTGATATCGGCCCTAAGTTTCGAAATTACTTCCGGGAATGGAGGCCCTTATCGTTATGTTAGAATATATATTGATGAATACGCTTTTTTCCCTGTTAACAGCAGTATTATTATTAGTCTTTTTAAAAGTTGTTTTTAGACATAGAGTATCTAAGCTACAAATAGCCATTTTCTTATTTTCTTTCGGAATTGGAAACGGAGTAATAACAGCGATTTGGATGATGTTATTTGGAACATCAAGTATGGTTCAAATAATTAAACCAATATTGATATTCATTTTAAGTATAGCATTGATTAAATATATGCTTAAAGTAACTTGGCCAAAAACAGTCACATCTTTTTTAAGTATCATGGTTGCGACTGGTCTAGGCAATTTAGCAACCCCTATTATATTAAACTTATTTGGCTTAACAGTAACAACTAAAACCATAGGCGAAAGCATTACCCTGTATTTCTTTGCAAATATAACAACTTACTTTATATCTATGCTTATTATCAGCATCATACCTGCTTTGTTCAGAGAACTCAAAAATTTGAATCCTGTTTCAATACTATTCTGTATAACTCTTATAATTATTATTGTAAGTGGTCAAGTTTATGGATTAACGCCAAATGTAGGGGCTTTTCAACTTGAGCTCTTTGTGTTAACTGTGTTATACATACTTGTACTTTTTGGCTATAGCAGGCATCAGAAAGAACAAGCCTTAAAGGAGGAAAAACGGCAGCAGGAATTTTATAACGAATCTCTCAAAGACACATTGCAAAAACTAAGACACTTTAAGCATGATTACAATAATCATTTTTCAACTTTGAATTTCATGATGAATAATGGCAAATACGAAGAAGCTCGAAACTATATATCCGAATTATCCGAAAATGTTAGTAATATTAATACTGCAATATACAACATAGAAAACGTTGCCCTATTTGCAATTATATCATCTAAAATGGACAAAGCAAAAAAAGCTGAAATCAAATTCAATTTACAAGTTGTAGGCGTTGTAAATTCAATCCCTGAGTTAAAAGTTTCTGAGTTGTGTGCAATCATCGGTATTTTCCTCGACAACGCTATTGAAGCAGCTGAGGAATCTAGTGAAAGAACCATAGATATGTCCATTATAAATTATCAGGATTGCATCGAGATCTTGATATCTAACAGTTGTGATCAAGCACCAATGATTAAAAAAATTAACTTAGACGGTTATTCAACTAAAGGTAATGAAAGAGGCCACGGATTAGCTATTGTTTCAAATTTCTTAAGTGACTATAAAAGGTTTATATGGAAAACCGAATTTGATGATACTTTTATGAGGTTTAATCAAAAGTTAAAGATAAAAAAGACCTCATTATGAGGCCTTTTTTATTGCAGCTCTTTATTTTAATAATGAATTTGGACATTCCTTTTGATAAAAGGAAAACATCCAACAAGCTCCGGCCGATGCGGTAGCTGCAGTTATACCAATTACAGATAATATTGTGAGTACAATTAATTTAAGTTTGTTCTTCATATTATCACCTCCCGGATTGATATATTTAATATATATATATATTATACTATTCTAAATTATTTGTCGATTATTGTTTATTAAAACATTATTTTGTATCATTTACAAACTTTATTAAAAACTCTTCTGGATTAGTGCCAGATAAGCCTGCATTTATTTATGTATTATCGCTATAGATAATACTATTGCACCTATAAAGCCCATTACTGTTATAATAGACCAAACTGTTAAAATGGTTTTAACAGTTTCTTGCTTGGAATTCAAACTTTTCAATTCATATAATATGTTGTTGAGTGTGTCTTCAATGTGGGTACTTTCTAGAAATTTATCTTCTAATTCTAATTGTTGTAACCTAGCTTTTGTTTCCTGTAAGGCTTCTTCTCTCATATATCCCCCTCCCTTGTTTTCATATAGTTATTTTACTACGATTTTCCACATAATGGAACATGTAATCATTTCATTGATATTAAACTTCAAAAAGCATATAATATTTTCAAACACACGTTCGATTTGGAGTGATTATATGCCGCCATTTGGCTTTGAACAAAGGGAAAAAGAAACTGCAGTCTATGAGCAATTACCAGAAAACAAGACATTTCTGGAGGTAACTGCTATGATGTGTACCAACAAGGACGTTATCCCACTAACTTTCAAATGGGATTACAGACAAATCAAAATAGACAGAGTTATTAATGTTCGGGAAGGTGTATCCCTGAAGGATGGATTCTTGGGGAAAAGGTATTTATGTCAGGCTGAAGGTAAGAGATTTTATTTATACTTTACCGGAAAGCAGTGGTATATGAATCTTTAAAATTAACATTGTATTATTTTGTAATATATTGTATAATTTCTGTAACAAATCTTTTAACACATCTAAATTGAAATTTTTTTGAATTTACACAAAAATCGAGCTTCGGCTCGTTTTTTGTTTGTATGCTATCAGGCGATCACGAAAATTTATGATATATATGTATTCCCCTGAATACGCTACAGGGGATAATTAAGTAAATTTCTATTTCCTCAAATAATAATCAATATATTTCCTTTCTCGGTTAAGATAAAGTTCAATTAATTCATCAAGAATGACTGGATCAAAACCAGCTGATTCAATTATTTTTCTGACCTTTAAATACATTTCAGGATGCCAAACATAAGACAATGTCATCATGTCTTTCATAAACGACCCCTCCTAATATTTTATTGCGTATGTAATAGAAGTCCTCCGAAGACATAAAAAGGCCAGAAAACATAATATATGTAATCTGACCTACAATAATATTCTATACCATTTGGATTAAATTGTCAATACATTTTGGGTTGATTACTGAATAAAAGAATTATAAAGGGGGTGAGGCTTTGCTCTTTTTGTTTATATATATTATTATCAGGCTTAAGCGAACCAAGGGAACGCCCAAAAAATTTCATATTATGTATTTGGGCCATTTTGTTCTTTATATTCAAGAATAAAATATATAATTACAATACATAGCCATATAGTAATAGGTATACCAATTCCTAATACTACAGCTAAATGTGAATGCTTAAAACACCATTTGTCAAACCATATGGTCATATTATTTTTATCAATATAATAAAACAATAAACTAAAAACAAAAACTGAAATTAGTAAAAAATTACTCCATATTACAATCTTATTGTTTGAATTAAATCTGAAAACTGTCATTTTGCCGACGCAAAACATAAATATATATACTAGATTGAGGATACCCAATCCCCATAAGCAGCACATAATCATTAATTTTAAGATTGGAATTGTTTCAATTTTTCCAAAAATATTATTAAGAGAACTAATACCACCGAATACCAAAAATGCCATAGCTGTAAATATTCCTACTAGCGTGATTAATTGGCTGCTCATTTCTTTAGTTACTTCTTGTTTGAATGGTAATATATATTTTTTAAAGTTATTTTCATACTCTTTATCAGATGTTTTTAATACATTGAACTGTCTTTTGGCCAAATTTACATGATCATAAATCTTAATAACTATTTTTTCACTTCTCAATAACCATTGTTTTTCTACACTATCAACACTACCAAGCAAAGAGGTAAACTCTCCACTTAGAACAAAATTAGCTAATGATTCTAAATTTGTTTCAAATATGCCCATTCTTTGAGTTGATGTTTGATAAATATCAAAAATATAATTACTTATATTTGCATATAATAACCTATCATATTTTTTTGTGTAATTTACAACTGAATATAACGCTTTCTTTTTATCAAACGTATTGCTTTGCTGAGAAAAGATATCACATAACTCGTATATTTCAGCACCCATTTCATCAAGAGTACTTTTTTTATCGCTACTATTTTCATCAACAATAAGTACATAATCGTTTTTCATATAAACTCTAGTTCTTCACTTTCTCTAAAAAATAATTTTTAATAGAGTCCACAGTTATTTCATTGTTAAAATATTTTTCATAAGAATTAATCCAAGGTTTTTGTTGATGGGTAATTTCAACCAACCTTGAAGCAGATACTTTTGCACATTGGTCAATAATCTCATTAATTAACTCTTTATCATAACTTTGTATATTTTTATTCGAATTTTCAGGGTACGTGACTGTAATATTAGAGCTACCGTATATTTTATACTCGTGATAAATGTCTGGAACCACAGGGCCAAAATCCCAAGCTTCTATTGCCTCATAAAAACATGGCTTATCATTGCTTAGTAAAAACTGTGCTTGAACAAAGTATAAAACTTTTTGTAATTTTAAATTACTTAAAGAGTAACCCTTTTCTTTACAATAGTTAATTATGTACTTCGCTATATCAAAAGCACTATACATACGTATCTTCCTTTTATTAAATATATTTAAACCGAATTTTCTATCCATATTTTACCACCAGTTAAATCAGATATCAACACTCTTGACTTAAAATTTACAATAAATACATATTTTATTTACCCATAAAGTATCCTATTAAATCCATTGATTTTCTGTGCTAAAAAAAGCCCCTAGGATTTGTCCATGGGACTGAGATATAATGTTGATGTAGTTTCATAAAACACATTGGAAATTAACCTTTCTGAAAAATGGTAATTATCGTATTTGTTTTGTAGTCCATTAATAAACAGAATGGAATTATTGCCGGAATCAATATTTATTCATGATATTCCATGATAAACAGTTTGGAATTATTATTTAAGCATAAGCGGCGATGACTAATAAAATTTTATTGTCATCGCCGCATATGAATCTCAGATGTATGCGTCGACATTTAAATAATACGGATGATGTTTTATACACCAAACTTTTTGCAAATCTGGTCTGCTAATTGAACAATTCTATCTTTTCCCTGTTCTTGTAATGATAACCCTTTTGATATCATATCTTTGTCTACATGACTATTGTTTACGTCAATAGATTTAAACATGTATTCTGTGCCATTTATGAACATTTGAAGAGCACTTATTACCTCTTTATGTTCTTTTTGGACTATATCAGGAACAACTACTAGCAAAAATGCTAATTTAACTTCTTTGTATTCGGTTATAGCCTTTAATGAAATATCGTACTGATTTTTTATTTTTTCAGCAGTATCTAATTTCAAACTCAACGGAAATTGATCCGATATATTAATTATTCTATCACCTAAATCACTCAATTTTTTAGCATATTCGTAATATAATTGATTCATTATCTCAACTCCTTTCTACATAATAATTCTATATGAGAAAATTATTTCCTTCTGTGGTTTTATAAAACAGATTGAATACAACTATAAACGCCGACACCTGCATATTCTGCAAGTCATCGCCGCTTATGAATCTTCTTCATAGATTTATGCTGCGGTTATTAAATACAAACTGTTTTTCAAATTTCCATTCTGCTTTATAAAATTCCAAACCTAATTACATAATTCCAATCAGTTTTTCAAATCTACAGTTGAACTAATAATTCTTGATTATCACTTCCCCATACCGCCTGTCTCTCTCGGCATACTTATTAGTAAGGCTGTGATTTCTCTCAATACCTTCAATAGCAAAATCTTTGTACAGCTCCCTGACAAATCCACAGTCATTATATGATAATATGAATTTACCTTTCAGGTTCTTCAATACTCTGCAGAGTCGCTCATGATCCTCTTGTGCAAACTGTGCCGGATAATACTTTTCGGTACCGTAATATGGTGGATCCATATAGAAGAGTGCTGTCGGCCTATCATAAACCTTTATCAAAGATTCGAAGTCCTTATTCTCAACTACTACCCTGGACAATCTCTCCTGGATCCGGTTTAAATACTCTACTGATGTTGAAATGTCTCTTTTTATACATCCATAAGTTCTCGCATTACAGCCATAGCTCGTTTTTATCAACATAAAAAATCTTGCTGCCCTTTGTATGTCAGTCATGCCTCTGATATTATACTGGGCCTTGAAATCCTCAAAAAGCTCCCTAGAGTTAAGCATAAATGAAAGCTCCCTCTGCAACTCCTGACAATGATATTTGACGCACCGATACAAATTAACCAAGTCACTATTGTAGTCATTATATACTTCCATTTCAGCATGTTTGTCACTGTGGAATAACACCCAGGCAGCTCCCCCGAATACCTCTACATACCTATCGAATTTATCCGGAAACCGTTTTACAATCTCCTTCCTTAAAAGCTTCTTACCGCCAATCCATCCAATAAAACTATTCATAAAATAAAATCCCTCCAAAGTTATTGTTAGGGATGCCGTGGAAATTTATTGCAGTACTATAGTTGTTAACACCCTATTATAAAAAATCACCTCCAGGAGTTAATCCTAAAGGCCTAATGAATTAATGCCCTGTACCGTTTATTTTGCCATCATCCAAGCTATCTTTTATCAGGTCAAACCATTCCTGAAGCTTTTGCTCGAGTAAGCTCCGAGGAATAAAGAATCTAAGCCAAGTCGGAATCATATTGAATAATTGAGCTAGTACATAATTAAACCGTTCTTGCCCCATTTTTGTACCTGTAATGGCTTGTTCTGCTTGGTGTATGAATTTATATGCTAACTCTCTTAAATCTGCCCATCGGTGCTTTAAAGCGAAATATACTATGTATCCGATTAGACCCATGCCAACCACAATAATAAACCAATAGTTTAATATAAACTCTCTCATTATGCCATCCCTCCCAATCTTTTTACTATGTTCATCACAAAGGCAGGAAAATACTTCTCTGAAATAAGTTTTGGTGTCCACTCTTCAGGTTTTGTTTGAGTAGCTTTTATAACTTCTTCAGCAGTCCTGAAATTGTTTCCCAAGATATCCTGACAACACCTCAATACTTCCATTGCTTTTGCCTTTGTTACAGGGCCAGCAATACCATCTGCCTTTAAGCCTGTCATACTCTGAAATGCTTTTACGTTCATCCCTATATTCACTCCTCTCAATACACTGTCTCTGATTGCTTCCTTTTGGACCAGACTTATACCTGTGTGTTCCAAAAGCTGCACATGCCAAGGTTCATAACTCATCGGCTTAACAAGTCCGTATTTCTTCAGTTCATCGTTTTCAAGTGATTTGAACCAGCTGTCTCCTATATCCATTGCAATGCAGTAGCAATGATTACTTCTACCATAAGCTGCAGCAAGGCACTCTCCGTTTTTACTGTACACGGATCCGTCGGCCCTCTGTTTGCTCCCTGGATTATCAGCAAGTACCTGCTTTGCTATAATCTTTTGCTTTTCCACACTTCTAAATCCTGATGTGCAGAGACAGTCCCATCCTTTTGATACACACAGCATGTTAACTGCAGCAACCAATTTCGGATAAACCGACGTTTCATCAAGATACTTAAATTTTACATTTGGCATGATTCCTAATCCCCTTTAACTATTTGTCTTTTAGTCTTCACCGGTAATTCTCTCAATTCATCTACAAGCTTTGTAACTGTCCCGTTACCTCCTAACTTGTGATACGCATCATACATTGCTAAAACGCTTTCCAGTCCGTGGATTGAGATATGCCCACGGTCAATATACATGTCATAGCACCTTATTATTTCACTCCTTAATAGTGACTGCGTACCTTCTTTAAGAGCCTTTTGATCATGTAATCGCTTCGATAACGCTTTATACGCCACTCCCAACCCACCCGATGCAATTCCAAACAGCACTTGCATCCAATATTTAATAATAAAATCCTTCATTTTTATGTCCTCCTTAAAGATGTTTTGAGTAAATTAAAAGGACTACCCATTTCTGAGTAATCCTTTTGGTTCGCAGTATTATCCTTATTTTTATTAAAAAGGGCATTGGAAATTATCCAAATGTCCAAATAATAATATAAATCAGTTTGATTGACTTACTCTTATATAAATCCTTCCAATTTCTTTTCCGTCTATATCGCTAGCAATTATGTATGTTAAGCCCTCACTTATAGCGGTTACCTTGCCCTTAGCAGATACATTTGCGATAGTAGGATCATAAGATGACCATTTAACATTAGTGGCATTTGCTAAATCATCAATAGTTAATCTGCATTTATCTCCTACAGTCAAATCAACTGCAAGTTGATATTCCAAATCTACCACTAATACATTAATCTTTTCGGTATATGATTTATCTTCACTTGTACATGTAATTACAGTGTTTCCTGATTTCAAAGCTTTAACCTTACCATTCTCATCAACTGTAGCTATTGTAGAATCAGAAGATGTCCATTCCATTTCGGTATTGTCACTTAATTCTTCACTTACACTTAACTGTTTATCCTGATTTACTTCAAGAACTAATTTCAATTGATTAGTTGCTTTTGGTGTTACTGAAACTTCATTTGAGTTTAGACTTTCACCGCTGGCATTTACGGCAGTTACTACGTAGTAGTAAGTAGTATCATTGGTTAAACCTGAATCTTGGTATGATGCTGAATCAGTTGTTCCTACTATTACTTCTTTACCAGAAGTTGTAGAACGCTTTATGTTATAGCTTGTTGCTCCTGAAACTGAAGTCCAACTCAGGCTTACTATTTTGTTTCCAGCTACAGGAGTTAAATTTGTTGGAACACTTGGTATTGACAAGGTAGGCGTTGCTGAGACTTCATTTGAGATTGGACTTTCACCGATGGCATTTACAGCAGTTACAACATAATAATATGTAGTTCCATTTTTGGCTGTGGTATCAGTATAAGTAGTTGCTGATCTTGTTGCTATTGTTGTATATGTACCGCCTACTGTTGTAGCTCGTTTGATGTTGTAGCTTGTTGCATCAGGAACAGATGTCCAATTTAAATCTACTTTTGCATTACCAGAAACTGTTTTTAAACTAGTTGCTTGAGGATATGGTTGAGGATATGGTTGAGGATACGGTTCTAAATATCCAGTAGTATCAATATCTACAGCATCCCAATACATCATATTATTTGAATTTGAATTGCATTTATTTACAACTTCAACATTATGCATCCCTAAGTTTAAAGAAGTTGTTTCAAACAATAATGTGCATGCAACTTTATTAGGTTTTCTAGCATCATACGTTCCCACTATCTTACCATCAATTTTTACCTCTATTGAATTTGACACATAATCCCTTGAAAAATGGCTTATTCTTAACTTAGTACCATAAAAGCGAAATATTACTCTTGCACCATAAGTGTTATTATTTGTCGTTTTTCCTATAGCTTTAGCATATCCATTACTAAATCCACTATAATTGGGTGCATTCCAAGTTAAATTTGCAGTATTGATATACTTGAAATTGGAATTATCTTCTTCATACCTTTTCCACCCATCCTCAGGGCTTGTTAATACGTCTCCAACAGTCGCTGCAAAACTCACCGTACACATTGTAACAATCAATACCATAAACACTACAATAAACCCTATTACCTTACCAAATTTCTTCATCAAAATCGACCTCCAAAAAATATTTTACTAAATTATACATTTATTTCCATGTCTTTGTAAGTCTGATAATTAATTCACTATAAGGGTATAATTAGAAGTTTGAACAATAAAAAGAGGACTAATTTAATAGCCTTCTCATTCATAATATTATCCAATTATCTTCATTTTTTCTTCTGCCGTTATCCACCCTTTTGATACTGCAATATCCAGCTGTTTTTCAGTTAGTTCATTTTCCTTATATAAGTAACTCAACCTTTCAAACATACTTTTATCCCTCCAAGTTTGATGTAATTAAAGTGTCTATTTGTGCCTGCATATTAAGATTGTCCAAGATTAATGTGTCAACCATTTTCTGCAACTTTTCTATTTCCGTTTGCTCTGGAATAAGCTTCTGGCCATCTCTGTAAAAATAACCGTCTTTGTATGTATCTCCTATTGAAACCTGAATGGTCCCACAAACAATTGCCCCTATACTGTAAGCATAGCTTTGGTCCGCTATTATTATATTTTCAACTGTAGTCTTATCTTCGGACAATACTGCACATCTCAATGCCATTTCCATATTAATACCCCCACCTTATCATTACAAATCCTGAACCTCCAGTACCGCCAACTCCCCGAGGACTGCCATAGCCTCCGCCTCCACCGCCTCCGCCATAACCGCCTCCGCCGTGACCACCACTGGAGCATACAATTCCTACAGTTCCAAGGCCACCGTCAGCACCGGAACCATTTTTAAACGATGAGGATCCCGGAGCATTACCAGCACCGGCACCGTAATAATTGCTTCCATTGGTATTTCCACCACCTCCGCCTGCACCTCCGCCTGCGTGTATACGGCCCAAGAAATCAGTGGTAGGCGTGCCTTGTCCTGTACCATTAACACCAGCTCCGGATTTGCCACCATCAGCTGTATATGTAGGATTAATACCATTACCACCATTAGAACCAGCTACTCCGCCTGAGGACCAGGTTGTTGATGACAAAATGTTGCCTCCTCCTCCAGCGGAGCCACCGTTAGCTCCGTTACTGCTATTTGCACCATTGCCACCGGAAGCTGGAGTAAGTCCAGGGAACGAGGTTGAGCCTCCGGCCTGACCTGCAGTTCCTCCCGAACCAATGTAAATATTTGCGGTTTCAGGAGTAGACACTTTTGTATATGTTTTAGTGTATCCACCTGCACCACCACCGCTACCTGTGTATGTATTACCTAAACTGCTTCCACCTCCACCGGCACCAACAAGGAAAACATCTATGTAAGGCGGGAAAATATCATTTTTACCTTTTTCAAATATAATCAATCCTGATGTATAGCATTCAATGTATCCCCTTGATGCCGTTTCATATACAATCTTACATGAACCCGAGTAGGAAATACTCACTGAACTAGTTCCCTTATTCTGCAAGGGTTGTGGACGGGGAAATCCAATATCAAAATTTCTACGCATTAGAAGTCTCCTCCCATGAATAAAACAGAGTAACCGGATGCAACCGTTGTTCCTAACGAAATATACAGTTTCTGTCCTGATTTTAAAGCCGGAGGTAAAACCCCTCTTCCATCGTTGGCAAAATTCACAGGCAAGAGAATAATATCGCTTCCGGTTACATTTGCTGTCTGTGCCGTTGTTGCAGGTAAGAGAATCTCATGTATAAGCTGAAAATTTGATTCACCTATTCCGGTTCCGTCATTCCAAAATATTCTTAAAACAGTCGCTACATTTGTTCCTAGGGACCTTATAGTAATTGCATCTATTCTTGTCCCGTTTTCTCCCGCCGTAGCCAAAATGATACCATTCGTTACGGGGGCCTTTAAATTCGTATCGGCCACCTGTATGTTTTTCCCTGAAACATTTGGATTTAAAGGATAAATCGGTTTTGTATTTGCTGGCATTATAATGCACCCCCTATATTTTGATAAGCGTAAAGATCAGCAGCAACATGAGATGTATCCGAAAGATGTAAATCAAGTTCAGCCGACAATTGTGTAATACTTTTCTGTAGCAAACTAATCTTGTCATCTGTATAGTCTTTTGCAACCGTTTCCAATCCGTCTATTTGATTTTGTAAATCTACTATATCTGAGTGGTTTGCATATATTAAAGACTGATCTATTACCGCTGTGATATTTGAGGCATTTCCAACCAATGTTACTACATTTAACTGCCTCTCAAGCATCTCAGTACCACCCTGGGCAGGTATATACTCGGCTAAAGCTCCGGCATTCCCATAACAATATAATATTTCTCCAATGTCCGGATCCTGTGCAAACACTCCTAATTCACGCCAAAAAAATCCGGATGCAAGACCTTGATTGGTAAGTATTCCTCCCACCTTTGCCTTATTCCCAGACATAATTTTTAAATCATTGATGTTTAAGCTTTTCACTTCATGAATAAGGGCAACTAATTCCTCTGTTACCTGTCCTGAAAGCTGACCGTCCCCTACTGCAATTCGGGTAAATTTTAATTGTGCCCCGATTGTGGCCTTGGCTTGTAATGCCCTTCCCCTGTTTGTAAATGCTATCATCCCAAAGCTCATTTATTACACCACCTGTTCTACTGTATATACATCGCCTACGTGCAAAACTGTGCCATAAAAAACAGGTAACTCTGCAGCCATTTCTATAATTACCTGATCTAATACGGTACTTTTTCTTTTAACCTTTTCAATTGCCTTTGTAAAACGTTCTGCCAGCTCTGACGTTGCCGATGAGTTACTTGTTATTACCTGGAAATGGAATGGTTCTCCGCCGTACTGAAACCATTCCTCAACATACCCGTCACCAAAATAATCCTGCACCACCTGCTCCACAGAATAAGGCGTTCCCATATACATATGAACCTTATCACTATTTTTTATAAGTTCCCGTTTGATACTAATATCAGCTGTAGCATCATACCAATCCACAAGTAATTCGTATGCCAGTTCATCCAGAACAGACTCTTGTAATTTCTGTACTCTTGCAAGTAACATACAGTTTTTTATGATTCCAGCAATATCCTGCAACTTTGGTGTTAATGCCCCACAAAATCCCTGTGTTGTTTTATCCTGCTGCATAAATTTAGTCTGAAGCTTTAGGAGGTCTATATTTTCAAGTTGCATTATATCAATCCCCCATAGTTAATAGTTATGGTTCCTGAAGCAGCAACTTCATCCGCGCCGACATCCGTGTATATTGGACTTGTTATGTCAGCTCGGAATGCACCCGCGTTTAACAAAAGCTGTTTTAAACTATCCGGATTTATTGCACGTCCGAGCCTGGCACTCTGCCAAGTCTTATACTGTTCAATAACTCCCCCGGGATTCTCTATTGCAGCACGAATTGAATTTACTTCTGATCCCCTGTCTCGACTGACAAAATAGGTCAGGTCTATGTTATATGTAACAGTTTCCGGAGCTGCAGTAATTACCTGATCAGTGAGTGGACGTACCTTTTTGTCATTGCAAGTCTCATATACCTTGTCAAGTACAGCCTGAGACGGGATTTCTCCATCTTGCATAAGTACTGTTATTTTGACCTGGCCGGCTGAAGGAGATGTTACTGAAATATCAGAAATATTCTGATCAGCCGTTTTTGCCCAATACATATAAGCATCTTCCGGGCCTGCTGTGGACATCTTTGCCGGTGATTGACGGATCCTTTCCCGGTACCCGGACCATGTATTTATTCCATCATCATCAGGCTCCAGATCTGCTCCTCCGGAGCTTGTTTCAGTATTTGCTACTGTGGACACATAAGCTCTCGGATCAACAAGTTTACTTACCTGTCCGGGAGCAAACCCGTTATAAGAGGCACCTGCTTCCACACTTAATGCAACTATATCTCCGTTCAAACTTCCCGCCAGGATTACAAGTGTGTCCTTAGTTGCAAAATATATTTTACCGTCCGGAGTTACCCGGGTACCTGCGGGAATCATTATATTGCTTGTCTGAGCTGCAGATAAGGTAAAACGCAAGGTTACACTTGCCTTTTGAGGTTGTAATCGAGGAGTATCGGTTCTTTCACCCAAAGCATCCAGAAGTTCACCGGTGGCATATCTTAAAAGATTCTGTCTGCCGGTGTTGTTAATGGAGCTATATATTGCAACAATAACGGGAGCCATATTACTTAAAAATTGCCTTCGCTCATCCCCGGGGTAAAAGACTTCGCCCGTAGACTCTTCAAATAAGCTAATCAAGCTGTCAATCAACCGGGTACTATCAATCTCAACAAAATTAATATCACTCATATATCTACCACCACCTTAAATTGCATATTCCCGTTTTCATCTGTACCGGCGCACAAAACTTCTATCAGCTCAGCCCTTGGTTCCCGTGTTGATATTAAGTCAGAAACTTCTGCTGTTATTATTGCAATTGCCTCATCGTAGGGCTTATCAATGAAATCTCCTGACAGTCCTAATGTCCTGTCATAAGCAACTTCATATTTACGTGTATTTAGTAGGTTGATAATGTTTTGTACTATCCGGTCATTACCTTTTGATGCCCAGCTGATACCCTTTGACGTGTCAATTATTACTTCCATGTCCTAAATCTCCTTTACTTCTTAGCACCCTTCGAAACTGCAGCTGAAGCATTTGTATTATTTCGTTTCTGCGATGACTTCTCTCCGGATATAAGCGAGTTAAGAATACTTTTATCGCTTTGGGATACTCCTTTTGTAGTACTCTTTTTTGATTTACTCTTTTTACTACTTTTAGAGACTGAAGCCGCCCCTGGTCGGACGTACTCCTCAAATTGGAGCTGTAATTTCGCCTTTGTCATTGTCCCTTTTTTATCAATTATCGTGTCACTAAGAGCCACACTTGTAAGAAGCCATTTCCCTCCTATGGGCTTGTTTCCTAATATGAAGCTATACGCCTTTTGAGCAGCCATTATTGCTTTCCAGCTGTCATACTCATAAAGAACATCATTTCTGAAGATTATTATATTAAGAGGAATCGTGAAACTCATGGTATCAAGGTCAGGCCCTTTTATATATGTGCTTGGCTTTTTGCCGGCAACGTCTTGCCTTTCTGTCTGCAGGGCGGTACCTGTCGAAAATTCATCAAATGTATATATTTTTTTGCTGCTTACCTGGAACGTTTTATTTGCAAATGCTGCAATGGCCATCTTTCACACCTCCTTAGAATTTTGCTATAACCAAGCTGTCTGAGAAATTATCCGAAAATACAGCTACAGCAACCATATTGTTTACTTCAAGATTACCGACATGTAGAGCAACAGGGATTTCAGGAGTTATGTTATTATCTCTATCAACGAGTATTATTCTTGCTTTTCTGGTTTCGTTGTTTACAGTTGAAACTTGTCCTTTTAGTACCATCAATATCCCTCCAGTGGTTTTCTCAGACTAAGAAGTGTCTTTTTTTCTTTAAGACTATGTACAGCCCGGTCAATAAAATATTTACCGTCTGCCAAGCCGATTCCGGATATATCCACACAACTTCCTGCTGCAAGCTCCGGATCCAGCTCTAGCTTAATTCGCCCGGTGTTTTCATTTTTATTTGTATACCTTAAAAGGCCCCTACAGTACCGCTCTGCTTCTGCCAAATTGGTAACATACATTTTTTGTTTCATCATTGGGCCAGCGGGAGATGTGGGTGGCTTAAATTCTTTTGTTATCGTTCCGGAGATAGTAACGGATGTTATGCTGCAGGAACTAAACAAACCTGCTGAAACTGTTTTAAATTCATAGTCACCGTCCAGCCGTTCCAGAATTATTTCTTTTACCGGTTCCTTGCTTTCATATGTTCGTTCATCATAGATAATAACCTTGCCATCCCATATCTTTAGGACATATCCCTCCAGCATGCACCGGTAAGACAGAAACTCAAAGTCGGCCTGGTTGATTTGGTCTATTCTTTCATAAAGATAATCCTTAACACCGCCATATGTTTCAAGTACAAATCCATATCTACCGGCAATTTCTTTTGCCATGCCGAGAAGTCTGATACTTTCCCATGCCTTAGTTTTTTTTGTCTTTGCCCTAAGTGGAATTGACAGGCCTTTAAGCCTGATGCTCCCCCTGCTCTGACTTATATAGTCAGTAAACATTATTCCGGAAGAAAAACCGCCTTCCAGGACATTTATTTTATGTCCCTTCAGCGGTTTCCACTTGCTCCATAGTCCTTCTGTGTCAGCAAACCTTAAATCAATGCTGTCAGCAATTCCCCCGGCATTATCTATAATGTCTGCCTTGCCTACTTCAATACTATTTGTGATATCAACACCTTCATAAATTACATTCATCATCTCACCTTCCAAGGAGGTAACGTTTCCGGGACCGTTTCCTCTACAATAGGTATCTTTAGGACTACTCCTGATTCAAAGATTATTACCTTGCAGTATTCAGGATTAGCCTCTATTATCTTTGATGCATAGGCTTCATCATCGTAAAAGTCCAGGGCTATCATATCGAATGTATCGCCCTGAAGTGTTGTGTACTCATAATATTCATTGTTAAGCAAAGGACACACGCTCCTTATCCTCGAAGTATTCATTAAGCCATGCAAAGAACTTTTCTTTGTCAGCATCCAGAAGGGCTTGAATTTCAGCCTTATTCCCACCGTTTATGACTGGTGCATATGTCAAACTTATTTGTTGGCCTCCGCCTTGGTCTGCACCTAGAGCCCTAGCAGTTTTATTTAAAAGTGATAGGCTTCGTGGATTTTTATATTTTATAGGAATAGCTGCTTCAAGACCGGCCTCACCGAATATTGATGGTCGGTTTGCAAAACCACCTTTTGCAAATGTAGGTATCTCAGGAATAGTAAATCCTAATGATTTACCTCCGATACCCGGAACCCAATCAGGAACCTTTACATTTATAAGTTTATTGACACCCCGTATCCCATTATTAATTAGTGCTATAATTACATTAATTACACCCTTGAGAACGGAACCAATTGAGCTGAATATACCTACAAAAATATCCTTTATTCCCTGCCATGCCAATGACCAGTTTCCTGAAAATACCCCTGTAATAAAATCGATTACTCCACTTAGAGTTGTGAGTAACCCGCTTACTACACCACCTATAGTGTCTACAGCAATAGTAACCAACTGGCTGATGTATGGCCAATAGGTATTAAAGGCTGCCATTACTTTCCCCGCCAACAGAATAGCTAGATTAAAAGCACTCCCGATTACAGCCTGAATCTTCGGCATCCACATGCTCACATTGTTACCGACCTTGGGTATTATGGTATCAGCAAAGAACGATATAACTTTCATTGCAGGAGGAAGTACCGTTGTTCTAATGAAATCAAAAGATTTCGATATATTAGGGACCATAATATCTACAAATCCGAATACAACTCTTTTCACAATCGGTAGTACCTTACCTGAATAAGTATTAAAGCTCTTACTTAAGAAAGGTAAAACAGACTTCCCCAATTTCAAGGCAGAAGGTCCTAATCCATCAAATATTTTAACTCCCTCGGATTTAAAGAAATTCATTTCCTTTTTGATTTCAGGAAAAACCTTTTTGGCTACAGAACCAACACCAGCAAACGAGATATTCAGCTTACCAATTTTACTTACAAAACTATTTGCATACTGAGCTCCTTTGGCCAGATAGGGAATTAATCCTGATGCCATTCTTGCTGTGAGCTGCTTAATATTCGTTTGTAAAAGCCTCATTTGATTTGCATAACCGCCTTGTGTTTTTGCAAAGTCCCCCTGTGCATCCTTTGATACATTCATCAAATACGCATATCTTAATGCAGTCTGTGAAGCCTGATCCATTTTGCTGTACGAAGCCTTTATCCCCTTTGACAATGCAAAGGCTTCCAGATTGGCAACGCTCATGTTTATTCCAAGCTGTTTAAGTGGTTCTGTTTCTCCGCTTATACCGGCTCGAATTTTTTCAAATGCATCATCTTGAGATACATTGTAGAAAGATGAAAAATCACCGGACAAGCCCGAGAGATTTTCCGACATTGTAATAAGAGATTTACCTGTAATGCCACTGCTTTTTAGCATTGCACCCAGGGTACCGTTGAACTGCTTTGCCTGAAGTTCTGAAAGTCCAAAGGAATTCAATGCTGTTTTAGACCATCGGTTTATTTCTTTAGCACTTCCTTTAAAAGTAGTATCCACTACATTTTGAACTTCTTTGAGATCAGAGGCTAACTGTATACCTTCTTTTCCAAGTTCAAGTATCTTCGCTCCAATTTTACCTACAGCTCCGGAAATAAGATTCCCTGCGAAAACTCCCTTAATTATGCTTCCTGTATTTGACAGACTTGAGCCTGACTTTTGAGCACTTTTTGATAGTTTTGTGGTTTCACCTTGGGCAGTTCTCAACGCTTTTTGCAAGGATGGGTCAATCCTACCGGCAAGAGTGATTAATGCCTGTAATTCTCTTTTTCCTGCTGCCAATGTTAACCACCGTCCTTTTGCATTTGCTTTCGTGATTGCTCAGCTGCATCCGCTAAATCTTCATAAAATTGAACGAAATCAAAAAGGGGCATGCTCAAACATTCACCCCTTGTTGTTGACGTATTCATAGTTATTTGTGCAACTGCCTGACGGAGGTACTCTTCGCTTACATATCCTCCGAATCGATGAAGAAAAAATCACGTACCCGCTTTTCTGCCTCGGCTGAATCCTTTGCTCCAAGTAAATTTATTACTTCCAACTGGTCAATTTCAGGGTTTGCTTTTGCGACGGCTTCAGCGAATATAAAAAGATGGTAATCACTATCCAATTCCTGAACTGAAATAACATTACCTTCCTTCTTATAGGCCTTACCGGCATTCATTTTGTCCCTGGCTGTCAAACTATCAAAATCATATTTCAGCTCCTTTATCTCAGAGCCGTTAATCGTAATTGGTTTTTTCAAATTTAAGCTGTCCATGTCTAGTCCTCCATTTATATAAAATTTAGAAAAATAAAAAGCAACTCTATAATAGAGCCGCTCTAGTTTTTTCCATGTAATCTATACCGTTCACTACATATTTACAATTAAGCTTGTCAATAAGGAGTACCTCCACTCCGTTTACAAGCTTTCGGTAATAAAAAATCTCAAATTCGCTTGAACCATCCGATGCAGCACCAACCTCAACCTTACCGGGGTCATACTTTTTATTCATACCTGTCATGAATACCTTATTTACTTGGACACTTGTACTCATATTGCTAGAATCAATGTTATCATTAGTCCACACTACTTCAAACTTTATTGTCCCGGGTCTTGATAACATCGCATACCTTGCATTATCTGCCCGATTATTTATGGTAAATGTCATGCTTCCGATCTGTCCATAAACAGGCAAATCAATCTCACCCATTATCCCGGAGCCCTTTATGGTATCTGTTATTTTTTCAATTGAGGGTAATTGAATGTCTGCTGCATCATCAATAAGAGTCATTTTGTCTTTCGTGTCAGTTGCCTTCATTTTGTAATCTATTGTCTTATTACTGATTTTTGGCATTAACCTTCACCTCCCGTTATTGAATTAAGTCCCTCTGTAGTATACTGGACCTTAAAGGTTAAGCTCTTGCCCGGTGGTGTAGTTGTGGTCCTTATATCAAATTCAAAGTCACCTTCTACAATGCTGCTGACCGGGTTACTTGATTCATTAAACTTAATTTCAGCGAACAGCATCTTGCCGTCGCTAACCAGGCTGTTAAGCCAAACCTGGGCATCATTTAAAATTGAGTCTACTCTTGCCCGATTAAGCGGCTGGTCAACACTATTCATATACTGTACTTGAAAAGAATTTGTCAGGTATATCAACATCCTGATATTGCAGTCGAATCTGTCCCGTGGGTCTATCTCCGTAGTATACTTATAGTTTCCGTTGTGTGGTCCCCACAACACCCAACTGCCAGCACGATATATAACTGTTGTTATACCTTCACTATTGAGATCATTTGCCTGTATTTCATCAAAGTTAATCAAAGCTCCATCACCTAAAATAGTTCCGGTTATATCAATAGGCTTGTTCGACGGACTTTCGTAAGGTATACCCTCATTTGTGTAATCAGTCTGGCACATCCTCACTACAATAAGTGTAGACAGCCAATACTTTTTATCACCGCTGATCACCCTTGGCCAGCATACCTTTTCGAGCTTGGAGGTATATGTATTAGTCTGTTTCCAGTTCTTAGCTGCAACAATAGTTTTCGCTACAGCTGAATCTATATCAACTACACATATCGCATCCCAATGTCCGTTGATTTTCTGGCATTTTTCCAGTAATGCGGTTTCTACTGCAGGCTTATGACTCCATCCTGGTGCAACAAGTACAACCGGTATCTTGTTGTACATCTGATAAATAAGGTCAACACAAGCAAGACCTGTTCTTTTACCGTTTTCATCAATCCCGCCGATTATATCTGTTTCATCGACTGGCTTCTCATCCGTGTGGACAGCCGGATCAAATACATTGATAACAGCAATAGGTCCTATACTTCCTATTTTGTTTTTAAAATGGGCATATACAGCTTCACAAAGTGTGTATTTATCCCAATCATCACTATAGCCTATCTTTGCTTTAGCATCCTCGTAACTGCTTAATAATACAGGTGTATTAATCGCATTTGCATGGTCCGTCAGCTGTTCTACAGGTGCGGTACCTATGTAAACCGGCAGGGTTCCCGCTCCGGATAATGGTATATCATCCTGAGTCGGTAGCTGTTGACCATAAACTCCGTGAAAATACGGCATATTCTTCACCATCCTTTTTAAATATATTGGTCTATTAACCCGGGTACATAAGTCATCGAGGCACATGATACTTTAAACTTCAACCACCCCATCCAGTGTGGATAGGGCTGTTCCTCATACATGCCCCATGTAAAAGGCTGTTGTACGGTAGCTTTTCCACCAATTACAGCAGCCTTTGCAAGTTGTTCCCGGGTTAACGTTCTTAAATTGTTTATATCTTTGTACCCCTCAAAATTTGGAATAAGCTTACCATTTGAAACAAGTCCGGGGTTATACGTTACAAAAGTCAGCCGTATATCCATATTTGCACTTTTCCCGTCATCCTCGCCATTATCTATTCCAACAACAATACATGGTATAGCCGGCACATCTTTAATCTGTTCGTCCGGTCTCATGTTTTCAGGAAGCTTTGGAGGTATCCATCCCACATGAACAGACGGATTCATAAGCACATATGATTTATCTTCTGTAGGCTTCTGCAGCTTGATTTTTGATGCAACGTTTTCCTGAAGAAATACTTGAAGAATCTCAAGAATAATATTTTCTGTCATACAATTAACCTCTTACTGATTTTTGGAGCTTGGAAAGCCTGTAGTCAACCTCATGCTTTATACGCTCATCCATTTTGTCCTGGGCTATCTTTTGTATGTTCTCTCCTACGTTCTGGCTTGTAATCATTTGTGGAACCGACAGGGTACGTAAAACTACTATGGGTGTTCTCTCCTGTCCTACACGCATAAAAATGTTTGTTGCACCATTTGATTTTTGTAAAAAGGCCTTTGGAGAAACATTCATTTGTCGCATTGAACCCTTTTTAATTTTCACCTTTACCTGAGCCTTTGCATGTTTTACTCCAAGGGATCTGGCTATTACTATTGTCTCCGGTTTATGAGGGAAATGAACCAAGGACAAGGTATGCCCTACAGACTTTAATCCTGCAGATAAATCTCCCTTCTTGGCCTTGTATTTTTTTATAGTCTTTTTGACATCACCTGTTTTAATTGCATAAACACTTGTAACAAGCTTTCCAAGCCTTGTATTCACATGATCCAATGTTCTGTTGAGAGCTGATGCAACAGCACCGGCTATTTCCTTTTCAAAATGTTTTGTTCCGATAACAAGCCTTTTTAATTCCTTTGTGTCCACGGTTATATCAACATTTTTCATTTCCTCAACCCTCATTTCCTAATAGCGTAATCAAATACTCCCCTGCAACAATCTTTATGTCAGTAACAATCATCACAGTGTTGTCATACTCTTGATACTCATTAAATTTTGGAGGATTACCATAAACTGAAGCTGGCACCGAATAAGCAATAGTATCCGAGGCTAACCCCAGATACTTTATATGCTTCTTTAGGTCTTCACCATCCAAGGGTACAATAGCTATTGTCCGGCCATTAATTAAATGTTCTTCCCCAAGCTCGGCAGGGTTATAAAAAGTATTCATGTCTGATTCCAGATAATCCTTAAATCCCGGCATAATCTACTTTTTTACTCCCTTTGGTTTTTTATTGTCTGTGCCTTCGACATACGCTTCAGCATCAAACTTAATTGACACAGTTCCTTCATTCTGAACCGGCTCCACTTCGGGTTGTGCTTCAGGTTGCGGTTCAGGTTCTTCATCTTTCTGTTCTTTGTCAGTATCAATCTCCGGTTTATTGCCTACAGGTTCATCGATTGTGGAAACGCTGGAAACAACATCGGTTACTTTATCAGAAGGATCCACTTTATCCAGGTTCATATCGCCAGGATCCGTTTCCACATTCTCATCTTCCGGATGAGCTTTCACCATTCCCCAAGGTTCAGCAGCTTTTAAGGATATAAGAGAAGCCTCATCTTTTTCAGAGAGGCTGCTAATTATTTGACCGGGTTTAAACTTTTTCCCATTTGCTTTTACGGTACCTTTAATAACTTTTATCATATATGGTCCTCCTTATAGTACCTTCATAGTTACCCAGGATGATACGTCATAAGGTTTTGGTATCGGCCTTGATGCAAGCCTGTACTTCATGACATCATCCTGAATATTAGCAAACATTTTTGGGATTCTGGTACCTTCATAAGTGTGATATCTCTTATCCTCTTCCAGTTGTGTAATAGCAGCGTATTCCATTGAACCAAGAGAAGCAGGAAGAATAGAAACCCTGTCTACTGGGTAAATTGGCTTAATTTCGTCATCATAATCTAAGTACCATGCATAGTATACAAACAACTCCAGTCCCAGTTCAGGAAGATTGCCGATGTATTTAAGTCCATTCCCATTTTGGGTCCTAAGTTCCGGTTTCAATAATCCAATATCAAGCATCCTGGTATCCAACATTTTCATGAATGTAGTATCTTTTCTCAAGTAAGACCACGCATTTTGCCCAAGTATTCCATAGGCTGTGTTATATCCTGATTTCAAGACAATTTCTGTGGCTGCTTCAAGTTCTTCGTATTTCTCTGTGGACTGGCTCCATGCATCACTGCCAGAAAGAATTATAACATTATCATCTGGCATTTGATAAATGATATCGTCATCTATATAGTTCTTTTTGTTATCATCGATATATCCTCTAACATTGATCATACCAGTCGAAATTAGTTCAGCACACATTACCTCTTCTCTTCTGGTTATAGCATTATCCATTTCCAATGCATCTTGTTGTAAAAAGTACTCTTGTCTTTCCTCTGGAGTCATAGCAGTATGAATATCCTCTCCCATTGATCGGGGTGTAAGGATTTCCGGAGTCAAAACTCGTTCAGGTGCTATTCTTGGAGGTTTGTATGTCCTTGTTTCATACCCACTTCTTGCCATGTTGATACCGCCTACACGAGGGGCAACAAACGGGGCAATACTGTAGCTACCTTTCCTGAAATCCATATCAATTTTCTCTTCAGGATGTGTGTTGACTATAGGGAAAAAAGTGTCTCTGAAAAAAGTAGTCACCGGCATATTTTTTTCAAATGACGGTGACATGCTTCTTGGTGTATTATTGTCTATTAAAGCCATTACTGATCATCTCCTTTTATAATTCATCTTTCAGAAATATTCCGGCGTTTCTCAACTCATCTTCGTGGTCTTCAGCTGTACTTAATCCCCCGAATTTGAGGGCACCTCTGTTAAAGAGGCCTGTCTTGTAGCAAACGGTCATTACATCAGAGTCTGTTGTGTCCACATCTTGAATAACAACATATTTTCCAATCTGGCTCCCATCGGTGTTAGCCTTGTCTGTTACCTTTCCTTTACCGGTAGCCGAAACTTTACCGATAACAGTTCCTCTTTTGACAACTCCCTGACCTACAGCCAGCGTAACACCCGTTGTTAATAATTCAATCTCAGTTCCTGCAATGAGATTATCATAAGTTACTGATCCTAAAACTTCATAACCCATTATGTATTCACTCCTCTCCTACGAGCATCAAAATTGGCCGCAATATTCATTAATTTATCTTTTGTTGTTTTAGGCTTCGGTTCACTGCCCTCGGCAGAAGCAGCAGGTACTTCTCCTGTTCCTGAAGCCTGAATATCTTTTTGTGCGTTTTCAAGGTACTGTTGTCCTTTCTGTCCATCAGACTGTAGTGCTTTAAATGCCAGTTCCTTTGCATCCACAGGCTCAGTAAACTTTGCCTTATCGACCAGTTCCGGATCGATATTTGCAGATATTTTTTCAATATCCTGAATCCTTTGTCTTTCAGTCTCTGCTCCTGCAGTTCTGGCTGCATCCTCAATTTGTTTGACCAAATCAGGGCAGGTGTTTCTCAGCTCCTCAACCGTTTTTGGAATCATAAAATCATCCCCCTCGTTGTTATTTGTTTTATTTGCATCAGGTTTCTGTGAAGCTTGGGCCTGTTGTGCACTTGGCTTTATGTTTGCAAGATCCATTTTATTAAGTTCAAAAAATTCTTTGAATGATGCGTTTGCAGCATTTTGTATAGCCATTACCTGGCTGAATCTAAGATTAAGGAGATTGTCCACTTCAGTAACATCCGGATTATCATCGGAGTACAGCATACCGGTTGCAAATCCTTCTTTAACGGCTGTCTTCGCACTCATGTATGTCTCATCATCCATCATTTGTGATATCTTCGCTCTTGACCTCTTTGTACTGAGCTGATATGCGTTTATAATTGTTTCTTTTACCTCGTCAAGCACGTCTGCAGTTTTTCTCAAATCAGAAGCATATCCATATACTTCTGTGAGTGGATTGTGCATCATATGTATTGCCACAGGTGACATTAAACGTTCATCACCCGCTGCAAAAATAACGGTTGCTGCACTCATAACCTTGCTATCAGCTTTAGTTGTAACTTTTGCACCTGACTTTTTATGCTCCATCAGTGAATTATATATACCGGCAGCGGCGAACACACTGCCACCATAGCTGTCAATCCAAACTGTTATGTTCTTGCCCTTATACTGACCGAGTTCCTCTCTAAATGCATTTGGTGACGTGGCGGGAATTCCAAACCATTCATAGAGCCAAGCATAATCATCGTCAATGATATCTCCTTCAATCCTCAGCTCAATTTCCTCTGTATTGTTTTCCCCATTTGTATTTACGATAAAATTCCAAAATCTAGCCATTTGTATCAGCCCCCTCAGAATTTGTTTTATTCATTTGGTTATTTACAGGAAATGCTTTTTGCTTCAGCTCATTTTCCCTAGCAACTTGTAAAATATTCTTGTCCCAGTCACCGCCTGTAAGTTCTATAGTCTCCCTTTCACGAGTGGAGTACCCCTCTTGTACCCTAAGAGTTGCTGCCTGTACCTCTTTTACGGGATCAATCTGCCCCGGTGATGGACCGTTCCAGTCAGCTTTACACCATGCCTTTTTCTTTGCGGGATCGTTGAAAAAGCCTGGGGCATTAATCCTTCCTCTTGCGACTGCTTCAGCCAACCACAGCTCATAAATCGGCTGGCAAAAATCATTAGCAAACCATGTTCTCCTCATCCTGAAAGCTTTCCATGCTTCAAGCAATGCTGCCCTTGATGCAGAATAACTGGCCATGAATGATTTAATAAGTAGTTCATACGGTATCTCAAGAGCTGCTCCGGTATATTTGGCCATAGCAGAAACAAAAGCATCAAATTGTGCCGTTGGCTGTTTGGGTTCCCCGAACTCAACATCCTCTCCAGGTCTCAAAACATTTATAGTACCGGCACCAAGTTCATAGCTTACTTCATTGTCAGAATCATCCTCGACCTGTTCCTCCCTTGGTACAGTACTTCCAAAAAGGCTATCTCCCCCGGGAGCATCAGACTTTATGAACGCAGTAAAAAACGACTGCACAACCGCAGCCGTTAATGTCGCTTCCGTATACCTAGTTATTTGCTTCAGGCACTCAATAACCGGTGCCAGATATGGGACTCCCCTGTACTGTTCACATCGTTCCTGCTCCATAAGGTGTAAGATATTTGGATTCCCCGTTTTCTCTCCAAAAGCTTCTACTCGGGTCCACTCTTTTTTTATTCCCTTAAAATTGCTATTCGGATACTGATTACAAACCCAGTATGCAACAACTGCACCGGAGCCCTTATCTACTTCCACACCGTTGTAAATTGGATTACTATTAGCAGTATTTACTCCCAGTACATTAACTCTTGACGGTAAAAAACTTGCGGGTCTATATACAGCATTGGGAGTACAAACACGGTCGGACTCAATCATATGTATTCTCAAACTGTATGGCATCCAACTACTGGGGGCGTCTTGCTTTATTAAACCAAACCCGTCACCGTTCATCAGCCAGCTCATTAATGCAAGTTGCTGAAGTTCATAAAAATTGTTAAGCCTAAGAGAATCACACCATACAGACTCTGCCCAAAGTCCAAATTCCCGTTCGGTGTTCATTTCCCACTTATCGGCCTGTTCCCTGGTCATACCCAAGTATCCAAAATCGATCCGAGCCTTCAGCTTTAATCCAGAGCCGACAACATTTGTCCTGTTCGTTTTAATTGCAGAAGTGGCGAGTGGAGCAGACATATATAAGTCCCTTGACCGCTGTCTTAAAGTATCAAGATTTTTATCAATATCCTCTTGGGGGCTCTTACTTTTTGCAGTCCATCCCTTCATTGATTTTTTAGTCCGGCTTGCACCACTTTCCGAATATCCGGAGTTAGTAAATGTTCTCACTGCTTCTCCCTGAAGTCTGGCCATGGACCTTTTTAATCCTGATTGTGGACTAAAATAATTTATTACTTTGTCAACTTTATTCAAGTATATGTTCACCCCCTATCTTATAAATCTCTTAGAGTAATCCGGAAGGCTTTTCTCCTCCCTTTGATTTTATTGAGAGCCTCCAGCTCCTCAACCTCTCTTTTCCACATTTGTATTTCTTCTCTAATCTGGTACAGGTTAGCTCGGTCAAGCCTCCTACCGTTTATTTGATATGACTGACCTGTAGCAACAGCAGCTTCAGCATCAAGCCATATCTTTAGCCTTGTCCTTGCTTCCTCTAAAGTCCAAGCCGGCATTGAGTACCCCTCCTTTTATTAAATATCTATTCCCTTTTTAACACAGCCCGCCTTCCGCTTTTTGGTTCCAGTAGCTGTTTTTTTAGGCTTATTTGTCTGAACATTTAAAGCCTCGTTATGTTTTGTCTCGAGTAAATTAAAATCCACATTCAGGAGCTTTAATGCACCGTAAGCATAATTTCTCATATCAAGAGGCTCGTTTCTGGCATTTTCATTTATCTTTTGCCATTGAGGTACCGTCCTGCCTTTTTGTTTGATATATACTATCTTTTCAGATATAAGGCCCTTAAAGTAAACCTGATCATAGCCTTTGTCATCGTTATCAGGGAAATGACAATAGCCGTCTCCCTTCTCCTTTATTTTAAGGCTTGACATTATTTTTGATTTCCCGGAATCTACACCGAGAATAATCAGGACACAATTTTCTTTATCTCGGTTTGCTGTCTTTGCCTTTTTCTTATTTTTATTACTATCCGGTTTTGTCCTCGTAACTTTATACACCAAAGGATATCCGGGACCACCCATACCTTTTATTGCAAATACAAATTTGCCCTGTGACTGTTTCATCTTACAGTACCTATATACCGCCGAGGTACTATGTCCTCCTGAATCAATAAAGGTACAAGCAATATGTCTCGACAAGCTATTTGAAAAACTGAACTGTCTCTCCAACACTTCATCAAGCTTAGTCCAAGTTACATCAAGCTCTGGATCCGAAAGAATAAAACCTCTTAGTATCCCCCAGCTTTCCTCGCCCTTTCCCCAGCCGACTATCTCATATTCAAGACGGTCTCCCTGGACATCGACTCCACAAGTCAATATAAGTACTCCATTAGGGATATCTGCATCATACGGCTCACGACGTTTCAGTAGAATATCCTCTGTTTCGATTTCACCCTTTTCCTCAAACGATACCCCTAATACTGTATTTATAAAAACTTTATACAAAGCAGGGTCATGTTTGGACTGCAGGTAATTAACAATTATTTCTTCCCAGGTCCACCAAGGGGAAACAAAAGCGTTCAGATGAAAGCTTCTTGCTCCTTTAGCCAGTGGGTTATCTGCTATCCATGCCCCTGACTGATTGCTCCAAGTGTACTCATTAAAAGATTCAAAACAACATGGACACTGAAACGTAATGTCCCATACCGTGTAATTACCATGTTCGTCTTTCTCATATTGGTATTTAACACCTTGCATATCGATATATACAAATGCCTCACAGTGGGGGCATTCTTTTTTCCATTTCTCCCGGGTACCTTTCAGGTACTCCTCTTCAATTCTTGAGGCTCCCTTTATAGTGGGCGTGGATACCTTAATTTTTTTCCTATTGGAAAATGTAATTGTTCTTTTTTCAGATAATGCAAGTGGATCACCCTCCTTACCGGAACTGGTAGGGAACCCGTCTATTTCATCAGCAATCACTACCTGGATTGGTTTTGAAGCCAATCCCCTTGGACTATTAGCACCTACAAGAACAAGCAATCCTCCCGGGAAGCTCTTTGATAAAATTGTATTATTGCTATCTCTACTTTTCGAATCAGATATTTTTTCTGCTAAAACCTTTGTATCCCTTATCAATGGGGCTAACCGTCTTTTTGAATAATCCTCTGCAAGCTCCAAAGTAGGCTCAATTAAAAGTATTGGACAAGGATCAATGTCAACATAGTATCCAATGATGTTATTTATAATCTCGTTCTTACCAATCTGGCTGCAGGACATGACAACAATGTTCTCAATCTCAGGGTCATTGACAGCGTCCATTATTTCTATTTGGTAGGGTGCTGTGTCATTTCTCCATTTACCAGGTGCCGAGGATGATTCTTTACTAAGGACTCTGTTTTCTTCCGCCCACTGGCTTACTTTTATGTCGGGTGCCGGTGCAAATGATTTCAAAGCATCTTGAAATAAAGCTATTGTTTTATCATCCACTATTATCCCTCACAAACAATTTCGTATCATACTCAGCCAGTTCGTTTAGAGCGAATTTCACTTCCTTTGTCAAAATATCCATTATAACGTTTTGATTGCTTTGATTCACAAGCTTCTTGGCTACCATTGCAGGCATGGCCAGAAGTTTGTTTCTGCAGGTAATAATCATTCCGCACAGAGCGAGCTTCACATCTTCAGCCCTGTGAACCTCACCTTTAAGTTCTGCAAGCTCAATTTCAGCAGTTTCTCTTTTAATCTTTTCGAGCATAGCATGTTCCTGGTCATAATTAATACCTGCTTCAACTCCGCTTTTATTTTTATAATAGTCAACTATGACTTGCATAACATTGTACTGGCCATCAGGTTCTTTCCCGATCACTCCCTCGGATACGAGCTGATTAATACGCCTTTCACTAAGGTCCATTATTTTTGCCATTGTTTTTGCATTAACCATCATCATATTCCATCACCTGATTTCCATAAAATTTCCCTTACATAAATTAAAGTACAAAGTACCATGTGGAAGGAAATCCAAAAAAAACTTATTACCTAGCGTTTTTTTGGGGTTCGCGAGCACCGCAGGCTTTTTTGTTTTTCTGGAAGTACCTTTTTGCCCTTTATTCTTGTTTTTAAACAACAAAAAAAAGATAACCGGTGTTATCCCTTTTTAAGATAATATATATAATAAAATTTTCTATTGAATTAACGGAAAATCTGAATTGTGTATTCTAAATCATAACCAGCTTCTCTTAATGTTTTTTGTACTATTTCATGAAAAACACTTTCTAATTCACATGTCTCAAGTATCGTTACTAAAGATAAAGAAATCAGATTAGTATAACATACTATATTATTTACAGTAGTACTACTAATTTTTTTCACTTCTTTACTAAAATATTCAGAGATTAGTATCATTGGATCTGATTCATTTTTACTGCCGGGATTGTCAAACTTAATCGAAACGGTTATTCTATTACCCCGTTTATTTTGATTATTTTTATTTTGGTTATTTTTCACTTCATTTTCTATTCTATCTAATCTGCTTATAATGTATTCTATTGCGTTCTTATTTATGGGTTCTGACGTATTTATTTTTCCCAATATTTCTTTTTCTTTTAGTGTGCTTTCTAGTGCAGAAAAAATAGGATTATCAATCTCATCGCAGTCTAGATTTTCAATTTTATCAACTTGTTTTCTTAGATTCTCCTTAAGCTCCAATACACCCTTAGCATCATTTACATAAAATATTGTTCTCTCAGTTATAACATCAAACGGTAATTTCTTATCATCCTGTTCCATAATCGTAATAACTGGTTTTCTTATGGCATGCCTAAAAGCAAGCTCGTACATAACGTTAGGATTTAGTCCTGTTAAATTAGCAACTACTAAATCTGATTCGTATATACTCATTATAACCTGTTTATTTATTGATCCAGGAGAATACATTCTATGGGCTACAATTATTTCAAACTCTTCCTCTAAAACAGGAATAATGGCAGAATCAATTATTCCCTCTATATGCCTTCTCATTGGACTGCCTTCATTATCAATTGGAGTAATAATAAAGCATTTTTTCTTTGGAGTCTCTTTTGGTATTAACACTTTTCCCCTCTTCGTTCATCAAACTCCTCTATGTTTTCATATTTCTACATAAAAAGGGGAATTCCTGCAAATATGGTGTTTTACATATGCTAAAGGGGAGATAGTGTTCATTTATCTCCCCTTTAGCCATATCATGGGTATTTAGTTAACTTATAGTAAATGTATCTGATAAACTAACTGTATTCCAAGGATAATTTAGAGATGTAATACTGAATGTAAAAGGATGGCTACCCAATGTAGCCTGGCCACAATTAAACGTATAAATAAAACCAGTAACAATTGGTTTTCCTATGTAATTAGTATCATAATCATTAATAGCACTACCGTCCCAGGTTGCACGAATTGAGCTACCATAACCAGCTACTTCAACAGCTATGTATACATTTCCATCGGTCCCAATATAAGCATCATAAAATTGTGCACTTGATACTGGTGGTGCAGGCTCAGCAAAAGCAGTTGTTGAAAATGCAATGAGTAAAATACATACAATTGACAAAACCCTTAATGTTCTTTTCATATAAGAACCTCCTAAATAATTATTTTAGTAAATATTACCACAAGAATACTTTATTGTCAAATTATTCCATTATGTATCTTTTTATAGCACGTTGTAGATGTGTAATATTCGTCTATCAGCCCACACCCGATGCACACTACATGGCTGCTTTCATGTCTTCAATAAGTAGTCCCATTGATATATTAAACTGTCAGGGTAAAATAGCCCCTATATATAAGGTTGAAAATGGCCTATTTGTAAACCCAAAATGGTTTACACTTTTAAAAATATTTTTATTTTTTTAACTTTTTTTTTGCTTGCTTCAAGGACTTATGTACTGCCTGTCTGCTTATACCTAATACTCAGCTATTTCAACGGCCTTCTTTTCTTCAAGAAAATACATCTGAATGATTTCACGCTGTCGATCTGCCAATGATACTTATAGCATTTACTTTAATGTGTTGTCCAACGTGACCACCTCTCATTTCATTACAATAAAAAAGTAGCTGACATCTGCCAACTACTTACATTGAATAAAATATTAAAATAGCAATTGTAAAAATATTATCATATGTAAAACTGATAGTCCAGTGCATGATTTAGGCACGAAATGTGCATTTTAATTATTCAGTGCATCTGCTCCAAACAACATAATTTTTAATTTGTTTATCAGTCTGTTTTTATTTCTTCTGCATGTTGATTCGTCTTTATCCAATTGTTCCGCTATATCCTGAAAGTTCATTTCATCAAAGTACTTATACTCAATTATGCAGTAGTATGCATCTTCTTTTATAGTTTCCAGTGCCCTTTCTATTCGCAACACTTCCTGTTTTGTACGCATCATTGATGATTTTACACCCTGAGTATATCTATCTATATCTAACCCGTGTCCCCTAGACGATGAAGAAAATTTAATTATATCTTTAGATTTCCGTTTATCAGGAGTTGCTTCAGCGTCAGGATTATATAAAAATTCTTCATCCTGTGCTACTTTCAGTTTTAATGCAGGGTAATTATATAATAGGATTTCCGTTTCCTTAAAGTAGTTCTTAACCTCTTCATGGTGTTTGTTATCCTGTATAGCTTTTATTGTTGTTTCCATTTCTTCTTTCCTGTACTCCCTTATAGCTTCAAGTGCTGCTTCCTTTAATACTTGCTTCATATCAATTGTAGATTCTTTTGCTCCTGTTGCAGTTTGGCTCAATTTAATCCCTCCGTTTCCTCTTCCTTTACTTTCGTTTACTTCGGCCCACACTTTCTGTAAGTACTTTTATACTGTTCTGTATGTGTCGCATATATTTTTTGGAGCTTGGTTGCCCTATCCATCCTTTTACCATTCAACCCTCTCCTTTACGACGGATTATATTCATTTTGCGTCGGAACTTAGACGCAAAAAACCGCACTTTAAATTCTGAAATAGTGCGGTAGTAATTTATATAATATTTACTTGAAGTTTTATCTCTAAACTGTGACTAGAATAGGATCATAGAAAATAAGATGAAAATCAAATAATTTAGTCAACTTCTCTATAAATTTTATTATGTTTTAACTTTTTCTAAATAACTATTTATAGTTTTTATAATAGTACTTTTTTCTGTCTTCTTAGCAGCACATAGGCGATATGCAGCTACTGCAACTTCCCATTCAGCAATTTGTTTTATAGTTTTTCCTGATAACTTTAAATATTCTTTAGTGTATATATTACTAAACCTATTTCTAATAA
>JAEWCZ010000023.1 GCA_023390335.1 Bacillota bacterium | reverse complement strand
AAACTCAGTAAAAACAATAATTTCATCTTCAGAAACGAGTCCAAGATGATTGGATAGACAATAAGCATTTCGTGAATTCATTTGATCTATTTACCCAATTCAAAGCATCTATTTTTAGTAGTTTCTGGTATCGACTTTCTGACACTGTCTCGGTATCGTATGTTCTCAAAGGAGGGAAGCATTATGACCGAACAAGAATTACTAGATATGTTTATTCAAGAACGAATCAACATGCTAATTGATATATTCCACAAAAATCAGCCTAACAAATCTAAGAAGGAAGATGAGCAAATTCTACAGGCTAAGCTTTTCATTGAAACTTTGCCTGACAAAGAGAAGAAACTGGTTGAAAATTACTTTGACTCAATTATAAGCCATCTTGCTTTAGAAGAAGCATTTTTATATCATAACGGATTCTTGGATTGCGTAAAGGTGTTAAAATATATTGATAAATTGTAAACTCTAACCTTATCAGAATAAAGGAGTACATAGGCAAAACTCTGCTGTACTCCTTGAATAAAATTTTTTATTATAGTTTATATGCCTCAGCTTTAATAAAATTGTTAACTAAGAATTTATCATTTTCACTAAGTTCATTAAATATATCATTAAACTTGCTTTTATATTTCTCATCATCTAATAAAGAAAGGGTAGCAATCGCAAAGTGTCCAAATTGCCAAGGTCCAACGAATTTATTATTTGCTAAAAGTCGGCTTAATTCCTCAAGTCTTTTAATAATAGTATCATCATAAAAATTCCTTTCTATTAACCTTGACATTGCCATTGAGACGATGCGAAAGTTTTCAGATTGTAGACTTAATATTAGGTCGTTGTCACTAATATCATCATTCTTAAGTTGTTCAAATAGTTCTAAATTAGATGCCATAAGCTCACCTCTTTTATAGTATTAATCAATAGGTCCATACCTGTCAATAATATATTGTTTCTCAACTTCAAAATTTTTCTGTAGCTGCTCTGCAACATTATCTAACCCAAGTTTTTTAGCTTCTTCAATCTCAATAGTATAGGACTTGAATTCGTCAGCAATTCTCCCCTCCCAATCTTGATATGCTTCCACCGCAGAAGGAAAGCCCTTTGATTGAGCCTCTAGGAAATGGCTTTTTTCATGTTGCAACGCACTTAGTGATGCATCAGGGTCTATTATAAGTTGACCTGGCTCACCCTTTTTCAAAGGTCCATATCCCATAGTACCTTCTCTATAAACTATTTCAACACCGCTATCTTCTAATTCTTTAATTATTTTATTCCACTCTTTAGGGTTTGATTTCGAACCAGCTCCAAGAATATCTCTTATTGGATCAGCAGGAGTCTCAAACTGGGTTATCTTCTTACCATTCTCTATTATTTCTTTTGATACAGGTATTCGGTCTTATTTTTCATCATTCCGTATACAATGTTCACCAACCGGCGCATAATGCAGACCAGTGCCTGAGACTTTGTCTTTCCTTCACCGATTTTCCGCATATAATAGTCATAAAATACCGGATGATTGGGTATTCCGTTCTTTGGCTTGGACACCATAGTTACCGCCAGGAAATAAAATAATCCATGCAACTGACGGTTTCCCTGTCTGGAGCTTTGTTCCTTACCTTTTCCGGCAGAACTGAACTTTACAGGAGCCACTCCTGCGAATCTTGCCAGCTTATCAGCATTGGAAAATCTTCGGATATCTCCGATTTCTGTAATCAGCTTACTGGCAATAGAAGTTCCAATCCCGGGCATACTGGTCAGTTTAAAATCAAAACCAAGCAGGATTTTCTCGATTTCTTTATCAATCCCTGCCAATTCTTCTTTCTGATGTTCCAAGTCTCTTACCAGACTTGTTGTAATAAAGTCCCTGGATTCCTGGTATTCTCGAAAGGTATTTCCATCATTCTTGGCACAATCCAGAATTATCTCCGCTTTATCTTTTCTGATAATTGGAGATATTTCTTTGAATTCCATCGTTAGTTCTTCTGCCGTCTTTTCCTCAAAATGGACAGGGGACGGGTAGGTTTTCCAGAAATACATGGCACATTTCCCGTCTATTTCGCTAAAAAATTTACTATAACTGGGATATGCCATGGATATCTGCTCATGGAGTCCTCATTTTTTACCCTAAAACAGCGGTGAACCATGGGGTCGAAAATGATGCGGACTGAAAGGACCTTTTCATCGGGGTCGAATTCCTGGCATTGGGGTTAAAATCTAGGTCGCATTTGCACGGAATGCCCATTTATGCAAAAGAGTTACGGGGTTATGAACGGCTCCTTTAAATCCATAACCAGCGAATCAATACAATAGCCATTTTGAGAATTCATTTGAACTATTTACCCCATTCAAAGCATCTATTTTTAGTAGTTTCTGGTATCGACTTTCTGACACTGTTTCGGTATATATGTTCTCAAAGGGGGGAAATGTTGTTATATGTTATTTCATTATCTATATTAAAACATTTTTAAAAGAAATTCTATTTCGCTTTTTACCTGTTACTCCTCAAAATATTTTGTAATCATCCAACCGCGATTTAACATTATATTCAAATCAAAAAAATCTCTTGCTAAACTTAAGTGGCGTTAAGATTCCTTTCAAATTCTGTATAATCATTAATTATTTTATTTTGTTCATATTCGTTTAGATTTTGATACCTTTCCAATAATAAATTTAATAACTCATCTGGTATTTCAATATCTGTCTTTTTATAAATTTCAATAGATACTTCAGACATGATATCTCCTAATAGTACTACTCCTATATCAACCTTTCGTTTGTAGATGCAGTCTAATGTTCTCATTGGATTAATATCATATATAATATCAAAAACGGTAGCTTGCAAATAATCATCACCTTTATTATTTTCAAGAATATCTATACCTAATTCAAAGGTTTTATTAATATCTCGATTATATAACTCAAGCAATGCTGCACTAGTTTCCTCGAATCCAAAAATATCTTGTATTATTTCGATTAACTTACTTGTTTCTAATTTTTTTATATATTCTAATTCATCTTCCATACAACTACCTCCATTATTTAATAGGTTTTAGTATTACTGTAGCCAAATAAGGTGTGCCATCATCCAATATCTTCCATCTACTTACGACTTGAATTTTTCCATTAGCCCCTTTAATATAACTTATAATTTCCGTATTACCAGTCTTCGCAGACTTAGCTGCTTCTAATAATTCTTCAGCTATCATCTGATTATTCTCAGCATTGTCCAATATGCCAGCATTATTTAGTGTTTTGCTCATTTCCTGTGATCTCTGGTAATTGTGCAATTTATCTTCACACGATTTAAGCTCACTTTTCATATTTTTGTTAAAGGTTTCAGTATTAGTTTTCTTTATATTTTTCAACTCATTTATTCGTGATTTAACAGCATCAACATCTAATTCAACTTTTCCTCTCATATATGTATCAATTTTTCCTGTATTAATCTGTGCATTACCATCAGTATAAACTTTTACAGGATGGCTAGAGCCTGGTGGTGTCACTTCAGTAGTCTTTAGGCTACTTTTAACACCAGCCCCCGAACCCTCAGGTGGAGTACTGAGATATCCGACAAAGGGTAAAAATCTTTATTCAATTAAAAAAATTATAGCACGTCTTTGTGCTGTTTTTAAATAGAAAAATTACTATTCCTCTTCTGGCATCGGTTCTCGATATTCTGTCTTATTTTTCATCATTCCGTACACTATGTTCACCAATCGACGCATGATGCAGACCAGTGCCTGAGACTTTGTCTTTCCTTCACCGATTTTCCGCATAAAATAGTCATAAAATACCGGATGATTGGGCGCTCCGTTCTTTGGTCTGGATACCATGGTTACCGCCAGGAAATAAAACAGTCCATGCAACTGACGGTTTCCCTGTCTGGAGCTTTGTTCCTTACCTTTTCCGGCAGAACTGAACTTTACAGGAGCCACTCCTGCAAATCTTGCCAGCTTATCAGCATTAGGAAACCTTCGGATATCTCCGATTTCTGCAATCAGCTTACTGGCAATAGAAGTTCCAATTCCAGGCATACTGGTCAGTTTGTAATCAAAGCTAAGCAGCATCTTCTCAATTTCTTTATCAAGCCCTGCCAATTCTTCTTTTTGATGTTCCAAGTCCCGTACCAGACTTGTTGTGATAAAATCTCTAGATTCCTGATATTCCCGTATGGTATTTCCATCATTCTGAACGCAATCCAGAATCAACTCCGCTTTGTCTCTTCTGATAATCGGAGATATTTCTTTGAATTCCATCATTAGTTCTTCTGCCGTTTTTTCCTGCAAATGGACAGGGGACGGGTAGGTCTTCCAGAAATACATGGCACATTTCCCATCTATCTCGCAAAAAAACTTACTGTAGCTGGGATATGCCATGGATATCTGCTCATGAAGTCCATTTTTAAAACGTATACCATCTTTTACCAGTAAATCTCTCCGATTCACCAGTTGCGCCAGTGTCCACTCATTATCTTTTGGCTTTGCATCCGGCAAAGTATGTAACTGATTAATCAAAACCGTTGCCACACAATACGCATCATGCTCATCATTTTTTCGGAGCATGGGTGCGCTTTTTCTTTGGTCATATGCCAAAGCAGGATTGATGTCTTTCACAATGTAACCATTTTCAATCAGCCAGACAGCTAAACTTCTTCCATAGCCGTATGCATCTTCCAATCCGTAAATGGGTTCAAGTCCAAGAATACTGGATTTTCTGTTCACCTTTTCCGCCAACTTCTTAAATTCACTGGGCTTGTTTTCTATCACGACTACCTCTAACTTTTCATTCCAGCAGTTCACCATGACTGCGGTATGGGTTTCCTTATGAAGGTCAATCCCAACATAAAGCAGATTTTCTCTTCTCTGCAATTCTCTCCCTCCTGATCTTGTTTCCAACCAATCAGTCCCCGTACCGGCAACCTCAGATGACAGCGTTAACTCTTTTTGAGTCCGCAAGGGTTCGACAGCCTATCTACAACAAACCAATGG
>JAEWCZ010000025.1 GCA_023390335.1 Bacillota bacterium | reverse complement strand
TAACACCGGAGCTTCAGCTGTTCTATGAAGGAAGCTATTACGCCATCGGAGAGCGGCGCCTGCGTTTTCAGCAGGATAAGACAGTGGAGCAGGATACTTTTATTCTCACCCTGCCAGCCATTGCCGAAGCTATGAAACGTGATGGTGTAACGGATGCAGAAATTATGATTGGCGTGGGCCTTCCCATTGATAGCTACGGTACACAAAAAAATGCGTTTCGGCGGTATTTCCTGCAAAATGTGTCCTTTGAATTCGAAGGTACAGCATACCGATGTCGTATTTCTGACTGTAAAGTGTTCGCCCAGGGACATGCGGCACTGTGTCGGTATTATCCTCGTTTGCAGGAATACAGAAGCATTACCCTCGTTGACATCGGCGGTTATACGGTGGATGTTCTCACGGTCCATAATTTCAAGCTGGAGCGTGCAAGCTGTGTTAGTCTGCGTTTGGGAACGATCATCCTCTACAGCCGCATTCAGGACGCTCTGCAGAAAAGTGGCATTCTGCTTTCGGATGCTTTGATCACTGACGCAATCCGAGGGAAAATTCAACACACTGATCATAAGAAAATTGAAGAAACAGTGGAGTATGAAGTGTCTGCCTACTGCAAGGAACTGCTGAACGCTCTGCGGGAACGAGGCTTGGATTTAAGGCTCCCTACTGTGTTTGCAGGCGGAGGAGCGGAGCTGCTGGAATCTCGGCTACGAGGAAATGAGATTAATATTGTTGCTGTGCTGAACCGGTTTGCCAATGCGGACGGGTACAAGCTCCTGCTGGGATAAGACTATGCGAAAACGATACTATTTATCTTTTGATATGGACGATCCCAGACACCAGGAAGCTGAGCGGCTGTTCACGCAGCAGGCCAGCCGTCACCGAACTGAATTTGTGGTATCCAGTATTCTATCCGCTAAACAAAACAGTCATATGGAACAAATTGTGCGGCAGGCTGTTCGAGAGGAAATAAATCAGCTCTCATTGAGAGTTACTCCTCCACAAGAGGAGCGGGCTGTGGCAGCACAGCTGGAGGAGCTTCCCGGCAGTCTGATACATGCACTTGAGGATTTATAGCATCCTGATGTTTAAACCAGAGAAAAGGTTGCACCAACTTGGCTCAAATTCATAGTCAGTTGCTTAAGATGTTTCTGATGAATGCACCAACTTGGCTTACTTAAATGGAGGTTAATTATGAAAATAACTCTAATCCAAATACATTACAAGCTGGAGAAACTGGAAGCTCTGCGGAAGTATCGAAATGACGCAGAACTAAAGGCAGATCTGGAGGCTGTGCTTCAGGCTCTCTATGAAAAGAATGTTCCTGCCAAGGTGCGGGAACGTATTGAATCAGCTGGCAACATATAGGGATTTATGTTGAAAGTGGTCAGAACCATCAAAGCTGTGAAAAGTAAAAACCACAAAGAACAGGAGGATTTGCACAATGGAATTTAAAGAATTTATGGAAGAAGTAGAACGGCATATCAAGGAATATTTGCCTGAGGAATGGAAAAATGAAGAGGTATCGGTTCGTCAGCAGCTAAAAAATAATGGCATTCAGTTATGTGGAATGAGTATACGGATACCAGGAAGTGATCTTAATCCGCAGATATACTTAGATAATGCCTATCAATCTTACAGTATGGGGGTCAGTATGGAGGAAATCCTAAAGAAGCTTGCGGAACAATACCTGGAGTCAGTGGAAGCAGCACCGAAGTTTGGCATACATAAGTTTGACTACGAAAATTTGAAAGACAGCCTGTTTATGTGTGCGATAAATGCTGATAAGAACCGGGAACTGCTGTCCTCTGTCCCCCATCAGATAGTAGAGGATCTGGCTGTTGTATACCGCTATTTAATTGAAGAGGTTGGAGGCGTTTTTGGTACGGTCCTAGTCAATAATGATCATTTAAAGTACTGGAATATTGATTCAGAGATGCTGCATGAACAGGCTGAAAAGAGTATGAAACAGCTTATGCCATATGAGTTCCATAGCATGGACTATGTAATTGCGGATATAATGGGAACCCCCATAGAGGAGAGTCAGCTCAGTATGGAAAACAGCTTTATGTTTGTATTGAGTAATAGCAAAAAGTGGCAGGGAGCTTCTTATCTGTTCTGCCCGGATGTATTGGAAGCAGTTTCAAAGGAGCTTGGCGGCAACTATCTGATTCTTCCCTCGTCGATTCACGAGCTGGTTGTGATACGTGAAGAAAAGGAAAGAGGAATTGAGGATTTAAAGGATATTGTATGTGATATTAATCAAAGCCAGGTTGATGAGGAAGAACGTCTTTCTAATGAAGTTTATCGGTATGATGCGGAAACAGGAAGAATATCAATGATATCTGACGGAGAAATGCAGCAGGGTATGCATCTGGAGATGTAATGGTAAAAAATAATATTTTAGGTACTGAGTAAAGTAAGTAACACATGGAGGAAAGATTCCCCCTGTTGCCGCCTGTATGCCCTTTTGACGCCTTTATCTATCCGGAGCGGAGTATTGCGCCATAAGACAGTAAAAGCCCCTGTTGTCGCCGTTAACACCAAAATACTGGCAGTGGTAAGAACTGCCAAAACTGGGGTGAACCATGGGGTTGAAAATGATGCAGGTTAAAGGCAGGTGGTCGCTTTGCGCCCCCCTGCCCCAAACATCGCCCCGCAATGCGGGTCGTGGACGTTCAAAAGGGTGCACCTAAATGGGACGTTGGTCACCTCCTGGGTGGTTCCAACCCCTCTCAATTATGTATTTTCCTTAGTAAAACAAGGCTTTTCCGGGGTGCACCTGTCAGGTGGTTCCCATATATTTTGCAAAGGAGGCCAACCATGAGCGAAGAAATAAAAACCAGAATCCCGCTCTGGCTCTATCCTAATACCATCAAAGGGATAGATGCTATTTTAATAAAAGATAACTGTAAGAGTCGAAGTGAATTCATAGAAAAAGCAATCCGGTTTTACAGTGGATATATTGCGGCGGAGGATGGAATGAAGTATCTCCCGACAGCCATTACCTCTGCTATGTCGGGCATTGTAAATACCTCGGAGAACCGCATGTCAAGGTTGATGTTCAAGCTGTCAGTAGAAATGAGTATGATGATGAACATTCTTGCCGTCAATGCAGATTATGATGAAAATACTTTACGTAAACTCAGGGGTAAATGTGTGGAGGACGTAAAGCGTTCGGTTGGTTCTGTGACCTTTGAAGATGTAGCTAAATTCCAAAAGCGTGATTGACCATGCCCAGGATTATCTTTAAATGCCGTTATATAAAAAGTGCGGCAGATCATGCAGAAAATCTGGTAACCTACATTGCCACGCGGGATGGTGTAGAAAAACTTCCAGAGCGCATGCGAAACCGTCCTGCCACAGAAAAGCAGAAGTTTCTGGTGTCGGATATTCTTAATCGATTTCCGGATACCACAGGACTGTTTGAGTATGAGGATTATCTGGCGAATCCTACTATGGAAAACGCCTCTGAATTTATCTCGGCTTCATTGGACCAAAACCTAGACCAGCTGGCGCATCAGGACGTATATGTTAACTATATTGCCACACGCCCACACGCTGAACGGTTAGATGCCCATGGTCTATTCTCTGATGAGGATATACCGCTGTCTCTATCACAGACGGCACAGGAGGTTGCAGCTCACCCCGGCAACATCTGGACACCTATTATTTCCCTGCGGCGAGAGGATGCTGCCCGGCTTGGCTACGACAATGCCGCTGCGTGGATAGCCCTCTTGCGCCAGCAAAGAAATATTTTTGCGGAACAGATGAAAATCACATCGGTGAACCTGCGCTGGTACGCTGCCTATCACGATGAAGGACATCACCCTCACTGCCATATGATCGTGTATTCGGTCGATCCACGTGAGGGCTTTGTAACCAAGCCCGCCATTGAAGCCATGCGAAGCAGTCTGGCAAGGGAAATCTTTCAGCAGGATCTGCTCCAAATCTATACCGAGCAGACGGAGAGAAGAAAAATGCTGACAGCACAGAGCCGGGATACCCTCCAGGATCTTCTGAGGCAGATGCAGGCGGGAAATTGTAATAATCCGGTTTTGGAAAATATGTTGACTCAGCTTGCGGAACTGCTTCGGCGAACCACCGGCAAAAAGCAATATGGCTATTTAAAAGCACCGGTCAAAAAACTGGTAAACCAGATTGTTAACGAGCTGGCGAAGGATGGACGTGTATCGGCAGCTTATATCCAATGGCAGGAGCTGCGAAACGAGGTGCTACGTACTTACAAGGATGACCTTCCCGCGCCGCTGCCGCTTTCCCAGCAGAAGGAATTCAAGCAGATAAAAAATATAATAATTTCGGAGGCGGTCAGGTTGTGCAATCAGGAGGTCGTTTTTGAAGGAGATGAACAAACGGAACCGCTTCCAGAGGAAGAAAGCATTATAGAGGAAGCAGTAATCATGAATCATATAGAATCAATTGAAGAAGACGGTTCTGTTTTTCTTAATGCAGATGAAGAAGGGGAAATAAAAGCGTTGGAGATTGAATCCGGGGCTGGACATAGCTCTGAGTCATTATCCACTGAACACTCTAATAATGTATCTCCAGCAGCTGCCTTAGTTACAGTGACCAGAAAGCCACACATTGCATGGAACAGCCGCTATAAACAGGCCCTTACCTATCTTTATGGTACGGATATCGCAGAGCCGGCCTTTGAACAGGCTCTGC
>JAEWCZ010000005.1 GCA_023390335.1 Bacillota bacterium | reverse complement strand
ATATTCGGAACCTGGGAATTTTCCTTAACCCGCATCATCAAACGGCTTTTAGGAACAAAAGGGAATGGAGGTGTGTAACCATGGCAGAAGCGGCAAAAAAGCCCCCAGTGTTAAAGGCTCAAAGCCTTGGAATCCAGTTCGGCGGGTTAAAGGCAGTTGACAGCTTTGACTTAGAGATTGGAGAATCTGAGCTTATTGGACTCATTGGGCCAAATGGAGCGGGGAAGACCACTGTATTTAACTTAATTACCGGAGTATATAAACCAACGGAAGGCTCCTTTTATTTAAATGGGCAGCGCATGAATGGAAAAAGCACCTATCAGATCGTAGAAGCAGGAATTGCAAGAACATTTCAAAATATCCGATTATTCAAGAAAATGTCGGTTATTGATAACGTGAAAGCTGCCATGAACGCCAGGCTATCTTATGGTCTTTTTCATGCCATATTCCGCACTCCCGGGTATTGGAAGCAGGAGGCGACCCTTACGAGCCATGCGAAGGAGCTTTTAAAGGTGGTTCACTTAGAAGGCAGAGAGGAGCTGGAGGCCGGAAACTTACCCTATGGGGAGCAGAGAAGGCTTGAAATTGCCAGGGCTCTTGCAACGGATATGAAGCTTCTTTTGCTGGATGAACCAGCGGCGGGTATGAATCCTACAGAAACGGAGGAGCTGCTTGAAATCATCAATTATATCCGAAAGGAATTTAAAATCTCGGTTCTTCTCATTGAACATGATATGAGCCTGGTCATGAAGGTCTGCGAACGAATTAAGGTGCTTGATTTTGGAACCACCATAGCCTCTGGTACTCCAAAGGAAATAGCAAACGACCAGAGAGTCATTGAGGCTTATCTGGGAAAAGAGGAAGAGGAGGTGGAGGAAGATGCTTGAGGTCCGCAGCTTATCCGTATCCTACGGAGCGATTAAAGCCATCCATAACGTATCCTTACACGTTAACCAGGGTGAGATTGTTTCCTTAATCGGTGCAAATGGAGCCGGGAAAACCACCATTTTAAGGACTATATCCGGTCTTAAAAAGGCCGATGAAGGAGAAATCCAATTTGAAGGAACTGATTTAAGAAAAACAGAGCCCAGCAGCATCATCCGCTTAAAGCTTGCTCATGTGCCAGAGGGCAGACACATCTTTCCACAGATGACCGTGGAAGAAAATCTGGAAATGGGAGCATTTGCAGATCAGAAGGATATGGAAGCCACCATGACAGACGTCTATGACAGGTTTTCCAGATTAAAGGAAAGAAGACGACAGCTTGCAGGAACCTTATCAGGAGGAGAGCAGCAGATGCTGGCTGTTGGCCGCGCCTTAATGGCAAGGCCGAAGATGATCCTCATGGATGAGCCCTCTATGGGGTTATCCCCTCTTCTGGTCAAGGAGATATTCTCCATTATAAAAGAAGTAAATAAGAATGGGATCACCATATTACTGGTGGAGCAGAATGCCAGAATGGCGTTGTCCATTTCAAATCGTGCCTATGTCATGGAAACAGGAAAAATCTCCATGGAGGGAGATGCAGGAGAGCTATTACGGGATGTGCGGGTAAAGAAAGCATATCTGGGACAGTAGGAGGAAAGCGTTATGATGGATGACAGCAACTATTTTGCAGTGGCCATAACACGTACCTGCGGAAGCGGAGGAAGCTTGATTGGTAAAGCGCTGGCTATGGATTACGGCATGGACCTTTATGACCGTAAGCTTCTTCGCCTTGCTTCCGAGGACAGCGGAATCAATGAGAAAATTTTTGCAGAAACAGACGAAAACACAAGGAAAACATTTCTATACCGTGCTTCTAAAAGGGTGTATAATGGAGAGGTCATACCACCGGAGAGCGGAAATTTCTTATCGGATCAGAATCTGTTCAATTATCAGGCTAAGGTGCTTAAGGAATTGCTCAAGCAGGAATCCTATGTGTGTATCGGCAGAGCTGCTGACTTTATATTAAAGGATGAACCAAATGTAGTATCAGTCTTTCTCGATGCTCCCTATGAATTCAGAATAAAACGAGAGATGGAGCGCCAGGGAATTCATAAGCCGCAGGCAGAAAAATATGTGGATCAGCTGGATACATACAGAAATTCCTACTATATGTATCATACCGGAAGACAGTGGAAAAATCCCCGAAATTATGACCTGTGTCTTAATACGGAGCGCCTGGGGATAAAGAAATGTGTGGAGTTAATTGAAGAATACATAAGATTAAGATTTGGTGTCATTACGGAAAAGAAGGTGAATCAATGAAAGAACTTGCATACTATGATGGAACAATCGGAACGCCAGAGGAACTTACCGTGCCATTTAACGACAGGGTTCATTTCTTTGGAGACGGAGTCTATGATGCTTCCGTGGGAGGCAACCACAAGGTTTATCTCTTAGAGGATCATCTGGACCGTTTTTATTCCAGTGCAAAGGCTCTGGATATTAAGATTCCCATGGAGAAAAAGGAATTCGGAGAGCTTTTGACCAGGCTGCTTTCCATGGTGGAGGGAGAAACTCATTTCGTATACTGGCAGGTGACCAGGGGAGCAGGCGCCAGGAATCATACTTATGGAGACGATATGACCGGTAAGCTGTGGGTCATGATCCGCCCCAATAAGTTAAATGATCCTGATGTCCCCATTAAACTCATCACCAGAGAGGATACCAGATTTTATCACTGCAACATCAAGACCTTAAATCTCATTCCATCTGTGATAGCCTCTCAGAAGGCAAAGGAAGCAGGAGCCGATGAAACCATTTTCCACCGGGGAGATATTGTGACGGAATGCGCTCACAGCAATGTTTCTATCTTAAAAGGCGGAGTTTTCTACTCTCATCCCAATGACACCATGATTCTCCGCGGAATTTCTAAGACCCATATGATATCTGCCTGCTATCGGCTGGGAAT
>JAEWCZ010000079.1 GCA_023390335.1 Bacillota bacterium | reverse complement strand
ATATCCGTAAATTGAAGCCTGATAAATTCTACATCTTCCTCCTTCACCATCCTGATAATATCCTGCTTTGAAAAATGATTCATATAATCCTCTCCCTTAATAAATTAAAATTCAACAGCTGCTTCCTATCTATATAAGCCGAATATTTGTTTATTCCTCTTTCGGTGTATAAAGGCGGAATATAAGCATTTTTATACCCGGAAAAGATCAAATAGCTGAAATCAGCTTATATAAATTCCCTTAATATGAAAAATAAGCGAAAATGTCCTTGAAAGAACATCTTCGCCTTTTGCTTCTATCATAATAGCAGTCCTGTTATTGTTTGTCAATATCATAAAATTATACATATTACAGGGGGGAATCTTCATCTTTTAATCTTCTTTGTTTGTCATAGGAATATGTAGGAGACGTAATCTGATACAGCCAATTGTCCCACACATTAGTAAGCTCTAAAAGTACACTAATAATCTTTGCCAGGAAATCTGCATCCAAGAAGATAATTAATTATCCACACAAAAGTACATTCCACCAATACAAAAAAAGAAACAGAATTCCATCACCCCAATGAAAAATACTTTTTTTCAATAGCATTTCATAATTTCTCCTCTGCAGTTGCACCCTCTCTAATATCGCCCCCTGTTAGATACACCCTTCTGTCTGCAATTTTGCAAATATCCAAATCATGAGAAATAATTAATATTGTATGGTTTTTCTTTAAGGTTTTAATAACATCATACATAACATATCTGCCATGCTCATCAATACCTGATGTAATTTCATCCAATAAAATAATTGGTGCTTTCGACAAAATAGCCCTTGCTAAAGCTAACCTCTGCAATTGCCCTCCTGAAAAATTTATGCCTTCCTCACTAACAATCGTATCATATTTATCTGGCAATTCATTTATAACTTCGTGCATTTCCACACTTTTACAAGCCTCTTTTACTTCTTTAATACTAATATCTTTATTATTCAACTGGAGATTTTCTAGTATGGTTCTTTTAAAAAAATAAGATTTTTGTTGAATATAGCAAATTTCTTTTCTCAATTGAATAATATCAAAGGAATTAATGTCCGCATTTCCGAAATAAATCTTCCCCTTAAATTCATAAAAATTGGCAATCAAATCAAATAGTGTACTCTTACCTGCTCCATTATTCCCCACTATAACTGATATTTCATTTTCTCTAAAAACGAAATTTCCAATATTCAATATTACCTTAGGGTTCTCCTGATATCTAAAAAATAAATTTTCTAACCTTATAGAACCATTCTCCCATTTCAAATTCTCCCCAATTAATTTTCTTTCCGTTTCGCCATGTATGGAGAATAATTTATACAACCTACTAATGGAAACACAATACGTTTGCTTTTTTATACTAAACTGTGAAATACTTTGTAATTCGTTATTAAATCTTGAAACATATGAATTAAAGGTAAAATAGCTTCCTACGCTGATACTTCCAATTACAATAAAATAACATCCAAATGCTATTAAAGCCAGTTGAAAAAAACCATTTATCAATACAGAAAAGAAACCCGCCTTCATTGAAATATCTGCTTTATCTTTAACCAACTTAGTGTATTGATTCAGCCTTTCCGTAAAGTTTTTACATATTTCCTTTTGCATACTAAAGATTTTTATTTCCTTTATCGAATCAATAATCTCATAGACAAGTGAGTAATATCTATCATTTTTTAACTTTATCAATTTCTCTTTCATACCAATTTTTTTACCAAACATATTTTGAACTATCAATATGACCGGAATGTTGATTATGCATATAAATGACAAAAAAGGCGATATAAAAAACATTACGACAAGAGCAAAAATAAAAGCAACCAAATCAATAAAAATCAAACTTGTTATTTCGAGAAAATACTGCACGATTTCCTCAGCATCTCCTAAACGAGATATGAATTCGCCTCTATCAATTTTCTCTACATCACTTAATTCCATATCAACGAATTTCTTAATAACCTTTTCTTTAATCTCATTAGTAATAAGATAATTAATTTTTACCTGTAATTTAGATTCAAAAATGCTGATAACAGAATTGCCCATTAAGACTACCATTATTATGATCAGTAGCATTATGACCTTTTCCATATTTTTATTTAAAGCATAATCAATAATTCTTCCAATAAAAATTGGCGGTATGAAAGCCATAATCCCACTGACCGTTTTTAAAAAGATGTAATAGAAAAAATATAATTGATACTTTTTGACAAACTCATTATATGCCCATATAATCAAGTTATTATTTTTCATCTTTTTCAGCCTAGAAATCATTTATTATCCTATCTTTCTAACACTCAACTTATTTTCAAAAAAATCAATAAACATCTCTTCATCAGGTTTCAGCTCTATTTTATAATCTTCCTTACACTGTATCCAAAACTGTTGGATGAATCTCAGACAGTTCAAATTATCTTGTACTAATCTATCATATAACAAACTCTCATTCTCTTTAAAAACATCATTATCAAAAGCCAGTGTGCTACATAAGTCATCAATAGATTGTTTTCTTTCATAATATGTACGAAATTCTTCTACCTTTTCCTTTGGTAAAATAGCTATTTTATTCATCATAATCATCCCTCCTAGTTAAACTGTCCATTTTCACAAATAAGTCAAACGGTTCTTCATAATCCAATATGCCAATGTGTTTTTTCTCAAATTTTCCATTAGCTTTTAATTTTTCCAAAAGACATCGTGTTTCTTCTCGTTCCAAATGTGCTTTTTTGCACTGTAACTCACGTGGAACATTATATTCTCCGGTTCGTTCCTTATTTTCTAAAACGCATCTATTACATTGATAAGCATCACATTTTTGACACACAAAAGCTTTATCATAACAAACCATTCTCTCCTGTCCTAAACATTTACCATCCATCCCAATGTCTATACTATTTTTTCCTTTGTAATAAAATGCAGGGCAAATATATAACTTGTTATTTGGCGCAAGGCAAAAATTTCTATCACCAGCATAACAATTGTCCATCTCTCTTAAAAATAGCTTGTCTGTTAATATATTTATTTCTCTCATCTCATTTCTCATAAAATAAGAAAACAGTTCTTCTGCAATATTATGCAAAACCCTTCTATACGCAGACAAATCAAATGTACTTTGATATTTTATTCTCAAATTTATACGTTTAACGTAATTTAATAATTCCAATACTACACTATCCAAATCAGATATCTCATCATTTTCCACAACAAGGATGCAATTATCCAGAGTATAATTAAGCATTAAGGCATTATGCATATCCAATACTAAAATATCTCTGTCGCTATTATATTCCTTCAACTTTTCCGTATATGGTCTAATATGTATAATATCAGACGCTTCCAGTTCCTTCCTTAGTTCTGCGTTTAATGTTCCGTATATTGACTCTTTGCTATCAAATTTATGAACAAATATCGGTTGATAAAAATTATGTCGCGCATATTTTAATCCTTCAATAATTGTCGATTCCGTCATTCGGTTTCCGCTGTCTTGTGAATCATAGTTACAATATGCAATGGCGTCATCTGCCAGTAAAAAATACATTTGCTTATACATCCCCCTCAAAATAGTATTACGAGGTTCACGCTTTACTCCGTATTTATTATATAACCTAGCCCAGTAATAACTATTGGCACGACATCTTGCCTTGTGCATTTTACATATATAAGTAGCTCTTTCAAAATTGGTATCTATTTCAGCAAAATCATAATTGGCAGCCTGACAATATGCACACTCCGCATTTATCTCACATTCTAAACATTTTTTATCGCTTTGATTGGCAGTATTTAGGACATAAAACGGTCTAACCCGATCCTTATCAACGCCATGATCTATATCACCTAATTGTATAGAATCACGGTTATTCAAGGAATAACTCATAAATCTTACACAAGGATATATATTACCATCAGAATCAACTGTATATGCCTTTCCCGTGCCACAAAAATTTCGTTCCGTCTCCCTTTGTGATAATTTTTCCAAAATCCTATCACTAAATAGTGTTGTATTATAAGTTTCCCATAATTTATTATCTATAATATAATCTGCCAATAACATAAGTTGTTCTTCAAAGATAACATCATCCCCTTCTTCCCACACATCTTCAAAAACAACGTTCGCAGGAACTTCATTAATACCTAAATTCCATAAATGAACAATACTATCAAATATGTAGGGAAGATCGTTATGTCCTATTGTCACTTTTGTTGTCGCAAAAGGAAATTGTTTTTTCCAAAGCTTTATATTTTTACTGACGTCGTTATAGCTTCCTCTCCCATCTGGATAAACTCGCTGTAGATCATGCTTTTCAGGAGTTCCATCTATGCTAATTCCTATAGACAACGAATTTTTATTTTTCTCAATAAATCGCTGAACCTTCTCCGAAGAATATAATATTCCATTTGTCGATATAGCAATTCTATATTTTCCAAACCACCCACAGTTTTCATTGTAGATTTTTACTTTAAAATAATCAACGATTTTATCTATAAGTTCTATTTCAAGTAATGGCTCACCGCCAATGAATTCAAAAATAATATAATCATCCTCAAACAATTGACTTTTATTTTTCATTAAATAATCAATTGCCTGTTTCGCTGTTTCAAACGTCATTTTATGTTCGGACTGTTTACCTGTCATGTAACAATACTTACATCTAAGATTACAATCCTGTGTAACTACAAACGTAATAACTTTGGCATTCTCATTTCGCCACGCATGTACTTGTGTTCCCATTAAATAGTCCATAACTTTTCCCCTTTATTTCAACATTATAAAAGAGCTAACAAAGGTCAAATAGCCTCTAACTCTTTGTCAGCTCTTTCTACATATTACTAATTTGAACCGCTTAAATTAGTACACACACTTGCACTATGACACGCGCTTCCGCATCCTCCGCATAATCCGCAATGATTTTCACATGGACCTAAGCATTGATGTGAACATCCAATTGTACAATTATTTCCGCAAACACATGCAGGCGCAATCATGTTGTCACCAGTTATACCACCAAATTTTGAATTTAATTGCATCTTAATTACCCCTTTCATCTATATATTTATGTATTCATAGCACAAATATACTACCATTTTTTACATATGTCAATAGATTCCATGGGTTTTTTTGGATTTTTAAGTCGAGTAGACATATCCCTTACGAGATACAACTCTCACAAAATCCGGACGTACTAACTTTTCGCATCCGGCTCTTTACAAAGTTAATTATTCAACAAAAATCTTGCGTATAAGCTTACGTATATCCTTATACTTTTTCGAAAAGTATACATGCAGTTTACAGCAAAAAGAAACAAAACTGTTAAAAGGGAAAAACAGTATGTACGAATGCTATTGTAGTAACAGTAAGTGAAAAACAGACTTATGTAAGAAATATGAGCATTCATTTATCAATTATAGCGAAGTAACGCTGAACCAGGTGATATTTAATTATATATACATCGATTTGCAGGTTTTATAAACTGTGACAATTAGTTACTATCGAGCCCAGCCGGCCCGTCCCCCGGTACTGGTAGTTCTCCCTGTCATACTCGATGGTCCTGCACTATATAACTAGATTTGTAATACACAGGTTTAAATACCTTGAATCGTTTTTTAAATCAATCATTTCTTTGCTTTCAATATCTCTGAGCAAAGGTCTGAGAACACAGTCCGAATAATTCATCACTACAACAGCCCTGATACCGTTATTAAGCTCAACGCAAGAACCAAGAGGGTAAATAGTCACGCATCTAATAAATGCTTCTATTACAAGATTATCATAAAGCTGGTCACCGTTTCCCATTAAATACTCTACCGCTTCCGAAGGAGCAAAGGCTTCCCTGTAAGCCCTGTCTGAGGTCATGGCATCATAGGTATCTGCCACAGCAAGTATTCTGGCATATAAAGTGATTTCGTTCCCCTTTAAGCCTCTTGGATACCCAGAACCGTCATACCTTTCATGATGCTGAAGCACTCCCGCTCTGGTTACACTGTTCAATTCCTGAGCACTGGTAAGCATATTATAGCCGAATTCCGGGTGCTTTTTTAAAATACCGAATTCCTCATCTGAAAGCTTACCCTTTTTGTCCAAAAGAGAAGACGGAATCTTATTCTTGCCGATATCATGCAGCATACCGGCAGTTCCCAGATAAATCAGATCATCCTCCGGCAGGTTCATTTTAATCCCCACGCTCACTGCCAGAATAGCAACATTAACACAATGCAGATAGGTATATTCATGGTGCCCCCACAAATTTCTCATAGAAAGCTCAACATCCTTATTCGTAATAATGCTGCTGACGATATCCTGAATCATTGGAAACATTTCCGCTATATTCCCGTTGCCGTTGATAATTTCCTCCAGCCTTGAAGCCGTACGGAGCTTAAGTCCTTCCGCAACCACATCTTCAATGACTATACCTTCTGAAATTTCATCTTCAATGTACAAACCTGTATATCCCATTGCCTTCAGCCTTGACAGAATATTTTCCGTCAAAACCACATTTTCCCTTAATAAAATAACCCCCTGATTGCCATAAAGCGGTTTTGCAAGTACAGTACCGGGTTCCA
>JAEWCZ010000061.1 GCA_023390335.1 Bacillota bacterium | reverse complement strand
TTTCCAGTAGAACCGGAGGTATATATTATATATGCAAGGTTCCGTGAGGTATTTATTTTTTCAAGATTTGAGCTATCGCCTTCGTATAGCTTGCTATCATCCAGATTTATTACAGTGACCTCTAAAGCAGCAATAACCTCCTCAGTCCATCTTCCAACAGTTTCACTACTTCCTAAAGTTTCATTATTTGTAAGAAGTATGCTTGTACCGCTGTCCTTTAAAATATAGCTTACTCTTTCCTCAGGATAATCAGGGCTAACAGGCAGATAGGCTCCCCCCGCCTTTAGTACTGCAAGTATACCCGTTATCATCTCAAGTGACCGGTCAAGCATTACCGCAACTATGCTGTCTGCTTTTACGCCCTGCTTTCTCAATACTCTTGCCAGAGAGTTAGCTCGTTGGTTAAGCTCCCTGTATGTAAGCTTCTCATCTCCAAACATTACCGCAATATTGTCAGGAGTTTTTTCAGATTGCTCCTCAAAAACACAGGATATAGTTTTGTCCTTTGGATATTCATATTCTGTATTATTAAAATCAAATAATATCTGACTCTTTTCCTGTGGAGTCAGCATTCTTATATTTGAGATCTGTATTTGAGGGTTTTCAACTATGCTCTCAAGTATATTCTGAAAATGGAGCAACAACCTCTCCATGGTTTCCCTTTTAAAGAGGGCAGTGCAATATTCCAGATTCAGTGTAATGCCATCACTGCTTTCTACTGCTTCAAGGGTTAAATCAAACTTGGATGATTTACTTTTTAAATAACATTGGTTAAATTTTAATCCAGCTATCTCAAACTCAGGTATTTCCATATTCTGCATTACAAACATGGTATCAAAAAGAGGGTTTCTACTCATATCCCTTTTTTTATCGAGCTTTTCTACTAACTGTTCGAATTGGTAGTCCTGATTTTCATATGCTCTTAAAGCATCTTTTTTTACTTCTTCAAGAAAATGTAAGAAGGATTTATTGCCAACTGGAAAATTTCTCAAAGGTAAGGTGTTTACAAACATACCTACAACTTCTGATACATCGGGATGTTTTCTACCTGCTACAGGTGATCCTACAACAATATCATCCTGTCCTGAATACTTTGAAAGCAGCACATTGTAAGCGGCTAAAAGAACCATAAAAAGGCTTGCTCCGCTTTTTTCTCCGAGCTTTTTCAGTTTCTCTTTAAGACTACTTTGAATACTGAATCTTATAGAATCTCCGCTAAAATCTTTTATGGCAGGTCTACTGTAGTCCAGTGGCAGTGTCAGTACGGACACTTCTCCCTTATATCTGTCCAGCCAATAGTTTTCCTGGCTCAGTAAAATTTCTTTCTCCGAAAAATCATTTCTCCATTGGGCATAGTCTTTATACTGAACTATAAGGGGATTCAACTTTTCACCTCTGTAAAAGCTGACAAAATCTCTTATCAAGATACCCATTGAGGTTCCATCTGATATGATATGGTGGATATCAATGAAAAGTATGTGCCTATCTTCCGTCAACTTAATGATTTTAATCCTAATAAGTGGAGCTTCATATAAATTAAACGGCCTAACAAACTTTTCAGATAAAGAATTTATTATTTCATTAACATTTTCGTTTGGATTAACTTGCAGGCTATCTGTTTCAATATTTAAATTAATACTCTTATGTACCTTTTGAACAGGTTGTCCTTCCACAACATCGAATGAAGTCCTTAAAGATTCATGTCTGAGAACCAATGCGTTAAATGCTTCCTTGAGCCTCTCAATTTCAAGTTCTCCTTCAATAACCATTGCAACAGGAATATTATAGCTTGTCCCTGTTCCACCAAGCTGATCTAGAGAAAGAACTCTTTTCTGGGCAGGAGTAACTGCATACCAAGCCCTTTCAGATGCAGGTACGATATTGTCATAATTTTTATTATCTGCTGTTTTTATATATAACAAAATGTCATTTATAGTTTTAGACTCATATATTTTTTCAATTGGAATCTCAACGTTAAATTGCTTTTGAATTCTTGAAGCCAGAATTGCTGACTTTAAAGAATCAGCACCTAACTCGATAAGATTCTCGTTTAATCCAATGTTTTTAAGTCCTAATACATCGCAACAAATAGTTTTAAGGGTTTCTTCCGTAGTATCCCCGCTGTTGCTAATATTTTCAACGGACTCTTTATTTGTTATTTCTTTAAGCTCTCTAATTACTTTGTCAAATTCACCATTTTGATACATTTCCCCAAGCTTGTATCTTTGAATTTTTCCGCTTGTTGTTTTTGGAAAGTTCTTAACAGGAATTATATTTTCTATCTCCAACCCCATATGTTTATATATGTGCTTTTTTAGGTTAGTCGCGAGTTTAGCAAAACTATCTGTTTTTTTCTTATACACTATAAATAGTATTATGTCATCTTTTTGGGAAGTTCTATTGAAAAAACCACACGCAGCAGCTTTCCCAAGCTCTACACCTTCGACTCCTTCGGAAACCCGTTCTACATCATGAGCATAATAATTCTGACCGTTTACAAAGATAATGTCTTTTGCTCTCCCGGTAACAATCAGCCTTCCGTTTCTAAAAAACCCCAAGTCCCCGGTATCTAACCATCTATCTTTCCTAAATACCTTTAAGGTAGCATCTCTGTTATTATAGTAACCAGAAGTTACATTATCGCCCTTTATTTCGATATTACCTACTATATTTTCATCAAGAATTGTACCGTTATTGTCACAAATCCTAACATTACAGTCTGTTACAGGGTAGCCAACATCGGCAAACTCTATTGCACTTATGTAATCATTTCCGTCAAATTCCTTAATTCTTTGTCCTATATACAAAAATTCTCGGTCAAGTTTTATAGATGTAAGTTCCTCACCATGTGGGGGAAACGTCACTGCAAGGCTGGCTTCAGCCATTCCATATACGTTGAACAAAACGTTTGATTTTAATCCGTATATTGATAACTCATTCAAGAACTTTCTACAAAGTTCAACTGAAATAGGCTCTGCGCCATTAAAAATTATTCTAACGTTAGACAAATCCCAGTTTTCAACTCGTTCAGCCTTATAAAATTCAAGAAAATACTTATATCCGAAATTAGGAGATGATAGTACGGTAATCCTGTGTTGATTAGCCTTTTTAATCCAAAGGATAGGATTACGTATAAATAGTGAAGTATCCATAATGTACTGATCAATACCTGCTGCTAAAGGTGCTATATGAAATCCGATTAAACCCATATCATGAGTTAAAGGCATCCAACTAAGAGAAGTATCTTTTTGTGTTACACCAATACCTGAAAGTATTGCGCTCACATTAGTCAACAAATTTCCATGAGTAAGTACTACTCCTTTCGGATCTCCAGTTGAGCCTGATGAGAATTGTATAAACGCAATATCCTCAGGAGTTGACTTATATAGCTCTCCGATACCTTTGTCCTCTGTTATATCTTCAATGTAAACAGTTTTTACTTTGACTTCTTGTACTCTATCTTTTTCCACGCCGTCTTCTAAAGACTTTTCAAGGATATTTGTTCCTTTATCTGTTAAAAGATATGGATTGTCCAGCACTTCCCATATGTTAAATAATTTCTGTCTATGTTCGCTTTTGTTACCAACCGCAACAGGAATAGGTATTATTCCTCCCAGTATACATGCCCAGAAACAGCAAACAAACTCATAATTACCCTTTATTTGAAATACCAGCTCGTTTCCACAATGTATTCCGTTTTTCTGAAGGTTATACAATACTCCGAGAGCTTTTTCATATAAATCACCATATGAGATAAATACCTCATCACATTCACCCGAGATAAAAGTAATCCCTTTATTTACAGGTTTGTTTGCAATCAAATCAACCAGACTATTGTATAAGCTCATACTTTATACATCTCCCATATCTTAATTGTGATCATAAAGTCTTTATACTGCCGGAGTTTAGCAATATAACCCTAATATACCCAATTACATGCGATAATCATAAATTAAAGAGTTATATAAAAATCAATATTAATATTTTTAAGCGTTTTTTTATTGATAAAAAATGAATGACAAAGTTAAATAATGCTTTTCTGCATTATGTAATATTATTTGAACTAGTATGAATTGTGTAATAAATAGTTGAATATATATTTTAATATGATGAATTATGATGTATAATTAAAAAAAATAAAAATAATCGTATACTTTGTCGTTAATATTATATGTAACATATTACTATATAATGATTATTTTGTCAAATAAAGAATTTTTATCTGGCAGATTTGCGTTCTTACAAGGTTTTATAATACGTATTTTAAATGATGGAGACTGTTAATGGTAGTAGTATCAGATAAGTAACTTGATTCATTTCTTCTGTTTAGCCAAATAGCTTTGATACCTATTTCTTTACACGGTAGAATATCAGTATTTAAATTGTCACCAATATAATAACAATTTTGGGGTCTTTCATTTACAAGGAGACATGCCTTTTCAAATATCTTAACATTAGGCTTAGCTACACCTAATTCATCTGCTGTAATGATATTTGAAAATAAATTAATAATTCCCATTCTTTTTAGTTTTAGAGTTTGCTGTTGTAAATCCCCATTACTTATAATGCCCAATATATGTCCACACAATTCATTTAGACACGGTGTAACATCTTCAAAAGCTATCCAGTTTTCTTCATACTTATTTAGATAATATCTGAACTTAATTTCCGCATCATTACTTGAAAGATTAATACCCAAAAATGTGTATATTTCTTTTATTCTTTCGACCCGTTGTTCTGCAAATGTTATATCACCTTTTAAATATTTATCGAAATATTTTTCAGAAACTTGGTTCCATAACATATAGAATTTATCCACACTAATATGAATTTCATATCTATACCTATTATAAAATGCTTTTGCAGCAAGATACTCCGACTTGCTGTGATCCAATAATGTATCATCTATATCAAAAAAAATCATTTTACATTCTCCCTTTATTATATAGACTAACCATATTACATAGTGCTAAATCAATAATTATAAACTAAGGGCTTGCTATATAGAAGAACAAAAGCAAGCCCTTAATAATTTAAATTGTTTTATTATTCATTATACGTTATTGTTGGTGCAGCTTCCCTATCTAAGCTTTTGTCATTATAGAAATAATTCAGAGAACTGAAAAAATCAATAGGCTTTCCCGTATTCAAATCAAACACAAGAATGTGATTGTCATTTATAAAGTCAGATGAGTCAAGATTTCTAGGAGTAATCCTTCCGTTCGGATCCACAAAAGATTTTGAATAGTTTGCAGGATTGGAATTTTCAATTAATGTTTCGTAATATGTATATGTTGTACCTTCATTCAAATATAACAATATTGCATTATCAGAAGATGCATATTGTGATGTATACGTAACAGGAGCGGAAAGTGTTCTAACTTTCACATTTTCTAAAATCATCTTCTTGGTTTCAGTAAATAGCTCTTTAACAGTCATAACATCCCTTTTCCAATTTAAATGACTGTTAGTTGCTGTAGTATCCCAGCTAAAGACATATTTTCCATTTGCATAAACTTCTTGATTTGCATATGTTATAACCAACTGCTGCAAAGTAGGAGTAATGGTATTGATACTGTTAAACTCGCCTGCCGGATTAGTAGCATTTATTTGCAAGTCATAATTATCTCCTACTGAACCAGTAGATGATATCAAAAATAAATAATCGCCCTGTTCCAGTCCACTATTTGCTATTATGCTATTTGAATTCTCAACAATATCAGTAGGCAAAGCTTGACCTGTTATTTCATCAATTTTATAAAGACTTATTGTATAATCAGCATTACTTGAAGCTAATTTAGCCCAAATAAAGGTATCTTTCGTTACAGTAAAGTAAATGTAATTTGTGTTATTCTCAGCTGTTAAAATTCCGTTTTGAATTAATCTTGGATCTTTTTGTAAAAATGCTATTGTTGATAATACGTTTGATGTCGTATATGCACTCGCATCGGAAGCTACTTTTGCTACTCTATTTGTTTTTAATTTTATTGTTGGTTTACTATAGTCTATATTTATATGGCTTTTTATGTTTACATCTGAAATATTAATATTTGCAGTATTTGAATTATCAACACCTTCAGCAAAAGCAGTCAGCGAGCTGCTTAGCAATACCGCTACCATAAAAATTGATACTATAGTTCTCAAAATCGTTTTCATAAAATTTCTCCTTAAGTTTTAAAATTTTGTTTAATACAATTAGGGGAATTTATGATTTTTAAATGTATTAACCTCCTTTTAGGATCTCCCCAAGCAAAATATCCCCATGTGGTCACAAGTAAATAAGCCCTATTTGCTCAGGGGAAAAGAACTTACCAAATATCGAGCCAATGGAAAAAAAAATTCTAAGACATGATATGGCAAATTATTACATTTATTGTATATTATGTTTCCGATAATGTCAAAGGGAATATCAATTTTATTGTAAAATGAAAAAATAAAGTTCAATTAGTATGATTAAATTCCAGAGTTCAATTAATTAATGTGGAATTTAAATTAGAAAATAGCCGTAACTAGAGATTAACTATACTTTCAATCTTAGTATACAATGATTTTTAGGCAACAAAAAAAGACCCATAAAGGATCTTTTTGGCTCCTCAAGTAGGACTTGAACCTACGACCCTGCGGTTAACAGCCGCATGCTCTACCGACTGAGCTATTGAGGAATATAAATCTGGCAGAGACCTACTTTCCCGGGCCGTTTCCAGCCAAGT
>JAEWCZ010000050.1 GCA_023390335.1 Bacillota bacterium | reverse complement strand
GGAAGTGGAAATGAAAGCGTTTTACGGACCGCCGACCGAAACGAACTTTGGCGGAGCGCTGCTAACGGGAACCCAGAGCGCCTGCCGTTCGGCCTGCGAAGCCTTTCAGCGCGCCGTCATCGCCGTCATTGAAAATGCTTTGAAGTTTTAGCAAAGGAGGTCCTGGAGAGTGGAACTGGACCGTGATTTAGCCTCCTTGCAGCAGGCACGCAATTTAATCGGTGAGGCCCGGAAAGCCCTGGAAGTTATGAAGAATTTCACGCAGGAGCAAGTCGACAGGGTCATTGATTTTATGCGTGAAGCCGGGGAAGCTAATGCCGCCAGACTGGCCATGATGGCCGTCTCGGAAACCGGAATGGGAAAGTATGAGGATAAATGCCTGAAAAATTACTTTGCCTCCCGCCATGTCTACGAGTTCATTAAGAATATGAAGACGGCCGGGATCATCCGGGAGGACAAACAGGCGCGAATCTGGGAGATTGCCGAACCTGTCGGTGTTATTACCGGCATCGTGCCGACGACCAATCCGACTTCAACCGTTATTTATAAAGCCATGATTGCGCTTAAAGCCCGGAACGCCATTGTTTTTTCGCCGCATCCTGCCGCTGTCCGCTGCACCTATGAAGCGGCCAAACTCATGAATCAGGCCGCCGTTGCGGCCGGAGCGCCGGACGGTGTGATTGGCTGCCTGAGTACCGTCACCATGGAGGCCACCAATGAGCTGATGAAACATCGGGATACGACGCTGATTCTGGCCACCGGCGGCAGCGGCCTGGTAAAAGCGGCCTATTCCAGCGGCAAGCCGGCTCTCGGCGTGGGGCCCGGCAATGTACCGGCTTTTGTGGAGCGAACGGCCAATCTGGCCAAGGCGGCCGAAAATATCCTGATCGGCAAAACCTTTGACAACGGTACCATTTGTGCATCCGAACAGGCCATTGTGGCCGAGGAATGTATCGCCGACGAACTGATCAGGCAGCTGCAGCACCATGGCGCCTATTTCCTCAATGAGGAAGAGACGCAAAAAGTAGCCAAAGCCGTTATGTTAGCCAATGGGGGTATGAATCCCAAAGTGGTGGGCAAAGAAGCCAAAGCGGTTGCCAGGTATGCCGGCATCCAGGTACCGGAGAACACCCGGTGTCTGGTTGCGCCGCTCCGGGGCGTAGGCCCGGAATATCCCTTATCTTTTGAAAAGCTAACGACCGTGCTTGGCTTTTACCGGGTTCAGAACTGGCATGAAGGCTGTGAACGCTGCATCGAGCTCTTAAAGGCCGGCGGTATCGGCCACAGTCTGGTTATCCATAGTGAAAATGAGGAGATTATCCGCGAATTCGGCCTGCGAAAGCCAATCTTCCGGATTCTGGTGAATACGCCCGCGTCGCTGGGGGCGGTCGGTGCGACCACCGGTCTGGCCCCGTCCTTTACCTTAGGCTGCGGCACCTGGGGCGGCTCCAGTGTTTCCGAAAACGTAACCCCGCTGCATCTCATCAATATTAAACGGGTGGCCTGGCTGACGCGGCAGCCGGCCGAACTGACTTTTCCCGGTTCGCCGGACGCCGGCGGGCAGCGCACCGCTTGCTCACCGGCAGCGGTTGCGCCGGAACTGGTCCAGCAAATCGCGGAGCAAGTCCTGCGGCACCTGCAGAGTAGTAAAGGATAAACGAAACTTTTGTATCGTCACGAAGCTGAGAGGTGAAAACAATGGGACGGTTTATATCGGTAGCCGTATTGCGGGAGCTGGCCAAGCAGGGCAAAGAAATTGAACTGGAACAGAATTGTGTGCTGACTCCCTCGGCGAAAGACCTGGTCAAGGAACTGGGGCTGACTATAACCTATGGTGATCAGGTCCTGTCGTCGTCCGGCAATAAGTCCAAAAGCCGCCAGGTTCTGTGTCCGGGCTCCCAACTGGCTCCGGCCGCACCGGTTGCCGCCGGGCAATTGCCGGCCGGCGCCGACCAGGACCTGAAAAAAAGAGTTGAAAAAATAATGGCGGACATCCTGCGGCCGGCCTGCCCGCAGCCCCGGGCCCTGCATGTACGGGGTGATCAGGTGGTTATCCGGCCGTTTGACGAGGCGCCGGCCGGTCAGCGCATCGGTTTAACCGATGTGGTGACCGCCAAAGAGGGCAATTTGTGCGCCGGGTTTATGACGTTTGATCATTCCGAGCTGCCCTGGTTTTTAAATTATGATGAAGCCGATTACATCATTGAGGGAGATTTCATGCTGCAAGTAGGCGATCAAGTTTTCCGGGCCAAAGCCGGCGACGTTGTCTACATCCCCAAGGGGAGTCAGGTAATTTTTTCTTCTCCCACATTTTGTAAAGTATTCTATGTAACCTATCCGGCCAACTGGGCCGACTGCTGCGAGTAAACAGGCGGCGAGAATGGGGGAAGCACAGATGATACTGAAGGCCAAGGTATATAACAAAATCTTTGCCTTTAAAGACCTGAAAGAGGTTTTGGCCAAGGCAAACGAAGAAAAATCAGGCGACACCCTGGTGGGAATCGCGGCCGAATCGGCCTCGGAACGGGTGGCCGCCAAACTGGTGCTCAGCAACCTGACCCTGGAGGATATCTACCAAAACCCGGTCATTCCCTACGAAACAGACGAAGTAACCCGGGTAATCTACGACGGTCTTAACGACAGAATCTACCGGGAAATCAAAAGCTGGACAGTGGGTCGGCTGCGGGAATACATCCTGGACCACAAAACGACCGGCGAAGCCCTGGCCCATATCAGCCGGGGCCTGACCAGCGAAATGATCGCCGGGGTGGCCAAACTCATGTCCAGCATCGATTTGGTCTATGGAGCGCAGAAGATGCGCAATGAAGCCCATTGCAACACCACCATCGGCCGGCCCGGCACGCTGGCGTTCCGCAATCAGCCCAACCACCCGACCGATCATGTCGAAGGCGTGCTGGCCT
>JAEWCZ010000026.1 GCA_023390335.1 Bacillota bacterium | reverse complement strand
ACAAACACTTATCAGGGCAGGAAGTCATTTGTTTGGACGAAGGAAAAGCATATTGTTCAGATGGTTCAAACGTGAATTCTATAAGCACATCAGATGACCTGGCATATGTGATTTATACGTCCGGTTCTACCGGTAAACCGAAAGGTGTCATGATAGAACACTGCAAGGTAGTTAATGTATTGAATGCTCTTCAAAAAGCGTCTCCGTTGCAAGAGAATGATGCATACTTTTTGAAAACAACCTATACCTTTGATGTGTCAGTGGCAGAGCTTTTTGGATGGTTTTTTGAAGGGGGAAGGCTGGTAGTACTGGAAAATGGCACTGAAAAAGAACCGGAAAAACTAGTGTCTGCTATCCAACATTATAATATAACACATATAAATTTCGTTCCATCTATGTTGAATATTTTTATTGATGCAGTAAGTAACAATAATTATAAAAAAATAAAAAGTCTAAAGTATGTATTTGTTGCTGGAGAAGCATTGAGTCCGGAGATGGCCAATAAATTTTTGAGAACTCTTAAAAATTGCAAGCTAAGAAACATATACGGGCCAACCGAAGCAACAATATATTCATCAGGTTACTGGATAGATAAAGAAATAAACGAGACTGTAACACCGATAGGAAAGCCTATAGACAACACAAAACTGTACATATTGGATTCGAGGGGTATGCTGCAGCCAGTAGGTATTGCAGGAGAACTCCACATAGCAGGAGCCGGACTTGCAAGGGGATATCTCAATAGACCGGAGCTTACAGCTGAGAGATTTGTTGCAGATCCTTTCAGCAAGGATGGAGAAAGGATGTATAGGACCGGAGATTTGGCTAGGTGGCTACCTGACGGTAATATAGAATACCTTGGAAGGATAGACAACCAGGTAAAGGTAAGGGGCTTCAGGATAGAGCTGGGAGAGATAGAGTCAGAATTATTGAAGCATGCTAGCGTAAAAGAAGCGGTAGTAACGGCAAGGGATGACGGATCCGGAAGCAAATACCTTTGTGCATATATGGTCTCTGCAGAGAATCTGCCGGTAGGGGAACTGAGAAATCACCTGTCAGTGAGTCTTCCGGACTATATGATACCGTCGTACTTCATACAGCTTGAAAAACTGCCGTTGACTTCAAATGGGAAGGTTGACAGAAAAGCTCTACCTGAACCCGGTGGCGATATTAATACAGGAGTTGAGTACGTTTCCCCACAGAATGATACCGAGGAAAAGCTCACAGCCATCTGGCAGGAAGTTCTAGGAATAGACAGGATAGGGGTCAATGATAATTTCTTTGAACTGGGGGGGCACTCTCTAAAGGCAACAGTTGCAGTATCCAGGATGCGCAAGGAATTCAATATAGAGATATCAGTGGCAGAAATATTCAAAAGGCAATCTGTCAAAGAATGTGCAGAATATATAAGAAAAGCTAATGAAAGTATATATAAGTCAATAGAACGTGCAGAAGAAAAAGAGTACTACCATGCATCATCTGCCCAAAAAAGGATGTATATAGTTAACCAGATAGATAGGGCACAGACAAACTATAATATACCTGGGGGTATTGAAATAGAAGGGGAATTGGACAAGGCACGGGTTGAATTTGCCCTCAGAGCGCTGATTGAAAGGCATGAATCATTGAGGACATCCTTTGAATTTTTAGGGGGAGAAATAATACAAAAGGTACATAAGCAGGTTGACTTCAAGATTGAAGAAATAGAAGCTGATGAAGAGAAAATAAAAAACATAATAACAGAGTTCATCAGACCCTTCGATTTAAGTGTGGTGCCACTGCTGAGAGTATGTCTGGTTAAAATTGGAGAGAAAAGACATGTAATGTTGTTTGATATGCATCACATAATATCAGATGGTGTATCTATGAGAATCATATCAAGAGAATTTAGCCATATATATAATGGACGTGAACTCCCTGACTTAAGGTTACAGTATAAGGATTTTTCCGAGTGGCAGAACAGTATTTTTGAAAGTGGAGAGATGAGAATACAGGAGGAATACTGGCTGAATTTGTTTAGAGGGGATATCCCTGTGCTCGAAATGCCACTGGACTATCCAAGGCCCCAAGTGAGAAAGTTCGTGGGAACCAGGATATATTTTGAAACGGACATAGAACTAACTCACAAAATCAAGGCTTTAATGGCAGAGACGGGAACCACGCTATTCATGGTACTTATGGCTGCATACAATGTATTGCTGCATAAATATACGGGTCAGGATGATATTGTAGTAGGAGCAGTGATAGCGGGTAGATCACATGCTGATCTGGAAAATGTCGTTGGTGTATTTGTAAATACTTTGGCTATAAGAAATCACCCTGATGATGACAAGACATTCGGGGAGTTCCTGGAAGAAGTGAAAAAAGTCTCACTGGAAGCATTCGAGAATCAGGGATTCCAGTTTGATGAACTGGTAGATAAGTTAGGCTTGATAAGGGATTTGAATAGGAACCCGTTGTTTGAGACTGTGTTGGCGGTACAGAATTTGGAAATAGGAAAGAGAGATATAGAACAAGATGGAAGTATAAAAATAAAACCGTATAGTATAGAAAGTTCTACCACAAAGTTTGATTTGGCTATAAATGTGCTAGAATTGGAGGACAAAATCTGCTTTGGAGTAGAATACAGCACGGAACTATTCAAGGTTGAAACAATAGACAGGCTTTTCAAGCATTTTGAAAAATTACTGACGGAGGTAGTAAAGGATTTAAAAAAAGAGATAAGAGAAATTGACATATTAACACCGTGGGAAAAAGAAAAGCTGCTATACGGGTTCAACGACACAAAAGCACAGTATCCCAAGGATAAGACCATACAAGAGCTGTTCGAGGAGCAGGTTATTAGGACTCCTGACAATATAGCAGTTGTATACGAGGACAAGCAGTTGACATATAGGGAACTAAATGAGAGAGCTAACTACATTGGTGAACTGCTAAGGGATAAAGGAGTAGGTTCTGATTCTATTGTAGGGATAATGTTGGAGCAGTCTCTTGAAATGATAATAGGTATTATTGCCATACTGAAATCGGGAGGGGCGTATCTGCTCATAGACCCCGATACTTCGGAAAGCAGGGTCTTATCTATGATTAATGACTGTAAAGCTCGTATATTGTTGACTTCAAAAAAAGCTGCGCAGGGTTTCTCCTTTACATTACTTCAGAAAAACGAAGAACCCACTGCAGAATTATATATTACTCAAACCCGTCCTCAAATAACAGATTTAAATTCTTTACCAATGCCCGATAGGAGCCTGGTTAATTATAATAAATATTTCAACTATATTGGACAAACTATGGTAAAAAATGTACTTGCAATACAAGCTACCAGGGGATGCCCGTATAATTGCGCTTACTGTCATAAAATATGGCCTAAGACGCATATCAGACGTTCTCCAGAGAATATTCTTGCTGAGGTGAAGCTTTATTACGATATCGGAGTCAGAAGATTTGCATTTGTGGATGATATCTTTAACCTGAATGTTGAAAAAAGTAGTAAATTCTTCAAAATGGTTATAGCTAGTGAAATGAAAATTCAGATGTTTTTTCCAAATGGCTTAAGGGGAGATATACTGACAAGAGACTATATTGATTTAATGATAGAGGCTGGCACAGTTGAATTTGCCCTAGCGCTAGAGACTGCATCACCCAGACTGCAAAAACTTATTGGAAAGAATATGAATATTGAAAAATTAAAATCAAATATAATTTACATAACTGACAAATATCCAAACATAATACTCGAGCTTTTTTCGATGCATGGCTTTCCTACTGAGACAGAAGAAGAGGCCATCATGACTTTAAATTTCATAAAGAGTATTAAGTGGCTACATTTTCCGTATTTTCACATATTGAAAATTTTTCCTGGCAGCGATATGGCTAAATTAGCTCTGGAAAATGGAATCAGCAATGAAGCAATCGAGCAATCAGTTGTATTGGCATTCCACGAACTGCCAAATACTCTGCCGTTTCTAAAGGAATTCACTATAAAGTGCCAAATGGAATTTTTTAATGAATATTTTATGTCTAAGGAACGTTTAAAGAAAGTTTTACCATTACAAATGAAAATACTCACTGAAGATGAGTTAGTACAGAAATATAACAGTTGTATGCCAGTGGATATAAAAAGTTTTGATGATTTACTTGGATTTATAGATATATCTAGAGATGAATTGGAAGAAAATGAATTTAAGTATACTAATGATTTCGAATTGCCAAATTTTAATGAGGATGCAAAACAATATAATGAGACTAATGAGTGCCTTAATGATGCCATGAGAATTTTATTCCTAGACTTAACACAGCATTTTACTAATGAAAGCGGCAGTATGATATACAATGTTGTTGAAGCACCATTAGGACATATGTATTTGCTAACCTACCTGAATCATAAATTTGGAAGCAGAATTTACGGCAAAATAGCGAAGCCAAAAATAGATTTTGACAGCTACGAAGAATTGAAAGTACTAATTAATGAATTCAAGCCGGATGTAATTTGTGTAAGAGGATTAACGTTTTACAGGGATATTTTCCATCTTACAATATCACTAATAAGGCAATGGGGGCTGGATGTTCCTGTAATAGCAGGAGGTCCGTATGTGACCAGCAGTTATGAAACCATACTAAAGGATAAGAATATAAATATCGTCATACTGGGTGAAGGGGAAATAACACTGGGTGAAGTAATTGAAGAAATGTTAAATAATGGTAAAAGGTTACCTGATGAAGATAAATTAAAAAATATACAGGGGATAGCATTTGTTAAAAATAAAAAGGATATTCCAGCTAATGCATTTAGTAGGGATATAGTCTTTATAGAAGATATAAATAAAGAAGAATCTCATTTAACAAGCCGGAATTTACAGAATATAAACAGGCCTAGTGATCTTATATGTATAACATATACAGCAGAGTCCACGGAAAATCTTAATGGTTTAATGATAGAGCATAAAAATGTCGTAAGATTGTTACTTAACGATAGGATGCACTTTGATTTTAGTGATAAGGACGTATGGACTTTGTTTCCTCCAATGAATACCGGACTTTCATTGTGGGAGACATTTGGAGCATTACTTTACGGTGGAAGACTGATTATTGTTCCTAAGTCTATATCGAAAGATCCTATACAGTTTTTAAAACTGCTGGAGAAAGAAAAAGTGACTATACTGAACCAGACACCTACGGTTTTCAATAATCTACTAAGGGAGGAAGCCTTAAGAGAAGACATTGAGTTGGAATTAAGGCATTTGATATTAAGTGGTGAGGTATTAAATCCTTCAATGCTGAGAGAGTGGGGAATAAAATTTTCCGGGACCAGAGTTATAAGCTTATATGGAACTACAGAGACGACAGTATGTGCATCCTTAAAAGAAATAACTGAAGTTGAAGTGGAATCTGATTCAAGTAACATAGGGAGGCCTATACCTACATCAAGTATATACATTCTTGGCAAGAACATGGATTTATTACCTATAGGAGCTATAGGAGAACTTTATATAGGAGGAGATGGTGTTTGTAGAGGGTACATTGGTAACCCCGGACTGACTGAGGAGAGATTTGTACCTGATCCGTTTGTGAACGAAGGGAGGATGTACAGAACAGGGAAACTGGCAAAATGGCTACCTGATGGTAGTATTGAGTATCTTGGCAGGAAAAAGCACGAAATTAAAATTGGTGAATACTTTATTGAACTGGAAGAAATCGAAGCTTCACTTAAAGAAATAAAGTATCTAAAGGAAGCAAAAGTATTAGTCTGCGAAGATAGGAAAAGCCAAAAACATCTTTGTTCATATGTAGTTTTAAGTGAAATACATAAATTAGAAAGTTTGAGAAACACTCTATCAAAAATGTTACCTGAGTATATGATACCTGAGTATTTTGTCTATTTAGATGAGATGCCACTGACGGACACTGGAGAGGTAAATCTAGATATGCTTCCTGACCCTGATAGAGGAATTAAAGTCAATAGAGGAAGAAAGCTATTATTAAAGAGTAACAATGATGAAATTTTAGAAGTACCTAATTCAGATAATAAAGTTGAAGATATAGAAGATAGTGGGGATTTTATATTCTAAGGTATTTCAATTTCGGATCAAAAAAATATTGTGACTTGGCACACATGACCAAGTTGTTTGAAAGGTTATCGAAGGGGAAAAATATGACAAATAATAGGAACAGTACCGATAGTATAATTGATATTAATAGGAAGATAATGTTAACTGTAATGCCTTTTTGGGCACCACTTACACCACCATTAGGAATTTCATGCCTTAAAGGATTTCTTGAAATGAATGGGTATAGCGTAAAGACAGTCGATGCAAATGTAGTGCCTGAGCTTTGGAAATACCATGGAGAGTATCTCAGTGTTCTAAGCAAATTTATTGATGAAGAAAAAAGAGGCAATTTCTATATGGTAGGATATGACGTCTTTATGAATCATTTAATGGCTCATATTAATAACGACGATGTAATAAAATATAGGGATTTAGTTAAAATTTTAATATCAAAAAACTTCTTTTTTAATATCGATGATGAGCAAACAAGCAAACTGTTGGAAGTGGTCGAAAGGTTTTATGAGTCCTTTTCAGCATATCTGGATTCACTATTAAAAGAAGAAGTTCCTGCAGTGTTCGGTGTAACGGTATACAATAGCAATCTGGCACCAGCTTTGTTTGCTTTTAAGTTTGTAAAAGAAAGATACCCTGACGTTATTACAATTATGGGCGGTGGGGTGTTTGCCGACCAACTTTCTATAGAATCTGAGAACCTAAAATTGTTTTTAGGCAAGACCCCTTATATAGATAAAATCTTAATCGGTGAAGGTGAGCTGTTGCTTTTAAAGCTTTTAAAGGGTGAACTGCCAGATAATAAGAAAGTATATACATTAAACGATATCAATGGGGAATATCTGGAATTATCAAAAGCAAATATTCCGGACTTTTCAGATTTTAACTTGGAAACCTACCCGCAGTTAGCAACATATACTTCCAGAAGTTGTTCCTACCAGTGTAGCTTTTGTTCCGAAACAGTTCAATGGGGCAGGTACAGAAAAAAGAATATGAAGCAGGTTGCTGACGAACTTACCATGTTATATGAAAAGTATGGAAGACAATTATTCTTGCTTGGAGATTCATTAATAAATCATGTTGTTATGGATTTAGCAGATGAGCTTATCAAAAGGGATTTGAGCATATATTGGGATGCATATATAAGGGCAGATATTCCGGTTTGTGATATTGAGAATACCTTGCTTTGGAGAAAAGCTGGCTATTACAGAGCACGGATGGGCTTGGAAAGTGGATCCCAAAAGGTACTGGATTTAATGAATAAAAAAATAACACCTGAACAAATAAAAGCAGCCGTATCGAGCCTTGCTTATGCGGGTATCAAAACTACTACTTACTGGGTTTTGGGCCATCCTGGAGAAACTGAAGAGGACTTCCAGCTTACTTTAGATTTAGTTGAAGAGTTACAAGATAATATTTATGAGGCTGATTTTCATCCATTCTTTTTTTATCCTACTGGTCAGGTGAATTCTGGAAAATGGTCCGAAGAAAATGGGGTCACTCCGTTATATCCTGAGGATATGACAAATATTTTGATAACTCAAACTTGGGAGTTGAATACTGAACCAAAAAGGGAAACGATTTATAAAAGAGTACAAAGGTTTGCAGAACTCTGTAAAAAATGTAATATTCCTAATCCTTATTCATTAAAGGACATATATGAAGCAGATGAACGATGGAAAAGACTGCATAAGAATGCTGTTCCGTCAATTTTGGAATTCACTAAAGGTACTTATATGGATGAAAATAAGAAGTTAAGAGAATTTTCATTAGTACAAAAATTTGAGGAAGATGATGGGGAGTTTAGTTTTTAGAGATACTGATTCAGGTTAGGAATCAAGCGTGGAAATTTGTCAGCGATGTTAAAGGAGATAAAAAGTGAACCATATGAAATTTGAAGATTCTATGCAATTAAATGATGAACTGGTAAGACAAAAAGCATACTGGTTGGGAAAATTGTCAGGAGAAGTTGTTAGGAGCTGTTTCCCTTACGATTATTACTCGGATATGGGGGGCTTTAAGGGGAGAACTATAAAGTTTGAAATTAAGGACGAGATGTTTTCTAAATTGGAGCACATGAGCGGTAATTCTGACTTAAGATTATATATGATTCTCGTTACAGCAATAAAAATACTACTTTATAAATATACTGGTATCAATGATATTATATTAGGGGTACCAGCATATAAGCAAAATGCAAAAGCAGATTATTACAATCCTGTTATGGCTTCAAGAGATGAATTAAACGGGGATATGACATTTAAGGATTTACTTTTACAGGTAAGACAAACCTTAAACGAGATGTATAGTAATTGTAATTACCCTATGGAACAGCTGGCATACAACCTGAATATGCCAATCACTTCTAAAAATTTTCTTTTTTCAGATATTGTTGTACTACTAAATAATATTCATGATATAGAATGCGTTGATGGAGTAAGTGTCAATACTGTACTCTATTTTTCCAAAAAAGAGAATTATCTAGAAGTTAATTTAGAGTATAATTCCTTGTTGTATAAAAGAACAACAGCAGAAAATATAGCATCTCATTTCTTGAATCTTATTAAATCTTTTCTAGATGATGTTAATATACGTATTTCAGATATTGATATATTATCTGCAACTGAAAGGCAACAAATACTGTACGACTTCAATAACACTGGAGCAGAATACCCAAAGGATAAGACCATACACCAACTGTTTGAGGAGCAGGTGGAGAAAACCCCTAACAACATAGCGCTGGTGTATGAAGACCAGCAGATGACATATAGGAAACTCAATGAGAAGTCAAATCAACTGGCAAGGGTACTGAGGGAAAAAGGAGTAAAACCTGACAGCATAGTAGGGATAATGGTAGAGCGTTCCTTTGAGATGCTAATAGGTGTTATGGGAATTATGAAAGCAGGAGGGGCATATTTGCCCATTAGTCCTGAATATCCAGAAGGACGTATAAGGTTTTTGCTAGAGGATAGTAAAGCAAATATACTGCTTTCTACCGGGCGCTTCAAAGACAAAGTGGGAGATGGCGTAAGTGTCCTTTGCCTTGACGATGCAGGGCTTTACGCTATGGATGGTTCAAACCTGAGAATGATAAATAAACCATCGGACCTGGCATACGTCATATATACCTCCGGTTCCACAGGAACTCCTAAGGGTGTCATGATAGAGCACCATTCCATAGTGAACAGGCTAAACTGGATGCAGAAGATGTATCCCATAGGAGTAGGGGATA
>JAEWCZ010000085.1 GCA_023390335.1 Bacillota bacterium | reverse complement strand
GATTACCTTGGCAAAGGAAATACGAAGCCGGTTTGCCCCATAGGCAAGGCTGGCAACAAAGCTGTCCGTAGAAAGAGCGAGTACTAAAATGAATATATCACGCATACGCCATTGAACTTACCTTTTTTCTTTTAATATATTCATCATGAAAGGTTTTGGAACCCTTACTACTCAATCGTCTTAAACCCTGGGTAATACCGGACGAGTACTTTTGCCAGAATTTTATTCTCTGGTACATAAGGATCCGGCCAATATCTGGCATCTGCTGAGTTATTCCTGTTATCCCCAAACATCAGATAGCAGCCCTTGGGCACTTCAAAATGAAAGTCTTTTGTCTCCATCGGTTCCGGCAGATATGGCTCTTTAAGAGGAGTCTCTGAGCCATTGATATATATTTTATTCTCCCGGACATCCACAGTCTCGCCAGGAAGTCCGATAATTCGTTTCACCAGACGCGTCTCCTGCGATCCAGGCCCAGTCTCATGATCGAATATGACGATATCACCCCTTTGAGGATCTTCTCCAAACTTATAGGCAAGCCGAGATCCAAACAGGCGGTCTCCCGTCATAATCGTCCGCTCCATGGAGCCGCTGGGTACCCTGCTGTTGGCAATGATAAATGTATTCAGAAAAAATGCAATGGCAGAAGCCATTAGAATTATCTTGACCCAGTCAAAAATCTCTTTTTTCCAGTTTATCTTCCCTTTTTCCATGTCCTCTTGATTCTTCTCTTCATTCATACAAAGCTTGTCCTTTACTATTTTATTCCTATATTGTATCAAAATAAACCAATTGGTTCAAGCTTAAAAGCAGGGACTTGGAGTTGCCCCTGCTTCATTCACTAAATACTATACCTTTTCAATTCCGCCCGTAGCCGTTCCAATGCCTTTTTCTCCAGTCTGGATACATATTCGTCTGTTTCATTAGGGACAAATAAATGGTTCCATAAATCTCCATCTGATAATAACAGTTCCATTCCTTTCTACGGTAATATTCTCTATCAATCCGTCAATCATTGCCCTGTTACACGTATCAAGTGGAAAACAGCCGCTGAATTGCTCCTCCTCTTCCAACACCGGATTCTCCATAAGCGTTTGGTATTGATTTTGTAAAATGGTAACGGAATGTTCCAGTTCAATTAGCTTTTCCTGAAAAGTTAATTGGGAAAGCTTCTCCTTTTTGTAGACTTCATAAAGAGAAAACTTTTTTCCTTCCAGTTTACTAAGCTTTTGTTGCAGGGTCTTAATTTCAGTCATGTGGTTTCTTGTAACAGGTTTTTTCCTTGTCTGCTCATTAAGAGGTTGACTGGTCATAAAAGCAAACTTCTGCAAGCTGCTCATAATCACGTTCTTTAGCTGCTGTTCCTCAATTCTCCCCTGATAGCATGTGCTGTTATATAGATTTCTGCCCATTTTACAGCAATAGCCGATTTTATTGCCCTTTTCTATTTTGGTCAATGTATGACTGCATGCTTTGCATCTTATCTTTTTGGCAAATAAGCTTTCCGTTCCGATTCCTTTCTCTTTCTTTTTGTAATGTTTTATCCTCTTTTCCGCGGCCTTATATTCCTCATGGGAAATGATTCCCTCATGGGCATCAGGAACAAGAATCCACTGTTCCTTAGGAACCTTAATCTCCTTTTTGCTTCCTACAGACTCTGGTCTGACTTTTCCATAAACAGCATCTCCCGTATACCTTTGATCTCCTAATATGTGAGATACGGTTCCTACTGTCCATAGAAAGGAATTACTGCTGACTGATCTGTTTAAAGGTTCCCTGCGTCTCTTTCTTATGGTCATGGGACTTGGTATCCCCTCCTCATTTAACCGTCTGGTAATTTCCGTCTTTGTTACACCTGATAAATACAGCGTAAAGATACGCCTTACAATGGGAGCACACTCTGGGTCTATGATAAGCCGGTTTCTATTCCCTTCCTCTTTTTTATAACCGTATGGTGCAAAGGCTGTCACAAATTTTCCCTGTTCTGCTTTTGATTTTCGTACCGTTTTGATTTTTACGGAAAGATCCTTACTGTATGCCTCATAAATAATATTTTTAAAGCCCACGTCCAGAGCGCCGGCAGCACCTGCGCTGTAAAAGCTGTCAAAACCATCGTTCACAGAGAAAAACCGAATTCCTAAAAAGGGGAAAATCTGTTCCAGATAGTTTCCCACCTCCAAATAATTCCGCCCAAACCTGGAAAAGTCTTTTACAATGATACAGCAGACTTCTTTCCTTTTTGCCATCTCAAGCAAGGTCAAAACCGCTGGACGGTCAAAATTCGTTCCGCTGTATCCGTCATCCACAAACTCTATTACGTTATAATCTCTTAATTCTATCCGGTTCCTTATAAAATCCATAAGAAACATTCTCTGTCCGGCTATGCTGTTGCTTTCCCCACCAGTTTCCAATTCTTCGTCCTCATCAGAAATACGCATATAAATTGCTATGTTATTCTGGCCGTCTATTTCCACCACCACCTTCCAGCTTTTTCCTTTAAGCAAGGGGCTGATCGTATTCGGAACAGAAGGTATAATGTATTTCCACCCAGTGTTGACAGACTACAATTCTATCGATAAGATATTTCCACATATCTCTTGCTTCATCTGCCTTAATCCGTTCCGCCTCCTTTTGTTTCTCCTCTGCCTGTTGATTCTTTAGCCTTACCTTCTCTTTCTCAAGTATCTCTTTTTCTTCCTCCCATTTTCTTTGTATACTGACGTATTCCTCTTTGGATAACAGCCCTCGTTTATAATTCTGATACTGTTCCAATTCTTTGATATCTCTTCCCAGAAACGCTGCCTGGTTCTGTTCCAGCTTCCTGGTTGTATCAAATACTATATTAGACTGTTCATGGCACCCTGGGCTGACAAGAACGTTTAACTGCTTTGTGACAGATTCAGTCACCATAGACAAAATATCTGATTCCAGTACACTTTCTGCCTCGCATCCCAGCTGTTTTAAATACTTTCTCCGGCAGATGAAGCGATGATGTATTAAGTTTCCATCCTGATTAAAATATCCGCTGTCCCGTATCATTTTCCCCTGACAACAACCACATACAATAAGGCCCTTTAAGGGATTTTCTGTTTCTTTCCGGTGGTTTCCTCCTATATTTTTTCTGCTTTGCCTTGATTCTTCCAATAAAGCCTGGATTTTTGCAAACAATTCCCAATCAATAATAGGTTCATGGGTATTTTCAATATAATTCCATTGGTCTTTGGGAATCATTTGCTTTCTGCCGCCTTTGTAATAGGACTGCTCCGTTTTACGCTCCACCATACAGCCACAGTAAACGGGATTTTCAAGAATACTTACAATAGAAGAGCCAGACCAAAGTGCATTGGCTTCACCGCCAGTCCCTTTTAATAATCCCATATGATAAAGTCTTCTTGTCTGGCATGGAATACCATTGTCATTTAACTTTCTGGCTATTTTTACAGCCCCCAGCCCACTCATTCTAAGGAAAAAAATTTCCCTCACCACAGAAGCTGTTTTTTCTTCTATCTCCAGCTGACGTGGATTCATGTCTGACTTTTTATACCCGTAAGGAGCAAATCTCCCCAGGAACAGTCCCTTCTTTTTCTTCACATCAAGTAAGGTACAGACTTTTTTAGAAATGTCTTTTGCATAAATATGATGGTACACATTTTTAAGGGAAAGGGAGAGCCCTTCGTTGGACGTTGCCTTCTGGCTGTCGTAAGAATCGTTTACGGATATAAAACGCACTCCTAAATAAGGGAAAATATTCTCCAGATAGTTCCCTGTCTCCATATAATTTCTTCCAAACCGGGACAGATCTTTCACAACCACGCAATTAATCTTACTGCTTTTGATATCATCAA
>JAEWCZ010000055.1 GCA_023390335.1 Bacillota bacterium | reverse complement strand
AAGCGCTCCACCGGATAGGTGGAATCCAGCGGAATATATGTTTTGCCAGCCTTCAGTGCCCCCAGCATGGCAGTTATCATTTCCGCCCCATGCTCAAACAGCAATACTACGGTATTATGCCCTTGTGAATCTATATTTCCGGCAATATATCCTGCAATTCTGTTGGCAGTTCTATTTAATTCTTCATATGAATATTCTCTGGTTCCATCTTTTACTGCCAAACGGTTCCCATATAATTCAACTTGTTCTTCAAAACGCTGTACTAATGTTTTTTTAGCATCTTCCTTTAAAAATTTATTGTATTCGATTTCAAGCTGTCCTATGGTGTTCCCTGTGGCTATAATTTGGGCTCTTTCGAATATGCAATAATCCTTAAGTCTCAAACCAGAATCCTTGAATATCTGTCTGAGTAAACTTGTATATTCATTCATTATATATTTTATAGTCGAATCTTTGAAAAGGCTTGTTCTGTAGTTGCAACTAACTTGAACCCCGCCCTCACTTTCAGAGAAGTACAATTCAATATCGAATTTAGCTGTCTTATTCTCAAATCTATATGGAACGAAATCTATACCGCTTGATAACTGTTTAGTATTACTTTGATTCATGTTCAGCATATTGAACATGATATCGAATAAAGGGTTCCTGCTTAAATCCCTCTTGAGAGCAAGCTTATCTAGCAGCATCTCAAACTGGAAATCCTGATTTTCAAACACTCTAAGACAATTGCGCCTTACCTCATCAAGAAAATCTTCAAAACTTAGCTCTTTTCTTGGACAGTTTCTGAAGGCTACTGTGTTAATAAACATGCCAATAGTGTTTTCCAAGTCGGCATGCTTTCGTCCTGCAGCCGTTGCACCCATTATTATGTCTTCCTGACCTGTAAGGCGTGAAAGCAAAAGGTTGTATCCCGCCATAAGGATCATAAACAGAGTTGCTCCTTTTTTTGCTCCAAGCCTTTTCAGCCCTTCTGTCACCTCTTCATCAAGTTCAAAAAAATACCAGGCTCCTTCGTAATTCATCACCGGAGGTCGAGGATAATCAGTAGGCATATCCAGCACCGGTATATTGCCACTAAAAATATCCAACCAATATTCTTCCTGTTTTTTGATTAGTTCAGATTCAAAAAATTTATTTTGCCAAGCAGAGTAATCTTTATATTGAATTCTTAATTCGGGCAGCTCGTTCCCATCATATAGTACGGCTAATTCCTTCACAAGTATGTCTATTGAAGTACCGTCAGATATAATATGGTGCATGTCAAAAAGCAGCATATGCCTTTCTTCGCTTGTCTTGATTAATCCTACCCTGAGAAGCGGAGCTTTGCTTAAATCAAATGGCTTTATGAAGCCACTTACCAAATCGTCAATTTCAGATTCGGGACCTTCCTGATACTCGATAGCAAAGTTTACTTTGTCATGAATAAATTGTACAGGTTCTCCCTCCACCATCTTAAATGATGTGCGGAGTGTCTCATGCCTTGCTATCAAGCCACGAAATGCTATCTCAAAACGCTCTCTATCAAGCTTTCCATAAACCTCCATGACCCCCGTCATATTATAACTGGTTACGTCATCTTCAAGTCTATCTATTATATAGAGACGTCTTTGGGCGGCAGACAATGGATAATATTCCATCTTTTCAACAGTCTCTATGGATGAATAGATGTTGGATTCGGCTGACTGTACATATTCGGACAATTCTTTGACTGTCGGAGATTTGAATATCTCCCTCAGTGGCACTTCCACACTTAATTCCTTATATATTCTCGAGACTATAATAGTTGCATTTAGCGAATGTCCTCCCAGTGCGAAGAAATTGTCATTGATTCCTATTCTTTCGACACCCAATACTCCCTGCCAAATTGACACTAAGTTTTTTTGAATTTCATTCTGAGGGGCAGTGTATTCAACTCCTGTATTAATATTCCCCTTAGGCTCCGGCAAGGCTTTTCGGTCAATCTTTCCGTTAGGAGTTAAGGGTATTTTTTCAAGCTGTATAAAGTGTGAAGGAATCATATAGTTTGGTAATTCCTTAGACAAATATTCCCGTATGCTGTTAATATTAATTTCTGACTGTGCCACAACATATGCACACAAGTATTTATTTTCGTTTGTTTCTTCCTTTACCATTACTGTTGCTTCTTTTATTTCATTATGCTTAAGTATTTGTGCTTCTATTTCTTCGGGCTCTACCCTATACCCTCTTATTTTTGCCTGATTGTCAATCCTACCTATGTACTCTATACTTCCATCGTTTGTATATCTCCCAACATCTCCTGTTCTATACAAACGTTCTTCCTGCCTACCCATTCTTTTATGGATAAACTTTTGAACAGTTAAGTCGGATCGGTTCAGATATCCTTCCGCTACACCATCACCGGCTATATATATTTCTCCCTTTACACCAACCGGCACTAATTCCATATTCTCATCTAATATATATATACGTGTATTGTTAATAGGGCGTCCTATTGCAGGACACTTTTTATAATTTTCAAATTCTGCGAAATTTATCTCCTGTGTAATTGATCCTATAGTTGCCTCTGTTGGCCCATAGTGATTCATTATTGCTGTACAGGGGTATAATTCCCTATATCTCTCTACATCGGCAAGATTTATCTTTTCTCCGCCGAGTACAACAAGTCGCAGCGAACGACATATTCTTTCAACCTCAAAAGTGTGTGAATTCAACAACATACTAAACATCGACGGAGTTGTTTTGATATATGTTATTCCTTCATCCTTTATATAATTTAATATGTAGTCTGGTGCTTTATTCTGCTCCCCGGACAACAAATGCAATTCACATCCGCAGATTAAAGAAGAGTAGATACCTGTGTATCCCAGATCAAAGCATACAGAAGATAGGAGTAGCGTTTTATCCTTATCACAAATTGCTTTTTCTCTTGAAAACCATGTTGCGTAGTTGACAAGACCTTTGTTTTTCAACAGCACTCCCTTCGGTGTTCCAGTTGTACCTGATGTATAGATTACATATGCCAAATCATTCAGCTGATTGATTATTTCTATATCTGAACTTTCAGCTGTATCAGTATGTATATTATCAAGACAAATAATCTTTTTTTCAAACCTATATTTGTTTTGTAAATTGCTCTGGGTTAACAGGATATCAGTTCCACTGTCTTCCAGCATAAATTTGATACGTTCTTCGGGGTATGCTGGATCTATAGGTAAATATGCCCCACCGGCTTTTAGAATTCCTATAATCCCTATTATCATATCATATGAATTTTCCATCATTAGCCCAATGATGCTATTGGGGTTTACGCTATTTGCTTTAAGTATTCCTGCCAGTTGATTGGTCCGCTTACTTAGTTCCCTGTATGTAAGCCGTTGATTTTCAAATACCAGAGCTATTTTGTCAGGTGTTTTTTCCACCTGCTCTTGGAACAATTGTTGTATAGTCTTTTCTTCCGGGTAATCTGTCCTGGTATTATTGAATTCGTATAATATCTGGTTCTTTTCTTCATGAGTCAGAATCTCAACTTCACTAATTCCAAACTCATTATTCCTCAAAACATGTCCAATAAGATTTTCTATGTGTTTAACCATGTTTTTTGGGGAAATAAACCTTTTAAACACCTCTACATTATAGTCAAAATTGATCTCTACATCTTTGCTCTCTTCAAACTCTCTTACGTAAACAGCTAAAACATTTCTTTGATGCTGATGGCTAAGCGTTTTCTTTTCTGAGGAGGTTCCTTCAAAACTTGCTTCATAATTATGCGCTTCATAAGATAATAAAACATCAAATATACTGTCTTTTTCTCTTACGTTTCCATAAATGCTATTGCATATTTCTCCAAAAGCCACCTTCTGATGTCTATAGCATTCTTTAAGTTCATCCCTTGCCTGACAAATAATATTATCAAATGTACTATCCTTATTTACTTTAAGCTTTAATGGAATAACATTTGCAAAATGTCCTATTATTTGTTTATAATTTGCTTTTGTTCTGTTTAAAATAGGAACTCCTATTACTATATCCTCTTTATAACAAACTTTGCTAAAATATACCGATAATATCCCCAGAAAAAAATGAAACACTGAACATTTTCTAGTATTACAATACTCAATTATTTCATTATATTTTTTTCTTTCTATTACAAGGTTTTGCCTTCTACTAATAATATCATTAAATTTATCATGTCGTTTCTCAAATAAAGCCTCAGGAATATACTGGTATTTATTCTTCCAAAATTCCTTACTCTTTAAATATGTATCAGTCTCCTGGACTTTTTGACTATCTCTAATAAATTCTAAATATGAATACTTCTCAATTTCACTTATTGGCTCAGCAGAATTGTATATACTCACAATTCTTCTAACAAGTAAGGACAACCCCCATCCATCTGTTATTAAATGATGAGCCTTGACGAAAAAAAAGTATCTGCTATCATCTGCTTTAATTAGGATTATTTGAAATAAGCCCTGCTCTTCACTTAAGTCAAACGGTTTTAAAAACTCTTTTTGTATCCAATCTAAAGAGAACTTCACAGCGTCTTTTCTATCTGAAAAATCATGAAACGGTACTTTGTATTTCAAATCAGTCAATATTTGTTGATATGGTTCTCCATTTTTTATTTTTATACAGAGTCGTAAACTGTCATTATCTATAATAAATTTGTCTATGGACCTCTGGAGTAATTTATAATCAATATTTCCTTTGATATCAATATAGCCGCCAATATTATATATGGGCTTTCCATTATAAATACATTGTTCCAACCATATATCCTTCTGATATGGAGTTAATGGATATGTTTGTATTTCTGAATTATTTTGTTTGTTCTCTATCATATGTGTCTCCTTAAATAGCAATTTAGAAAATAAACTCATTTAAATTCAATTTTAGTTATTTCTATAGCTTCAATTCAATAATTGTTGCCTCCTTGTATGCATTGTTGCTTACCTTTCCATAGGTAAGCCTTTCGAACCTGTGAAATACCTGCATTCTTTAATCCATAATAGTTTCTCATTCCAATTATCTTCGGGTTAAGAATTTCTATCGTTTTGTGTACGTCCAGCAACAACGTTGACCTGCTGGCAAATACACCTTTAATATTATCCCTCATCCTCTGCATCTTTCTTTGTCCTGCATATTACTACGAAATCATCACAGTACTTTATGAGTTTTCCAAGGTGTTTGTAGTGGTATTCCCACTTACACTCCAGATAATGGATATATATATTCGCCAAAAGTGGTGCTATTACACCACCTCGAGGACTTCCAAGGTCACTTTGAGCATACTCTCCATTTTCCATTACCCCAGCCTTTAACCAATTCCATATCGTTTTTAGAATCTTTATTCAGTCATCCTTGCAGTATCTTTCCTCATTCTGCCCAAAGCCTAATGCGCAATCCTTTGTGGTCTGAACACATAGGAGCATTCCTTAAAGTCAGTCCCAACAAAAAACAATTTATTCTATTTTATCACATATTATCTATTTTAGGTAATTTTTTGTCAATAGATTATTTATATCAGGACTTATGCAGTTGCTGTAAATAATTTGTAGTAGGCATTCGTTTTCGGCTAAAAATTTTAGCTAAAGGCGAAATTAAGAAAATTTGAAAAAACACTTGACTTTTGAAAAGTTGCCCAATAATCGAAGAGGATGGTATTAATTACCGTTACTCTTTGATAAACGGGTAAACCCTATGAAAAAAGCGATTTTACCGAACTTTGAAAATCAAAATCATGGAGCCGGAGGCGGGATTCCGATTGTTAAAATGTTGTGGGACAAATTTGGATGCTCCTACTTGTTCTTGTATTGATAAGCATTCGGGGCTATCAGCTTGGAAATTAGTATTTGCATATGTCACTGGTTTAATAGCAAATTGTAGTTCTGTAAATAAAATGGCAGAGCACTGCTCTGACTCCCCGATTATTAGGGAGATTTTAGGTGGGATTTCTCTTAGTCAATCAGCCTTGAGTAGGTTTTTTAGCAGGGATTTTGATTGGCAGAAAAGCAGTCTCAACCGGATAAAAGCCTTTTGTTCTGCATCTCCTGAAACCGCTATTGGGGATGGTGATGTCATTGCACTTGATGATACTAAAGTTGAACATCCATATGGCAAAAAGATTCCTTTTCTCTGTTGGCTGTTTGACAATTCGGAGAAAAAGCATCTATGGTGCATGAATCTGGTTTCTACTCTGCTTGTCAGAGCCAACGGCCTTGTGACTCCTTTATCATGTAGGATACGGGGTGCAGGACAAGGAAAATAAAACGCAATCCAAACGTACTAAACTTGCCCTTGCTCAGGAGATGCTGCTTTCATTTAGTGAAGTGTCACAAGCTAGACGTTGGGTGGCAATGGACAGATGGTTCTTATGCAAGGATTTCTTCTGATGGCTTAGTGATAATGGTTATGACTGGGTTACCAAATGCAAAAGGAACACAGCACTTTTTAAACTTAGTGGTTGTAATTGGAATGGTAAACCGAGATATGTACCCGTGAACCCTGGAAAGTTACTGGCAATTGTATATGACCAATTGATTGGCACAGGAAAAGCTGGAGAATTAGCTTCTGTGAGCATTCCAGATATCTATATAAAACTACCAAAAAATATGCCAAACCAAAAAGGTATTATGGTGAGAAAACAGATATATACTCAGGTGGCAGCAGTAGCGACAATCAGATTGCCTGAAGACATGGATGGAGAACAAGCAAGAATAGATATAGCAGAGCCGGACGAAAAAGCGGCACATTTCAAGGGAGCATACCTATTGATAAGCAATCGTTTTGATAAACCCGAGCAGGCGGTTGTAGCATATGCAAAGAGGTGGAAAATAGAGGTGTTTTACCGAAATGCCAAGCAAGAATTGGGACTTACCTCCTGTCCCTCTCAGAGCAAAGCAGCGCATGAGGCCCACATTGAGTTGATATTCATGGCTGAACTCTACTAAACTATATAAATTGGGAACTAAATAAAGATGGCGCTATTACCCTCACTCACGGTCAAATGATTCAAGAGATAATAAATGCCAGCCACAGAGTCACTTATAGAAGCACACTCCAATTGTATTTTGACACAAGTTGTATTAGCTTTGCAAGTTTTATTAAAAAGTATTGGCCTAAATATTATGATATAGGCTTTGAACGAATGCCATCCTATTTATTGTAAACAACTGCATAAGTCCTGTTTATATTTTATTGAGATCGTTAATAATTGCATTTCTTATGGACGCTTGTACTCAAGAGTGTGTTAAAGATGTCATAGATGAGCTTTACGAATGGCTTGGGGCTGATGTTTTTAAGCGGTGCTTTCCTGTTATACTTACTGACAATGGTCCGGAATTTAAAAACCCATCAAAACTTGAGTATGATGATAATGGAATTGAACGGACAAGGATATTTTATTGTAATCCAATGGCTTCTTATCAGAAACCGCGCATTGAAAAGAATCATGAATATATTAGATACATACTGCCTAAAGGTAAGTCATTAAATAATCTTACTCAGGAACAGTTAACCTTAGCCATAAATCACATTAACAGCATAGCAATAGCCAGCCTAAACGGTCATACCCCATTTCAACTGGCCCAAATACTAATGGATGCTGTATTGCTGGAAAAGCTTTCGCTTAAACATAAACCAGCAGATGAAGTGCACTTAAAGCCCTGTACTTTTACAAATATAGGATAACCAAAATTCTGGATAGATATTGCCGGAACTTAATCCTTCAAAAAATCAGTCGGTGGAAGTACTCGCTCAATGTTCTTCCAGTGGCCTTTTAGCCGTAGTAAAAATACTGAATTCTAGCTATCTTATACCGATTATATACCATTTTTAGAATATTTGGAATTGTTTTTATTCCTAAAAAACTGACTTTAATCCTTCAATCACAAGCTGTTGAAGAAAACGGAAGTTACAAATTCAATTAACCAGCAAAAGTCAAGAACTATCTGTACTTGTTTTTTTATATTTTATCTGCTTCCTTCAAACATTTTAAGCAGCCGCAGATAATGATTTGCTTCACGTAATACGTGATCACCCAGCAACGGTATAATGATTGATCTTATTTTGCATGAGAGAATACCCTGCGTGCCTTG
>JAEWCZ010000045.1 GCA_023390335.1 Bacillota bacterium | reverse complement strand
CTTCCCATTATATTTATTATATTAACGTTCCGAAAGGTAGACAAGTGGTAGCCTGTAATTAGTTTTGAGGCAATATTGATGATAAGTTCATGCAACAACTGAGAATAAAGTCTCGTCCAAAAAACATATCCATAAAACGTGGCGAGGTTTCGGAAGAATGAAGGACGCTCACCAGAAGATTCGCGCTTTTATTCTCTATGCGTCTCCTAAATAATTACATAACAAAAAAGTAGTTACTACACTAAAACCAGTGCAGTAGCTACTTTTTTATTACAGCGGATAACGGGAATCGAATATGCACAAAAAACCGGGAAGGGCTTATTTAATGATTGTCATGTGGTTAGGTCATGGTCGGTAGGAGACAGTTTGCTAGTAGGAGAATGATTTGTTTTTAAGATAATGGGCGTCGTTTGGTATCCATTGATGTTATATTACTTATATTACTAATGTTTGCTAGGGTAACTTACCATCTGTGAGTAAGTATGTATTTTATTTTGTCGATATTAGTGGTAAAATATGGTTAACAAATTTATTTAATTAGCGAGGAGTGAAAACAAAATGAATTATATAAATCCACCATCAGAATCACCTCAAAATGTTACCCACAAAACATTTTACAGCGAACTGTTCGGTCACGAAATCGGTTATAATATCTATCTTCCGCCTAATTATGAAAAAAGCAGCAAAAAATACCCGGTTTCGTATTATCTTCACGGGTGGACGGGCAACGAATCAACCGACATATGGGCTTTGGAAAATGTTTATACAAACAGGCAATCCATTACCGTTTTTTCCAACAATTCGCCAGTTATCGAAAATATTGAAAATCTGCCTGTCGAATCAATGATAATTAATGACTTGATACCGCATATCGACGGAAAATACAGGACAGACGCAACCCGTGAAAATAGGTCGATTTCTGGTTTTTCAATGGGTGGCGGAATGGCTTTTTATTATGCTGTTAAATATCTTGAACTGTTTGCTTCTGTAACTGCCTACGCAGGTACTTACCACCATTATTATCACAAAGGTTACCGTGGTGTAGGGGAATCGCCAGACAAAGCTGCCAAATTATATGAAGATATGATGAGAGAGGAGACATATTTAGAAGAAAACAATATTTTATATGTGATAAGACAAAATGCAGAAAAAATATATGATGGGTTACACATAAAAATTCATGTCGGAACGGCTGATATATTGTTTTGCGATAATGAGATTATGCATCTGTATTTAGATTCATTGAATATTCCTCACGAATATGCTGTGTTTGAAGGAATCGGGCATGAGATGGTTAAAATATTGTAATAATCCTTAAGTGATTTAGCGGAGGTTAATAAATGGACAAAATGATTAAGATTAGAAATGAAGAAGAAACAGATTATGAGAGAGTAGAAGAAATCACAAGGAAATCTTTTTGGAATTTATATATTCAGGGGTGCATTGAACACTATTTAGTTCATGTTATGCGATCCCACAAAGACTTTCTGCCGGAGTTAGACCTGGTGATTGAAGTTGATAATCAGATCATCGGGAATATCATGTATACGAAAGCAAAACTAATTGATGAGTCTGGGGAAGAAAAAAATATCCTTACTTTCGGTCCAGTTTGCATTTTGCCAGAATATCAGAGAAAGGGGTATGGAAAAAAACTAATAGAGTATTCCTTTGAACAGGCGGCCGCACTTGGGCATGATGTGATTGTAATATTTGGAAATCCAAATAATTATGTAAGCCGCGGTTTTAAAAGCTGCAAAAAGTACAATGTCTGTCTTGAAAACGGGACATATCCGGCGGCAATGATGGTAAAGGAACTCAAACCAGATGTCTTGGACGGAAGGAAATGGATTTACTATCAAAGTCCTGTATTTGAGATAGATGAACAAGAAGCTGTGCGCTTTGACGAGAGTTTGGAAAGCCTGGAGAAAAAATACCAGCCAAGTCAGGAAGAATTTTTTATTCACAGTCATTCTATAATACAGTGAGTTCCCTGTCCTATTTGCCGAGCAAACGAACTATTAATAAAAAAAGGAATTCAAGGTGAAAATATATGGAAAATTACACGGTTCAAAAACTAAAAATCACCTGCGATGAAATTGAATGGCTCTATGCACCTGATGAGGAGTATGTCAATTATGAGGGGTGTAAAAGATATTTGCAGATGATTTTTCCATACAGACGTACATGGGAGAAAAATGAGAAATTTCCACTTGTTTTATTTATCCCGGGCTCGGCATGGCACAAGCAGGAAATGTATAATAATATACCACAGTACACACACATTGCGGAACGAGGTATTTTCTTTGCTGCAATGCAGTACAGAGAATCGGATATTGCAGTTTTTCCAGCACAGATATACGATGTACATAATGCAATGAATTATCTGATAGAAAATGCAGAGAAACTTCACATTGATACTGAACGTATTTTCTTTGCGGGAAATTCATCTGGGGGACATATTGCATTGCTGGCCTCATTTGCAATGGCTCACGGACTTTATTCAAACCAATGTATTTTTCCATATACGATAAAGGGAGTTATTGCAGAATCGGCACCTGCTGATCTTATGCTGTGCCAATCTGAGTCATTGCCGCCTTGGATGAAAACAAGACCGACTGCTGATTTGCTTGGAGTGGGCAGCGTGAAGGATAATAAGGCACTCGCTGTAAAAGCGTCATGCGAGATGTATATAACTAAAGAAGTAAATCTACCGCCTGTATTGCTGCTACATGGAGACCAAGATAGTATAGTATCAGTTGACCAGAGCAGAAGACTTTATAAAATACTTAAAGATAATCATAAAACGGTCACTTATTATGAGCTTGAAGGTGTAAATCACGGGGGAGCTGCCTTTTGGACAGATGATTTGATTGATTATATTGAGAAATTTATACAAAATCCATAAAGAATGTTATTAATGTAAAATACGATTTATTAAGGCTTATGTTATGGGAGTGTTACATTATATAGGCCTCAGAGAAGGTATAAAATCTATTATGCATACATGTATACCTTAGTAAACAAGTGAGATTTTGTTAAATATTTAAATAAGTGACAATTTATTTGTATAATTGGTAAATTGAATTATAATACCCATCTGACTTTTTTAAATTCTCACGAGAAAGTAGTGGATCTCAAAAAAATGGCGAAGTTCTCAAAGAATTATGTCAGTATATGGAAAATTAGCTATGAAGGAGAAAGAATTATGACACAGGCGGATTATGTGCGCATAGGAAAAGAACATTTTATTGAGGTTATTTTGCCACGAATAAAGGCAATCTCATCTCAAGTAGCAGATAATATACTTGTTTTTGTTGAGGGGTCTGTAGCATACGGATTTTGTGATCAGAATTCAGATGTCGATATGGATTTCTTTATTGATATTGATATATCAGCTGAACTAAGGAATCAGATAACTGATATTTTCTTTGGAGATACATATTGGAAAGAACTAGTAAGGGTATCATACGAATTTGGCGGTGAGTACTGGAAAATCAAACATATAATAAATAATGATATGGATAGATTTTGGAAGGAGTTTAATCCGTATGCCGTCAACAATTTAGCTCAGGCGATTGCTGTATGGGACCCCAAAAACCTTTTGCCCAAGATTCAAGAAAGAGTGGACTTTTATCCTGAGGATATGAAAAAAAGTGTTATTAGAGGGCTCTGGGTAACAATCAATGATAGTGGTGTATATAATTTCAAAGAAGCATTAAATCGTAATAAGAAGAGCGAAGCGAGGATTTACCTCTACAGAGCGATTGAGGCGATGCTTCGACTTCCTTACATACTTAACAATTTATATTATCCGCCGACTAAATGGCTTTCGAAAGGGTTGCATCATTTGGACAATGACTTCGGAATACTGAAAATGCTTGAAGAAATCGAGGAAAATAATAATCTCCTTGACATATACGATTTGTTTATGGAAGTATATCGTAACATACAACAATACATGAACGACAAAAATACTATTGAGAAAGAAAGTGTTGAAAACTATCCTAATATATTTACTAAACCTTTCTTTATTTTCAATACTTTTTAAGATAGATGATAGATTATGCTTAAGCATATAGATGCCAAGCCAAACAACCTCCTACCGCTGGATTTGGGAGCATATACAAAATGCAAAAGATGTTCAGTGGCGATTATATTCTAAGTATTAAAAACAGGTAAAGGCAAGTTAAGTTCACATTCCCTTCAATAGGGAGCTTCCCATTATATTTATTATATTAACGTTCCGAAAGGTAGACAAGTGGTAGCCTGTAATTAGTTTTGAGGCAATATTGATGATAAGTTCATGCAACAACTGAGAATAAAGTCTCGTCCAAAAAACAT
>JAEWCZ010000041.1 GCA_023390335.1 Bacillota bacterium | reverse complement strand
CCTCACTATTAAAACCAGCGATATCCCTGTATTTGTTATCTGCTAAGCCTGAAAAGTAAAATAAGTTCATATCATTATAACTATTGACTTTTAGTTTTAAATCAATATCATCAGCATCGAAATTCATACCATAAATAGCTTTTTCTTGACTGTATACTGCAAAACTTGTACACATTTTGGAACCTCCTTTTAATATATAATTTTGTCATATAATGCTTAGAGTATTTAGAAAATCATTTAGCTATTTTACCATTGGCTTCACCACTTTCTTAAACTTCCATCCTATAATATCACCAGGCATCTCGATGGTTCAACCTACAACATTTTTCATAATCAAAAATGCGCCACTTAAGCTTATGCTTTATGACGCATTTTATTATTCTTTGCCTTTTTTCATATAAAGCTCATTGCGCTCCTCCTAAAAAAAATTATCTTAGGATTGAGCAAAGGCTATTTCAGGTTTATTCCCTTTAAAACTTCATTTGTGGTAAATCCATTGTATCTGAAAATAAGTTCATTTAACTCAAAAGGAATTGTTGCTTTATCGTCAAGTTTTATCAGTTTATAATTATTTCGTAAACGTTCCGAATTGCGATAAATTGATTCTTTTATAGATGGCTTTGTAATTTCATTCACATTGTTTATTACATTCTCCAAGTTGCCAAATTGATTAATAAGTGCCATTGCAGTTTTAGGTCCGACCTTTTCTGCACCTTTAATGTTATCAGCATTATCACCCGTTAGTGACTTAAAATCTGCGTATTGTTCTGGGTAAATACTATATTTATCTTTTAAATATACACAATCACAAATAACAGTTTTATCACCACGATATCTTAGAACATTAACTTTATCATTTATTAACTGAAAAAAGTCACTATCAAATGACGAAATAACAATCCGCATATCTTTCCCATAATTTAAGGCATAAGATGCAATGACATCATCTGTTTCAAAAGTTTCAATTTCTATATGCTTAATATTCATATATCTTAGTGCAGCATAAACATCATTAAGTTGAGAAAACGGATTTTCATTCTCTGTTACCGTGCTGTAATCTGTTCTATTCGCTTTGTAGTCAGAATTTATATCTGCTCGCTCGTTTTCATGCTGGCCGTCAAATATTATTACCAAATGTGTAGGATTTGTCAAATTTATTATTTTAATAAGTGCTCCTACAAATCCTAATGTACCCTGAATAGCTTTACCTTCTTTATTTATTATTCTTGATGGCATGCCGAAATACATCTGAAACAATAAATTGTGTCCATCAATAATTAATAATTTATCCATCAATAAAATTTCCTCAGTATCATAATTTTATGAGTATTATACCATTTTAATACAACCACTTCAATCAAATATCTTATGGGTGCAGTAACTATAAAAAAATATAAAAAATCCTGGCATGTTTATTATCATCCGTTACCAGGATATACTCTTCCAGTACTCTCCCCTGGGCGTTTTTCGTCTGTGAGACAATCTGGTAACCAAACGCATCATAATACTCATCTGCTCCTAACCTGCTGGCATCTGTAACAAACCTGATTTTATTGCCATCATAATGTAAGATGCTGACCGTCTTAGGTCCCTCCGATTCACAATAGGTTATTCTCACTTTATCAGGAATACCATGATTCACATTAACAAGAAAATTATAAAAACCATCCGTATTATAGGTCGTATTAAGATCATAAACAATATCATTATTTGATAGGGCATGTTCTATCGTATATTCTCTTGGCAGGGATGCCAGTTCTTCTTCCGGTGAATATTGAATGAAATTGGAGTTCATCTTTTAATTCCTTTAAAACTATTCTTATTTATATATAATGACATAAGGAGACAGATATGATAAGTATCGGACTTTGGGCAGTTATAAATAAATTGTATGCTGCATGTATCAGTACTTAAGTATCACCTCCCTTTGATTCCTTCAGTCTTTTATACATTTCTCCGGCTCGAGCTTGGTTAATTGCCAGCTGCCGCTTTTCTCTTTTACATATTGCGCGATTTCAATATCCGTATCATTGGTAAGTTTATAAAAGACGATTAAATAATCTTTTCCATCATTCCCTGCAAAGGATATATTTAGTACATAGTCTCTTTGCATGACAGGATACATTTCTTTTACCATGGAACACCAGCCACCATACCGGATCTGAACATTTGCCAGCGCATCGTGATACCACCCATGGTAGGGTGCACATAAGAAATCCTCTCCATGGTATTCCAGATTAATAATCTTATATTGTCCTTTCTCTTTTATCATATCAATAAACCCATAATAATACCCAAAAACCGCAGTCCCCTTTTCCGTGCCTTCAATGGTTTCCAGCTCTACAAAATACCGAATGATATTTTCTGTATTATCATACAAAGGTACTTGTCTGTATTTTATCAGACTGATATGGTATATGTTCTGAAAGGTTTTCTTATATTGTTCAAAGGATAGTTTATTCTGATAAGAGGAAGATAAGAAGTTATAAGTAACCGGGTAAGGTTGATCCCCGTAACCGATACTGCCGCAGCCGGCTTCTTTCCCAGGCTGGGGGTTTGCCGCTTCCCGCAGGATACTAAAGTAATTGATAACGGTTTCCTCCGGTGTACTCAGTA
>JAEWCZ010000093.1 GCA_023390335.1 Bacillota bacterium | reverse complement strand
ATGGTCTTTTCCGTATAAGCCATTATGGTTTCCAGTGGCTCTTTTCCTACGTAACATGTATTGGCAATCTCTTCATTGACCTTAATGAGACGCCTTAATACCGCCTTATCTCTTACGATATTGGCATAGGACTTTACATTGGCGGAGGTAGGTACTGTGGTAATGATCTCCCGGACGAACTCCAGGCTGGATACCTCAGGCGGTACATCCTTTTCCTTTAACCGGTTTTGTAGAGTTACTAGATCCACGGGCAGGTTCTCATTAAAAAGCTCCAGCATGGCCTCAAACATGATGCCATACTGGTGCTGATAAAAGTCTCCTGCGGTTACGATCTCGGAAGCTGAGATAATGGCGTCCCGGTCCATCAACATGGAACCAATGACAGACTGTTCTGCTTCTATGCTGTGGGGGAGCACCCGCTTGATCAGGGCGTCATCCATGGTTTTGCCTCCTAGCTTTCTATTACCTTAACAATCAGTTTTGCAGTTACTTCTTTATGAAGCTTAATGGGTACTTCGTGAGAGCCAAAGGTCTTAAGTGGCTCAGGTAGAATCAGCTTCTTCTTATCAATATCAAGTCCAAGCTGAGTTTGAATGGCCTGGGATATCTCCTTGCCTGAAACGGAACCAAACGCTCTTCCGCCCTCTCCTGCCCGGATAGACAGTGTGATGGAAAGCTCTCCTAACTTCGCTGCAAGCTCTTTGGCAGCCTCTAACTGCTCTGCCTGGATCTTAGCTTCGTTAGCCTTCTGAAGCTTTAAGTCATTTAAGTTCTTTGAAGTTGCTTCGATTCCAAGCTTCTTTGGGAGAATGAAATTTCTAGCATATCCATCGTTCACCTTAACGATTTGTCCCTTTTTTCCTAATGCCTTTACGTCTTCTAATAATACAATATCCATTATGATATGTCTCCCTTCTCTAACATCTCTTTGATAACCGCTTTTAAGCGGGTTTTTGCTTCTTCAATGGTCACATCCGCAAGCTGTGCGCCTGCTATGGTACGGTGGCCTCCGCCTCCCAGCTTTTCCATCATGACCTGGACATTTACCTCGTCAATGGAACGGGCGCTCATAAACACCGTATTGTTATAATGTGACATTACAACGGATGCCTTAATGCCTGCTATATCAAGAAGCTCATTGGCCGCCTGAGCCCCAATGACCGTAGGGCTTCCAATTCCTTCCGACGGGCAGACACTGATTGCAAAATATTTTTCAAATATCTCTGCCTCACGAACTGCTTCTGCTTTTGCCTTGTAATCATCAAGATCATCCCGAAACAGCTTTCTCACACGGACCACATCAGCTCCGTTTCTCTTAAGAAATGCCGCCGCTTCAAAGGTTCTGACTCCAGTCTGATTGGTGAAATTATGAGTATCAATGACGATTCCCGCATACAGGGCGTCTGCCTCTGCAGACTTAATCTTAATTCCATCCGCAATATACTGAAGCACCTCCGCAACCATCTCACAGGCTGAGGAAGCGTATGGCTCCACATAGGATAAGACTGCATTGTCGATGATCTCACTGCTTTGTCTGTGATGATCCAGAACCACAATGGTCTTTACCATGCGTAAAAGCTCAGGGGCATCGGTAATGCTGGGACGGTTTACATCCACAACCACCAAAATGGTGTTGGCGTCCACAAGCTCTGCTGCCTTTGCTCCGGTGAGGAACAAATCATCGGGATAATCGGGATTTCCAATAAACCGGTCCTGCAAGGGACGAACGGAAGTGGTTACTTCATTAATAATGATGTGAGCCTTTTTATTCAGGGCTGTTGCAATACGGTAGATACCAACTGCGGCTCCAAAGGAGTCTACGTCTGTGAGCCGGTGCCCCATGATTAAGAGCCTGTCTTTGGTTTCCATAAGCTCTCTTAAGGCATGAGCCTTGACACGGGCTTTGACACGGGTGGTCTTTTCTACCTGAGGTGCCTTGCCTCCAAAGAACTGAATCCGCTCCCCATCCTTTACAACGGCCTGATCACCGCCACGGCCCAGGGCCATATCAATGGCGATTCTGGCAAAATCATAGTTTTTGTAATACGTGTCCCCGTTCATTCCAAGTCCAATGCTTAAGGTCACTGCCATCTCATTGCCGATATTCACGCCTTTTACTTCTTCTAAAATGGAAAAGCGGCCTTCTTTCAGCTCCGGAATATAGGACTGCTTAATGGCAATAAAATACTTATCTTTTTCCAGCTTCTTCACAATACCATTCATGTTGGTAATGTACTTTGTAATCTTACGATCAATGAGCGCCGTAAGAAGGGAGCGGCGGACTTCTTCCACGCTCTCTAAGGCTTCCTCATAATTATCCAGATAAATGAGTCCTGCGACCATCTTCTGGTCATCGACCATCTGCTTGTAAGTAAGGATCTCAGTCTCATCAAAAAGATAGACCGCTACAAGGGTCTCTCCCGCAGCATCCATATCCACGGCCTGACCGATTCCGTGAGAAGAGCCTTCCATGGTCACTGTCTTTAAATGAATCTTATATTTTCGGTCATTTAAGGTTGCATGAAGTTCCGCTGTTCCGTTACTCAGCTTAAGAGCTTCTTTTGTTATCTCTGGAAATATGGTGGTTATGTTCTTTCTTGTTACCTTAAGAGGCTTTTCCTCTCCCAGGACTTCTGAAAGCGCCGCGTTCCCCCATAAGACACGCCCATTCTCATCTGCGATTCCGTAGGGAAGCTCCAGATCGGTAAGAAAATTCTTCTGCATCCAGGAATATTCTGCGGAAAATTCCACAAGGCCTCCAAGCAGACGCTGCCTTCTGTAAGCGTAAAGCCAGACTGCAAGCCCCGTATACAAAAGCGTGAACAGGGCCATGATGATCCCTGCCTTTGCACTGACTGCACCTATGATCATATTCGCAATGATCCAAAGCGCACTCAGATAAAGCGGCCACTGCATATAGGCTCTCAGCTGCCCCCTTATTTTAAACTTCTCTTTCATATCTTTCTCCTTATGGAAAAAAGGGTCTTTTTTCACTATTTCCTTATTATAACATAGGAAAATGGGTTCGTCCATAAAAGAAAAACACGCCTATTTTCTTTGCTGTCAGAAAGAACTGCATGATTCTTTTACTCCATATTCCAAAATATACTGATCTACGATTTCTTTGATTTGGTTCTTTTTATATGGTTTAATGATAAATCCGTAAGCTCTGATCTTCCATGCCTCCAGAGAAAATCCTGGAATACCGGAAAGAAGAACTACTTCCGGTGGGTTTGGCAGCTCATAAAGTTTAGCTGCAAGGGTGATACCGCTGATTTCCGGCATGACCACATCAGAAAATACCAGATCCACATGATTTTCTTTTATATATTGCATGGCTTCCACTGCATTGTTAAAGCTGCCCAATAGTTCAATTTCCTTCATTTCCTTTAAAATACGGGTTATTTTATCCAACAATTCCTCGGAATTATCTACCACTACCGTCTTGATGCCCATAATGCCTCCCAGGTTCCTTTGAAAGTTTTCTATTTGTAATTAGGAATAATATATATTATACATATTTTTGCCCATTGTATCAATTATGATATCAGTC
>JAEWCZ010000057.1 GCA_023390335.1 Bacillota bacterium | reverse complement strand
GGGGGAAAATAATGGCATTTTCAGAAAAGTAAAAACGCTAGAAAGCCAAGTGTTTACAAGGGCTTCTGATAAATAGTGAATAATTCAGCATTTCATATTTACCAGTTCAAATCTGGTTGTCGCCTCTTAGATATCCCGGAAACTACGATAAACAGTAGGTTTTCGGGATTTTGTTATATACAAATTTGTATGCAAGTGTATGCAAGTCCGATTTATCCAAGGATTTCTATAATCTTCTCATCTGCTTTCTCATTATTTCCAACATTCCGAAGGTAATGAAGTGTCATAGCTAAGGATGTATGACCAAGAAGCTCTTGAATTTTAGTTGCTTCGATTCCATTTTTGTAGAGGAGAGACGCAACAGTAAATCTTATCGAATGACTGCTCTTGTAAGATATGGAAAGTTCTTCACAATATTTTTTCAAGTATCTATTATATGTAACGGTTGCAAGCTGGCGTTCCTCATGCAGGAGAATATATTCACCATTTGGATTTATAGCTTTAATGCTCTCCAAGATTTTTAATGCACTTGGTGTAAGAGGAATATTACGAAACCCTTTTGATGTATTGCCTTTTAAGTGACTGACATTGTTGTGCACCCTTGGATTAAAGGATAAATCATCATTCATAGTTTGCTCTTCAAGCAGTTGTGCTTGAATGCGAATAGAGTTATTAGAGACATCAGACCACTTGAGTGCTTTTAACTCACCTATCCTACAAACTAGATGGAAATGTAATTGAATTCCTAATGAATAAATATCATTTTTGTTTGCTAGATAATTGAGAATGGATTGTCTTTCCTCTAGAGAAAATGTTTTATTGGTATCATTGCAAGGTTTGTATCGAAAGATTCGGTAATTAATATCATTTAGTGGATTTGTTTCAATTAATTCATTTTCCACAGCATAATATAATATTCCGTTTAAGACGGATTTACCATCGTTGAAGCGTTTTCTTGTCAATGTACCTTCTTTAGTCAATTCTCTAAAAAAGCATATAAAGTCTTTTGTTTTTAATGAGGAAAGAGGTTTTTTGGTGATATCAGTGTCTTTGTAAAATGAGTTCCAAACATAAAGATTTTCCTTTAAGCTCTTCTTACTCACAGGTTGACAATCTCTCCTCCATAGCATCCACTCGGGGAATAAGCTTTCAAGGGATGATAAATCGACTTTAATTAATTGTGCATATAATTTTTCGATTAACTCATTATAACTGTTTGCTACATATTGCTTCCGATTGATATAAATATAAAATCTACTATCCTCCCTTTGCTTAATTCGACTTAAATCAATAACTTCTTTCAGTTGATCTCGTTTAGTCATTATCTGTGCTATATTCATGATATCCGATGTCAACATGGTAGCACTGAATTGAATGGAATGCAATATATTGTTTTCAGCTATTGAATTTTTGGTTGTCATATATTTGCACTCCTTTCGTACTAATTAAATGGAATTATATGAATCATGTGGGCTATATCCACATATCCCTGTGTATTCTTGTTGTAACATGATTGCAGAAAAGCATTATTTCTAATGGTTTGAAGTCAATAGTGAATAAATTATTTGTTTCTCTTTTGTTGTCTTTTCCATGTAATTCACGAACCTTAATCAATAATGGAATTATATAAATCTAATGGGTCTATTATGGACGCAGGACGTTGTTTGCTGGAATATGGATTCGGCTTTTCGCTACCATCTATCACTTCATATTGATGAATTGCAGAATCAAATTGTGTTGCATATGTATAATCTAAATCTGCATAGATTGTTAAAGAAATTCTTCTCTTTAACTGCCCGAAATTATCTAATATTGCTGGGTTAACACATCCATCCTTTTGGCTTGTTGAAACATGAAATTGTTGGTCGTAATAATTCCAAGGGTCATATGGCGAAGTTATGATTATCAAATCACAAGCCAACATCTTATCTTTGTAACGAGAAGGGAGCATAACTTGATTGTAGAATCCATAAGGGTCAGTTATACGCAAAAAATCTTCATAATTAAAGTTAAAAGGTCTAAGTTCTTCTAATATGATGGTATGCTCGCCCTTATATCCTTGAAAGATATCCCTACTTGAACCTGTAATGAAAGGCTTATCACCTTTATTTTCCGCAAGCTGTCTTGCTAATGAGGTTTTTCCTGTTCCCTCTGTACCAAAAAGCCAAATTGTTTTAACTGTTGAGTGTTCCTCTATTTTCTGTTTTATCCATGCTTGTGCTTCTTCCTGCATTCGTTTGTTTTCAATCGCATCAAGCTGTCTACTGAACTTTCCATACTGCGTTCCTGTCATTGATTTTTCTGCTTCATCTCTGCTAATAACTCCAGCATAAAAGGAATCTAGCAGGGTACTAGATTTTGAATTATTGGCGGCATTTGTGACTGCTTTTGTAATTTTTTTAAGTTCTTGCACATAATCAAAATTTGCAATTACTTCGTTTGGATTGTACTGATATTTGTCGTTTGCACTCTCGGTTGCATGAACCAAATATGCAAATCCATTTTCTGCAAGTCCATCCCATTTTTCAATATATTGAGGTTTGTCCTTTAAAATTTTTGCAATACTATCAATATAGCGAGCATTTTCAAATGAGAGCATTAGATGTATATGGTCAGCTTCTGGATTCCCATTCTCATCAATATCCTTGTCATGAAGAATTAAAGCACTTTTTTTGGGCTTTAATTTTTCTTTCACCAGTTTAGCTAAATCCTCTTTTGTTTTTGCTGACATGCTTGTAGTCTGCTGGACATACATCATATTTTTACACTTGATTTTAGCCATAATAATTTACCTACTTTCTTGTTATTGGTGTCAATATTGTATTTATGGTGTCAAGACTATTTTTTGAATGTCTAATTTTCGATACTATCGGTCACTTTTTGGAACTTTGGCTTTTATGTGCTGGGGGGAATAACAAGCCCTTCCCCCCAGCAAAAAGAATGTTTTAAGTATTTTGGCACTGGCACCGCCACATCTTTGCTCCGCGCGATGTGGCGGTGTATTTCATTATGCATAATATGCTGATAGCAATTCGCCAAGTATCCTATACACTGGAAATTCCATGACTGGAAAATGCACATAACTTACATTATCATGTACACTATCGGTACTACTAAACCAAGAATCACCAGCATTATATATTCTGCCATTATTAAACTCCTGCAACTTATCACTATTCCACAGAAGACGACCTTCGACCAGCGTTGGCTTAAATAGAATTTTAGTCGTACATGCTGAACGTAACATTGCAGGCAAACCACCTCCCGATTCATCAACACTTGCTTCTGCTATGCTAATAATTACATAACTTCCCGTACTTGCTCCCATAGTAACTAATCTTTTCAATAATGCATCAAATGTAGACAAGCAGTAATCTGGTTCTTCTTTTGATGCTTTTTTAGGGAAAATACTTCTACATGCCACGTATTCATCTATGAAAATTAAGGAAACATGCATATTTACTACTTCTCTATCGTACCAATGAACAGCGTCTCCTTCTTTTTCAGATAACTCATTTAGCACTTTTTGACGCGCTGTTACTGTATCTGCAAAATGTTTCATAGCCTTTAAAATTTCAGTGGCATCTCCGTTTTCATCTAGGGTCACAACATGAGGAAGACGAGATAATTCTGCTTGCTTTGGGTCTATTATCAAAATTTCAGAGCAATAAACATCTCTACCAGCCAATAAAGCTTGCATTAAAATACTAATAGTACCCGTGGTCTTACCACTTCTCGTTTTTCCACAGAATAGCATCGAACCAGAAGTCGTTAAATCAATACAATTTTCCATATCTATTCTTAGCTTTGTTGGAACACCAGAATACAATTCAGCTGCATCATGAACAACAAGAGTTCTATCAACTGTCACATCCTCTATTCGAAATGAGACAGTATTAAAAGCTACATCTGTATTACTTTGAGTTATGGCATACTGACTAAACTTTTTATTTAATCCGCTTGATATACTCGACGCAACATTTTGTATATCTTCAACCGTACAACAAGTAGCTGATATGGTAGCTACAAAAACTCCAAGACCTATATTTTTACAGCTAACCTTTGGTAATCGTTCATGGTCTTTCAAATGCAACGGATTTCCATACTGATATGAGAAAAGGCATTTTTTTATTAAAAGACATATTTTTTGTGTATCAGTCATTCGAATATGAACAATCACTGCAATAATTAGACATATAATCCCTATACAAACGCAGGTTTTAAGTATAGAATCCAAGAAATGACTAACAGGTTCTATTTTTGTTATATCTTTGAAAAGTTCTTCGGATATTATTTGTAGTAATCGTTTAAGAATACTCAATATAATGCTTACAATCTCTAATAAGATACCTAGCACAAAAATTTTTGTGCTAGGCTTTGCAAACGTTAGTATGGAAGCATTCTTATCATAATAATTATGCATAGTTAGCCTTCCTTTGTGATTAATTTTTTGCTGGTGTCAAAACTCGAACATCATCCGCCTTTATTGATAGCTGATTTCCGTAATCACCATAAATAGTACAAACGGGGTTTACTATTTCTATAGAAGCTCCAGCAGGAACGACAACATTTTCCTTTTTAATTTTTATTGTGATTTTCTCGAACTGATTTGTTCGTGTATCTCCATCTTTAAAGGAATATTTTGTCTTATCTTGATATATTACAGCTTCTATAACCGTACCCTCTAAGGCTTTTGTATTGTAGTCCACCCATGGAGCAGTACCTAATACTTTGATTTCTTTTCCGTTGAAGAAATCAGCTGATGCGAACTTAACAAATTGTTTTAAATACTTCATAATAGAATCATCCTTTCTTTATTATTTTTAATTTTAATAGCATTACTCATAAAGATTTGGTACTGGTAATCCTGCACCATTGTGTGCTTCGCAAATAATCATTGCAAATAGCTTCTCAACTTCGCATGCATATGATTGCTCGTTAATTTCACCATTTGAATGACGTTTATACAATTTGAAATATTCTTCCGAAAAGCATAGAATCTTTCTCATTGAAATTGATTGTAATTCTTCTTTATAATACGACATTGTAAATCCCCCTTTTCTAAGTATTTTATCAAAAAGTAATTATGTTTTTTGACACTTTAATTATAGCATATAGGACTCCGCTTTTATTAGACAATTACCACAAAAACACAGACAAATAAATAGTTTGAATCTTGACTACATATATTTTGCATGCTATAATTGGACAAAAATACACATGGTTTAGGACATGTATCGGAAAGGAAATATAATGAACTCAAACACCAAATACTCTATTACAGAGATAGTCACACAATTCATAAAAACCTATTCACTAGATAATACGGAATCTTCACAAAACACTTTACGTAAGAAAATTGAGCGAACATGTAGAAAAATCCCCAGTTTAGGAAATGACTCTTCCTATAAGAACTTATGGGAAGAGACAAGTACTGGAAAAAATGCAAAACATTATTTTACCTTACAGCAAAAAGCATATTTAACTTCCGCAATGAATGAAGATTTGCTAACTTATTGCAGTGACACACCAGAAAAGAAAAAACTTATTGAAGCCATTAACAAAGCAGAAGAAGCCAATCAAGTATATCGTGATTATCAAATGATGCGTAGTTTTGAAGAACAACCATTCCCACGAGTAGATATAGATGCAAAAATTCATGCCATAATGACAAAGGCAATATTTGAATATTTCTATGAACCAATAGATGAACAAAAAATTATCGCAGACATAATATTAGCTTCCGAAGGTGGTGGTGATAACAATACTGCCGAGACAATTATGGCTATGGAACGCTTGAAGAATTCAACGGCAGAATATTGTAAACGTAAAAAACTTAAATAATTCTTGGATGAATAATATTTGATTTTTTATAATATAAAATAAGAGTCGGCAAACACCGACTCTCATAATTTTTGGATAAATATTAAGGTGATTATAGCCTCACCTTTTCTTTTTTGTTTTTTGTTTATTTTGTTACAACTGTTTTATCTTTTGTATAATCTGTATCTTCTATGAAAATATATCCGTTGCTTTTACCACTAGTGCCTTTGATTTCATGGAATACCATATAAGATATTCCACCATTTTCAATGTGATAGAAATCATCGTGGAACACAATGTCGTCAGAAAGTGCACAGAGACCCTCATCATTAACAGTAACTGATGCTGGTTGAAGTTTTTCATCATCATATTTAACATATTCTTGATATTTATCATAAACAGTTGATTTTTTATCAGCAGTCTCTTTAAGAGTATTAGTTTCGCGTGTTACTGATGCGAAATATGCATCGCCAGTGCTACCTACTTCCTTGCCCATATTTTTTATCCCACTTGCATCATAATCGTATTCACATGACAAAAAACCAATATTCGTTCCATCATATCTATATATGTTCGCATTTGCAGTTCCATAATCAGGATTTGAAATGATATCATCAAATGTTCTACCACTTACTTCATCTTCATAAATATAGACATGTCCACCATTCTCTTCAAGGACGTTGTCGAGCATCTCTGAAACAGTGATTGTTCCCCCATTTCCAGTATCTTTTGCTGTGCCACTTCCTTCGCCAGCAGTGCTTCCAGTTAAGTTTGATGATGTTTTTCCACATCCAGCTAATATGCTCATAGCCATTGTTGCTACTACTAATAATAATTCAATTTTCTTTTTCATATTTAATTTCTCCTCGTGTAATATGCAAAAACTTAAAATTTGTACGAATCTTGTTAATATGTATTCTTTGGGCATCATCAGCCTATATCTGATAAAAGCGGATTTTTATAATATTATTCTGCATCTGGGATTGAGTCATCTCCACCCGGTCCAAGTTCAAGGTGCGGTGTCGATATGCACAATATTTTTCCATTGAGAGAATATTTTATGTCATCTACATTTTTACTGGAACCAAATAGAGTCTTCTTTTTAACATTACTATATCTTTCTCTAAGAATGTCTTCACACTTATGAAATGCAGACCAGAAATATTCATCCCTAGCAGCTGACTTTCCATCCCATAACCAGTAGAAATATACTTCTTGTCCACCTTCATCAATAACTGTGTTTAAAAGGTATTTGCTGGTCTTACCGCTAACAGCTTTGGAATAACTGCCGTATACATTCTTGCCATCTGCGGTTGAATATGCTTTTACTTTGAAATAATAGGTCTTATTCTTTTTTACTTTACTTGTAGTATAAGAAGTTTTGGTTGTTGTACCAACTTTCTTATAGCCCGAAGCTTTTGATGTTGACATATACACGGCGTAACCACTTGCTCCGCTTACTTTTTTCCAAGTTACTTTTAAATCAGCACCCACTTCTGTGTTCTTTACCTTAAGGGTCGGTGTTCCTACTTCTGAGCTTGCCTGCACGCTTGTTACTGGTGCAAAACCTGTCCCAATAAGTAACACCATCATTAAAAGTCCCAATAAAGTTCTTTTAATCTTCATTATTTTTGTTAGCACAATTTAAGCTATTGTGCTACTCCTTTCCTTTCAAGTTAGTGTTATCCATTTATGGCTAATATTATAATATAATATTTTTGTTTAATATTCAAGTATGAAAGGACTGAATTAAATGATTTCATACGAGCCACTGTGGATTACAATGAAAGAAAAGAATATTTCACAATATGAACTAATTAACAAATATAAATTTTCGGCTGGACAATTATCACGATTAAGAAATAATTCCAATGTATCTACCCACACATTAAATGTATTATGTGAAATTCTCGATTGTACGTTAAATGACATTGCAGTATTTCAAAAAGAAAAGAAACAGTAATTAAGGGATATTCCAAAATAGTGCCCTGGAACATCCTTTTATATTATATTCTATTGATGGGTTTACTTTTATGTATAAACGTTGACTCTAAAGAATGTTTCTATGTATTAAAGACTTGTATGCAAAATGTATGCAGAGACATTCGGATATCATGAAAACCTCCTTTCTATGCGGGTTTCAAAATCTAAAAACAGTTCAAATCTGGTTGTCGCCTCTCATAAAATAGTCTCTGAATCTTTAAAGTTAAGGATTTAGAGATTTCTTTGTATATCCGAAAATTGATGCAAACATTTTGGAGAGTAAACGCTGTCTGAAATCCGGTTCGCTTTCTGGCAAGTTTTTGAGCGTTGGGTTGAGGAATGATATTCGAACTCGACTTCTGCACAACATTTCTTTATTCCATTATTAAATGGTCACCGTAGCTAGTGGCCTGGAATCTTGACAAATAGATACTTGCCGTCTTGATAAACTTATTTGAATTCTTTGAAAAGTCATTTACAGGCATGTTAAGAGAAGATAACGCATTCCTGCTTCTTTATGTCCTTTAGAGTATAATAATTTCATTTTTCTCATTTATGAATTCATGCATATAAATATAATCATCTTGATATCCGACCACTTGAGGAATTTCAGTTCACCAAGGTGAGTTACCAGTTTCTTCAATTTTAGCCTTAAAAAATATAATTTTATTATTCGCAAATTTAGGTTGCGGAAATGCAATCTCAAATTGGTTGAAACTATTTAAAAATACAGTATACTTAACATAAAATCATAAAGAAAAGAGGTAGAAAATATGAGCTTTGCAG
>JAEWCZ010000044.1 GCA_023390335.1 Bacillota bacterium | reverse complement strand
GGGAGAATTAAGGGAGCATCTGATAAGGAGCCTTCCTGAATATATGGTTCCATCATATTTTGTAAGGCTGGAAAAGATGCCACTTTCCCAGAACGGAAAAGTGGACAGAAAGGCTCTACCGGAGCCGCAACTAAGTTTGAATACAAACACAGAATATGTTGAACCTACAGGAAAAACTGAAAAAATACTGGCGGATATCTGGAGCCAGGTTCTAAAAATTGAACGTGTTGGTACAACAGACAATTTCTTCGATCTTGGAGGTACATCCCTTACTTTGATTCAAGTACATTCAAAAATAGAAGAAAAGTTTCCGGGTAAAGTAAAGATTACAGATATTTTTTCAAACCCTACAATTTCAAAACTGTCAGCGTTTATAGAGTTAGAGGAAGAAAATTCCACTAAAGATATTAGTCTTGATTTTATTGAATTTCCACAACAATATTTCTTGAAAGAAGGTGGAGACTATGGCTCTGTATTCAAGTTCCGGTTAAACGATGATGTTCTAAAAGGTTTAGAAAAAACAGATGTCCTAATTTGTGCTTTTGTTTATTTGCTTGGCCAAATAACGCAAAAAGCTGCAATAACCATACAGACTATGGTTGAGGATTGTGACAGGGTAAATCCTATTAGTTTGGATTTTAAAGAAGCAGCCAGCTTCGAAGAGTTATGCGAGATAATACACCACAAGAGAAATTGTAGTGAGCAATCAAGCTATAACTTAAAGGATTTAAGAGAAGAAATCATTGAAAATAAAAGCGATTGTTCAATTTTGCCTTTATTCTACAAGAAAAACTTGCTATCAATGTCACGAAACTTGACAGGGATTTACGATATCGCTCTTGGAGTTAGTGAGGAAAACGGACAAACAGTTTTTATATGTGAATACAACTCTACAAGACTTAGGGGGGATAAAGTAAAGGATCTTACAGGTAAGTATTTGAAAGTTGTGCAGTTTATTACAAGTAATAAATAAATGGAGGTAAGGAAATGAAAAAGTATTTGATAATGGTAGGTAATCTATTAATCTATGTTGTTACATATTTTTTAATCATTAAGTCATTAGTTTATATCGGGAAAGGTTACATACTGCCGAGACCGGGGATAGGCCCATGGCTAAACAGAAATTCTTTGGTTGTAACAGTTTCAAGCGACTTGATACAATTTACTATTTTCTACTTTGTATTTAAAAAGTTTAAGGGAGTCAATCTGCTTAAACACGTAAAACTGACGGAAAAAATCAGCAAAAAGAATTTTGCGGTTATTTTTGTTATCGGATTGGCTTCAGGGTTTTTTACTTCTTCAGTATTTAAGCTTCCTTTTATAACAGAAAGATATCCGGATTTGATAAGCATAATGAAATTTATGTTTATAGATGGAGGAACTGTAATAGTATTTACCTGCTTCCTTCTGGTTGGGTCGGTATATAAGGAAATACTGTTTAGAGGGCTGATTTTCAATGAGTTAAGAGCTAAACTGCCTGTTGTTGCGGCTGTAATAATACAGGGACTTATGTACGGATTAATGTTCTTCAATATGAATGTACCATTGATAGCTTATGGATTTTTAGGAGCAGTATTGTTTGTTACCTTGTACTTACTGGTTAAGTCCTTATGGGCTTCCGTAATTGCACAGGCTTCATGTCAGGGAATTATGTATATTTTAATGAGAACTGAGGATTCAATTCTTAACAAGGGAACTGCTTGGCCTGCAATTGCAATTAGTTTTGTGATTATTGTAGCTGGTGTAATTTATCTTACTAAAATTAATAAGCCAAAAAACGCCCTAAGTAATTTTGCTTCGGCACGGTAAAAACATTAACCGGGGAGGATAAAACAAAATGAAAAGATATCTCAAAATGACAGGTTATATAGTGTTATATTTAGTATTGTTATATGCAGTTCTTAGAGGATTTCAGTGGTTTGTGTTTAACATTTGCTCTAAAAACCAGTCTCTTAATGATTTCCTATGGAGCAATAAAACCCTTTTTAGTTTTTCAATATCCATAATTACAATTTCCTTGTATTCATTAATATTAAAACTACGAAACAAAAATTTGTTTACAGTATGCAGTTTCGCTAAAATAAGTCCACAAAACGTACTTGGTATAGCTTTAATGGGTATTTCCATGTGCATATTTACAACATGTTTTACATCTATAAATTTTATTGGTAAAACCTTTCCACAGTTCGGAGATTACTTGGATAGCTTTTTCCAGACAAAAGGAAGTTTTTTGATTTTTATTATTATGCTTATGGTTCTTCCTATGTTTGAAGAAATCATATTCAGAGGAGTCATATTCAATGAGTTAAGATCAAATATTTCCATTGGTGCTGCTGTAGTAATACAGGCTTTAATCTACGGCTTACTGCAATTAAATCCTGTTTTGGGAACTTACGCTGCCATAGGTTCCGTCATATATGTACTTCCTTACATATGGACAAAATCCCTTTGGGGCTCCATTTTGGTTCAGGATTCATGTATACTGGGACTCTTTATCTTTAGAAAAACAGGTATAAAGGATTTGTTAGCAGGAACAGGGAATGTGGGATTAGTTCTTTTTGCATTAGTAGGAATAGCGGGTATACTTGCAGCCGGTTACTTTGTTCGGAAAAACTCCGCTAAAGGAAAACTAAAGGGTGGATTCTATGCTGGACTTTAATTTGATTGACTATGACGAGGAAATGGATGAAATTGAAGAAATTTCTTCTAAAGATATAGCTGTAATAGGTATGTCCGTAAATCTTCCCCAGGCTTGTGATTTGGATAAATTCTGGGACAATATGCGAAATGGTATTGATTGTGTTACTGAATTTCCAGATTCAAGAAGAACGGATGCAGACAGGTATTTAAGATTTAAGAATATGTCTGTTAAGGATGTCAAGTATCGAGATGGGGCTTACCTTGAGGAAATAGATAAATTTGATTACAAGTTTTTTAATATTTCACCTAAAGAAGCTGCTCTAATGGATCCCAATCAAAGGTTGTTCCTTCAGACAGCATGGGAAGCAATAGAGGACTCAGGCTACGGTAGCAGAAGAATTGAGGGAACTGAAACCGGAGTTTACGTGGGATATGTTTCAGGTCTTGAATATAAGCAGTTTATTTCAGAGGTAGAACCTTCATCGTCAGTAGCTTCTATCCCGGGCAACATTGCTTCGGTAATAGCTGGCAGAATATCATATATGCTGGATTTGAAAGGGCCAAGCGTTATGGTAGATACTGCATGCTCGTCATCCCTAGTTGCAGTACACATGGCATGTATGGGACTTAGAAACGGGGATTGTGAAATGGCAATTGCAGGAAGTGTTAAGCTCAGTTTTTTGCCTGTACAGACAGATGAAAAATTTGGTATAGAATCGGGAGACAGCAAGACAAGAGCTTTTGATGATAACTCAGACGGCACCGGCATGGGAGAAGGGGTTATAGCTGTTTTGCTTAAGCCTTTGAGTAAAACCGTAAGAGACGGAGACAGAGTTTATGGGGTTATAAAAGGAAGTGCCGTAAATCAGGATGGAAGGTCTATAGGTCTTACTGCACCAAATGCAGCAGCACAGGAAAAAGTAATATTAAAAGCGTGGAAAGATGCGGGTATTGATCCTGAGACAATTTCATACATAGAAACTCACGGTACAGGTACCAAGCTTGGAGACCCAATTGAAATAGACGGAATAACCAGAGCCTTTCGAAAATATACCAAGAAGAATCAATTCTGTGCCATCGGAGCTCTTAAAACCAATATAGGTCATTTGGATAATGCATCGGGAATTGCCGGCTTGGTAAGGGCAATATTGGCACTGGATAATAAAGAAATACCGCCAATACTTCACTTTAACAAGCCCAACAGAGAAATTAATTTTGAAACTTCCCCCGTCTATATAAATAAGGAGCTTATACCATGGGAAATCAAGGATTTTCCCAGAAGATGCGGAGTAAGCGCCTTTGGCCTTAGTGGCACCAATTGTCATGTAATTCTGGAGGAACCTCCTGTCATCGAAGATGAGCAGGTAGTTGAAAGTGATAGAATTAAGGTTTTTGCCATTTCAGCAAAAAGCATAGAAACACTTAAGGCATTAATGCAAAAATACTTAAAACTCACTGAAAAATGGGATAACCAAAAACTCGAAGACATTTGCTATACAGCTCTTACGGGTAGAGGTCATTATGAATACAGATTAGCTATGGTAATTAGAAATAAGAATGATTTTAAAGACAAAATCCAAAAACTATCAAAATTGGAAGTAAATAAAGAAAATGAAGAATGGTTTTTCTACGGAGAATGCAAGGAAATAAAGAATCAGAATGATAATGTTAACACAATGCTTAAAGAATTTGTGGAAGGTTCATGTGAAAATGAACCTTTACTCAATGATATTCTCAAATTATACGTAAAAGGTGAGAATATTGAGTGGGAGGAATTGTACAGGAAGGAAATTAGAAAAAAGATCGCAATCCCTGTATATCCTTTTGAAAAAAGCAGATGTTGGATTGAAATACGGGAGGATTCAAAGGAGAAAGCTTTACCTGCAAAACGGCTAGAAGAAGAGAAGCCTTCTACGGAAATAAAGCTTACAGGCAGTGAAAATGGACAATACACAAAAACTCAAATACTCTTGGCTCAGATTTGGGGAACTGTATTAGGGTATAAGGAAATAGGTATTGACGAAGATTTTTACGAGCTTGGAGGAGACTCTATAATAGCTGCAAATATTGCTAACAGGGCAGCCAAGCAAATTGATGCTTCATTGAGTGTAGCTGATGTTTTAGCCTTTACTACTATACAAGAGCTTTCTGACTATATTGACAAGGATTTAAAAAGGCAGATTTCTACCTCGAAAATCAGTAAATATATAGATCCTGTAGAGGAAAAAGATTATTATCCTGCTTCATCAGCTCAAAAAAGGCTTTATGTACTTGGCCAGTTTAAAGGTATTGAAACCTGCTATAACATGCCGGGAGTTATGTTAATAGAGGGTAATTTGAATAATGCAAGGTTTGAAGAGGCGTTTAAAACACTTGTACAAAGACACGAAACCCTGAGAACTTCCTTTAAAACCGTTAACGGTGAAATTGTTCAGGTTGTACATAAGGATACGGAATTTAACGTTAAGTACTCAGAATTGGATGATTTAAAAGGAACGGAAGAAGAAATTGTACGAGGCCTTATGCATGCCTTTGTAAAGCCGTTTGACTTGGAAACAGCTCCCCTTCTAAGGGTGGAAATTGTAAAAATAAATGAAAACAGACATATTATGATGTTTGACATGCATCATATAGTATCCGATGGTACCTCTATGGCTATTCTGGTACAGGAAATTATTGATTTATATGATGGCAGGGAGCTGCCTGAACTGAGGATACAGTACAAAGATTTTTCTGAGTGGCAGAATAGACTTCTCCAATCTCAGGAAATCAAAAAACAGGAAGAATATTGGGTTAAAAGGTTTGAAGGAGAAATTCCGCTGCTTCAAATGCCAACAGACTATAGTCGCTCCAATGCTAAGAGTTTTGAAGGGGATAGGTACAATTTTGTATTGGATGAGGAGCTTTCAAGTGCGATTAATCGACTGGCAAAGGAGTCAGGGACTACCCTTTATATGGTATTGATGGCAGTTTACAATATCCTTTTGTCAAAGTACTCTAATCAAAATGACATAGTTGTTGGTTCTCCTGTAGCTGGAAGGCAAAATGCAGACCTTGAAAACATAATCGGTATGTTTGTAAATGCTTTGCCTATGAGAAATATTGTTGATGATAACAAATCCTTTATGGACTTTTTGTACAGTGTCAGAGATACTTCCTTGAAGGCATATGAAAATCAGGATTATCAATTTGAAATGCTTGTTGAGAAGCTCAATTTACAAGTGAAGCCCGGGCGTAATCCTGTCTTTGATGTGGCATTTGTACTGCAAAACATGAAAATGCCTCAAATGAGTGTGGATGGTTTAAATTTTATACCGTTTAGGGATGATGCAAAATCATCCAAATCAGATTTTACACTTTTGGCTACCGAAGAAAAAGAAACAATATCCTTTGTTTTTGAGTACTGTACTAAATTATTTAAGTTTGAGACAATAGAACGCTTGTCCAAGGACTTTGTAAAGATAATAAAAATCGTAACAGTTGACACGGAAATTAAGATAAAGGATATAGAACTACTTGAAAAAGATGAGGGAAACAAATTTGCCTCTATTATCAAAAAAGTTGGGGATGTATTTAATAAGCTTATAGACGAAGATTTTGGAGATATTTAAGCTTTCTTAAAAATGTAAAGTTTGTGAGGGATAATGATATGAATACAAATATTTTAACGTTGTATAAAGAGTTTGAGGATGCTAGAAAGTACTGGGAAGAAAAATTAGGCGGTGAAATCAGTCAGCTAAAACTTCCCTTTGATTATCCGAAAAATAACAACTATACATATGGAACCCATGAAAAGGCATTAGGAGAAGAACTGTCAAAAAAGCTTTTATCTCTTGGTAAGAATCAAGACCTTCTGCTTTTCATAATAATGCTTACAGGCCTAAAAATATTGCTTAATAAATATACGGGACAAGAGGATATATTAGTTGCAGCTCCTACCTATAAAGATGAAAACATCCAAAAGATTAATAAATATGTAATTTTTAGGGATGTTATTAGAGATGACATGTCCTTTAAAGAACTTTTGGTAAATGTAAAGCAAACAGTGTCAGAGGGATACAAGAATCAGCATTATCCTGTTGAAAAGGTGATAGAGCAAATAGAGGAGAGCAACGGAGATATACTGGCTCTGAATACAGCGTTGATGATGGAGAGCATACATAGCAAAGGAGCCAACGAAGATATAGCAAAGTCTTTTACAAATAATCTGAGCCTGCTAGTATCAATTGAGGATAATTATATAAATATCAGGACAGTGTATAATGCAAGCCTCTTTAAAGAGGAATCAATAAAGACATTGGCAGAGCGTTATGAGTATGTACTACACCAGGCAGTGGAGGATTTAAATAAAAAGCTCACAGACTTTACAATTATAACTGAATTTGAAATAGAGAAAATAATTCACGATTTCAACAACACTGCAAGAGAATATCCTCATAATAAAACAATCCACCAACTATTTGAAGAGCAGGTACTAAGGACTCCCCAAAAAACCGCAATAGTGTTCAGAAACCGTGAGGTTACGTATTCCCAGTTAAACAAAGAGGCAAACAAACTGGCAAATTACCTGATAGCAACGCAAAATATTAAGCCGGATACACTTATTGGCCTTTTTATGGAAAACAGCATAGAGCAGATAACCGCAATTCTCGGCATTCTAAAAGCAGGAGGGGCTTATGTTCCCATATCCACAAGTCTTCCTGAAGAGAGAATAAAAACCATAATAAATGATTCTCAAATTAAGTTTATGGTGTCAACTAAAAAGAATATAAAAATGCTGAACAAGCTGCAATGGGAGTGTAAAACACTGGAAGCCTTCCTATGTATGGATTCGGAAGATATCTACTCTGAACCTGAGTCACAGGAAAGCGGACTCATGGATAAAAAGCTATGGGAATACATAGGTGAAAATGCAGTAGATGAAATAACCGGAGGAGGATGGGCAAGCAGTTATACCGGAGAAGATCTTTCAAAAGAGGAAATGTCGGAATATGCGGACAATGTTTTTGAGAAGTTGAAGCCCTTCTTGAAACCTGAAGTCAGAGTACTTGAAATAGGCTGTGCATCAGGTATCAGTATGTTTAAAATTGCTCCCCGGGTAGGAATGTACTATGGCACCGACCTTTCAGGGGTTATTATTGAAAAGGACAGAGAAAGAGCTATAAAAGAAGGTTTCAATAATATAAAGTTGGAATGTCTGCCTGCACATGAGATTGACCAGATTTCAGAAAATGAGTTTGATATTGTAATAATCAATAGTGTTATTCAGGCTTTCAGCGGACACAATTACTTGAGACAGGTTATCAAAAAGGCATTGGGGCTTATGAAAGACAAAGGTGTACTTTTTATCGGTGATATTATGGATCAGGATAAAAAGTATGAACTGCTGGAATCTCTGTTGGAATTCAAGAGGCAGAATCCCGGATATGATACTAAAACAGATGTTAGTGAGGAACTCTTTGTTTCCAGAGGATTTTTTGAAGACCTGTCTGTTGAAATGAAAGAGATTGATAAAGTAGAATTCACGACTAAAATACACACTATAGAAAATGAGCTTACAAGATTCCGCTATGATGCTGTAATTCGCATTGACAAGAATTGCGGGCAAAAGGAAAGTAAATATAAAAAGAACCACTATCAATACGACCTGACTGTATTAAAGGACTGTTCGGAGGAAACGCCGGCTTGTTCCGTCACACAGAATGACCTGGCATATATAATTTATACTTCGGGAACAACCGGGAAGCCAAAAGGTGTAATGCTGGAGCATAGAGGAGTGGCAAACCTTAAAGGGATTTTTGATAATACTCTTGGATTAAATGAAAAAGATAGGGTAATACATTTTGCAAGCATATCTTTTGATGCTTCAGTATGGGATATTTTTACGGGGCTTTTAACGGGAGCAACCCTATACATAATGCCGGAAGAGATAATTGGAAATTATGAGAGGTTTGAGGGATTCATTAATGAAAATAAAATAACCTTCGCTACATTGCCGCCTACTTATCTGGTAAATTTAAATCCGGACAGTATTACTTCACTGAAAAAGTTGATAACTGCGGGTTCGGCTGCCAGTACTGAACTTCTTTCTAAGTGGAAGGAGCGTGTGGAGTACAGAAATGGTTACGGGCCAACAGAATCAACGGTATGCGCTACCCTCTGGAAGTACGAAAACGACTACTGCATTGATAACTCAGTACCAATTGGAAAACCTGCAAGTAATATAAGGGTTTATATTGTAGACAATAACAACAATCTTCAACCTGTGGGTGTAGTAGGAGAGCTGTGCATTGCAGGTGTATCTCTTGCTAGAGGATATCTCAATAACAAAGAGTTGACGGATGAAAAATTCGTAGAAAGTCCTTTTTTACCGGGGGAAAGAATGTACAAATCAGGAGACCTGGCAAGATGGCTGCCTGACGGAAATATTGAATTCCTGGGAAGGAAGGATCAGCAGGTTAAAATCAGAGGTTTCAGAATAGAAACCGGAGAGATAGAAGCTCAACTGCTGAAACACGGTTTAATACAGGAAGTTGCGGTTATACCACGGGGAGATGAGGACAAATATCTTTGTGCCTATTTTACAGCCCCTGAGAAACTTGCAATTTCTGAGGTCAAGGAATTTCTGGCAAGAAGACTTCCTGACTATATGATACCTTTATATTTTGTGCAGTTGGACAGTATGCCACTTACTTCAAACAGCAAAATAAATGTAAAGGCCCTGCCTGACCCTGATGGCAGACAAAGTCTGGGTGTAAAATATGTGGAACCTAGAAATGAGCTGGAAAAGGAATTGGCGGCTATATGGAGTGAGATTCTTGGAATTGAGAAAATAGGCATTGATGATGATTTCTTCCAGCTTGGAGGACATTCCTTAAAAGCTACTGCTTTGGTAACCAATATTCACAGAGCATTCAACACGGAAATTCAGCTAAAAGAAGTTTTTGATACACCTACCATTAGGGGACTTGGGGCTAAAATTAGAAATTCCGCTCAAAGCATTTATTTATCAATAAAACCAATTGAAAATACTCAAAACTGTCCGCAGGGATTTTATCCGGTCTCATCGGCACAAAAGAGACTTTTTATAATAAATCAGTATGAAGGCATAGGAACGGGATACAACATGCCTGCTGCTGTTGGTATTGAAGGAAAGCTTGATATAGAATGCCTTAAACAAAGCTTTAAGAAATTAATTAAAAGACATGAGTCATTAAGGACTTATTTCAGGATATACGAAGATGAGATTATGCAGGTAGTACAGGAGGATGCAGAACTCAATATAGAAATTATTGATATATCTAAAAAACCTGAAACTACACCTGATATAAAATCTTTTATAAAGCCCTTTGAATTGGATAAAGCACCTCTTTTAAGAGCAACATTAGTTAAGACCGCAGAGGACAGACATATATTAATTATTGATATGCACCATATTATTTCAGATGGTATGTCAATGAATGTAATTATAGAAGAATTTGCACAGATTTATGAGGGACAGAGCCTCCCTGAACTTAAAATACAGTACAAGGATTATGCAGCTTGGCAGAATGATCTGTTTAAATCAGATTCTATTAAAAAGCAAGAGGATTACTGGAAAAAGGTATTCCAAGGCGATATACCTGTACTGGACATGCCTTACGACTACACAAGACCATTAATACAGAATTTTGAAGGGGACAGGATAAACTTCAAGCTTGACCACGGTGTGGCAAAGAAGTTGAAGGAACTGGCTTCAAAGACAGAAACCACACTTTATATGGTAATGCTTGCAGCATATAATGTTTTGCTATCAAAATATGCGGGGCAGGAGGATATAGTGGTAGGCTCGCCGGTTGCGGGAAGAAATCATCCTGACCTTCAGAGTATTGTAGGATTTTTTGTGAATACAGTTGCATTGAGAAATTCCGTTAGTGATGAGAAATCATTTATTGATTTTCTTGCAAAAGTAAAGGAAAACACTCTTGAGGCCTTTGAAAATCAGGATTACCAGTTTGAACAACTTGTGGACATTCTGGCTTTGCCAAGAGATATGAGCAGAAATCCTTTGTTTGATACCATGTTTGTTATGCAGAACATAGGCAACACGGATATAAGTATTAACGGCTTAAAGTTTTCGTCAGTTGACATTGACTTCAGTACGGCAAAATTTGATTTAAAGCTGGAAGCAATGGAATGGGAAGACGAAATAAAAATGGGGCTGGAATATAAAACAAAACTATTTAAAAGAGAAAACATGGAGAGACTGGCACAGCACTACATAAATATTCTTCATGCAATAATTGATTGCCCTGAATTGGAAATTTCGCAGATAAGCCTTTTATCTGAAAATGAGAAAGAACAGCTTGTTTGTGAGTTTAACCAAAGCATGACGGAATCAAAACAACCAGATACCTTCAAACAACTGTTTGAGAAAAAGGTTCAAGAAGCACCTAGCAGCATCGCTCTGGTATCGAGGGATGTAAGACTTAGCTATGAGGAATTAAACGAAAGAGCAAATAGCCTTGCCAGAAGGTTAAGGGAAAAAGGAATCAAACCTGACGATGTTGTGGGAATCTTATGTGAGCAGTCATATCATATGATAATAAGTATTCTGGCTGTAGTAAAGGCCGGAGGGGCATACATGCCTTTGAACCCGGAACTCCCTCAGGAACGGATAGAATACATGCTTGAAGACAGCGGAGCCCAAGTTCTTTTAAGCCATGGAGAACTTTTGCACAAGGTTGATTTCAAAGGAATTATAGACCTTGATAACGAGAATATTTATGATGCTGATACTTCAAATCTTCCTGATATAAGTAAGCCCGACAACCTTATATATGTAATTTATACCTCGGGAACTACAGGAAAACCAAAGGGAGTAATGGTTGAAAATCACAATCTGGTTAATTACTCTGATTGGTTTATTAATAAGTTCAATATAGGTGTGCAAGACAAGACAGCAATAGTTTCATCTCTTTGCTTTGATCTTGCCTATACCGCACTATATTCCGCCTTATTGAGCGGCGGCGAAATACATCTTCTACCAAAAGAGGAGTATTCAGACCCGGAAATTCTACTTCCATATATGGAGACAAGTGGAATTACATATATAAAAATGACGCCGTCTCTATTTAATATGATGGTTAATTCAGATACTTTTACAAAAACAAATTCTTGTGAACATCTTAGATTGATTGTTTTGGGAGGAGAAGAAATAAACCTGAAGGACATAGAGGCATACAATAAGAGCTACCCGGAAGCTACATTGGTTAACCATTACGGGCCTACCGAGACTACAATAGGTGCAATCGCTCAGGTTATTGATTTTGCACAATTTGAAAGCTATAAAAAACATCCGGTTATAGGCAAGCCGATTCAGAATGCGGGTGTGTACATCCTTGATCAGAACAAGAAACCTGTTCCCGTTGGCATTAAGGGAGAATTGTACATAGCTGGTGAAGGGGTAGCAAGGGGATATTTAAACAAACCTGAATTGACTTATGAAAAGTTTATGGATAATCCATTTTTATTGAACGGAACACGGATTTATAAAACTGGCGATATTGGAAGATATATGCCTGACGGAAGCATTGAATTCCTTGGAAGAGGGGACAACCAAATAAAAATAAGAGGTTACAGGGTTGAACTTGGAGAAATAGAGGCGCAGTTATTAAGGATAAACACTGTAAAAGATGCTTTTGTGACAGTTAAAGAGGATGAAAACAAGGATAAAAATATTGTGGCATACGTGGTTTGTGAAGGAGAATTGGATGAAAGGAGTCTCAGGGAATACCTTTCAGAATACTTGCCAGGCTACATGCTACCAGCCTGTTTTATAAAACTTGAAAAAATACCTCTTACATTAAATGGTAAGGTGGATAAAAATGCCCTTCCTGAAGTTGAGATAATTTCGGCAAGAGACTATGAAGAACCTTCCGGAGAAATAGAAATAAAGCTTGCAAAAATATGGAGCGAAATACTGAAGGTTGAAAGAATAGGTGCAAATGATAATTTCTTTGAGCTTGGAGGACATTCTTTGAAGGCTACCATGCTTATTAACAAAATACATAAAGAGTTGGATTCAGCATTACCTTTAAAAGAAGTTTTTACTATGAAAAATTTAAGAAGTATGGCTGAATATATACAGAGTTCAAAGAGTAACAGTTTTTCGTCTATACAGCCTATAGAACAGAACAGCTATTATGAATTATCGTCGGCACAAAGACGAATGTTTATTCTGAATACATTTGAAGAAACAGGTATTGCGTACAATCTGCCGGGAGTTATTGAAATATCAGGCAAGGTTGACAAACTCAGATTTGAAGAAGCTTTTAATAAGCTGGTAGAGAGGCATGAATCTCTGAGGACATCCTTTAGGATTGTAAATGAGCAGCCTGTTCAGGAGATACACCAACAGGCAGATTTAAGGATAAAATACATTGAAACTCAAGAAAGCAGGCTGCCAAATGTAATTAAAGAATTTATCAAGCCTTTTGATTTGGGTAAGGCTCCTCTTTTGAGAGTTGCACTAGTGACTATTGTAGACAAAAAATCAGAAGGAAATGACAGATATATTTTACTTTATGACATGCATCATATTATTTCTGATGGTGTATCAAGACGTATCATGGTTAATGAATTTATTAGCTTATACGAGGGAAAACAGCTTGAGCCATTAAGACTGCAATATAAGGATTTTGCAGCATGGCAGAACAAGCTGTTCCGCTCCGGTGAGATTGAAAAGCAGGAAACGTACTGGAGAGAAAGGTTTGAAGGTAATATTCCAGTGCTTAATATGCCTACTGATTTTAAGAGGCCGGATATTAAAAACTTTGCCGGAAGCAATATAAGTTTTAAGGTTGAAAAGGATTTGACTGTTGAACTGAACAAGCTAACTGCTAAGACGGGTTCCACCCTTTACATGGTGCTGCTTACAGCATATAAGGTTCTTCTTTCAAGATATTCAGGTCAGCAGGATTTGGTGGTTGGCTCTCCTATAGCAGGAAGGCCTCATGCAGACATTGAGAATATAATTGGAATGTTTGTAAATATGATAGCAATCAGGAGTTTTCCTTCTTCTCATAAATCGTTTAATGAATTTTTGAGTGAGGTAAAGGAAAGCTGCTTAACAGCATATGAGAATCAGGAATACCAGTATGAAGAGCTAGTGGACAAATTGGGTGCAAAGAGGGATATGAGCAGAAATCCTCTGTTTGATGTTTCCTTTACATTGCAGAATCTTGATATTGAAACAAATACACAAAGCCTTAAATTTAAACCCTATGAATTTGAAAATTCGGTGTCCAAATTTGATTTGACCTTATGGTGTGCTCAAGGAAATGAAAGTATTGAGTTCGTTTTTGAATATTGTACCGGATTATTTAAAAAAGAAACAATAGAGCGACTTAAAAAGGATTATGTGAAAATATTGGAAAGTATAGTTGAAAATCCTAACATTAGAATCAAGGATATTGAACTGGAAGACAAGTATCTTAAACGTGAAAAGGTATTAACGGATGAAATACATTTTAATTTTTAAGGGGAGGATGTAAAAAATGAGTCTTGACAGCTATTCAAGAAACATAATAATGTCTGCTGGTGAATACGAAGAAGAAAAAAAATATTGGACTGAAAGACTTTATGGACACGAGGAAACAAGCGGTTTACCTGCAAGCTTTGCATGTGCTAAAAAAGAGCAGATCAAAATGGAGTGCAAGAGCCTTGATATCCCAAAGGAGGCACTGGAAAAGCTGATTTCCATTAGCGGTGGTTCGGATTACGCAATATATATGGTACTAATGTCCTGTGTAAGCTATCTTTTTTACAAATACACAGGTTGTAAAGACATCACTCTGGGTATGCCCGAATTTAAAAAAGATGATACAGCCAATCCGCTTAATATACTTCCCTTAAAAGTTAATGTAAACAGTAAGGAAACATTCAAGGAGCTTTTAATAAGAGTAAAGGGAGACATTATTAAAGCAGATGAGAATAAGAATCTTCCTATGGAAATTATTGCAGAACTTTTGGGTACTAAGTCTGAGGATATTTCATCTCTGTTTAAGACAATTATTCTGTTTGAGAATATACATGATAAAGGCTGTATTGAAGACATGAAGCCGGATACATTATTCTGTTTCAGTAGAAGTGAAGAGTCAATAAGGGTAGACTTACACTATAATGAAGCAATATATAAAAATGGATTTGTAGAGAGTGTGCTGAGACACCTTATTAATATTATCACCTCAGTAACAGCAAAACCTGATATTATGCTATCTCAAGTGGAGCTTCTTTCAAAGGATGAAATAACCCGAATCTTGTACGATTTCAACAATACACGTGAAAGCTACAGCGGTAACAGAACCATGCATGACCTGTTTGAAGAACAGGTTGAAAAAACGCCGGACAATACAGCTGTGGTATTCGGTGACAATGAAATGACGTACAAAGAACTGAATATTCAGGCCAACAGGCTTGCAGCGTTGTTAAAAGACAGGGGTGTTAAACCCGGTGTGTTTGTAGGAGTATTAATGGAGCGTTCTTTGGAGATGGTAACTGCAGTAATGGGAATATTAAAGGCAGGTGGAATTTATGTTCCTTTTGAACCTGCTTTTCCAAAAATGCGTACTCAAAAAATACTTTCCGACCTTAAAATTCACTGTGTTATCACACAGCAACCACAGAGCAGAACTATTATTGAAATGCAATGGGAACTGCCACAACTGACAGACATAGTTTACATGGATGTGGAAGGCAAAGAACTTCCTATGGAGGAAATCGATAAAACATCAGTAAAACAGCTTTGGGATCACGTTACTGAAAAATCTATAGATGACGTCTCAGCCGGTGGATTTGTTAGCAGTTATACCGGAAACCCATTTTCACAGGAAGAAGTAGATAAATATAAAAATCACGTTGCTTCTCTGGCAGTGCCCTATATTGATAAAGATAAAAAGGTACTGGAAATAGGCTGCGGTTCAGGTTCTATCATGTTTTCAATTGCGCCCCTTGTAAAAGAGTATATCGGACTTGACCCTTCAGAACTCACACAAAAGCGAAATGAGGAAAATATCAAAGCAGAGGGATTTACCAATATTAAACTGGTAGATGGGTTTGCTCATGAGCTGGAAACGCTGATTGATGAGGCTTTTGACGTTGTAATCATATCCAGTGTAATACAGTTTTTCCCGGGCTTTATTTACCTGAAAAAAGTAATCGAAAAAGCATTAAAGTTACTTAACCCCGGAGGAACTCTCATTGTGGCAGACGTAATGGACACAAGAAAAAAGGATGAGTTCAGAAATTCCTTGGAGGAGTTCAAAAGTAAAAACGCCGGACAAGAGGGTATCAAGACAAAAACAGATGTTGACGGAGAGCTGTATGTGGATGAGCAGTTCTTTAACGAAATAAAGAAAAACAGTATTCAAGTTAATGAAGTTAAAGTACTGCATAGAAATAATAAATTTAACAATGAATTGGATTACAGATATGATGTTGTATTCAATACAGCTTTAGAAGGAAAAATACTTGAGAATGATAGCGAGAAACCTCGAAATGACTGGACTCTCATGGACATTAATAATTATTCGGGAGAAAATCTTTGTCTTGATATAAAGTCTGATGACATGGCATATGTAATATATACATCAGGTTCTACAGGGGTTCCCAAAGGGGTTGCTGTTCGTCATAAGCCGGTTATAAACCTGATTGAATGGGTTAACAAAACCTTCCAAGTGGGCTCTCATGACAGACTACTATTTGTAACCTCCCTGTGCTTTGACCTGTCGGTATACGATATTTTTGGAATTTTGGCTTCGGGCGGGTCCATTCGTGTAGCTTCAAGAAACGAGCTGAGAGACCCGGCGAGGCTTGTTGAAATATTAAGAGAAGAACCAATAACTTTTTGGGATTCAGCTCCTGCCGCTTTGCAGCAGCTTGTACCTTATTTCAACAAAGTAAAGCCGTCAAACAGTACGGATACGTTGAGACTTGTATTCCAAAGCGGTGATTGGATACCTGTAACATTGCCTGACAACGTAAGAAATGCATTTCCGGGTTCCGAGGTTGTAAGCCTTGGCGGAGCAACAGAGGCGACGGTCTGGTCTAATTACTATCCTATAGGTGAGGTTGACCCTCAATGGGCAAGTATTCCTTACGGAAAGCCGATTCAGAATGCATTGTACTATATTCTTGATTCAGATTTACAGCCTTGCCCCATAGGCGTTACCGGGGATTTATATATTGGTGGCGAATGTCTTGCAGACAGATATATGAACGATGAGCTACTAACAAAGGATAAATTCATTCCAGACCCCTTTAATAAGGAAATGGGGGGAAGAATGTATAAAACCGGAGATACTGCAAGATGGTTTGCAGACGGCAATATGGAGTTTATGGGCAGAAAGGACTTCCAGGTAAAGGTTAGGGGATATAGGATTGAACTGGGTGAAATAGAGAGCAACTTACTTAAGCATAATGATATAAAAGATGCAGCCGCTATCGTCAGAAAAGACGATGAGGGCAATAATTACATATGTGCATATTATGTTTCGGACAAGGAATTGACTGTTTCCGAGTTAAGAGAATACCTACTAAGAGAATTGCCCTCTTATATGGTACCTTCATTCTTTGTAAAAATACCAAAACTGCCTATGACACCTAATGGAAAACTTGACAGAAAAGGGCTGCCCGAACCTTCTTTAAATATAAATACAGGCGTAGAATATGAGGCACCGAGAAATGATGCCGAAAAAAATCTGGCTCAAATATATCAGGAGGTACTAAAAGTTGAGAAAGTCGGAATAAATGATGACTTTTTTGACTTGGGTGGAGATTCCATAAAAGCTATTCAGGTTACGTCTTCAGCTGAAAAAGTAGGGATAAACATTTCAGTTTCTGATGTACTGAAATATAAAACCATAGTGGATATATTGAGCAATGTTGATTACACAAAAAAGAAGAATTCAATTTCACAGGAAGAAATAATAGGTGAAATACCTCTTACTCCGATTCAACAATGGTTTTTTGAAACTGACAGAGGCTCAATGCAACATTGGAATCAGGCAAATCTATTTTCACTGAATAAAAATGTAAGACTGGAGCAATTAGAAAGCATATTCAGAAAAATAATAGAACACCATGATGCATTAAGAATTAAATATGATTTTTCAAATAAAGAGATAGTACAAATTAACAGAGATGTAGAAGAAGCAGTATTTAATCTTGAAGTAATAGATTTATCCAAACAGGACTATGAAACACAAAAAAATAGCATAAAAGAAATAAGTGAGAAAATACAGGCAGGTCTTGACTTACAGAATGACTTGCTTATAAAGGCATGTGTTTTTGAATTGGGTGATAATGGACGTCGGCTATTAATTGTTGCTCACCATCTTGTAATAGACGGAGTATCCTGGAGAATTCTGCTGGAAGATATGGAGAATTTGTTTAAATCACAGCTTGAAGAGAAACTTCCATTAAAGACTACTTCTTTTAAAGAATGGAGCCAAAAGCTTGAAAGTTATGTCAATGAAAAATCCTTGGATGTTGATTACTGGTTAGATATGGGTAATTTGGAAACTAGTTCTTTTACAAATAAAAAGGTAGAGGACAATTATTTCAAAGACCACAGAAAACTATCCTTTGAACTTGGAAATGAACAGACCAAAGAACTTCTTACCGAAGCCAATAAAGCCTATGGTACCGAGGTTAACGATATTCTTCTGTCTGCTCTGATGCTTTCTTTGGGCAAGGTTTTTGATATGGACAGAATCTTGCTTATGTTGGAAGGGTACGGACGTGATGAAATAATGGAAGGAATAAATCTATCTAGAACCATAGGTTGGTTTACCAGTATTTATCCTGTCTGCCTAGAAAGACAGAACAGTATTGAAAATACAATTAAGGGAGTCAGCCAAAACCTTAGAAAAATACCGTCAAAAGGTGTTAATTACGGACTTTCCAGATATTTAAACAAAAATGATAAATTGAAGTCCATAAAACCTGAAATATCCTTTAACTATTTAGGTCAATTTGATAATGCTAAAAGTGAAGAAAATGGTTTGCTGGGACGTTGCATAGAAGAATACGGAGCGAGTATAAATGAAAATAATACCCACGATTATTTAATGGATTTTAACGGAATGGTGGCAGACGGAAAGCTAAGGTTCATTGTGGGCTATAACGAAAAATATATAAACAATGATGCTGCCAGAGAAACGGCGCAGCTTTTTGAAAAATCACTGTTGGAAGTGCTTGAACATTGTAAAAACAAGCTAAATGAATCCTTTGAGGTAAAGAATCAAAAGCTCTATCAGATTAATGAACCCGGCAAAAAGGAATTAAAGGTAGTAGTTCATAACGATATAATAACATATCTTTGCCATTCATTACCCATAAGCGTTATTTTGTCAGACCAAAGGCTTATTCCTTGGTACTATGAGCATTTTATAAAGATATATACGGAAGTTCAGTCAAATGGATTGCTAATTATGGATTTCCTTGAAGTTAGAGCACCATATAACGAGGTTATTCAGGAAGTATATATGGGTTATGAGCTTTTGAAGGGGATACCGGATATTGTGGACTATGTTATTGATAAAATAAACTTGGGTTACTATGTAATCATACATGTGGATGAGTACTATATGCCACAGAAGAAAATGTATAAAAAGCAACACTATGTACATCATTCCCTTGTATACGGCTATGATAATTCAAGTCGCGAGCTAAAAGCCATTGGATTTAATGCAGATCAGATGTTTACTAATTTCAGCTTTGATTATGATTTATTTAAAGAGGCATATGAAAGCGGAAAGCTGCACTTCAAAAAATCTGCACCATGGGCTGAAACAAATGCTGTGGAGCTATTGCGAGTAAGAGATTTTATGACAGATTATCCATTTAGTGTTGATAGATTTACAACAAGTTTGGAAGAATATGTGAACGCTAAGCCAGACATGCATGTTGTCTATGCACAGAGGTTTGACAAGTATGTATTGGAAAGTGACAGACTAAATTTTGGTATTGATGTTTATGACGAAATCATTCGAAATCTACATAATCTGGCGCAAGGCAAGGTTACTGTAGATTATAGAGCAATGCATCTTTTACATGAGCATAAAAAATCATTGCAAACAAGATTGAAGTATGTTGCATCAAATTGTGTTGTTTCTGATAGGGTTCAGGAACTTGTGAATGAATATGATAAAGTTGTGGAGTTGATTGACTCTGCAAGACGTTTGTATTTAAAATATACCTTTGTCGGAGATGATAACTACAATCCTGTACCTGACATGGAAGCCGTTGTACAGATGATGGATATTCTGAAGCAGGTAAAGGACACTGAGAAACAGGTGCTTTCGGACATATGTGTACAACTTAGAATGTAGGTATGTTTTGGGATAATGTGAGATACGGGGGTGCAAAATGAGTTCAGACAAGGGTTTTTGTATAAAATTGATTCACTGCGGAAACAAGAATATTGCCAATCCAAAGGACAATGCGCAAAAGAATGTATTTTTTATGCCTATGGGTTTTTGTGCACTGGGCGGTATTCTTAAAGAAAAACAGTTTGATGTGGAGATTATTCATTCTGACTTAATTGATAACGACTTGTTTTCTGCTATTGATTTTAAGAATGTGGATGCAGTTGGTTTTGACTGCCACTGGGCTAATCAGAGCCTTTCAGTTATTGAAACGGCAGAGTTATTGAAAAGAATAAATCCGGACATTTTTGTTTTTCTTGGAGGTTATACGGCAAGCCTGTTTTCGGAGGAAATAGTACAGGATTTTCCTCAGGTTGATGCAGTTTTGAGAGGGGATGGAGAGGTACCCATCGGTGAACTGTGTGAGGTTTTACATAAAAGTAAGGTTAATGGCAAGTATGAAAAGAGTACGCTTTATGAACTTCTGGGAAATGTCCAGAATCTTGTTTGGAAAGGGCCTCAGGGCAATGTAGTTAAAAACGGGTTTACATATATCGGTACAGGGGAGCAAATAGATAAGTTGGATTTTGCCGCTTTAGATGTTTTAAAGGACTGGGAGCAGTACAAAATGTTATGTAAGTTCTGGACCCGTTTCGATGAAATCAATTCAGGCCCACTATTCTTTCTTTGCGTGGGAAGAGGCTGTCAGTATGCCTGCTTGTTTTGCGGAGGTAACTGCGAAGCGCAACGTAGAATGAATAACCGTAGCTGCGTTGCAGTCAGGTCAATAGATTCGGTAATTAGAACCATAAAAGAAGCTGTGGCCAGAGGCTTTAAGACAATGTATACCTGTTTTGAGTATGAAGGAAGTGAAAACTGGTACATTGAATTGCTGGAGAGAATAAAGGAAGAAAAGCTTGATATTAACTTTGTGTACGGTTCCTGGAAGCTTCCGTCAAATAAGCTTATAGATGCTTTTTCCAGGTGTTGCAGCAATGTACTTATGGAGATTTCTCCTGAAACGGGAGTTGAAGAACTAAGGAAAATTAACAAGGATTCACGGTTGTATTACTCAAACAGTGAGCTTGAGGATTGCCTTGATTTTGTTAGTACTAAGAAAAATGTAAGGATACAACTGTATTACGGTTATTTTCTTGTTAAGGATACCGAAGAAACTATAACGGACACACTTAAATACATAATGAAACTGTCATTGAAGTATTCGGATTTTGTTGAACAGGAGTATTTCAATTTTTCTACTGATCCCGGTTCACTCATTTTCTTTTACCCGGAAAAGTATGATATTGAAATGAATGTTAGAAAATTCAGTCATTATCTGGATTATATAAGAGAAACTTATGTGAATAGTAAGGGGAGTTCGGCAGATCTCAGAGTTTTTAATCCGAAAAATATGCCCGTTGAGGTTGTAAATGAGATAGAGAGAAAAATCAGGCTCTTGAACCATTTGTTTACTAACTACAGAGGAACTGTTTCAACAATACTTAGAATGACCAATAATCCGGAGGCAATAGTAAATCTTTTGAAGGATAATACCCTTTTGGATAGCCCAGAACAGAGCGTATCTCCTGATGAGTTTAAAGAACTGCTGGTAAATGCCTGCAATAAAAATAACTGCCTGGATGTACAACTTCTTAAGATTATTAGTATTGAGTGCGAACGTCAAAAACAAGAATTTGAAGCCGCAAAGCCTGCTCCTCAAATATGGCTTGAACATGTAAATGAGGGTACGTTGGAAGGGAGCAAAGCAGTTGAGGCTATGATGGAATATGTGAATCTGAAAAGCAATAGCTTTGAGGATGATATGGATTTCGATTTTGATTCGTTGGAATAAGATGTAGGATAATTTTGTGAGCTAAAAGGGAGCCGTTAATTTGGCTCTTTTTTTAGTGGTATTAGTAAGGCCTCTTAATACTATACCGTTCACGGTAATTTGCAGGTGTCATATTAACATATTTCTTAAATATTTTGTAAAAGTATGTTATATCAGCAAAGCCACACACAAGGCTTATTTCAGAAATTTTCATATTGGTTGTAATCAATAATTTTTTTGCGTGATTAATCCGGGTTTGGGCAATATAATCAAACGGTGAAATTTCAAATATGCTTTTAAAAATTTTGCTATAAAAATTTTTACTCATGTTGCACATTTCAGCAAGTCCGGATAATGTAAATGCTTTATGAAGATTATGGTCTATGTAATGTTTTGAAGATTTTATCATATCATAGTTATTTCTAAAAGAACGGGTATTAACGTTTTTGTTAGTCATCCCCGGAGTGAGTATCAATAGATTAAATATAGTCATAAGGTACGATTTCAAGATTAACTGGCAACTCTGATGGTATTTGGTAAATTCACTAAATACCTTATAAAATAAAGCTTCCAGCTCGACATTAAGAGTCTTTATTCTATACGGGACATTTTTAAAAATACCTGCATCACTGAGCATTTCTTTTTCATTTGGCACCCAGTAGGGTGTACAGGTAGAATAAAGCTCTTTCCGGGAGTTATCATATATCGCATCAAACGCAACAACAATAAAATAATAACCGGAATACCCCTCAACTATTGTACCGGGTACTCTTAAAAATACATCACCTTTTGATGCGGAAGTAACTTCTCCGTTAGTTATTATTGTTCCGCTTCCTCCTGTTATAAGTTCAAGTTCATAGAATCTCACAATTCTTTTTGGAAAATGTGTCCCAACAGGATATGGAACATTGTTTTCGTTAATGGTAAATGCTTCTATAATATACGGATTTAAAATTGATTGGTGCTCACGGTTCATATTGATTTAACTTCCTTATTAATTCAACATTTTATCCCATTATATCACATAAAGTTTTACAAAATAAACCATATTAATTGAACAATATTGTACAATAAGTGCTAAGTTACTATTGTTCTTAAGGACATTAGAAAATATAATTAAATTGAAAATAAACTAAAATTTTACAGGAGGTAAAGTATGATTAAAAAGATTTTAATGTCATTTTTAGTATTTTGTATGGTTATTTTATGTTGTATTTCTACCCGGACACACGCTGCAGATTTGAAAATAGGTGCATGGGTGGGGACACAACCCACAGAAACTGAAATAGTAAAGTATCAGGACCTTCAGCAGAGGAAAATTGACATTGTACACCAATTTGTTAACTGGTCCACTAATTTTGACTGGGTTAAACCGTATGCTGACGCTGTCTATAAAAATGGTTCAATTTTAATGATTACCTGGGAACCTTGGGAATATAATACGGTTGATATTAATAATGGTAAAGCGGATGCCTATTTAACAAAAATGGCTCAGGATATAAAATCCTACGGTAAGGAAATATGGTTAAGGCCACTTCATGAAGCTAATGGAAATTGGTACCCTTGGGCCATAGGATATCCTGGCAAGGCAAATACAAATGATACATACAAAGCTGCATTCAGACATGTTGTTGAGGTTTTTCGCAATAACGGTGTTTCAAATGTTAAATGGGTATACAATGTAAACTGCTCCAATGTAGGTGACGGCACAAGTTACCTTGATTATTATCCCGGAGATAACTACATAGATTATACTTCAGTTGACGGATATAATTGGGGAACAACTCAATCATGGGGAAGTGTATGGCAGACATTTGATCAGATTTTTTCTCAATCATATAATGCATTGAAAACAATAAACAAACCTATAATCCTCGCAGAATGGGCATCAACTGAAGTTGGTGGAGATAAGGCAAAATGGATTACAGAATCCTTTAATACCATAAAATCTTCGTATCCCCAAATCTTTGCTGCTTTGTGGTTTAGCGAAAATAAAGAAACTGATTGGAGAATAAATTCAAGCAATGCGTCTCTTGAGTCTTACAGAAAAGCAGTAAGTCCTGCATCCGTAAAGTACGGGGATTTAAATAAGGATGGAGGAATTGACGCTATAGATTTCTCTATATTAAAAGCATATATGTTAGGTAACAACAAGGATATTGATACCATTGCAGCAGACGTGAACCTTGACGGGTCTGTAGATGCATTAGACTTTTCCATTTTGAAGAAATATCTTTTAGGGGTAATTACCGTCTTGCCATAACAAAAATATATAAGCATGAAAGAATATCGAGTTAGTGATATCTTTCATGCTTTTTTATTATTGTTATCTTTCTTTGAAAAATCTTACAGTTTCAAATGCCAATGCAAGTACTACAAACAATAAAAGTATTGCTCCTGAGTAAATATTTAAATCCCGTGGGCATATATAATTAGTATTTGTTTGCATCGAGTAAATTGATTTGCCTCATTATCTGTAATATTTATAATTATCCTATCCTACTAAAAATCTTATAAGTTACAATAGAATATCAATTCGTAATATAAAAATATATTGTAGCCATACATAATTTTTTGACTACCCTGTTATACGCATATAGTCTACTGAAACCCAGCCTGATATTCCCTTATTCTGGCCGCTTGTCATTGTTACCAAACGATAGTAAATCCCGTTAAAATATAACCCATCAAGAGAGAGGTCAATTGTAAAAGTGTCCCCATTATTGACTTGTCCAATTGAAGTTCCATTACTGGTACGTAGGTTAACATTATTAGCTGTAATAACGCCATACCAAATATTGGCATAAGGAGTTACTGTTTCAACAGTAGAACTTGTCGGCTGAGATGCGAATGCTGTCATAGGAGTTGTTAAAAAAATGCCCATGCATAACAATGGTACTATAACTTTTAAATTTTTCATTCTGATTTCCCCTTTTTTTTTATTATCCTAGGTGCACGCTAAAGACACTATTATTATACTTACATTTAATGTAAAAAACAAGAACTAATTACAAAAAATGGAATATTTACAAGAACATCTAAAAAGAATACAGATTAATATAGATGGAAGTACTTCATATTTTAGTGAAGATAATTCTTCACTTTTATGGCAAGTAATAGTTTTTGAAGTAACGGATTTACCATTAAAAACTCATACAGTAGAGATAATAACTCTTGATACTTCAGGTGTATTATTAGATGCGATAGATATGGCTGTTGGAGATAAGTGTAGATTAAGTATTGATGATTTAGCAAATTCCACTAATGTCAAATGGTCTTCATACGATCCTACGATTGCGACCGTGCCAGCTAAAGGGAAGGTAACAGCTATAAGTGAAGGATTAACATATATAGTTGCAAGTGATAAGGATGGCAATGAATTAGGAAGGATTTACATTAGAGTAAGGCAATTGGTTGATTAATTCAGGTAATTTAAACTGGGCACTTGGAAAATTCCAAGTGCTCTTTTTATCGGATAAGGATAATATCAAGAACTAAAAGGGAGTCATTTATTTGGCTCTCTTTTTGTTTTATTAAAATACATCTTTGGGAGGACTGATAAATGGAAGTTAATGTATTAGTAGCTATTAGTGTGGCTGGAACTTTGAGTGCTATTATATTTAGTTACATTGGCTATCGGAACGGGTTAAAAAAAGAAAGTACAGATACAGGCAAGAATTCCGGAACACTGATATCAGATGTAGGATATATCAAAGCTGGCGTTGATGATTTAAAACGAAAGCAAGAAACATCAGAAGAACGACATTTTGCACTAGCTAAACGTGTTAAAGGTGTTGAAGAGTCAGCAAAGTCAGCACACAAAAGAATAGACGGATTGGAGGCAAAAGACTATGTCGTGTAGTGTTAAATTCAAATATCCTGACGAATGTTTTGTTTATCCCCAATTGATTGCTGCAGTTAATGCCCTGTGTGAAGCCAAAGGCAATAATTGTCTTTGCACGTCTGGCTATAGAAGTTTAGCAAAGCAAAAACTTATAAACGCTCAATCATTGCAGGCACACAAGGGAGCATATCAAAAGTCGGACGGTTCCGTGTATACTCCTGACGGCAAGTGTTGGGCTGCAGCTTACAGTAAATCAAACCATTGCTTTTGTATTGCTATGGACATTACTGATCCGTGGGTTAATGCTCTTACAAATGCCGAATTGAAAAAGTACGGACTTGTTAAACCCATGAGTTACGAGCCGTGGCATTTACAGCTGCTTGAACATCAAGGAATCGGCGAAGCACAAAAAATTTATATTAGGGACAGCGTACTAAAAGGAAAGGTTGATGTTGATATGATAGTAGAAGAATTTCAGACAATGACAGGATTAACCGCAGATGGAGTTGTCGGGCCTAAAACAAAAGAAAAGGCAAAAGAAATATTACAGTTTTGTCAGGCAATTTTGGGTAACGACTTTAAGACTGCAGAAGATGCTATAAAAGCAACTCAAACTAAACCCGAAGAGTGGTTGCCAATGCTCAAAACAAAGAAATATTTTGCGGTATTTATTATGAATATAGTCAACAAGTTGGGAGGTCGTACATAACTATGAAAGAAAAAATTGCAAAACTTATTGATGTTAAAACAATAGTAACTTTTGCTCTGGTAGGAGCAATGATAGGATTTACTGCTGTAGGTAAAATGGATACCGAGAAACTCAGTTCAATGGCAACAATGTCTGTGTCATTTTTCTTTGCAGTGAAACTGAATAAGGCCTAAGAATAATAATGCCCTCAGGGAGAAATCCTTGGGGGCTCTTTTATGTATTTGTTTTATTATTTAGGTAGAAAAGAAAAATCCTTATTTGCTCTAGAAAGGATTAATACAATAATAGGTAAAATTACTATTATGAAATAAATAACGTATTCAAGAATACTTTTTGATAACTGATAATAAACATTCATTTCACAAAGATGTTCTTGAATAGACTTAACCGCTGTTTCTGCTTTTTCCTTGTCTTCTTTAGAAGAATTATTTATAGCTGTTTTGCCTTTATCACTCAATTCTCTAGAAAATATGTTTATGCCATATAGTTTGCTGTTATGGCACAAATTTTTGAAAAAATCTATATCAGCTCTTTGTTCCGCGGTATCCGTGATTGAATAATAAGTTTTTACCTTTTCCGTTAGATCACTGCCTTCTAAATTGTATATATCACGTTTTATTGTTTTTAAAGAGTTTACAACCTTGGTTGCAGCTAATATTCTTTCCGAGTACTTAACATTTTGAATAGTAAGTGAACATGCTAAGATACAAATAGATATTGCTATTGAAGAATAATCAATTATAGTCTTGTTTAGATATTTTGGAAAGTATAGAGTAGTTAGAGGTAAAATAATTAGAGCAACACTGTAATAAACTAAAACGAATGATGTGAAACTTTTTCTTCTCTGTAAACGTTTAAGCATCTCAACATAGTTATCTAGTGTGTTATTACATATCCTATAATATTTTATTCCATCATATTTAGGAGTCATTAAATCACATCCTTTCTTTACAAATTATGTAATAATAATATCATAATTAATTATAAATAAACATTCTATTAATTCACTTTACAAAATAAAAAAAATATTCCTTTCATTTGACGTGGAATTAAAAATGTAGTATTATATTTGCATAGGAGTAATAACTGTTTTGGAGGTGTCTATGAATAATAGTGATAGTGGTAGAAAAATACTTGAACAAGACTTTCCGAGAAAGAGCCGCACAGAATTTGTAAGAACAATAAAACAAGCCTATAAGATAGTTAAACGTCTTGAAGGAGACTGGGACTATTTAGGGTCAGTTCTTGGAAAAAATATTATTACACCTTTTAGTGATATTGTTGTGGAATGCGAATTTATGCGTAAAATTGATCTTGGTGAACTACCGTATACATATAAAATACTTCCTAATAGTGTAGGTAGCCATTTTCATACTGAATTTTTATCTAAAAATTTTGTATTTACAATAAGCCAAATTGATAAGAACGGAAAATTACCAAGAAAGGCAGATTTCAGAATTAATAATAGTCTTAATAATCAATTACCGCTTATGATAGAAGAAAGTAAACAAACTGATATACAATACTATGCAATACTTACACACGGAAAATACATAAGAGGTTTATCATTTGTCAATTTAGGAATTCCAGATGATAGAAATGGTAAGTGGATGGATAATTGCCTTATGAGATTAATGTCTGAACCATTTATTATAACTGAACCTGAAGCTGATTTAGTACCAGAAGAAGAAATTACAGAAGAGCAAATAGTTGTAGCTAGGGATTATTTAAGGAAAAGGGTGTTGGGTGATGCTCAAAAATAATAATAAAATTATTCCTGAAAGAATAAGGGAAGCGAGGATTTCGAGAGATTTAACTACTACACAATTAGCAGAATATTTAGGTGTGACAAGACAGTGTGTATCCCAATATGAGTTAGGACATTCGGAACCAACACATGTTGTTTTGAGAAAGATGGTAGAGGTACTTGAATTTCCATTAGGTTTTTTTTATAAGCCACTATTACTTGCACAAAGTCCGGAAAGTATAACTTTTTATAGTCCTGCTTTTTTTAGAAGTTTAAAGGCTGCAAGGAAAAGTGGTAAAAATAAGGTAACTGTTCGAACAGACTGGCTTGAAGAGATATATTTATATTTAAAAAATTATGTCGATTTTCCAGAAATAAATTCTCCCAATATGGGTAGTTTATTAACTGGAAAAGAATTAAGCCAGGATGAAATTGAAGATATAGCTAATTATGTAAGAAAGAGTTGGGGTCTTGGTATCGGCCCAATCAGTAATGTACTTTTATTATTTGAAAAGAACGGGTTTGTTATAGCAAGAAATTCAATAAAAGATAAAAAAATAGATGCCTTTTCTCAATGGAAAGGTGAAATACCTTATATATATTTAAGTTCAGATAAAGATTGTGCGGTAAGAACTAGATTTGACGCTGCACATGAACTTGGACATCTTTTGTTACACATAGAATCTGATCAACATAATTTTGATAATCAGAATTACATTAAAACCATAGAAAATGAAGCTAATAAATTTGCAAGTGCTTTTTTGCTTCCAAGAGATAGCTTTGGACAAGAAGTAATGTCAGCTTCTTTGGATCATTTTATAAATTTAAAGCGGCGATGGAAAGTTTCAATACAAGCAATGATATACAGATGTGCTGACCTAGGAATTTTAAGTGAAAATCAGATCCTTTATTTGAGAAAGCAAATATCCATAAGAAAAATGAGGACCAATGAACCTTTAGATGATGAACTTATACCTGAGAGTCCTGTTATGTTGAAGCAGGCAATAGAGATTATTTTAGAAGATAATCCTTCTAATAATGAAAGGATTGTTGAAGACTTGTGTTTGCCAATAGATGAAATAGAAGCTCTAACAAATTTACCAAAAGGAACATTATCACTTCAAGGTCATGTAATACCGTTAAAATTAAGGGAAAAGTAAAATCCATAAAAACCTAACTTCTACTAGTTACATAATGAAGCTAGGTTTTTTTATTAGTATGTATTTTGCCAAGGCCTTTTATCATTGGTTATTTGAGGAATATAGTCCCAAAGAAGCAATTCCATTTGCTTAACTACTCTTTTAATAATATCATAATATTCATCAACTAATTCTTTTTTTAAATACTCCTCAGCATATATATTATGGGCTATTTCACCACGAGTTTGAACTATTTTATTAATTTGTGGTAGTAGAGTTACTTTTGCCTTAATAACGTCTCCGCTTATTCCTAAATATTTATTTAGTAATTCTGTCACTTTATCATTTTTAGGTGTATTTAATTTTGATATGTATTTATAAATTTGCTCATAATAGTATGTTTTCCAATCTTTAGATATATTTATTGGTTCTAATTCATGTGTTGATTTTTTTACAATATCCGAAAGTGTCTTTTTAACAACTAGTGGTAAATTATTTGGATTATTAATCCTACCAGAAATGATTTTTCCAGATTCTAATGCAATTTGTTCTACATATACTTCCCATGATGAGCAAAGAAAAATTAATGCAGCTCTAGTGAAATGATCAAGATGTTTTCTTCCCCGTGTTGGAGGTCTCATTTCCTTAAAGGCTAGTAGTAATTTATCAACTTGTTTTACGTTTTTCTTAAAAGTAGTATATGCAACTGAAGGCATTGTAATTTTCTCCTGTATTACTAATTATATACTTATATTAACACATATGGACATAATTGTAATTAGTTAGTTCGCAATAGCCTGATATAACATCCAAATTGTTGAATGATTATTTACTTGATGCATTTATTATATTTATTTACAATTACATTACTTAACTAAAAACGGAATAACTTAGTTTAAAAGGACTGAACTCGGCAAATTACCGAATTCAGTCCTCTAAAGTAGCTTAATGAAATTATCTAGATTTTACGGTTCAGTACACCAAAGTCAGGAGTATCTATAAAGACTCTTATTTTCTTACTCTTATATATATTCTTCCTATTTCATTACCTTGCTCATCTGTAGCTGTTATATATGTTAAACCTTCATTTACAGCAGTTAATTTACCTTTACTAGAAACTGTTACTATCTCAGAATCATAGGTAGTCCAAGTTGTTTTTGATGTATTTGTTAAATCGCCAACGGTAAGTCTACATGTATCCCCAACTGTTAGGTCCACTGCTAACTGATATTCTAAGTTTACTATTAATATGTTTATTTTTTCAGTATAAGACCAGTCTTTACTAGTACAGGTTATAACTGTATTACCGGGCTTCAATGCTTTTACCTTACCGTTTTCATCAACTGTTGCTATCGAAGTATCTGAAGAAGTCCAAGTCATTTCAATATTATTTATTAAATCTTCACTTACGCTCAATTGCTTTTCTTCATTTACTTCAAGTACTAATTTTAATGCATTTAGATCAGCTGGAGCGCTGACTTGCTCTGATTCATATGGTAAATATCCATTTGGAATAGAATACAAAAACGAAGTTGCTCCAAAATTAGCTGTTATTTTTGAACTACTATGACTTGAATTATTTACAATAAAGGGATAAACCTCCGATGCCATTTTTGATATATCAACAGAATCTCCCTGCACTACTCCATTACAATAAAAGGTAATCTGTCTATTATCCATGTCTAATGCGATTCCAATAATGCTGTTATTAGATTGAGGGGTTGCGGCGTGCCCATTTGGGTAAATCGATCCTCGGTAAGAATACAACTTTGCTGTATCCCCATATGCTCCGTTATATATCCAGGAGGCTTTTGTACTTTTATTAGCTATACCTACTTCATCATTGCGCATAGTATCGATAGTATATTCCCAATACCACTTTCCACTACTTTTCCCAAGACTTGCTCTAACACCTGATGATAAACCTGAAATAGTAGCTGTTAAGTTACCATTAGAAAGAGTAACGCCTGAACCTTTATCCATTGGATTCCAAGTTACATGATCTGTAGCTGCATATGCAGTCACTTTACATTAATTAATTGAAAGTGAAAATAGTAGAACAAATAGAGTTAAAAAGGATATGGTTTTCTTAAATCCGATTTTCATAGTTGGTCTCCTTATTATGTTAAATTCAAAGCGCTTTGTTACAAAATATTATAATATTTGCCATTTTATAATACAAGAATTATAAATTATGTATATTTACTATATGATGTAATATTAGGGTTTATTTACCTGAACTTTGGCATATTATTGAATTAGGGTTGTCTGGAAGCAGGGTATGAATGCATGATTAAAAACAGACGTTTTTATCCTTTCTTTTACTCGCTAGCAGTGGCATAAGTAGTATCTTAAAAAGGTGTTACCCTATTAATTTATTGCCTTACGACCTTCCTTTACAAATATGTATGCAAAGGAAAATTTATCGATACGTTATTGTTCGCAATTGCCTGATATCATACAAAAAAAGATTATCAGACATGGCAACACATTTTTATATAATTTACAAATTATAGTTTTTGTAATCGAATGGGGGGACTTACGAAGTATTATTAAATAAATAGAATGGAAGTAGTCTTGTTATACATTCGGTATTGACTTAAAAATGAAAAGAAGTTTTAAAAGTTTTATTTCTGTTTTTCTCGTTTTAACACTAATGTTTATGGTATTATTACCAACTAATGCTTTTGCGGCATCAGAACCCACTCCCACTTTGTTGTATGTAGATTCTAATTCAAACACATATGTTTACAGTTTTCAGCCTACAGCATATAACTTAACGTATGGCGTTACTACACAATTAAAAAATATTTTTGATACAGACGGAGATTGGAATGTGTACTTAAAATCTTATGCATTGATTTAAAAATATCATTAAACATATAACAAAATTGAAATTAATCCAACTAAAAATGATATACAACCTAGTTTTACATTTATTTTAACACTTTGATTATTATCCATTTAACACCTCAAAGACTAAACTAAATATAATTATTTATGATACTTTATATCCAAACGACCTTGTTACAATTAATACTATATCTAGTAACCTCTTCATGTCAAGTCTCACTCCTTTCTGCGCTATTAAGCCTTCAATATTCATATTGTTCGCATATGCCTGAAACCGTGAAAAACACTTGTATTAAGAAATATCTATCATAGAATAAAACAAAGGCCCTGAAGTTTATTTCGGAGCCTTTGTAAAACAATTTTATATGTATTCTAAATATAAAATTTGCTAATCAAGGGGCCAAGATAAATCAATATACTGTGCATAGACCCAACCTTCAAGGCCAGTATTTGTATATCCGTATACCCATTTACCATCTGAACTAAATTTACTAAAATTAATGTAATCACCGTTATTCTCATAAAGTAGTCCAAGTCTAGTACTTGAAATATTTGGCTCAGTTCTCACACTTACACCATTGCCAGTTATTGCAAACATTTGTCCGACTAAAGTACCTGGCCAAATACTTTGGGTTGAATGTACGGAACTATTATTACTTGTTACACCATATGCAGTACTATCTGTAATAGCAGCACTCGTACCAATTGTTAATGCTGTGCAAACTGAAACTACCACAGCCAAACCAATGATTTTTTTTGACCTGTTCTTCATAAATAAAACCTCCTTAGTTTTTTATAATCAAATACTATCATACATTATTTAAAAAATATGGTATATTATGTAAGGCGGTTTTATTAAGTTTTCACGATTACTTATTATGCACATTATGCTTGTATTGTTCGCATTAGCCTGAGATAGTAAGATAAAAGGAAAAATTATCCTCGAGGAATTACCCAAGGTTAATTTTATAAACGTTATATTTGATTTCTAGTTGACTTCTTTAATTGAAACCATAAATACCTCAACTATGGCAAAAACCTATCTTAATCTACATAAGAAATTTTATAAGAAAAAGATAAAGGCCCATCCCAATTATTATTTGTAAAAACAAAATAGAATTGTTCGCTCGTACTATTAGACATTAATGTTGCATATTTTGGATCAGAAAGGTGATATGACCCCAATTCAGTTCCAAAGCTCGACATAACCTTAAGAAATATCAATATAGAATAGTTGCAAGTTCTTGTAGGTTGAATTATGCTTATATTGTTCACAATAGCCTGAAAATGTAATAAGGTCACTTGAAAAATATTCAAATGACCTTATTAACACTTATATAAAATTTAGTAATCAATTATTTGTAAGGCAAAACCTTTTATATTGCTAGATTGCGTCTCCATATTCATCTATTAGATAGCCTCTAGCAATATATCCTGTTTGTCCACCATAACTAACCTGGTACCAATTTGAGAGTACATTTAAAATTGTAACTTTCGTTCCTTCGGGAATTTTAGCTAATATTGTAGAGCTTGTACTTTGTGATGCTCTAAGATTAACACCGACTCCATCATGAGTACATACCCACCCGTATGTAGTTGATAATGCAACTACATTTTGAACTGAATTTGCGGTAGTCCCCACAGTTGCTGCGCTAGTTCCTACTGTTAGTGCTGTACAAACAGAAAGTACCACAGCTAGACCAATGATTCTTTTTGAAATGTTCTTCATGAATAAAACCTCCTTAGTTTTTTATATTCAAATATTAACATACAAAAATTAAATAATATGTAAAAATATGGAATAAGTGTAATTTTATTTAATATTTCCGAATTGGCTTAATTGGACAGCATTATACTTATCAATTCGTATAAGCCTGAGACTATCTCGTAAGCTAATCTTATTCTTTTATAAGAAAAAAACCCTATTATAGTAAATATCTAGCATTTTAATTAAAATAGGTTTTTCTATGCTATTGAATTTTGTATAACTTCCAAGCTTTGTTTTTAATTATATAATATAGAAGCACATATCAAGGGTGATAATAGGATTCCAGCTTTTTATGATAATTGTTTCAATGACGGAATTTTTTCACTACTTAAAGAACAAACCAATTTTATCTATGACAGTGCATACGTAGGTGTAATGATTGACTGGGACAAAGGGGATGGAGACTTTTCATATATTATTGCTATGTTACTGAAAGATGGAGTCTCCGTTCCTGAAGGCTACTGCTATAAAGATATAGAAGAAACAGATGTTGCTATTGGATGGATTAAAGGGAAAAACACAGCCGATGTTTGCTCTTCTGCTCATGGTGCATGGAGTTATACAATTGTCCTCGATATACCACACCCAATGAAAACGGAGATATAATCCTTGATTATTATATTCCCATTAATGATAAGTAATTGCGTTCGCAATCTGCTTATTTTTCACTTTGTTCTTTACGGAAATATCTATACCCGAGAATACAGATTGGCATAAAATACGCGCACCATGTTTCAAGCAAGATTGTTCCCGGGACATTACTTGTCCCTGCTGTGAAAATAGGAAACATAGGCATGAAAAGGCAAGTCAAAAAGAACACACCATGTCCCCATAGCAATCCCCGAAGAACTTTATCGCCTTTATTTTTTGGCTCTATTGTAAACCCAATTAAAAATGTTGATAATCCCATAAATCCATAACCGAGTAAGTCGTAGTTAAAAAACAGACTGCCAATATGCCCATAGCTAATGATTGATAATGCCTCTTCGCTTAACGATTGATTCATTCTTATAGTGGTACACTCTGCGTAATAAACTAAGAAAATAATTACAGCATACACAGCGGCAAACGCTATTCCTGTCAATCCAACGGCTTTCTTATCAGTATTTTTGCATTTTGAAAACAACGAAACCATAAAGGGTATAAAACCAAGCGCTATAAAAATGCTGGAAAGACAGCTTGTAAAAATCGTGTTAGAAAATAATCCAAAAACCATAGAAACAGCAAAAGAAAACACCGCCAGCCCTGTTATCGCTGCCCCTGTTTTCCCCATTATTATATTGTTCATACGGATGCCCCCATAATATTAATACTGTTGACCTAAACTCATGTCCTATGATACCACAGGCCCCACACCCTGTAAATCAACAACGCCTAAAAAAATTTCTAATTATTACACTTGTTCCATCCAAAGGTACCAACGCTCTTGATAGAATACCCGAATAATTTTATTAATTAAGCAAGCCCTAAAATAAGATGTTTATACATTGGCAAATTATTACGATAAATATTGTATACGTGCGAAATATTTCTTATTCTAAGGGGGCTATTTGATGAATAAAAAGTTAAAGAGTGTAGTTCTATTATGTATTATCGTCTTCACATTTTGCATGCCCGCAATTTTTAATCAATCAGTATATGCGGCAAACGAAACTGCTGATACGGTACAAACACTTCAGGATAAAGTTAGTACCGCAATGAGTTCAAGACTTACTACATACACTGTAGACTATAGTGGGAACTTATCTACAATTCAAGCAGATATAAATAGTGTTATTAATAACATTTATAATGCTGACGATTATTTGCACTATACTACAAAATCTTATGGATATACTTGTACTCAAAGTGGTGGAGTTGCCACCATTAAGTTTACTTTTTCATATTGGATAACATCAGCTCAAGCTGATTTTGTAAGCACAACTATCACAGATGTTCTTTCTCAAATAATTACTCCGGATATGAATGATTACCAAAAAGAAAAGGCAATCCATGATTGGATTTTAACTAGAGTAGCGTATGATACTACTTTAGCTCAGCATTCTGATTATGCAGGGTTGGTATCACCTTATAAAACAGTATGCCAAGGCTATGCACTTCTTGGGTATAAAATGTTGAATCAGGTAGGAATACAAACTAAAATTATTGAGGGTGTTGCTAGTAATCAGGCGCATGCATGGAATTTAGTACTATTAGATGGTGTTTGGTACCACCTTGATCTTACATGGGACGATCCTGTTCCTGATGTGGCTGGGAGAGTAACCTATAATTATTATAACCTTACTGATGATCAGATTAAAACAAACCATAGCTGGACAAAATCATACCCTGCTGCAAGTACACTATTTAGTAGCGTATTGGATGCAAAAATTTTAGGAGATATAGCAAACGAAGCTTTTTATAAGGATTTATATAATAAACTTGGATTTCAGTATCTTTTAGCAGAAAATACAGCGAGTAACAGTTCGGGATTAAGTACAAAACTGCAGCAAGCTATTCAAAACCAGCAGTCAGAAATTACAGTGAGATATACAAATAAAAGTACGCTTGCTGCTGATATAAAGGCAGCTATTAACAGTATGGGAAACATTATATCTTATAGCTATTCGTATTCAGATTATATGGGAACGACCGAGACCACAGATGTCCTACTTAATCTGAGCTTTACATCTACAATACCGATTAATGTCACAGGAATAAGTTTGAATCAAAGTAACGTTTCCTTGACTTTAGGTGGGGCTACAGTAACATTGGTTCCAACAATTGCTCCTGCGAATGCAAGCAATAAAAACGTAATATGGACAACAAGTGATCCAGCTGTAGCAACAGTAACAGCTGGTGTAGTTAAGGCTACTGGGGGTGGAACTGCTACAATTACTGCAACTACTGTCGATGGAAATATGACTGCCACTGCTACTGTTAATGGAACAGCTCCGGTAACCTCAGTGACATTAGATAAAAGTACTTTGATGCTTAAAATAGGAGAAAATGACGTAACACTTGTTCCAACAATAAACCCAGTTAGTGCTACAAATAAAAATGTTACGTGGTCAAGCAGCAATCCAAGCATAGCAACAGTAGATGCAAGCGGAAAAGTTCATGCTGTAGCAGCAGGAACAGTAACAATAACAGCGGCATCAAAGCAGGACAGTACAAAAGTTGCAAAATGTACAGTTAGTGTAACCGCACCATAATATAAAGAGGTAATAATGGTAGCGGTTTGGCCATATGAGAGGGAATACTAAAAGTGTGTATGATATCTATAATAATAGAATTCATACACACTTTTTTCGTGTTTTTGGGTTGATTAGTCCGTTTTAAAGTTTGTGTAAACTTCTATGATTGATGCTAAAATTAATATCAATCATGGAGGTTTTTTATGGGAAGAAGAAATGAAAGTCCAGAGAAAAAAAGAAGCCGTGAACTCATCGGTCAATTTTGAAAGTAAAATCTTCTAACCATATAAATATGTCTCCTTTTTCGATTTCAATGGACTGGCGAAGTATCGGAAGGATGCAGCCTACTTATGTTCTTTAGCATAAGCCTGATATTACGATATTGTAACTTCATATTATGGATTTAATTATATAATCAAAGAAGAACATTTTAATTTCAAATAGTAGTCGGATAGTAATTTATTATTGGAGGAGAACAAATGAGAATTATCAGAAAATTATTACTTTTAGTATCAATCTCTTTTATGTTAACTTCCTGCAACACCGTTACGCCAACTCATATATCAAATTCACTGTCACATACTACTGTAAATTCAAAAGAGGTGTCATCCCCATTTGCTCAATTTGAAAACCTTAAAAGAAAAGGTGAAGTAGGTTTTAAAAGAGAGCAAGTGGATAACATCTTACGCTCATATGGTATTTACGATAAAGTAATGACAAAAATAATACCCAAAGAAGATTATATCAATTCAATTTCCTTTAATGTTGAAATTAATGGTTTTAATATAGGAGACAAAAAAGTTTCCATATTACTGATAAAAAATGGGCATATGTATATTTACATAATGTTTTCAAATAGCAGTAATAAATGGGTAGTTAACGGTTGTGCATACCAGAATGAAAGGGATAAACCAGACTATAGGATAGAACGATCCAGTGATGAGACGAAATATTGGCTGGTTGTCAAGCATGAGGCAAATCGCGGTACGGGATTACAAATGTATGATGAAATTTGGTATAATCCAGATGGTTCTGTTGCCGGGGAGTATCCTATCAAAGGTAGTACTTTATTCTTCCCACAGATAGTTGAACCTGAGGCAAATGCTTATTTTTCTGCTTCTGCAGATTATGATGGTGATTCTAAGATACATTTGTCCTACTCTATGAGTTTTGAATATGGATATAAGGAAAATTCCCAAGACTTCAGTTCATATAGGATTTTCAGCAAATATAGCTCAACATTACGTGAAAATTGGGAATATGATTTAAAAACTCAGCAGCTTAAATTTATATCATGCAACCCAGCATTGCCACAAGGCTTTAGCACAATAAAACATAAGGCCTCGGCCGACTATGGTATACTACAAGGATATATTGATTTTTACAGAATGCGGTTGGGGGATAAAACGATTGCAACATTAGGAGGATGGGAAAAATTTGTGGGGCTTAGATAAATCAGTATTAAAAATAAGGTATAATCGAAGTTAATGTACTATCTTTATAAAGAAACAACTAACATAAACTACATATTTAAAAGGGCATGCAAATAAAAGAACTGGATACAGTTGAGGTGATTATTTCATTCGGGAGGAAAGAAAAATGAGTGAACTTATTAAATTCGAAGTTAAAAGATTACCAAGTATAAAACTAGTGGGAAAAGATCTCCGGTATAATATGGAAGCACATATGAAAGGTGATAATCAGATTCCAGCTTTTTGGGATAAATGTTTCACTGACGAAATTTTTTCACTACTTGAAGAACAGACCAATTTTATCTATGACAGTGCATACGTAGGTGTAATGATTGACTGGGACAAAGGGGATGGAGACTTTTCATATATCGTTGGTATGTTAATGAAAGATGGAGTATCTGTTCCGGAAGGCTATTACTATAAAGATATAGAAGAAACAGATGTTGCAATTGGATGGATTAAAGGTAAAAACACAGAAGATGTTTGCTCTTCGGCTCATTCTCTTACTGAGCAAGCCATTAATGAAAATGGGTATAAGTGTGACAAAATGAATTGGTGCATGGAGTTGTACAATTGTCCTCGATATACTACACCTGATGAAAATGGGGATATAATCCTTGATTATTATATTCCCATTAATGATAAGTAATTAGTGCAAAAACTGATAAAAATGCATATTCAGCAATGAGTATGCATTTTTAAATCCTTATTCCGTTATATCCCGGAAGCTAACAGTGCATTTTGATCTATAAGGTCGGGTATGTAAATAGATTTAGCTCTCGTAATAAGTGAGCGCCATTCACATATCAATTCACCATGCAGACGAAATTCTTCGTTATTTTCTTCAATGCAGTATTCCAAATTATCTAATAAATGTTGACCTATCATAGTATAGTTATCGTTAAAGCCTATTAAGATTTCGTTTATAATTTGTCTTAGCCGATCTAATCTTTCTTTTTTTGAAGCTAAACTCTGAGAAGATATATAAGTACCTAATTTTTGGATGTATGAGTCAGTTATTATGTTTGTGTGATTGTTATCGTCTGAAGTTTTAGGTATATCTAAATAAAGGTTAAAGTAGTCGGCAAACTTAAGCATACCCTTCCAGTAATTTAATTTACTTTGTAAGTTAAACCTTTCGGAGTGATATTCATGGAAAACCTCTCTGGAATGATGGAGAAAAGGAATACCTATAGAAGCAGCCGTATCAAACGGAAAATAATCAGCAGAAAGCGTATTTTTCCCCGGAAGAGCGGGTATATATTCATGAAGCTTGTAAACAGCTATATTACCGCAATCCGGATAATACTCACTGTTTACAGAGGTAACAAGATTTATTTCGTCGTCTTGTTTTAACGGTTTGTCAAATTGATAAGCTTTTGTACAAATATCCTTAACAGCATCCTTGGAAAATCCTAATAATTCATAAAGCCTATATATATGCTCATAGGATTTTTTGGCAAAATCTTTTAAATCGAGGTTCCATTCGCCGAAATAATTTCCTCCTATAACCCATATCTCTTTATCATCAACCCTTGGATCAGGTTTTGTCAGACCCAATTGCTCCTTAACGTAAGAAACAGGTTTGTTCAGGTACTTTAACTCAAACTCAATGGGATATATAGTTTCGGCATGTTTGATTTCGTCCGAAATCAAGCATGTGTCAGAATCTCTCCTATGAAACATATCTGCATTAAACGAACTGGTAAAAAGAAAAAGTTTGTTCATTGCAGTTCCATAATTTTTTTCCCTTGATATAAATAAATTTTCTAGTTGGCGAGATTTATTTTCAAAAAGAGTTTGAAAATATTTGTTTTGGTGCTCCATGGTCATATGAACTATTTTAACTTCGGGATACTTATCTTTTAATTCTGATATAACATTATGGTTATCCTTTACAAATGCCTCATCTGTGGTTTCTGCAATAACGATGGGAATATCAAGGCTATAGGTTTTTTGAGCAAATGCTACTTCTTTTATATAACTCCTTAGAGATTTTTCAATACTCCTGTTCGTAGGAATAAAATAAATTGAATTCATTCGTCGACTCTCCTTTTCAGGTAATAACATAGTATTTAATACCTGATTGTTGAACTACTCAGTAGAGTTTTGGATATTTTTTATGCTGCAATCGATATATTGTATCGTCCTTTGGAGTGGTTAACCAAAAAATAACATATATTGTCTAAATTATAATAAAAGAAAGTAAAAAACATATAAATACCTGTTGTATTACCATTATTTCCAATTAATTACAAGATATCATGTTAATATTTGACCGTCAAGAGGTTTCATTTCTTCTTTTCCATATTATCATGGTAATCAACCGACACTATAGCTGACGGATTTCAGCATTAAGCTGCTTTGTTTTTATAAACTCTCATTGCAAATATATATGCTACTGTAAGAATACCGAGACACCATGCGAGTGCAATCCAAATGTCGTTGCCTACAGGCTGCTGAGAGAGAAGTGAACGTATTGCATCTACGATGGAGGTAACCGGCTGGTTTTCAGCAAAAGCGCGGACAGGCCCCGGCATGGAATCGGTTGGTACAAAGGCCGAGCTTATAAATGGTAGGAAGATAAGAGGGTAGGAAAAGGCACCTGCACCGTCCACAGATTTTGCAGATAGTCCGGCAATCGCCGCAATCCATGTCAAGGCTAGAGTAAAAATCGCAAGGATACCTGCTACGGCAAGCCAGGATAATATTCCTGCTGATGAGCGGAAACCCATAATCAGCGCTACAATTATGATTACAACAACTGAAATCGCATTTGATACTAGTGAAGTCAAAACGTGTCCCCACAGCGCGGATGATTTCGAAATCGGCATGGAGTGGAATCTCTCAAAGATACCGCTTTTCATATCCATGAACAGGCGGTAAGCCGTGTAAGATATGCCGCTTGCAATGGAAATCAGTAGGATGCCGGGTAATAAGTAGTTTACATAATTGTTTGTACCGGTTTCAATTGCACCGCCCAATACATAAACGAATAGCAGCATCATAGCAATTGGAGTGATAGTAACTGTAATAATGGTATCCATGCTGCGAAAAATATGGCGCATGGAACGTCCTAACATCACGCCTATATCACTAATAGAATGTCTTTTAATAGTTTGCATTTACTTTGCCTCCTTTTTACCAATGATTGCGAGGAATATTTCCTCCAATGTCAATTGTTTTTCCACATACTCCACTTTTGCAGGGGGAAACAACTTTTTAAGCTCTTCAAGCGTACCGTTTGCGATAATTTTCCCTTCATGCAAAATTGCAATTCTGTCGGCCAGCTGTTCAGCTTCTTCTAAGTACTGAGTAGTTAAGAATACCGTAGTGCCACCGTTAGCAAGTTCTTTGACAACTTTCCAAACCTCAATGCGTGCCTCGGGGTCAAGCCCGGTAGTCGGCTCGTCGAGAAAGATAATCTGCGGATTTCCTATAAGGCTCATGGCGATGTCCAACTTCCTGCGCATACCTCCGGAATAAGTAGACACTCTGCGGTCGGCGGCTTTGGACAGATCGAAGCGTTTAAGCAGATCTTCGGCAACAAGGCGCGGATCTGTCAGATGGCGTAGCTTGGCTATCATAATAAGGTTTTCCCGGCCGGTTAATATCTCGTCAACGGCGGCAAATTGCCCGGTCAGGCTGATGGACTGCCGTACATTGTCGGGCATTAATGTAACGTCAAAGCCGTTGACGACGGCTGTCCCGCCATCCTGTTTCAGAAGTGTTGAAAGGATTTTGACAATTGTCGTTTTGCCAGCACCGTTGGAGCCCAACAGGGCGAAGATACTGCTTTTTTCCACCTGAAAATCCACGTTCTTTAGAACTTGAAGTTTCTTGTAGGATTTTTGCAGTCCTTTTACTTGAATTGATTTTTCCATTCCGATATCCCCCTCTTACTTTGATTTATCTGTATTCTTTTTTATGGCCTTGTAAACTTCCCGGTCAACAGATTCCTGATAAATGTCAGCATAAGTTTTTGAATCTTTGATTAGATCGTCGCAGAAAGCCGCTACATTGCTACCCGTTACTTGGAGCACACCTTTTCCTGAGATCGCGCCTTCTTCAAAAAGCTCGACAATTCCCGCTAATAAACCTGTCCCTTCTGTTAGCTCTACAGGGCCAACCTTAAAGAGATATTTTTGAATTTCTTTATAAACAATTTGATAATCTCTAGGGAGTGCTTTAACACGTGCCATGTGCGCCCGCCACTCTTTTTTACCTTCTATGATATCCTGTATACTCATTTTATCCTCCTATTTACCTAATTTTTTAGCAATATTGTTGTTTAGTTGCTGGCGCCATTTATCACGAAAAGACTTTGCTCCTTCTTCGCCCGCCAGTGCTGAGCAGAAGCCTTGGATATCTTCACCCAGAACTTCTTCGATACTCTGACCTTCCGCTGCTGATTCTTCAAGTAGGCCAAGTACACCGTCAAAAATTGGCATAAGGTTGCGACCGGTGAAGTCTGAGTGGGGCCAGAGGTTGAACTTAATTTTTTCCCATGCCTCTTGATAATCAGACGGAAGTTTTTTGGCACGTGATTCAAAGAGTTTCAATTCTTTAGTCATGTCGTTTCCCGTAATCATTTCCCAAAAATTCATTATGTCTCCTCCTTCAATTCATTAATTTTAGACGAAACAAATTTCCATTTTTCCCAGAATCGGTTCAGTTCTTCTAGTCCTGAGTTATTTAACGTGTAGAACTTACGCGGTGGCCCCATGTCGGAGGGCTTTTTTTCTATGTTCACAAGCTTATTTTTCTCAAGTCGCACTAAAATAGTATAGACCGTTCCTTCCACAACATCTGAGAAGCCGAGTGCATTTAATCGCCGTGTGATTTCGTAGCCGTAGGTTTCGCCACGACTTATAATTTCAAGGACACAGCCCTCAAGCACGCCTTTGAGCATTTCTGTTAGATTATCCAAATAATCACCTCTTTTTACTATTCTGTATTACTGATATTCAGTATTACTTACTACTGCTATATAGTATCACGTAGTAGTATTACTGTCAAGGCAAAAAAATAAACCTTTTTAAAATAAAAAGGTTTAAATGAGGATATAAATATCTATTAACTTCGTCCTTGAAGGGACTTAAGTTTTTTGTTAATCTCATCGGCATTTTTTTGGTCAAGTTTCCAGCTTATCAAGTTTACTGCGATAAAAACAATACACACTGCAAATGCGAAGAAGAGGGCATCGGCAGGAGTTTGGAGTATTTCTACCTGAAAACCAACTACTATCAGTACTACTTCAAGGATAATGACATGAAGTACTTTTCGTAAAATCGCCTGACGGAAGGATAATTCTTTTTGCGTATAGGTTAAAAACGAGGGTATAAGACTAATAAGTCCAAATAAAAGCGGTGAAAAATAACTTTCATAACCAAACTTTGCAGTAGGGTCAAGGGTCAGTCCAAGGATACCGGTAGCTGCAGTTATACAAGTGGTAATAATGAAGTATTCCAATAGGCATCTTTTTAAAAAAATCTTAAAATTACTCATATGCGTTCACCTAACAATCGTTTTTTTAATTCAGGAACATATTGACGAGAAATGATAACCTCTTCACCATTGAACATGGTTGCACAAAACCGACCATTTAAAATAGGGCGTACATTATCAATTTTCATCAGATTAATGACAAAGGATTTTGAACATCTAAAAAATCGTTTGTCTTCATATTGCATTGCAAATTCGTACAGCTTGCACTTAATTTCGTAAACCTTTTTTTCTGTGTAGGCATAGGTTTTATTATCAACCGCTTCCACAAATAAAATATCCTGCAAAGGCAGCTGGGTTACTCGTTCATCTATATAGCCCGCAAGTGTGACCTCGGTGGATTCAATGAAGCGGATAATACTTTTTATATTGTCATTTACTTCATAGCATTGGATAATTGTCTGTTCTGCAGAATCATAACTTATTTTTTCAACTGAAACTTTCATTAGACACCCTCTAATTAGCTTTATAAGGAGATTACCATTTAATAAACGAATAATCTCCTACGTAATTATAGCATAATTATTGGTAGTCACATTAAGTTCAATCTAATATTCTGTTTTTAAATGTAGCTCCTTTTTATCCTTGAGAGTATGGTCGAAAAAGTCAAGTACAATTTTATTCATTGTCTCAATACAATAACGGCTGTCTACCGTGCCAGTACCCAGGATATGTGCCAGCGAAGGAGAAAAGAGAGGCAGGTCAGTAAAATTCAGATGACCTGAGTCACGAATTACAATATCATAGGCTTCTTTTGCATGAGCGCTTGCCGAAAGGTTATTATATGCTGTTCCCTGTTGTTTGGCATCCTTGTAGTGACTATCATTGTATAAGTTTAATAAGGGGATAGGATAAGCCTCAGTATTCAAAACAGGATGTCCGTCTTTAAAGGCAATTTCTTCGCCTATCATAGTGCCATCGATTACGGCCACTGCATCCACATCAGAACGGTCGCGTCCCAATTGTGCTGCTGCCGCACCCCCAAGAGAATGACCCAAAAGTCCTATTTTTTCTTGATTAATTATGGAATATAACGCTTCCGGTATCTCAGCGTTTTTATTGTCCAAGATTTTATTCAGTACAAAATTTATATCGTCAGTACGTAGTTTTAGCCATTCATGTGTCTTGTCATAGCTGGTCTTGGCGTCATACTTGTTATTGGTAATATTAACAGCGTCATTAAGAAATTCTGTATTAACTAATGTGGTACTGCCGTCGGTATGCTTTGCAAAAAATGAATGGTAGCTGTGATCGATGCTACATACCACATACCCGTTGCTGGCAAGGTTTTTAAAAGTGGAAAGATTGCTGCCTCGATATCCGAATGAACCGTGGGAAAATATGGTGAGTGGAAATTTGTTGGAACCTTCCTTAACAGTGGGATACCAAAATTGAACCGTTAGTTTTCTATTTTCACTTTTCTTTGAGAAGGGGTCAATACGTGATGTATCTACAAATGTAACGCTTGTGGTACTTATAGTATAGTTGCCCGTAGCTTTGACAGGGTTGAACTGTGGAAACAATATTCCGGGAAGTATGCAGATTGTAAGCAAGATGCACCCGCTTATACAGGAAAGTACAGCAGGAAGGGCTTTGTGTTGCTTTTGTGTCTTGGGCTTTCTTATGAAATATATACCACTGAAAATGGAGAGAACGGCGAGAAGGAGGAATAATCCTATCCAGCGGAAGCCCCACCAATAAACACCTGTGGCTAATAACAATGAGAAAATGGCAAAGGCTGCAAGCCGCATTATGTTCTTTACTTTTAACTGGCGGTTTTTAGTTACAAGTCTGTAAACAAGAAATCCTATTTGTGCACTAAGTGCGATAATCAATGTAATTATTCCAAGCATATGTAAAACTCCTTTGATTTGATTTGTTACGTGTAGTATAAAAGATACTATTTAACAGTTCAATGGATTTACAGGTAAGTTGCATTTAACTGATGTAAGTTGCAAATTACTTCTATAAGGTTACTTACAACGGCAGTTTCTTTGCAACTACTATTTTAAAATTTAAGTAAAAGTGATAGTATGGAATTGTAAATATTGTGGCTTATTTACATAATTAAAATACCGCGATGAAAGAAGAAAATTAATGAATGATAATGCTATAAAAAACGCCAGTCGTTTTTTAGGATTTGCTGATACATATGATACTGCAAGGCCACAGATGCCTTTGTATCCGGTTAATGTGATTAAAAATTATTTAGGGAAAATGCCTGACTTGGTGGTGGACTTAGGTTGTGGAACCGGTTTATCTACATTAGTATGGAAAAACAATTGCAATAAAATAATTGGAATAGAACCAAGCGATGACATGATCAATGTTGCAAGAAAAAAACAAGCAGGTGGGGTTGAATTTATAAAAGCTTACGCACATGAAACCGGTCTGTCTGACGGTATTGCTGACGTTGTTATTTGCTCTCAATCATTTCATTGGATGGAACCAAAACAGACACTAAGCGAAGTAAATAGGATATTAGCTCCAAAGGGTATTTTTGCAACAATAGACTGTGACTGGCCTCCAATTAGTCATTGGGAGGTTGAACGGTTATATGAAAAATTATTTAACAAAGTCAGTTTTATTGAAAATCAGAATAAAGAACTTCAAGATAATCATTTTAAATGGGATAAAAATAGGCATTTATTAAATATTGAGAGTTGCGGTTATTTTAGATATACCCGGGAGATTGTTTTTAAAAATACTGAAAAATCTACGGCAAACAGACTTGTTAATATTGCTTTAAGTCAAGGTGGTTTGCAGAGTATTTTAAGGAAAATACCTGAGGCTATTTCTCCTGAGATAGATAATTATAAAGAAAAAGTCTTTGAAATATTTGGTGGGGAAGAGTTCAATATTGACTTTTGCTATAGAATGCGTATTGGTATAAAATAATTCTTAGCGTTATTCTTTCCACTTAATTAATGGAACTATCAGCAAGTATGAAGCCATATATATAGTAAAGCCAAAAGTAATAGCTAAGGCAACATCAATTTTATTTCTATAATCTATATAATCTGATGCTGTTATAATAAAGGCTAAAAAGCAACACATTTCAATAATAATAGACCAATAAGGGACTGAAACGGTTTTTTTACACGAGGTACAAATTATAGTCTTTCTTGGGACAAAAAGTTTTTTTGGTCTGAGAGATAGCTTTGTTAGTAATGAAATAGTTCTTTGATTACAATGTGGACATTTAAACATATATTGCTCCTATTGGTAATAATAAGGAATTATACTATACTTCTGAATATTAAGCAATTTGTAAAATAGATAATTAAATTTTAAATAAGAGGGTATTTATATGGGCGTTTTGTCAGGAAGTGTACATACCGGGTTATTCGTTGAAGATATCGTAAAGATGGTGTCGTTTTATAGAGATATACTGGGCTTTGAAACAGATTGGGATGGAGGACCATTTGCAAGCTTCAAAGTAAACGATGGCGGGTTGTTTATGTTCGATAGGAAACAATTTGCCGCTTCTATGAATCAACCTTATTACCCACCAAAAGGATTTAATCAGACAATGGAAATTGGCATAGGCGTTCCTACTAAAGATGATGTGGATAGAGAATATAAACGACTAACGGCACTTGGTGTTAAAGCATTGACAGGTGATCCGGTTACCCAACCATGGGGACAAAGAAATTTTTGGATAGCTGACCCTGAAGGTAATTATATTGAAATTGGTTGTTAAATTAGCTAAATGCTATATTAAGAAGGGGCTTTCGTAGAAGATTCTTGACATTTCTGGCACAATTTGATAAATTCAAACCATAATATTTTTTTATATTCCGAAACTAGAATAACGTCTTTTGCAATTGTCATATCTAAATTTTCAATAATAAACATTACAATTTTATAGATATTATCGGATAACCAAATAAATGGAGGCGATAATAATGAAGTACTTTAAAAAGGTATGCATTACTTTGGCTGCTTTGCTTATCAGTACCGGTTTTGCTGCCGGTATAGGAACACAATCTGTAAATGCAGCTTCAACAACTATTCCCTGCAGACAGCTTGAACGGCTGGATCGTGGAATTGTAGCTATTAATCAGGGAAATGGGAAGGTTTATGTTGGCTGGCGTCTTCTCGGAACAGAACCCGGTAGTATTGCATTCAATCTTTACCGAAAAACTGCCGGTGGAAATGAAGTTAAACTCAATAGCTCACCAATTACATCCAGTACAAATTATGTTGATAACGGGGTTGACACAACAAAGGATAACACTTACATAGTAAGAACTGTTTTGAACGAAATTGAGAGTAGTGAAAGTGAACAGTACACTTTGGCTGCAAGTACTCCTGTCAGACAATATATTCCACTAAAATTAAAAACCCTTCCCACAGGATATTATACAATGCATATAAATGTAGGTGATCTTGATGGTGACGGAAAATATGATTATATAGTAAAGCGTATGAATGATGACAGGTCTCCAGTGCAGGTAGAGGCCTATAAATCAGACGGAACATTTCTATGGCGCATTGATCTCGGGCCAAATATCGAAACATTTAACACCGCTATGACTTCACCTTTGGTTGTATCGGATTTAAATAGTGACGGAAAGGCAGAAGTTCTTATAAAAACCGGTGAAAGTACCAGGTTTGGTGACGGTACCTTAATCGGAGACACAAATAATGACGGAATAACTAACTATTGTAATACATCTTCAACAAGCTATCAGGTCCTATCAGGCCCCGAATTTATTTCTGTAGTTGATGGAATGACAGGTAAAGAGCTGAGTAGGGCAGATTTTATTGCAAGAGGAAAAGTGACGGACTGGGGAGATGACTACGGGAACCGTGCAAGCTTTATTTTTATGACAGTTGCTTATCTGGACGGTATTCACCCAAGTGTAGTAATGTCAAGAGGCCCAGGTAATGTTATGAAAGTAGAGGCATGGGATTTCAAGGACGGAAAGCTTAGTCAGCGATGGAAATGGGATGCTAGAAATCAGGTATTGCCATCCGGTAAAAATTTCCCTGATTTTCACGCTATTCGTGCGGTAGATGTAGATAAGGACGGAAAAGACGAAATATCCTGGGGAGGCTCCATGCTCAATGATGACGGTACATTACTGTACGCAACGGAGTTGACACATGGAGATCGGTTTATAATAGGGGATATTGATCCCGACAGAAATGGTCTTGAATGTTATGCAATACAGCAGAACAACCCGAGCCTTTTGGGTGCAGCCTTATATGATGCAGGTAATGGCACCATTATTAAAAAAATGTATATGAGTGCAGTCGGTGATGTAGGAAGAGGGGATTGTGCTGATATCGATCCAAATTACAAGGGCATGGAATCCTGGTCTACACTTGAGAATTTATACAACTGCAAGGGAGAGGTTATCGGGTCTGAAAAATCTTTTCCATACTTAAGTATATGGTGGGATGGGGATTTACTCAGAGAATTTTTTATAGGTACTGATTCAAATGGCTTCAATGCGGCAATAAATAAATGGAATTACACTACAAAAACCAGCAACCGGCTATATTCAATTTATCAAGAGGGGGTCAAGTCAACATATGCGGGGAGACCGCCTTTCTATGGTGATATTTTGGGTGACTGGCGAGAGGAAGTTATTCTTGAAACCACAGACAATACTGAGCTTCGTATCTACACTACAACCATTCCAACCAACTACAGGCTATATACACTGATGCATAACCCAGCCTACAGGAATTCTGTAGATGTTAAGGGATATCTGTCTTCTGTTTACCCTGATTATTATTTGGGTGAGGGCATGTCAACGCCGCCGGCTCCAAATATTTCAACAGGGGATGGAGAATTAATAAAATCACTAAGGGTCAATGATTCCAACAATGCAGCTGACTGGTACATACAATCAAATTTGCAGGTTGGTGATACAGTTTATGGGGACAGAACATATAAATATACAAAAATTCCTCAGAGTTTTGCGGGTGCTGAATGGATAAGGACTGCATGTGATTCTAAAAGTTATTTATCTGAGGAAGCGTATTTTACGGCAAAAACGAATATATCGGTTTATGTTGGTTTAGATTCAAGAATGACCAGTATCCCTTCATGGCTAAACGACTGGACAAAAACAGGTGAATCCTTAAACGATGATAACACAATTATTTTCAACCTGTACAAAAAGGATTTTCCTTCCGGTTCTGTTGTGAGGCTTGGAACTAATGGGGGATCTGCTACGTTTGTGAATTATGCGGTTATTGTTAAACCAAATACGGCACCTGCTTTTCTTTATGGTGATGTAAATGGAGACGGTATTGTGGATGTTTTGGATTACAGCATAATGCGAAGTTATATTTTACAAAAAACAAACTCAATGCCTTCCGCATATTGGCAGCAGGCTGGGGATTTGAATTCCGACGGTGCCATCGACAGTATGGATTATTTGTACCTGAAAATGTACTTGTTGGGGACAATTAATTCACTTCCTGTTTCGCCATAAGGTTAGAGTAAATACATAAAAGTATAAAAATCCATGATAATTTAGTACTAAAAATAATATTTTTTTAAAGATAGTACAAGAGTATAAATATATTATTAAGAAAAAGGAGGTATAATTATGTTTAAATCCAAATCTTTAAAATTAATCTTTCTGGCTGCGGTTGTTACCTTTGCAACTGTATTTTCCTGTCTTGGTTCAGGAGTATCGGCTGCATCAATGACAAATGATTTTAATCAATTAAACCAGTCGCAAATTGTTTCTGAAATGGGCGCCGGATGGAACCTGGGAAATCAGTTGGAGGCCAGTATTGACGGTATGCCAGGGGAAGAAGCATGGGGCAATCCTAAAATCACGCAGGCTCTTATTACTAAAATAAAGTCATTGGGCTTTAAGACAATTCGTATTCCCATTTCCTATTTGAAAAAAATAGGGGCTGCGCCGGATTATACAGTTGATGCTACATGGCTGGCAAGAATTAAAGAAGTTGTCGATTACGCTTTCAATGAAGGCATGTATGTAGTTATAAACATGCATGGAGACGGCTATAACACAGTTACCGGTTCCTGGCTGCTTGTAAATTCCAGTGACCAGGCAACAATTAAAGCCAAATATCAAAAAGTATGGCAGCAGATTGCAAATACATTCGTAAACTACGATGAGCATTTAATTTTTGAGTCTATGAATGAAGAATTTGACGGTAATTACAGCAATCCAAACCCTACATATTATGCAAATCTCAATGCCTATAATCAGATATTTGTAGACACTGTACGTCAAACCGGCGGAAACAACACTGCAAGGTGGTTGCTGGTTCCGGGCTGGAATACCAATATTGACTATACAACAGGTAACTTTGGATTTGTTATGCCCACAGATACTTACAGGTCTTCAACAATTCCGGCATCTGAAAAGAGGCTAATGATATCTGTTCACTATTATTCACCATGGGATTTTTGTGGAGAAAATTCCGGAGCAATAACACAGTGGGGAGCAACAGCTACCGACATCTACAGAAAATCAACATGGGGTCAGGAAGATTATATGGATTCCCAGATTAAGGCAGTGTATGATAAATTCGTAACACAAGGATATCCGTTTGTTGTTGGAGAATGGGGAGCAGTAGACAAAACAAGTGCAGATTCTACTAATAATAAATATCGTCAGATTTTTGCAAAAGCAATCTGTTCTAATTGTAAGAAATATGGTGGAGTACCTGTAGTATGGGATAATAACTACAATCAAGCCTATGGATTTGGTTTGCTTGACAGGAAAACCATGACAGTAACTCAACAGGGAATTATTGATGCTATAATGAGCGGAATAGGCACAGGTACTGGCGATCAAGGTATTTTGGGAGATGTTAATGGGGATAAAGTGATAGATGCTCTGGATTTTGCAATGTTTAAGCAATATCTTCTGGGAAAGATAACCGTCACCCCAGAGGCTTTGCATGTAATGGATATGAATGCTGATGGCAATGTGGATGCCATTGACTTCGCTCTGTTTAAAAAATTGATATTAGGTCCGATTTATTAATATGTAATTGGCTAATAAAAGGAACATTTTAACAATAGAGAGGCAATATCCTGCAGGGGATATTGCCTCTCTATTGTTTTGGGGAGACCTTATAATTATATTGACAAAAGACAAAAACATGATAAACTTAAGTAGTAAGTAATAAGTAGTAAGTAGTAAGTAGTAAGTAGATTATGAATTTTGAAACGAGGAGAAAATATAATGAAAAATCTATCCTTTACTCAAGAGTTTTTTATATGTGCACTAAAGCCACAGGGCAGTACGACATTAACCAACTCAACCGAAAGTTCAACTTGTCTTCTTGCTGGTGGTATTCTAGAATTATTGATGGACGGTTACATCGCCCTTGACGATAAAAAGAAAATGTTTATCAGTAAGGATTTATCATCTGACAAAATGTATTTGACACCTATATACGAATTAATCAAGACCGACAAACCTATGAAAATTCAAACAATCGCTGAAAAATACGCTTTTGACTTTACGCTGGCAAATGAATTTTTCAAATCAGTTGGCTACTCCATTGTTGCAGATGGGTGTGTTGTTGAACAAGGTAATCAAGGATTATTCAAAAATAAAGTTCGCTTTAAACCAAACGAAAATGAAGTAACAAAAGTTGTGGAAAAACTGCGGGCAGAATTATTAGAAGAAGGCAATGTTTCTGATGAAGCGATTGTCTTGGGAGCATTATTAAATAAAAGCGGATTAATAAAGAAATATTTCTCAAAATACGAGATGCAAAAGCTTAATGACCGCTTAAAGGAAATCAAACAGAGCGAAGCAGGAGTATTAATAAAGCAGATGGTGGATTATATTGATACATGGATTATAATACTAAGCACATAATTGTTTAAAGTGGGGTGATTTGATTGTCAAGACAAAGACCCATGGAAGTAATAGAAACTGCAGAATATGTTACAATTGGGGAATTAGTTCGTTTAACGGGTGTTCGGTACAGTACGCTGAAATTTTACACCGAGGAAAATATGCTTCATTTTGAACAGGCAGAGGAAAATCTAACAAGACGCTATAGGAGAGCCGAAACTTTAGAAAGAATTTTTTTGATAAAAAAACTTAAGGAAGATGGATTATCAATTCCTCAAATAAAAAAAGAAATAGAATCAATTTAATCGTTAGAGAGCGGCTTCGGTCGCTCTTTTATAGTTAAAGAGGGCAGCACAGCAATCGTTAAACATTAATTCTTTATGAATCAAAATAACCTTGTTAGAACACAATAATGTAAAAATAATTGCATTAATAAAACTCCCGAAGGAAGGATTATTGTGGATACAACTAAAGAATTGAAGAAAGTAGGAACTCATAGCGGCAAATTTCATGCTGATGAGGTAATGGCAACAGCTATACTAAAACAAGTGTTTGAAATTGAGCTGACCAGAACCAGAGACCCGGAGATACTTGAAAAACAGGATTTGATATATGATATCGGTAACGGCGAGTTTGACCATCATCAATTAGAAAAAGAATATAGAGACAATGGTACCCCATATGCTGCTTGCGGACTAATCTGGCGGAAGTTCGGAAGGATAGCAATATTATCAAATCATCCCGAAGTTCTAGAAAATGAAGTTGAAATTATTTTCAGATATGTAGATGCTGTACTGATAGAGGGAATTGATGCAGCGGATAACGGTATCAGAACAACCGAGAACATTATTCCTACTATGTGCATTTCCTCAATTATTGGTGGTTATAACCCTACGTGGGATTCACCGGAGTCTGTGGATGCGGCCTTTAATGATGCAGTAGGTTTTGCGGAAGATATACTTGAGAACTTAATAGATCAAAAGGTTTCGACACTTAAAGCTAGAACTTTTGTAATAGACGCATACAATAATCGTAAGAGGCCTGAACTGTTAATATTAGATAACTCTTATCCATGGGAACGCACATTAAAAGAAATTGATATAAATAAAGAAGTTTTGTATGTAATTTATCCAAAAGAAGAAGGCTATTATATTCAAACAGTTCGAGAGTACGGTGAAGTCCGCAGAGACAGAAAGAGTCTTCCTAAGGAATGGGCAGGGAAAAGGGAAGAGGAACTGAACAGTGTAATAGGCATAAATGATGCGATCTTTTGTCATTCATCGAGATTTATAGCCAAAGCCGGTTCATTTGAAAGCATATTGAAAATGGCGGATATTGCTATTTCAAAGCAAGAACACAAAGTTGAAAACAGAATCACAGAAAGAAATGTTTTTGATATTTTACGGTTAATTTTGAAAAATAAATTAGTTATTAAAATAAGAAAAAATAGATAAAGAGATTGAAAGCCAGCGTCTTTCGGCGCTGGCTGGCTTATTTGTTTACCTTTACAGCTTCAAAAATTGTCTCCTCTGAACAAGCCGGACATTTAAGTCTTAGCTCGTAAATAATGGCAGTTTTAATATTAACAGCAGTTTTTATATATTCAGAATCACAAATGCTTTTACAACTTGTACAACGCAAATTATAGTTTTTTGTTAGTGAAGAGTTCCATTTAAATATGACTAGGAAAGCAATTATGCTTGACAACAGTATAATTGCTCCAAATATTATTATTAAATCCATAACGAACTCCTTTTGTTTATTTACTTCTTTAAGTATTACATATTATTTACCAACAATTCAATAGTTTGGAACGAAAACATTTTATTCTATATAACTTAAAATATAAGCAACTTTATTAGCAAATGTCCGGGGCTCCATTAGTGCCTCAAAATGCACATAAATCAGATGAGGTTGATCCCCAAGCCAGTGGTTATGAATTGCACTTACCGTAATACCTTGATTATATAGAGAACTAACAATATAAGGAACTTCATTTTCCAGTAAAACAATTTCTCCTGTAATTAGTGATTTACCGGATTCCGTGGATGGAGCAAAGGAGAACATATTACCTGTATGTAATTGGTTCCCCAGTAGCTTAACATTAAGATTTTTACGATCACTTGTTACTGTGCATACATTATTTTTAAATTTACTTTCACCTTTTAGGATATTAGCAAGTTCATTGCATAGCGTTTCATTCATAGCTATAAATCAACTCCGATTACTTTTTTATAATACAGATTATGACTAAAGTGTAGTGAATGTTACGTTCCAATCTACGATCCTAGCGAATAACAGTGTGTAAATATAGCTAAAGGTACTATTCTCCCTAAATGAGACAAATTCCATAATATTCCTACATTATCATAGTAAAAGTGATATATAATTACTAACTTATTTTGGGAGGTTGACGTAATGAAGTGTTTAACAAATAATGAAGAAGTTTTATGTTCATGGAGAAGATGCATGGAAAAGGGGTTGCCGAGTAATTTATCATTGCCTGAGCAACGTTTGGAAAACCACGAGTTGGAAATAAGAAAAAAAAAACAATTTGTTGTTGTCTGCATTTGATGATTCTATTCGAAGAATAAGCAGATTCATAACTAACGAGCACTGTTTTTTGCTTGTGGATTCTTTTGGAGCTTTATTAAAGAAAAGCAAGGAATGCAACGGAAAGCGGATGTCTCATATTCAGGAAGGTATGATTTTTACGGAAGACAGTGCCGGAACCAATGCAATTGCATTGACGATTATATTGAAGAAACCAATGTATACCTTTCCCAAACAACATTATTTCGTTTTTCTCCGGAATAATCATTTTTACTCCATATCTCTCCACGTAAATCAAGAAGTGGTGGCGTATCTTGCAGTGACAACAGCAGAATGGGAAATCAGTAAAGAAATGATTGCGATAACAAATTTACTGGGTTACCAGATAGTTAGTGAATCCAGATGCAAGGTAGCGCAGGGTGAACATAGCAAAGTAAAGCTAAGCAGCAGGCAGTTGGATATTTTAAACTTCATGGCCAAGGGTATGACGGATAAAGCCATAGCATTGGAGCTGAACCTTAGCTTTGATACTATAAAGAGCCATAAAAAAATTTTGTTTAGAAAATTAGAGGCAAACTGTGGTATCGAAGCAGTTGTTAAGGCATTAAGACTGAATCTGATATCAATAAACTAATGCTTCTTAACATTACAGATTTCAAGAGCGTCCCGCTACAACTTGTAATAAATTTTTACCTTGTGGTGGCGGGCGTTCAGCCAATGGTTCAAGGATGAATGGGAAGGTATACAATTTAGTTACTAATTAACAGTTTTACACATATAACCCATTTGTGGGAATAGGACTCAATCCCGGGAAATGTTATATTACAAATATGCTGATATCAAGCAACAAGAAATATTTGTTGAATTAAAGTTTTTGTAATTAGTTCTATGATAATTATTGCTTTTACGGCGAGGAATGAGGATTTTTATGTTGAGCAACGATATGATTGTGAAAGAGAAAAATACATATTTGAAATCTATAATGACACTAGCTATACCTTTTATTATTCAAGGTACGGTATCACAAATTCAAACATTGATTAACAGAGGTTTTTTAGGAAATCTGAAAAGTGAATATCTTTCCGCAATCGGCAATACGATTTTTCCCTATAATGCGACTGTGGCAGTATTACTTGCTGTCTCTACGGGGGTTACCGTAACCATCGCACATAAAACCGGCGCTAAAAAAACCAACGAAATTAAAGCCTTTTTTACCACGGCAATATTTTATAATTATTTGTTATGTATGGCTATTCTTCTGTTTTGGAATATTTTTGCCCATTCAATATTTAGTTTTATGGGCGTAGACAGCAGTTTGATAGGATATTGTACAAGTTATGTTAAGATATTATCGATTTATCTTTTTACTTATGGAATTGATATGTCTATACAATCTATGCTGCAGGGGATCGGACTGACAAAACCTATTATGTATGCCGGAATTTGTAAGGTAGTACTTAATATTTTTTTAGATTGGGTATTGATATTCGGTCACCTGGGCTTTTCGGCAAAAGGGGTATACGGTGCAGCGATTTCTACGGCGAGTTCAAATATATTTGCAACCCTTCTCTTAATCACTTATGTATTTACTTCAAAGAAATTACCCTATAAATTTAAAATAGCTGATTTTCTAAAACCAAAATTCATTAGATATAAAGAAATGGCAAAGATAGGTATACCGACTGGAACGGAAACATTTATATGGTACATAGGCAATTTAACTTTAATCAGGATGTTAAATAGTTTGAACTATTTAGCAGTAGGTATCTATACACTTACCTATGGAATTGAAATGGTCGTTTATGTTATATATAATGGCATGTCGAAAGCCGCGCTGACACTAATCGGTCATAAAATCGGAGAAAAAGACGAAAACGGAGCAAAGGCAATATTGACTACTGTTATTAAATATGATCTTGCCATAATCAGTGTAATTTCAACTTTATTTATTTTATTTTCAAAGCATATCCTTGGAATTTTTAGCTCTGATCCCGAACTCGTAAAGAAGGCTGCATTTTACTTTATATTCACGGCAATAACACTTTTTCCGAAATCGATTAATGTAGTCGTAGGAAGTGGTATCCGTGGAAGGGGAGATACAAAATGGATGTTATACACCCAGATAGTAGGAACTTTTATGGTCGTATTTTTATCTATGATAACAATCTTTGTACTAAAATTCGATATTCTGGGGATATATATAACCATTTTTGTTGACGAATCAGTAAGAGCTGTGTTAAATCTTAACCATTTTTATAATTCAAAGGTATACAACCGGATTACATAGTAATCCACCTTTAAATTGAACTTTCCAGTGATCGAAAATCGTTCAACAATTGGAGTTTTTGAAATGAAAGGGGGGATAGAAATGAAAATTGAAATCAGAAACGAAGTACTGAATAGTTTTATACAGGACGTAAAGAAATTACATTACAAAAAAACTTTTGGATTCTTTTTGTCGGATAAAAAAAATGGAAATCCGGTAGATTATATATTTTTTGAAAATGATAAAAGAGACGAGATAAACTTTGAAGAAGTTGATGAGTATTATGTTGATAATAAGACTGCTGGATTCACATCAGACCCGATAGAAACATACAGGGTTGAGCGCGAAATAAAGAAAAGAAACCTTTTCGTTGTTGGAGTATTTCATTGCCATATGCGACATCCAACTATCTTTGCAAATATAGATCAAAAATTCCATCCGTCAAAGAAATTATGGCATTTAATAATTTCTATAAGGAATATTGAATTTCCTGAAATTAGTATTTATTATTATGACGAAAATGAGACATTAAATGAAACCCAATTTATTGTCATAGGAGGTGAATAAACTTTATGAATGAGGATATTGACTATTCGGAAAATAGGCAGAAATGTAAGAGACTCATAGAAAAATACTGGGTAGATATAAAAGGTGGGTATTTTGAAATGGGAACACCAGATCATTCAAAGTATTGCTTCATAGGTGAAAGACCATTACATACTGTATTTGTAGATGATTTTAAAATAAGCAGTATTACAATAACGGAAGAAATGTATAACCTTTATGATCCCAGCTATGAAGTGAAAAATTGTAGATTTCCCGCAACCAATATAACTTGGAATGATGCCAACGGTTTTTGCAGGTGGCTGGGTTACTATCTTCCAACGGAGGCAGAATGGGAGTATTCATGCAGAGCACATTCAAAGGACAACTGGTTTTGTGATGAACTTGAGCTTCATAACTATTGCTGGTTTAGTACGAATTCAAAAAGTAATCTACATGAGGTAGCTGAACTAAAACCGAATACTTTTGGCCTTTTTGATATGCTTGGAAACGTTTGGGAATGGTGTAGCGACTTCTATAGTAAGACTTTCTATTTCGAAAAAAATACAATTAATCCATTATGTATGGAGGATAATTGCATGAAGGTGTGCAGGGGTGGCAGCTATTATTCGTTTACAGAAATGTGCAGAAGTAATTTCAGATGGAAAGAACCTATTGATTTCAAAGCAAAAGATCTTGGATTTCGAATTGTTAATAGATTAAATAAAAACGAAACCGTATGATCATCATCAGCGGTTTACAAAAATGAGGAGGATATGATGGTTAAAATTGAATTACCAAGTTTTTTACATGATGAATTTAAACAAGATTACATTGAAGCCAATATAAAATGTATCAATGATTTAAAAAGTAATCTAACAGAGGAGCAGGTTTCGTTTTCTGAGTATATACTCGATCCGGAAAACATGCAGTTTAAAAAACATATTAGGTTTATATTAAATGGCAAGTTGCTTAATTCTACTGAATATGACAGAATCATCAGCGAGAATGATGAACTGGTATTATTAGTTCAGATTACGGGGGGCTAAAATGGTTAACGAATCCGTAAGATATAAAAGACAACAGATCATCAAACAAGTTGGAATAGATGGACAGAACAAGCTCCGCAATGCGAAAGTACTGGTCGTGGGAGCCGGAGGCTTAGGCTCACCGATATTGCTTTACTTAAGCGCGGCAGGAATCCAAAATATTGGGATTATTGATTACGATGTGGTGGATGAAAGTAATCTAAACCGACAAGTTTTATACAGTACTTTTGATATAGGTAAGATGAAAGTCGATCGGGCAAAAGAAAAAATTCAGCAGTTAAATACTGCCTGCAAAGTTGTTGATTACAATATGGAGGTTAGAGAAGAGCAACTGCAAAATATAATTAATCATTATGATGTCGTCGTGGAAGCAGTGGATAATGCGGAAACAAAATATATGATTAATAAGGTCTGTGTAAAAAACAAAAAGCCAGCTGTTTTTGGAAGTATTAAAGATTTTGAAGGACAGGTATGTGTTTATATGCCTAATGCATCGGCATGTTATGAATGCATTTATCCGTATAATGCTGTTGAAAAAACAGAAAATGGAGTAATAGGAGCAGTAGCAGGGATGATAGGAAGCTTACAGGCGCTACAGACAATTAAGATAATTCTTGGCTTAAATGTACAGGATACATTACTTAATTTTAACGGGTTCAATGATAAATTCCAACAAATCAAAATAAGTAAGAATGATAACTGCAGAATATGTGGAGAGCATCAAAGGGAGTTGTTATGAAATTAAATGTAAACTGTTTGTCTTGTAACCTGAAACAAGCGATTACAATTACAAACAGGCTTGGCATCGATTCAAAATTACAAGAGGCTGTTGTGAAAGAAGTATTAAAAAGCCTGTCTATGGCCGACTTTGAAAAGTGTAATCCGGAAATAATGAGGAATACATGGAGTATTATAACTGGCATGTTAAATGTGCATGATCCATACCACGAAATAAAACGACAAAATAATATTGACCTACTCAATATCATGGATGATATTGAAAAAATCATCAATACCTCGGAAAATAAGCTTTTGACTTCATTAAAAATCTCCATTATCGGTAATATGATCGATTTTGCAGCGAAGGAAAATGTGAGCTGTGAAGAAGTTCTCAGTTTAATAAACAATGTTCATAATATAGATTTTGTGGTAGACGATAGTAATGAGTTCTTTGAAGTTTTAAGTTCAGCTGGGACATGCTTATATATTGGGGATAATTGTGGAGAATGTGTTCTTGACAGGGTTTTTATTTCTCAGATCAAACGAGTATTCCCACAAATCAAAGTATACTATGTAGTTAGAGGATTTCCTGTATTAAATGATGTGACAATGGAAGATGCTCATATGATAGGCATGGATAGTTATGCCAGTATTATACATAGCGGAGATTCGGCACCGGGCATACTATTAAGTACGGCCAGCCAAGATTTGAAGGACAAATTTGAGAAATGTGATGTCATCCTATCTAAAGGTCAAGGAAATTACGAAAGCCTTTCTTCCCTCGAAAGAGAGCATATGTTTTTCTTATTCATGGCAAAATGTGAGGTTATACAGAGTATTTTCCATACGGACAAATATGGACTTTTTTGTGTAAAAAATACCATTGGATGATGGCAGAATTGACTTGAAAGGTGGCTAGTATATTGAACAAACATAATATACGAGTATTTCCATGTTTTGAAATCACGGAAGAAGAACAAAAAGAGGTAATGAGCTATGCATGTAGTGAACGTTCATTTTATTATTTATTTAAATATTACAATAAAATAGATTTATTTTATCTATTCTATTTAGACCGTTTCTTCGGCTGGAAAAAAGGGGATGGTGGAGAAGAGATGATGCCGGCCGTCAATGGCTTCGGGGACTTTATTCATCATGAAATATTGGAAAATAAGGCATTGCCGAAAGAGGAAGTCGCTAGCTCGCTATATGAAATTTTTCAAAGTGGTAATAAGGTTTTAATTCCGCTATGGATGAAATATAACGGTGACGGTGAGCTTTATATAACTCCCGTGATCCTGGAGGGAATGGATCAAGAGTATCATGTATATTACACGAAGCATTCGTCGGTGAATCGAAAATGCTGCGAGAAGTTTACAAAAGACGAGTTCCTGTCAAAACTAGCTGTAAATGAAGATGGTAGGGTACATATCGATGTCGTTAAAAATAATAGACATATTGATCAATTAGCAAAGATGGATTTCACACAAGCATATCAATATATATTTAATTCAATATTTAATTATCAATATAAGGAAAACAAAATTCTTAAGGCAGATAAAGAAATATTATTCGATTTAAGCGGCTTTGAGAACTTTATTATTCATTTAAAAACAAACCAAGATCACATATTAAAAGAAACTTTGCAAAACAGGAGAAAGCAGTTAAGATTTTTATATTTACGTATTAATAACATGATCCGGCCAATTCAGTTGTTGTTAAAATATGTATTAGTTCATGGAGAAGTAAAAAGATACATTCCAATTGATCTTATTGAACATATCAGTGAAAATGTCAATAAAATAGACAATATATTAGCTGAAGTCCTTAAATTTGCGAGCCTTTTGTTTCAACGTCAGGACAAAAAATCATATGAACTTTATATGAAAATCATAGATAAGTTATATGATGAATTACCTGAATACCAACAGATAAATTATCAATTTTGCAAGTGTATGCTATCTATAGAAGGCAAGAAATAAAAAACATTTAAAATTTAGAAGGGAAGGTATTGATGCGCTTAGTTATCACTGCATCATACAAGTATTAATATGGACAAGAGCGAAATTGAAAAAAATTTAGATTTTGTGTTCCGTAATATCGTATCGGATCAAACGCTGGAAGCCTTAAAAAGCAGTTATGACACATTGGCCGATGTAAGTATCAGTCAATTAGGGGTTGATTCTCTTGAAATTATTAAAATATTCTTTAACCTTGAAGAAATGCTAAAGATCCAACTCGATTATGAGAAACTGGATCTGGAACAAATTTCAACTCCGAGAAAGATAATTGAGTTTATTCATACGAATTCATGAAACGGGAGGGATTCTATGAAAGTTTTGGGAGGATCAAGCTAGATGATGAATAATATTGTAGATGATATCAAAAACAATAGTAAGCTTACAAAATATTGCCAATTCAGTTGTTTGGACGGATATTTAGATTATATATATAGTGAATTATATCATGTAGTAAATTTTGAACTGCTATTTATAGACCGGTATTTGGGAATGAGACGGACCGATGAAGTACTGGAAAGCAACAGTAATTTACTTAAACTATTTTTATATAAAAACGGACTCATAGAATTTTGTCGGGTTAAGCCAAAGTGTCTCCGGGAAACATTCAATGAAACAGCGGCAGCAGGTCACAAAATGCTTGTTGATACTCAATTTATATATCCCGATGAAAAGGAAAGGTTTTCATACTATTCGTATATACTGATAGATGAAATGAAAGAAGATTTCATTGTAGTTACAAAGCTAGCAAATATCGACCCCAAATTACAATCGAAAGAGAGCTTGGATTATTTAAGTCAAGTACTGGATATACAAGATGGTACTGTCGGCGTTTACAAGGTGAAAAACTCGGAGCTTATCAGTTTAATAGGCCAGAATAATCCTAATAAGATTATTACTGAAATTGTGAAGCTCCTTGAGGTGAATAAAGATTATTTTAATAAGTTGCTTGAACAACAAAATCAGATAGATATGGTAATAAAAGATACGATCACCTATCATAGACACAAAGTTGACGAATATATTGCAAACGGTATACCCAGAAATATCTACCCACAGTTTATAAGGCAAATCCAGGAGCAAGTCAATCCCATTTTAGAATGTATTCAAGCGATGCATCGTTGCAATATTCACCTTGATTCCGAAACGGAAGAAATTAAATCATTTATGGTCAATGAAATTAATAAAGCATCAAATAGTATTCTCATCTTCTGTCTTAAAAACAATAGCAAAAAATACTTCGAAGAATATTTAAAACACATGGAGTTATTGGATATTTATTATAACAAATTCAAAATGGGATTTCACAACTTTGTAATGGAAAATATAAAGGCTTAGAAAGGAATGATAAGTATGAAAATCTGCGGGGATACTGATATCAAGGCAGTAAATAAACAACATGAAACTGTCTTCCACTTGGTGGATGAATCTATAAAAAAGAATCAAACCCGTATAGCAATTGAATTTAATGATGTTAGTGTAACGTACGGTGAGCTTGGCGATAGAGTAAACCAGACTGTACGGTACCTTCAGAAAATAGGAATACGCCCGGGTGAGCTTGTAGGTATTTATTTAGACAAAAAAGTTGAAACCATTATTCTTATTCTCGGTTTATTAAAGATGGGGGCCGCTTATTTGCCGTTGGATCCGGGACATCCTATGAGTAGAACCGAATATATTATACAAGATTCGGGAGTTTCTTATGTTTTTTCCGAGGAGAAATACCTTTCAAACTTGAACGCAACAACAAATATTAAATTAATCAACATGGATGTTGATTGGGATTTACTAAGTCAGATGGATACGATGGATACGGAAATCGTTGGATCGTCTAAGGATTTGACATATGTTATATATACCTCGGGCTCCACAGGTAAACCCAAAGGCGTTGAAATTATGAATCAGTCGGTGGTCAACTTGTTGGTTTCTATGCAGGAAAGCCCGGGAATTTCCTCGAGTGATCGATTATTATCCGTTACCACTCTTACTTTTGATATATCTGTTTTGGAAATATTTGTACCTTTGATAACGGGATCAACCTTGGTTATTGCGGACTATAAGACTGCTAGGGATGGATCAAAACTGAAGGATTTTTTAACCTCCAGAAATATTAGCATAATGCAGGCTACACCGTCTACCTGGAAGGTATTGGTGGATATAGGATGGGAAGGTGATCTCAAGCTGAAGGTATTATGCGGAGGAGAAGCCCTATCAAAAAAATTGGCCGGTGAATTGTTGCCGAAGTGCGCAAGCCTATGGAATATGTATGGCCCGACAGAAACCACGATATGGTCAACCTGTATGAAGATAGGGCAGGATTTGAGAATAGGTTTAGGAGAACCAATTTTAAATACTCAAATTTATATCCTGGATGAGAATTTAGAGGTAGTAGATCATGGAACAACCGGTATTTTATATATTGGTGGATTAGGCCTTGCAAAAGGGTATCTAAATAATCGTGAATTAACGGATAGCAAATTCATTCAAAACCCGTTTGGAAATGGGAGATTGTATAATACGGGGGATTTGGTCAGATGGGTGGATGGTGTCTTAGAGTACGTCGGGAGGATAGATTCGCAGGTTAAGGTAAGGGGATTTAGAATTGAATTGGGTGAAATTGAACATGTAGCTGAATCAATTCCAAACGTAAAGCAGGCGATTACTATTGTTAAAGAGGATAAAACCGGCGTTGGATCTCTTTACTTATACTATACATCGGTTGATGAAAATATGACGGACAATCTTTTGAAGGAGACTCTGGCAGAGCACCTTCCCTATTATATGATTCCTTCATATTTTATTCACGTGGATCAATTCCCATTAACGCCTAATAACAAGATTGATAGAAATGCTCTCAAACAACTGGATTTCAAGCTTACAAGAGAAGGGAAAGTTAAAGAGGGAATAGGGAATACAGAACTGGAGCTAGAGCTTATTGGTATTTGGAACGAATATCTTATGATAGACGACATACAGTTGGATGATGAGTTTTTAGATCTTGGGGGGCATTCTCTGATCGCAACGCTGATCATTTCAAAGATAAATAAAACCTATAATACGCAAATCACTTTGATGGACTTTCTGGTAAATGGGTCAACCATTCGTCAATTGGTAGAATTGATACTTTCAAGAATAAATTGTTAGAGGGAATTGAATTTGGGGGGGATGAAAGTGGCAAACATAATCATTGTGACACATTGGACAGGCGGGGATGTATATCCATTTATTAAAATAGGTTTAGCACTCAAAAATCAAAAGCATGAAGTTACCGTTATTACCCATTGCTGCTATGAAAAGGATGTAAAGGATCGGGGACTGGCTTTTGCCGCTCTTGATGATGAAAATGAATATGAGGAATTTATCAACGACTTTCCGCTATTGGCCGATGCAGTGAAGAATTTGCAGGGTGTTCAATACTTTAATGAAAAGTATTACAGTTCACCTAGAATTATGAAGGAAGTAGGCATCATAAGCAAATATTGTAACAGGACTGATACAATTTTGATAGCTAGGCATCGGTCAAGCATATCGGCATTATTGGTTGCTGAAAAGTATGGATTTCCGGTTGTGCCCGTTCTTCTTGCTCCAAATTACCTGTCTCATATGGACTTTCATGAAGAAATCATGGGAAAAGACATGTGTGAAAAGATAAATCAATCAAGAACCTTGTTAGGGCTTCCTCTGATAAACAGCTGGAAGGATTGGCTGCTTTCCCCGCCTACATTTATTGCGGCATGGCCTGAATGGTATGCCGAAGTAGACTACCGGTTATGTCCTGACGTCCATTTCATTGGTTTTATAACTGAAAAAACAAATGAAGAAACTGAATTGGATCCGGAAATTGAACATTTATTAAACAGTAAAAAAACGGTGGCCTTAATAACCGGTGGAACCAGTAAAATGCTTAACCCCGATTTTTATAAAATTTCTGCGGAGGCTTGCTTCGAAGCTGGTTTTTCCGGGATTCTTGTGACGGCATATGATCAATATATCCCAAAGCCTTTGCCGGAGGGGATTATACATCGAAACAATCTGAATTTAAATTTATATTTGCCAAAAGTAAATATGGTAATTCACCATGGTGGAATCGGTACCATTACGGAAGCGATAATAAGTGGAACTCCTCAGATTATATTGCCGCATTTGGCAGATCGGCCCGATAATGCATTGAGAATCCAAAGCTTTGGTATCGGACTAAGCTTTCCGCCTAAGAAATGGGTTCCTAAAAAAATGGCCGACAGCATGAAAAGGTTTTTGGAAGGTAATTACAAAGAAAAGTGTGAATTTTATAAGAGCAAGCTAATAAATCAGGATGTATCCGCTGAATTGAAGAAGGTAATAGAAAAATTTTAATCATCAAGTCGCTTCATATTGAAGTTGGGAGAACATGGGGGGGATAGTATGGCGAATATATTAATTTCCACGCATTGGACGGATGGTGATGTTTACCCTTTCATACGGATTGGGTACAGGCTCAAGGAGAGAGGTCATCATGTCACCATATTTACACACTGCTATTACGAAAAGATAATTTCCGATGCGGGTCTTGGATTTGTTGTTTGGGATAATGAAGAACAGTACAAGGATCTGATGGAATGCATGAAAGGAAATATTGATACAATCGCAAGCGGTTCTGGAATCGATACTTTTCGAGAGAAGTTCGAAAGTGAAGAAGTCAGATTGCGTGAATATTATAAACTTCTGGAACATTGTACCGAAAAAAATACTATTATCATTGCCAAAAACCGTTCCAGCATTGCAGCACTTATGATTGCGGAAAAACTTAATATTCCCATTATTTCAGTTATTATGGCCCCGTATGAATTAAGCAGTATGCTTAATTATGAGCAATTATTTAAAGACAGTATCGTAAAAGAAATGAATCAATTGCGTTCGAAGGTGATGCTGCCACCAATTAAAAGTTGGTTGGAATGGCAAGCGAATGCTACAAGAAATATAGGTTTGTGGCCGGAGTGGTTTGATCGTGAGACTGTTAAATCCTGGCCTGCGGACATAGATCTGGTGGGATTTCCTTTGCCACCCGTCGGGGATATTGTATCCAAGGAATTGCCTGAATCCATGGCTGGGTTTCTTGAAAATGCAAAAGATATTGTTTTAATAACGGGTGGAACCTCCAAAATGTTAAAAGAAAACTTCTATTCTTGCTGTATTGAGGCCTGCGGGATTTTTAACAAACCAACTATTATACTAACCAGGTATAAAGAATTGATTCCTGATAAATTGCCCTCCAACATCATATGGTGTGAATATTTACCGATGGATATTGTGCTACCGTACATCCGGGTTATTATTCATCATGGTGGAATAGGAACCATAGGAGAGGCACTACGGGCGAGTGTTCCTCAGTTAATTCTTGCCCACTATGTAGATAGGCCATATAATGCTGCTAAACTGCAAAAAATAGGTTTGGCGGAGTACCTGCCACCTGCAAAGTGGAAGGCTTCAAATCTGATTGAAAGATTAGAGAAACTGATGACTCCAGAATCGTTAGAGAAATGCAAGGAATATTCAGAGAAAATAAAAAATAATGATTCGATCGAAACTATATGTGAAATTGTTGAAGAAACACTATAATTTTACTTAAAAAACCAAACAAAAAATCTCCAACTGAAGGTATAATTCTGTTGGAGATTTTTTGTTTACATAACTTTTATCTATTTATTTTATAGGGGAGATAGTCATAAATTATACGTTTAATACTCATGCTTTTACATATGATTTTAAATAAGTAAAATAAAAGAATAATATACAAAATTTAGAAAATAGATGATAGAATATTATTAGTTATAGTAGGTTACAAATTTGAAAGTGAGGAAAAAACATGAGTGATTTAATCGGTACAGACAGGAATGACTCGCTCTATGGGAGTGTTGGCAGTGACACCTTTGAAGGCGGAAAAGGAAATGACTACCTATCAGGTGGGCTAGGTAATGACAAGTACATATTTAACCTAGGGGATGGACAGGACACAATCAGTGATATTGACAAGACAGCCGGAAATATCGATACCATTGTCTTTGGGGAAAATATTGCCGGTACGGATCTGCTGTTTTCCAGAGTGGGAAACAACCTGAAAATCGCTATTGCAAATACCAACGATTGCATAACAGTATTAAATTACTACACAAGCTGGTGCAAGATTGAGCAGTTACAATTTTCTGACGGGACGATTTGGGATGGGAAAACTATTGACTCACAGCCAATGTACATATCAGGTCAAGGTACTATTACCGGAACCGATATCGATGAAATAATTGTGGGATCAACCGGAAAAGACATAATTGATGCAAAGGGCGGAAATGACATTATAGATGGCCGAGGCGGCGGAGATATTATAAACGGTGGAACAGGTAATGATACTTATATATTTAATTCCGGATACGGTGTACTCACAATTACAGATTATGATGAAGCAGCAGGAAATATTGATACAATAAAGTTTGGAGCAGGAATAAGTCCGGATAAACTAATTTTTAATAAAGTAGGTTTAAACCTTGAAATAAATGTTTCGGGTACAACCGATAAAATAGTAATTACTAATTATTATCAAAGCGATAGAAACAGAATTGAACAGATTAATTTCAATGACGGTGTGGTGTGGAATAAGTCGGATATTAATGCACAGCCGGTATATATAAAGGGTAGTGGTGAGTTGTATGGAACTGCAGGTGTGGATATAATGACAGGTGGCTCCGGCAACGACAAGCTGTTTGGCTATGAAGGCAATGACATTTTAAATGGTTCGGGAGGTAATGACTACTTATATGGTGGTTCAGGTAGTGATACCTACTTATTTAATTTGGGTTCCGGTATAGATACAATAGAGGATTATGATTCCGCATTGACCGATGTAGATACAATACAATTCGGGCAAGGGATAGAACCTGAAAATGTAAAATTTAACAAAGTTGGTGTAGATCTTGAAATTACAGTACCTGGGGACAAAGATAAATTAATTATCAAAAATTATTATTCAAGTGATTTCTATAAATTTGATCAGATCAAATTTTCCAATGGTACAGTTTGGAACAGAGAAGATATTGATGCTCGTTCTGTTTATATAACCGGCAGTGGAATACTGAACGGAACAAAGGGAACAGACATATTTACCGGGTCTACAGATGGAGATAAATTGTTGGGCTATGAAGGCAATGATACTTTTGATGGTAAAGGAGGAAGTGATCTTGCCATAGGTGGAACCGGCAACGATACATATATTTTCAACCCCGGTTATGGCATTCTTACAATAGAGGATTCTGACGAGACAGTCGGAAATATTGATAAAATTCAGTTTGGAGCAGGTATTAATCCTCAAAGTATAGTCTTTGTTAAAATTGGAGACAATTTGGAGATTACTGTAAAGGGTACTTCAGATAAGATTGTTATTTTAGACTTCTATAAGGATATCTCCAATCAAATCGAAGCTATTAATTTTAGCGATGGAACTGTCTGGGACACAGAAAAAATCAAAAACCAGCCTATTGTAATAAATGGTACAGTTGAAGATGATGTTTTATTCGGACATGAAGGAAATGATATATTAAGCGGGTTTAGCGGGGATGATCAATTGATAGGTGACCTCGGCAATGATGTGTTGGATGGAGGTGCCGGTATAGACTTTCTTGAAGGCGGAGACGGCAGTGATACATATATATTTAAAAAGGGTAATGGCGAGGATGTTATTATTGATTTTGACAGTTCTGGCGGCAGCTTGGACACAGTAAAATTTGCCCAAGGTATAGCTCCGGTGGATTTGATTCTTCAAAGAAATAGTGATGATCTTATAGTAAGTGTCAAAGGTACTGATGATAAACTCACAATTATGAATTACTTCTTGGATGAAGCCTTCCGAATAGAAAAGTTCATATTCGAAAATAACGGTACTGTATTGGACTATGACCAGATTATGATAATAGTCGGCGGCGGTGATGGAAATGTTATCGGCACATTTACGGGTACCGACGGAGATGATACACTGATTGGTACTGATAAAAGCGACATATTTGACGGTGGTAATGGTACAGACTATTTAAGCGGCGGTAAAGGAAATGATACTTACATATTTAACCCGGGTTCAGGTATAAAGATAATTGAAGATAATGATGATACACCAGGTAATATAGATAAAATACAATTTGGTGAAGGAATATCTCCCGAAGACCTTATATTTGTGCACAATGGTAATAACCTGGAAATAATCGTTAATGGATCAAGCGATAAGATAATTATCAAAAACTACTTTGATGCAAACCTTAATATAAACATAAAAAATGAAATCGAGATATTCGAATTTTCAAATGGAGTGGTTTGGGAACAGAGTAAGATTGAGAACCAGCCTATATATACCATAGGCACCGATGGTGATGATGTATTAACCGGTACAGGCAGAAACGATATAATTGACGGCAAACTGGGGAATGATACTCTCATTGGCGGTAAAGGTAATGATATATACATATTTAATCCGGATACTGGCACAAAAATAATTGAAGACACAGATGATACTGAAGGTAACAAAGATAGCATTAAATTTGGAGCAGGGATAGTTCCTGAAAACATTACTTTTGCAAAAAATCAGAATAACTTGGAAATTATTATAAAGGATTCACAGGATAAGCTGATTATAAAAAACTATTTTAATACAGATTATGATATAAACGTAAATAACAGAATCGAAGAAATACAATTTTCAAATGGGATTGTCTGGGACGCAGCGAATATCTCCGACAAATTAATATATATATTGGGGACAAATGGTGATGATGCGCTTTATGGTACAGACAAACCAGATACCTTTGACGGCAAAGAAGGTAATGATTACTTTAACGGCGGTAAAGGAAATGATACTTATATAATAAACTTGGGTACCGGCACAAAAGTAATAGAAGATAGTGATAATACAGAAGGTAATCAAGATACTATTAGTTTTGGACCGGGAATTTCACCTGAAAATGTTATATTTGCAAGAAATCAAAACAATTTGGAAATCATCATAAAAAATTCGCCGGATAAGGTAATAATTAAAAATTATTTTATTACAGATTACGATATAAACGTAGGTAACAGAATCGAAGAAATAAAATTTTCTAATGGAGTTGTCTGGAACGCAGAAAATATCTCGAGTCAGACAATATATACATTGGGAACAGACGGGAATGATGTACTTTATGGAACCGATAAAAATGATATTTTTGATGGTGGAAATGGAACTGACTATTTCAGCGGTGGCAAAGGAAATGACACTTACATCTTTAACCTTGGGACAGGCATAAAAATTATTGAAGATAATGACGCTACTGAAGGTAATATTGATACAATTAAATTCGGTAATGGCATATCTCCTGAGAATATTATGTTTTCTCATGCAGGCAGTGATCTTGAAATTATTATTAAGGGTTCAGAGGATAAGGTAATTATCAAAAACTATTTTGATGTAAACTCTCAAATAAATATAAATAATAGAATTGAGACAATAGCATTCCAGAGCGGTATTGTTTGGGAACAGGACAAAATAGCAAGTCAACTAATATACACAATAGGTACAAATGGTGATGATATATTAACCGGCACTGAAAATAGTGATTTATTTGACGGCCTTAAAGGAAATGATTATTTTAGCGGCGGCAAAGGTAATGACACTTACAGATTTGATTTGGGTACTGGAACAAAGATTATTGATGATAATGATAGTACTGAGGGCAATAAAGATGCGATTATATTCGGAACTGGTATAACTCCCGAAAACATTACATTTGCTAAAAATCAAAATAATCTGGAAATCATCATAAAAGATTCGAACGATAAGCTAATAATTATGAATTATTTCGTGACAGATTATGATGTAAACACAAGCAACACAATTGAGGAAATTCAGTTCTCAAATGGAGTTATCTGGGATTCTGAACGTATCTCAGGACAAATTATATACATCATGGGTACCGATGATGATGATACTCTCTATGGAACTGATAAAAACGATAACTTTGACGGTGGTAAAGGAACCGACTATTTCAGCGGCGGAAAAGGAAACGATACATACATATTTAACCTAGGGACAGGAATAAAAATTATTGAAGATAATGACGCTACTGAGGGTAATGTTGATACAATAAAATTCGGTGAAGGAATATCGCCTGAAAATATTTTATTCTCTCATGCTGGAAATGATCTGGAAATAGTTATCAAGGGATCAGATGACAAGATAATAATCAAGAACTATTTCGATGAAAACTCTCAGATTAATTTAAATAATAGGATTGAAGCAATAGTATTCCAGGGTGGGGTTGTTTGGAATCAGGAAAAAATAGAAAGCCAGCCAATCTATATAATAGGCACAGATGGTGATGATTTATTGACAGGTACTGCCCAAAATGACATTTTTGATGGACTAAAAGGAAATGATTATTTTAGTGGCGGCACAGGCAATGACACATACAAATTCAATCTGGGTAATGGCACAAAGACAATTGAAGATATAGATGATACGGCAGGAAATCTGGACACAATAATATTTGGAGAAGGGATACTTCCGGAGAATATTGCATTTTCACGTAATGGCTATAATTTAGAAATAGTAATAAGAGGATCACAAGATAAAGTAATTGTTAAAGATTACTTTGATATAAATCTTAATGTAAAAGAAAGCAATAGTATCGAAAAGATAATATTCTCAAATGGTGACGTTTGGGATGATAAGGCTATTCATGAACAATCTATATATACTATGGGCACAGATGGCGATGATGTACTTAACGGGACAGACAAAGCTGATTTGTTCGACGGTCTTTCAGGAAAGGATCTTTTCATTGGAGGTAAAGGCAATGATACCTACATTTTTAACCCGGGCAACGGCACAAAGACAATAGAAGATACGGATGATACGGAAGGAAACATAGATACAATAAAATTCGGGCCTGGAATTCTTTCAAAGGACATTTTACTTTCGCGTAATGGTAACAATCTGGAAATTGTGGTAAATTCATCGGATGACAGAATAGTCGTAAATAATTATTTCTTAACAAATTATGAAAAGAATACTGAGAATTTAATAGAAAAATTTGTATTCAGTGACGGAGAAGTATGGAACAAGGAGAAAATCGAAACCCAAACCATATATACCATAGGAACAAGCGGCAACGATGAACTAAGTGGTACCGATGTAAATGATATATTTAATGGTCTTTCAGGAGATGATTATTTTATTGGGGGCAAAGGAAATGACACTTATATATATAATCTTGGGTCGGGTGTAAAAACTATTGAAGACACCGATGATACTCAGGGTAACATAGATACCATACAGTTTGGGGAAGGAATACCACCAGAAAATATCGTCTTTTTCCGTGTAAATGATAATTTGGAAATAAGTGTAAGGGGTACTGGGGACAAACTGATCGTAAAGAACTACTTTGAGAACGGAAATGACATAAGTACAACCAATAAATTTGAAAAAATAATGTTCTCAAATGGTACGGTATGGGGAGAAAAAGCTATACTTGATCAATACATTTATAGTACTGGCAGTGACTCTATAATAGGTACGTTAGTCAATGACATTATTACAGGATCAGCGGGTAATGAAGATGTTTACGGCTATAGCGGAGATGATATCATTGGAACATTAGGCGGTCAGGACTCAATCTATGCAGGAGATGGCAATGATACGCTGGATGGTGGTGCAGGAGAAGACAACTTATTTGGTGTTGACGGAAATGATACTTATATATTTAAACGAGGCTATGGTCAGGATTTTATTTATGAAGCTGATAATTATGGAAATAGCATTGATACCGTATCGCTGGGATTTGGAATTACTACTGCTGATGTGAAGATTGAAAGAGTTAATGACAATCTGCAGATAGCTATTGTAAATACAGAGGACATATTAACCGTAGTTGACTACTTTAGTGATGAAGGTTGTAAAATTGAGGAAATCAGGTTTGCAAATGGTACGGTATGGGGTAAAGCTGATATAGAAGGATTAACAGGTAACACAGAACCTGCAATGCTTACCGCTTTCTCAGAAGGAACAAATGGCAATGATATGCTTATTGGTACGCTTGGCAATGACATATTGGATGGCGGAAGTGGTAATGATTCTCTATATGGCGGTAGAGGAGATGACACCTATATTTTTAATATAGGTTACGGAAAGGATAAAATTTCAGATGTTGATACAACTGTAGGCAACATTGATAAAATTAAACTCGGAGAAGGAATCAGAGAAGATAATTTAAAGGTATCCAAAGTAGGTAATGATTTAATATTAAAGATTAATGGTAACGATACGGATGAGCTGAAGGTCATAAACTATTTCCTTGGAGAAAGTTACCAAGTAGAAAATATTGAATTCAGCAATGGTGCTGTTTGGAATCAGGGGAGAATAACAGCCGAACTTGCATATTCGAATAATGCTGAACAGGGTGAATACATTGGTGAAAAAACATATATAATCGGAACTCCGGGAGATGATGTACCATTAATACCCAATAATCAAGATAGGGATAATTTTATTGATCCACTTCAAGGCAATGATATTATGTATGGCGGGAAAGGTAATGATACTTATATATTCGGGCCGGGCTATGGTAATGATAAGATAGTAGACTATGACACAACCCCCGGAAATGTAGATACAGTTACCTTTATTAACCGTTTGGCAAGACAGGATCTGGCCTTTAGCAAATCAAACGACGATCTTGTTATTAGCATAATAGGCTCCAAAGATACACTTACAATTTCACATTTCTTTGATCCAAGTAATGCATATTTAATAGAGCAATTAAAATTTGGTGACGGAACAGTTGTGGAAGGGGTAAATCAATTCAGAAAGGAACTGGAAGATGAGTTTGCAAAGGCTGTAGCAGTCAAGGCCACTTCTGACCCTGTTATATTAGATTTGGATAATAACGGTATTGAAATATCAACATTAGAGAATGGTATTAATTTCGATTTAGATAATAACGGCTTTGCAGAAAAAATACAATGGGTAAATAATACCGACGGAATACTGGCCAGAGACTTGAATGGAAATGGAAAGATAGATGATGGAACAGAAGTTTTCGGTGATCAGGTGCTTATGTCCAACGGGAAAATTTCAAATAATGGATATGAAGCATTACTAGATCTTGATAAAAATAAAGACTATGTTCTTGACAGTCAAGATGCTGCATTTAAAACTTTAAAAATATGGATTGACAAAAATTCCAACGGTATAACAGATAGCGGTGAATTGAAGACCTTATCCCAGGTGGGGATAGATTCATTAAAACTTAATACCAGCATAGTAGATGACAGTACCCCTGGTGTTATTAAGCAAATAATAGGATATTTTATGGACCAGGAAGGCAATAAACTGGATATGTCCCAATTCTTCTTTAATGTAGATTTATCGGACACTCGGGATCCTCAAGATCTGCCGGGAGTGGATGATAAAATATCGGAAATACTGCGTTCCTTACCGGAAATAGGCACTGTAGGAAATGTGTATGGCTTAAGGAAAAGTATGGCTACCAATGAGGAACTTAGAAATCTGGTTACTGAATTCACTCAAAATAAAACAGTAAACAAGCAAGAACTGTTGGATAGAATAATATATAGCTGGACTGGTACCACAAATATAGGCAGGACCGGAAGAGGTCATATGGATGCCAGAGACTTAGCTGTCGTGGAGAAATTCGTCGGTCGAAAATTTATTGGAAGCTGGGGGACATCGGCGGCGCAGGAACAGGCAGGAGACCATCTAAGGGTATGTTATGACATAATAAAAGATTATGTGTTTAGATGCTTGGCTGCTGAAAGCTATTTGAAAGAATATGTAACTACAGTAGGTTGCAATTTCAATCAAGCAACCATGAAAATGGAATTCAATTTCGACAAACTTAAGCAGCTTTGTCTTACAAAAATAAACGATACAAACTTCGGCTTTATACTCAGTGATCTGCTGGAGTGCTATTCTAAAGATCCTTTAGCATATCAAGGGCTTAAGAATTTAATAGACGAGCTTAGACCTTTAAATGAACAAGCATATATAATAGCCACAGCAAACAAAGTGTACGGGCGTGCCGACAGTGAATATGACTATAATGTGCCTTGGGGACCTCCTTTTGGAACTGAAGCTCTTCGGGGAACTGCCGGAGTTGACTTTATATATGGAGGAAAAGGTAACGATCAACTCTATGGTGCTGCTGGAGACGATTATCTGGATGGTGAAGCTGGAGATGATACTCTATTTGGTGAGAGTGGTAATGATACTCTTACAGGCGGTGAAGGAAACGATACGGAGTATGGCGGAGAAGGAAATGATATTCTCCAAGGAAGTACAGGTAACGACACTTTATATGGTGAAAATGGAAACGATATCTTAAAAGGTGAAGCTGGAAATGACATTCTATATGGTAGTGCCGGGAATGACACGCTGGAAGGCGGTATTGGTAATGATTCTTTGGACGGCGGAGATGGAAGTGACACCTATATTTTCGGAATAGGATCAGGCATAGACACCATTAATAACAATGATTCTAATCAAGCATCTATAGATGTTATCAAATTTGGTACAGGAATTACAATGGACATGTTGGCTATCAGAAGAGCCATGAATGATTTGGAAATATCGATCAATGGAACTGCCGATGTAATAACTATTAAGAATTACTATATTCATGATAATTACAAGGTTGACAAAATATTGCTTGATGATGGCAGCTTTTTAGATAATGAGGTCATCAGAAACCTTCCGCTTATTGGTACTGAAGGTGATGATACCATAACTGCCAGTGATTACAAAGAAACCATTTATGGGCTTGGAGGAAATGACACCATAAATGCACTTGCAGGGGATGATATTATATACGGTGGAAAAGGCAATGATACAATTTATGCAGGTGTTGGCAACGATTATATAGACGGACAGGAAGGAGACGATACTCTTTACGGCGGAGTTGGCAATGACACTTACATATTCAGAACAGGCGCAGGTAAGGACACAATAATTGATACGGATGCTACCAGCGGCATCGTTGACACATTAAAGTTTGAGGCTGGTATTAGTAAGGAGGATGTTGACTATCGCAGGGTAAACAGAGACCTTATAATCACCGTTAGTGGTTCTGCAGACACTATAACTATAAAAAATTATTATTTGCCGGAGGGTAAGATAGAGAAAATTGAGTTTGCAGACGGAACTGTTGAAGATAATGATATGCTTTCCAAACTTGTAATATATGGAACAATTAATGGTGACAGCATTTCTACAGATGATGTCAGTGAAGTTATCAAGGGTCTGGACGGTGGAGATACCATATACGCTCTTGGTGGAAATGACTTGATAAATGGTGACGCCGGAAATGATTACATTGATGCGGGAGCAGGAGACGACACTGTCTGGGGAGATGATGGGGATGATCAAATCTTTGGGCAGGACGGAAATGATTTGATACACGGTAATAATGGAAATGACACTATCGATGCTGGAACAGGCGATGACTCTGTCTGGGGAGATACCGGAGATGATAAGATCTTTGGGCAAGCCGGGAATGATACAATTATTGGCGGTGCCGGAAATGATCAGATCTATGGCGGACTTGATAACGATATTATTGATGGAGCAGATGGCAATGACTTTGTCGACGGTGGAGAAGGCAATGATACTTATTTGTTTAGGTTGGGTTCCGGTGAAGATACCATAAAGGATACTGATAAAGCTACTGCAAGTATTGATACCCTGAAGTTTGAAGAAGGCATTAATTACGAAAATGTCTCTTTGAGAAGGGTAAACAGAGATCTGGTAATCACCGTTAATGGTACTTCTGATAAGATAACAATTAGAAATCAATTTTTGCCTGAAAACAAAATTGAAGTTATTCAGTTCGGTGATGGAAAAATATTAGATAACTCAATTCTAGACAAATTAGTAATCTATGGTACGGAGGGTACAGATAGCATTACAACCGATGACGTTGACGAGGTAATAGATGGTCTAGGAGGATCAGATGTAATTAACTCTATGGGCGGTAATGATCTGGTTAACGGTGGCTCAGGTGATGATAAGATAGTCGGTGGAATAGGTAATGATACTTTATACGGTGATGCAGGTGAAGACACCATTGACGGTCAGGATGGTAATGACCTCATATATGGTGGTGCAGATGATGACACCTTAAGCGGCGGAACCAATGATGACCTTTTATATGGTAATGACGGAGTAGACACAATTAATGGGCAGGAAGGCAACGATACCATTGATGGTGGTGCAGGTGACGACATTTTAATTGGTGAAACAGGAAATGATACTTATATCTTTGGGTTAGGTTCAGGTGCAGATAAAATCACCGATTTTGATAATAGTTCCGGTAACATTGATACTATATTACTCGGAGAAGGTATTGACGATTCCAATTTGAAATATAGAAGAGATTTTAACAATCTGGAAATATCAATATCGGGCACCTCTGATAAAATAACCATACAAAACTATTATGTCAAAGATAGCTATAAGATTGAAAAAATTCAGTTTAGTGACGGACATACTTTAGATAATGAAATCTTGAGGCATTTACCACTATATGGAACAGAAAATGATGATAGTATAAATGCTACAGATAATGAAGAAAAGATATACGGTTTGGGCGGGAACGACATAATATACTCTAATGCCGGAGACGACTATATTGAAGGCGGAGCAGGAAATGATTTAATAAATGGTGGAGAAGGAAACGATATAATCTTAGGTCAGGACGGCAACGACTCATTGAACGGAGAAGCGGGCAATGATATCCTCAACGGTGGTCTTGGTAAAGATAATCTTAATGGCGGACAAGGAAACGATACATATATTTTTGAACGCGGGTATGGTCAAGATAGAATATCAGACATTGATTCAACGCAGGGCAACATAGACACTATTCTTTTTGCTGAAGGAATTTCAGAAGCAGATATAGATATCAGAAGGGTATTGAATGATCTGATAATATCAATAAACGGAACAGAGGATAAATTGACTATATCTGATTATTATCTGGATAACTTACATTTAATTGAAAACATCAAATTTGCCGATGGAACAGCCTTGGACAATAATAAATTGGCAGGATTGGATGTATACGGAACAATAGAGGCGGATACAATAGTTGCTACCGATAAAAATGAAACAATAAGAGCCTTGGCAGGCAACGATGTTATCAGGGCTAATGGCGGTAACGATATAATTTTTGCAGATGCAGGAGATGATACCATAATCGCTGGAGAGGGTAATGATATCATAAACGGCGGGGAAGGTAAAGATTCTTTGCTAGGCGGTAACGGGGATGATATCTTAATCGGTGGTACAGAAAACGACACACTTGACGGAGGAGCCGGAAATGATACATACAGTTTTGCTGTAGGGTTTGGTCAAGATGTCATAAACGGTACGGTTACAAATACTCAAGAAGTTGATACTATCAAGTTCCTGGAAGGCATCAGTAAGGAAAATCTGGTTATTACCAGATTCATTAATGATCTTATTATCACTATAAAGGATACTGATGATAAATTAACAGTAAAAGATCAATTTGTTGGGAACAGTAAAATCGATAAGATAGAATTGATCGACGGCTCAATAATAAATTCTGATTATATAAATTCACTGCCTATGTACGGGACAGAAAACAATGATACCCTTAGCGGCGGAGCCGGAAATGATACTATTTATGGCTTGGGCGGCAATGATACAATAAGCGGTAATGACGGCGGTGATAGTATTTATGGCGGTGAAGGAGCAGATACGCTATATGGTGGAACTGGTGCTGATAGCTTGTATGGAGGAACAGGTGCCGATATTCTGGATGGTGGTGCAGGCAACGACCTTCTGGTGGGCGACGTGGGTAATGATACGTATGTCTTCGGTATTGGCTCAGGTGAAGATACCATAACGGATAATGATTCAACAGCAGGGAATTTGGATGTAATCAGGTTGGGTACGGGTATAACAAAAGATAAATTAAACTACTCAAGGGTCAATAAAGATTTGGTTTTAACTATCATTGGTACAACTGATAAATTAACAATACAGAATTATTTTATTGATAGTAATAAAATTGAAAATATCTTACTTTCTGATGGTACCGCTGTAGAAATCAGCAACGACCTTACCATATATGGAACTGAAGGCGATGATGAATTCCAGGGTGGCGGCAGTAATGAAACCTATATAGCCCTTGGAGGTAATGACAAAATTTCCGGCGGTGATGGTGAAGATAAGCTATATGGCGGCGATGGTGAGGATCTTCTGGATGGAGGCACAGGCAAGGATTATCTGGAAGGCGGTTCTGGTAACGATGTCTATACATTTGGTATTGGCTACGGAGAAGACACAATTTCTGATTCGGATATCACTGAGGGAAATATTGACACACTGAAATTTGGAGAAGGTATAAGTAAAGAAGATATTACTATGGTAAGAAATGGTTACAATCTGGAAATCACTATAAATGGACAAAGCGACAAGCTTACCATCGAAGGCTATTACAGCAACGAAAGCAACAGGATTGAACGCTTTATGCTTTATGACGGAACTTTAGTTGACAGTAAGCAAGCCGATTCGATAGTACTATACGGAACTGACAATGATGATACCATAACAGGAGGAGATGTTGCAGAGACTATTATGGCCCTTGCAGGAAATGATACTGTTTATGGAGAAGGCGGAAATGACATTATTGACGGTGGCGCAGGTAATGATACTATCTATGGCGGGACAGGCAATGATACATATATTTTCAATTTGGGCTCTGGAGAAGATACTATCAAAGAAAATGATGATACCTATGGAAATACAGACGTAATAAAATTAGGTCAAGGTATCTCCAGTGACAACCTAGAATTTGCACGTATAGGTAATACACTTGAAATTACCGTTAAAGGAACAGCAGATAAACTGATTGTAACTGATTACTACAGCGACAACAGCAAAAAAATTGAAAAAATAGAACTTTCTGACGGTACTTTGATTGATGCTGCCAGATATGATAATTTACCATTATACGGTACAGACGGTGATGATTATTTGGAGGCCGGAAATTGCAAGGATACAATAATGGCACTTGATGGTGGTGATGTGATATTTGGACTTGGCGGAAACGATACAATATATGCTGCCGGTGGAAATGACAATCTGCATGGAGGATCCGGCAACGACATACTGTACGGAGAGGCAGGAGATGACATCCTTAATGGAGATTCAGGCAATGATACACTGGTAGGCGGAGAAGGCAATGACACTTATAAGTTTGAATTGAACTCCGGTGTGGATACAATTGATGATTATAATTCTACAGGTAAAAATATTGACACTATAGAGTTCGGAGAACATATTGATAGTACCGGAGTGTCCTTTGTCCGTGTGGGTAACGATCTCCAGATAATTGTATTGGGTACAAACGACAGGCTTAATATAAAAAATTACTACGTCAATGATAATTACAAAATTGAAGCTATGAAATTTATGGATGGTACTATATGGGATGCTCAGGCTATTGCTTCACAAATAGAAAGCAGAGACACAAAGGTTGGTACACCAACAGCTGATACCATAACCGGAGGCACTTCTCCGGATATTATTATCGGTGATGCCGGTAATGATAATTTAAGCGGAAATGGCGGAGATGATATCCTGTATGGAGGAACTGGTGATGACACCTTAAATGGCGGGGATGGAAACGATACCCTTACAGGTGATGAAGGTAACGACATTCTAAATGGCGGAATTGGAAATGATACCTATATCTTTAAAAGAGGATTTGGAATCGACACTATCACCGATCGTGACACTATTGCAGGTAATATCGATACTATCAAATTCACCGAGGGAATCACTAAAGATGATATTGAGATTATCAGAAGAGGCAACAATCTGGAAATTTCCTTAAAAGGTACTGCCGATGTTATCAAAATCAGCCAGGCTGCGGTAGCTGTCAGCAACAGGATAGAAAGAATTGCTTTTGATGATGGAACAGTAATAAACGTCAGCGATTTAAACAATATACCTACCTATGGTACCAGCGGAGATGATAACTTAAATGGAGATATTAACAACAATATAATAAAATCGCTGGAAGGTTCAGATACAGTAAACGCAGGCGACGGGGATGATATCATTTACGGCGGTAGTGAAGGCGACTACTTATATGGAGAATTTGGTCTGGATACTCTTTATGGAGAAACAGGAAATGATTTCTTGTATGGCGGTGAAGAAAATGATATCTTATATGGTGGAGAAGACGATGATAATCTTGATGGCGCTGAGGGCGATGATAAGCTATATGGAGACAGCGGCAACGACTACATTGAAGGTGGAGCTGGTAATGATTATATCGAAGGAGGAGACGGTAATGACAACTTAATTGATTCTTCCGGGAATGATGTTTTCAATGGCGGTGCCGGAAATGACAGTTTGAGCGGATCAATAGGAAATGACACCTATATATTTGATAAAGGCTACGGTAAGGATACCATAATTGATTACGACGAAACAGCGGGTAATGTAGATTCTATCCTGTTTGGGGCAAATATCAGCCGGGAGGATCTGTCTTACAGGAGGGTTATTAATAGTCTTGAATTCACTGTAAATAATAGCGAAGACAAGTTAACTATTGAAGATTATTTCCTTGCAAGTAATGCAGTTGAAGTTCTCCAGTTGGCCGATAATTCTGTATTTAACAATTCAGATTTTGAAAATCTGGATATTTACGGAACTGATGCAAAAGAGACCATCATGGGAGATACAAAGGACAATGTAATATACGGACTTGCAGGTATGGATGAAATTAGAGGCGGCGCAGGCAATGATACATTAAAGGGTGGAGATGATAGCGACTTTATATACGGAGAAGACGGAAATGACACTATTTATGGTGAGTCGGGATCAGATAAGCTGAACGGAGGAGCCGGAAATGATACATATGTATTTAGTACAGGTGGTAGTTCAGATATAATCTATAATACCGGAAGTCTAGACACAGATACGGATACTTTGTTATTCAATGATGTTAATTATTCAGATATAACTATGACAAGGAACAATGCGGACTTATTAATGACCATAAATGGAACTGAAGATTCTATCACGGTTTCAGGTTATTTTAACGGCGGTGAATACTCTTTGGAGAACATCGAATTTAAAAACGGGGAAATTCTAACATTTAACGATGTACAAAATGAATTGTCCGACAATGGCACTTTAAATACAGCCACAACTGACGAGACTGCTAATGAAATATCCGTTACCTTTACAAATGAAATAACAAATGATGAAGGTGCAAAGGAAGTTTCCAACACAGATATTCAGAATACAGTAACGACTGATGATGTAACCAATATAATTACTATTGGGTCTGCTTCAGATTCGACTGCAGTTGAAAGTGCTTTACCAAGCAACGAAGTGGATCAGTTGATTCAAGCTATGGCGGGCTTTACTGATGACAGCGGAATGCTTTTGAATCAGGCTGTTCAGGAAAAACCTCAAGAGGCACAGGATATACTGTCTCAGTTCTGGGTACATCAATAAGCTTAGGGAATGAGTTTCTTATGCCAGGTGGAGCATTGAACTCCACCTGGCATAATTTAAAAGGTAAATGCTCAATTATTTGTATGCCTAAACCAGGATTATTCCGGTCATGGCATACAATTGTTTTTTAGAGTATTTAGCATCTTCTTACTACTAGGAAAGGTTGATAACTATGCTTCATACGGATGAAGAAATAAAAAATGATACTGAAAAACATGTATCAAAGACCAATAATACCGGACAAAACAACAATGATGAACAAAAAGCAAATCGAATTGATACGGGGCTATATAGCTTTATTACTATAGCAAGGTTTCACAAAGTTAATGCAGACCCCCAGCAGCTCAGGCATTCTTTGGCAATAGGAGCCGAGGGAATGAAGGAACTTCACATTCTTCGTGCGGCAAAGGAACTTGGACTTAAAGCCAAAGCAGTTGAAGTGAGCCTTAAAAGACTTGCAAAATTGCCTCTGCCGGCAATTGTTGAAAATAACAATGAAGAGTTTTTTATATTAGCAAAAGCAGACGGAGATAGAATGCTTGTACTGTATGCTGGAGAAAATTCACCCAAAATTCTATCAGTGGAAGAGTTTAAAGCTGTATGGAACAACAGGGTGATTTTGTTCGTAAATAGAAACAACAAGGAGCAAAACCGGAAATTTGATATAAAATGGTTTATTCCAACAATATTAAAGTTTAAAAGGCCTTTGATAGAGGTTCTTGTTGCCGTTTTTACCCTTCAGATTTTCGGGCTTTTTTCTCCTATTATTACGCAGGTAGTAATTGATAAGGTTTTTGTACATAATGGCGTAACAACATTAAATGTACTTGCCATAGGCTTGATAATTATAGCTGTTTTTGAAACTATAATGAGCATAGCCAAGAGTTATGTCTTTACTCATACTACAAGCAGAATAGATATTATACTTGGTGTAAGACTTGTAAGGCATTTGTTTCTACTACCGCTAAGATACTTTGAGACCAGAAGAGTAGGAGACACAATCGCCAGAGTAAGGGAACAGGAGAATATCAGACATTTCCTGACAGGTGCGCCCTTAACATCAGTTCTGGATATTCTTTTCTTAATTGTGTATATTGCTGTTATGCTTTTTTACAGTACAGGTCTTACCTTTATTGTATTGGCATCACTTCCTGTGTTTGTTGCATTGTCTGCATTTATTACACCATTATTCAAAAAAAGACTTGATGAAAAATTCAATACAGGAGCTGAACAGCAGTCATTTTTAGTTGAGAGTGTCTCAGGAGTTCAAACTATAAAATCCTTTGCATTGGAGCCTATTATGCAGAACAAATGGGAAGGGCTGTTGGCAAACTATACAAAAGCAGGTTTTCGAACCTCTCTTCTTTCCGGAAATGCAGGAGCTTTAGGTCAGTTGATTCAAAAGAGTACTGATATAGCAGTATTATGGTATGGGGCACATCTCGTAATGGGTGGAAGTATTACCGTAGGACAGTTAATAGCATTTAGGATGCTATCAGGAAGAGTAAGCGGTCCTGTACTAAGGTTTGTCCAGATTTGGCAAGATTTCCAGCAGGCCGGGCTTTCAATAAAAAGACTGGGTGATATCTTCAATACAGTACCGGAACCCTCAATGGATGCCACAAAGTCAAGGCTTCCCGCTATCAATGGAAGAATTACTTTTGAAAAGGTACGATTTAGATATAGAATAGACAGTTCAGAGGTTATAAGAGACATGTCCTTTGATATAAAGCCGGGAACAATTGTGGGAATTGTAGGAAGAAGCGGCTCCGGAAAAAGTACAATATCAAAACTCATTCAAAGACTTTACATTCCTGAAGCTGGAAAAATCCTAGTAGATGGAATTGATATATCACTTACGGATATGTCATGGCTCAGGCGACAGATCGGAGTGGTACTTCAGGAAAACTTTATGTTCAACTTGTCAGTGAGGGAAAATATTTGTATACACAACCCAACAGCAAGTATGTCTGATATCATTCGCGTTGCTAAGATTGCAGGAGCACATGACTTTATTCTCGAGCTTCCCGAAGGTTATGACACAATGGTTGGAGAAAAGGGAACGGGACTTTCAGGAGGTCAGAAGCAAAGAATAGCAATAGCAAGGGCACTACTTAACAATCCAAGAATCCTTATTTTTGATGAAGCTACATCAGCTTTGGATTATGAGTCGGAAAGTATAATTCAAAAGAATCTTAAGTTGATATGTAAAGGACGTACGGTTATTATCATTGCACACAGACTGTCAACGCTAAAAGATGCACATAAAATTATGGCAATTGACAAAGGGCAGCTGATAGAGTATGGCTCACAGGAAGAACTGTTACAAAGAAAAGGTCTGTACTACTATTTACACAGCCAGCAGGAAAGAGGTGACGTATCTTGAAGATATTTGGGAAAAGGGACAGGCTTGAATATGAGTTTCTTCCAGCAGCATTGGAAATTTCGGAAGCACCTGCGTCGCCTCTGGGAAGAACAGTTATCTGGCTTATATTTTCAATACTCGTAATAGCCTTAATGTGGGCATATATCGGAAAAATAGACGAGGTTGCAGTTGCAAGAGGTAAGGTCATACCTGATGGAAGGCTCAAGGTAGTACAGCCGTTAGAAGAAGGTGCGATTACCGCAATACATGTATCAGAAGGACAAAGGGTAAAAAAAGGCCAGATTTTGATAGAATTGGATTCCACAATGAAAAGCGTAGAGGTACAAAGAATACAAAAGGATCTGAATGCTGCAAAATTGGAAAGGGATTTATTAAAGAAGGCTTTGCAGGGAGAGGATATTGGAAAGATTGCTCAGAACTCAGAAATATCCCAGGAGGTAAAAGATAGTCTTTTAAAATTAACTGAGATGAAGGATTCTCAGTATGCTGCAGAACAAAGATCCAATTCCTTACTTGTAATGCAATACGAAGAACAATATAATATAGAACAAAAAAATGTTCAAAAGATAGAAGAGAATATAAAATTAGTAAAACAAAGGGAACAGGAACTAAGGTCGCTTATAAATACTGGAGGCGTTGAGAAGGCTAATCTGGATAAGCTAAAGGCAGAAATCGCGATTCTTGAAAAAGATGAAGAGTCATATAAGGAATTGTATGAAGCGGATGCTATTGCTAAAAAAGAGTGGATGGACAAGCTTAATGAATTGGAGTTGGCAAAAAAGGAATATGAGACTCAAAAAGCAAAAGTGAGTCAGGAAAGCAGCACTCTTACCCTTAATTGGAAGAGTGCCCTGGATGAGCTTTCAATGTTGGAAAAAGAACATGGGATTCAAAAAATTGCTACTGAACAAGCTAAAAGTAAGCTGGAAGAGGCAAAAAACAACCTAAAAAGATCAGAGGCTCAAAGAGGGGTCTCATCAATGGATATAATAGTTGAAAATGATAAAAAAATCACAGCTCTTGAGGGTGAACTGGAAAAAGCAAATAAAAGCATAGAATATCAGAAGCTTATATCGCCTGTTGACGGTACTATCCATGGTTTGGCTTCAAATACAATAGGAGGAGTTGTAACCCCGGCACAGCCGATATTGACTATAGTACCCGATGGGACACCCCTTATAGTTGAAGCTTCTTTGCAGAATAAGGACATAGGCTTTGTAGGGCTTAATCAGGAGGTGGCTGTGAAATTTGATACCTTTTCTTTCCAGAAGTACGGCACAATAAAGGGCAAAGTCGATTATATCAGTCCTGATTCTATTGATGATGAAAAACAAGGCTCTATTTATAAAATGAAGGTCAAGCTTGAAAAAAGTAGCATACTCATAAATGGAAAGAAAAATAACATTTGTCCGGGTATGTCTGTTACTGCGGAAATCAAGACAGGTGAGCGAAGGATTATTGAATTTTTCCTTGAACCTATAATTAAGTATGCGAAAGATAGTATAAAATTAAGATGACAATGAATAACAACTTGAAAATCAAATTAAAAGCCAGCGTCGAAAAGACACTGGCTTTTAGTAAGCTCTATTATAATTTCTTATAATTTTGTAGTCTTATCGAATGCAGGATTAAATGCGTAAAAATTCTTGGAATCTAAATTATCCTGTACATTCCTCAATGCTTCACCGAACCTCTGGAAGTGAACTACTTCTCTTTCACGCAGGAATTTAATAGGTTCTTTAACATCCGGATCGTCTGCCAACCTAAGTATATTATCATATGTTGTTCTTGCTTTTTGTTCTGGTACGATGGTGTAAGAACAACATTTAAAAATTCCAGTGAATTTCAACAGGTACAATCGTCGTTACCGGGTCACGTTTACCGATTGCAATATGGTCTATAAGGTTATCTACAATTTCACGATTAAGCTTATCAATATTCATGTATTCCTCTATTATTTGCCTGCGATTTTCAGTTGACAGCATTTTCGCCTTAAGGTTTTCCAACTGTTCATTGGCACTTGCAATCAGCTTTTCAAACCGGTCTTTCTCAGATGAAAAATTTCTAGAAAGCTCAAGAAACTCACTTTCTGAAATAATACCATTTACTTTATCCAAATAAATTTCACGAAACCCTTTGGCATATTCGTTTTTCTTTTTCTCAAAAGAGGCAATTTCACTTTTAATTTTGTCTATGCTCTCGGCTATGTTATTATGAAAGCTGACACGCCGGGTAATATCCTCTTTGTCTAGGTATGAATCTATCATACCCTTTAGTTCTGCAATAACAGCACGTTCCAGTGCTTCCACCGATAGAAAGGAACCCTGACAAGCATCTTTTGCAACATGCTTGGTCGTGCATTTTAGATAATGCTTACCATGATTTTTCGATGACCGCATAAAATAACCGCAATACATACATCTGGCTTTTCTTGCAAAAATCCCAATTGTACCGATAGAAAACGGCTTGGCTTTTTGTTGTATCAGCTCTTGCACTTTGTTCCATAATTCCATGTGAATGATAGGCTCATGGGTATTTTCTACTCTAATCCAATTTTGTTTCCCAATGGGCTTATTTTCTTTAGTTTTATAGGAAACACTGCCGTATTTGCCTTGTACCATGTTCCCAATATAAATTTCATTGATGAGCATGTCGGAAATAGCAAAGTATTTCCATAATGTACTGTTCTTTGTTTTGGGCTGAAAATACCTCAAGCCTTTTTGATGTTTGTACTCGGTTGGATTAGGGATACCTCTGTCATTTAAAATCTGGGCGATTGCAGTTTTTCCATAGCCTTGCGAAAAAAGTGTATATACCTCTCTTACAATTGCGGCAGCTTCTTCATCAACAATCAAATGCCCTTTTTTATCAGGGTCTTTCATATAACCGTACAGGGCAAATGCTCCAATGTGAAACCCGTTCTTCCTTCTGTTCGTCAATACGCTTTTGATGTTTTCCGACATGTCCTCAAGATACCATTCATTGATAAGTCCATTGATTTGACGAGCTTTTTTATTACCTTTTACATCGGTATCTGCATTGTCAACCACGCTTACAAACCGGATATTCCAAATAGGGAACAAACCATGTATGTACTTTTCTACTAACTCCATTTCCCTCGTAAAGCGTGACTGAGTCTTGCACAGGACAATATCAAATTTATGGTTTCTCGCATCATCGATCAGCTGATTGAAGCCGGGGCGATTTCGATCGGCCCCGGTATAATCATCATCGCTATAAATGTTATAGATGTCCCACTGTCTGTCAAGTGCATATTGGATAAGCAATGACTTCTGATTTTGAATGCTCTCGCTGTCATCCTTTTCTGACTGCTTATTTCTATCCTCCTCGGATAGACGACAATATATAGCTACTTCCATGGCTTTTTATTTCCTCTTTTCAGATTCGATAAAACTAACCACCTTACCGATATTAATTAAATATAAATACGGTTGGCTTATAAGTTATCCGTTCATGGGTGGGGGAATGATGTTTTGTTTTTCTCCATTTGATTGATAAGCTCGACCCATTTCCGAGTAAAATCATTTCTAAACGTATCCATATCAGTATTCTTAAAGATGTTTTTCACCGCCAATTGTACTTTTTGCGCCATATGAATACCTCCAATACAGTATGCTATATTATATGCTGACATACTGAATTGCTGTCTGTCCTTTGGTTTTAACGTAGCTTTCAAGGGGAATGGTGTGGATAAGCATAGTCAATTGCTGCGTACATTTGTAGAATGCTAGGTGCAATCCTGTTGTTGTAGATTTTATTACATAGCATAGAGAAGCTTAATTTTTTGATTTGACCATTTTTTGAATCTCAGTAGTAACACACTCTTACGCTGTTATAAAATAGCACAATATAATAAAATATGGTAACAATCGCCAACAAACAACAATAAATAACAATAAACAACAACATTTTACCGATATTTTTCCTTGTGAACCAATAAAAATCTCTTCATCCTTCTGTATTGGAGTTATACAATTAGTTATATTAGTAAAATTATCCTTTAAAATATCTAAATTATTGTCAAGTATCCATAGAGGTTATTGAAGAAACTGGGTCTTATATCCAAATTGATCTTTTGAATTTTGGTCTAGAAGAATCTGGAATCATTAGTGTTTAAGGCTGAAAGGCCTTAAAATAAAGGGGATTGCAAATTCTGAATCGCCTATCTATTATAATTAAAGGAGGCTTTTATGAGAGCAAGAAAAAGAGCTTTAAGTTGGATTGTCACTGTAATAATGGTAATAACCATGCTTCCATTACCTCAGGCAACAGTCATGGCTGACAGTGATCCAGCAGCAACCATTGCAGCAACTATTTATGTAGCTACGAACGGTGACGACGCCACTGGTGACGGAACCCAAGTAAAGCCTTACAAATCAATTGCCAAGGCAAAAGAAGTAGTACGGACTTTGCCAAAGACTAACGGTGATATTGTTGTACAAATTGCAGATGGATTTTATCCTAACGATGAAACCTTAGTTTTTGATAAGAATGATTCCGGAAATGCAAATTGTACTATTCGTTACGAAGCCGCACCTGGTGCAAAGCCGGTAATCAGCGGCGGTAAGATGCTGGATAAAGGCGTTTGGACGGAAGCTACCGGCCTTACCCAGACTGGCGGTTTAAAGGCGTATAAAACCACCCTTGTAAGGGATGAAAAGTTGCGCGCTATCTATGTAAACGATAAGCGTGCCAATATGACGCTGAGCTCAACAATAGCTTCTGGCAACAGAACAACAACTGGTACCCCCACAGTCAGCTTTGACGGTACCAACAACCCTTGGGCGTGGCAGAACGGCACCAACATCCGGGCGGCTATCGTGTTTAGCGCCAGCGTAGGTCTGACGCCGCAAACCAAAAACCCCCAGAACATTGAAGCTGAAAGTTTGGGCGGCGCCAGATGGGCGAGGCCGTTTGTCTGTTTCGCATCGGCCGAAGAAGCTCCGGCAGCCAGCAACATGGCAGGTGGTACCATGCTCAGGTTCCAGATGCCATATGCAGCTATTTCACAGTCTTTGAGTAATAACACGCAATACAATCCTGGTAACAATCAAGTAATCAGAAACGCGTTCGAGTTCCTGAACAAACGTGGAGATTTCTATTTCGACCAGGCCGATAGCACGCTTTATTACATCCCTCTTGAAGGTGAGGATATTAATACAGCCGAGGTAGTTATTCCAAAGCTGGAGACAGTCGTAGACATAAGAGGAATCCCTGTGGGAGACAGGGTGAACCCTGTTGCGGGATCTGATGATGGACGTGTCAAAAATATAACCTTCGACGGGCTGAAATTTGCCCACACTGACTATAAACTGTATGAACTGACTGGTACATATACACTTAGTGACAAATCCGGTCCGGTAACGACCAATTCCCACGGCTTTGCGTCCGTTCAGGGCTGTATCGTAAACAAAGTTTACTTCCCAAGCAACATAAATTGGCATGAAACTTTCTACCGCGGGTATGACATACCGCCAGCAGCGGTAATGGTCAACGCAGCGAGAAACATCAAGGTTCTGAACGGCGAGATCGGACTTACCGGATTTAATGGAATCCATCTGGAAAACGACGTCAAGAATTGCGAAGTCACTGGTAACTATATAGTAGATACGCTCAGTTCAGGCGTTGTAGTAGGACATCCTACTCATATCTATGAAAATGATGTAAAGCCTACGCATGAATCAAGTAATGCGGGCATAGCGAGCTGGGCCGGCGTTGATAAGGAAAAATATGCTGCGGGCACAGAAGCTGTTCCACAGGATATTTATATTAAAAATAACTTCTTGTACAGGAACTGCTATGGTTTCCCTGGCGCCAACTCACTGACCTCTTTTTATACAACTAACATGCAGGTACTGCACAACTTCCTGTATGATTCCACTTACGGCGCTATGAGTATCGGCTGGGGCTGGTGCGAGTACGATGGATATGGCTTTACCAGCCATGGTACAGACAAGACCGGCGGTCCTTACGTTGGTACACATGAAACAAGCCTTGCAAGGTCTCCTGCTATCTCTACCACCTCCAGAAATAACAAAATAAACTATAACAGAGTAGAGGAGATTTGTACTGTAGTAAATGACTCCGGAGCCATTTACTCATTGGGACGCCAGGGAGATCCGGGTAATTTACCGGACGGAGGGACATGGGATACCGTCAGAAATCTGACAAGCAGCCCAATTACCGATCCGAATAGTAACTGGAATCCTAACAACTGGTCTAATTTCACCGAGATGAACTACAACTTCCTTAACCCGAATGCCTCTAACAGAGCTCAGGACGCTAACAACTGGACTAACGGGTTCCATCCTGACGAAGGTAGCACGTTCATAAAGATGATAGGCAACGTAGTTCAGTCAAAGCTTTCCTATGCTCTGGGACAGAGCCGTGCTTATGAATTTAACAACTGGAAGCGCAAAAGTGATATGATTGCTGTTGATGGTTACGTTGATGGAAATAACAACCAGAACGGCGGTCCTAGAATTACTTATAGTAGTTATAAAAGCGAAGACCGCATTTGGCCGATAAGGGGTAACGAAATCGTCTTGAATTCAGGTCTTGAAGATGAATACGTTCATATGATACCAAAGAGTCTCATTGCCGATACCGAGTTTGAGTTGGCTTCCAATGTCATCTTGGGTAAAGGTGAAACTCTGAACCGCAGGGGTCTGCTAAAAGCTGAAGATACTGTTTGGCTGGCACCAGCAAATACAACTACTTTTGTTGAAGGCCCAACCATGACAAAAGCTGCCGGCGACGCAAAAACAATCGTAGCTCCGTCAGCGGCAGGAGAATACAAATTATATATCGTTTATGGAGACGGTGTAACACCAACTGCTACCTCCAAGTATACAGCGTATGTCGACACGAGCGCGTCAGCCGCTAATGTGGAAGACGGGAAAAATTACGAGGTTTCAGCAGTACGTCCTCTTAAACTGGTTTTGAGTGAAGACTATACATTTACGCTCAACGGCAAACCCGTGGTAAATGGATATCAAATCGCAACTGAAGGAAGCTGGACTTTGGTACTTAGTACTTCAACAAAGCCGAATTTTAAAACGATAAACTTTACAACAACAGTTTCGGTTGCAAATAAGCTGCTCCCGGCTGACGTTCAAGTAAGCCCGGGAGGAACAGTCAGGTTTGCGTACGATCTGAACGATGCGACAAAACAGATATGGATTTCCTCGTCGAGCGATGGAAACTTTGTTGAAAGTGAAAAAGAAACAAAGACCTCCGGTAACATGCTCGGTATGGTTGCTCCAACTGTGCCCGGCCCATATGTTATTTTTGTAAGGTCTAGTGACGGTCAAGTACTCAGCCAGTCACATGCACGTGTTGTGGTACGTGACATGACGCCTGTAGATATTCCTAGAGATGGTCTTGACTTATGGCTCAAGGCTGATGAGGGAGTAGAAACAGACAGTGATGGTAACGTAACAGGATGGAAAAACATGGGGAGCGTTAATGCGAAGCTTGTTCCAGCAGATGTTCCAGGTAGCGCCGGAGATAATCTTGGAACACCAAACGGCAACCCCACGCTAAAGAAAAATGTATACGACTATATAGATTTCGCCGCAATGTCAAGGCCGCTAAAAGCTAAAGGCTTTAAGGATTATAACGGCAAGTCGCAAATGACGATATTTACGCTGGTTAACCCAACAGCTGATAAGTTCACCAGCTCCAGTGACCAAAGAGGTCTTGTTTATTTCGGATTGAACGAAACTTTCCAAACATGGCCTGCCAACGATGGTTGGAGCGGTATTAATCTGGGCTTAGGAAAAGACGGTGTTCACCTCCGATTTGGTAACGCGCAAGCCAGTTCATCGGGTGGTGGGCAGACTATCTCAACATCCTTTAGCGGTCTGACCAGCGTTCGGGCGCAGCTAAACGGATCCAATAGAGATGTTTATGTTAATAATACTCGTATAGGCGGGGGCACCAATGCTACAGCGCTTGCCGGCAACAGATCGGATTTGGGAATAGGTTACACAATGTCAGCTAAAACGCCTTTCCGTTTCCTGGGACAAGTAGCTCAGGTTCTCATCTACGACAGGGTTCTGACAGCTGATGAAATTGCGAAAGTAGAGGCATATTTTGACAAGGTAAAAACTGGTGGCGGCGGACCTGCAAACCCAGTTAGTACAGAAGTTGACAAAACTCTTCTAAGAGCATTAATTGACAACGTCAAAAACCTTGACGAAAAAATTTATACAGTCAATTCATGGAACACTTTTGCAAGCGCCTTAAGTGAGGCACAAACTGCTGTATCCAATACTGAGATTGGACAGGAAGCAGCGGACAATTTGTATTTCGCTTTACGTGATGCATTCAAAGCGCTTAGTGTGAAGCCTAGCGGTACTGGAACTGCCTTATACGGTACACCTGTTCTCGGAGGAGACAAACTCGACCCACTTTGGGATTTGACCGACACGCTTCCAAACGTTAAGCATCTTACAATGGCAAATGGTCCGACGAGCGGAACCACAAAAGTCCTTTGGGATGATGCTAATCTTTATGTACTGGTGCGTGTAAAAGACCCAGTACTAAACAGCAGTAGCGGCAATGCACACGAGAAGGACTCGGTGGAGATTTTTGTAGATGAAACGAATAGTAAAGCAGCTTCCTACGGAACAGGGATGGGGCAATACCGAGTTAATTATCTCAATGAGAAAAGCTTTAATCCAAGCAGTATCAGTACTGGTTTTGAGTCTTATGCGAAAATTGTGGATGGTGGTTATTACATAGAAACTAAGATCCCATTTAAAGCTAAGATTAATGATGTTCCTGTACTACCTAAGATTGGTGACGAAATTGGATTTGATTCGCAAATAAATGATGCTGGAGCAGCTGGTAGTCGTCAGGACGTTATAATGTGGCATGATCAGTCCGGTTCGTCCTACAATAATGGATCAAAATGGGGTGTGGTTACACTTATAAGTGAAGATTTTGAGCAAACACCTTATGATGGTGAAGTTATAGCTCCTAGCGCTAGCACAATAAAACATAATAAGGTATCTCTCAAACCGTTACCTGGTTATGAATATGCCTTTGTTCCTAAGGATGCACCTGCACCAACTGTATTTACTTCTACTTATGAATTTACAGGACTAAATCCTGATACGGAGTACGACTTCTATCAGAGAGTTGCGGAGACAGTTCTTACATTGGCTTCAGAGGCAGTAAAAACAACAATAAGAACATCGGAAATACCAACAGGTACAGAACCTCTTCTTCCGATGAATGGTCTTGATGTTTGGTTAAAGGCTGATGATGTAAACATTGTCAAGGATGCAAATAATAGAGTACTTGAATGGGCTAATATTGTAAACAGAAAGGTTATTAAGCCAGTCAATGCTACTGAAGCAGCTAAATTGATGCGTGATGAAGAAGCAGAAGTACCATACAACTACATCAATTTTGACTCCCTCAATAGCAGGCTTGAGGGTGATATTCTTGAAAATTACAATGGAACTAATGGAATGACGGCTATCGTAGTTGCGCAACCAACAGCCAAACACAATGACTTTGGTGGATTCGGCGACAAGTTCTCACCGGTATACATCAATACTGTTGGCGATTGGGGCGGAATGGGTATAACCGCTACTACCGACGGAGTTCATGGACGTTTTGGAAATGGTATGGGACCTTGGGTGGCAGCTGAGAACGATGGTCCAGCACCAGTTGTAAGAAAGCAAGTTAGTATTAGCAGTCTTGTTTCAATTATTGGTATGAAAAATGCTAATGCTCTCTCTGTCAGCATCAACGATAAGGACGGTGAGATCGGAAATGCTGTAGACTCAAGCGTTCGCAGAAATGAGTTTAAGAATCTTGGAACTACTCTAGGTGTTGGAGGTGTTCTTAATGATGAGACAAGCAATCGTACTGAGGCTAATGCTTTCAAAGGCAGAGTAGCAGAGATTATCATCTATGACCATGCTCTTACTGCAGAGGAACTGGAAAGTGTGAATGCTTACATAAGTAACAAATATTTTGAAGCAACTACACCAGTAGACACAACTGTACCAACATGGGCATCTGGAAGTGAACTATCAGCATCAGATATTTCAACTAACGGACTTAAACTATCCTGGTCAGCAGCACAAGATGATAAAGCAGTAGCCAGCTATAAGATATACAAAGGAACAGATTTATTGGCGACTGTAAGTGGATCAACTATGAGCTATGATGTAACTGGATTAACTGCTGATACTACCTATACGTTTAAAGTAGATGCAGTAGATGCAGCTGGAAACTGGAGTACAAACGGATTAGTAGCTACAGTTAAAACTTTAGTTGATGACGGTGAAGGAGATACTCAAGCACCTACATGGACAGAAGGAAGCAGTATCACATCATCAGTAATTACAACAAATGGTGTAACTCTTTCATGGCCAGCTGCACAAGATGATACAGCTGTAACCGACTATAAGATATACAAAGGATCAGATTTAGTTGGAACTGTGACGGGATCAACTAGAAGCTTTAATGTTACAGGATTATCACCTAGTACAACATATGCGTTTACGGTTCAAGCAGGAGATGCAGCTGGAAACTGGAGTACAAATGGTCCGTCAATCACTGTAACTACTTCTTCAAGTACACCAACACCAACACCAACACCAACACCTACACCAACTAGCAATGTTGTTGTTAAAGACGGAGTGGTCACAGCACAGCCAAAGGTTGAAAAAGGCGTGGCAAGCGTAGAAGTTCCTAAGGATGCACTTGATAAGGCCTTCGCTACTTCTTCTACAGCTAAAGTAGTAGTTACAACTGTACAGGGTGCAAAGGAATATGTTCAGACATTGCCTGTAAGCTCACTTCAGTCTGCAGACAGTAAAAAGAATATTGAAATCGTGACTCCTGTAGGAACAGCTGTAATACCTGCGGATGCACTGAAAGATCTGGCTATACAGCAGAAAACAGTTGATATCAGCCTTGCAGCATCTGATAAGAATCAGATAGGAAACAGACCTGTAATTGATGTTGATCTAAAGGCAGGCGGAAACAGCTTGTCAATCAGCAATCCTTTAACACCGGTTACAGTGTCAATTGACTACAAGCCTACTGAAGATGAATTGGCAAATGCTGAACATATTGTAGTTTGGTCTATAGACAGTAATGGTAAGGCAACACCTGTAACAAGCGGAAAATTTGATGCTCTTAGTGGTAAGGTAGTATTTAAAGCAACTGAGTCAGGATCATACGCTGTAACATTTGTTGAAAAGAAATTCGAGGATACGAATAAGACTAAATGGGCAGAGGACAAAATTGAAGTACTTGCTTCAAAAGGAATAATAGGAGGAACGTCTGAAACAACATTCTCTCCTCAGGATTCCATTACAAGGGCAGACTACTTGACTCTACTTATGAAGGCTTTAGGACTCAAATCTAGTGCAACAGTTGCTTTCGATGATGTTAAACCAGGAGACTATTATTTCAATGCAATAGCTACAGCTAAAATGCTTGGAATTACAGATGGAACAGGCGACAATAAGTTTAGTCCTGACCAACTAATTTCAAGACAGGATATGATAGTTCTTTCTGAAAAAGCGTTAACGATTGCCAAAGAAATAGCTAAAAACGGATCATCAATGGATTTGGAAAAATTCTCTGACAAGTCCGACGTATCAAGCTACGCTGTCGATAGTGTTGCAAACTTTGTAAATTCCGGTTTGATAAGCGGTGCAAACGGCAATATCAATCCTAAGAGCAATGCAACAAGAGCTGAAGCAGCGGTTCTTATCTACAAAATATATAATAAGTAGTAATTAATTAAAATCTATAACTTAAAAGGGCTGTCTCAGAATCATATTAATGATTTGAGACAGCCCTTTTTGTGCGCCGTGTGGCGTGTGTCCTGCGAAGCTGGACCACGCCACACGGTGTAAGTTCGACCGCGGTAATCACCAGTGAGCCGTGCAGCTAAACTCGGTGCGTTGCAGTAATGCAGGGTGCTAAGCGAGTGGATAAAGTTCTCATTAGAGAGTGAGCAATCATTCAGACCGTAACATAAAGTGAATTGTGCCGTATCGCAAATAGAACTGCTCTGAAAAGAGGAGAATAGGGAGGTCGAGCCACGGGCGCACGGGCGAAGACCAAGGAAGATGGGAAGAGACTGGAGATACCATTGGAAATTTGCTCGGTATAGAGGAAACGGTATGTTTGAAAGGTGTGGTTCGACAACAAGAAACATCAGCATAAAAGACATCTGCTCACGGATTAATATGGTTGTTCTTATGCAGTTGTAGCATCTGCTGCAAGGTCTTCTATTAAATCTGTAATCGGATCACCTTTTGATTGGAAGTATGTTGCTGTAAAAGGCATACCCGAGGCAGCAATAGGGTATATTGCTGTTGTATGATCAACAAAATAGGTATCAAAACCGCTCTTTTTAATTTCTTCAATACTTAAACCTCTGGTTAATTGATATACAATTGCAGATATAATCTCCATATGAGCTAATTCCTCTGTACCTATATCTGTACCGAAAAGACGATTTGAATAAACGATTTGAAACCCTTGATATCAGGGGTTTTTATTATGTCTGCATTATACCATAAATATGAATGGAGGTGAATCAAATGGAAAGAACCCAAGAAAAATTATTATGGGGAGCAATATCAGGTAAGCTGATTTATTATCTGAGGGCTATGGGTTATGGTGCTACCTCAGTAAATACCAGCGGAAAGGAGGGTAATTGGGATACTGAAAAAATATGTGTAACCAAAAACGGCAGAGATTTGTGTGATATCAATTGTATTGAAGGTACGATTACATACCACCATGCTTCTGATCAGGGGGAAATCGATTTAATACGAGATCTTGTTAATGATCTTCAGGAACAGGAAAGGAATTTTACCAGAGCTGATCCTATGCAAGTTGAAGGGCTAAAACATTATAAGGTTTTAGCTGAATACAATAACGTTATTCTTGCTGCATGTGAATCAGAAGGTATGAATTCTTCCTTGCACAGGGTTAATAGTTATCAATATGTCATATGGGAAAAAGACCATGGAGGGTCGGGTGTTCATTCAGGAAATTACTTTAGTGATAACTATACAGGTGCAAAGGAGAACTTTGCAGTTAGATCAGGCATTTTGAGAAAAAGCAAGTTGCTTAGTGAAACTGAGATGATGGCTATTTATAGCGGAATCGTAAAACTAGAAGATAATGAAAATAACTCTGATGGCAGTAACAAAATATATAAGCAGATAAAAGAAAAAATACAAAACATAATTCCTGATATTGAAGCAAGGATATACAGGAATGATCCAAGGTTTATTACTAACCCTGTTTATGAAACCGAGGTTATAGAGGAAGACATTGAGATATATGACAGAGAGATTTAGTAAGAGAAAAGTCATTTCTTATTAGACTTCATAAATTTAAATAATTAAATACGGAAAGGATTTTAGGAAAATGCCTAGTTTCAAAACAATGTTTAATGAAACTATGAAGCAGATTACGAGGAATGACAGCGAGTGGAAAAAGTTTCTAGGTTTCTCAGGACAGTTATTCAAGTATGGTTTTTACGAAACTGTCCTTATTTATAATCAAAGACCCGATGCAACTATTGTTGCAGACATGGATACATGGAATAAAAGAGTAGGAAGATGGGTAAATCGTGGCAGCAGGGCGATTAAGGTTTTTGACTCTGATAATAAAGGTGTACGGTATTTATTTGATATATCAGATACACACGGTAACTATACAAGTAGAATCAACAGCTACACCATAAAATCGGATGCTTCTCAAAACTACGTTATGGAATATTTAGGTGTAGAAATAGAAAGGGATTTTGAGGGTTTTGACCAAAGAAGGAAATAGGGTAAATTATACTTTCAATTCTTCTGATGAAATAGGGATGGGTGGTCAAAAGACAAAATATAAATCCAATGTTGAAGCAATTAAGCTACTAAAGAATATCGAAAAGGAAAAACGTCTTGCGACAAAAGAAGAGCAAAGTATTCTTACTCGTTATACCGGATGGGGCGGACTATCACAGGTATTCAATGCAGAAGTCAAAGGCTGGGAAAATGAGTACAAGGAATTGAAAGAACTACTTACAGAGGAAGAATATAGCAGTGCCAGAGCATCAACGCCCAATGCCCACTATACAGAACCCCAAGTAATCAAAGCTATATACAAAGCTCTTAAAAGGTTTGGTTTTGAAGGAGGAAACATCCTTGAACCGTCTATGGGTACCGGCTTATTTTATTCCTTAATTCCTGAAGAAATTTCTGATAAATCAAAGTTATACGGTGTAGAACTAGACGGTATATCCGGAAGAATATCAAAGCAGCTATATCAAAAGGCTGATATAAGGATTCAGGGGTTTGAAGATACAGACTATTCAGATAATTTCTTTGATATTGCAGTAGGTAATGTGCCTTTTGGAGACTATAAGCTCCATGATAAAAGATATGACAAGCTCAACCTTAACATACACGATTACTTCTTTGCAAAGACCTTGGACAAGGTTCGGCCAGGTGGGATTATCGCATATATAACCAGCAAGGGGACAATGGATAAGGCAAACGGTTCTTTCAGAAGATACCTGGCGGAACGTGCTGAACTTATAGGAGCAATAAGGCTTCCAAACAACGCCTTTAGGCAGATAGCCAATACAGACGTAACAACAGATATCATTTTTCTTCAGTAACGTGATCATGCAATTATTTTGGATCAAGAACCGGTTTGGACGGGACTTGGGCAGACTGATGACGGAATACCTGTAAATCAGTATTATTTGGATAATCCTGATATGCTTCTTGGGAAAATGATATTTGACAACAGGATGTTTGGAAGTGACGGAAAATATACAAGCCTTGTTGCTGAGGACAATATTAATTTAGTTGAAGCCCTTAATAGAGCAGTACAAAAACTACATGCCAGGATAGAAATTATTGATACCGGAAAAGAAAATCAGGAAGAAGAATATCTGACTGCAGAGCCGGACGTCAAAAATTATACATATGTATTAAAGGGTGAAAACATCTACTATAGAGAAAATTCCAAAATGGTTAAAGTAATAATTCCTGAAAAAACTTCTCAACGTGTCAGGGGTATGTGTGAAGTAAGACAAATATTAAGAAAGGTTATAGAAATCCAGACAGAAGGCTGTACTCAGGAAGAGCTTAAACCATATCAGGAGGAATTATTAAAGTCATATAATACATTTACCGAGAAGTATGGAATAATAAACAACACGGCAAATCTAAGGGCCTTTCAAAAGGATTCAGATTTGCCTTTATTAGCTTCTCTTGAAGTTCTCAGTGAAAAGGGCAATGTTAAGTCATTAGCTGATATATTCTACAAACATACAATCAGACCATACGAGACAATTACTCAAGTTAGTACTGCTGTAGATGCTCTGGCAGCGTCTCTTTCCGAAAGAGGAAAAGTTGACCTAGATTATATGGCATCTATATATAAAGCTGATAAGCAAAATATAATTAAAGAGCTTGAAGGCCTTATATTCCTTAATCCTGAGAAAAAAAGATATGAAACAGCAGATGAATATCTTTCCGGGGATGTACGATATAAGTTAAAAACCGCTTTATATTATGCCAAGGATAATCCGGAATATCAGGTAAATGTTAAAGCTCTAGAGCACGTTCAACCTGTGGATTTGGATGCGTCTGAAATAGATGTAAAGCTCGGAACAACGTGGATTGAAACAGGAGATATAGACCAATTCATTTATGAGTTATTGAAGGTTCCCGAATTCCACAAAAAGAATGAGAGTAAACCTGACTTTGGAATCTACACAACATACAATTCTTTTTCAAGTTCATGGTCAGTACAGAACAAGTCACTGCAATGGAACAGCATGAAAGCCACGGAAGAATACGGAACAAAAAGGGCTGATGCCTACACCATTATAGAAGATACTCTTAACTTGAGAAGTGTTGTAGTTAAGGACAGGGTTGAAGATATCGATGGAAAAATAAAATATGTTGTAAATAAAAATGAAACAATAGCAGCTAGGGCAAAGCAGGATGCTATTAAGGAAGAATTCAGGGACTGGATATTTAAAGACCCGGACAGAAGGAACAAGTATGTTGACTTCTACAA
>JAEWCZ010000069.1 GCA_023390335.1 Bacillota bacterium | reverse complement strand
GAATCAATATTCCTATCTGTGCCAGATTCAGGTTTACCTGAACCACATTTATCTGCTGAATGTATGGTGCTCTTTCTGTTTCCGGCAGATTGTTAACCAGTAGCGTTGTTTTGTCTATGATATTCTGAATGTTGTTGATCTCTTCTATGTTGGTTACATTCTGAATCAATATTCCTATCTGTGCCAGATTCAGGTTTACCTGAACCACATTTATCTGCTGAATGTATGGTGCTCTTTCTGCTTCCGGCAGATTGTTAACCAGTACCGTTGTATTATTAATGATATTCTGGATGTTGTTGATCTCTCCTATGTTTGTTACATTCTGAATCAACATACCTATTTGGGCTACGTTCAAATTAATTTGAGCAATATTAATCTGCTGGATATATGGTGCTCTTTCTGCTTCTGGCAGATTGTTAACCAGTACTGTTGTATTATTAATGATGTTCTGAATGTTATTGATCTCACCTATGTTGGTCACATTCTGAATCAGTAATCCTATCTGTGATATATTTGTATTTACCTGAATAACATTAATTTGTTGGATAAACGGTGCCCTCTGCTCCGGTGGCAGATTGTTTATTATGACTGTTGTATTATTGATTATATTCTGAATGTTGTTAATTTGTTCTATGTTTGTTACATTCTGAATCAGTAATCCTATCTGTGATATATTTGTATTTACCTGAATAACATTAATTTGTTGGATAAACGGCGCCCTCTGCTCCGGCGGCAGATTGTTTATTACCACTGTAGTATTATTGATTATGTTCTGGATGTTGTTGATTTCACCTATGTTTGTTACGTTTGGTATCAATATGCCTATCTGAGCGACATTAAGATTAATCTGGGCCATGTTAATTTGTTGGATGTATGGTGCTCTTTGATCCTCCGGCAAGTTACCAACTATATCTCCAATACTATTGATGACTCCTTGTACGTAAGTTATATCATTAATGTTAGTAATATTATGAATCAATGAACCTATATCTGACAGTCCAATTGTTACTCTTACGGCATTAAGCCTATTTGCTAGGCCAGATAATTTTACCAGAAGATTATCTTTATCATTACCATCACGAAGCAAATCAACGCTGTCATATGCAGCTTTCAGCATTTTCTGTGCATTATCTACAGATAATTGAGTCTTTTCGGCCTCTGCAAGCTTTACAGCAACTTCTGATTGTAAAACAGCTTTTTTTGCATTGAACAATAATTGTGCATAGGCTATTGCGTCATCAATGCTATCCGCTCTTTTTTGAAGAGTCTCAATATCCTGAGGATTATGCAATTCGTTTTTTATGCGTTCTTCTACAGCGGAAAGTCTCGCTTTTATCAAATCAATTCTCTCTTGAGTCTCTAGATTCAAAACTTCAGTCTCAAGCTGATTTATTTCATTTGTTATTTCGGCTACAGGGTCTTTTGTTACGGAAGTTATTTCGTTGCTCCATTGACCCTTTCCACCTTGATTTACTGCCCTTATCTGATAAACATGCTGTGTATATGCTTGAAGACCCTTATGTATATAGCTCAAATTATTTGCAGCATCAATTACATTACCATCTGCTTTTACCTCATATCCTGATGCACCAGTCACAGCTTCCCAATTTAGAGTAATCTCATTACTTAAAGCAGAAGCTGTTATACCTTTAACAACGTCCGGAATAGTCCATGCTTTAAAAATTTCACTCCATTGACTTGAAGCCTGCTCGTTCACTGCTTTGATTCTTAAAGAATGTTCTGTACCTGGTATAAAATCCTTGCAAGTATAAGTATTTTCCGTTACATTTCCTATCTCTACTCCGTCAACCTCAACTATATAATTGGTCGCTCCTGTAACTGCTTCCCACATAAAAGTTATATAATTCTCATGTGACTCTGCCGTAAAATTTGTAGGTGAGCTAAGTGATGTAACTACTTCTATCGCATCACTCCAAGATCCTATGGTTACAGAATTTCTCGCTCTTACTTTGTATGAATGTTTTGTATTTGGAGATAAGCTACTATGTATGTAACTTAAACCTGAGATATTCTGGATAACATTTCCATCAACCCATATATCGTACGAAGTAGCACCTGTAGCCTGATTCCAGCTAACTGCAACTGAATCATTAGAAGCAACTGCTTTTAATCCAGTTGGAATTGATGGAAGAGTGGTTTTAATAAAATAATCACTCCAAGCACTAAAACCACCTGAATTTTTGCTTCTAATCCTATACTTATGCTGCGTTGAAGGCAGAAGTCCTTTATGGGTATACACTCTTTCTGTAATTCCTGAAACTATCGAACCGTCTGCTTCAACCTCATATTGTTCTGCTCCATTCGTTTCTCCCCATCTTACTGTAATCTCAGTATCCTTTGCAGAGATTGAAATATTCGCGGGTACAGGAGGTAATGTACAACAATTTATAGTTTTACTCCATTCACCAATCTCAGCTGCTCTTGCTCTTACCCTATAACTATGATTTGTACCTGAAGCCAGTCCGTTATGTGCATATGTGGTATTTAAACCGTTATATACTATAGTTCCGTCAACCTCAACATCATAGCCGTTAGCACCCTGTACACCGACCCATGTCAAAGTTATTTTTGTCTCTCCGGCCTTTGCTACAACATTTGAAGGTATCTCTGGCAGCGTTAACTTAACCAGTTCGGTACTCCAGCTTCCTACACCAACTGAGTTTTTTGCCCTTATTTGGTATGTATGCTTCGTATTTGCCATCAGTCCTGTGTGTACATACGTAAGATCAAGTCCATTATCGATTTCTTCTCCATCTACCAATACATCATACCCAATTGAATCGGGTATACCATCCCATTTCAATGTAATTGAATTTGAAGTAGACACAGCATTAATAAATGAAGGCGGTAACGGTAATGTATAGCTTCTTACATAAGCACTCCAACCGCTCATACCATTCGTACTTGCTGATCTGACTCTATATGTATGTGCAACACCGGATATAAGCCCTGTATGTCTGTACGTTAAGGAGTTACCGTTATAAATTGAAGTTCCGTCAACTTCGATATAGTAACCTGTAGCACCTTCAACAGCATCCCAGCTTATAGTTATTGCAGTATCATTAATTTGGGTTTTTACATTTTCCGGTATTTCGGGTGCTGTAATCTTTGTGGTTAATGTACTCCATTCTCCTGTCTGTGAATCAATTCTCGCCCTGATTCTGTATGTATGTGATGAATTAGGCTGCAATCCTCCATGTACAAAGTTTGTATTCAACCCATTATTAATAATTTGTCCATCCGCTTCGATATCATATCCTTCGGCACCATTTACCGGACTCCATACAATATTTATATCATTACTTGATACTGAGAAATTAATTCCGGATGGCATATCAGGTCGTGTGGTAGCTGATACTGTCTTCCATTCACTTTGTGCACCGGAATTTTTTGACCTTACCATAAATGTATATGTCTTATTCGCTAAAAATCCAGTTTTCTGGAAAGTAGTATTCAAACCATTGTCTACAATTGATCCGTCTTCCTGCTTAACGTCATATCCGGTCGCTCCATCCACACCATCCCACATTAACTTGACGGTGCTGCCCACAACAGTTACATTAATTTCTGATGGAGGTTCCGGTGCAGTTAATTGAGTAAACTTCTGGCTCCAATTACTGGTAACTTTCTCATTCTTTGCTCTAACTCTGTAAGTATGTTGTGTATTTGGAGTTAAACCTCCGTGTGTAAAGACGGTAGTCATATTATTTTCAATAATTGTGCCATCTGCCTCAACATCATATCCGGTAGCTCCTGAAACAGAATTCCACGAAATAGTAACATAATTACTTGATGCTGTTATTTTTATATTTCCAGGATTATCTATCAATGTCCAGTTAGTTATTGGGTTACTCCAATCACTGATACCTCCGGCATTCTTTGCTCTAACTTTATAAGTATGCTGTGTATTTGGAGTTAACCTGTTATGTACATATAATGTACTTGAACCATTATCTTGGATTACTCCGTCTACCATAACTTCATAGCCTGTTGCACCTTTAGCAGTCCAAGTAAGGCTAATACTTGTACCTGTTACAGTTGTATTAAGGTTTTCAGGAATACCGGGAAGTGTCCATTTTCCTACAGAAGTGGACCAATCGCTGACTCCCCCCTGGTTGTATGCCTTTACTCTGTAAGTATGCATAGTTCCCGGATCAAGATTATTATGAGCATAAGTTGTTTTACCACCTACATCTGTCTGATTTCCGTCAATCTCTAGATAATAGCCTGTTGCGCCATCAACATTATTCCACGTAACGACAACTGTATTACTTGCAGAAGTTGCAGAAATTCCATCGGGAACAGCGGGTGCTGTCTGCTTTGTTACTATATTGCTCCAGTAGCTTGCACCTGAAGCATTTTTTGCCCTTAGTCTGTAGCTGTGTGTACTGTTCGCAATTAATCCGGTATGGGTATAAGTTGTACCTGAAACAGCCACTACTGAATTACCGTCTATCTCAAGATCATACCCAGTTGCTCCTGATATGCTTTTCCAAGTCAATGCAATCGATGTACTTGAAGACAATATGCTGGTAATTTCAGGAACCTGAGGTACTGTTAATTGGTTAGCTGCAGAACTATACTCACTTTCTGTAGTGGCATTTTTTGCTTTAATCCTATAACTGTATTGTGTCTGAGGATTTATATCATTATGAATAAATGTGGTTCCAACACAATTGCCAACAATAGTTCCGTTAATCTCAACCAGATAATAGGTTGCATCTGCCACAGGATTCCAAGTAACAGTTACTGATGTACCGTCCGCTATTGTCTTGATATTGGTTGGTACTGCCAACATAGTCCACTTTGAAACTAACTCACTCCATTCACTCGCCCCACCGGAGTTTTTGGCCCTAATTTTGTAATTATACTGTCTGGATGGGATAAGTCCGGTATGAGTATAGCTTGTACCTGTAACATTGCTAATTATATCAGTGTCATTTACCATAATATCATATGCTGTTGCACCTGTTACTTGTGTCCAAGTAAGAGTGACTGAATTACTGGTAGCTGACGCCTTGATATTTAATGGTACTGAAGGAGCACTCAGCTTAGTTGTAATGCTGGACCATTCGCTTTCAGTGTTTTCATTCCTAGCTCTTACTGCATAGGTGTGTTGCGTATTTGGAGAAAGTCCGGTATGTAAATAAGAAGTATTTGTTCCAATATCTATTTGGATACCGTCAACTTTTATGTCATATGCACTTGCTCCTGCAACAGGACTCCAACTAATAGTTATATCTGTACCTTGAGTATTAAATTGCAGTCCTGAAAGAACCGGTAGCCGCGTCCATTTCTTAAACACCTCGCTCCAGTTTCCAACACCACCTGAGTTTCTTGTTCTTATCCTGTATGTATACTGTGTATTGGATGTCAATCCAGTGTGTACATATTTCACATCAGAATTTCCATTTATAACTGTAGCTCCATTGATTTCAATGTCGTACCCTGTTGCTCCGGTTACTGGATTCCACGTCAAAGTAATTGTGTTGCTCGTTGCAGAGGCCTGTATACCGGAAGGTATCCCTGATGCAGCAACAATTGTCAGCGGTAAACTCCAGTTACTGGATACCTCTGTATTTTTAGCCTTTACTCTATACGTGTGCTGTGTATTTTCAGTCAATCCGCTATGCAAATAAGTAATGTTTGAGCCATTTTCATAAGTGATTCCATCAACTTCTATATCGTAACTTGTTGCATCAGGAACCATATCCCATGAAATTGTTATATCATTTCCGGATGCTTTTGCAATTATATTAGCAGGAGCAGGTAACAAGGTTTGGGTAAACTCCTCCTTACTCCACAGACTTATTCCTCCAGAATTTTTAGATCTCACCCTTATCTTATGACTTGAATTCGGAGTAAAATCCTTGTATGTGTAACTTGTATTTGTAACTGTATCCTTAACAACACCATCAATCTCTACGTCATAACCTGTTGCACCTGTTACAGTTCCCCACGCAACGGTTATTGTATTACTCGTTGCCGATAAGATAATATTGGTTGGTATTGCAGGAGCAGATAATTTCTTTATCTCTGTAGTCCAGTTTCCTGTAACCTGACTGTTTTTCGCCCTTATTCTGTAGCTGTGTTGAGTGTTCGGTAAAAGATCGTTGTGGATATATAATGTATTTGCACCTATTTCCACTGCTGTTTCATCAACCTCTATGTCATATCCTGTTGCATCCTTAACAACATCCCATTTTAACGTTATTGAAGAACCCTCTGAAGATGCAGTAACATTTGAAGGTATACTCAACAGCGTCAATATTGATTTTGTATTACTCCAACCACTTACTCCACCTTGGTTTCTCGACCTTACCCTGTAGCTGTGGGTCGTATTGGGGGTAAGTCCTGAAACAGTGTATGTCAAAGCTTGTATGTTTTCACTTACTGTTCCATCAATTTCAACATCGTACCCGGTTGCACCATCTGTCTTATTCCAGGAGATTGTAATAGTGTTACTTGTTGAAACAGCTGTCGCACCTTCGGGAGAAATACAAGTAGTATACTGCTTAATTATCGGCGTCCAGCCACTTGCGCTCTCTTGTCCCAAAGCTCTTATTCTATAACTGTGATTAGTGGCAGGAGTAAGTCCGTCATGTACAAACTGGGTATCTATACCTCCGTTAATTATTTTCGTGCCATCTATCTCTACCTCATAGCTGTCAGCACCGTCAACTCTATCCCACACAAGAGTAATTGAGCTACTTGTTGAGGATGCTTTAACATTTTCAGGTGTATTTAACAATGTTAGCACCTGTATTGGTTCTGTCCAATCACTTACACCACCTGAATTTTTGGACCTGATCCTATAAATATGTTTAGTGTTAGGTGTAAACCCGTTATGTGTACAGTTGGGATTTGCCACAGTATCTCTGATAGAACCGTCAACCTCTACGTCATACCCAGTTGCACCAGGTACTGAACTCCATGTAAGATTCACTACTGTGTTTGTTGATGATATTTTTACATTTTCAGGTACTGAAGGAGCAGTTAATCTCTTTTCTAATGCTGTCCAGTCACTGCAGGTATTTGCATTTTTAGCTCTGATTCTGTATGTATGCTGTGTGTTTGGACTTAGTCCGCTAGCAACATATGTTGTACTAAATCCATTATTGATTATCTTGTTATCCTCTTCAATTTCGTACTCTGAGGCACCAACTACAGCATCCCAAGAAATATTTATAGAATCACTTTTACTGCTGTAGGTGAGATTTAAAGGCAATTCAAGTTTAGTCCAAACCGTGATAGTGTTACTCCACTCACTTGCACCTGAAGAATTTTTTGATCTTAATCTGTATACATGCTGCTCACCGGGATTAAGTTCTTGTTGTGTAAAATTCGTTCCTGTATTATTTCTTATAACCCCATCTACCTGTACATCATAGCTTGTAGCTCCGTTAACAGTATCCCATCTTAACGTTATTGAATTTACACCATTTACTGCAGTTATATTCGTAGGAGTATCAAGTAGAGTAGCTGCAGTTCCAGTGTCACTCCATGCACTGTATTCTCCGTCATTCACCGATCTAACCCTATATCTATGTGATGAATTTGGAGTATACCCATCCAATACATAGCTTGTATTATTAATAATTCCTTTAAGTACTCCATCCACCTCAACTTGATATCCGGTAGCACCATTTGCTGCGGACCATGAAATAGATATCTTGGTATTTGTGGTTGTCACAACCAGGTTTTGTGGAACTGAAGGCAGAGTCCGTTTTGTACCTATACTGCTCCAATTTCCTATTGTTGCATCATTTTTAGATCTGACTCTGTAGTTGTGTAATGTTCCGGGATCTAAGTCTGAGTAAGTAAATGAAGTGTTTGAACCTGCTTCCATAACAATACTGTCTACTTCAACTTCATATTCAGTTGCACCCTCAGCACTTGTCCACGAAATCGTTAATGAATTTTCTGTAGACGTTGTCTTAATATTCGAAGGCACAGCAGGAAGTGTCCATACATTTATGGTATTGCTCCATTCTCCTGCTCCGCCAGGGTTATGCCCCCTTATTTTATAACTGTGCTGTTTACCCGGAGTCAGATTTGTATGTATATATGAGGTATCTACAGTGTTATACATTTCAAAATCATCAATCATAATATCATAACTGGAAGAATTTTCAGCTTGCAACCATGTAAGCTCAATTGAGCTTTCTTTTGCCACAGCATTTATGTTTTGTGGAATTCCGGGGGTACTTGGAGGTGTGAGAACATATGCTTCAGTTGTATTAAGTGGAGAATTTAAAATTCCCCCTGCAGCATATATCGTCCAACCAATAGTATCACCACCAAGGTAGCCACGGGTTGAAGGCATATTTGAACCGGAAAGCCATGTATTTGACTCAGGTTCATATTCTTCAACCATATTTATATAACCATTAGCATTACTTCCGCCTATTAAATAGATTTTCCCTCCGGCGGCCTGAGCAGTAGAGTTATTTCTTGAAGCAGTAATTCCTCCATTTAATGTCCACTTATCCGTTTTGGGATCGTATTCCTCAATCGAATTAATGTAACCTTTGCTGTCCGAGCCTCCAAAAACATATATCTTGTCGTTAACAACAGCAGTACTGTGAAATGCTCTTGATTTAACAAGACCTGTTTTTTCCGTCCATTTATCATTTATCGGATCATATTCCTCTACGGTATTCAATATTCCGTTATCGTTCATTCCACCTATTATATATATCTTTCCGTTTACTACAGCGGAGGTAACATATCCTCTTGGAGAGCTCATACCGGTTTTTCTTGTCCAGGTATCAGTCTCAGGATTATATTCCTCTACTGTATTAACATATCCTATTATGTTCTTACCACCTATTACATAGATTTTCCCGCCAACCTGAGTAACACCTGCAAATGCTCTTGCAGTTGACATATTTCCTTTTACAGTCCACTTATTTATCCCCGGATCATATTCTTCCATGCTGTTCAAATATGAAACATTATTGTATCCACCTACTGCATATATTCTTCCATTTAATGAAGTAACTCCGTTTCCGTATCTTTGCGATAACATGTTTGCTCTTGAAACCCATCTGCCCTGAATACTTGATTCTGGGTTAGAAGTATTTTGAATAATTTTATTACTCCACTCACTAGGCCCGCTTATATTTTTTGCCCTTATCCTATAAACATGTTGGGTTCCAATAGTGAGACCAGTGTGTGCAAATGTTGTAGCTTTCCCAACACTGGTAATTCCTCCATCCACTTCAATATCGTACCCTGTGGCATTATCTACAGAATCCCAATTGAGTGTGATCTTATTATTTATCGCAGTGGCAAATATATTTAAAGGTATATGAGGTATATTTGTCGGTATTGCAAGAATAAGTTCTTCTAGTGTATTCAAGCTTCCATTTTTTTCTCCACCTACTGAATAAAGATTACCGTTTACTTCTTCTACTGCCACATATTTTCTTGCTGTAGGCATATTTGCCTTTGTAAACCATGTACTTGTTTGTGGGTCGTATTCTTCAACAAGATTGAGATATCCTTTTTCATTGTAACCGCCCATTGTATATACTCTGCCATCATACTCTTTTATTCCAAAGTATGCCTTCGGGGTTGGCATTCCGGCTTTTGCCATCCATGTATCAGTTGTCGGATCAAATACATCCACTACTTTCAGATATCCGCCTGTATTATATCCACCCATTACGTATATAACACCATTTATTGCAACTGCACTATGATTGGCTTTTCCAATATTCATATCGGCTTTTGATACCCACTTGTCAACGGCGGGATCATATTCTTCCACACTTGCAAGATAACCAGAATCATTTCTACCGCCTATTGCGTATAACTTCCCATTAGTAGATACCAGAGAAAAATATGCTCTTGCAGTATTCATATTTGCTTTTGCTATCCATTTGTCGGTTTGAGGGTCATATTCTTCTAATGTACTAAGGTAGGTACCATTATAACCTCCGGCTACATACATTTTTCCATTAAGCACCGCTGCCCCATGATATGCTCTGAGTGATTGCATATCTGCTTTAGTTATCCACTTATTTTCTGTAGGATCATACTGCTCTGTTGACTTCAAATAGCTGCTGCTAAAACCTCCAACTGCATAGATTTTACCTTCCAAAGAAGTAACGGTATGGCCATATCTTGGAATATTCATACCGGTTTTGGTAATCCATTCTCCTTTTATTTCACTATCCAGATTGGATGTAGCTTGTGCAAATTCACAGCTAAAAGCACTTGTTCCACTAATATTCTTAGCTCTTACCCTATAGTAGTGCATCGTATTTGGAGTTAACCCACTGTAGGCATACCTTGTAGCTGTCTTGTTATCTATTAAAGCACCATCAATAAATACATCATAGCCCGCTGCATTTTTCGTTCCGGTCCATTCAATAATGATGGTGTCATTTGTTGCAGTAGCAATAATATTTGTCGGTGTTTCTGGTATTGGTATATCCAGTATAAACGCATTAACTCCCTTCGATACACTACCGTTGTTTCCTCCTACTGTGTATATGGTTTTGTTTATACTTCCGGAACCGAAATATTCAGATTTCGTTGACATATTTGTATTTGCTAACCAGGTGTTTGACGCAGGCTCATATTCTTCAACTATATCCAGACAACCAGTACTGTCAGATCCTCCAATAATGTATATTTTACTGTTTAGCGGTACTACTCCGACATTTTTTCTTTGCGTTAGCATCTGGGTCACTGACTTCCAAGTATTTGAAATCGGGTCGTACTCATCTACATTTTTTGCATAAGTTCCATTAGCATTTAATCCACCTGCCGCATATATTTTTCCGTCCAGTGCAGCAATTCCGTGATATGCTCTTGGCAGCAGCATATCTTTCTTTTGCACCCATGTATTGGCAATCGGGTCGAATTCCTCTACACTGCTTAAATATCCGTTTGAATTATAACCGCCAATTGCGTAAATTTTCCCGTTAACCGCAGTTACTCCAAAATAAGCTCTAGGTGTTGTCATATTTGCTTTTCTGGTCCATCTGCCTGTATCTGGACTGTACTCCTCAACAGTCATGAAATATGAGGTTCCATTATATCCGCCGATTGCGTACATTTTGCCGTTCAGTTCTGTTACGCCCATATAAGCCCTTGCTGTTGACATCGGTTTGGTTATTGTCCATGTATTTGTTTCTGAATTATACTGCTCAACAGTATTTGTATATGTACTTCCAGAAACCCCTCCGATGCAGTAAAGCTTACCATTTAACTGAACCGAGCCACTGCCCTGCTTTTCAACAGATATGTCTGCCCTGGGTAGCCAAGTACCGGTAATTTTTGTCTCAGGGTTAGATGTTTTTTGTACAATTAAACTACTCCATTCACCCTTCCCAGCTATATTACATGCCCTTACCCTGTAGGTATGCTGTGTATCCGCTGTCAATCCGTTGTGAACATAGCCTGTTGTTTTTGTATGTATTAAAGAGCTTCCGTCAACTTCAATGTCATATGAAGTAGCACCCCTTACGGCATCCCATGCTACTGATACCGAACTTTCTGTGGCTGTAAAAATCATATTTTCAGGTATTGTCGGAATATTTGATTCCTTAGCAAGTATCATCTCTTCAACCGATGCAAGACTTCCGTTAGTATTGCTACCGCCTATTGCAAATATCCTGTCACCCACCTGTTCGATTGCAAGAGAACCTCTTGCAGTCGGCATATTGGCCTTTGTAATCCAGGTGTTTGTGTTCGGATCATATTCCTCTACTGTATTTGTATACGTATCAGTTATAACGTTATTGGCACCGTATACATCAATAGTTCCTCCAATTATGTAAATCTTGCCGTAAACTTCCTTTATTCCGAAATTTTCTCTTGGTAAAACCATGCCGCCTACAGATTTCCAAGTATCATTTATAGGATCATATTCGTCAATTGCATCTAAATAGCCATTATCATTTTTTCCGCCAACAGAATACAATTTTCCGTTAACTGCTGCTAACCCGTGATATGCTCTGGTATGCGGCATATTCTTAAGCGTTTTCCAGGTATCAGCGATCGTATCGTATACTTCCAGAGAATCCGTATATTGCCCGTTATATCCGCCTGCTAAATATATTTTTGAATCAAGAACTGCACCACCGCCGTAAACTCTGGCAACATTCATTCCTGTTTTTCTTGTCCATGTATCTGATACCGGATCATACTCATCAACAGCATTGGAATATCCTGCGCTATTTTTTCCGCCTATTGCGTATAGCTTTCCGCCCACTGCTATAAGGGATACGCCCTCTTTCGGTGTTGATAAAGGTGCCTTTGCAGTCCAAATATTTTTCTCAGGGTCATACTCTTCGAACTTATCAAGATAAGTGCTTCCGTCCATTCCGCCTGCCGCATATATTTTTCCGTCCATCTGTGCAGCTGCAATTCCTGACCTTGCCGAATTCATACCCTGCCTTGATATCCATTCTCCTTTAACTTCCGTGTCAGGGTTTGCAGTCAACTGTATTACTTCAGGACTCCAATCGCTTGGTCCTGCTATATTCTTTGATCTTACCTGATAGTAATGCTCTGTGTCTGGACTAAGATTTGAGTCGGTGTAGCTATATTCCTTACTCATCATTTCAAGCTCGTCAATACCTACATAGGCTTGTGAAAAATCTGTGATTAGTATTCTATAGTATCTAAAAAACTTAATATTTGTAAAAACAAATTCTCTTCTTTCGGATGCTCCAAGGCTTATTCCCGTTCTTGTATCAAGCGTAGTCCAGTTTGAACCGTCATTACTTGCCTGGAATCTCCAGCTCGTAGGCATATAAGAATTTGTTGTTATTGCATATTTGCTTATAGCCTTGGGCTGTGAACCGAAATCATATTGAAGCCATTGATTGGAGCTTGAACACAGCCACATACTTCCTCTGGAATTATTAAAGGCATAGGCCGGTATATAGCTGCTAGTATAGTATGTACTTGCAGATGCCCTTTCTGAGGATATACATAAGTCATCACTATAGCCTAAAGTGTCTTTAGATGCATCAACTATTCCACCATCAACTAGGAGTTCATACCCTGTTGCATTGGCTACCTCATCCCATTTCACAGTAATAGAATCCTTTGTAGCTGTCAATAAAACGTTTGAGGGAACCGAAGGTATGTTTTCCTCGCTGTTTAAGACTAAGGCTTCAACCACGTTTATTGAATTTACAGATAAACCTCCTATTGAATATATCTTTTTATTTACCGCAGCTGCTGTCATATAGGCTCTTGGTGTCGACATTGAAGTCTTTGTAAGCCAGGTATTCTGCACCGGATCATATTCCTCCACTGTATTTATACATACACCGGAAGAATTATATCCTCCAATAACAAATATTTTTCCGTTTATATCTGCCGCGCTATGCCCATATCTGGCTATAGCCATTCCGCCTCGTACTGCCCATGTATCTGTGGCAGGGTCATACTCTTCTACTGTTGATACAAAGCTGCTGTTACCGGTTAAACCTCCGATTGCATACAGTTTGCCGTTAATTGCCGTCAAAGTATGCTGACCTCTTGGAACAAGCATATTGGCCTTTGTTGTCCATTTATCAGTTTGTGGATCATACTCCTCTAATGTATCTAAGTACATATTGCCATCAAAACCGCCCGCTACATATATCTTTCCGTTAATTGAAGCAGCAGCCGTATAGGTTCTCGCTGTTTCCATCGCAGATTTTCTTACCCATGTGTCTGTGGCAGGGTCATATTCCTCTACCAAATCAAGTGGATTTCCGCTTGAACCGCCTATAACATATAGCTTATCATTGACATTTGCAATTCCTGCATATGCCCTGGGTGCTGACATGCTTTTCTTTGACACCCATTTGTTTTGTTCGGGATCATATTCCTCCAAAGAATCAAGATATTTTACATCATAGCCCCCTACAGCATATAATTTTCCTCCGGCCTGTCCTGTACTGTGACCGTATCTTGAAACAGTCATTCCTGTTTCTGACATCCACTGCCCATTTACAGAAGAACTTACATCCGTTGTATACTGCATCAGATCAGGACTCCACTCGCTTACTCCCGCATTATTCTTAGACCTTACTGAATAATGATGCTCAGTATTTGGACTAAGGTTGGTATGTATATAGCTGTATGTTCTGCTCATCATTTCCAGCTCATTAATACCTACATACGAGTTAGTAAAAGCTGTAATATATATCCTGTAGTATCTATAAAGTATATTATTATAAAACTCAAACTCTCTCACAGCGGTACTTTCAAGAGCCACCCCAGTTCTGGAGTCAAGTGTGATCCAATTTTTGCCGTCATTGCTTGCCTGGAAATTCCACCCTGTGGGTGAATAAGCATTTGCCATTATTGTATACTTGCTTACTGCCTTAGGCTGCATACCAAAGTCGTACATCAGCCACACTCCGACCGTTGAGTAGCCTAGCCAATAACTTCCCGAGGAATTGTTAAAGGCATAGGAAGGGTAATAATCTGAACTATAAGTACTACTCGCGGATGCTGTTCCGCCTATACACAAATCTTCACTATAGCCCGACTTACCTTCTGAAGGCTCAACGACACTTCCGTCAACAAGCACATCGTAACCAGCTGTATCAACTGTTCCGTCCCACTTAACCGTAATCTGATTTTGGGTAGCAGTTGCATATACATTTTGGGGCGTTTCAGGTACGTTACCCGGTTTATTTAATATAAATGCCTCTACCAGATTGCTGATATATCCACAGTTACCTCCTACGGCATATAGTTTATCGTTAACAGTTGTTAATGTCAGATCATATCTGTATGTTGGCATGACTTTTTTAGTAAGCCATGTATTCATTGCAGGATCGTATTCTTCCAGTATATTCAGATTGGAGCCTGAAGTATTGCTTCCCCCGGCTACATATATCTTACCGTTTACTACAGCAGCACCTTGTCCATACCTTTGAACATTTACTCCTCCCTTTAAATTCCATGTATCTGTGGTAGGATCATATTCTTCTATAGTATTTACATAAACATTATTATTGCTAACTCCCCCGATTGCATATAGCTTACCGTTTACAGCTTCTAAAACATGCTTTCCTCTTGAACTTAGCATACTTGCTTTCGCTGTCCAGGTATCACTTTTCGGGTCATATTCCTCAAGGCTGTTTAAGTAATTTACTCCGTCATAGCCACCTGCCACATATATCTTTCCATTTACCGCTGCAGCCGCTGTGTAGCTCCTGGCTTCTAACATATTAGATTTTCTTATCCATGCATCAGTAACCGGGTCATATTCCTCTACTATATTTAGAGGTTTGCCGTTTGTTCCTCCGATTACATACAGCCTGTCATCAACATTTACTATTCCGGAATATGCTCTTGGTGTAGACATGCTTGTCTTCGCAGTCCACTTATTCTGCTTCGGATTGAATTCTTCCACAGTACTCAAGTAGCCATTATTATATCCTCCTATTGAATATAACTTACCGACCGCTTGCTCTGAACTGTGACCATACCTGTAAGTAATAGCACCATTTTCAGATAACCATTCACCACCAGTTGAAGAAAGAGCATCGGCCGTAAACTGTATTTTAGAAATGCTCCATTCTCCGGCACCTCCCACGTTTATGGCTCTTACCTTGTACACATGCTGTGTATTTGCCTCTAGCCCGCTCTGTGTAAATGTTGTGGTATCTACATTTGTACGCACAATTGCACCATCAAAAACAATTTCATATCCTGTTGCGTTGATTACTTTATCCCAATACACCGTCACTTTGTTGTCTGTAGCTGCAGCATATATACCGGTGGGTATGGCAGGCTTATTTGATTCACAATTTAAAATGAAGGCTTCAACTGTACTCAAATTACTGCTGTCAAGTCCACCAATGGCGTATATCTTTCCATCCAATAAGCCAGCGGTCATATAATTGCGTTTTGTCGGCAAGGCTTTTTCGTTTTCCAGCCATGTGTTAGTCAGGGTATTGTATTCCTCTACTTTAGTTAAGTTGTCAGTGTTACTTCCACCCATAACAATTATGGTGGTGTCATTTACGCCTGCCGCCGCATGTCCGTATCTTTGTGTATTAGTACCACCTTTAACCACCCAATTATCAGTTGTTGGGTTATATTCTTCAATTGTTACAGAATAGCTGTTATTTCCATTTAAGCCACCTATAACATATATTTTGCCATTAATACCTGTTGCAGTATGTTTACTCCTTACATCATTCATTGAAGCTTTTGTACTCCATGAGTCAGTAGCAGGATCATATTCTTCTACAACACTTGAGTAATTACCGTCTTGTGTTTGACCTCCTGTTACATAAATCTTTCCACCTGCTTCTACAACTCCGATAAATGCTCTAGTTGTTGGCATCCCGGCCTTTCTCGTCCATGTATCTGTCAGCGGATCATATTCTTCCACTATGTTTAAATAGCCTTTACTATTCTGGCCTCCAATAGCATATACTTTTCCATTTACTACAGCAGTTCCCAAGCCTGATCTTTCGGTGGACATATTTGTTTTTAATGTCCATTTGTCAGCAAGCGGATCGTACTCCTCAACTGTATTTAAATAACTGGTTCCATTGTATCCACCAATTGCGTAAAGCTTACCATTTGCAACTGCTGCAGACGCTCCTTGTTTTACAGAAAGCATTCCTGTCTTTGAGATCCATTCGCCTTGTTGTGAGGTATCGGGATTGGATGTCCATTGAACAATAAGTTGGCTCCATGCACTCACTCCTGCTACACTTCTCGCTCTGATACGATAGTTATGTTGAGTGTTCGTTTTGAGACTAGTGTGAATATATTGCGAACCTTTACAGTTAATAATTGCACCATCTGCTTCAATATCATAGCTTGATGAATCTAGCACAACATCCCAGGTTAACTTTATTGTATCTTTTGTTGCGGTTGCATATATATTATCAGGGATTTCAGGCACCTTTGAATCGGCCAAAATCATAGCTTCTGTTGTATTAAGATAACTGCTGCCATTCTGACCTCCTGTAACATATATCTTTTTGTCTATGTATTCAGCACCTGAAAAGCTTCTAGGTGTTCCCATCGTTTCCTTGTCAAGCCATGTATTTTGCTTTGGATCATACTCCTCTACAGTTTTCAGGTATCCTGAATTATATATGCCACCGATTACATATATCTTATCATTAACAACTACAGCTTTATGCCCATTTCTTTGGGTATTTACTCCTCCTCTTAGAATCCATATATCATTATCAGGGTCATATTCCTCTACTGTGGCAGAATAGGCAGTAGTATTATTCATTCCTCCTATTACATATAACCTTCCATTTACAGCAGTTGCTGCATGTCCGTATCGCACCTCATTCATGGAAGCTTTAAATGTCCACATGTCTGTCAAAGGATCATATTCTTCAACTGTATTTGTAAATTTTCCGTTTTCTGTCTGACCACCCGTTACATATATTTTTCCATTTACTTGTGTGACTCCGCAGTATCCCCTCGCTAATGACATTCCGCTTTTTCTTGTCCAATTGTCACTAACCGGATCATATTCTTCTACTATATTTATATAACCTGTACCGTTGTATCCTCCGATAGCATATATTTTTCCATTCGCCACTGAAACACCCAAATAACTTCTGGCTACCGACATATTATTTTTTGTTACCCATTTATCAGAAATCGGATCGTATTGCTCAACGGTATTTAAATAAGTACTACCATTATAGCCACCTATTACATACAGTTTTCCATCTAATTCTGCCGTTGCAGTTCCGCACCTTTGAGTGTTCATTTCAGTTTTTGGAATCCACTCGCCCTTTAGTGATGCGTCTGGGTTAGAACTCCACTGTATTATTAACTGGCTCCATTCTCCAGCCCCTGCTACATTTCTTGCTCTAACACGATAATTATGCTGTGTATTCGTTTTTAGTCCGGTATGAATGTATTGGTTAGCTGTTCCGCTACTTACAATTGCTCCGTCCAATTCGACATCGTAGCTTGATGCATCAGATACCTTATTCCAGTTTAACTTTATGTTATCTTTTGTTGCTGTAACTACTATATTCAATGGAACCTGTGGTACTTTTGCCGTTGAGAATACCATTGCCTCCATTGTGTTTGTATATTTTCCGTCTGAAGTCGCACCACCAACTGCAAAGAGCTTTTGATCCAGATATTCAGCTCCGGCACAGTGCCTAGCCGTGGACATAACTTCTTTTACGAGCCATGTATTTTGTTCCGGGTCATACTCTTCCACCTTATCTAGGTAACTACCATTGTATCCGCCGATTATGTAAATCTTATTATTAAATGTGATTGCCTTATGTCCATACCTTTGGGTACTTACACCGCCTTTGAACACCCAAGTATCAGTTATGGGGTCATATTCCTCTACCGTAGAGGAATAGATACTATTTCCGTTAAGTCCTCCTATTACATACAGCTTGCCATTTACATTTGCTGAAGCGTGATATCCCCTCAACTCATTCATTGCTGACTTAACTGCCCAGGTATCAGTAGCAGGATTATACTCTTCCACTTGATTTAGATATTTTCCGGTTCCAACTTCACCACCCGTTACATATATCTTACCATTTACTTCTGTAACTGCAGCGTATGCCCTTGCTGTAGGCATGTCACACTTTCTTGTCCATTTGTCTGTTAATGGGTCATATTCCTCAACGACCTTCAAATACCCTGAATCATTATATCCGCCCATGGCATAAATCTTTCCATTTACCACTGTGGCACCCAAACCATGCCTTTTCATTGACATGCCCGTTTTTACTACCCATTTATCCGTATGAGGATCATACTCTTCTATACTATTTAAATAACCATCATTGGTGTTTGATCCTCCTATTACATACATTTTTTCATTTACAATTGCTGTAGCTGCAAAATATCTTGATGTATTCATGCCAGTTTTTGATAGCCATTCGCCCTTTTGTGATGCATCAGGATTTGCAGTGTTCTGTACTGTTAGCCTGCTCCATTCTCCAGCTCCTGCTATGTTTCTCGCCCTGATACGATAGTTGTGCTGAGTATTCGGTTTAAGAGCCCCGTATGAATATTGCGTATTCCTTCCAGTACTTACAATTATTCCATCTATTTCCACCTCATAGCTTGATGCGTCTAATACACTGTTCCAGACTAACTTTATCGAATCAGTATTGGCAGTAGCTACTATGTTCTGGGGTACATCAGGCACTTTTGCATTTGATAAAACCAGTACCTCTACCGTTTTTACCGGATTATTTCCGTTATGTCCGCCTATTGCATATATCTTTCTATCTATGCATTCGGCAGCTACATGATATCTTGATGAATTCATACCTTCTTTTACAAGCCAGGTATTAGTCTGAGTGTTATATTCTTCAACTAAATTCAGACTATTGCCATTGTACCCGCCAATTACATATATAGAATCATCTACCGTAACCGCTTTCATTCCCTGTCTTTGTGTATTTAATCCGCCTTTCAGAACCCATGTATCTGTTAACGGGTCATATTCCTCCACTGTAGCAGAATATATATTATTCCCGACATATCCTCCTATTACATATATCTTGCCCTTAACATTTGCCGATGTGTGGTAGCTTCTTACATTAAACATAGAAGACTTGACAGTCCATTTATCGGTTACAGGATCGTATTCTTCCACAGTATTGATATATTTATAGGTACCAATTTCACCACCTGTTACATATATCTTTCCATTTACTTCAGTAACTGCTGCAAAAGCTCTAGCTGTGGGCATTCCAGTTTTTCTGGTCCATATATCGGTTACCGGGTCATATTCTTCAACTATATTTAAATAACCTGTATTGTTAAAACCTCCGATTGCGTATATCTTTCCATTTAAAACAGCTGCACCGACTCCGTATCTCTCAGTAGACATATTTGTTTTTGCTGTCCACTTATCAATCGCAGGATCATATTGCTCAACAGAATTCAGATAACTTCCATCGCTTCCTCCTATGGCATACAACTTTCCGTCTACCACTGCCGTTGCCTCTGCATATCTGGCAGAATTCATTCCTGTTTTTGTAAACCATTCCCCTTTTACCGAAACATCAGGATTTCCAGTCATTTGTAAAATAAGATTACTCCAATTTCCTGCTCCTGCAATATTTTTCGCCCTGATGCGGTAGTTGTGTTGTGTATTGGGTTTCAGACCGCCATATGTATACTGAGTATTTTTTCCGGTACTTATAACTATGCCATCTATTTCCACTTCGTAACTTGACGCATCCAACATACTGCTCCAAGTGAGCTTTATAGTGTCTGTTGTAGCCGTAGCAATAATATTTACCGGAACTGCCGGAACTTTTGCAGTAGTAAGCACTAATGCTTCTGTTGAATTAAGAATGCTAGTTCCGTTGTACCCTCCAAAAACATAAACTTTTCCATCTATGAATTCGGCTCCTGCACAATGTCTTCTAGAATTCATTGCTTCCTTTGTAAGCCATGAATTTGTATTAGGATCGTATTCTTCCACCAAATTCAGATAGTCACCATTGGACCCTCCGATTACGTATATTTTATTGTTTACTGCTACTGCTTTGTGCCCATGTCTTTGAGTATTTACACCGCCTTTTAATATCCATAGGTCTGTACCCGGGTCATATTCCTCAATTATAGAAGAATAGGCACTACTTCCGTTAAGTCCACCGATTATATACAATCTTCCGTTAACATACGTAGCCGAATGATAAGCTCTCGCTTCATTCATGGATGATTTCATCGTCCACGTATCCGTGGCAGGATCATACTCCTCAACTGTGTTCAAGTATTTCCCGTTTCCTATTTCACCACCCGTAACATATATCTTTCCGTTTACTTCTGTAACAGTTGAGAATGCTCTGGCTGTGGGCATTTCAGACTTTCTTGTCCATTTGTCTGCTGCAGGATCATATTCCTCTACAACCTTTAAATAGCCTGTACCATTATATCCGCCTATCACATATATTTTGCCATTTGCTACTGCAGCCCCCGAGCCGTTCCTTTCAACTTCCATGCCCGTTCTCGTTGTCCAGTCATCTGTATCGGGATCATATTCCTCAACAGAATTTAAATAAGCATCACTGCTGTTTGCACCACCCATAACATACAGTTTTCCGTCTACAACGGCCGTAGCAGCTTCGTATCTTGCCTCATTCATACCGCCTTTTTGTAGCCATTCCCCTTTTAGTGAAGCATCAGGATTTGCAGTCTTTTGTAAAATAAGATTACTCCAATTTCCTGCTCCTGCAATATTTTTTGCTCTGATGCGGTAATTATGCTGAGTATTGGCTGTGAGCCCGGTATGACTGTATGTTGTATTCAGCTTATTATCAATAATAGTACCGTCAACCTCTATATCATAACTGGATGCATCTAGTACTCCATTCCAAGTGAGCTTAATTGAATCTTTTGCCGCTGTCAAAACAATATTAGCTGGTACATCAGGCACTTTTGCATTAGTCAGTACCATTGCTTCTACCGTATTTAAGTAGCCTCCGTTTGTACCACCTATTACAAAAATTCTGCCATCCAAAAACTCTGCTCCGGCATATCTTCTGGCAGTAGGCATGTTAGCTTCCTTAACAAGCCAGGTATTATTTACCGGATCATACTCTTCTACCTTCTTCAGATAACCTCCTGAATTAAATCCGCCGGTAACATATATACTTCCACCCACCGTTACAGCACTATGCCCGTATCTCTGAGTATTTACTCCACCCTTTATTATCCATGTGTCAGTTAAAGGATCGTATTCTTCTACGGTCGATGAGTATAACCCATTGCTTGTTTGTCCTGCAATTACATACAACTTACCATTTACGGCAGTAGCTGTGTGTTCACTTCTTGCTTCATTCATATTCTTTTTGGTTATCCATGTATCAGTTTCCGGATTGTATTCTTCCACCCTGTTTGAGTAATCCCCGGTTCCTGTTCGACCACCGGTTACATATATCTTTCCGTTTAATTCGGTAACTTCCGAGTATGCTCTGGAGGTGGGCATATTATTTTTTCTTTCCCAACTGTCTGTAGCGGGGTCATATTCCTCAACTATATTTAGATAACCTGTATCATTATACCCACCTATAACGTAAATTTTACCCTTAACTACAGCTGCACCCATTCTGCTTCTTCCGACAGATAAGTTTTCTTTTGATTCCCACCTGTCTTTTACCGGGTCATACTCCTCAATTATATTCAGATAACTTCCGTTGAATCCACCTATAACATATATTTTCCCATTTAAAACTACTGAAGCCGCTTCCTGTCTTGAATAATTCATTCCTGTTTTAGTAATCCATTCTCCGTTGAGAGTTGTTGCAGTGTTTGCGGTTTTTTGTACCGTCATCGGTGACCATTCACTTACGCCCGCAACATTTTTTGACCGTATTCTGTAAGTATGTGTTGTATTTTCTGAAAGCCCGTTATGAGTATACGTAGTATTTGAGCCGGTATTTACAATCGTACCGTCAACTTCTATGTCATAGCCATCAACAGCTTCAACAACACTATCCCATTTTATAATGATTGTATTCTTAGTTGATGTCAGAACAATATTCCGGGGTGTTGCAGGTATATTTGAGTTAATGTTTAAAATATACTGATATACCCCATTAATAGTTATATCAAAATTATGAGAGTTATTATCATTCATCCCACCTACTGCGTAGATTTTGCCGTCTGACTGAGATAACCCCAAATAACTGTTTGCAGTTGGTATTGATGTTGCTGTCAGCCATGTATTTGTTGAAATGTCATATTCTTCAGAGAGGTTTAAGTAATTGCCATTAAACCCTCCTGCAGTAAATATTTTGTTGCCTGCAGCTGCTACTCCAAAATATGCTTTAGAAGTCGGTATACTGGTTTTTCTACTCCAACTGTTATTAGCTGGATCAAAGACTTCAACTTCATCTAAATAATTTTTGTCGTTATACCCGCCTATAGCATATATTCTGTTATTTACAGCGGTAACTCCCAGCCCGTACTTTGCAGTTATCATACTTGCTTTTGTCGTCCAAGTATTTAACGTAGGATCATATTCCTCTACTGAACTTAGAACTCCGCTGCTACCTTTACCACCTATTATGTAAATCTTTCCGTTAACCTCAGCAGCTCCAAACAAATACCTTGCTGTATTCATTCCCTTTTTAGTTGTGTTCCATGTATTACTTACGGGATCATACTCTTCAACAATACTGAGGTATCCATTGTCGTTATACCCACCGATGGCATAAATTTTACCATTAAGCACTACTGCAGATAGTCCCCATCTTGCAGTCGGCATAGGATTTTTATTAACCCATTTATTGTTTGCAGGATCATACTCCTCAATTGAATTGCTATATGTACTTTGGGTAAAATAAGTAGTAGTACCTGTAGAACTATTATATCTGCTGGAAACATAAGTACGCTGTCCTCCAATGGCGTAAATTTTGCCATTTAACTCTGCAACTCCTGCTCCATGTCTTGGATAATTCATTTGTGATATACTGGTAACCCACTGACCATTGGTACTATTGCCGGGGTTAGAAGTATATTGAACAAATAGTTCACTCCATTCGCTAATATTACCTTTTGCATCTTTATATCTTAACCTATAGTTGTGAACCGTATTTTGAGTCAGATTTTTATGACCATAAGATGTACCTGTTATATTGCTTACTACTCCACCATCCACTTCCAAGTCATAAGTGACTGCACCGCTTATTGCTTCCCAATTAACAGTAATGCTATCTATTTTAGCCATAGCATACATTTTTGCAGAAATTTCATATTGACTATATTTACTTATATATGTTGACCATTCTCCCTCACCGCTAACATTAACAGCTCTCACGCGATATTTATGCTCAGTATTGGGGGAAAGACCTGAATGCATATAACTTGTTACATTCCCTACGTCTACTATGTTTCCATCTACTTCAATTTGGTAACCTGTAGTAGGTTCATCTGATTTATCCCATTTTATTAAAATCGAGTTTTTAGTTGCTTCGGTTATTACGTTCGTCGGCGCCAGAGCAAGAGTTGGTTTTGTAACAAGTTCACTCCATTCACCATAACCGTATTTTGCATGTACCCTTATTCTATAAGTATGATTTTCATTAGGCTTTAACCCGTCATGTATAAATACTGTATCAAGTCCATTATCAATTATTTGTTTATCCACTTCAATTTCATAACCAATAACATCTTCTACAGGCTTCCAGCTAATTTTTATATTATCGGTTGATGCAGTATAAGTTAATTCTTTTGGAATCTCATTGGAAGTATTTTCAGATATCTCATTACTCCACCCACCGATACTATGCTCATTTTTTGCTCTGATCATATATGTATGTTTGGTATTTGGAACCAGTTGGGTGAATGTATAACTTAGTTCGGTTATATCAGCAATAACAGTTCCATCAGCACAGATGTCATATGAAGTTGCTTCTGAAACGGATTCCCAAGATAATGTAATACTTCTCTCAGAAGCCACTGAGGATATATTTTTTGGTTGGTCAAGCAAAGTATAGTAAATGAATTCGTTACTCCAAGGACTGACACCTGAATTATTTTTGGCCCTTACCCTAAAGATATGAGTACTGCCTGATGCAAGACCAGTGCATACGCTTTCGGTTTTTGCGCCACAGTCTATTACTGCGCCATCAACTTCTATATCGTATCCTGATGCATTATTTACAGCATCCCACTTAACACTTATTTGATTAACACCGATTGAATCTGCTGTAATCTTTTCAGGTGTGGCAGGGATTACTTCAACAGGTTTTTCCAATTGTGCTTCTACTACAACACTCCAAGCACTTACACCTGAAGAATTTTTTGCTCTTACCCTGTAGCTATGACTGCTGCCTTCTATCAGATCTTTATGTTGGTAAATAGTATTTGCTCCACAGTCGATTACTGTACCATCTGCTTCTATATCATACCCGGTTGCTCCAATTACGGGTTTCCAAGAAATTTCTATCTCGTTTATACTTTTTGCAGTAGCAGTGACGTTTTCAGGAACTGTAGGTACTATTTCTGTTGGAATTTCTGGTATAGATTGTTGTGTAACTAGTGTACTCCATTCGCTTACCTGGTTTTGTTTTTTTGCTCTTACCCTATAATTGTGGCTACTACCTGATGTCAGCTTATCATGTACATAAGCAGTATTCTCTCCACAATCTATTACTGTACCGTCTACCTCAATATCATAACCTGTTGCCTGACTAACAGAATCCCATACTACCAAGATCGAATTGTTATTAATTGACGTGGCCGTAAGATTTTGGGGAACCGAGACTTCCTCTTCAGACCCTCCTTCGGAACCGTCATTAGTACCACCTTCCGAAAAATTTAGAGTTAGTGTCTGAGACCAGTTGCCTGTCCCATCCGCATTTCTGGCCCTGACTTTATAACTGTGCTGTGAATCGACTTTCAGTCCTGTATGCGTATACACAGTCTCATTGCCATTATCAATTATGGTTCCATCCACTTCTATATCGTAACCCGTAGCACCGTTTACTGTATCCCACGTAATTGATACAGAGTCAGCTCCAGCTTGTGTTGCCTTAAGATTTTGGGGGGTATCAAGGCCACTGGACGAGGTATCATTTGCAAGTGTTGTTTGAACAATAACATCACTCCAACTTCCCTGTCCGGAAGGATTTACAGCTCTTACTCTGTATGTGTGCTGTGAGCCAGCTTCCAGTCCGTTTTGGATGTATTCCAATGCAGATATTGAGTTGATTATCCTGCCATCTGCCTCAACATCATATTGTTGAGCATCAGGAACTGTATCCCAGGATAGCTTTATTTTCGAATTACTTATTGGAACAGCTCTTACATTCGGTGGTGTTCCCAGCTGATCCTCGCCCTGCGCCATTACCAAGCCTGTAGTGCTGATTGAAGATAATAGTACACAGACCGTTAGAAAAACCGCCAAAACTTTTCTAGATATTCTTGTATTATTCATAATGCCCCCCTATTTTATGTGCTCGAATCATATTTTCTTACTATATAACACCTTATATTTTGTTTATTTACATTATTGTAACTAATTGTATTAAATACTTATATTTTACAATTAATAAATTATTAAAGTCAATAAAAAAGTGTGGATATTTTTTGTAATTTGTACAAAATTATCCACACTTAGTGAACATAAAAAAAACCCGCCCTATGGTTCAGCGGATTATACTGAACCATAGGGCGGGTTTTTAACCTCAAAAGATATCCAGTGTAATTCTTTCAAAGTAATACCATAGATTATTTCTATTTTTACATAAACATCATTGCTGCGGGAAGCAACAGTGATATTAAGGATAACAGAATTACTACCAATCCGCCGAACCAGTTGCTATTTTTCCACGTATACACTCCGAAGCTGAATGAATATATACATATCCAAACTAAGAATATTACTATAATGATATTACCTACCATTTTATTCACTCCCGATTTTATTATTGCTGACCAGATACCGTCATGTTGATCTTTATTCTGTAAACCGCATTGGGGAAAATATCATGCCATTTGGCTTTTTCCCATTGTTGTATTGAACTGTAGTTTTTCTTTGCAATCTGTCCGAAGCCGAATATATCACTTTTATATTGGTATGAAGCTTTGGTAAGAAGGCTGTTCATTTCATTTTTTAAATAATCCTCGTACTGTTTTTGAACTTTTTTTAATTTTGCAGGATCGGAGTAATTTATATTGCTCTGAACAGCTTCTATGTCTGCATGAAGCTTTAGGTCTATATTTATTTGTGGTTTATTGCCATTTATTTGGACGGTTGTTTTAGAGGATCTATCCATCATTACGTTGCTTAATATTTTATATCTATCCTCAAAAGGATCATTAACCTCTAGTTTTATACTATCTATAGACCCTGTCATTAAGGCGTATATGGAAGTTTCTGCTGAATCTAAGCTCCCTTTCATTTTATCTCCATTAAATACAGCCAGACCCTTTATAGACATGTTTTTCTTTTTCTTTCCCTGGTCTTCCTCAGGTTTATCCGTTTCAGGTTTTTTGGTGTCTATAATACTATTATCTATCTCTGTGTATATGGTTACCGGTTGGGAACCTGAACTTCTGGTTCTATATAGATAATCTCCCAACTGTGAGCTTGGTACGCGAAAATCTGTTTGATAGGATTTAAACATCATATCGTAATATTTAGTCGGATTGGCCGAGAGCTTTGGTTCCAGAGATTCTATATAGTCCTTGGCTCCATTTGCAGAAACAATTATATTTACGTTGGGACGGAGTTCCATATAGTTTTGTAAACCATTCAAAAATGGAAGTAGTCCCCTTTTAGCTATTCCTTCAGAAACTACAATTATTTTTGTATGGGATAAATTTATTTTTTTACTTAAATATCTTCCTGTTTTCCTTAAACCGGAAAGAAAATTATCAGTCTTGAAGGATTTTATACTAGTCGTCTCCCCTTCTCCGGTGGTTATAGATTTTGGTACAGCAGTCTGAAAGGTAAGATTAAACATATTGTTATCAGCTTCATCTATCCCAATTGCTACTACATACGCTAAGTCTTCAATCTCCCGGTTGTCATAACAGCCTGTCAGGGTTACCATACTTATTGTTATACATAAAATGATGCAAAAGAGTCTGGCTATTTTAATCATAGTCTTGCCCTCCTTCATTTTCAGAGCCTACTTTTTTTATGGAACCTATAATCAGTACAATAATCGGTAGCAAAAGTGCTAAAATCCATAGTATATTTGTGATTTGACTACCCGGTAGATGAAACGGAAGCCCTTTTTTAACAAATGTCATAGAGTATATTATAATTGCAGTGGGCAGTACAATCGGCTGATGTCTATCCAAATCAAGGGTTTTAGCAATTATGTGGGTTATGAAAGTAAACAATGCTCCCATAAATAATATGGATGATAAAGAGAAAACCAAAACGAAAACAGATTCCACCCTTTGTATATAGTTTCCAAACTCAATAAGTCTTGCCATTTGGTATAAAGGTATTTTTTTATCAACTGCCGTTTCATATGGATAAGTTAATAAAAAGGCTAATGTGGACCAAAACATGATTAACCCTGATATAGTTATCGATAAATAACCTACACGGTTTAGATTCCTTCTCTTAAAATACGGTATCAAAAAAAATATTAGCAGCAGCGGAGCAACAAGGTGTAAGCTGACACTACTTCCATTAATTATAGAATCAACACCTTTTCCAAGTATTGGCAAAACATTGTCTATGTTATACTCAGGGATAACACCTATAGTTATTAATATAAATCCTATTATACATATCGGTACTATAAAGGCACTTATACGTGCCACTACTTCAATTCCGTAATAAGCTGCAGCAATCATCCCAATCATAAAAAATATAAGAATATAAGATAAAGGAGATTTATCAAGGGATATTATTTTTAGTGAGTGTGCATATTCACCCAAAAGGGATGCTTCTAGGATAATCAGTAATAAGGCTACCAAAAGTCCTACTATTATTTTCATTATCCTTCCTGCAGCTTTTTGAGATATATCAAGTAAATCCAAATTTCCATGTTGTCTATAAAATCCGGTGGCTATGGCAAAGTATATATAGGCTATTATTGTTACTGCTATAGGTATAATCCAGCCTGCGCTGCCCCCCACACCTGCCGCATCTTTTGGGAAATGCAATATAGCCTGAACAAAAATCATATTTATTAGTAAACAAATGGCCTCCCAAGACCCAAAACCCTCGTTATTCCTCATTATCCTCGCCTCCGTCCTCACCTGCATCACTGCGAGTCCAACCTCTGCTTACTTCGGGCTGCTTTATGATATCCTTTGTATTCAGATAATCCGGCCTTTTTTCTTGTTTCCACATAGGCTTTCTCATTAGCTTATCTGAATATTTTCCGTTAGTAATAGGCCCAAATGGTGTCAGAAAAGGTACTCCAAAGGATTTTGATGATGCAAGCAGCAATGCATTCAACAGCAGACCTAATGCTATTCCAAAAAATCCGGCTATTGACCCTAATATAATATAAGCAAACCGAATTATTCTTATGGAAAAGGACATAGAGAAACTGGGTATTGAAAAGGAACCAAGTGCCGTTATAGCTACTACTATTATTAGTATTGGACTTACAAGATTTGCTGAAACAGCTGCCTGGCCTAAAATAAGACCTCCCACAATGCCTATTGTAGAGCCGATAGCTCCCGGCACTCTGATTCCTGCTTCTCTTATTAGTTCAAACGAAAATTCCATTATTATTATTTCAATAACTGTTGGAAACGGAACAATCTCTCTTGAAGCCTCTATGGCAAATAAAAGATTAGTCGGAATCATTTCCTGATGATAATTTGTTACAGCTATATACAGCCCCGGTAATAAAAGTGCTATGATAACACCTATTATTCTTATCATACGTACAAAATTGACATATGGAAATCGTATGTTTATATCTTCCGGCGTACTAAGGTATTCGGTTATTGTTGCAGGCATCACAAGGACGTATGGACTTCCGTCCAGTATAACAGCTATGTTCCCTTGGGCAAGCATTCTTGCAACAGTATCAGGTCTTTCTGTTGCAAATATCTGTGGTGCTGTTAAGAAAGTACTGTCTTCCAGTAGTTGCTCCAATTCACCCGAATCGAATATATAGTCAACCTTAATACTTTTGACTCTTTTTATTACTTCACGTACAAGAGAATCATTTGCAATATCTCGGATATACATGACAGCACAGGGAGTATTGCTACGTTTACCTATTGTAAGTCCCTTAATTGTTAAGTCTTTATCCTTTAATATTTTCCTTAAAAGTGCCGTATTTGCTCTTATTTGTTCATTAAAAGCCTCCTGCGGTCCTCTTATAACAGTTTCGGAATTTGGCTCACCCACACCTCTGTGTTCCCATTTTTTTGTATCCGCTACGTATGCGTATTCTAATCCATCTACAAATACGGCACATCCGCCAAAATTAATACTGCTTACAACCTCTTTGAAATTCTTAGATTTTTTTAACTGATTAAAAGGTATAAGTCTATTGAATATAAATTCACCTATATCCTTTACCTCTTGTTTAATATCAAGGTTTGATAAAATCATTAAAGGCTGAAGAATATTATTGCTTATAATACTACTGTCTGTCATTCCGTCAATAAATACTATAAATGCCTGATAATTCTCATCTTGAACGGTTATATTGAACTCCCTGTATACAATATCACTGTTTTCAGGTATGTTATATATTTTTTTTATAATGATTTTATTATTATCTAATTCATCCGATACTGACTCATCAAGATATTCGTCATTAACAGGGCATTCTTCAAAAAAATCTTTGAACTCCTCACTATCAAAGGTGTCCATAGAAGCAGCGTTTTTTGCCTTGTCGCAATTTAACGACTTTGTTTCCTTTAATTCAAAGTCATGTTTGATACTTTTTTCGTCATATATAATGTATTTGCTTAATCTCTTTACAACTCCCAATTTTAAGCTCCTTTTTTTTAAAATTTAAGCTACGGTTTAAATGTATTATTTTATTTTAGTACCGGTTATATGCATTGTTTTCATTTGCTGAATAACTTTAATAATTATTGAAAAATTTGTAACCTATTTTTAACCTTAGATTATTGATTTTTGCCTTGTTAATTGAGCCCCTATGTTCTATGATTATATTAGGAAATGAATTATTACTTTCGGCAGGTGAAGTTGATGAGCAAAAAAATCCTTTTAGTTATAGTGGCATTAATTTTAATATTCAATAGTATTCCGGCTTTTGCATGGACGCCGGCTGAAGGTCTTTCATCAAGCTCTGTTGTCTTGATGGACACAGTGAGAGGACAAGTTCTTTTTGAAAAAGATTCTTATAAGCATTTATCACCTTCAGTTATGTGCAAACTTATGACAGCTCTTGTTACCATTGAGAAAACGGATTTAAATGCAAAGATTACAATCAGTAAAAATGCCGCCAGCTTTAAGGGACTTAATCTTGTGGTAGGAAACCAGTATACGGTTGAAGACTTGCTTTATGCCGTAATGCTTTCACAGGGAAATGATGCAGCTGTAGCACTTGCCGAATATGTAGGCAATGGTGATATCCAAAAATTTGTTAGATATATGAATACGAAAGCCAAAGAGCTATCCCTAAAAGATACTTTCTTTGTAAATCCAACAGGTCTTTATGAGAAGGGTCAATATACTTCTGCCAAGGATATCGCTTTACTTATAAAAGCAGCAATATCAAATAATACTTTTAATGTAATATTCGGCGCAAGAGGTTTTGGCTGGCTTAATGGAAATAATTCTTCAATTTTAACAAACCAAAATACACTATTTTGGAGCTATAAAGGTGTTGATGGCGGTAAATTGGGTACAAATACAAATCCCCAGAGTTTTTCCGCTGTAACTACGGCTTCTCAGAATGATAAAAGACTTATTGCTGTGGTATTCAATACCAGTGAAGATAAAGCCTTCTCCGAAACTGCCAAACTGTTTGATTACGGTTTTTCAAAGTTTTATACTGGAATTCTGGTTCCTAAGAATATACCTCAGAGAAGTATAGAGGTAGATAATGTAAAGATTAATTTGGTTAGCAAAATTGATGTTTATTATACCTATCCTGCTGGAAACAGTTTTATAAAAAGTATAAGTTTTATACCAAATGAAAAGTTGAAACTCCCGGTTAATACCGAGATTATTGCAGGTGTTTTAAAATACACACTGAATGATAGTACTGAAATAGAAGTTAATCTTTACTCTGATAAAACTGTTTCAGCACCTGCGGATTACAGGACAAAAATCAAAAACATCGTTACGGAAAACAGAGACTTGGTAACAATTGTAGGTATTTTAGGAATTATTGAACTTGTTCTTATAATTAAGAGTATTTTAAAGTATATGTTTAGAGTTAAAAAAACAAGAACCCAGCAGTAGCGGGGTTCTTGTTTTTTTAATTCGAAGCCGGTTTGGCATTATATTTGTTGCGGCGCCGTGATGACTTGTTGTTATTTTCTATATAAGTCTTTAAAACTTTTTCCAAATCAAGGACATCTTTCATTTCATAATATCCGGATTTTTTATGAATAAATTTTGCAGCACCTACTGCTCCCTGTGCGAACGCTTTTCTTGAAAAAGATTCATGACTGATTTCTATTTTATCCTCCTGACCAACTATCATTACTTCATGCTTTCCTATTACACCTCCGGCCCTTACAGAATTTATAGGTATGTCACTATGAGACACTACAACTCCCTTGTTCAAAAGACCACTCTGTATTTCACCGGCTATTTTTTTAGCTGTCCCGGATGGTGAGTCTAATTTATTTTTGTGATGTAACTCTGTAATCTGAAAATCGTAATTACTTAGTAGGCTTGCCGTGAGATTTGAAAGTAGCATCAGCACATTTACACCCATAGTTATATTTGGTGCGTAAACAATACCATTTTTAAATTTTCTACAAATTACATAGAGCTTTTTAAGCTGATAATCCGAGAATCCTGTAGTACCTACTACAATGTTTATTTTGTATTTTGAGAAAACTAAAGCATTTTTTAATGCTGATTTAGGATTTGAAAAATCAATAACAACATCCGGTTTATTTCTAAAAATAACTTCCTCCAGTTTATCAGATCCGGTAATAATTATTCCTGTTTTATTCATTCCAAGAATTTCTCCCAAATCCTTATTCAGTGATTTGCTGCCCGGACTGCAAATAGCAGAAACAAGCTGAATTTCATTTTGCAATAATATTGTTCTGGCAATTTCCTTCCCAGTGCGGCCCAAGCCTGATATACAAACTTTCATCAAATAAGTTCCCTCCATTTCAAATTATAAAGTAAGAATTAAAATTGAATAATTAAATTTGAAGAAAATGAATAAGGATAAACTTAAAAATGCTACAGATGTCTGTAGCATTGGTTAGAAAATTGCAAAATGTAAAAATTCACTTTCTCCCCAACGCTTACGAAGTTAGCTGCCGGATTCGGGTTGTAAGAGACTAACCCTACCTGATTAACCCAGGATTCACCCCATATTATGGTTCCCCCGCTTATAGCAGTAATCTGCTATAATTCAGCGATAAATTATTAATTTTTTTTGACTTAAATACAACTGTAATTATATACCATTTAGGAAAATAAGTCAATATTTCCTGATTTACATTAGCTTTCTTTTGTCTATGCCAATTTGGTTATAATAGATTCATTAATCTTACCATTACCCATTCTTACTAGGTAAACGTCATAATATTGTTGTCCAAGCTCATAAGCAAACTTTTTATCCAAAACTGCAAAATCGAATCTATTTTTTCCTTTTATGGCACTTCCCGTGTCCATAGCGATTGTGTATCCCAACCCCTTAATATAAAATATTGTTCCATAAGGCCAATGAGTGTTATCAATAGCTATAGATACACCGGGTACTATTGGTTGACCTGAGCTGGTTATTCCTTTGTTATTCCCGCATTCCTCGGCACAGGGGGTGTATGCAGTACCCAGAAATTTCCCAATGTACTTTCCTTTGCTGTTAGTTTTCAGATTGTCACCGCTGTATATTTTGTATGATTGGGGTTTTACACCTACCGATGCTGCCTTTTTAAGTGATTTCTGAAGTTGAAGGTTATCTTCCGCCAATTCTCTCCTGGTATCATCCAACTGTTTATTTTGTTTTTTTAGGTAATCCAGCTGTTTTTTTATTTCTTCATTTTGTTTCTTGAGATCATTGTTAAGCTTGCTGAGTTCATCACTCTGAGATTTATAATTATTTGTGTTTGTTGTTAATGATTGATTTGATTTCATAATAAGCATGGATTGTACACATTCATTATTATATTTTTCTTTGTACTGGTTGACTACATTGTTCACCCTTATACAGAAGAAAGCAAGTAATGAACTTGTCAATACCAAAACTATAGTTAATACCTTGAACATCCAAATATCTGCAGATTTTTGTTTGTCTTTTTCGGTCATATATTCAAACTCCTTATTAATTAAATTAACCTAATATGGATTATTTTCCAAATTAGCAGTATTTATACATGTAGAATAACATTACTTTATTTGGAGACAATGACTTTGGGTGATATAATGTTTAGTTTTTTTAAGTCCAGAGAACCTAAAAAGCCAAAACGTGCGGGTATTGACATACCTGAAGATAACCAAAATAATAGCAGTACACAAATTCCTAAAACCATCAACAGGGTCAAAGGATTGTTAAATCAGGAGTTTTCCCTATGCAGTGACTTTATTCTCCGTGAAGTAATTATGGGTAAGGAAAACACTAGGGTTATAATTGCTTCTATAGATGGTTTTTTTAACAAAGCAATTCTTGCCGAGAATATTATTGAACCTATAATCAATTATTCAGGCAATAAAAGTTATTCATCAGTTTTTACACTTTTAAAGGAAAATGTTCTAAGCATTAGTGACCTTAAAGAGCTTTATTCCTTTAAAGATTGTGTTGATGGTATTCTAACGGGAGATGTTGTTTTATTTATTGACGGAGAGGACAAGGCCTTTAAAATAGGGTTAAAAGCCCCCGAAAAAAGGGCTGTTGGTGAACCTGACACTGAGATAAGTATTAAAGGCTCAAGAGAAGGTTTCTCAGAAAGCCTCAGGACAAATGTAGTACTGATACGCAGAAGAATAAAAAATTCTAAATTCAAAGTTGAAAGCCTTGTTCTTGGAGAGCAAACAAATACTGATATAGCAATTTGCTATATTCAAGGTATTGCAGCACCTGAAGTTGTTGAAGAAGTAAAAAACCGTCTTAACAGAATAAATACAGATGCAATTCTTGCTACCGGATATATTGAGCAATTTATACAAGATGGTAAGATGCCTTTTTTCCCTATGGTCGGAAACAGTGAAAAACCTGACAAGGTTGCTGCTAAACTTTTAGAAGGAAGAGTTGCAATTCTGGCAGATGGTACTCCCACCGTACTGACAGTTCCGTTTCTGATGATAGAAAGCTTTCAAGCCCCGGAGGACTACTTTGGAGAATACTATTTTGCATCCTTTATGAGGCTTCTAAGATTAATGTGCTTTTTTATCTCGGTGTATTTACCGGGATTATATGTGGCAGTTATTAGCTTTCATCAAACGATAATACCTTTCAAGCTTATGCTTACTATGGCTGCTACTAGAGAAGGAATACCTTTCTCTGCTTTTATTGAGGCTTTAATTATGGTAATTACTTTTGAAATTCTTCGTGAAGCGGGCCTTCGTATGCCAAGGGCTATAGGTCAGGCAGTTAGCATTGTAGGAGCTATTGTATTGGGAGATGCCGCTGTAAGTGCGGGTATTGCTTCTGCTCCATTGGTTATTATTGCTGCTTTAGCGGGAATCTGCAGTTTTATTGTACCTCCTCTTATGAAAGTAGGTGCAATTTTAAGGATTGTTATTTTAATTGCAGCCAATATTCTTGGACTATTGGGTATAGGATTTGTTACCTATATGTTTACTATTTACTTGTGCGGGAAGAAATCATTTTTTGTACCTATTCTCTCTCCATTTGCACCTTTTCGAGGAGAAAGCCTGAAAGATTCCTTTATAGTAGCACCTATATGGTCCATGTTTAATCGCCCCAGTTCATTAACCAAAGGTCAGAATAGAAAACGTACAACTGGGAAGACTTTTGCTCCAAGGGGGCGTAAAAAATGATTAAAAAAATAATTTTGTTATTGCTGTGTATTAGTATGATTATGACTTTATCAACAGGTTGCTGGAATAACAGAGATCTAAGTGAATTGTCTATTCTTACAGCTATGGGAATTGACAAGACTGAGGATGGCAAAATAATGGTAACGGCGCAGATTATCAAACCTGTAGATGTCAACAGCTCTGGTTCAGGGGCCCCTGGAGGGGGTGGCGGCGGTAAAAAAAGTTTTGTAAATATCAGCAACACAGAAAACACTATTTTTGCAGCATTACGAACGATGCTTGCTAAGGTAAATAAAAAGATTTTTTACAGTTCCTCACAAGTAATAGTTTTTAGTGAGGAACTTGCTAAATCAGGAATTAAAAACTATGTTGATTTTATTCTAAGAGACCATGAGACCCAGTATAAATCCCTTATTATTGTTGCAAAGGGCACAACAGCAAAGGAGATTGTGGAACAGGAGTACGAGTTATCTAAAATTCCCGGAGATTATATAAGAGATACAATTAAAAATTCTAAATCCAGAGCATTTACCAAAGAAATACGATTGCTGGACATGGCAAGAGAATTGGTAACAGAAGGCCGTGAGCTATCTATAGGTACAATAGAAAAGTCCGAAAATTTAACCTCTACTGAAGGTTTAGCTGTTTTTCGGCAGGATAAAATGGTGGGATGGCTTGACAAATATGATACCCGGGGATACCTGTTTATTACAGGTCGTGCTAAATCAGGAATTATCGAAATTGAAAATCCTTATAATCCTAAAGAAATAATTGGAATCGAATTAACTCAGGCTTCTTCCAATTTTGAAGTTAAAACTTCAAGTAATGGCACTATAGAAATTAACGTTAAAATTAAAGCGGAAGCCAATATTGGCGAACAGCAAGGTCAGTTAGGTCAAAGTCCGGAAGATGTATGTAAATGTCTAAGCAAAAACCTTAAAAAAGAAATCACAAAAGAATGCTATAGTGCAATTACTAAATGTCAGAAAGAATTTAAAAGTGACATATTTGGCTTTGGAATGCATGTATTTGATAAGTATCCTAAATATTGGGGAAAGGTTAACGGTTTTTGGAGTGAACAAATTTTCCCTTCTGTACAGGTTAAAGTAAAAGTAGATGCTAAAATTAATAGAACCGGGCTTTTGAATAAACCAATAAAGTTTAAGTAGGTGCGATCATTTGCTAAAAATAATTTTCGGTATTTTAATACTTGTACTATTGAATTTAAAAGAATTGCTAACATCACCATCTAAGGGTAAGATTATGAGTGTTTATTTTGTCATTATTGGAATTTCGTTAATATTGGGTATTCTTATAAGTATAAAAAAAGCACCTCCAAGTCCCTATGAAATTATGACAGGTATATTTAACAGCATGGGTTTGGGAGGTGAATAGTATGAGTAATGTGAAACTATCTAATTATCAGCTTGCAGTAATAGCCATAGGTTTTTTCCATGGTAGTACTGCCATTTCCAACCCTGCCGTAGGAGCTACAAGAGATGCCTGGATAGCAGTTATTTTAGGAACTCTTGGAGGATTTATTATTATTACCATGCACTTATATCTATCAAAAATTAACATTGGGAAAAATCTTCTTGAAATAATTGAATTTTGTTTTGGCAAAACAACAGGAAAAATATTAAGTCTTATTTACATCTTATATTTTATGCATAATGCATTACTGGATACAAAAGCTTTTAGCGAATTTATGGTAACTGTCAGTTATCCTGAAACACCTATTATAGTAATAGTATTAGTACCTATAATTATAGCAGTTTACGCGGTGAGAGGTGGTCTTTCAGTAATCGGAAAAAGTTGCGAAGTTCTAGTACCATTACTTCCTTTAGCCATAGCAATCGTTACTCTTTCATTATTAAATGAAACTGATTTCACCGGATTTAAGCCGATTTTACTCGAAATATCTCCTGTTATTAAAAGTTCTTTCGATTTGTTAAGCTCTATTTTCGGAGACTTTATAATTTTTCTTATGATATTACCGTATACCAACAGCGAAAAAGGAAGGTTTAAAGCAACTTATTGGGCAATAGGCATTACAGGACTATTACTTCTGGTAATCTCGGGACGCAACATTCAAATAATAGGGCCAGATCTTATTGAGAATATCCAATATCCTTCTCATATTGCGGCTCAGCTTATTCCCGCTATAAGCATAGATCCTCTTGTCGATATGAGTCTTCTAATTGGGGGAGGAATTAAGGTTTTAGTTTCATTGTACGCAATTTCAAAAATTACTGCTGAAATATTCAGTATAGAATACAAGCCTCTTGTTCCCGCTTTTGGGTTGCTTATAATTGTACTCTCTTTCTGGGCATTTCCAAACGCCATGGAATTGTATACCTGGGAACATAGTTTAGCAGAATCATTTGTTTCCTTACCAACTCAAGTATTGTTTCCATTTATATTACTCATAATATCATTGATAAAAACCAAGAGACAGCAGAATAAAATTAAAAGTCAGTCTGCTTAATCAGTATTTAAACGGGAGTTTCTTATGAGAAAAAAAGTAAAAATAATAATCTCGTTATGTCTTATCATTTTATGTTCTTTTAATCTTAATGCAAAACCAGTAGATATACGTCCAGCAGAGCAAGTAACTACAGAATTCCTTTGTGCTAAAATACAGTCGGCTGTTTCACATAATGTTGATACTATAGATATGTTTTTTCTCAATAGTGTCCAAACCGCTCAAAAGAATCTGTTATTTATAAAAAAACAGTTACTAGAGGATTATATCATTTCGTATGCAAACAACGATTATCAAATAGAAAAGGTTAAACCCAAAGTGGATATAGAAGAAGCATTTTGGGATGGAAGTTCTGCAAATATTAAGGCTACCTTGACCGCAGATATTTACTGGAATGCTGCAAACCCTTCCGGTGACCCAATAAAGGGTGTAAAATCAGAAGTACATTTATTAAAGCTATCAATTGACAATGGTACTTGGAAAATTATACAAGATACGTTCCAAACAAAAAAAGGTAATTCCATCGAGTCAACCAGAGAAAGTTATTCTGCTTTGGAGGAACAGGTACGTACACTAAAATTCGAAGCAGAAAAAGTATTATATAAGGCAAAAAAGAGCAAATCTTCCAAGTTATTACTTGTTGAGCCAGAATGGAAATTTTCCCGATTAAATAGTGAATATAATAGAGATAAAGTTTACAACTGGGCACACAGCCACTGGAATAACTACTCAAAGGAATATCTGAATTTCGGTGATGAAAAATGGAAAGGTGGAGACTGTACTAACTTTGTTTCACAATGTTTAAGAGCAGGGGGTGCTGCTAATGATAGGTCCGGGGACTTTCAATGGTACTATGATAAAACTGGAACAGCTGCAACCTCTCACGACACATACTCATGGACCTGGAGTACTTCCAGAGGCCTTAACAATATACTTATAGGTAATTACAAAAATAACGAATTCGGTCCTAAAGCTACCCAGAAAGTAATTATGGGAGATGATCAATTTGACTCATCAATAGGAGAGTATGTAGTACCAGGTGATTTAATACAATATCATTGGAAAAACAAATCAGCTATAACGCATGCTGCGGTTATTGTAGGCATGATTTACAATAGTTCAAAATCCAGATACGAACCTGTAATAGCAGAACATACCGAAGATTCATGGTTTACTCCGTGGACAAATAATGCATACAAAACGTATTTTGTTCATATTACCGGTATAAATTAGTGACTCTTATCATTTGGTTTTAATTAAGGTATAATTAATTCTAATTAAACTCTAAGGGGATGTTTACTATGAGTAAAAGAACTGATTATATAAACTGGGACGAATATTTTATGGGAATAGCTATTTTATCAGGCAAAAGGAGTAAAGACCCGAGTACTCCTGTTGGTTCTTGTATAGTGGAAAGTAAAAACAACAGAATCTTAAGCGTAGGATACAACGGATTCCCCTTTGGGTGCTCAGATGATGAATTCTCTTGGGAAAGAGAAGGAGATGTTCTTTGTACGAAATATCCTTATGTTGTACATGCAGAACTCAATGCAATTCTTAATAACAGAGGGGTTTCCCTTGAAGGAAGTAAAATTTATACTGCCCTATTCCCCTGTAACGAATGTGCAAAGGCTATAATTCAGTCCGGTATAAAGGAAGTAATCTACTTGAGCGATAAATACGCTGATACCGATAGCGTAAAGGCCTCCAAAAGGATGTTTGAAAAAGCAGGTGTAATATTCAGAGAATTGGAAACGGGGATCAAGGAAATAACCTTAACTTTTTAGGGGAATGTCATTCATATTCCGGAAGTCTTTCATTTTCTCTCAGTAGTCCAAGAATACTGTCATATAGAAGAAAAAACGTTGATGCACTTGATAAAAGGCTGCTTAAAAAGGTAAAATCCTGTTCATTTAAATGATTAAAAAAGCTATATGTTGTGATTCCGGCATTATTAATTCTGCTTTGCATAGTTATGCCAAAAAAATCGGGGTGACAGTATTCTGACAGGTAGTTATAGTTCTCCATGAATTCCTTTATATTGCTATTTTTTGTTTTGCTCAGATACTCGTCAGCAGCTTCAATCAGGGTCATTACATTTACAGGTGCAGGAGCATTTTCGGATAATTCCTGTGTTTTAGTACCCAAAATTAATCTTTGAATAGCTTCATTTAGTATTTCAAAGGATATTGTACCATTATAATAATTTTTCAATTTTTTCAGAAAAAATGCCAAAGCTCCTGTTACCTCCAAATGTGCTCTGGAGGAAAGCATTGCCAGCAGTCCATTTTTTGCATTAAGTGAGGTAATTATACCATCCGTCAGTAATTTTGACCTGCACAATGCCAGTTGAATATAATGCAGGCTATTTCTACCCACCATGTTCTCTGTATGTTCAGGCATAGGATACATCTTGTGAATGAATCTGGAGGAATAATCGGAAAAGCAGCCTTCCAACGCCTCCATTTCTTTTTCTATTCCGCATTGTGTAAGAAGTTCTTTAATTTCCTGATTTATCATTGGTTTACCTCTTTGAATTCAACATATATTAAAAATGTCCCATTCAAAGAATTTTTATTCCCCGATAATTTTTACAAGTACCCTTTTTTCTCTTTTACCGTCATACTCACCATAAAAAATCTGTTCCCAGGTTCCAAAATCTAACTTGCCCTTAGTAATTGCTATTACCGCTTCCCTACCCATTATCTGCCTCTTCAAATGTGCATCGGCATTATCCTCATAACCGTTATGGTTATATTGACTATATGGTTTTTCAGGCGCCAATTTTTCCAGCCAATTTTCAAAATCTGCATGAAGTCCCGCTTCATCATCGTTTATAAATACACTTGCAGTTATATTCATAGCATTAACTAAGATCATACCCTCTTTAATTCCGCTTTCGTCAATACATTGTTGAATCTGCTGAGTTATATTTATATAAGCTCTTCTGCTTGATACATTAAAAAACAACTCTTTTCTGTAAGATTTCATACTAAAGCCTCCAAAAAAATACAATAATTTAGTAAACTTCTTTTAAATTTATTATATCAGATATTTGGTGGATTGAATGAATTGTCAAAAAGAGATATAATTCTTTAAAACAACATGGGAATATAAGGAGTGTAATACATTAATGGCTAAAGTAAATTTAATCCTTGAAGGCGGAGGTATGCGTGGGTTGTATACAGCAGGTGTTTTGGACTGCTTTCTTGACCATAAAATGTTTTTTAAGGACATCTTAGGTGTATCGGCAGGAGCCTGCAATTCGGTTTCTTATATTACAGGTCAGCGTGGCCGAAATCTTGATATTAATGCAGGGTATTGCAATGATAAGCGTTATGTCAGTATAATGGGGCTTTTAACAAGAGGTTCTATTTTTAATATGGATTTTCTTTTTGACGATATTCCTAACAAACTTCTTCCTTTTGATTACGATAAATTTAAAAGCTCTGACTGCAGGCTGACAGTGGTATCTACCGACTGTGAAACAGGTAAGAGTTATTATGCTCCTGTTAAAGATATGAGAGTCGATGATGTTTACGTAATAGCTTCAAGTTCAATTCCTTTGCTTTCTCCCATTGTTGAAGTTGCAGGAAGAAAACTTGTTGACGGGGGCCCTTCGGACTCAATTCCTGTTCACTACTCTGTCAATAACGGATTTGAAAAGCAGGTTATTATTCTTACCAGACATATGGGATATGAAAAAAAGCCCAATAAATTGTATCCCCTGTGTAAACTAAAGCTTAAAAAATACCCTAATCTGGCAGAAGCAATTAAAAATAGGCATATTCACTATAATGAGAGTGTAATGTTAGCAGAAAAACTTGAAGGAGAAAATAAAGCAGTTATAATCAGGCCTAAAAAGCCGATTGAAATCTCAAGATTTGAAAGGAATCCTGAAAATCTTAAAAAACTCTATGACGAAGGGTATAAAGACGCTGAAGAAAAAGTCTCAGCATTAACTCGTTTTTGTGAGGACTGCTCTAATTTTTCTTTATTATAAAGTTAATAGTATCTCAAAAATACAACCCGCTGCAATTGCAGGAGACATTCTGACATATGTTCGGGTTGTTTTATTTTCAAAAGCTGAAAAATTCTGTGTAATAAAACATAGTTTTAATTCCTTTGTAAATGAAACAAATACGTTTATTAAATTCCTCTTTATAGAGATTTTTATTAATGAATATAAACCGCAAATCAAAAAAGAGTACGAAAATGCCATAATTACAAAGTCTATGCCAAAAATAGCTCCAATGCTTGAGTAGAGTTTTATATCCCCGGCTCCTATAAGCCTTGCACAAAAAAAGATTCCTAATATCAATACCGGGAGTATCACACCCTTTACACTTTCCTTTAAACCGTATATCCCTGAAAGATATGTATTTATTAAAATTCCCGCGAAGATAGCTGATATTGTATATATATTTCTAATTTTTGAAGTTCTTAGGTCACTTACTACTGAAAGCAGTAATACAAAAAACAGAATTATGTACTTGATCATGTAATTTCCTATTTCTTTAATATTAATTTAAGTTACTAATTTGGAATTATAAAAATAAATTCCTTGTTTGCAAATCGAACAACATCATTTTCGTTGATTTTCATTTTTGTATTTGGTTTTATCCTATCATCGTTGAGAAAAGTTCCATTTCTTGAACTACAGTCCATAATAAAATATGATTCATCTTCGTATAAAATTTCTGCATGCACTTTTCCCACAGCATTATTGCCTATTATATAATCTACAAAACTTCCCATTCTACCTACTAAAGTGCTTTTTTTGTCAACTTTTATAATGTCCTCGCCCTCTATTGCTTGCAAGTATGGTGTGTCTTTAGGTTCACTTTTCCTAAGAATGATCGTTTCACCACCACTGCAGTTTTCTTTTTCCATATTTATTTCTTCAAACTTTTTATTATCTTTAAGTGTGGTTGGCGTTTTAGACTGTACCAAACTGTTTGCACGCATTTTTTCTGTAATGTACTGGAAAGGCGTATAGCTTTCAGAGCTTTCAGTTTTCTTTTCATTAAGGATTCTTATTGCGAGGATATCTAATCCTATAAATATTAATGATAAAATTATGCCAGTTGTTTTTGGATTTTCTGAAATTCTTACAAAGTTACTTGATAAAATTGTAATGAGTACTATTAAAAGAATAGGCTGTAGAATTATTTGTGTAAGGCTTATTTTACTGAATGTTTTAGAGGAATCTTTAGATTTTATGTTTACGTTTATATTGGAACATTCTTCTGCTGGTAAATTCGGTATTTTTACGTCTCCTCTTTTAATTTGAGCTTTTGGCTTTTCAGTTTCCTGCTTATCTGAAATATTAGTGCTTTCACAGGATGTATCCCTTTTGATATCCTGACCCAACAGGTTTTCTAGTAATTCTTTCAGGCAGATCAGATTAAACATTTCACTTTTAATGTTCTCCAGAATCTTCTGTATATAATTATCGCAGTCTTCTTCCTGAAACTTGACTAGTTTTATAATTATATTGAGTAAAAAGGTTTTGATGTCGTTTGAATTGTTTTGGAAAGGTAAATATACAAAAAATAAGTTCATAGTTTCTGGGTCAACATAAATATTATTTTCGTCTAAAAGGAGGTTAGTATCATTTAATAAATAATCCTTAATTCCCATTATACTTTTTGTAATCATTAGCATCGATAGTAAAAATTCGTAGCGATTATACTTTTTTCGGTTCATTATATTAACCAGTGTGCATTTAGAAGTAATATCATAAAAGCAATTTACATGGTTGCCAACAGAATTTATATGAAAGCTAAGAAGCCCGTGTATCTTGTTATTCAGCAACATTTGAACCTGATATTCTATTAATTTTCTATCATTTTTAGGCCTTAAAACCAGATAATTTGAAGTTGAATCATTCTCATAATTAATATCATAATTTTGTTCAAGCATTCCGTTCAATTTCATCACCCCGAGTTTATTATTTATAAATATTGTACATAACCGACAAACACCAACAATACTGTTGCAGCAAGTATAAATGGAGCAAAAGGTATCTCAGTCTTCTTATTTGCTTTTTTACTTACAATAAAAATGATAGAGAATAGCCCCGCTAAAGTTACAGAAGTAAACAGTATTGAAATTAAAGTGCTGATTCCGGTAAACAGTCCCGTTACAGTCATGATTGCAATATCTCCACCCCCAACCTGATTTCGGGATATTATAGACAAAAGCTTCATAAGAACAAACGAAATAATTGCAGCTGACGTTCCCTCTATAATTCTTCCTGTAACTGACATAATACCCGCTCCCGTAAGGATTGCCGGGACAGTAATCTTTAATGGGATTGTCATACTATTTATATCCCATAGTGCCGCTAAAAGCTGAACAACCAATAAAACCTCTATAGCAACTGACTGCTTAGACATATTAAATAAACTGACTGTTACGACAGTACCCGCTGTCCAAATGGCTATACAAATTATAAAAGCTATTAATTTTATTAATTTAGCATTGTTAGTCTCAATTACCTTTTCCATTGTCTACCCCATTTTTATCACTATTTTGTTTACCATAAGCCTTTACTATTTTTAGACTTATACCTTGTTCCCTGGCAATATCTATACATTTATTCAGGGTTTGCTGCTGGGTAGCCGAAATATCCGTTTCAGGTACCACCAATATTAGCTCCTTTTTTAAAATTTGGTTTCCGTCTATTGTGACTGAGCCGCTTTTCCCACCATTAAACTCTTGAAGTTTTCTGATATACCCCTTTAATTTGTTTTGAAGATTCGTAGTGTTATGATAATATGCTTCGTCAAGATTAAGGCTTTTAATACTAGTAGCTGTCCCATTTTCATATTTTGAAATTACGGGAAAGTTGAAAGGCAGGTTTGCTCCCTGAAGCCTTCGTATTTCCCGGCCTCTTTTAATATTCTCCAAATTCCACACACTTTGTTCATTTTCTTCATTGTCACCTTTTAGTGAACTTACGCCATCTTCTCCCGCCCAAACGCAAGCAGATGCAGTCTGAGTTATTTTAATCCCGGGAAACAATTGTGCAAGAAACGGAAATTCCAGCTTATACTCCGCAACAATATCTACACTCTTACCGTCAGCAAGCATTCTACTGCGAGAAAAGTCTATTCCCCCTAATCCATAAGAAATGTTTAAATTCTTCAGTCTAATATCTGCTTTATCTGATGAAGTACCAAGGTGTTCTCTAAAAAGTATTTTTGTAATCGGAATCAATACTGCCTGTGCCCTGACATAATCCGTGGCATCCTTTCCAAGTTCACGAATATATTGTAACAACCCTGTATTTTCAAATGCATTGTTTACTTTATCGGAATTGCAGAACTCTTCTAAGCCCCCTACCAGTTCCTCTGCATTTGTACTATAATATATCAGACTGTAGACACTCATTTCATCACATGCCCCTGTTATACCATGCTGAATTATCTCATGTGCATAATAAACCTTTATTAAAAAAACAAATGATATTACAGTAATTATAAAAAATGGTAAACATATTGCAGCTTCCACTGTAATAGAACCTCTGTCACATTTTCCCATTCTTTTCAGACGTAGCCCCCCTTAATACCCAAGGTACATACTTTCATTTATATAAGACCGACTAATTTTTTTTCTGGAAGCAGCCGTAAACATCGGAAATGTAACAAATAGGTTTTTTATGGAAACCTCTGTATCAGCTTTAAAAAACACCTTGCAATCTTCCAGAAGAAATCCGGGACTCGTAACACTTTTGTTTAGCTGGACAAGGTCTTGTACCCTGGTAAGCTTTTTATCGTTATTCATAGTTAGAAGCAATATTTTTAAATAATCGTGATAACAAAGACATAAGATGTCATTGTTAGCTTTATTTGAATTTTTCTTCCCTACAGTTCCCGAAATATCGGTCATCCACTGGTCATTAGTCTTAAACAGTGGAATTTCTCCTCCTTTTTCAAGTATGCTAATGTCATATAGTGATTCGAAAGTTGCCCAGGAAAAAATAAGCATTGTTTGAATTAGTGGTGTTGACAGGCCGGCACACCAAGCGCTTAATGCTGCCGCAAGACTTGTTACTCTGGCAGTTTTTGAACTATCTGCATATATGTGCAGTACATTTGAAATGAGTCTTATTGCCATTATTTCTGATTTGGTTAACATTGAATTTACTGCTTCATCTTTATTTCCATTTATTACATATTCCACCTCAAAGTTTGTAAAAAAAGATGTTTTTTTTGATTTATCTTTTGACCTCAAATTGTAGGCATCTTTCTCTGTTTGACCTTTCAAAATAGGTACTCCATGTTTAAAGGTTCCCATAATGTACTCGTTAAAAAAAAGTTCTTCTGATATTTTTTCAACTATGTCACTCAATATATTATCTTTACCTGCTATATAGTTTAAATTATCAACTGCACAGCTTTCATCTTCAAAGTCCATACTATCCCAACTTCGGGCTTCTGCGTCCTCTTTGAAACCGGACTTTTGGGATGGTAGATACTTCATCATGTCCTCTGGTATTTTTTTTAAATCTTCGTCCGTTTCGAATGCAACTTTTAGAGCTTCAGTGGCTAGCTTCCGGTTGTCCTTATCTTTTGAATAGGAAGCTGGCGCTTTACTAAAAGAATACTCTGCAATATTGGTTGTTGGGAGTTTATTCAGTGAATTTAGAAAATCCTCTTCTTTATCCACTGAATTCAATATTTTATCGCAATTTTGAATATTCTGATTAAAGCTCCCCAGCAGAGACTCTGAGTTGTCTTGCACCACCATGCTTTTCATTTCGTTCATACTGTTTTTGTAGGAGATCTCAAGTTCTTGGATTCCCTCAAGGTTTTCTTCCAATTGTTTTATTTCTCCATCAATTCTTTTACAAAGTACTTTTTTCTTATCCTCAATGGCAGTGACTTCTGTAATAGCTTCGGAGTTAAGTGCTTTGAATTCATTTACCCTCTCAAGAATACTATTTTTTATACTATTTATTGTGTTATTTATGCCTTGGATTTCCTCCTGTGCTTTTTGAAGTAATCTCCCTATGTCCTGTTTTTTCTTTATATCAGTTTCTATACTAAAAGCGGTTTCGAGATTTTGTATACTTATCTTTTTTTCTTTAAGAACTTCATTTTGATTTTTTATTTCATCTTTAAGTTCAGTTAATCGAACAGGAAGATTTGATTCATTTATTCTTTTTGTTTGATTCTCAAGTAAAAGCTGTATTTCTCCTATTTCCGCCGCCTGCTTGTCCGTCTGTATTTTCCGACTGTATACATCTGACCCTTTTGATATGTTCTTGATTCCCTTTACCTTTTCAACAAGTTCAGTCGCCAGTTCAAACGGTGCCCTGTACTTCATAAACTCCATTATCTGTTTTTCAAATACATCATTACTCTCAAGACTGTATGAATTGGCAATTTTAATGTTCTCTATACAAAAGTCATACATAGATTTTCCTTCACCAACGATTCCAAGGTTTTTACGGAAATACTCTTCAAAAGTTTCCAGTATTGAGTCATCATCTATGTATACTCCAAACAGTCCATACTCATCTTTTAGTTCATTGTTATAATTTGCAAGTACTGAGGAAAGGGCAGATTTATTTGCCCTTTGCACGTGTGAATGAGCAAGCCTGAGTCTGGCACCATCAGTAAATGTTCCAATAACCAGAAATACCGCAGACAAAACTATGCATAAAAATACTGTTATTGCACCTTTAGTTTTTTGATTTGCCACAATAATTTCCCCTTTAGTTTTTCTCCAACAGTTTTCCAAGTATATCACCCAGCTCTGAGCCCTCTCCAATCCATTTATTATCACTGTTTTGAATACAACTACAGATGTCTTTCACAATATCCATGTTTCTTATAAATTCTGCATTGTCGTTAAGTGGTAAATTAGACACAGCTTTAAGACTTAGTACCGGGGACAAACCAAAAATATCAAACATGTTGCCGATAGGGAGAGGGTAATTCTCTTGAATTTCTATCTGAAGATTTCTCATAAGAATTTTGTTATAGGTATTCACAGAGATATTATTTTCTGTCCGAAACGTAGATTTATCTAATAAATCGTTTACATAATTACTAATTTTTGATATTTTTATGTTTTTATTTGTATCATAAATTCTCCAGTACATTTCACTTGTTTTATGTGAATAGTAATTTTCCCCTGCTTGATTAACATAATAGTAAGCTCCTTTTGTTGCAGCTTCATCAGCTATGCTTTGTACATTCACATATTGATACATTATTACAAACAAGTATACAAATGCAGCTAATATAAGAAAAACTACTGAAAAAACTAGTGAAGCTTCAACGGTAAAACTACCTTTAATGTTTTTCATATTGATATACCTAACCTACAAGCTTTATATCAGCACCATTCCTGTTATCTTCAAGCTTACTTGCATCAGGAAATAGATTTTTTATTATACCGTTTACAAAGGTAATCAGTTGCTTTCTGAAAAGCAGAGCCACACCCACAAGAACAGCTATTATAATAATTACTTCAACTGTTCCCATACCATCTTCTTCTCTTAAAAATCTTTTTAATATTGCAATCATATTAATCCTCCTTATCTTTAAATACGGCGTTATTTTGAGCCTTTAGAAATTTGATATTCCCTGCATGGATATTAACGCAGGTGTAACAACTATGATAATTATTGCAAAAAACATTATCATCATAGGAAACAAAAGCTTTGTTGAAGCTTCCTCTCCAAGTCTCTTTACTGCATTTTTTCGTATTTCCCAGCTTTCATTTGACTGAAGTTTTAATGCCAGTACAAGATCCGTCCCTCCTTTTTTTGTGTTTTGAATAATTATTGACATAACTCTTGAAATTTCAGGGGTTCTTAATCTTTTTGCAAATTCTCCAAACGCCTCTGATTCGCTTACCCCTGTTTTAATCTGTGACACTGTTTTTTCCACTTCTTTATAGAAAGAGCAATTATTTTTGCTGTCCAAAGAAATTTTTTCCCAGGCCTTTGCCATAGTTAGTCCTGCATTAAGTAGCAAGGTAAGTTTATTTATAAAATCAGGAAACTCCAACTGTATTTCAAGTCGGCGTTTTTTTATTCGACTGCTCAGTCTGAAGTCATCCAGAAATATCATTATTCCAAATATAAGTATTATGTAAACGCTAATTGTGGCCTCATAATTAGTTAATATACCCACAGGTATTTCACTTGGAATAATTAAAGCCATAAGTACAATTTTTTTTGCATGAGATATCCGTATATAAAAAGCTGAATATTCCTTCCCGTATACTTCACTAATCCTCCCTATAGTCCTTCTGTCATATGTTGAATTAAAGGAATAGTTGAATTTATCCAAAACACACAGTCCAAAAGGCAGTAATCTTTTTAGCGGATAATCCTTTGAATTTAATACACTACAGTATTTAGAGTAATCAGAATAAATTTTAGCTAATACCATGATAAAAGTTATTACGTAAATAACAAAAACAACTCCAGTCAAAACCCATAAGCTCAACATAATACCTCACAATTTTATATTCATTATTCTATTTGAAATCAAATATGCAACAGTCAGAAGAATCAGACACAGGGTTACTGATATCCTACCTGTAGCAGTAACAAATACTGGCTTTATATATTCTGCGGCAGTTGTTGACAAAATAAAAATCATTACAATTGGCATAATATTCAAAATTTTTTGTTCAAATTTTCTGGATGATAGCAAGGTTTCTATTTCCTGTGTCATTTCAATTTTTTCACTTATTATTCTTGATGAATTTTTAATTGCTTCAACTAAATTTCCGCCAGTCCTTTTGCATATAATAATTACATCTGAAAAATTTTGTATGTCGTCTATATCAGAGCGAACTGCAAAATCTGATATTGCATCTTCAATACTCACGTTTAGAGATAGTTTATTAATAATTATTTTTGTTTCTCGGACTATATATGCATCATCGCTGGGATATAAAACATAGAGGTCTGAAAGTGCCCCTACAAAAGACTTTTCCAGAGGTTTTCCTGCTGACAATGAAGATGCTAGAGATATAAGTAAATCTTTAAACTGCAAATTGAGTTCAATTTTTCTTTTATGGATTATTTGCTTTCTTTTGTACTTCAAATAAAATATTCCTAATGGACTTATTACCATTGAAATGATAACACTCCTGTAAAACAGGTAAGAAACTGCGAATACAGCCACCGAAGCCGCTAATGCATATACTAATTTCATTTTCAGTGGAATTGCATATTCATTATAATCAATCACTAAAACTCCTCCTAAAAATCATTGTAAATCCCCTCATTTAGCATTTTATGTTTATTTATTAACGGATTTAATGTTCTTTGGAGACATCCTGACACAGGATTAATGGATTTTTGTTCATCTTGTAATGTTTCTTTAAATATAAAAAGCGGGTTTAATTTTATTAAACCATTATCGATTCCCGTTACTTCTGAAATCTCCATTGTTCGTCTGGACCCGTCTCTAAGACGTGAAAGAAAAATAATGATATCTATTGCAGAGGCAATCTGTTTTCTTACAGCTTCCAAAGGCAGAGGTGCAGCACTTAGAATCATTGTTTCCAGTCGAGAGAACATATCTTGAGTAGAATTTGCGTGCCCTGTACTAAGTGACCCATCATGGCCCGTATTCATTGCAGTTAACATATCAATTGCCTCCTCTCCTCTGACTTCCCCAACGATTATTCGACTCGGCCTCATACGCAAAGCTGTTTTTATAAGATTTTTAATAGTGATTTCGCCTCTTCCCTCTACGTTTGCATTTCTGGTTTCAAGGCTGACAAGATTTGATATGTTTGTTATTTGAAGTTCGGCAGAATCCTCTATGGTTATTATTCTTTCATCTGATGGTATAAAGTTCGAAAGTGCATTAAGGTAAGTTGTCTTCCCACTACCTGTACCACCTGCCACAAAGATATTATATTTTGCTGTAATTAGCATTTTTAGTGCTGCTGCAGCCTCGGCAGTTAAAGACCCTAACTCTATCAGTTTTTCCATATCAATTGGTTTTCCTGGGAATTTTCTTATAGTAACAATAGGACCATTCAATGCTATGGGAGGAAGTACTACGTTAAGCCTTGACCCATCCTTTAATCTGGCGTCAACAATAGGATTTGATTCATTAACTGTTCTGTTTACAGCCGTTACCATGACCTGTATAATGTCTTCCAGCTTTTGTTGCGACTCAAAGCAAATTTCAAGGTGGCTTATTTTGCCCTTCTTTTCAACGAAAATATTATTAGGTCCGTTTATCATAATTTCTGTTACCTGATTATCCTCCAGAATGGGCTGTAATATATCCAACCGCCGAAGAGAGTTAAAAATTGTTTCAATGATTTGCTTCTTTTCAACTGAGCTGAGAAATACTTGTTTGGATTTATCCAGTACCGTACGAATTATTAAGTCATTAATTTCGTGATCTGTGAAATTCCTCTTTAAATCAATTTTTTCATTAATTGAGGCTTTTATTTCATTTAAGAATTCCTGTTTCACGCCTTACCCTCCACGTTATGCCTAGTGTACCTACTAGCAATAACCCTATATGAATTAGGTATCATTTTAGACCCGCCGTTGAATTTTGAAAGGTTATTTAAAGAAGGAAAATCAGAATCGTAAACTATTTGGGACATGAGCTCCTGCTCAAGATAGAATTTATCAGTCAGTAGAGCCTGGCTAGATACTTTGTTTGCAATGTATTTTATTTTTGTTTTTATGGAAGCTCTATTTTCAAAGCTTTTTGCAAGTAAATCCATACTTTTTTTAAATAATCGAGTCTTATGTAAACAACTTTCATCATTTGTTATAACATACAAAATATCATCTGACTTTTCAAAAACCTTCATTGTATTTTCATTAAGCTGAGAATCCATATCTATTATTATAAGATCATAATATCCACAGTCTTTAATAGCCGAGACAATAAAGTCAATATCCTCTGGAAGCATTTCCTTTATGTCAAATACGTTGTTTGCCTGATTAAAATAATGGACGCCTGAATCAGTTTCCTTTGAACAGATAGCAGGGATTTTGGTTAGAAGGTTCTTATCCTTCACCTTGGCAAAATATATAATATCCGAAAAGGAATATTGGGTATTGCCGTTAAAAAAAATATTGGTTGATTGAAATTGCTCCAGGTTAAGATAAAAGACTGACAAACCTGAGAATGAACAAATACTGCTTACTGCTAATGCCAATGAAGTTTTGCCTACATTTCCTGCGGCTGAATAAACCGATACTATCTTTGTGCTTTTTCCCCCGGTGTGGTAAATTTTATTCCCCAATGTGTTATACATATTTATTATTTCAGCTGCAATTTGATTGACATCTTTGTATTTGTAAATATAATTGTTTTGACTTGATAATTTGGAATTTTTTGTAGATGATAATAGAATTAAATTATGTTTACAATATTTTTTTATTTCATCGTAATATTTCTCCGAAGTGAGTATTACATGGGGGTCAATTTTTTTTATACGATTATTAATGTCATTGAGATCTTTGCAGTAGTTTACTGCAATGGTTTCAGAGTAACTATGAGTAAAAAATTTACATAAACTAATAGAATACTCATTGTCCTCATCAATAATTAAGAGCTTTATGAGTGCCATGAATTATCTCCAATAAATTTTAAATTTTTATAAATGAAAATAAAAAGACAAAAACTAATTAGAATTTACTAACAAAACCATTATATTACATATTTTGAGTTTGTCAAGAATTTTTTGAAATTTTTTATATTTTACATCAGTAGCCATTAACAGATATCTTGCCCATGTCTGTAGCAGCTTTCACTTTGACATTACCTTCAATCCCGGTAAACTGATTGTTTTGCAGTGTCCCGTAACTGTCTACAGTAACATCAGAATCCTGAGGAAAACTCAATTCTACATTACCGGCACCGGTTTTAAATACATACTGTGAATTTATCTCACACTCTGATTTTGACGATATATTCCCTGCTTTTATATTTACTGTTGAATCCCTCAAAAGCTTTCCTGAGCCAAGCCGAAAGTTTCCTATATCACATTTCCAATTGAGTTTTCCGTTCATTGCCTTGATTTCAGTGTTAACAGAATCGACATCACCAATAATGTTTCCCTCAAACTTGTCCTCAATTAGTATAGAACCGACATCTTGTTTTATAGATATATTCTTGATTGTGCAGGGAACCATTAACTTTACTTCGCTGTAATAATCCTGAGGTTTTTTGATTTTCCCATCATAAGAAACTATTATATATGTTGTTTTTTCTTTTTGATTTGATTTAACAGAGTATTTCTTCAATTGTTTCTGAAGGTCTTCATCTGACTTATTACCCCTAGCAACATGTTTTGCTTCATATTTAATTTCGTCATTATCCCAGCAATAGATCAGCAACTTTCCTGAATCTATGTTTATATCAAGGTTTTTTATTGACTTACTCACCTTAACGGCACCATTATTATAGTTACATGTAGTGTGTTTAGGAAAAACTCTATATTCGCTGCCACAGCTGCTTAGAATAATACAAGCAGCCACTACCAGACACAAGGGTATTCTTTTCATGATATCACTCCTGCAAGTCATAATGTTGCAAGAATAATAACATATTACCTTACATAAAAACAATTATTTCCTATGTTGTATTAAAAAGGGTTGCCGCAAACTAATTTTCTGTTTGCAACAACCCTTTTTTATATAATGTTATATTATACTCTTCATGTATCCTGCAAAGTGAGCAAAAACGATACCAGGTTCCTCAAGGTCAAGACACCATCTTTTAACCCATTCAAGTGAAACATATCCTGTATATCCGTTTTGTTTGAGAAGCTTTACAGCCTGTTTAACAGGAATATCACCGTAGCCTGTCATTTTGTACTTAATCGTTCCATCCACCATAACCGAATCCTTAATGTGTACAAAACATATATGATCCTTTAAATTCGCATAAGTGTATTCCAACGGCTCATTAAAGAATCTGATAGGATGATGTATGTCCCAAAGCACTCCTACGCTGTCAGAATCAACTTCATCCAGCAATGCTTTCATAACCTTGGAATCCGCAAATACACCATTTGTTTCCACCAATAACTTGACACCTTTTTCTTTTGCTATACTTGCAAGATTTTTAAGGCTTTTAACAACAAAATCTATATCAATATCAGATGGCTGTGGCTGAGCATCACCTAAAACCCTTACGAAAGGTGTACCCAGCTTTTGAGCCAAATCAATATAATCAATACCTTCTTTTGTATGTTTATCTATGTTGTCCTTGTCAAATAAAAAGCACGCTGAAGTCAAACAAGGTATTTCAAGACCTATTTTAATCAATTTCTTCTTTGTAAGTTCTATATTATCGTCTGAAAAATGTTTTACTTTAGGTACATAAAGTTCATTGCCTATACCTCTTACTTCAATACCGTCAAAACCTGTATCCTTTGCAGTTGAAAGCATATCCTCCCAACTCCATCCTGGACAGCCCAATGTGGAAAACGAAATCTTCATAATAGCCCACCTCCGAAAATAACAACTTTTTTTCATGATAACATGTTTTCTTTGGACTGTCATCAGTTTTACCATTATTTGTACCTGCTATGCTTTATTCAATTATTACCCAAAATACTCAATTCCGGATAGGAATAATTTCTGATCCTTTTCACCGGGTACATTTTTGTACAGGTTTGTACCTATTCTTTCGGAATGTCCCATCTTACCAAATACTCTTCCATCAGGACTAGTAATTCCCTCCACGGCATTAATTGAGCCATTTGGATTAAATGATATATCATATGTTGGCTTTCCATCAAGATCAACATACTGAGTTGCAATCTGTCCGTTTGCTTCTAAAGCAGCCAGAACGTCACTGTTTGCTGTAAATCTTCCTTCTCCATGTGATATTGCTACTGTATGAATATCACCAACCTTTACGTTGTTCAACCACGGTGAAAGGTTTGATGCTATTCTTGTTTTAACAAGATTTGATTGATGTCGGCCTATTGTATTAAAGGTCAATGTAGGACATGCTTCGTCGATTTCTCTTATTTCACCAAAAGGAAGAAGTCCTAGTTTTATAAGTGCCTGGAAACCGTTACAGATACCCAAAACTAACCCATCTCTGTTTTTTAGAAGTCTCATGACAGCTTCACTTACAACAGGATTTCTAAACGCTGTAGCAATAAACTTGCCTGAGCCTTCAGGTTCATCCCCTGCACTAAATCCTCCTGGTATCATAATTATCTGTGAATTGTCAATGAGGTTTTTCATTCTCTCTATGGACTCTTCAATGTGATTATGAGTCATGTTTTTTATTACCATTGTTTCTACAATACCGCCGGCATTTTCGAATACCTTTTTGGTGTCATATTCACAGTTGGTTCCCGGAAATACAGGGATAAATACTCTTGGTTTTGCTATCTTTGCAGCCGGTTTTGCTTTTGTTTTAGCTTGGAAATTATATTCAATTGGAGCTTTTTGACCGTCATTTACCCTTGTTGGGAACACCTTTTCCAAAGGTTCCTGCCACTTGTCAGTAAGTTCATCAAGTTTAATTGTAGTGCCGTTTAAGTTAAGTTCCGAATTATCAGTAGTATTTCCCAACGCAGTGTATCTAAGACCTTCCAAGACTTTTGCTATATTTATATTTTCAGGTATCTCAAGTATTATAGAACCGTAGAAGGGTTTAAACAGCAGGGAAACATCAGTAATTCCTTCAAGTTTAAATCCAATCCTATTACCAAACGCCATTTTACTTATTATTTCAGCAATACCACCTGATCTTACAGAACTTGCAGACAAAATTGATCTTTCTTTTGCAAGCTTGTTTACACGACTGTACACTTTGTCCAGTTCATCGAAATCAGGTAACATATTATCGTCAAGCTTTACTTTGAGTAGTACTACTTTGCTTCCTGCTGCTTTGAATTCGTTTGAAATTACATTTTCAACATTAACTGTATTTACAGCAAAAGAAACCAATGTCGGCGGAACATCCATGTCCATAAAGCTTCCAGACATACTGTCCTTTCCGCCGATAGCTGCCGTTCCAAGCTTCATCTGCGCGTAGTACGCACCAAGTAAAGCACTTAGTGGTTTTCCCCAACGCTTTGCATCTTTTCCAGGCTTTTCAAAATACTCCTGTAGAGTGAGTCTTGCTGTACTGTAGTCACCGCCCATAGCAACTATTTTTGCGATGGATTCTACAACCGCATACACTGCTCCATGGAAAGGACTCCATTTTGATATGTCTGGATTGTAGCCAAAGGACATAAGTGTCCCGGTTGTTGTATCACCTTCCATGAGAGGCAGTTTTGCAGCCATACCTTCAGCAGGAGTTAGCTGTGTTTTTCCGCCAAAAGGCATAAGTACTGTATTTGCACCTATTGTAGAGTCAAATCTTTCAACCAAACCCTTTTGACTGCATCTATTAAGATTTTGCAGGTTTTTAACCCAGTATTCATTGAGATTGTCTATCTCTATTTCATTACATTCATCAAAATATGTTAATTCATTTGGAGCTGAAATTTCTATGTCTATCCTTTGCTTTGCACCGTTTGAATTGAGGAATTCACGGCTCAAGTCAACTATCTGCTTACCTCTCCATGACATTTTAAGTCTAGGTTCAGCCTTTACTTCTGCAACAACCACTGCTTCAAGATTTTCATCTTCTGAGAAGCCTATGAATTTTTCAACATCATCTGCCGCAACAACTACTGCCATACGCTCCTGTGACTCTGAAATTGCCAGTTCTGTTCCGTCCAAACCTTCATATTTCTTAGGTACAGCATCAAGATTTATTTCAAGACCATCTGCCAATTCTCCTATTGCAACGGAAACCCCTCCCGCACCGAAGTCATTGCATCTCTTTATCAATGTGCTCACGTTAGGATTTCTGAATAAACGCTGTATTTTCCTCTCTGTAGGTGCATTACCCTTCTGAACCTCAGCTCCGCAGGTCATGAGAGATTCTTCAGTATGTGCCTTGGATGAACCGGTTGCTCCGCCACAGCCGTCTCTACCAGTTCTGCCACCAAGAAGTATTATCTTGTCTCCTGCCTCAGGTTGCATCCTTACAACATTTTTCCTTGGAGCAGCACCTATAACAGCACCGATTTCCATTCTTTTTGCAACATAGCCTTCGTCGTATATTTCAGCTACCTGCCCGGTGGCAAGACCAATCTGGTTTCCGTAAGAACTGTATCCAGAAGCGGCTCCAGTAGTGATTTTCTTCTGTGGGAGCTTTCCTGATATAGTATCTTCAAGCTTTGTTCTTGGGTCGCCGCTTCCTGTTACCCTCATGGCCTGGTATACATAAACTCTTCCAGACAATGGATCTCTGATAGCTCCTCCAAGACATGTTGCAGCTCCACCAAAAGGTTCAATTTCTGTAGGATGGTTGTGTGTTTCATTTTTGAACATTACAAGCCACTCTTCATTTTTTCCGTTTACATCAGCATTAACAACTATACTACATGCATTTATTTCATCTGATAGGTCAAGATCGTTTAATTTTCCTTGCTTTTTTAATGCTTTCATTGCCATAAGAGCTACATCCATAAGGCATACGTCTTTGTCGTTACGATCCTTGTAGATATCCTCTCTTTTTTCAATATAGTCCTTGTAGGTTTCTTCAATTATTTCGGTAAACCTGCCTTTTTCGAATTTCACATTGTCAATACAAGTGAGAAAGGTTGTATGTCTACAGTGATCCGACCAGTAAGTGTCTATCATTCTCATTTCTGTTACTGAAGGGTCACGCTTCTCAGTATTTTTAAAGTAGCTCTGGCAGAAAACTATATCGTCAAAAGACATGGCAAAACCCATTTCTCTTAAAAGCTCGGAAAGTTGCTTTTCATTCATGGAGGTAAATCCGTCAAGAGTAGCAACGTCTTCAGGCTGTTCTACTTCTGATTTAAGTGTTTCCGGCTTTGCCATCTTTGCTTCTCTGCTTTCAACAGGGTTTATATAGTATTTTTTTATAGAATTAAATTCATCTTCATTTATGTTGCCTTCTAAAACAATTACTCTGGCAGTGTTTATATCAGGTCTTTCGCCTTGTGTTAAGAGCTGTATACATTGAGCAGCTGAATCGGCTCTTTGATCATATTGTCCGGGGAGGTATTCAACAGCAAAAGCCCTGCAGTTTGAAGGAATTTCAAACTCCTCATCATATGCAAAATCAACTGTTGGTTCGGAGAAGATAGTATTTCTTGCCAACTGATATTCAGAATCGCTTATACCTTCTACATCATATCTGTTAACTATCTTCAACGATTCCAATGCCTTTATTCCCAGCGTTTCTCTCAAATCCTTCAAAAGTCCCTGTGCTTCAACGTCGTAAGGATTTTTCTTCACAACAAATAATCTTTTTACAGTACTCTGCATTTGGTAGTCCCCCTAATATATATAAATTCGTTTGAATAATCTTTCTAATTATAATTATATTATGATAAAATATATTAGTAAAATTAATATATTTAATATGTTATATTAGGAGTACTTATGGATATTAACTTTGAGTTGTATAAAATATTTTATCAGTGTGCTGAAAATAAAAGCTTTTCAGAGGCAGCACGTAAACTGTTTATAACACAGTCAGCTGTAAGCCAGTCTGTAAAGAGTCTTGAAAAGCAGCTAGGTGTAACCTTATTCTATAGAAAGTCGAGAAATATCCAGCTGACAAATGAAGGTGATCTTCTTTTCAGTTATGTTTCACAGGCCTATAATTTTTTGAAAACTGCCGAAGAAAAGCTTCAGGAATTTGAAGGCCTCACTGCTGGCGAAATTCGCATAGGGGTAAGCGATTCAATCTGTAAATATTTCATAATGCCTTACATTAAAAAATTCGGTCAAATGTACCCCAAAATTATGGTTAAAGTTATAAACCGAACTACTCCCCAACTACTAGACGTATTAAAAGGAGGCCTTATAGATATTGCTATTTCAACGCTTCCTGTTAACGAGGATATGTTTAATGCTGAACCTTTTATTTCTGTTAAAGATATTTTCGTAGCGTCTGATAAGTTTAAAGAATTAAAAGAAAGAGAGATATCCTTGCGGGAATTGAGCAGATATCCTCTTGTATTACTGCAATCGGACAGTTCAACCAGGAAATCTGTAGATCGCTTCTTCCAAAGCAAAGGCCTTACATGTTCACCCGAAATTGAACTTGAAAGTCTTGACCTTCTGGTTGAATTCGCTAAAATTGGCACAGGAATTGCCTGTGTGCTAAAGGAAAGTGCTATAGATGCAATAAAATCAGGTGAATTATTCCAGATCAGATCAAAAGAACCCCTACCTCCAAGAAGTGTAGGGGTTGTCACCATGAAAAACGTGGTGTTATCTAAAGCAGTTAAAACTTTTATAAGTGAGCTGATATAACTACAGCAGTTCACTTATAAGTGCTTCTTTTTCTTTTGCAAAATCAACAAAATCCTCATTTATTTTTACAACTGGTGCATAGGCACAAGAACTTGGGACGTAAACTACTTCTCCAATTTCGCCGTTGTCAAGTTTTACCTTTGAACCGATATAATACCTTGGCATGTTGTCAAACATTACACCCATTACCTTAGGGTCAACAATATCATACCCTATTTTCTCCATCTCCTTGAATGCTGAGAACGGAGTCTGCTTTTCTTTGTAAACTCTTTCAGACGTTATTGCATCAAAAATATCTGCAGCAGTAATTATCTTTGCATAAAGATTTTTCTTATTGCCCTGAATACCAAATGGATATCCTGTACCGTTTTCCTTTTCATGGTGCAATATAACTGCTCTTTTTACTTCCATTGAAATTTCAGCAATATTTTTAATAATCTCATACCCGTAAATGGGATGCCTTTTTACTATATCAAACTCGCTTTCGTTAAGCGGCCCCTTTTTATTTATAATTTCAGTAGATATCTTGGATTTACCTATATCATGCAGAAGACCTGCCATGGCAAGATCCTTAATCTGTAATTGGCTCAGGTTCATCCACTTACCCAATAGCATTGCATAAACTGCAACATTTACAGAATGTGAATATGTATATTGGTCAGCTACTTTAATTGAATTAATGCATTCAATTATTGAACTTACATCACCCAATCTTTCATAAATATTTCCCGTTATGGTTTTTACATTATCAAAATTTAGTTCCTTACCTATTGCCAAGTCACGCAATATCGCCTTTGTAGCGTTAACATCCTCAATATATTTTTTCTGGCTGGCACTAAGACTCATATCTGAAAGGTATTCGTTGCCAAGAACTGAATGAGACCTATATATGGTTACTCTTTCAACTCTAAAAGCTTTTAGCTTTTTGATAATATGATCTGATATCAATGTATCAGATGGAATTATCATATTTCCTCCGCGAGTATAAACATCATCAGCTAAAATACTATCCATAATGTCTTTACTTACTTTTACATATTCTCTTTCCACATTAGCACCTACTTTTATTTATTATATAGGGTATAAAATTCTAAGTAAGGAAACCTCTTTATATTATACTATCATTTTACAAAATAGTCAGCTAGTTTTTTTAAAGGCCATTTTAAAAGCGGTTTTTAGGGTAAATATTTCCTGAAAAAGCCGCACTGACAGAATTATAGTTAACCTTCATCAGATGCGGCTTTTAAATTTTGTATTTCATTTATTCATTTATAATGTAAACTTTGATACCTGATCCTTTAGCTTCTTGGAAGCTACAAGATTATCCTGTGTAGATACTTTTACATTTACAAAGTGTTCAACAACCTCAGCTGTTTTAACTGTAATAACTTCAACTCCTTCTGCACTTTCATTTACACTGGAAGTAACCTGTTCCAATGCAGTAACAATGTTTGCTATGGAATTGTTCATAACCTTTGCAGAATCATTAAATTCATTCATTATCTTACTGAACTGTGCTGAATCGTTATAGTACTGCTCCCCTGTATCGATTAGTTTTTTATAGTCGTTTAATACTTCTTTGTCCACGAATTCCAGAAGTACTCCTGCACTTTCAGTCAAAGCACCTACAGATTCATTTACCGTCTTTACTATATTCTTAATATCAGCTGCTGTTTTTGAAGACTGGTCTGCAAGCTTTCTTATCTCATCGGCTACTACAGCAAAACCTTTTCCTGCTTCGCCTGCTCTTGCTGCTTCTATGGCAGCATTAAGCGATAGTAGGTTTGTTTGTTCTGTTATTTGAAGTATAGCCTGAGCAAGCTGGTCAATGTGTGAAACCTCACCGGCTTTATCTATTGCCCCCTGAAGCTGATGCTTAACTTCCAGATATACATTATTTGCATTGTTGGCAGATAAAATTGCACTTTCTTTTATCTCGCTAGCCTTAATACTCACTTCATTTGCTGTTTGTGCCCCTTCTTCGGAATTCTGGGCAATAAGATTGATATTCTTCTTTATTTCCTGAGTACTGAAATTTATTTGATGAGACGTTGCAGCCGATTCCTGCATTGACGCAGATATGTGTTCTGTAGTCGTTAAAGTATCATCTGCTTTTTCTTTTAAGTTCTCGGTCATTCTCTCTACTTGCTGAGAATTTTCAATAACTTTTTCAGATGCATTAGTCATCAGTCCCAGTATTTCTCTTAATGACCCTCTCATAGTTGAAAGGTTTCTTGCCAGAAATCCTATTTCGTCCTTTCTGCCTTTGATCCGGTTATAGGTTTTATCATGTGATAAATCAAAATTCGCCGTACGTTCAACAACACGTGAAAGCACTTTGATAGGCATGGTAAGAGAAAAAGTAAGCCAAAATCCTACAGCAACAGCAAATATACAGAATATTGCCGTAATTATATAAACAGGAAAATCGCAAATACTATATAAGGCTGTCCCACCGCCTACAATAATTATGCAACCGATTACAATACACAGTATCTTTTTGCCTATAGACATGTTTTTTCGCCCCCAGTAAGTTAAAAATAAAATTACACATAAATTCATAGTAACATATTATTTGAATAAATTCCATATTATTAAAGATACTTTTACTATTTTCAACTCTAATGGAATTTTGTATGCTAAAAAAGCAGAAAACGTTAAAAAATTATTATTGAAAAGTTCTTTACGGTATATATTTACCAAATCAAATGTGCTAACATAGCTTAATGATTGTTGTATTTAATTTAGTACATATCTTCCAGTTTTTTTACAGCTATGTATGTATTTATGATATTATTTTATTGTAATAATTTTTTATTAAATTACATAAAACACAGGAAGGTGATTATATGTCTGAACAAATCAGGTTAATTGCTTCAAGAATAAAAGAATTAAGAGAAATTTCAGAAATATCTGTTGAAGCCCTTGCTACAGAACTTAAAATTTCCGAAGAAGCTTACAAGACATACGAAAGTGGAGAAACGGATATTCCTGTCAGTTTTCTTTACCAAATAGCAAACAAATTTAATGTGGAACTCTCTGCAATAATTACCGGAGATGCTCCTAAACTTCACACTTATCAACTTGTTCGAGATGGAAAAGGTGTAAGTGTTGAGAGACGAGAACATTATAAGTATCACAGCCTTGCTTATAATTTTGTAGGAAAAAGGGCTGAACCTTTTATTGTAACTGTAGAGCCGGAAGCTACGGATTCTCCTGTTCACTTTAATTCTCATAAAGGTCAGGAATTCAATTATATTATAGAAGGTACTTTGAAAATTATTATTAATGGACGCGAGCTTGTTATGAATGAAGGTGACTCCGTATATTTTGATTCTTCAGCAAGCCACGGAATGAAAGCTATGAATGGTAAAAAAGCCAGATTTCTGGCAATTATTCTTTAAGTATCAGGGGGATAAAGTAATGTTAGAAAAATACTTATCTCGTGTAGACTTTACATCTTACGAGGATTTTTACGAAAATTTTAAAATAAATATACCTGAGAACTTTAATTTTGCATATGACGTGGTTGATGAATATGCAAAGTCAACGCCAAATAAGGTAGCAATTGTATGGTGTGATAAATCGGGAGCCGAAAAAACATTCACCTTCGGTCAATTAAAAGAGTATAGCGATAAGACTGCCAACTTTTTTAAGTCATTGGGTATTAAGAGGGGCGACCCAGTAATGCTCATACTTAAAAGACGATACGAGTTCTGGTTCTGTATTTTGGCTCTGCATAAGCTAGGTGCCGTTACAATTCCGGCAACTCATCTTCTTACTTCAAAGGATATAGTTTACAGAGCTAATGCTGCTGATATCAAAATGATAGTTTGTGTTAACGAACCAGAGGTTGTAAAGCATATAGAAGATTCTGAAAGTAAAGCTCCAACCGTAAAATATAAGGCATTGATTAATGGTACCAAGGATGGCTGGTTGGATTTTTCATCCGGCATTGAAGAAGCTTCCAGTGAATTTCAGAGACCTCAGGGAGATTTAGATTCTCATAACAGAGACATATCCTTGCTGTACTTTACATCCGGTACTACAGGTATGCCAAAGATGGTTCAACATGATTATGAATATCCATTGGGACATATCCTTACAGCCAGGTACTGGCAGAACGTTTCTGAAGGCGGTCTGCATCTGACAGTTGCTGATACAGGCTGGGCTAAAGCTGTTTGGGGCAAAATTTATGGGCAATGGTTATCAGGGTGTGCCGTGTTTGTATATGACTTTGATAAATTTGTTCCAAAGGAACTTCTTGAAGTTATATCAAAGCATCATGTAACTTCTTTTTGTGCTCCTCCTACAATTTACAGATTTTTTATAAAAGAAGATCTTTCTAAGTTTGATTTAAGCAGTCTGAAATATTGCACTGTAGCAGGAGAACCTCTCAATCCGGAGGTATACAGCCAATTTTACAAGGCTACCGGCATAAAGCTAATGGAAGCCTTCGGACAGACAGAATTGACTGTAACAGTAGGTACTTTCCCTTGGATGGAACCAAAACCGGGTTCAATGGGCAAACCGTCTCCCGGATATGACATAGACCTTCTTGATGACAACGGGAATTCATGCCAGGATGGTGAAGAAGGTCAGATTGTTGTTAGAACCGCCAACAGGAAGCCCGCAGGTATGTTTGGTGGCTACTACAGAGACGAGGCACTTACAAAGAGCGTATGGCATGATGGTATTTATTATACGGGTGATATGGCGTGGCGTGATGAGGACGGCTATTTCTGGTTTGTAGGCAGAGCTGATGATGTAATTAAAAGCTCAGGTTACAGAATCGGACCTTTTGAGGTTGAAAGTGCTTTGCTTGAACATCCGGCTGTTCTGGAATGTGCTATAACTGCTGTTCCTGACCCTGTCAGAGGTCAGATTGTAAAAGCTACTGTTATACTTGCAAAGAATTATACTCCAAGCGAGGAACTGGTAAAGGAACTTCAAAATCATGTCAAGAAGGTTACAGCACCTTACAAATATCCAAGAATTATTGAGTTTGTAAGTGAGCTACCAAAAACCATTAGCGGAAAAATAAGACGTGTTGAAATAAGACAGACAGATAAAGATAATAAATAAAAGTAATTAATTATACCACTCCAGCTAAGAATTTAATTGTTAGCTAGAGTGGTATTTTATTCGATAATACATTAGTCATTGATATAAAAGAACTATGGATTGTGAACCATTGAGCTTAGTTCACTGCTAAGAATATTTATATCCTTTATAGATTGACCTATCTTAACTATGTCACTGTTTTCCCTTTGTACAGTTGAAACAACCTCCTGAGTTGAAGCAGCATTTTCTTCTGAGATACATGCTACATTTTCTACCAGTTCCTTTATATTAATAATACTATTTGATATTTTTTCGATCATTTTTGCTTCATCCATTAAGGATTGATTTGTTCTATTAAACACCTTTTTAAACTCATTAAAATAAGAAGAAACATCAGCAGTCAGCTTTTCTCCTTCTTTAACAGCATTATATCCGTTAACAGATGACTCTACCGCAGTTTCTGTTTGAAATGAAATATCCTGTATAACTACATTAATATCTTTTACTATCTTTGTACTTCCCTCTGCCAGTTTTCTGACCTCATCAGCTACCACAGCAAATCCTTTTCCCTGTTCCCCTGCTCTTGCTGCTTCAATTGATGCATTTAGTGCTAACAAATTAGTCTGATCAGCAATTTGATTTATATTAGCAAGAAAATCAGTTATTCTGTTCATTTTTTGCTGTAAATCAATTACTGTATTATGCGATATGCTAACTGCTTGTTCTATTGTTTTTATCTGATTTTCCATTTGCTCTACTTTGGAAATACCATTTTGAACTTCTTCAGTCATATTCTGCGAATCGGTGAATATGCTCTCTGAAATACTTTTTGTATCTTTTACATCATTAACCGTGTCGTTCATCATAAAGTTAATATTATTGATACTAACTGCCTGCTGTTGTGTAGCACCTGCCATTTTGAGCATAGCTTTTGTAATATTACTGCTGGCAGCCTCAGAAGATTCTACGCTTTCATTTACTGATTTAATATTTTCATTAAGGAAACTTGTACTAGTTTCCACTTTTTCCATTGTATTCCTTAATTTATTAAGTAAAATTTCAGTTTCCGCCTCTTTTGACTTTGATTCCAATACAAGCTCATTGCCCCACTTAGTCAAGCAATACAGGCATACTAAAGAACAATTTATAAAGATAACCTCGTATACAAAATTTGTCCATAAGCCTGCTTTACCTATCATTGCCTCCGGATAAATAATATAAAATGTAAAAAGTGTTATATTTATTAAAATACCGAATACAAATACTAACCTTTTATTAAAATATATTGTTATCATCGTTATTGATGCAAATAATATGTAATGGTTACTTATATCATAGGCAGTCAATATAAATCCTACTATACCAATAAGCAGAATGACTATCGCATAAATAAAGGCCTTAATATTGCTGCTAATACGAACAAAATATACTATGCTTACAACAATACCTAGCACAACCGGTGGAATAATCGTTATAGCAATATCACTACCTGCGATTAGCGAAGTGAGAATAATAGGTACAATTGCAGCCCAAATAATTATTAAATTCAATAAATCAGATTTTTTACTAATACTTAGTTTCTTTTGCATATAATCGGCTCCCTAAAGTTTAATTAAAATCTCAATTTATTAAAATTATACCATATAAATGTACTTTTTAAATGTTTTTTCGACAAAATTTTACAAGACTTCAGTTGTTCCCCTTTAAAAGTAAAAACCCCGGATGGCGGCTAAATGTCATCCGGGGTTTTTGCTAACTGTTTTTGTTTAAAGAACTTTCATCAATATTTCATTACTTCTTTGAATAAATTTGGCCATAGCATCGGGGCTCAAAGTCTGGTGACTCATCATGGCTAAATCATATATATGTTCGCTTACCAGCTTCACATCTTCTTTTCTTTCATCCTTTTCTTTTAAATCCAGCAATGCCTTTACGAGTTTATTTGAAGAGTTTAACACAAGAGTCTGTTCTTTAGGGAACATATTACCCATATCCATACCACCGAACATCTTACTCATTTCCTGCATTCTTCTGGACTGCTCTGACAGAAGTACTACAGCTGGTATTGTTTCATTTTTTAAAGATTCAACCTGTATTTTAAGTTTTTCGTCGTTTACAGTTTCCTTGAACAAACTTTCCAAATAACTTACATCAGTTTCAGGTATGCCTGTGTTTTCCTGCTTCATACTTGCGGAAATATCAGCATCAATTCTGTTAAACTGTAAGCCTGAGCCTTTACTTTCGAGGAGAGACATAAAGTGATTGTCTATCATGTTTGAAAGTATTACAGCTTCCATGCCGTTTTCATTAAATAGCTTGATATACTGAGCCTGCTGATTTTCATCTGAAACGTAGAATACTTTGTTTTCATGCGTGTCCTTGTTATTTTCAAGATATTCCTTGAGAGTAGTGTATCCTCCCTTAGTTGACTTGAAAATAAGGACATCCTTTACTCTGTCATAAAATTTTTCTTCACGTAAACAGCCGTATTTTACAAATGGATTTATGTCATCCCAGTATTTATTATAACTTTCACGGTCATTCTCAAATATTGATGTAAGCTTGTCTGCAACCTTCTTTGTTATGTGAGTTGAAATTTTGTTAACATAACCATCGTTCTGCAAGAAACTTCTTGAAACGTTCAACGGCAAGTCAGGACAATCCAGTACACCCTTTAATAACAGTAGGAATTCAGGAATTACTTCTTTTATATTGTCAGCTACAAATACCTGATTGTAGTAAAGCTTTATCTGACCCTCGTTAGTCTCAAATTCGTGTTTGAGCTTAGGGAAATAAAGTATACCTTTCAGATTAAACGGATAATCCATATTCAAATGTATCCAGAAAAGCGGTTCATTAAAATCGTGGAACACTTTTGAATAGAACTTCTTGTACTCTTCGTCTGTGCAGTCTTTCGGATTTTTCAGCCAAAGAGGCTGTGTATCATTTAAAGGTTCAGGCTTTTTAGGCTCTGTAGCTACCTTTTCGTCGCCTTCTTTTGCTTCTTCCTTTGTCTCCTCTTTCTTTTCTTCTACCTTTGCAGCATCCTCAAGATACAATTCATATGGCAGGAAGGCAAAATATTTCTCAAGAGTAGTTCTCATTGTATATTCTTCAGTAAATTCAAGACTATCATCAGAAAGATAGAGAGTTATTGTTGTTCCTCTTTCGTTTCTGTCGGAATCTGACATTTCAAACTCTGTTCCTCCATCACTTACCCACTTAACAGCAACTGCATCTTTCTGATATGAAAGTGTGTCGATCTGGACACGCTGTGATACCATAAATGCCGAATAAAATCCCAGACCGAAGTGACCTATAATCTGTCCGTCGTCTGACTTGTCCTTATATTTCTCAAGAAAATCGACTGCTCCCGAGAAAGCAATCTGATTTATATATTTTTTTACTTCTTCTTCTGTCATTCCCAATCCATTATCTATTACTTTTATGGTCTTATCATTTTTATTGACAATGACCTTTATTTCAAATTTATTGCCTTCGGGTAATTCGGCTTCTCCCATAGCATCAAGCTTTTTCATCTTGCTTATGGCATCGCTTGCATTTGACACAAGTTCTCTTATAAATATGTCCTTTTCAGAGTACAACCACTTTTTAATTATTGGAAATATGTTTTCTGTATTTATTGATATACTTCCGCTTTCGTGTTTCATAATATTACCTCCACTTTCATTTTTTACACTATTAATAATATAACTCGAATAGTGCAAAGTTTCAAGTATTTTTTAGCACTCAACCAATAAGAGTGCTAACAATTCTTATAAAAGTGACTCTATCTCAAGTGTACAGGGATATCCTTTTCATCTCATCACATGCTATATTTTTCTTCTTTTCTTCCAGGTGTGTAGTCAGTACAACTTTACCCTTCCATAAATCCACAAGATGTTTTAGAGTTTCATAAGAGTAGCTCAATTCCAGTTCACGCCCGTCGAATTCGTGTTCAAGAAATAAGGTATTCTCCTTTGGGCTCCATTCCGTTACTCTTATTGTTGGAATACTACCAATACCCACCGTATTGCACAATGTATCTCTTACCTTTTTCCAGCCCTCTTCATCTGAAACCTCGGAAATCATGTAATCGTTCCCCGTGGCTATATATTCAAAGAGGTTCATTTCACCGCACAATTCCTGTGTGAGGTATCTTCTGATAAATGATTGATCTCTTTCATTTTCCCTTACCTCAAATATTTTATCTTTACCCTGTGTATTATATAGGTTCTCAATGATTTTAAACCCTATAAAATACGGATTTATACTTGATTTTAAGGGTCTGATTACTTCATTGTGTTTTCTTAGAAATTCAAAATGCAGACTCTGTGGTAACTCTAGCTTGGTTAATATAGTATAATGCCAGAAACTAGCCCAGCCCTCATTCATTATTTTTGTTTCAATTTGAGGGATAAAGTATTGGGCTTCTTCTCTTACAATAGATAGGATATCCTTTTCCCAGTCCTGCAAACGGCCATATTCAGCAATAAAATTCAGTATATCCTCCTGTGGTTCCTCCGGAATTTTTATTTCCTGTGGGTTCATATCTGTTTCATTTTTTGTTTCATTCCGTGAATATCTATCCAAGTTGGGAAACTCAGTTTTATGTTCAGTCAAAGCAGATTTTGATTCTTCTGTTTTCTTTTTATTATTACGGTAGTCAATTATCCTTTCCGTCTGCAGCTTAACTGCATGTGCTGCATTGAGAATTTTTTCGACTTTAGCATACCCGATGCTTGGGTCAGAAATATAATCACGTATGCGGTTTGCATGGTTTTTAAAGGTCTCTACTGCATATTCCGCCTTGGTACCTTGCTTAAACAGTCTATTATTCTTAAAAAAATCATTATGTGCATATACATGAGCAATAGTAAGTATTTGTAACAAAAGTGAGTTATCCTTCATCAGATACGCTATGCACGGATTGGAATTTATGACCATTTCATATGGAAGACCCGTGAGATTATATTTATGAAGTGTTTTTATTCTCTCATAGGATTTTCCATAGCTCCAGTGGGGATAGTGAGACGGCATTCCTACATATGATTCATAGCCTATCATATCTTCATAGTTTATTATTTCAAATTCCTGATTATAGAAGTTTAGGCCACATTCCACCGCTATTTTTTCAATACGCTCATTCCAGTATTCCAGCTCCTTTAGACTAAAATCCGCCATCAGATTTTTATTCCTCCCGATTTATTAATATTTAATTCGCTTAATTTGCCTTCTCATCTCTGTCGCTTGCTTTATCAAGAAGCTTTTTAAGTGCAGGAAGGACATCCTCTTTTTTATTAATATTTATAGCTGCAAAATTCTTACTTTTTATCTTTGACTGAAACTCGTTTTTTATTGTACTGCCAATATTGTAATAACCGGGTACTATTTCTCCATACCCAAACAGGTTGCATACTTCACAAAGCTTATTAGCACTTTCCACCGCTTTATTATTGTCTTCCGACCAGTTGTCGCCGTCACTGCAGTGAAAAGCATATATGTTCCAGTTAGTAGGACTATATCTATTAGCGATAATTTCCAACGCTTTCTCATACCCACTACTGATGTAGGTTCCACCGGATTCACCCCGGTGGAAAAACTCTCTTTCGTTTACTTCCTTCGCAATTGTTGTGTGAGCTATAAAAACAACATCCACGTTGGCATATTTCAGTCGTAGGAATTGATATAAAAGGAAATAAAAGCTTCTTGCCAGATATTTTTTTGTTTGATCCATTGAACCCGAAACATCCATAATACACAGGACAACCGCATTATAATCCCTTTTATTTTCCTCTTTGATTCTGTAATACCTTAAATCTTCCTCAATAAATGGAAATCTTTCTTCCCCATCCTCTTTATCATATGTAGTATCCTCACCATCTTCAGATCTTTTAGAGGCTTGTTTGCGCTTTATTTTTTCAATTACAGAGCGTTTTTTGGCAAGTCTGGGAGGAATGCCTTTGTGCTGGTAACCAAGCTTTCTATAGCTTTTTTCTTCCAACTGGGATAGCTGCTTCTTATCGATATCAGGAAGGTTCATGTCATCAAAGAGGTATTTTATTACCTCCTCAATGGTTATCTCGGTTTCGTAAACCTCTTCTCCCTCCTGATTTCCAGCACCACCCTTGCCTTTTCCTCCCTGTTCCTCTCCCGGGAATTTATCGCCCCTCTTTTCATCACCGTCACCTGCGCCTACACCGGGTTTGGATTTGCCGTATATAAACTGAAATTCCTTTATTCCCTTTATTGGAATCTTGATTTTTTTATCCTTGCTTTTGCCTATTATGCTTTCTTCTGCAATAATACTGCCCAGATTCTTTTTTATAGATTCCTCTACCAATTCCCGGTGTCTTCTTCTGTCTTCGGCTGAACGATCTTTGCCGATGTTACTGCAGTCTCTGAAAATAGCCATACTTTATCCTCCAATTAATCCTTCCACAGATTGTTTGCAGCATATTTCAATATGACGTTGCAGCAGTGGTCGCAATAGCCATTTTTCTTCATTTCTTCTACCATTGTGTTATATTTCTGGGTCTGTTCCTTATCCCTAACCTTTGCCTGTGTTATAATTCTGCTTAAATCTCTTACCGATGCAGTCAGCTTTTTCTCTATCGCATCTTTAAGAGGCTCATAACTGGAATAATCCAGACTACCACCATTTCTCATTACAAAGAACATGTAAGCAGTTACATCTGATCTGAAACCCTTTACCGCCGTATCAGAGATACCTATCTGTTCTTCAATTGAACGCATGAATTTTTCATCCGGCTCAAGCTCCTCACCTGTGTTCTTATCCTTTATCTTTGTTTTGTTGACAAAGGCCTCTGCGTGGTCAAGGTAATTGTTGAAAAGACTCTCTGCCTGCTCTCTGTATCCATGGATAAATGCCTTTGTAACTTCTTTTTCCAGAATTTTATTGTATTCCTTCTTTACAGAATCATATATAAGCCTTAAATAGCGCTCTTTTTCGTCATCACCGATTCCAAGCTCTTTTACGGATTTTATCAATGTTTCCATAACCGCAATTGGGTTTATGCAATCATTCTCAGATTCAGACAATGCAGTATCAAGAGCCTTCATTATAAATCTGGTTGAAATACCCGTCATACCCTCTCTGGGTGCTTCCTCACGAAGCTCGAATATATCAATTTTACGAGTCATACCTTTTTCCAGAATTTCCTCGCCGTTGTATATTTTAAGCTTGGTAAGGGGGTCTACCTTGTTGGATGGACTTAATCTTGTCAGTATTGCAAACATGGATGCTATTTCTATAGTATGAGGTGCTATATGTGCCTTGAATTTACTCTTAGAAAGCATTTTTTCATAGATTTTTATTTCCTCGTTTAGTTCAAGGCAGTAGGGCACCTCAATTCTTACAATTCTATCCAGAATAGCCTCATTTGTGTGGTCTGACTTGAATTTGTTCCATTCTGCTTCATTTGAATGAGCCAGTATGACTCCGTCAAAATATATCATTGCACCTTTTCCAGGTGACGGAATGGATTTTTCCTGAGTTGCTGTTATCATGGTGTGAAGGTATTCCGTTTCATTTTTAAATACTTCTATAAACTCAACAATACCTCTGTTTCCCGCATTGAAAGCACCATTTAAGGACAATACCCTTGGGTCGTCTTCCGAATATAGGTCTATTTTTGATATATCCACGCTTCCTGTTAGTATTGAAGTATCCTGGTTGTTAGGGTCTACGGGTGGCACAACACCTACACCCTTTCGTGATCTTATGGAAAAGCCTGTTGATTCAACGGGAAACTTTTCATATTCCCCGTTATACTCGTTCTTTAAACGGTATCTGCATACAGGACATAAATCACCTTCAATTTTTACATTTAATTTTTCCTCAAAATCTTTTCTCAGATGTTTTGGAATTAAATGCAGAGGTTCTTCCCTCATTGGGCAGTCCTTCAAAGAATATATCGGTGTAGCTGATTCCAGAGCCTTTTTCAGCGCTTCCATCAGTGATGATTTACCTGCTCCTACCGGCCCCACAAGATATAAAACCTGTCTGGCTTCTTCCCCTGCCATTGCAGCAGAGTGGAAATACCTTACAATTTTCATTATAGTTTTATCAATTCCAAAAAAATCGTCCTCAAAAAATGTGTATTTTTTAATTATATCGTTTCCGTATATTCTTCTTAACCTCGGATTTTCCTCGGTTTTAACAGCTTCAACTCCCTTGGTGCTGATAAGCTCATACAATCTTTGATGAGACAGCATGGCAACCTCCGGATTGGATTTAACTATTTGCAGATAATCCAGGAATGTTCCGTCAAACTGTTTGCTTATATGTTCCTCTCTGTCTCGTTTAATCAGTTCCCTAAAATCAAATTCCGGTTTGGTCATTTAAGCCCCTCCCTTTTACGCCCTGGTAGTAATTGTAATTTATAAAAGATTTCTCATTTTAAAATATATGTGGTCATTTTAAAAATATTATTAAATACACACTTTTCTGTGTGTGAGTTTATAAAACAAAAAAGTCAGTCTATTTACAATTAAATACATGTAATCCATTGACTTACAATAATTAGTTTATTATAATTAAATTACCTACTGATCAATAAGCAATAGTTATGCACATTAATTTTTAAAGGAGGCTTCTTAAATGAATAAGGAAGCATTTTTAAAAAAGATGTCCAGATTAATGTTCTGGAAATATCGGCGTTCAGAAATAAAGGATATCCTTGATGATTTTTCTGAATACATTGACATCGCCGTATCAAAAGGGGAAAATGAAGCTGAAGTTGTTAACAGACTTGGCATCCCCAAGAATATCGTTAATGAACCGGATATCCAAGCCGTACCCAATCTGGGAACTATGCGTAAGCTAGCTGCCATTGTGCTGTTGCTGTACTTCCTCATTTGTCTGATGGTTGGTAATAATAATCCTTATTTTCTTACCAGCATTACTTTCTGCATTGTGTTTCCGTTATTGCTCTTATTTGTATTGGGCGGTGAAATAAGTTCAGTCGAAACATTCAAATTAGCAAAAGGTTATTACTTCCTATTCAGGTTTTTCCCAATATTTATGTTTTGTTGCTGGATAATTTCATATATGGCTTTAATTTATGTGAACAGCCCAGAGATTACTGATTTTAAAAAATTTCTTGTATTAAATTTCGGATTTATATTAACATTTCTTATATGGTTTGAATTAGTAGTTGGCATTGCTCTACTTTTGATTTTGATTCGACTTTACCTGAAATACCAGTATAATATTTATAATACTTTGACTATTTGGGCAGGGGTAATGAGCTCAATATTTTTACTTAAGCACTACTTTAGAGATATTTCCTCACCAGACGAAGTAATGTATCATATGCTTGTTTGCCTTACTCCGTTTTTAATTAGTTTAGTAATTGTAATAACTCTCAAATTAATATTTTACTTTAAGAAAGGTAAACTGATATGGATGCACAAATAAAAAAGGGAGTTCTTGACATGTGTATTCTTCATATCATATCAAAACATGATATGTACGGATATGATGTAATGAAACAGATGGGTGCATTATTCCCTGAAGTAAATGACAGTACATTTTATGCAATTCTAAGAAGGCTAAATAAAGAAAACCTTACGGAGGTATATTGGGGAAAAGACTCCAACGGACCACCCCGTAAGTATTATCGTATAACCGAAGGCGGGAAAAATGCACTTGGCGAAGATATTATAAATTGGAAAAAGCTCATAGAGATTGTTTCTTCCATAGGAATATAAATAACTTACAGAGGATTTACTTTTACTGTAATATTCGAATACATTCCTAGAACTTCATCTTTAGATGAATAGTCAAACAAAATCACTTCATTATATGGATATAATAAATTTAATTTAATAAAGAATACTCTTTTCAAAATATTTTTTGCCTGAGTACCTTTGTATTGAGGAAGATATTTATCAATAAACTCTTCACTTCTGAGCATAGAGTGAATATCACCGGGAGACAGAAGGTCGTCTTCCTGTTTCAGGCAATCAGGGATTGCACCTGAACTGTCTGTACTTAGAAAATCGAGCACCATGTACTGGCGGAACTTTTCAAAGTCCTTACTATCTATGCTAATTTCTTTATAGAAACTGTACAAAACCTTTATATTTTCTCTATAGGATATTGGCCTGTCCAGATAACCGTTTTCCCTGCAGTAATGTGCCAACTTTTCAAACATAATAAATGAATCCGTAGGAAAACAAGCCGCTAGAATGAAGTTTAGTGAATGACCAAACCTGCCAGAATTGTAATATCTCTCGAAAGTCTCCTCCATGTCTTTTAAAAGAAGGATTTCGTCATAAGAAATATACTGATTTTTCAAAATCTCATATGGTGCATAGTCTCTGAAATAGAAACCGTGTTTTTCTGATTCTGCCCGTATTCTTGAGCCTTTTAGCATTTTTAGGAAGCCCAGTTGTAGCTGGTGAGGTTTCAAGTTATAGACATAATTAAAAGATTTTTTGAAACTTTCAAAATCCTCATATGGCAAACCTGCAATCAGGTCAAGATGCACATGTATATTTCCTATGCTTAGAATTTTTTTCACATTCCCGGTTAACACGTCTATATCCGTTACTCTGTCAATTTCCTTCAAGGTTTGAGTGTTTATAGTCTGAATTCCTATTTCAAGCTGAATCCGGCCTTTTGGGGCTTTACTGAGTATATCCAGCATCTCACTGTCAAAGAGGTCTGCGGCTGCCTCAAAGTGGAAAACTGTTTCGCAATTTAAGGATACTAAGAATCTTAATATCTCTTTTGCCCTTTCCCTATGGCAATTAAATGTCCTGTCAACAAATTTTACAAGTCTTGGTTTATACTCAAGAATTCTCGATATATCATTTTTTACACGTTCCATACTAAAGAATCTTATCCCGTTGAAGGTGGAGGAAATACAATAGGAGCAGGAAAACGGGCAGCCTCTGGAGGATTCGTAATAAACTATTCTATTCAATGTAGTTTGCATTAATTCGTTATTATACGGCGAAGGAATTTTATCAAGCTCATTAACCAGATTAAATCCCTTATTGAAGATTACAGAGCAGCTGCCTCTGTATACTATTCCCTGTAATGTTTTATACTGCTCCGTACCGGAATTCAAGTCGTTTACCAAAACCGGGAATACGTCTTCTCCCTCGCCGGATATGATAAAATCAACATTAGCATTTGCCAACATTAATTGCTCAGAAGCATAAGAAACCTCAGGCCCTCCGAGAATTATGCGACAGTCCGGCAACAGCTTTTTAAGCTCCTTCGATATTGAAAGCACAATCCCAATATTCCATATATAACATGAAAATGCTATAATGCCGGGCTGTTCCCTGTAAATTTCTGAAAGAATATTATCCTGTAAATCATTTATGGTAAATTCCCGGACAGTTATATTGTCAGTTTCATGTATGCTTGCTTTTAGATACCATATTGCAAGACAGGTGTGTATATATTTTGAATTTATGCCTACCAACAGTGTTTTCATTTAATTCCCTCTTCGTACGTAAATATAAAAAATACTTTACTATTATCCCATCTTTAACGTTGATGTACAAGTCTTGCCCATGTTTTAAATATCCGGTCAAAAAAGTAGTAGAAATCCTTTCTTTTAATATCGTCAGTGGTTTTTATATCAGCAGACGCCAGCACTTTTCCGTCTAATACGTAGTTAACAGTTCCTATCTTGCTTCCCTTATGTATTGGTGCTTCCATTGTTTTTGGAATATCATATTCTACCTTAATCCTGTCAGCTTCGTCCTTTTTTAAGGGTATTGATATATCTTTGTCTGAGCATATTCCAACTACCTTATTTAAACCTTTATGTATACCGACTTCTGATATTTTCTGTCCCTGCTTCAGATAGTCATATGTCTGGTAGTTGCCAAATGCATAATCAAGCAATATCTTGCTGCTCTGAGCTCTCACAGACCTTGTGGAGCAATTTAAGACTACTGATATAATCTTCCACCCATTATGTGTAGCAGATGTTACAAGGCATCTTCCTGCCTGACCGGTATATCCTGTTTTTACTCCGTCTGCTCCCGGGTATAGGCTGAGCATTTCGTTTGTATTATTAATTGGATTTCCTTCAAAGGTCGAGGATTTTGTACTGACTATTTTGCAGAACTTCTCATTCTTTAATGCGTATTGGGTAATCAGCGCAAGATCATAAGGAGTTGAATAATGCTGTGGATCGTCCAATCCATGAGGCGTTACAAAGTTTGTATTAGTTGCCCCTATTTCAGCAGCTTTTCTATTCATCATTTCGGCAAATGCTTCAACAGACCCCCCTACATGTTCGGCTATTGCAATTGCAGCATCGTTCCCTGACCTGAGCATCATTGCATTGAGAAGGTTTCCTAGTTTATATGTTTTTCCCTCTTTCAGATGTACTTTTGACCCTCCTATAGATGCTGCCCTTTTGCTAACAATAACATCTTCATCATCACTTCCATTTTCAATAGCAACTATTGCAGTCATTATTTTTGTTGTACTTGCAATGGAATTTCTTTTATATGCATTTTTCTCATACAGAATCCTGCCGCTTTGCGCATCCATTACAATTGCAGCACCTGCTGAAACTCTTGGCAGCTGATTTCCAGTTGCCTCCCAGCTTTCATTTTTAAATATGTCATTTGTAATGGGTCCGTCATCATTTGTATCATCTGCTTTTACCATATTAGTGCATATCAAGTTTGATAAAATAATCAAAACTGTTAAGACTACTCTTGCAGTTTTTTTCAAAAACCTCACATCCCCGGAATTTATTAAGCGGACAAATATCAAGCGTTATAAATATATGAAAAGTGTAATGCGATTATAACGTTTGGATATATTAATTATATGAAAAAAAAACAAACTTTTATTTTTTATTAACGTACAATAAAAAGAGTTGAAAATACCTATCAATTTACTAAAAAACTGTAGTAATATATAATTAGTTTGGTAAATGATACATAATCATTATTGGAGGCAATGAAAAAACATGAAAAATGTTGTAATAATATCTTCAGATTATACGGGACACGGTCATAAAAGTATCAGCGAGGCTTTACAGGAGCAATTTTGCATACATGAAGATGTTTGCTTAAATATAATAGACGGATTTGAACTTGGCGGTAATATGTGGATAAAAGTTGGTAAGTCCTATGGTATGGTAACTAGAAATGCAAAGGAGATATGGAAGCTTGCCTGGAAGATTTCCAAGAGAAACCCGACCTTTATTCATGAATTTACAGAACTAACAATTAGGGAAAACTTTATAAAGTTATTAAGAAAACTAAAACCTGACCTTATTTTAAGTGTACATCCAGTTTTTAATACACCTATTATAAACATACTTAAAGAATATAAAATCAACATACCTTTTGCCACCTTTGTAGCGGATTTGGTAAGCATATCACCAATGTGGGCCGATTCAAGAGCTGACTGTATAATCTGTCCTACTGAGGAAGCAAAACAGAGATGTATGGGCTTCGGTGTTCCTGCACACAAATTAGAGGTTATAGGTTTCCCTGTCAGATCCAGATTTACACAGCATATTTCTCAGAAAATTCAGCATAATGACTATACACTGGACAGACCATTGGAATGTCTTATAATGAGCGGCGGAGAAGGTTCCGGCGATATGAATAATGTAGCCAAAATTCTTTTGGAGAATTTTAACTGTAATATACGCATTATTGCAGGTAGAAACGAATCTATGAAGGAAAAACTGGAAAAGACTCTTTCTCAGCAATTTCCGGGAAGAGTTGAAGTATATGGCTATGTAACAAATATTCAGGATTTTATGTTGAAATCAGATATTGCATTTACCAGGGGCAGTCCGAATGTTATGATGGAAGCGGTTGCCTGCAATGTTCCGCTTATAATAACAGGTGCATTACCCGGGCAAGAACAAGAAAACCCTGACTTTGCTGTTAATAACAAACTCGGTATCTATTGTGATGATTTATCATCTTTGGCTGCTGTGGTATCCGGTTTATTGGCTGATAATGCAAAGAGACTTAATGAAATAAAGCAGGCTCAAAGGAACTACTTTGATCATGCTTCAGCAGAAAAAATTGTTAATTATGTTCTTAGCCTTATAAAAAATGATGTTTTTATATATCCATCCGAACTGAGGCGCAGGAAGAAATTTCTTACATTAAGGCTTCAATCACGTAAAAGTTCCTGATTAAATTTCATTTTTGTTAAAATAAAAAAGCTTGTTCAGATTGAATTTATCCAACCTGAACAAGCTTTTTATATTGGTTTTTTTATATTAGTCATTTGTTAGCTTTAATTTTTCAAGAACATAGAAAAATGTGCTTATTACTATTCCAACTAGGGTGGCAAGAACCATTCCCTTAAGCTCTACATTTCCTGGAAGCTTTATTGCTGCTCCGCTGATACCGATTACAAATACTACTGCAGTAAGTATAAGGTTTTTTGATTTGCTGTAGTCTATTTTTGCTTCAACTATCATTCTGATACCGGAAGCTGCAATTACACCAAACAACAGCAGACTTACACCGCCCATAACAGGTTGCGGAATACTTGATATGATTCCGGAAAGCTTTCCTATGAAAGCGATTATTATTGATATAACGCCTGCTCCTCCGATAACCCAAACGCTGTAAACTCGTGTTATCGCCATTACTCCCATATTCTCACCATAGGTGGTTGTTGGGCATGAGCCGCATAAACCTGAAAGCATTGTTGACAATCCGTCTCCCAATAAGGATCTGTGGAGACCGGGGTCTTTTGTTAAGTCTCTTCCAACTATGTTGCTGGTTACAAAAAGGTGTCCAATATGTTCTGATAAAACAACCAATGCCGCAGGTGCCATTATTAACATGGCATTAAAGCTGAATGAAGGCATTACAAAGGTTGGTACACTGAACCAATGTGCTGATGTTACTGAATCAGTATTCACGTAACCCATTACAGCTGCAAGACCGTATCCGGCAACAACGGCAACCAGTACGGGTATTACCGAAAGGAAGCCTCTGAAGCAAAGGTTTCCTATTATAACTATTGCTAGAGTTACCAGCGAGATAATTATAGCTTTGGTGTCAAAAGCACCTTTATCGTTTGGCAGCAGACCTGCCATGCCGGCAGCACTACCAGAAAGCTCAAGTCCTATAAGTGCAACTATAGGGCCCATTGCAGCAGGCGGAAGAACTACATCAAGCCAGCTTGTACCAACTTTGCCTATTATAAAAGCTACTATGGTGAATATCAATCCGCACACTATATACCCGCCAAGTGCCTTTGAAAAGTTGTCATTATAGCTTGTTGAACTTGCAATTATTGAAGCTGTAGGTGAAAGGAAGGCAAAGCTGGAGCCGAGGAATGCAGGAGCTTTTCCCTTGCAAAGCAGCAGATAAATCAATGTTCCGATACCGTTAAGTAAAAGTACAAGTGCCGGGTCTATAACCTGAATGTTGTTGTACTGAGCCAATTGATCCGGTGTAAGCTTGTCGATTGTTGTGTGAAGTACGTTTTTCAGAAAATCACTTTTTGCGTATCCGTTAAACAAAAACGGTACCAATACAGATGCGCCAAACATAGCGAAAAGGTGCTGTAGACTGAGAGGTATTGCCTTTAAAAAAGGAACTTTTTGGTCAACTTGAATTACCGGTCTTTCGTTTTTCATTGTATAAATCCCCTCCAAAAATTTTATAACCAACTCGCATATTAAAACATAATAATTCTAATCATATCCAATATACGAAAATTGATTTATGCAAATAAAAAAACCTTACTGACTAGGCGCAGTAAGGTAGGGTCTCTATCCATAAAAATACACTTTTCCCATATATACCCTTACTAGCCTCTCTGGACTAATTTAAAAGTTTTTTTATCCGGAAATGATTTTATCACATATTTCAACATTAGTCTACATATTTTTTGTATTTTTCCTCTTTGATATTTTAGGATTAAAACCATTTTTTACTTATTATATTTTTGACTATATGAGCAATAATAATCACTAAGGAGGTGATTAATTATGGCTAACAACAGAAGTGGCGGAAGAAGCAGTGGAGCTTTTGACAACATGAAGTACGAAGTTGCAAGAGAAGTTGGTGTCAACTTGAAGGAAGGTTATAATGGTGATATCACTTCCAGAGATGCAGGAAAAATCGGTGGTACTATCGTAAAGAAGGTTTTTTCTTCTTTTAGAGATCAACACCCACAGGCTTAAAGTAAGAAAAACAGCAGGAGTTTAACTCCTGCTGTTTTTTATATTATCTCCTTGATAAGATGATATATTTTTTCAACCGAATCTGTTACACTGTTTTTCGAAGCATTTTTTGCCATCTTTTTTAATACATCCTTATTGGATATCAAACTGCAAATTTGTTTGTACAGCAAGTCAGCATTAAGTTCGCTTTCAAGTATTACAACTGCTCCACCCTCTCTCTCCAGCGACCGTGCATTATGCTCCTGATGGTTTGCTGTTACATAAGGTGACGGAATCAGAATCGAAGGTATACCCATTACTTGAAGTTCACTGATAGTTATGGCTCCCGCTCTACAAATCATCAAATCACTTGCTGTATAAACCTGATCTACATTAAATATGTAAGGCACTACTTTTACCATTTTGTCGTATTTTTTATCAACTTTTACAGTTTTGCTTATCTCATCAAACTGAGCTTCGCCAGTTGCAAAAATCAAATTAAACTCGCCCTTGAAATAGTTATTCAGCATGTCGGCAATAGTTTCGTTGATTTTTCTTGCTCCTCTGCTGCCTCCCATTGCAACTATTAAAGGTTTGCCATCGACTATACCTAGATCGGTAACCTTTCCCCTGTCAGAATTAAGAAGTTCCTCCCTTACAGGGTTACCGGTAAGAACTAGCTTTTTCTTATTCTTAAAATACTTTTCAGCATCCTTGAAGCTTATAGCTACGTAATTCACATATCTTTCAAGTAACCTGTTGGTTACACCCGGAAAAGCATTGGATTCGTGTATTAATGTAGGTATTCCTTTTTTGGCTGCCATATACAGTACGGGACCACATACGTAGCCTCCTGTACCAATAACAACATCCGGCTTTATCCTTTTTAAAAGCTTTGATGCCTGAAAAAAACTCTGTATTAGTTCCTTTATAGCAACTAGTGTGTCCAGAGAAAGTTTTCTTTTGAAACCTCTGACAGTTATTGTTTCCAATGGAAACCCTTCTCTGGGGACCAATTTCGTTTCCAAGCCTTTTTTAGTCCCTATAAATGTTATATCAGCTTCTGCATCCTTTTGCTTTATGTACTTTGCAATCGCCAGACCGGGATTAATATGACCTCCCGTTCCTCCTCCTGCTATTAAAACCTTCAAATGATCTCACCTCAGAATCGTTCATAATTTGAATATCTTGATATATTAAGCAGTATTCCAACTCCAAACATAAGAAATACCAATGATGTTCCTCCATAACTAAAGAAAGGAAGAGATATACCTGTCGGTGGTATAGAATTTGTTACAACCGCAACGTTAAACAAAAATTGCAGGCCTATAAGGCAGGTTATACCTGTAGCCATGAGGCTTCCGAAAGTATCAGGCGCATTCATGGCAACCTTTATGCCTCTCCAGATAAATATAAGAAACAATAGCATTACCACAAGTGCTCCTATAAATCCCAGTTCCTCTGACAAGACTGCAAAGATATAGTCATTGTATGGCTCCGGAATCCATAGGTATTTCTGCATACTTTGTCCCAACCCTCTTCCAAATATACCTCCTGAACCTATTGCAAGCAAAGATTGAACCGTCTGCCAACCCTCATCCTTGTAATAATGAAACGGATCAAGCCAGGCCAAAACTCTTTCAAAACGATAAGGAGCGGCAAGGATAGCACCCACAACGCCGACTATACCGGGCACAGCCATAGCAACAAAGTGTGAAATCTTTGCTCCCGCACAGAAAAGGATTATACATGATGTAATTACAATTATAAGAGTACCACTTAAATGAGGTTCTATAATAACCAATCCGGCAACAAACCCTATTAAGAGAAGATATGGTAACAATCCTTTAATAAACGACTGCAAAACTTCCTTTCTTTTGGACAGACTGAAAGACAAAAACATAATAATACCCAGCTTAGCCAACTCAGAGGGCTGAACAGTTTTTGAACCCACTCCAAGCCATCTCTGTGCACCGTTTTGTCTATGACCTACTCCGGGTATTAATACCAATATAAGTAAACCTATGCTTATCATAAGAATAATAGGCGATATCTTACCCCATTTACGATAATCAAAACTCATCGTTCCTACCAGAACCGCAATACTTAAAGCCATGTAAAGTAGTTGCGGCCTTAACAACATAAATGACTCCCCAGTCTTTTGTGTAGAAAAATAATAACTGGAGCTGAAAACCATTATGGTTCCTAATGAAAGTAACAAAATTACTGCTGCAAATATCCAAAAATCAAAAGGCTTTGTGTTCTTGTTCCTCATTTCATTCCTCCAGCCTTGTACCGTTTATATTTTGATTATATGTAATAAGTATGTTATTAATTCCCATTATCAGAATAAGTCTGAACCAATCACAACCAAGGATGCAATTGCAAGTATAACTGTTGCTATAATAAATACTGTCACAACCTTTGTTTCTTTCCATCCCTTTAATTCAAAATGATGGTGAATAGGTGCCATTTTAAAAATACGTTTTCCGGTCAGTTTAAAGGATGCAACCTGAAGAATTACCGAAATAGCTTCTATCAGATATATTCCTCCTACAAGAAATAATATAAGAGGCATACGCATCATAACCGCTATGGATGTTAATGCTCCTCCCAACGCAAGGCTTCCGGTGTCACCCATGAAAACTTTTGCAGGATGGATATTAAATGCCAGAAATCCAAGACATCCTCCTGCAATGGCAGCAGAAAATACTTTTATGTACCCCCACTCCCCATTTGTAAGAGAAACGATTGTAAAAAATATGGCTACAACAAGTGTAACTCCTGAACACAGACCATCCAGACCATCTGTAATATTTACAGCATTGGAGAAGAAGTACATAAATAGCACTATAAATACAAAGTAAATCCATGGTTGGATAATTATATTCGTAAACGGTATTGCTATTGAGCTTCCGGCTTCAGTATACCTCATGACATAAAAAGCAAAGGAAACACATACAATCAATTGAAAGAAAGTTTTTTGACCTGCAAAAAGGCCGTCCTTCCTCTTCTTTACAACCTTTATAAAGTCGTCAATAAATCCAACTGCAGCAAATCCCAACGTTGACATCAGTACAGGTATTATCTGGGGATAGCTTTGATAAAAATATATTGAAGTAAGAGTAACAGGGATTATAAAGATTAATCCCCCTATTGTAGGAGTACCCATTTTTTTTAAATGGGTCTGCGGGCCATCATCTCTCACTGTCTGTCCAAATTTCAATCTCCGCAGAAACGGAATAAGTATCGGGCCTGCAATCAGAGCAAGCACAAACGCTGCCGCAAACGCTATTATATGTTCAGATGTCAAAGAAAAAGTAAGCAAAACAATTTCCCCCTGTTTATTTATATGGATATCATTCTGACTTCATTATTCCGTCAGCGATTTCTTCCATTTTCATTCCTCTTGAACCCTTTATTAGTATATAAGTTCCGGGTGTTGCAATTCCCATAATGTATTTCAGTGCTTCCTGGTTGTTTTCAAAATGATGCAATTTTATCTCACAATTACCGGAGTCAGCTACAGCCTGTGATATCATTCTGGAATCGTGTCCTACGGTAACCAGATAGTTTATCTTTTTGTTCTTTATAAAGTCTCCCACTGAGTAGTGTAAATCCTTTGACATATCCCCCATCTCGAACATATCTCCCAAAACAGCGATACTCCGTGAGCCTGAAGATATTTCCTCAAGAACATTTATTGCTGCCTGCATGGATTGCGGACTAGCATTATAGGCATCATTTATAATTTTTATGCCATTATGATTTATTATACTCTGTCTCATATTGCCTGGACTAAACTGTTTAATTCCATTAACAATTACTTCCATAGGAATTTTCATTTCAATTCCCACAGAAATAGCAGCAAGTGCATTGTATACATTATGTATACCCGGAACAGGAATTTCAACACTGTACATGCAATTGTTAATTTTAATTTCAAAGTTAGTTCCCTGCTCTCCCATGGTTTGATAGTTTAAGGCAGTGTAATCACTAACACTGTTCATTCCGTAGAAAACAGTCCTGAAAGGAAGTTTTCCTTTCAACGAGCTTAGTAACGGATCGTCTCCATTTAGTATAACTAACCCATCCTTATCCAGTCCTTCAAGGATTTCCAGCTTCGCCTTTAGAATGCCCTCTTGTGAGCCAAGCTTCTCAATATGGGAAACACCTATGTTTGTTATTATGGCAATATGAGGTTTAGCAATGGCAGTAAGCCGACTTATTTCACCAAATCCACTCATTCCCATCTCTATTACAGCTGCTTCGTGACTATTGTCAATATTAAAAACCGTTAAAGGCAGGCCTATTTCATTATTGAAATTACCCTGAGTCTTTAATACCTTATACTGTTGAGAGAGCACGCATGATACCATATCCTTGGTACTGGTCTTACCTACGCTTCCGGTAATGCCAACCACAGGCAAGTTAAATTTTTTTCTGTGCCATGCAGCCAAATCCCGAAGAGCCTTTGCGGTATCACTAACAAAAACAGCCGCACAGCCTGAAACTTGCGGTAATAGCTTTGAAGTAAGACAAACAGACGCTCCTGCATTAAAACATTGTTCTATATAATCGTGTCCGTCAAATTTTTCTCCGATTAGCGGAATAAACAAACTATTCTTGGTAACCTTTCTGGAGTCAGTGGTTACCCCGTTAAAAGTCATGCTTGTTTCTCCCCAAAGCAACCTTCCTCCAACAGCCTCAACCAGTTCCGTACAGTTAAAAGAAATCATGCTACTCACTCCTTCCGAGTTCTACCAGCAGCTCATTTACGACTTCACGTTCATCAAAGTGTATTGTTTTTTCGGCAAATTGCTGATAGGTTTCATGACCCTTACCTGCCAAAATAATTATATCTCCATCCACAGCATTTTCAAGTGCAAATTTTATTGCCTGCCTTCTATCAGTTATTTTAACATATTTTCCTTTTGTGTCTTTAATGCCTTCCTCAATGTCTTCAATTATCTGTTCCGGGTTTTCAGTCCTTGGATTATCCGAGGTTATAATTGTAAAATCAGCAATATTTCCTGAAATAGCACCCATTGCAGGTCTTTTCCCCTTGTCTCTGTCCCCTCCGCATCCAAACAGGCTGACAACCCTGCCATGAGCGAACTCCTTTACTGTTTTTAACACTTGTTCAAGACTGTCAGGAGTATGTGCATAATCTATGAGAACAGAATAATTCCCACCGGTTTTCACAGACTCCATTCTACCTGGAACCGTAACCTTTGTCAGTCCTGTTCTAACATGTTCAAGGGTAATTCCCGGTATTAAACAGCAGGAGCCGATAGCTGCCAATGCGTTGTAAATATTGAATTCACCTTGAAGATCTGTTTCAATATCAATACTTCCCCATGGCGAATTGAGTTTAAAGCATGTGTGTCCTGTTTTCTTCACTATATTAGACGCCCATATATCAGCTTTGTCGCTCAAGCCGTATGTTAATACTTTACATTCAGCCAGATCTGCCATTTTCCTGCCATGTTCACTATCTATGTTAATTACGGCCTGGCGGCACATTTTGAAAAGCTTGGCTTTTGCATTGAAATATTCTTCAAGTGTAGCGTGTTCCTTTGGACCTATATGATCCCTTGAAAAATTCGTAAACACGCCTATGTCAAAGTCACATTTTGCTACCCTGTGAAGTTCCAGTCCCTGGGATGAAACTTCCATAACTGTACTGTCCACCTTCTTTTCAACCATATCGCTGAAAAGACTCTGTAAATCATAAGATTCCGGCGTTGTTCTGGAGGTATACAGCACTTCCTTGCCTATGAGATTGGCAACAGTTCCTATTAGGCCCATATTATGTCCTGCAGCCTCAAGAATGGCTTTTACCATATAAGTTGTTGTAGTTTTACCTTTTGTCCCTGTAATGCCTATAAGATTGAATTTTGATGAGGGATGCCCAAAAAATGCATCGGATACAGCTGCAAGTCCGAATCTCGTATCATCCAACTCAATGGTTGTAATTCCTTCAGGTACATCAACATGTTTCTGAACAAGAAATGCTTTGGTTCCATTTTCTATAGCATCATTTATGTACTGGTGTCCATCAACCACTGTTCCTTCTATACAAACAAAAAGACTTCCCTGTTTCGTTTTTCTGGAATCATATGCTATACTGTCAATTTCCACATCCAAACTGCCATTAATTTCTTTGATATTCAAATCCCTTACAAGCTCTTTTAGCTGCAAGTAAAACACCTCCAAATATTATGAATTCCATACTGTTCTAATAAGTATTGCCCTGTTTTTTCAACACTAAACTAATCCGAAACTACATTTCTGAATATAACTTCGATAACAGCACCCTTCTTAACTTTTGTACCGGCATCTATGTTCTGACTTACCGCTGTTCCTGTTCCATTCACACGAATATTAAGTCCAAGCTTCTTAAATACTAGTGTAGCATCATAAACTGACTTGTTCTTAACATCCGGAACCTTGACCATTGCTTCCGCCTGTGGTTTATATGTGTAGAGTATAACAATAGATTTTTCATGCAGCAATGCACCTGTTTTTGGTGTCTGGTCCTGTACAATCGCCTTTTTGTCAGTGTCGCTTCCTTCTATTTTATACTCTAGTTTACTTTGTTTCAACAGTTTAACTGCCTCTTCTACGGTCTTACCCTTTACATTTGGAACCTGAACCTCTTGCAGCAGCTGTTTTTTGTCTTCTTCGGTAAATTCCTTTTCAACTCCCTTATAGCTAAGGATATCGTCTATCAATTTTCCTACAACAGGAGCAACTAACATACCACCTCCGGGATTGTACATGTCTGGATAATCCAGTACAACCAGTACGCACAAACTTGGATTGTCGGTAGGAGCAATAGCTGAGAATGAAACTATGTATCTCTTATTTTTTCCCACAATATTGAGCCTTTGAAGTTTTGGGTCAACTATAGTTTCCGACGTACCTGTCTTACCCCCAATTTTATAGCCCGGTATCCTTGCATTTTTACCCGTTCCTACATCCACAACGCCTTGGAGTATGGATTTTAATGTATCGGAGGTTTGTCGGGATATTACTTTTCTTACAATGTTAGGTTCGTATTTTTTTATTACGCTGCCTGTTTCGTCCACTACTTCTTTAACAACATGAGGTGTTATCAAGTCTCCTCCGTTTGCAATTGCACCATACGCCTGTATCAATTGTATTGGTGAAATCTGAAAACGCTGGCCGAAGGAGGCTGTTGCCATATTTATCTCTGTGGGGTTTGTAAACATTATACTGCGTGCTTCACCGGGTAAATCAATCCCTGTCTTATCGTAGAAACCAAAAGCCTTTACGTATTTAAAAAACAATGGTACTCCCAACTTTTGGGAAAGGCGTACAAAAACAGGGTTACAGGAGTTATAAACCCCTTCTCTGAAAGTTTCATGTAGGTGGGCATTTGGTTTCCAACAATTTATGTTCCACCCTCCCACTTTAACAGTAGCATCGGTAACCTGTGTATCAGGAGTAATAGCCCCCTCCTCCAAACCTGCTGCCGCTGTAACCGGCTTGAATGTGGAACCCGGTTCGTATGTATCAACAACCGCTTTATTTCTCCAGACTGTCTGCTGAAGATACTCTACATCTTCCTTACTTTTTCCGGTCCAGGTTTGAGGGTCCTTTCCCTTTGGAACTCCTCTGGGATTATTCAAATCAAAATCGGGTTTTGAAGCTAATGCAAGTATTTCGCCATTTCTTGGGTCCATTACTATGGCGGTAGCCCCGTTTAATACATTATTATCAGAAATTGCCTTTTCAAGAGCCTTCTCGGCAAAATACTGAATTGTTTCGTCTATTGTGAGAATAACATCATTTCCGTCCTGAGGCTGTATGAATTTTTCATCGCTCATACTCAATGCCATTCCGCTTGCATCTGTTTCACTGAGAATTTTACCGGGGACGCCTTTTAGATATTTCTCCATCATCCGTTCAACGCCGTCAAGGCCGTCATTATCTATATTGGTGAAGCCGACAACATGAGCAGCCAAATTTCTGTTGGGATAAAATCTTTTAGTATCCTCATCAATGTAAATACCTGATATATTGTTTTTATCTTTCCACTCGCGTACCTCGTTTCCGATTTCCCTATCTATTTTTTGCTTTATAAGTTCGTATTGGTTATTCTTAGTAAGCTTCTTTTTTACTGTTTCCTTGTCCATGTCAAGTATTTCTGCAAGCTCACCGGAAATCTTGTCTAAATCCAGTTTTTGTTTTCCTATCTCCTGAGGACTTGCACTGACTGTGTCTACTGAACCACTTACTGCCAGAGGTTTCATATTACGATCGTATATTGTACCTCTCTTTGCGCTTATAGTTCGGTTTTTTGTCTGCTGATTGTAAGCAAATTCCTGATACTCTTTCCCGCTATATATTTGAATCCAGGCAATCCTTAACACAAGTATAAGTGTCAAAACCGTAAAAGTACCCAGTATAAACAAAAGTCGTTTTTTTATTTTCAAATTTACTCCTGCCAAAGTATTCTCCCCCTTGTTATCTTATTTAAGTAAAATATCCCTTTTATTAATTAATATTGTATATAAATAAAATATATTATTAATTTTAAATTAATTGTCCAAAAATAAAAACTATAGACTTAATATAATAATTATATTAAAAAATCTATAGCTGCTTATTTCAGAATTAATTAAATTCATTTTCAGCCTCCCTTGAGCATTACATTTGATTGGTGTCGGCCTAATTAATTAAGTTTAAAAACTTGTTAAATCCTTTATGTATACTATTGAACAATATAGTAAGTTTTGATTGTTCCTTGTTTGCAGTAATCGTAACATCTTTCTTTGAAACGCTTACATAAACAATCTGTGACTTGTCCGGCTTGTGCATATCCAGCTTTGTTTCTGCAATTTGCCTTATATTCTTTAAATCCATGGCATTTTGTATATCAATAACCAACAACTGGTTTTCATTTTGAATTTTGGTATACTCACTTTTAAGAATGTTACTTTCATAGTTCAACTGACTGATTTGCGCATACCTAAACATTACAATAATAAACATTGCAAATACAAGAAAGATGTTTAAGATAATTCTGACTTTTAATCTTGAGTTGTCTCTCGCAATCTTTTTTGACTTGAGTATGGCATTATCTTCATATGGATCGTATTTTACTTTTTCCGCCAAGGAACCGTATACATAATCATTTTTAGTCTCTGCCACTTTAAACACCCCTGTCAATAATAAAGATAATTTGGGAATCAGCTATTTCAGCTGATCCCCATTCCCATTTTTTAGAAGTTTTTAGCTTTTGTTTCCTCAAACCTTGTCACTTGTTTTTTGATTATTTTGTTTTTCATTTGTACTCAAATTTAAGGTTGTATATTAAATTTTTTGTAGAACTCTTAATTTAGCACTTCTTGCCCTTGGATTTTCCTCCAGCTCATTTATACCCGATACAATTGGTTTTTTATTTACAAGCACTGCCCTCGGCTTTTTTCCACAAACACATACCGGAAATGAAGGGGGACACGTACATGGGTTTACCATTTTATTAAACTGCAACTTAACTATCCTGTCTTCCAAGGAATGGAAGGTTATAATACATAGCCTTCCTCCGCTTTTAAGCATATCTACACTATCTTCAATAGTTTTATTCAATATTCCAAGTTCATCATTTACTTCAATTCTAATTGCCTGAAAAGTTCTTTTAGCCGGATGAGGGCCATCTCTTCTGGCGGAACTGGGTACTGCCCTTTTAATTATATCTACCAACTCGTAGGTGGTCTCTATAGGTTTATTTTGCCTGGCTTCAACGATGAATTTTGCTATTCTGGAAGCCCATTTTTCTTCTCCGTAATCACGGATTATGCGGTATATATCCTGTTCGGAGTACTTATTTATCACATCATAAGCTGACAATTCCGATTTTCTATTCATTCTCATATCAAGAGGTGCATCATGCTGATAGCTAAAACCTCTTGACGCTTCATCCAACTGATGGGATGAAACTCCCAAATCCAGTAGAATACCGTCTACTTCATTAATTCCCAACTCAGTTAAGGCACTAAGTATATTTTTAAAATTGGTGTTTACAACCTTGAAGTCTGCCTGTGACTCAATCTCACCAAGTCTCCTAACTGATGTTTCTACAGCAAAGCTATCTTGGTCAAGGCCTATCAAAATTCCCTTTTGACCTAGTTTTTTATATATCTCTGACGAATGTCCGGCTCCGCCGATAGTACCGTCAACATATATACCTTCCAGATTTATATTCAAATATTCTATACACTCATCAAGTAATACGGATTTATGCTTAAATTCCATTATTCACCTCAAGTTTTTTTGGCTATATACCAAGTAATGCCATCTTTTCCGCAATTTTATCCGCACTAATATTATCATCGCTATTGTAAGTTTCCCAAGCCGCCTTATTCCATATTTCTACTCTTGAGGACACACCGATTATATATATGTCCTTTTCAAGAGCGGCATATTCACGCAGATTCTGTGGTATCAATATCCTTCCCTGTTTATCCACTTCACATTCCGTTGCACCTGAAAAGAAAAATCTGATAAACGCCCGAACATCCTTATCGGTAAATGGCAAGGCTTTAAGCTTGTTTTCCAGGCTTGTCCACTCTTCGGATGAGTACGCAAACAAGCAGCCATCAAGTCCCTTGGTCAGTATGAATTTTTCACCCAACCCGTCACGGAACTTTGAAGGTACTATTGCTCTACCTTTAGGGTCAATTGTATGTTGGTATTCACCATAGAACAATTTTCACACCCCACATCCGATAAGTTTCCTCCACTTCACACCACTTTTCACCACTTATAAACATATTCTATTGCAAATATTAAAATTTATCAATATATTTCACTTAATTGGAATAAAAAAAATAAAAGACAGGATGTTAATCCTGCCTTTTATAGGCCAGAAGTACTAGCTTTCGGACTTTTAATAAAGTACCTGAAAACTTGTTTATTTCCCAATCATATATTAAACTACCTTTGTCTTTAAGCACTAAAATATACTAAGTACTAAACAGTACTTTTCTTCGTCTGGCAGAAACACTTAACGCAATGCCTATGGCTATATAATTGGCCATTACCGCAGTTCCTCCTGCACTTACAAAAGGAAGTGGCAGACCTGTTACCGGAAGCAAGCCTATGCTCATTCCGATATTTTCCATAAAATTAAAGGCCAGCATTCCAGTCACACCTACTGCAAGAAATGAACCATAGGAATCGCTTGAGTTTTTTGCAATATAAATACATCTTAAAAGAATTATCAACCCTAAAAGTATAATAATTATACCGCCGATAAACCCAAATTCTTCTCCAACCACTGAGAAAATAAAGTCGGACTCGTTAACCGGTACATTTCTGCTCTGCGTCTGCAAGCCGCTTCCGTAGCCTTGTCCAAACAACTGTCCCGAGCCTACTGCAATCTTGGATTGAATTACATTATACCCGGCCCCCTGCGGGTCTCTGTCAGGGGAAATAAAAGTAAGAATTCTTTCCCTTCTCTTACCATTCAGAACATAAACCCATATAAAAGGTAATGAAAGCAGCAACCCTCCACACAAAATAAATATATATCTGTAAGGAATGCCCACAATAAATATAAATATAACGAATATAAAGCCAAATACAAGGGCTGTTCCTAAGTCTTTTTGCAAAAGTACAAAACCTATTGCAACTCCGGAGTAGACTATAAATTTTATAATATCTGATTTATTTTTTTCAGTACTGTCTTTAATCCTTTCCAAAAAGACTGAAGCCAGAATAATATAGGCTATCTTTGCATATTCTGAAGGTTGTATGCTGAAGCCGGCTATTTTAATCCAGTTTTTATTTCCCAGTTCCTCACCGGAACCGATAAATAAAACAAGTACCATCAGAGACATTGCCCCAAAAAATATAAACAAGCTAAGAACTTTTAAATCTCTATAATCGATTATGCTCAAGATAAGGCATAGTGCAATTCCCATTATCATAGCAAGTATCTGAGACTTCAAAATAGCCGGTCTGGCTCTTACAGCACTGCTGAGAACAATAAGTCCCACTACTGATAAGACCAGAGCCGATATAAACAACATATAATCAAATCTCTTATAAGGATTTGATGTTTGCGACTTTTCAACGAAATACATTTTTCACCTTTTCCTAATATCACTGGCTGTCTGACATTTTATTATTATCTTCTTCTTGTGAATCTTTACTTTCGTCAGATTCTTCCTGAATATCCTGTACTTTCTCTGATTCTTGTATCTCCTGGGCATCATTCTCAGTGTTTTCAGCTTCTTGTTCTTCTTCCATGTATTTGAGAACATTTGCATAGGAGCTTTGTCCTGATTCTGCTACTTCATTAACTGCATTTTTTGCTTTGTTTCTCAGAACTATTACCAGTATACCGAAAACAATTATCAGTAAAATAGCTAAGAACTGGGATACCCTTAAATTTCCGAGCATAAGACTGTCTGTTCTAAGTCCTTCGATAAACGCTCTTCCAATACTGTAGGTAATGAAATATAAACAGAATATTTCACCGCTGAATTTTTTTCTCTTACGCATCCACATAAGAAATGCAAAAATTACAAGACTCCATAAGCTTTCGTATAAAAACGTAGGGTGAACGGGTAAATCAGGATTTACAGTAATACCCACCGTTTCTTTAATTGAAGCTGCTCTATTTGTCAAATATGACGTTACCGTTGGGCTGGTCATTCCCCAGGGAAGATTTGTGTTTGTACCAAAAGCCTCCTGATTGAAGAAATTACCCCAACGTCCAATCGCTTGTCCCAGAGCCACATACGGTATTGCAAAATCAAAAAGCTTCATTGTAGGAATTCTTTTATATTTTGCAACAAAATAAGCCGTAATTAAAGCTCCTATTATTCCTCCATAGACAGCCAAACCGCCTTTTCTAAGATTTAAAATATCAATGGGATTGTCGACGTACTCTGACCAACTGAAAATAACATAGTATAACCTTGCGCATATTATAGCTGCAGGAGCTGCAAACAGCATAAGGTCTATTATAGTATCAGGAATAAGATCATATTTTATAGTATCTTTCATTGCCCATAATACACATATCAAAAACGCTGCTGCGATGATAATTCCATACCAGTAGATAGGCTTGCCAAAAATGTTGAAAGCAACCCTTGGTACATCGAAGCTCCAACCAAGTTCGGGAAATCTGACTAATGTACTCTCCATTTATAACCTCCACAAAAACACTTTTTATTTCTGCTTAACAACAGATAATGCCATGTGCTTAATGTCAAAGTGACTGTCAAACACATCCGTAATATAATCAAACTTCATTTTATCATAAACCTCTAAATAATCAAACATTGTAACACCCTTGAAATATAAATTTATAAATGACCTGGATATATTTTCAAGCGAATTGAGTTGTCTGAGAAATCTTCCCTTAGAAGCGTTAATAAGTCTGTTAAAAGCTTCTTCGTCAAGTCCCTGTTTCTTTAATAACTTAATTTCCTTTAGAATCCTTTCCTGAACCTCCTCAGGATTTTTAGATTCTCCCCCTAACATTGAATAAGCATAACTTTTTTCTAAAGAAAAATCCATTTCAAAGCTGGAATTAATAAGTCCCTTGTCATACAACTCTTCGTAAAGCTTTGAACTTTTCCCCATAATCATTGACAGCAGAAGTTTTATGGCAAGTTCATACCTCAACATTTCAATACTCTCTAAATCAAAATTACTGTCTTTTAATCCCATGTAAAATAGCGGCGTTGATACCGGCATATTTTGTTCAATGTAGCTTTTGTTAATATCACTACTTTCTTTCGGGAAGATTCTTTTAATTTCCGGGGACTTTTCCGATGTCTGTATACAATTTTCAACCTGTTCAAAAGCCTTAATGTGATCCACATCCCCAACCACTGTTATTATCATGTTGGAAGGATGGTAGAAGGTCTTGTAACACTGGTACAAGGTTTCCTTTGTAATTTCACTTATACTATCAATAGTACCCGCTATATCATACCTTACGGGGTGATGCTTATATAGAGCCTTCAATAGATTGAAGTTTACCCTCCATCCCGGATCGTCACGGTACATATTTATTTCCTGACCTATTATCTTCTTTTCACGTTCAACACTTTCGTCGGTAATATAAGGATTTTGAACAAAATTTAATAAAAGCTTGAAATTTTCACTAAAAAGGTCTGTACATGAAAATAGATACACTGTTTGATTAAAGCTTGTATATGCATTTGGTTTTGAGCCCAAAGCAGCAAACTTATCCATAACGCTACCGTCTTTTTGTTCAAACAGCTTGTGTTCGAGAAAATGGGCTATTCCATCAGGAACCTTTGTAGGTTTGTCTTCTCCGGGTATGATAAATTCATTGTCTACAGAACCGTACTGGGTTGAAAATGTGGCATACTTCTTGTAGTAGCCTTTTTTAGGAATTACTATACAATTCAAACCACTGGGATGCTCATACCGGTAAAATAGTTCGTTGTACTTTTTATATTCAATGGTATCAAAATTCATAAGATCCTCCATCTTCGCATAACTTTTTTATTTGCTGTGATCTGAAGTCAAGAAATAAATCGTATCCAACTGCACCTTATCTGCTACCTTTATAATATCGTCTACCGTAACCCTGTTTATCTTTTCTACCAAAGTTTCCATAGTATCATGTGTGCCGTTTATCAATTGGCTCAAATAAAAGTCCACTACGTAAAGCTGACTGTCTTTAAGAGACATAATTCCGGTTTTTATAGACTTTAAGGTAGCTTCATATTCATACTCCGTTATATTCCCCGAACGTATTTCATCCAACTGTTTCAGAATAATTTCCTGAGCGGTATCTTTGTTATTTATATCAATGCCGCTTGCAATGACCATCAAACCCTTGAACTTTTCCAACCCGGCATACACATAATATGCAAGTCCCGCTTTTTCTCTTACATTCTGAAAAAGCTTTGAATGCATGCCTCCGCCCAGCACCCCGTTAAAAACCACAAGTGCATAATAATCATTATCACCCGGCTGTACATGAGTCCTGAAACCCAAACACAGTTTTGCCTGATTTACATCCATTTTGTCCTCAAATTCCCTTACGTCTTTCACACATTTAAGAACAATACTGGAATTAAGTTTTTGAGTTGTACTTCTTTCAACCAGGGAAAGCTTTTCCTTTATAAAACCTATATCCTTGTCGTCAATTTCTCCGGTTATAAAAATTTCTGCAGGGAGAGATGCTATTTTATTCTTATAATGATCATATAGCTTGTCATTAGTTATTTTGTCTATTTGTTCTACCGTGCCGTATTCATACAGTCCAAAGGGTTCATCAGTACACATAAGCTCGTAGCATCTTTCCATGCTGTATTGAATCTTATCATTTGTTCTGCCTTCCACAATCATTTTTAGATTGCTTTTTTCCTGTTCTACATATTGTTCATTAAAAGTACCATCCTTCAGTTCTGGTCTGAAAATGATATTCATAAGAAATTCAAATGCCTTTTCAAAATTTCTTTGACTATCATTAGTATACTTATCTGAAATGTATTCAAAATAAAAATGTATTATCTGCCTTTCGCCTTTTTTTACAACACCACAGTCAAATACCGCACCGTATAGCTTTTCAAGATAAAGATTTATGTCTTTAATACTAGGAAGTCCCTTACAGCCTCTTCTTAAAACGGAAGGAAAAAGTGCATTTAAAGCCACCGTATCCTTGTTTAAATTATCCTGAAAGAAAATGTTGATCGTATTTGTTTTAAATCTATTTGAATTAATATTGTAAACTGCTATCCCGTTCTTCTCGAACAACTTGCATAGCTTTTCCTCTACATGGGTATCGAGCATAAATACCTCCTTTAATTACAAATTATAGAATTTTAACTTATTAGTATATAGTATAATAAAATTTTTCTTATATATTCAAGTTAGACAAGGTTATTAAGTAATTAAATATGCTATATCTGCAAATAATAGAATTGATTAAATAAAGTTTCTATGTAAAAGGGAGGGTTTTAATTGAACGGACGAAACAGAAAATATGCAAGAACAACAAAAAAGTGCCAACAGCTACCTGATACATCTGAGGATACAGAATTTTCGCTTTCTACTACAATGGCTTTAGGAATTGTCGGAGGCGCTTTTCTGATCGGAATGGTATCAGGAACATTAGTCTCCATGTGCAAAAGGGTATAAAACAGAATTATAAAATTTTAAGCGGCCAAGCTTTTTAATTAGGCTGGCCGCTTAAAAAAGTTTTTATTATTCGTATCTTAGTGATTCTATCGGATCTAGGTCTGCTGCCCGTTTTGCAGGATAAACTCCAAACAACAATCCCAGAGCAATAGAACCCATAAAAGCAAGTATAATTACCTGTACGTTCAATACTGGTGGGATTTTTACAAGCGATGAAATTATAAAACCTCCCAAAATACCCAAAATTATACCAATCACACCACTTATTCCTGTAAGAATAATTGACTCGGTTATAAATTGTATTACTATATCGCGTTTTCTGGCACCCAGTGCCTTTCTAACGCCAATTTCCCTTATACGCTCAGTAACAGAAACCAGAAGTATATTTACTATTCCTATACCCCCTACAATCAATGTTATTACAGCTATAACCAAAAGTACTGAGGATATAACATTTAGTACGGTATTTAAGCCGTCCTGAAAATCAGAATAGAATCGTATTGAATATTTATCCTTATTTCCATGCTTATTTTCAAGTGTTGTTATTATTTTATCCGCAATATTTTTCAGAGCAGTCTTATCCTTTTCATCTACCGAAACATAAATATAGTTCAACTGGTCAGAATCAGGATAATATGATTGAAGTGTTGTCATAGGAATAGTAAGCCTTACCGGCCTGCTTTCATTATCAATCATTCCTCCAAAGGGAGTTTCTTCAATTTTTGTTACTCCTATTACTCTTAGTCTTAAAGTACTTCCTGAACCAAGTGTAACCTTTAGTTTTTGACCGATGGGATTTTGCTTTCCGAAATTGGCTTTTGCAAATTCTTCATCAATTACAACAACATTGGATCTGGTAGAGTTATCAATTTCATTTATCATTCTACCCTGTGCCATATCAACAGGTACAATATCCTTGTACTGAGACGAAATACCGTCTATGCTGGCGTTTCTTGTTTTGTTTTCAAGTCGGATTGTTCCTGATCTATTAACATCGGTTCCTACATTTTTTACCTCTTTAACACTTTTACTTATTGCCTTTAAATCGTCACTGACCAGCATATCATTGCTACTTATGCTGCCTGACTTGTAAGATACAATAAGTATATTCGCTCCGATTTTTGCAAATTCGCTGTCCACATAGCTTTGAGTAGCATTTCCGATTGCCACGATAGTTATAACCGAAAACACACCCATAATTATACCGATCATTGTCAGGACGGAACGGAGCTTGTTTGCCCTAAGACTGGATAAAGCCTGTTTAAAGCTCTCAATTATATTCATTTTCTGTTTATCCTCCAATCCCGTTTCTACTAATCTTTAATTTTAACACGGGCTCCATCCTTATAGGCAGGGTTTGGATTCATAACCACAAGGTCGCCTTCCTTTAATCCGCCACCAACCAATTCCGCTTTCATATCCGAAGTTGTGCCAAGCTCAATTTTCTTTTTCTGCATGGTCTTTTTGTCAGGACTTATTACAAATACGTACTTACTGTCATCCTTGTCCTGACCCAGCATATCCAGATCCACAGTAAGGACATTTGAAATATCCACAGTTTTTATTTCACAGCTTACAGTAATACCAGGTTTTATAGATGGCGTAATATTATCAATGCTGATGACCACTGGAATAACCGTTTCAGAAGAACCGGTGTTGGTGGTATTTGCTTTTGCAATTGGAGCTACACTCTTAACCTTACCTGTTACTTTTTCATTTTCAGGAATAGAATCGCCGCTTATTTCTACAGTTTGTCCCGGCTTTAAAAGTTTTGCATTAAACTCATTTATATTAAGCTTAACTTCCAACTTATCAGGATTAATAACTACAAATACCGGCTGACCTGCCATTGTATATGAACCTTCCGCAACATTTACCTGAGATACAATTCCATCCATGGTACTGAACATTGAAGCTTTATATTTCTTAAGCTTCTGTTCAAGGTCTTTAATAGCAACTTCTGTAGTTTGTATTGCAATCCTCTGTGATTCAATATCTATTTGCTGCGATGCTTTTGATTTACTGTTTGTTTTGCTGGTTTCGTTTTGAGCATCTTTCTTGGCCTGAAGTGTGAATTTTGCAACACTCAGCATATCTTCAGCATCTTTTAATGTGTTTTCAGCACTATCTAGTTCAACCTTTGAAATTGCTTCAGCATCGTATAATGCCTTTTTCTCATTTCGATTTTTAAGCGCCTGTTCATATGCTCTCTGTTTTGAAGCAACATCATTTTCTGCTGCCTTTATTTCATTCTGATTATTTACTGTACTGATTGTTGTATCAGCTGACATAGCCTTTTTTAAAAGCAATTCCTGACTTCTCTTCTGAAGTTTTTGAGTTTCAAGCTGGGTGTTCAGATCATCCAAGTCTATATCTGCAAGCTTTTGTCCCTTTTTTACAGTGTCATTCTGCTTTACATACAGCTTGGTTACTTTCACAGGGTTATCAATGTACACCTCGGATTTTTCTATTTCAGAAACTGTACCGTTTGCAGAAATAAATGAACTAACATCACCTTTTTTTATTTCACCGGTCTGTACTGTAAAAACAGCCCCTGAACCGACTGATCCGGAATTTTTAACTATACCCACAGTAATTAGAGCCACAATAACAACTGCCAGACTCACCCCAATAATTATCTTCTTTTTCATTTTAACCTCCATGTCCCTAAGAAAAATTCTACATTAATCCTGCCAACCTAAATTCAGTTATCCCTGCATATAGTACTTGCATAACAAATATAGCAGCTACAATAAAATACGCCTTCTTCTTTGGCATCTTACTAACTGCGGCAACGCCTATAGCGATAACTACATAGTGCCATAAACTGAATACATCCAGAAACTTAGCCATACCATAAATAAAGTTTCCGTCCATCTTAGGCATAAGTACAGCCATACTGGTATAGCTAAAAAGGTCGTAAACACCTGTAATATTTGTTTTAATTACATGTACCACAGTTGAAAGAACTGTAATCACACCGGCATACCCTGTTATTGATAATATCTGTTTAAAACTCCCCTGTCCTTTGAAAAGCTTAATAATTCCCCATAAAATCAAAGCCCCCAGAACCCAGGTTATAACAACCCCTACAGCCCCTGAAACAGGCCCTGAAATCATTGCCATATTTACAGCCTTATCTAATTGCTCCGATGTCATTTCAAGGTTTTGTTTAGAAGCATATTCTACTGTTGCATTTCTAGCAAACTCTTTGTACATTGGAATCATTAACAGCATAGCTATCAGTTGAATAACTGGCAGGAAAATAAAAGGAAACACTATTCTGGGTCTTTCTGCAAGGTTATCCATTGCTTTTCCGGGCCAGAAAAACATTCCTGCAACCCTTTTTAAAAAATTCATCTGACTGCTTTGCTGAAAATTAATATTACCGTTAACAGCTACTTGTGTATTTTCTTCCATTGTCATACCTCCATGGCCGATTGATCACGGCAAATATATATTTATAAGGGATCAGCTTCTAGGCTTCCTCCTTATACTGACTTAATACAATTCTTGCGTTAAGTGGGTTTTGGACTGTTTCATCGCTTCTGAGCATACCGTCTTTAAATCGTAATACTCTTTTAGTATGCTCTGCAATGTCCGGCTCGTGAGTTACAAGTACAATAGTAACTCCTTCACGGTTTAAGTCCTGAAATACCGTCATTATTTCTTCCCCTGCCGTACTGTCAAGATTTCCTGTTGGTTCATCGGCAAGTATTATGGCAGGAGCATTTACAAGGGATCTGGCTATAGCAACCCTCTGCTTCTGTCCTCCGGACATTTCATTTGGCTTGTGATGAACCCTTTGCTCAAGCCCAACCCTCTCCAATGCCAGCATAGCTCTTTTACGCCGTTCCTTTGCTCCTACCCCGGCATATATCATTGGAAGCTCAACATTTTGCAGTGCAGTAATTCTTGGAAGTAGATTAAACGATTGAAAAACAAAACCGATTTTACGGTTTCTTACTCTTGCCAGTTCAATTTCATTCAGTGTGGAAATGTTAACTCCATCCAGCCAGTATTCACCTGTAGTGGATTTGTCAAGGCAGCCAATTATATTCATTAATGTTGATTTTCCTGAACCTGACGGCCCCATTATTGCAACAAATTCTTCCTTGTCTATATTTACATTGACGTTCCTTAATGCCTCAACCTCTATCTGCCCATTTTTATAAACTTTACCTAAATCCTTTATTGATATAATCAAGTTTTTTCGCCCCCCTAAAAAAATTATTAGCAAATACGGGGGAGCTGATCCCCTGCAAGAACACTGATAATTCTGCTTCCACCGCTAAGTGCCTTTAGCAGAACCTTAGGTTGTCCTGCTTCAGTCACTTCTCCAATTATTCTTGCATCTTTTCCATATTTGTTATTATGAAGTGCTTCTAATACTTTATCCGCCTTATCTTCACTAACAAAGCAGAGCATTTTACCCTCATTCGCCATATATAAAGGGTCCATGCCCAAAAGTTCGCAGACTCCCTGAACCTCACGCTTCACAGGCAAGCTATCTTCCCTTATCAAAATGGAAACATTACTTTGAACAGCTATCTCATTAAGAGTTGTGGCAACCCCACCCCTTGTAGGGTCTCTTAAAACATGAACATCAGGTACAACAGACAGTATATCCTCCACCATACCTGATAATGGAGCACAGTCACTCTTTATATCAGCATTAAAGCCTATGCTTTCCCTTTCGAGAAAAATACTGCTTCCATGGTCACCTATAGTACCAGATATGATTATTTTGTCGCCAACCTTTGCATTCCTGCCAGAAATGTTTAACCCATCGGGTATAACTCCTATACCTGAAGTATTTATGAATATTTTGTCAGCAGCGCCCTTTTGAACAACTTTTGTGTCTCCTGTTACAATTTTGACGCCACATTCACGAGCAGTGATACTCATAGCTTCAACTATTTTTTCAAGCTCATCCAAGTCAAAGCCCTCTTCAATAATAAATCCACAGCTTAAATAAAGAGGCTTAGCTCCGCTTGTTGCCAAATCATTTACCGTGCCACATACTGCCAGCTTTCCGATATTTCCTCCATTAAAAAATATTGGAGTTACTACGAAACTGTCGGTAGTAAATACCAGATTTCTTGCATCACCTATATCCAGTCTTGCACTGTCATCTCCCTGTGACAGAATCTCATTATTAAAGTGCTTCTTAAATGTTTGTTCAATCAGCCTCGAAGTAGCTACCCCACCACTACCATGGGCTATGGTTATCATATTCTTTTCCATTTTTATTCTCCGTATTTGTAATATGCTGCACAGGTTCCTTCGGACGAAACCATACATGAACCTACAGGGTTTTCTGGTGTACATCTTTTTTTGAAAAGCTTGCAGTCTCCCGGACGTTTCTTCCCCTTTAGAACCTCCCCGCACAGACATCCTTTTGGCTCAGGTGTATCCTTAGTTTTTATATCAAACTTTTTAGCAGTATCGAACATCTCATATTCTTTTATAAGCCCTAGACCAGACTTGGGAATCACACCTATCCCACGCCACACAGCGTCTACAGGCTCAAAAACCTCATACATTTTTTTCTGTGCCTTGACGTTTCCTTCCTTTGATACAATTCTAGAATACATATTTTCCAAAACAATATTTCCATTTGTTATATTGTCTACCAATACTTTGATGGAATACAGTATATCCAATGGTTCAAAGCCTGCCACTACACCAGCCTTTTCCATATTATACGCTACATGAGAAAAAAAGTCTGTACCTATTATTGCAGAAACATGTCCCGGATACAAAAATCCATCAATTTGTAGTTCATTGTCACCTGCCAGAGTTGTGATTGCTTCCGGCATAGTCTTATTTGCTGTTAAAACCGAATAATTTTTTATACCCTCGCTTTTTGCCTTTGTAACCGAGAGTGCTATTACCGGCGTAGTTGTTTCAAAACCAACTGATAAAAAAACAACCTCCTTATCAGGATTCTCTCTCGCCAATTCCACTGCATTAAGCGGAGAATACACCATCTGGACGTTGCTGCCTTGGGCCTTTTTGTGAATTAATGTACTGTTATTCCCCGGGATTCTCATCATGTCCCCGAAAGTAGTAATAATAACATTTTTGTTATCTGCAAGTTCTGTCGCACTGTCAATATATGATGTGGGCGTTACGCAGACTGGACAGCCCGGCCCGGAAATAAGTTCTATCTGAGGGGGAAGAAGTGAACGAAGTCCATACCGGGAAATAGCCATTGTATGGGTTCCGCACACTTCCATTATCTTCAATCTACGTCCAGAGTAGCCTTGCAGGCTTTGCACAATTTTGCCTATAACTTCACTGTCCCTGAATTCATCTATATAGTTTCTCATTTAACGCCAAGCTCCTTTATTTCGTTGAAAATGTCAATGGTTCTAAGCGCCTCTTCTTCATCGAGAACTTGTATTGCACATCCTGCATGTACAAGTACGTAGTCTCCTACTTTGACATTTTCCAAAAGCTCTATAGAAATTTTGTTAGTTACTCCCATCATTTCAACATTACTGCTATTTCCATCAATACTTACAACCTTTGCAGGTAAACCCAAACACATATATTAATCCTCCTGTTGTTTTATATCCATTCACACACATTAATGAGTATATACCCTGACGAGTTACATTTCAATCTTCAAGAGTTGGAAAGAATCACTGTATTTTTTTCATCAATTGTGCAATTGCCATTATTGATTGTCCCAAAGATATTCCTCCGTCATTTGAGGGAACTTCGGAATGAACAAATACCTTAAAACCTTGTTTTTCCAATAATTCTACCGCCATTTTAAGCAAGGTTATATTTTGGAATACTCCTCCGCTTAAAATAACGTTATTTAAATCATTTATTTTTCTGATATGCAAACAGCCCTCAAGGACAATATCCGCTACTGTGGCATGAAATCTGGAAGAAATGTACTCCATTCCGTATCCAGTCAGGATATCATCAACAATCTGCTTAATAATACAGCTGGTGTTAACCTTAAAGCCTTCTTCCTCATTTTCAATACCAAAATCATATGGTTCTGTGCAGCATATATCAGCATAGTATTCCAATTCAATAGCAGCCTGTCCTTCATAGCTGATATCTGTTTTAATACCAAGTAAAGCCGAAACAGCATCAAAAAAACGACCCATACTTGATGTAAACGGACTGTTTATTCTCTTTTCAAGCATCTTTATTGTAAAAGTTATCTCTTCCTTACTTCTATCTTTAAAAGCAGGAAGCTTTCCAGCAATTTTAATTACATTATCCACAACGCCTTGCTCAGAGGCATATAAATAACCTAAAGCCATACGCCACGGATGTTTTACTGCCGAATCACTTCCCGGCATCATAACATAATTCAGATGTCCAGCTCTCTGGAAACTGTAATAGCCTCCTGTAAAAAACTCGCCTCCCCATATGTTACCATCCTCGCCGTAGCCTGTTCCGTCAAAGGAAACTCCTATTACATCACCTTTTAGCAGGTTTTCTGCCATACATGAAGCAACGTGTGCTTTGTGATGTTGGACAGCAATTTTATCAATATCCGGTTGACTAAGTGCATATAGAGACGAATAGTAATTGGGGTGAAGATCATACGCAATGCATTGAGGCGAAATATCAAACAATCGTTTAAAATGTTCAATACCTTTCCGAAATGCAACATTAGTACTTTCATTTTCTAAATCTCCAATATGGTGACTCAAATAAAAGTTTTTACCTTTATTCAGACAAAAAACATTTTTCAACTCACCACCGCAGGCAAGTACTGATGGTAATTCAACATTTTCGTCCAAGCCAAGCAATTCTCGTACATTTATAGAAACAGGCTTTGGTACATAGCCCCTGGCTCTTCTTATGATATATTCTTTGTCCTGGAAAACCCTGGTTACGGAATCATCAGTTCTTATATATATTTCCCTGTTATTGGTCAGGTAGGCGTCTGCAATTCCCTCAAGTCCTTCCATTGCCTCGTCGTCTCTGTAGAAAATCGGTTCACTGCTCAAGTTTCCGCTGGTCATAACCAAAATCTCCGGAAAAGCTTCTTCTTCAAACAATAAATGATGAACAGGCGTATAAGGCAGCATTACCCCAAGATACTTGTTAAGGTGTGCAATTGAATCAGGCAGCATTACACCCTCTCTTTTTTCAAGTAAAACTATTGGACTTGCAGGCGAATTTAGTATACTGACTTCAGCCGGACTTATTGTACAATATTTTTCAACTGTCTTAAGATCTCTTGCCATAACCGCAAAAGGCTTGTCATCTCTATGTTTCCTCGTTCTGAGTCTATCAACAGCTTTTTGATTCAATCCGTCGCATGCAAGGTGATAACCGCCTATTCCTTTCACAGCAACAATATAACCTTTTTTAACCATATCAGCCGTGTACTTGATACAATCACTGCTTGAATTAATTTCAGGTATTATTTTCCCATTTTCATCAGCAACACTTAGTTTCGGTCCACAGTCATGGCAGGAAACCGGCTGTGCATGATACCGTCTGTCAGAAGGTTTTGTATACTCCTGCCTGCAATTATCACACATTTCAAAACATTCCATAGTTGTCTTATCCCTGTCATAAGGGATATTTTTAATTATTGTAAATCTTGGGCCGCAGTTGGTGCAATTGATAAACGGATACTTATATCTTCTGTCACTTTTGTCCTTCATTTCACTGAGACAATCGCAGCAGGTGGCAACATCCGGTGAAATGAAAACAGGCCCTTTGGAATTCTTTTGGCTGTGCCTTATTTCAAAATTCCTAAAGCCTTGATATTCTATCTCTTTATATTCAATTGATTCAATTCTGGAAAGAACAGGTGCCGATTTTTTTATTTCATTAATAAAATCAGTTGTCTTCTGAAAATCTTCATCAATCTCAATTATTACGTTACTGTCAGAGTTTCCAACCCACCCTTTTAGTCCAAATCTGTCAGCCAGATTAAAAATGAAAGGTCTAAAGCCAACTCCTTGAACAATACCTGTTATGATAATCCTATAACCCGTCATATTTAATTATAATTTATCTCCTAACTGTCTATGCTTAAGTAGTCCCTTGCAATCTTCATATCTTTTGTAATCTGATTTATCAATTCATCTACATTGGAAAATTTCTTTTCATCACGTATCTTTTTCAAAAAAAACACTTCAATTTTTTCACCGTAAATGTCATTATCAAAATCCATAATATGAGTTTCAACCGTTTTCTGCCTTACATCCTCAAAAGTAGGATTATAGCCTACATTAGTCATACTATTATATAAATGGCCATTTAACAGTGTTTTTGTAATATATACACCGTTATGAGGCAGTACAAGGTACTGTTCAGGATGAATATTTGCAGTTGGAAAACCTATTGTATTACCTACACGTCTTCCATTTACAACCTCAGCTATAATTGAATAATTTCTTCCCAAAAGTTTATAAGCTGTTTCAAGATTTCCGTTTATAATGGATTGTCTGATGCTGGTACTACTTATTATCTCACCATCACAAGTAATAGGTGGGATAACTACCACTTTGAAACCGTACTTTTTTCCAAATTCCTCCAGTAAAGGTATGTCTCCCCCACCTTTATAACCAAATCTATAATCGTGGCCTGCAACAGCAAGCTTTATATTTAGCTTGTTTTTAAGAATATTTACAACAAATTCTTCGGGAGTCATTCTGGAAAATGCTTCATTAAACTCATCAAGGTAAAGATAATCTAGGGTAGTTTCACTTAAAAGTTCTATTTTCTTATTTTCTGTAAGTAACAAAGGCGTAATAAGTTTTTTTCTTAGAATATTTTCTGTATGTTTTGTAAAAGTATAAACCATGGATGATAGATCATTTAATTTAGATTCTCTTATTAATGTATTAATAAGAGCCATATGTCCGATATGCAAGCCGTCAAAATTACCAAGACCGACACCGGTATAGCAGTTGAATGTATTGTTAGAATCATTTGAATGAATAACCTGCATATTATGTCTCCTTAGTGTTCATCATTTAAAGAACTTTTTAGATTTTAAATAAAACGAATTTCCTTTTTCAAAAACTTCTCCCAGACCAAGAAAATTATTATTATCATATACCCTATATAACGTGTTATTATATTTGTTTTTTTCAACTTCTAGCCATACTCCGTTATTATACTTAAAAAGTTCTTCCTTGTTTAATTCTATACTATCATACTTTTCAAATATATTTTCAACAGGTAATAAATGCCCTTCAAGTGATTTGTTTTCTGATAATTGTAATATTTCCTCCATTGTAAAAGCGTTATCAATGCCATATTGTCCTGCCCTCGTTCTTACAAGAAATGACATATGTCCACCACAGCCAAGCTTTTCTCCAATATCATGGCATAAAGTTCTTATATATGTTCCCTTAGAACAGTGAATATCCATAAGAACTTTTTTTACTGCAAATTCTTTTGTAACGCCTTCAGATTCAAATATTGCCTTGTCGTCCCAAATTCTGATAACGTCTAAACCAAATATATGAATAGTTCTTGATTGGCGTTCTATTGTTTGACCCTGCCTGGCTAATTCATAAAGCTTCTTGCCTCCGATCTTAATAGCAGAATACATTGGAGGAAGCTGTTCTATATTACCAATAAAATTAATTATTGCTTTTCTTATTTCATTTTCAGTTACGTTAACGCAATTAAAAGATAAAACCGTACCGGAAGAGTCTTGGGTATCGGTTGAAATTCCCAGTGTCAGTTCCGCACGGTAAACCTTATCCTTGTCAATCATAAACTCTAAAGCCCTTGTGGCATTACCAATACATAACGGTAAAACTCCAACTGCCGAAGGATCAAGAGTACCTGCATGCCCTATCTTTTTTTGACCGGTTATTCTTCTCATATATCCGATTACATCAAAAGATGTCATTCCTGCAGGCTTTAAAACATTTAAAATTCCATTCATACTCATCCCCGTTTAAGTCTGTCCTTGATATTGTTTATCAATTGTTCTTTAACATCTGCAATACTGCCTTTTATTGTACACCCGGCAGCCCTTTTATGTCCACCGCCTCCAAAAGAAGCTGCAATCTCAGAAACATCCACATAAGTTTTGGATCTCAAATTTACTCGTATTTCATTAGCACTCTTTTCTTTTATAAGAACGGATACCTCTACTCCTTCTATTGATCTTCCTATATTTACAAGTCCGTCGCAGTCTTCGTCTTTCGCTCCTGTTGAATGTAAAATATCCTGTGTAATAACTGTTACGGCCAACAAATCATTTTCATACAGTTCTAGAACCTCTATTGCTTTTTGTGTAAGCTTAAGCTTTACAAAAGTTGTATTATCAAATATTTTCTGTGAAACATCAGCAACTTCAATACCTGTTGAAATCAACTCTGCTGCAACTCTATGAGTATCGGCAGTGGTATTGCCGTACTTAAAGCCGCCTGTATCTGTTACAATTGCAGTATAGAGACACTTTGCCATATCCTTATCAATTTCACAATTCATCTCTTTAAGCAGTAAAAATATAAGTTCACCGGTTGACGCAGATGAAGCATCAACATGATTATACTGAGCAAATTTAGTATTTGTAATATGATGATCAATGTTTATAGTAACCGGGGCTTTAAAAAATAACTCCGCTCTTGTTCCAAGTCTCCCTGTATCCCCGGTATCAAGTGCAATATTCAATCCCATAACCTCATCATTTTCACTGATAAATCCCGCAAGCTCGATACCGGGCAGAAATTTAAAGGTATCAGGCACACTTTCTTCCATGTACACAATTACCTTTTTGCCGGTTTTCTTTAGTGCTAGAGCTAATGCAAGGGATGAACCTATTGCATCACCATCGGCAGAAATATGGGGAAAAATAGCTACGCTTTCTGCCCTTTCAATTGCCTTTATTAATTCTTTTTCCATCGTTTTATCCCCCGATAATTTTAATCAAACATGTTATTCGGTAAATTCCTTTTTTGCATCATCAAGAAGCTTGTTAATGTGGATACCATGTTCAATTGATGTATCAAGTTCAAAGTGTATTTCAGGTGTATATCTAAGCTGTACTCTATGCCCGAGCTCACGTCTTATGAAGCCTGCGGCACTTTTCAAAGCACTAATGGCATTTTTCTTTTGTTCCTCATTTCCCAAAACACTGACAAACACCTTAGCATACCTTAAATCCTTGGTTACAGTGCAGGAAACTATACTAACCATATTGGGAAGTCTAGGGTCCTTTATCTCATTTTGTATTATATTGCTTATTTCCTTTTTTACTTCTTCTGATATTCTAACGATTCTGTCCGCCATACTATTAGCCTCCATCTGCCGCTATCGGCTGAATATTTTTTATTATACTTCTCCCTTATTCACATGCAAAGAATAAAGGAGGCTAATCATACAATTAACTAATGCAATTATTGACATTTATCTGTGGTTAAATACAGGGTGTCAATTCATATTCAAAATACATTTTAATATGTAAATAGGTTGAATTGGATAAACCTCCAACTTCAACCTATTTAATCACAGTACTTTTATTGTTATCTCTTTACTTCTTCCATAATGAAGGCTTCAATTACATCGCCTTCCTTAATGTCATTGAAACGCTCAATGGATACACCACATTCATATCCTTGTGCAACTTCTTTGACATCATCCTTAAACCTCTTAAGAGAAGCAAGCTTACCTTCGTGAATAACAATACCTTCTCTGACAACCCTAACCTCGGAATTTCTCTGTACCTTACCGTCAGTTACATAAGCGCCTCCGATGGTTCCCACACCTGAAACCTTGAATGTCTGTCTGATTTCAATGTGTCCAAGTATCACTTCCTGATAGGTTGGTTCTAGCATACCCTTCATAGCAGCCTGAACATCTTCTATTGCTTTGTAAATAACGCTGTATAGTCTCATGTCAACTTCTGCATTCTTTGCAGCTTCAGTAACATTTGCACCAGGTCTTACATTAAACCCGATGATTATAGCATTTGAAACCTGAGCCAAAGTTACATCTGACTCGGTAATAGCACCAACCGCACCATGTATGGTCCTTACTCTTACCTCTTCATTACTTAATTTTTCAAGAGACTGTTTAACTGCTTCAACCGAACCTTGAACATCGGCTTTTATAATAATATTTAAATCTTTTACTTTACCTTCTTTTATCTGAGTAAACAGATCTTCAAGAGTAACCTTTGCAGTTGCTTTAAACTGTTGTTCCTTCTGTTTAAACTTACGCTTTTCAACAAGCTGTTTTGCTACCTTTTCATCAGTTACTGCATAGAATACTTCTCCTGCTTCAGGAACCTCATCCATACCCAATATTTCAACCGGCATTGAAGGCCCTGCTTCTTTGATCGCATAACCTTTGTCACTTGTCATTGCTTTGATTCTACCAAATGTCGAACCTGCAATTAATGAATCTCCGGTTTTCAATGTACCTCTCTGGACAAGAACCGTAGCAACAGGTCCTCTTTCCTTATCAAGCTTGGCTTCGATAACTGTACCTTTTGGCTGTCTATCCGGGTCAGCCTTTAATTCAAGCATATCCGCAGCTAAAAGTACCATTTCTAACAATTGATCTATATTTTCTCTCTTTTTTGCAGAAACAGGAACCATTATTGCATCTCCGCCCCACTCTTCCGCAACAATTCCATACTCTGTAAGTTCTTGCTTAACTTTATCAGGGTTCGCACCCGGCTTATCTATCTTGTTTATTGCAACAATGATTGATACATTAGCGGCCTTTGCATGATTGATAGCTTCAATTGTCTGAGGCATAACACCATCGTCAGCAGCTACAACAAGTATTGCTATATCAGTTACCTGAGCTCCTCTGGCACGCATTGCAGTAAATGCTTCGTGACCCGGTGTATCCAGGAAAGTTATAAGCCTGTCATTTGCCTTAACCGTATAAGCTCCAATATGCTGTGTAATTCCACCAGCTTCACTGTCTATTACGTGTGCACTTCTGATAGCATCAAGCAATGAAGTCTTACCATGGTCAACGTGTCCCATAACAACAACAACCGGCGGTCTTGGCTGGAGTTTGGAATCATCTTGAACTTCAACATCATCAAATAGTATATCCTCTTCGCTTACCTGAATAGCTTTCTCGGTCTTTACTCCATATTCTTCAGCGATTACTGTAGCTGTTTCAAAATCAACCTCGTTATTGAGAGTTGCCATTACACCGTAAGCCATCAATTTCTTGATAATCTCTGTAGAAGTCTTTTTAAGGGACTCAGCCAGATCTTTTACAGTAAGTGACTCAGGAATGGTTATGGAAGTAAGTACTGCCTTTGGAGGAATGTACTTTTCCTGAACTTTTTCATTTCTTTTATTCCTTTGTTTCTTCTTCTTACCATCATCATTATAGAATTCATTAAATATATAGTCTTCAGAGAGAATTTCAGAAACTCCCTTTTTCTCAATAACTATCTTCTGAGGTCTGAATCTTTGCTTTGTAGTCGCATTGTTGTTCTTTGGGGTTTCTTTCTTTTGCTTTTCTTCTCTCTTTACGCTCTTATCGAAATCTTTGCCTTGGAACTCTCTTCTTGCCTCATTTCTCTGTGAGTCAAAAGCTTCCTGTGCTACTGAAGCATCCGGCTTCGGAATATCCAGATTTTGTTGTCTTGACTGCCCCTGTGGTCTGTCTGTTCTCTGGTTATTATACTGACCCTGTGGTCTGTCTGTTCTCTGGTTGTTGTATTGACCTTGTGGTCTGTCTGACCTTTGGTTGTTGTACTGACCCTGTGGTCTGTCTGATCTCTGGTTGTTATACTGACCCTGTGGTCTGTCTGACCTTTGATTTGAATTTTGTCCGTGAGGGTTATCAGTTCTTTGTACAGGCTTCTCCTGCACTTGAACGTTGTTAACAGATGAACTGTCATTTTGAGTAGTCATCTGCTTTTCATGGTTACCATGAACTTCTTTATTCTCTGATGAAACCTCATCAGCCGACTTATTAGCCCCACCACTGTGCTGTGACTTAGCATCTGACTGTACAGATGGTTGTGCACTCTCAGGCTTGTTAGTGCTTTTTGGCTCTTCTTTTTCAGCGGCAGCAACCTTATTGTTTAACTGTGCTGATTCCACATTTGAGTTTTCATTTAATACTTTAGATTCAATTCCCTTGTTATCCGCCACTATTTTTTCCTCTTTATGAATGTCCTGATTTATTATTTTTGAATTATTTAAATTTTCTTCTTTAGGTGCCGTTGTTTCCTTTGGCACTACCTTTTGTACTTCGCTCTTACCACTACTTGCCGCATTTTGTTTATTTCTAAAATCCGGTTTAGCATCCCTTACAAAGCCAGGTCTTAAACCTGATGTGCTTGATTCTACTTTAACAAAATCGTTTCTATAATTTTTCTTTTGGACATTTTTTGTTTCATTCTTTGAAAAAGTGTTAGATACCGTTGAATCATCTGTTTTACTATCAATAATTATTTCTGTTGTTCTGATAATTCTTGGTGCACTTTTATTATCTTTCTTTACTTCTTTCTTTTTTTCTGCTGAATTTGCACTTTCGATTACTGTTTTCTTTTCTCCAACCTCATTTTTCTTATCGTCATGCCTTATAACACCTATATGCTTATATAGTGCATCTAATTCATGAGGTTCAAGAAGGCTCATATGATTTTTTACATTAACATTTATCTCAGCAAGCTTTTCCATTAACCTTTTACTTGTAGTATTAAGTTCTTTGGCCAGCTCGTATATTCTAGCTTTTTCCAAAACCTTCACCCCCTGTTTCGTTTGTTGAATTATCTATTAATTTAAGAAGGCCATTTTTAAAATCTTTTGATATAACTGCAACTACCGCTCTTAGCTCTTTGCCTGTATATTTACCCAGTTCAAGCTTAAGTCCGTACTCCCTGTACGGCACGGAGTGATAATTACACATACTTTTAAATTTGTCCTTCGTGTTTTCAGAAGCATCATTTGCAACCACAACAAGTTCAGCCTTTCTGGACTTAATTATCCTTTCACAGGTTTCATCACCCGATAATAGCTGACCTGCTTTCTTTGCAAGTCCTAATAAGGAATAAACCTTATCCATCGTTTTCCTCCAATTGGTTTTTCAGTTTATTATATATGTCCATGTCAATTGTAGTCTCAAAAGCCTTTTCCAGTCTTTTAGCCTTAATCGCCTGTTCAAGACAATCGGCACTTCTGCATATGTATGCACCCCTGCCAGGCTTTTTACCAACGAGATCAATACTGATTTCTCCCTCATTATTTTTTACCACGCGTATTAATTCTCTCTTGGGCTTCATTTCCTTACAGCCAAGACACATACGCAATGGAATCTTTTTTTGCTTCATCCATCCACACCTTCCATATTTTAATTTAATATCTTAATTCCTTGCTAAAGGTGGTAAAGGGTTATTCAATTATAATATCTTCATGGTCATCACTATTATCATAATTTATACTATCTGCATCTGTTTCATCAAAAAAACCATTGTTTATACTATCATCAAACAGTTGTTTTTCAATTGACTGTCTTAGCTGGGATTCACTCTTTATATCAATTTTCCAGCCGGTAAGCTTTGCAGCAAGTCTTGCATTCTGGCCTTCCTTTCCTATTGCTAATGAAAGCTGATAGTCTGGAACCACAACTTTTGCAGATTTTTCAATTTCGTCCACGTCTACCCTTACAACCTTAGCGGGACTTAAACTACTGGATATATAATCTTTTGGATCGTTACTCCATTTTATAATATCAATTTTTTCACCTCTGAGCTCATCAACAATAGCCTGAACTCTGGTACCCTTCTGGCCTACACATGCACCAACCGGGTCTACATTTTCATCCTTGGAGTACACAGCTATCTTGGTTCTTGAACCCGGCTCTCTCGAAATACTCTTTATTTCAACAGTCCCGTCATGTATTTCAGGCACCTCTAATTCAAAAAGCCTTTTTACAAGGCCTGGATGTGTTCTTGAAATCATTATCTGGGGACCTTTTGTTGTCTTTTTAACTTCTACAATATATGACTTCAGGCGTTCATTGAATTTGTATTCTTCGCCTGGAGTCTGCTCAGTCGGTCCAAGAACGGCTTCAGTTTTTCCAAGGTCAACAATTACATTTCTCTTTTCGATTCTTTGGATAATTCCTGTTACGATATCGCTTTCCTTATTGTAGAACTCATCGTATATGATTCCTCTTTCTGCTTCTCTTAGTTTTTGAACTACCACCTGCTTGGCAGTCTGGGCAGCTATTCTTCCAAAGGTTCTTGGTGTTACTTCCAGTTCTACGTAATCCCCTACTTCAAGTGTAGGATTAAGAATTGCAGCCTCCCCAACCGATATATCCATTGCCTCCAAATCAGGATCTTCAGCAATTTTCCTGAGAGCAAAAACTTTCACATCACCTGTTACCCTATCTATATTTACTTTGACATTCATTGCTGAACCAAAGTTTTTCTTGTATGCAGAAATAAGTGCAGCCTCAATAGCCTCAATAATTATTTCCTTTTTAATTCCCTTTTCCTTTTCCAGCTGTTCAAGAGCCAATATCAATTCAGCGCTCATCTTCTTGTCAACCTCCATTTACTAATCAAATATTTAAAATTTAATGACCCTTTTTACTATAGAAACCTTTTCTCTTTCAAACTGGATATCGTGACCATCCTGGTTAATTACAATAAAATTATCCTTTAAGCCAACCAATTCGCCTTCAAATATTTTTTTGCCGTCTATAGGTTGAAAGACCTTCACTTCAACAAGTTCACCCTTATATTTTGTAAAGTCTTTCTCTGTTTTCAATGGTCTGTCAAGGCCTGGTGAAGATACCTCTAAATAATAGCTCTGATCAATCGGATCGTTTTTGTCAAGTAAATCACTTATCTGTTCGCTTACTGCCTGACAATCATCTATACTGATGCCGCCTGGCTTGTCGATATAAACTCTCAGGTACCAGTTGGCACCTTCTTTAACATACTCAACATCCACCAATTCATAGTTTAAATTTTCTACTACCGGTGATACAAGCTCTGTTACAGTTTGCTGAATATTTTTCTTCATGTTTTTTTCTGCCTCCGTAGTTAGGGTTTAAGACCGGTTCAGCTTTGCCTTTAATTATCTTAATGGCACAAATTTTTAAAACACAAAAACGTAGGCACTATAAGTGCCCTTGTAATAATTTTAACATGAACCAGACAGCTTACTGCCCTTATTATAAGTTTACCCATTTACACTCTTTTTAAGACTCAATAGAGTTCGGATAAACAATAAAGAGTGGGATTTCCCACTCTCGGTAGTCAAGTCTATTAAACCTCTATCCTAGTGTATTATATCACTATTATTTCTAATTATCAACAATTTATTGCTGTTTTATAAAAAATTGCTTCTTTTTAAGGTACTTTTCATGTAGTCCTATTTATTAAAACAGACAAAGTTGATTACTCTCCGGCATTCCTTCCAACACCTTGTTTCTTTCCAATATTTCAATAACCGATTTACTGATTTTTGCCTTGGTTCGTAACTCATCAATTGAAAGGAATTCGCCGTTTTTGCGGGCCTCAACAATGTTTTGTGCCGCTGCTCCTCCCAATCCCTGAAGAGCATTCAAAGGTGGCCTGATGCTTTTATCTTCTATTTTGAATTTAGTTGCCTCTGAAAGATACAAATGTATCGGGAGGAAGTTTATTCCTCTTGCATACATTTCATTTGCAACCTCAAGTATGGTAAGGACACTTTTCTCTTTTGTAGTAATATTATTACCTTTCATTTCAAATTCCTTTATTTTATTCCTTACCTTGTCCTGACCGTTTGCCATCATTTCAGCATCAAAATCATCAGCTCTTACAGTAAAGTAGGTTGCATAGAAGGCCTCAGGATAATATACCTTGAACCAGGCTATTCTGAACGCCATCATAACATATGCAGCGGCGTGGGCCTTGGGGAACATATACTTTATTTTTTTACATGATTGAATGTACCATTCAGGAACGTTATTTTCTTTCATTACTACTTCGTATTCGTCTTTGACTCCTTTGCCCTTACGTACATCCTCCATTATCTTGAAGGCAGTCTTCGGCGGGAGTCCTGCGTGCATCAGGTAAATCATTATATCGTCACGGCAGCATATACTCTGTGATAGAGTTGTAATTCCATCTTTGATTAATTCCTGTGCGTTATTAAGCCAAACGTCAGTACCGTGCGAAAGACCCGATATTCTAATTAATTCAGAAAAGGATTGAGGCTTGGTGTCAAGGAGCATTTGTCTTACAAACTTCGTTCCAAACTCCGGAATAGCAAAGGTTCCTGTTTCACTCCCTATATCCTCGGGCTTCACGCCTAGTGCTTCAGTACTGTTGAACAAACTCATGGTTTTTTCTTCGCCTATTGGGATTGTTGTTGCGTCCACCCCCGTTAAATCCTCAAGCATTCTGATTACTGTTGGATCGTCGTGGCCCAGAATATCAAGCTTCAGTATACTTCCATGAAGGAAGTGGTAGTCAAAGTGTGTAGTTACTATATTTGACTGTGTATCGTCCGCAGGGCGCTGTATTGGCGAAAAATCAAATATCTCCTTATCCTTTGGAACTATCATTATTCCACCGGGATGCTGGCCCGTAGTTCGCTTTATACCGGTACATCCTTTTACCAACCTGTTTATTTCAGCGTTTGTTACCACTATTCCTCTTTCATCTAGGTAGTTCTTGACATACCCATATGCGGTTTTTTCGGCAACTGATGCTATTGTACCGGCCCTGAATACGTAACCCTCTCCAAATAGTTCTTCTGTGTATTTATGGGCCACAGGCTGATAATCCCCTGAGAAGTTCAAGTCAATATCAGGCTCCTTGTCACCGTCAAACCCAAGGAAGGTTTCAAAAGGAATATCATATCCGTCTTTTTTAAGCTTGTTACCGCAATTGGGACAATCCTTTTCAGGCATATCAAATCCACAGTCATAGGTACCGTCCAGTATAAATTCAGAATACTTGCATTTCTCACATACATAGTGTGGCTGCAAAGAATTAACCTCGGTTATACCTGACATATTTGCAACAAATGAAGAACCTACAGATCCTCTGGAACCAACCAGATACCCGTCACCTATTGACTTGGAAACCAGCTTTTGTGCTATTAGGTACATAACTGCAAATCCATTTTTTATAATGGAATTTAATTCTTTTTCAAGTCTTTGTGCCACTACCTCCGGCAATTCTTCACCATATATTTCTTTTGCACGGGTCATGGCCATATTTTCTATATCCTGCTCCGCACCCTCTATATTTGGGGGATACGTCCCTTCAAGCACCGGGGCGATGCTTTCAATCATATCGGCGATTAGATTTGTGTTTTCTATTACCACCTCTCGAGCTTTTTCCTGACCAAGGTAGCTGAATTCCTCAAGCATTTCGTCGGTTGTTCTTAAATAGAGAGGTGCCTGATTGTCTGCATCGGTGTATCCTTGTCCTGCCATTAATATTCTTCGGAACACCTCATCCCTTGGGTCCATAAAATGAACGTCACAAGTGGCAACTACTGGCTTTCTATGACGTTCGCCAAGTCTGATGATTTTTTTATTGATTTTCTTTAATTCTTCTTGGGATGAAACCTTTCCATTATTTATTAGAAATTGGTTATTCCCCAAGGGTTGTATTTCAAGATAATCGTAAAAACGGACTATTTTAGAAATCTCGTCCTCACTCTTATTGTTAAGTATTGCCCTATATAGTTCTCCCGCTTCACATGCACTTCCCAGAATAAGTCCCTCTCTGTATTCCATTAAAAGTTTTTTAGGTACTCTAGGTTTTTTATAAAAGTATTTCAAGTGAGATTGAGATACTATTTTATACAGATTTTTAAGGCCCACCTTGTTCTTTACCAGAATAATGGCATGATAAGAACTGGCTTTAAGGTTAACTTCTCCGTCAAATGCATTCTGTATATCCTTTATACTTTTACAGCCTTTTTCTTTTAGTACATTTATACAATGCAAAAATATTTTAGCTGTAGCCATTGAATCATCAACTGCTCTGTGATGATTTTCTAATTCAATCTTCAAATGCTTTGCAACAATATTGAGCTTGTACCTGCCAAGTTCAGGAAACATTTTTCTGCAAAGCTCCAATGTATCTATATATGGGTTTTTTACTTTTTCACCCATTAATTTTGCATTTTGTTTGATAAATCCCACATCAAAGTTTGCATTGTGTGCAACTAGGACACTTCCTTGAATAAATTCCATGAATTCATTCAAAACCTGTTCAATAGGAGGTGCATCCTTTACCATTTCATCGGTGATACCTGTCAATTTAACAATAAAGCTTGGTATTGATACCCCCGGATTGACAAAAGCACTAAACCTGTCCACAATCTGCCCGTTTCTTACCTTGACTGCTCCGATTTCAGTAATTCTGTCCTGCTGAGGGTTTAAGCCTGTTGTTTCTATATCAAATATTACAAAATCATCTTCCAAGGAATGTTCTTTAATATCATATACTATAGGTACACTGTCATCCAAAAGATAACATTCTAGTCCGTAAATAACCTTGATATTGTTTTTCTTGGATGCAGCGTATGCCTCAGGATATGCCTGAACTATACCGTGGTCTGTGACCGCTATTGCCTTGTGCCCCCATTGGGCAGCACGTTTTACCAGTTCTTTTACTGCGGTTACGCCGTCCATTGAACTCATTTGAGAATGCAGGTGAAGTTCTACACGCTTTTCCTCTGCCTCGTCGAGCCTTATTTCCTTTTCTGTTTCGGTTATGTCGAATGCCATTATCGCAAGTTCTTTTGAGAATTTATCGTACTGGGCATCTCCACGTATACGTAAACAAACACCTTCTGTTATTCTCTCTGAAATATTTCCAAAATCCTTCTTTTCAACGAACATTTTTACAGTAACAGAACTGGTGTAATCGGTAACGTCAAATATGTAAATAAATTTGCCGCCTCTTATTTCCCTAGATTCTGTTTTAAATACTTCACCTGCTATAGCAACCTTACCCGAATCAGGTGTTACTTCGGATATCCTCATAATACTATCCGTAAAAGGCTTTCCTGTAATAACACCTCTGGAAGGCATATCTCCAGACCCATTTGATCTAAACTCCTGCTTTTTCTGTTTCTGGTCTGGAGGCGGAGCAGTTATGGCAGAACTTACTACTTTTGCCTCGTTCTTAACTTTTTCAGCAACATACTCCTCAATTTTGGCATGGTCAACTTGAATATCACAAAATTCAACCTTTACATTTTGGCCTATCGTATCGCTTATATGCTGTTCTAATATTGAGTGGCAGTTTTGTGCTTTTAAGATATCAGACCCTGTTGTTAGCAGGTTTATTATTATTTTGTTTCCCGAAATCTCATATTTAGAACCTGGGAGAATACCCCTGCACAACGCTACCTTTGAAGTTAGCATCTGAATCAGCTCACTCCACGTGTTACTTATGTACTCCTCAATACTGTAATTTTTGCCGCATTTAACTCTAAGAATAAGGTTAGGAGCCCCAAGTTTTTGCTTGAGACAGTCTTCCGCTTTCATGATGAGTGCAATACTTACAATGTCCGAACTTGTTGTATGTATTTCAAGCCGGTTCGCTTTTATAAATACACTCATCCTGTCAACTTTTAACTGCTTTAATGAAGAAAATTCCCCGTTAAAATCCATTGCATCGGGGAATAAATCACATAAAAATCTATTTACATTATTTGTACTTTCCATAGCTTGACCCCATTTATCTAAATCTTTTGTGCCTTGTATTTATGTTTTATATATATTTTTTTATTGGCACCAAACTACATTTGACTTATCTCTTTTAGTAATTCCTCAACAGCGTTTTCCTGAGGAATTTTTTTTATTATTTGACCCTTCTTAAAGAGTAAAACTTCATTGACACCACCAGCAATACCAATATCGGCATCTTTAGCTTCACCGGGTCCATTTACTGCACATCCCATAATTGCTACCTTGATATTTTTATCCATTTTTTCTAAAAAAGGCTCGATTCTATTTGCTATATCTATAAGATTAACCTGAGTTCTCCCGCAGGTTGGACATGAAACAATCTCTATGCCTTCTTTTAATAATCCAAGTGACTTTAGTATCTGTTTTCCTGCTTTTATTTCCTCAACCGGGTCTCCCGTCAATGAAACTCTAATAGTATCACCGATACCTTCCGCAAGAAGACAACCTATCCCTACTGCGGATTTTATAGTTCCCTTATACACTGTTCCCGCTTCGGTAACTCCAACATGTAAAGGATAGGAGCATTTTTCAGAAAGCAGCCTGTAGGCAGCTATTGTCATTGGTACACTAGAGGCTTTAATAGAAATTGCGATGTCACTAAAATCAACATTTTCCAGCATAGCAACATGTGCCAAAGCACTATCCACCATACCTTCAGCTGTTACACCGCCAAACTTCTCAACAATCCCTTTCTCAACCGAACCGGAGTTAACACCAATTCTAATAGGGATTTCCCTTTCCTTTGCCATACCTGCCACTATCCTCACCCTATCATTACCGCCGATATTACCGGGATTTAGACGTATTTTATCAACACCGTTTCTTATACATTCAACCGCAAGTCTGTAGTCAAAATGTATATCCGCTACAAGAGGTATTTTTACAGCCTTTTTTATTTCACCTATTGCTGTTGCAGCTTCACTATCGAGAATTGCTAATCTCGCTATATCACATCCGGCCTCTTCAAGCCTTTTAATCTGATCTATCGTAGCCTTAACATCCCGTGTATCAGTATTGGTCATGGATTGAACGGAGATAGGAGAATCTCCTCCAACGAAGATATCTCCAACTCTTATTTTTTTAGTGTACTTTCTTGGTATATACTCTTCCAATTTAAAACCTATCCTCTTCCTATTCTTAATATATCATTAAACGTTGCATATATCATTAGCATTATAAGGAATACAAAGCCTATCATGGATATCAGCGCTTCTCTTTCAGGACTCAGAGGCTTCTTACGTATACCCTCTACAAGAAGTAATACCAACTTACTTCCGTCTAGTGCCGGGAATGGTATAAGGTTTACCAGACCAAGATTTAAACTGATCATTGCGGTAAAGGATAATAGGTTTAAAAGTTTATCCATTACTGACGGCCCTTGTTGCACTACATCTTTTATTGTAGTTGTTATTCCTACAGGCCCCATGAGGTCACTTGCCGGAACTGTTCCTGTAAAAAGCCAGCCGATTGAGTAGTATATTGATCTTGCAATTGATATATTGTATTTTACTGATTGACCCAAAGTTGCGAAAATTCCGCTTTTTATATGGTTAAAGTCAACCCCTATCGCATAGTATTCAGGATTTTTCCCTTGCATAGGCACTACAGGAGTTAATTCTATATCCTTACCGTTTCTGTTAACTGTTATAGTAACGTTATTCAATTTTATCTTGTCTAGGGCGTTTGCTATATCCTGACGGGAATTAACAGGTGTCCCGTTAAGCTTTACAATTCTGTCTCCGTCCTTAACTCCCGCTTTCATAGCCGGAGATTTACTACTTACATTTGTAACTACGTTGGATTCACTGCCATTTTCAGCCTTAGGAGAAAAACCGAGCTTGTATCCGGCCATTCTGTCAGGTTTAAAATGAATAGTTTTACTTTCACCGTTTCTTCTCACCTGAAGGTTTATGCTCTCGTTTGTTAGTGGGTATGCAAATATCTCAAGGTCATTTACCTGATATATATTTTTTCCGTTATATTTTTCAAGTACATCACCAACCTGAATTCCAGCCTTCTCCCCGGCAGAACCCGGTAACACTGTCTTAACCTGATTTGTGTAAAACCCTGATTGAGCCATAATTATAAGTGCAAATACGACCGCTATTATTATGTTCATTATTGGCCCGGCCGCTATGATTGCAGCTCTTACGCCAATGGGTTTTTTATTAAAAGCTCTGTCATCATCAGAAGCTGCTTCTTCTCCCTCCATTTTTACATATCCACCTAGTGGAATTAGTCTTAATGAGTAGGTTGTTTCACCTCTGACGAAGCTAAAGATTTTGGGACCCATAAAGAGTGAAAATTCATTAACTTTTACATTGAATGCCTTTGCAACTAAAAAGTGACCCAATTCATGAATTATTATTAAAAAGCTCAAGGCCAATATAGCCAGTAAAATTCCCATACTATCCTCCATAAGCCGGAATCGGCAGATTAATTTAAATAATAAGTTGTTTTGCGGTTGCTCTTGCCCACCTGTCTACTTCTATTATATCATCCAAGCAAGGACAAATATTCACATTATGTTTTTGTATTACTCGTTCTATTGTATCCGCAATTTCAGTAAACCCTATACGGTTATCAAGGAATGCAGCGACTGCAATTTCATTTGCCGCATTCATAGTTGCTGGCATCGTCCCACCTATTTCCAATGATTTATATGCAAGACTAAGACATTTAAAGGTATCTACATCGGGTTCTTCAAATGTCAAAGGAGGACATTTAAGAAAATCCAGCTTGTTAAAATCATTTTGACATCTATCCGGGTATGTTAATGCTAACTGAATCGGTATCCGCATATCAGGTGAACCAAGTTGGGCCATAACCGATCCGTCCACGTACTGTACCATTGAATGTATTATACTTTGCGGATGCACCAAAACCTGAATACTGTCAAGTTCTCTTTCAAACAACCATTTTGCTTCAATTACCTCAAGTCCTTTGTTCATAAGTGTAGCGGAATCAATTGTTATCTTGTTTCCCATACTCCAATTGGGATGTTTTAAAGCCTGTACAGGTGTTATATTTTTAAGTTCTTCTATCTTCTTACCCCTAAAAGGGCCACCTGAAGCAGTTATAATTATTTTTTCTACCTGCTTGTCTTTATTTCCCAAAAGGCACTGGTATATTGCCGAGTGTTCACTGTCAACAGGGAATATATTAACATTATTCCTTTTTGCCTCTTCCATTACCAGCTGGCCTGCGGTTACAAGTGTCTCCTTGTTTGCAAGTGCTATATTTTTTTTGTGCCTTATAGCATGCATTGTTGGTATCAAACCGGCTGTTCCCACTACAGAAGTAACTACGGTATCAGCTTCAGAGTGCTCCACAACTCTTTTCATTCCGTCTTGTCCCCATTGTACTTCTACTCCGGTTCCCTGCAGCCTGTTTGACATTTCCTTTGCCAATTCACTATTACCTACAGAAACAATATCAGGCTTAAATTCATGTACCTGCTTTTCCAGGAGATCTATATTGGAATTTGCTGATAGAGCTGCAACCCTAATCCCAAGATTCTTTGCCGCCTCTAAGGTTTGCCTGCCTATTGAGCCTGTTGAACCGATTATGGATATAATTTTTGCCATTGTCGCACCACCGTGACCTAAGAATGCTCTTAATTTATTTTATAAAAAGTATCAATACGTAATATATTACAGGAGCAACAAATAATATACTGTCAAACCTGTCAAGTACTCCGCCGTGTCCCGGCATTATATTACCAAAATCTTTAACATCTACATACCTTTTTATAGCTGACGCAGCCCAATCACCTATCTGTGATATAACCCCGCAGAATAAACCAAGCAAAATCAATGCTATATATTTAATATTTAAATCAAAATAGTTATTTACAATTATACCATATATAACCATTAGTAGAATACACCCTAATATTCCGCCTATGGCACCTGCAATCGTTTTCTTAGGACTAATTTCGGGTATTATCTTTCTTTTACCGAACAATCTTCCAAATGTATATGCAAGAGTATCAGTTCCCCATGCTCCTATAAAAATCAACCATATGAGTAAGTTTCCGTATTCCATATTTCTAAGCATAATTAAAAAGCTCATAAGAAATGGTATGTATGCTATACCAAAAGCTGTTGCACAAACATCCACAATATTGTATTTTTTATGTCCAAATACAATTACTGCCATGCTAACAAAAATAATAAGGCAAACGGATATCCCTGTCATAATGCCAATGTCTATATTATACCATCCTGTCTTCTGCAGTCCCAAAACAAGTAATGGTACAACTGACAGATATCCCACTATTTTTATAGGATGTATTCCTTTTGTCTTTGATATGGAATTATAAAATTCGTATAATCCGACTACAGCTATAATACTCACAGCTATACCCAGTACAATAGATCCCATATACAGTACACCTATTAATAAAACCAATCCAACCAGTCCGCTTATTATTCTTGTTCTTGCCATAAGAACCCTCCATGTTATAAAACACTACATGATTAATTATATTCATGTTCCGTGTGAATTAATTTTGTATTCCGCCATACCTACGATTTCTCTTTTCAAAAGCTTTTATTGCCTCGGCAATATGACTCTCGTTAAAGTCTGGCCACAAGGTCTCAGTAAACCAGAACTCTGTGTATGCGCATTGCCAAAGCAGATAGTTACTGATTCTCTGCTCGCCGCTGGTTCTAATGAGTAAATCAGGTTCAGGGATCCCCTTTGTATACAAATGCTGTTCCATTTGTTTTTCATCTATATCATTTATTGACAGTTTTCCGTCTTTAATTTCCTTAGCTATGTTTTTTATCGCATATAATATTTCGAACCTTGAGCCATAATTAAGGGCAATATTTAAATTCAAGCCGTTATTTACACTAGTAAATTTTTCTACTCGCTCTATTTCATTTTGCAGTTCCTCCGGAAGGCCGTTAATATCACCGATAACCTTAATCCTGACATTACTGCCATCCAGTTCCCTTTCTGCATTTCGCAGAAACTCCAAAAGCAAGTTCATAAGTGCATCAACTTCACTTTGTGGTCTTTTCCAGTTTTCGGTAGAAAAAGCATAAACCGTTAGATGCTTCACTCCAATATTAGAGCAGTAAATAACCACTTTCTTAAGAGTCATTGAGCCTTCTCTATGTCCTACATTCCTGGGTAAGCCTCTCTTTTTTGCCCATCTTCCATTCCCATCAGGAATTACAGCAATATGCTGAGGAATACATTGAAAATCATTTTCTAGTTTTTTTTGGGGGAATATCTTGTTAAAAAACCCCATATATTTTCCAACTCCTATTTTATATGTATTTGCATAAAAAACATAATGATTATTGCAAATAACCCCTCAATTTAGAGGGGTTTGCAAACAAGTAAATTTAAACTTTTATTGTTAAGAGTCTTAACTCTTATTACTCTGAATGAATCATCGTATTCAGTAATACTCATTTTAGGTGGTGATGAAATTAAAATACCGTCTATGGTATATCCCATATTACCCGCTGCTTCCACTGCATCTCCCACTGTATATCCGATAAGGCTGTTACAGAAAGAGGTTAACTTAACCTCTTCATCCTCTGTACAACCATTGCTTTCATTTATTTCCGTATAACCCAATTAAGTTATACCTCCATTATTTCCTTATCTTTGGCTTCAATAATCCTGTCTATGTCGGCAATATATTTGTCAGTAAGGTTCTGTATATCCTTTTCTGCATCCTTTAAATCGTCTTCTGTTATCTCGCCGCTCTTTTTCTTTGCCTTCATGTTTTCAATAGAATCTCTTCTTATTGATCTTATGGCAACTTTTGATTCTTCGCCCTCTTTTTTAGACTGCTTTGTAAGCTCTTTACGTCTTTCTTCTGTTAATGCAGGAAAAACAAGCCTTATAACCTTACCGTCATTGTTAGGATTAATTCCTATATCAGACTTTTGAATTTCCTTTTCAATGTCTTTAAGCAGCTTTGCTTCCCATGGCTGAATTGTAATAACCCTAGCTTCAGGCACAGACACTGTTGCAATCTGCTGAATAGGAGTTGGGGCACCATAATAATCTATTGTAAGCTTATCCAATATTGAAGGATTCGCTCTTCCTGCTCTTATTCCAGCAAGATTGTCCTTTAATACATTTATGGTTTTTTTCATTTTCTCTTCGATTGGCTTGTAAAGTTCCTTATCCATAAATCTCCTCCTTAAATTGATAATTATATAATACATTTATTTATGAAGGATTTCAATATATTGTAGTACCAATCTCTTCACCTTTTACAGCTCTGATTATATTATCCGGGTCATTTAGTCCGAAAACCAATGTTGGTATTGCATTATCCTTGCAGAAAGAAGCAGCTGTCAGATCTATTGCACAAAGTCCTTTGTTCATATACTCCTGATAGCTAAGCTTGTCATATTTCACGGCATTGGGGTTCTTTGACGGATCAGAGTCGTAAATTCCATCAACATTCTTCGCCATTAATATTGCTTCTGCATCTATCTCCGCTGCTCTTAATGCTGCTGCTGTGTCGGTTGAGAAATAAGGATTTCCCATTCCGCATGCAAATATAACTATTCTTTTCTTTTCGAGATGTCTTACAGCTTTTCTTCTTACATAAGGTTCAGCAATTTGCCTCATTTCAATAGCAGTCTGAACTCTTACTGGAATATCTCTAGATTCAAGTGCATCCTGTAATCCAAGAGAATTAATAACCGTTGCAAGCATTCCCATATGATCGGCAGTTGTTCTGTCCATACCTTTTCCGCTTCTGCCTCTCCAGAAATTACCTCCACCTACTACAATAGCTATTTCAGCACCCATTTTGTGCACTACTGATATTCTGTCACATATCTCGTTTACTGTATCGGTATCAATACCGTGTCCCCTATCACCAGCAAGTGCTTCTCCACTGATTTTTAACATTATTCTCTTATATTTTAGTTCGCTCATTGATATTTCCCCCGTTCAATTCGTAATATATGTAATCATTGGGTGAATACATATCTATAGTAATTGTTGCACAATTTGAGTTTATTTATCAAAAAAGGCCCGAATAAAGGGAACATACAATAAATATGTTCCCTTTTATATTAACCATTTATTTGTTTCATTACTTCATCAGCAAAGTTTTCATCTTTCTTTTCGATACCTTCGCCTCTTTCAAATCTTGCAAACCTTCTGATTGAAATATTTTCACCGATATGAGCTATCTTTTGAGTCAACAACTGTCCAACTGTCATATCTGGATCTTTTATAAATGATTGTTCCAACAAACAGTTTTCAGCATAGAACTTTTCAATCCTACCTTCAACCATCTTTTCTATAATCTTTTCAGGTTTTCCTTCATTTCTTGCTTGAGCTTTTAATATTTCCTTTTCGCTTTCAATTACTGAAGCAGGAACATCTTCTTTCTTAACATATTCAGGCTTGCTTGCAGCGATCTGCATTGCAACGTCCTTAACGAACTGTTTGAACTCGTCTCCTCTTGCAGCAAAATCTGTTTCAATATTTACTTCAACAAGAACACCAATTCTTCCATCGCCGTGTATATATGCTTCAACCAAACCTTCAGAAGCAATTCTTCCAGCTTTCTTAGCTGCGGCAGATAGACCCTTTTCTCTCAACAATTCGATAGCTTTTTCAGCATCTCCGTTTGCATCAGTGAGTGCTCTTTTGCAGTCCATCATTCCTGCTCCGGTTCTTTCGCGGAGCTGCCTTACCATTTCAGCAGTAATCATCTTTGAATCCTCCAAACCGTATTATCCTACTATTAAAATAAGACAAATATTTAATTATCATTTTATTATAAGTATAAGGATATTATCAGGCACTGCCTGATAATATACCCTTTTTAAATCAAAATTATTCTGCCGCTTCTACAGCTTCTTCTACAACTTCAACTGTTTCAGCAGGAGTTTCTGAAAGTTGTTCTCCCTGACGTCCTTCTATAACAGCATCAGCCATTTTAGCAGCAATAAGCTTAACAGCTCTGATTGCATCGTCATTACCAGGAATTACGAAATCAACTTCATCAGGATCACAGTTTGTATCAACAATAGCTACAACTGGGATACCAAGTCTCTTTGCTTCAAGAATAGCATTTCTTTCTTTTCTTGGGTCAACTACAAACATTGCACCAGGAAGCTTCTTCATGTTCTTGATTCCGCCAAGATTCTTTTCGAGATCAGCCATTTCCTTCTTTAGCTTGCTAACTTCTTTCTTAGGAAGAACTTCAAAAGTTCCGTCTGCTTCCATATTAGTTAGCTGGTTCAATCTGTTGATTCTCTTTGTAATAGTTTTGAAGTTTGTAAGCATTCCGCCCAACCATCTGTTGTTTACAAAGAACTGTCCGCTTCTTTCAGCTTCTTCCTTGATTGAATCCTGTGCTTGTTTCTTTGTTCCAACGAACAATACATCTTGTCCGTTCATAGCTACTTCTCTGATGAAGAAGTATGCATCGTCAACCTTTTTTACTGTTTTCTGAAGGTCAATGATGTATATACCGTTACGCTCTGTAAAGATATATTCTGCCATCTTAGGGTTCCATCTTCTAGTCTGGTGACCAAAGTGAACGCCTGCCTCCAAAAGTTGTTTCATTGAAATAACTGCCATAATATAAACACCTCCGTTAAAGTTAATACCTCCGCATTTCTTTGTGATCGGACCTGTCCGACACTTTAACCTTTAAAATGCGTGTGTATTTTGCCGTTTGATAGTATAACACATTGAAAAATATTTATCAATCTTTTTATTATTTTTTAAGCAGATACCTCACTTTTTGTTTGAGGTAAATATTTCTCATAACGTCTTGAGACTACTCTTCCCAGGAACGGAATCCCTCTTGTTACCCAATCAAAGCACCATGCAACCCATATTCCCAAAAGGCCCAGGCCTGTAAATCTTACCATCATATATCCGCCAAAAACTCTTATAACCCACATGCTCATTATGGAAATAACAGTTATAAATATAACATCCCTCGTACTCCTGAGACATGCAGGCAGGAGAAATGCCGCCGGCCAGAATAAAGGTAAACATATAAGTGTAAGATAGATTATGTGTAATGCAAGGCTTGCCACATCCGGTGTAGGCGAATATAACTTGAGGAAATGGTGTACAAACGGGAAAAATATCAGTGAAACCGAACCCAGCAGCACCATTGCATAAACCATAAGTTTTTTAATAATCTTGTTTAGGTCCTCTTTTAATCCTGCCCCAGCATAGTGACCTACTACTGTCACCGCTACTATTGTCATTGCACTCCCGGGTATATTCAACAGTGAGTTTGTAGAACTTGCAATACTGTTTGCAGCAAGTGCGGCGGTTCCAAGGGATGCCACTATTGTTTGTACCAGCAGTTTCCCTCCGTTAAATACAAGGCTGTCTATCCCTGCCGGAAGTCCTATAAATAAAACAGGCTTTAATATTTTTGAAGTAATTTTGAAAGAGCTGTGCAGTATATCCAAATGATGTGATTTACATAGAGAATATCCCACAATGATTGAACCCGTAAGTCGCGCACAAATCAAGCCGATCCCGGCTCCCATTACTCCGAAATCAAATTCGAAAATCAACAGCGCGCCTACTAAAAAATTAACCATATTTGATGCCACCACTGCAAACATTGATGACCTGAAGTTATTGCTTGCCCTTAATATACCCGTACATACATCAAATAGTCCCAGTATGGGATATGATATAGCGGAACAAATCATGTATGTTCTGGCAGCCGATTTAACAATCTTTTCGGCATCCCCAAAAAGAAAATTTATTATCTGGTTTCCAAATATATATAGTCCCAGTCCTGCTATTGTAGACATTATAAGAACAGCTGTAATTGCCTGAGCTGCAGTTTTTGAAGCGTCCTTCCGATTAGATGCTCCCAAATGCTGTGCTATTGTAACTGTAGCACCTGTTGAGACAGCAACAAACAGATTCATAACTACAAAATTTATAGAATCAACTATCCCTACTGCTGATACTGCAAATGCCCCTAATCCGCTTACCATCATAGTGTTTACTACACCAATCGCTGTAGAAAGAAACTGTTCGGTCAGAGCAGGAAAAAAGAGGCGCAATAAATCCTTTTTGGTATACAAAGTATTATCACGGCCTTTTGTAATGTAATCAATTTTTCGACATTTTTTACATCTATTCTAACTCTGCAAAACATTATATGCAACTTTTGAAAACCGGTAAACAAACTTATATTTACTTATTGAGCTATGATATTCGGATATTGCTATTGTTACATCCAAAAGGCTGTCATTAATGACAGCCCTCGGGTTTTAGTTCTTTACTCAATTTTTTTATAGCTTTCTTTTCAATTCTTGATACGTAGGATCTTGAAATTCCTAACATTTTAGCTATTTCTCTCTGGGTTTTACTGGAACCGTTAAGCAGTCCGTATCTTAATTCCAAGACTACCTTTTCTCTGTTTTTTAAAGTACCTTTCATTTTACTGTACAGCTTTTTAACCTGCATTTTCAATTCAACTTCATCAACTACGGATTCGGAGTCATTACTGATTAAGTCAATTAATGTTATTTCATTCACTTCTTCATGTTGTATACTTTTTAAACTCTATAAAAATAATTTGTTATGTAGAATGATTTCTATTACTGTTAGTGAAGGAGATATCTATCTCACATTTAAAAATGTTTGACAAAACTCTTTCCAATTCTTTAATTCTTTTCCTGTTCTCTTCAGGTGTTATCTTTGGCGGGATAATTACTGCTATCGCCACTGTAATTCACCTCCAATATATAACTATTTTGAATTGTTTGTACATTATTCTATATATTGTTTTAACTGTATAAACTGGAAGTAAGGATATTTAAACTGTTTAAAACAATCAGGTACTTAAACGAAGGGAATGTGCTTAAATGATAGTTGATATCTACCTGAGGAAATCAAGATCTGATGAAGAATTGGAAAAAACATTAGGAAATGGTGAAACCCTTGCCAGACACCGTAAAGCCCTATTGAGGTATGCAAAAGAAAACGGGTTTACAATTTTACATATTCATGAAGAGCTTGTATCTGGGGAAGAATTATTCTTCAGGCCTGCGATGCTTGCTACATTAAAAGATGTAGAATCCGGTGCCTGTGATGGTGTTCTTGTAATGGATATTCAAAGACTCGGACGTGGTGATATGGAAGAGCAGGGACTTATTTTAAAGGCCTTTAAAAAATCTAACACTAAAATAATTACACCTAAAAAAATATATGACCTCAATGATGAATTTGATGAGGAATATAGTGAATTTGAAGCCTTTATGAGTCGTAAAGAATACAAAATGATTAACAGGCGAATGCAGCGTGGTAGAATTAATTCGGTTGAAGAAGGAAATTATATTGCAACAAGACCACCGTATGGATATGATATTTTAAGAATCGATAAAAATACCAGAACACTAAAACCAAATGCAGAACAAGCAGAGGTTGTTAAAATGATATTTAACTGGTACGTAAATGAAAACATGGGCTGCAGTATAATTGCAAATGAACTTAACCAACTAGGTATAAAATCGTATACAGGTGCCAAGTGGCAAAAATCTACCATAATTAATTTTTTTAAAAATCCAATTTACATTGGGAAAGTTGTATGGAAAAAAAAGTGCATCCGAAAGTCAAAAGAATCTGGAAAAAAGAGAGACACATATACCAGACCTGTTGGCGAATGGATTGTATGCAATGGAAAACATGAAGCGATAATTGAAGAATCCATATATCAAAAAGCTCAGGAAATTCTGGCTCAGAAATATCATGTACCATATCAAATTAAAAATGGTATTACAAATCCCCTTGCCGGTATTGTTATTTGCGGCATTTGCGGCTCTAAAATGATTCAACGTCCTGTAGTCAACAAAGCTCCTAGAATTATGTGTCCAAAAAACTGTGGACAGAAAAGCAACAAATTTATAACTGTAGAAGCCTTATTAATTAGCAAACTTGAGAACTATTATTCTAGTATGTTGCTTAGTGCAAAAGAAACACCTCATAAGAGTGATTCAACAAAATCCTTATTAATAGAAAAAAATGTAATTCGGTTGGAAAATGAATTAAAAACACTGGAACAACAAAAAGTGAAAACCTTTGATTTACTTGAACAAGGTGTATATGATACAGACACTTTTACGGAAAGAACAAACTATATATTAGAAAAAATCAATCAAATAAATAGTTCTATATTAGAATCAAAAAAACAATTAAAAGAAATTGATCTGGCATCTACCACTAATCAGGATTATATCATTAAGTTAAGAAGTGTTTTGGATGCTTATAAAAAAATAAATTCTCCTTCGGATAAAAATCTACTTATAAAATTAGTACTGGATAAGGTGGTATACAACAAAGCGCATGATGCAAAAGCAGATGACTTTAAAATTGCATTGCACCCTAAAATACAATGCCCACCGTTTCATGAGCCAACACAAAACCTTGAGACATATTAGGATATTTTACCGTCGCTCATACTCATCGTCCAGGATTCATGGTTCGCTTAACCCTATATCGTGATAGGTTTCCGGTAAAATATCCACGTCCGTTACTTACACTGCTTTCATTGTACGGATAATATCAACTATCCTCGCAGTTGCTTGGTGCGCTGAAGCCATAAACTTAACGGTAACAAAATCACTTTCCCCAATCAATTCCTTGGGAATAGGGTATACTTTAGCAACTGTTTTATTCCAAGGTGTTTCTCCTATAACTTCCCTTGAAAGCAGGGTATCATTAATCAATATATCGAAACTTTCTTTGCAGTCTGCCGGCATATAATTTATTTGCAGAAAAGAATTCTCATCATTTCTTACCTTCAAATTGTAGCTGAACCAGCCATTCTCTTTTGCAAATCTATAATGGAATCCATCCCTATCGCCTGACTCGGTATATTGACCCTCAATATCATGGGACAGTTCATATTGGTCATTGCCAATCTGTATGCTGTCAATCTCAGCTGCTTTGATTCGTTCAACTTGTTTCTTCTGTTCAATTAGCGTTTTCAGATCATCTGAGCCATTCTCCACAAGAACCCAGTATATTCCGTATCTTTGGCTATGCTGTCTGTAATGAGGGGTAAATACCAGCCTTTCATCTTCATCGGTACCTTTTAACGTAAATTCCAACTTGCCCTCAGCTTTTACCAGGTTTAATGCGATATCCTTTTTCCATGTATCTATGCTTTGATTCATAATAACTAAATAATCTTTTATTTCCACGTGCTTGCTTGGTATTCTTACCATGATCCCGGTAGTTGACTCTTCCATTTTATCTGTTCCAAGGCCTGCACTTAATACTACAGGGCCGTAAGTAAATGCAACTGCATTTGGATTATCGGGTAAAGACGTCAGTTGGGGTATAATTTTAAAATTGATTTCAACAGTATCATTATCTTTCCAAGTACGTTGGATAAGCGCATAACCTCTTTCTTCTTTGTATAAGCTGGGATTTTTATTTACATTGATTTTTACTCCCTTTGCCCATGTAGGAATACGTAAACATAATGTGAACTCTGCTTCAGTTTCTGCGTTGATTATAAAACTTGCTCTGTCTGTATTGGGTATGTCAGAATTTTGAGTAATTTTTATACGCTTTTCCTCCCAATTTAGCTGCGTGGAGTAATACATATTAACGTATAACTTGTCTTCTTCATAAAAATATATGCTGTCATTTAATTTGGTGAAATTCTCCATACCCGTGCCTGTACAGCACCAAAAATGCTCGAAAGGTTTACTATAAACCTTAAAATAACCTGTTGCCATAGGTTGAAAGTACATTGTCATTCCGGTATCCGGGTTTTGTGAGGATAATATTGCATTGGTAAAAGTACTTTCATAAAAATCAGCATATTTTTTATCCCCGGTAATTTTAAACAGTTCTCTTGTCATTTTAAGCATATTGTATGTATTACAGGTTTCACAGTTGGTTGAAGTACGCTCTGCATCCAGGATATCGGGTTCGCCGAAATGTTCCCATTCACTGTTGCCGCCGGTAACATAGCTATGGTTATTTGTTACAATATGCCAGAATTCTTTACATGTATCCAGGTAAAATTGCTCCTCTTCTCCAATAGCCAAAAAGCGGTTCAAAGCACCCAGGAATTTTGGTATTGTAGTATTGGCATGCCTGTTATTAAGTATATCTTTTCCGTCATGAATTTCCTTGAAAAGCTCTATTTCATCAAACATATGGGCAGCAGCAATGTGTTTTTCATTGCCGGTTATTTTATAAAGCTCATACAAACAATCATTCATACCGCCGTATTCTACAGCCAAAACGTTAGCATGTATTTCAGGTGTCCATTTGTCAGTTCTGTTAAATACCCAATCTCCAAGCCCGGAAACTATATTTAATGCTTTTTCTATTTTAGTATTTTTATAAACAGATATTAACCCGGAAATTATTTTATGCATCGTATACCACGGCACCCACACTGGTTTCCTGTTTTCAACCCTGTCAAAAAACTCCTCTGGGAATGCAGAAAGGTAACCGCTTTTGAATTGGCATAAAGAAAGCTCCTTCAGCAAATATTGCAGCCGTTCATAAATTTTGTTATCATTAGTATCAGAATAAGCTTGTGCCAAAGCCGTCAGATAGTGGCCCATGGTGTGGCCTCTTATCTCTGAATTCTCCCATCCGTGGTAGTTTTCCGCTTTAGGTGCAAGGCCTTTTGTTTTATAAAAACAGCATAATAATTTGTCGCAGTCAAAGGATTCCAGATACTCTATTTCCTTTTTGAATGCATTTACCAAATAGGGATCAATAAGCTTAACTTGTGACATAGAAAATGATTTAATCGTAGTAAACGCCCCTTTAATAATTTACTTTAATAATTTACTTTAATAATTTCAGTGTACCAATTAATATATATAAATAAAATGGATTTTTTGCAGAATAGGTGGTAAAAAGTCATATGACATGTTTTGAATTTTCACTTAAGACACCATTAAAATACGATTTAACAGGCAAGTTTCAAGCTCCATCTGATGAATGGATGCACTTTTCAAGGTACATGCAGAATTTTGAACTCATTATCGTAACGGAAGGTATAGCTTATCTACAGTTGGACAATCAGTTCTTTGATATAGGCAAGGGTGAATTTCTGCTCTTTCCGCCGTCTTCAAAGCAATCAGGATATAAAAGCAGCAGCTGTGCTTTTTATTGGTTGCACTTTTCATATGAAAATCCAACCCATACAATAACCTTCGATCAAATTCCGAGGGATCTGCCGGATGAAAAAATTTATATTCCCCAATATGGCAAAGCAACAAATCTTGAGAAAATTATAGTTATTATGAAGCACCTTCAGGACAGTGTAAGAAGCTACCACAGCAAGCTTCAGAACAATTATCTGAGTACAGCCGTTCTATGTGAATTGTTCTGTCAATTCATGGAAAACAGTACTCCTCAAAATTCAGACATGAAGAAAAAGCAGTTGTTTAATGATATACAAGATTATATAAAATGGCATCGAAATACTGATATAAGGGTAACGGAAATAGCAGCACATTTTGGATATAACAGGAGATACCTATCTGAATTTTTCAAAGATATCTCAGGCTTCTCTCTTAAGCAATATATAATTCAGGAAAAAATCGATCTTGCCAAATATTTGCTTTGCGAGACAAACGATAATGTAAGTGACATAGCTTACAGTGTAGGCTTTAATGACAACCATAGTTTTATGAAGGTATTCAAAAAGGCAGTAGGTCTTACACCGACACAATATCGGAATGCATACTCAAAAAGGTTATTGTTTTATAAATAGACAACATGAATATGTTATTTCATTCCCCTCTTTATCGACTCCAATAGGGTCTTGCAAAGAAACCTCATTCTGAATTTTCTTAGATGCTCTGATTTGCATTAGAATCTCATTTGCAATCCTCACACTCCGGCAACATTTCGCTGCTTCCTCTCAACCGTATTTTTATCTCCCTTCCATCCCAGGTTATCACATCCACAGCACTTTTAACAATTGACCTCTTTTGGTTTATATCCATAATGTTAACAATGCAGTAGCCCGGGTCTGAGAGAAGTTTTATGATTTTTTCTTGATCACCTTCTTTAATGTCATTTTTTTGTGAAATACCATTCAACTGTTTGATCCTGCCAGCGTAAACATTGATGTCTTGTGATATACTTCCCATTCGTTTCAATATCATCGATTGTACCTTTTCATCTGCTTCTTTTGACACAAGCCTTACCAAATTTTTCATTTCATTTTCCGCAGCAGCCAGTTTATCTTTAATAAGCTTTATTTCAGAATTCTGCCCCAACTGCATACCAAGTCGGTTTATTAATATGTTGGGATTGACTGCCGGAATGTATTTTCCCATTATACTGCTCACTTTCTCCAGAATTATTGTGTCTAATATATTACCGTTTATATTCGGTGTATCACAACGTGTTAAATTACTTTTTTCCTTTAATTCACAAATATAATAATAAACCTTTTCTCCTTTTGAGTTCAGTCTTGTCATGGTTTTCGGTCGCAAAAAGCTGCCGCAGTTCTTGCATTTGAGAATACCCGACAGTAATGCATTTGTATTTTTAACCTTCCTATAGGCTTTTGTTTTATTGAGTTGCAACAATTCTTGAACTTCAATCCATTCACCTGCTGGTATTATTCCGTGATGCATTCCTACTGCTATTACCCAATCTTTTGGGTCTCTGTACTTTTCTCCTTGTATGTTCTTTCCCTGCCTTGTTTTGTTGTAGGCCATAACACCGTTAACACCGTTAAATTCCTTTATATCTGAATATATCTCATACCCGGCCCCCGATAAATAGTGGTATAGAGTCTCGTCAGCAATTGCATACACAGGATTTGTAAGTAAAAATCGCAGGGAGAACCTTGAAAAATCCACTCCGTTTTTTGTTATAAGTCTATTTTCAAGAAGGTTTTTTTCCACCTTGGTTATAGATTTGAAAATAATAAATTTGTTGTAGATATTTTTTACAAGTTCGGCTTCCTCAGGTATAATTTTTAGCCTGAAAATTCTCGTCTGCTTCAGGGAGGAATCCTTTTTATCCAACATTTCTGATTTATAGCCTGTGGGTGTAACGCCTCCAAGCCACCTTCCTGTTTTCGCCAGTTGCAGCATGTTATCTCTTATTCTCTCTGCTATAGTCTCTCTTTCCAACTGGGAAAATACCGATGCTATATACATCATAGCCCTACCCATTGGCTTTGTTGTATCAAACTGTTCCTTAACAGAAATAAAGCTTACATTATATTTTTCAAGTTCATTTATCAACTGGGAAAAATCAGAGACGTTTCTGCTTATACGATCCAGTCTGTAGCAAATTACTATATCAATTTTTTTGCTCCGCGCCTCACTCATCATATGCTTGAATTCCGGCCTGTTTGTATTTCCTCCTGAAAAACCCTCGTCTTCAAAAATTACAAAATCGTTTTCAGACAGACCAATATTGTTTATAGCATACTCTTTGCACATTTGAATCTGATTTTCTATACTCTCTCCCCTCCCGGTAAATCTGCTTTTTCTCGAATAGATAGCAGCCCTCATAAATAAAATCACCTGATTTCTTTTATTATTTTTCTAAATATACAAGACATTTGTTTATTAGGAATATCCAAATTAATCAGGTGTTGTATTATAAATTCACCATATGCTCTGCCTATTTCATTTCTTAACTGAATTTTTTGATCATCATTTTCAGGAGTAAAAATAACAATTTCATATTCCTTTTTTTGTTTCCCCATCTTTGAACTCCCCGATTTACTCTCTGTTTAACTATATGACAGTACAACTCGTACAAATGTATGAGTTACATTTGTTTTATAATTGCATAGTATTTATATATGAATTGTATAAAATAATCGTTGACTTTTCATTATTTGCTTATTATAATCATTTCATACTATATTTATTGGAATTGTAGGAATTATTCAAAGGGGTGTTAGCATGAATTTAAGATATCATCACTCAAAATTTGATCATTCAGAAAATCATCATCATAATGATTCCGGCTGCAATGATTACGCAACTGCCGTAGCTGAATACAGAAAAAGTTTCGCATCAAAGAAAGATGTTCTTGAGCAGACACCCGACCCTGCAGTAAAAGCTATGCTTCTACATATGGAAGAAAAAGGGTGTGAGACTGTTTTTGACAGATTTGATGCTCAAAAGCCACAGTGTAGCTTCGGTCTTGCGGGAGTTTGCTGCAGAATATGCAACATGGGGCCGTGTAAAATTACAAAAAAGAGTCCCAAAGGTGTTTGCGGGGCTGATGCTGACGTTATCGTAGCAAGAAATATCCTAAGAAGCGTCGCTGCCGGTGCCGCAGAGCATGGTGCACGTGGGCGTGAAAGTATGTTGGCTTTGAAGTATGCCGCAGAAGGAAGAATCAATATTCCTATCGAGGGAGAAAGTAAAATATTAGCCACAGCCAAGGCATTTGGACTGGAAACTGAAAATAAAAGCATCAAGGAACTTGCAGGGTTAATTGCTGATATTCTTCTGGAGGATTTGTCCAGAACTATTCCCGGCCCTCACCGTACTCTTAATGCGTTTGCTTCGAAAGAACGAATTAAAGTATGGAGTGATCTTGATATTCTTCCCATCAGTCCTTACCATGAAGTTTTTGAGAGTCTTAACAGAACAGGTACGGGAAACGACAGTGATTGGAATAATATTATGAAACAAATGTTGAGAACAGGAGTAGCCTTTGCATGGTCTTGTGTTCTGGGTTCATCAATTGCAATGGATAGCCTGTTCGGACTGCCGGTGAGAAGTACTTCTAAGGTTAATATTGGTGCTTTGGAAAAAGGTTATGTTAACATTGCAATTCATGGCCACTCTCCGGTTTTGGTAAGCGAAATTGTAAAGCTTGGGAATTCTGAGGAGTTTCAGGAATTGGCAAAACAAATTGGAGCTTTGGGAATAAAGTTCTACGGTATTTGCTGTTCAGGTCTTTCGGCCATGTACAGATATGGCGGTGTTATACCGCTTTCCAACGCTATCGGAGCTGAACTTGTTCTTGGAACAGGTGCTTTAGATTTATGGGTAGCTGATGTTCAGGATGTTTTTCCATCCATTATGGAAGTTGCAAGCTGTTTTAAAACAATTGTTGTTACCACAAACGACTCTGCCAGACTCCCCGGAGCTGAGCATTACGGCTTTGATCACCACCACTCAAATATGGATCAGACTACCGAGCTTGCAACGAAGATATTGAACAGGGCTATTGAAAGCTTTACTCAAAGAAGACAGGTTCCCGTTTATATTCCTCCTTATGAGATTGAAGCGGAAGTAGGTTTTTCCGTTGAATATATTAACAAGCATTTCGGAAGTGTAAAGCCTATTGCAGAAGCTCTAAAAAGGGGAGAAATTCTTGGTATTGTTAACCTGGTTGGGTGTAACAATCCTCGTATTGTTTATGAAAAGGCCATTGTTGAGCTTACAGATATTCTTTTAGAGAATAACGTGCTGGTTCTGACTAACGGGTGTGCTTCCTTTCCTCTTATGAAACTTGGATATTGCTCTACTACCGCTTTGGAACGTACCGGTGAGAAATTAAAGGGTTTTTTGAAGGATCTTCCCCCTGTATGGCATATGGGCGAATGTTTGGATAATGCAAGAGCATCTGCACTTTTTAAAGCTGTGGCTGAGGCTTCGGATATTAACATCAAGGATATGCCCTATGCTTTTGCCAGTCCTGAATGGTCTAACGAAAAAGGAATCTGTGCGGCTCTAAGTTTCAGATTGCTGGGTATTGATTCTTACCACTGTGTATATGCACCCACTCAAGGCTCTGATAATGTTACAAACTTTATGAGTAATGGAACCAAGGATATTCTGGGTTCAAAAATGATTGTGAATGTTAATCACACTGAATTGGCAAATGAGATTATCGACAACCTCAAAGAACAGAGAAAAGCTCTAGGTTGGGATTAAAAGGATTTTATGGAGGATGACTATGAATTTAAAAAAGTTTATCGTAGCTGCTTTGATTTTTGGAGTTATTTTAGGTACTGTGGCCTGTGGAAAATCTGCAGATGTTAAAACTGTAAAGATTGCTTACCTTCCGTTAACACACGCTCTGCCTGTGTTTGTGGAAAATGAATTGCAGGATAAGTCAGGGCAAAAATATAAAATTGAACTGGTCAAGTACGGATCATGGCCGGAATTGATGGATGCCTTAAACACAGGTCATGTTGACGGTGCTTCCGTTCTTATTGAGCTTGCCATGAAGGCAAAGGAACAGGGTATCGGTGTTAAGGCAGTAGCACTTGGACATAAGGATGGTAATGTTGTGGTTGTATCAAAGAACATTAAAAATACGGCTGAATTAAAAGGAAAGAAATTTGCTATTCCTCACAGACAGTCCTCACATAACATCCTTTTAGGACAAATGCTTAAAAATGCAGGACTTTCCTATAAAGATGTAAACATTGTGGAGCTTCCTCCGCCAGAAATGCCAGCGGCTCTTGCTCAAGGCCAGATTGCCGGATATAGTGTTGCTGAACCATTTGGTGCAAAGTCTGTGGCTTTGAACACAGGAAATGTACTTTTTGAGTCCAATGAACTATGGAAGGATTCCATATGCTGCTCTCTTGTTTTATCCGACAAATTTATTAACAGCAACAAAAATGCAGCAAAAGAGGTTGTATCCGGTTATAGAGAAGCAGGCGAATACATCGGCTCTCACAAAAATGAGGCCAATACTATTGCAAAGAAATATCTTAAACTTGACGAAAAGGTTCTGGACCTGTCCATGAAATGGATTTCATACAATGATCTTGAAATTACAAAAGAAGCTTATGACAGTCTAACTTCTAAAATCAAGGAATTCGGGATTTCATCAAATCCTCCGGCTTATGATGACTTTGTAGATTCAAGCCTTTACGCCAAATAGAATGGAGAATAATTCATGAAGAAACTAATTCATATTCTAGTATCATTCGCATTATTATTAATTCTATGGCAAGGTGTCGTTTCGTTGGGGTATTGGAATCAATCTCTTCTGCCCTCTCCTCTGGATGTTGGAAAGGCGTTTTGGGAGCTAATTTCAGAAGGACTACTTTTTATGGGTGTAAAAGCCAGTATGTACAGATTTTTGGTAGGATATCTTCTGGCTGCCCTTACGGGGGTTACTCTGGGGCTGGTTATGGGTTGGTTCAGAAATGCATGGGGCTTTGTAAATCCTGTTGTACAATTGATAAGACCTATATCACCAATAGCATGGTTTCCATTTATTGTATTACTATTTGGAATTGGCGACCTTCCTGCTATTGTTATAATTTTTATTGCAGCCTTCTTCCCTATCCTTTTAACTACAGTAAACGCCGTAGGAAAAGTCGAACAAACCTACATAAAGGTCGCAAAGAACTTTGGCATAAAACAGCCCCAGCTTCTTACCAAAATTGTTCTTCCTTCCGCTTTCCCTTCTATAGCTTCGGGACTTCATATAGCCTTGGGAACAGCGTGGGTGTTTCTGGTAGCGGGTGAAATGGTTGGAGCTCAGACAGGATTGGGGTTTATGATTATTGATGCAAGAAACAACCTCAGAGCAGATTTATTACTTGCTGGAATATTGTCCATAGGACTTATAGGACTTATCCTTGACAGTTTGATTGGTTTTGGGGAGAAACAACTCTTGAGAAGATGGGGAGCTATTGGAGGTAACAATGTTCATTAATATACAGGGTGTTTTAAAAGAATATATACAAAACAATTCGACTTTCAAAGCCTTGGATCATGTATCCCTACAAATTGAAAAAGGTGAGTTTTTGTGCCTGCTTGGCCCGAGCGGCTGCGGTAAGACCACACTTCTAAATTCCGTTGCAGGCTTTGAAAAGATTAACAGCGGAAGTATTGAAATCAACGGCAAACAGGTTCTGGAGCCTTCCATCAGCAATGTAACCATTTTTCAGAACTATGGCCTTCTGCCTTGGCGTACAGTCCAAAAAAATGTTGAATTAGGTTTGGAAAGTAAGAAACTCTCCAAAAAGGAAAGGCATGATATCGCCAGTAAATACATTGGTTTAGTGGGACTTTCGAAATTCAGCAAAAGTCACCCCTCTCAGTTGTCAGGTGGTATGCAGCAGCGTGTTGCTATAGCCCGAGCTCTGGCTGTTGATCCTGAAATTATTTTCATGGATGAGCCGTTTGGTGCCTTGGATGCTTTAACAAGACTTAAAATGCAGGATGAAATCTCAAATATTTGGGAACAGCAAAAAAAGACTATTATTTTTGTTACCCATGATATTGAAGAAGCAGTTTTCCTTGCAGATAGGATTGTTATCATGACGCCTAATCCCGGTAAAATTAAATCAATTATCAGTGTTCCATTAGCAAGAAAACGTGACCGAACAAGTCATGATTTTCTGAAAATACGGGATAGGGTATTCTCTGAATTTAATATGAAAAACCCTGACAAGACAGAATACTATATTTAACACCTATAAAATGTTTCTGTAGTGTGAGAATAGCATTTGCTATCCTAACACTACAGAAACATTTCTTTTCCATCTAGGGTTTAGGTAGTGTTGCAATTCCATTTAAGGTATCTTTGGGCTACTTTACACTACTCTATAAATTTTTCGAGTTTACAACTGACCATTGACTCAATTAGCTGTATTGTATCAAAATTCTCAATTACCAATTCTTCATCTTCAAAAAAAATACCATACTTATCCTCAATTTCAATTATTAAATACATAAAGAAACTTTGTTGTATTTTACCCTGTAAAAATAAACTTTCATCTTTTGAATTAATTTTAACCAAGTTATTCTTCTCTATAAAATTCAAAACAAACGTATCCACTCTTACTCCCACCTGAAAAATTTTATTGAAAAAGCAAAGCACACTACCATTACGCCAACAAGCACTAAAATACTCTGCCAGCATGTAGAAATGCCATCCCCTAACCATACATGTTTCATTGCCTCAACTACATGGGTTACAGGTAAAATTTTTGATATGCGTTGCATAAAACTGGGCATAATCTCAATAGGAACAGTCGCCCCTGTCAAAAAAAGCATTGGGAAATAAATTAGATTTGCAATTGCACCGGCAGCCTTCATGTTTGGTGCAATACTGGCAATGAGAAATCCTATGGAAAAAATACTAAAAATCGATAAAAGAAAGACAAGTACAACTTCAAGGACATTTCCCGTGAAATTAAGATTAAATACAAGCTTTGCAACCACAATCAACATAGCCATTCCAGTAATTGTCATTAAGGTGTTGACACATATTTGCGAAACAATTACATACACTGGTTTTATGGGTGTGGCCATATATCTTTTGAGTACTTTTTTCTCCCTGTATTCACATATAGTAAGAGGCAAGCTCATAAGTCCTGTTACCGAAATTATCATTCCTGCATATGCCGGTACCGATACATCTACCACTCCTGCCCCACCATATAATTCATTAGGAGTATTCCCATATATCCCTCCAAAAAGTAAAATCATTAGGGTAGGGAATACTAACAGGAAAAATATATTGATAAAATTACGTAAAAACAATTTAAATTCAAATATTGTTAGCCTTAACATTATTTTCGATTTCATTGTAACCTCCACTTCGCCACCCAATTGTGGTTCAATTAGTCATGAAAAATGGTATATCTTTTACTTCTAATCATGAGTAACTTCATCTTCCGGCATATATCCAACCATATCTAGAAAAACATCTTCTAAATCTGGGTTTTTAACATTTAAGTCCTTATATGCTATATTATTCTCAGTTAAATATGCTAGCACACGATTTACATAATCGTCAGCTTTACCAAGCAGAGTAATAACGTCATTTTCCTTTTGTACGGTCACTTCAAACCCTAGCTTTTTCAAGCTTTCAACATCAAGATTGGCAGCTTTGAAAGATATTTTTTGTTTTAAATCGTATTCGCTAATAATACTGCCAATTGTCCCTATGTTTTCTATGTGTCCCTTACTCATTATAGCAATTCTGTCACAAAGGGTTTCCACTTCATCCATAAAATGTGAGACAATTACAATCGTTAGCCCATTTTCACGCAGCTTTAAAATCATATCCCACATCTGTCTGCGAGCTTTTGGATCCAACCCTGTTGTAAGCTCATCCAAGAAAACCAATTTAGGATTTGAAATTAACGATAATACTATAGCCAATTTTTGCTTTTGTCCACCAGACAGTTTGGAAATATATGACTTCCTTTTTTCTTCTAACCCCATTGCACCAAGTAATTCATTATAGGGCATAGGATTATTGTAAAAAGAAGAAAACAATTCACAAATCTCATATACTTTTGCCCGCTCCTGATAAGAAGTATCCTGTAATTGAACTCCCATTATTTCTTGTAGTTTTTTTCTATCTTTCCAAGGATCAAATCCCATAACACTAATTCTGCCACTTGTTGGCTTACGAAGGCCTTCAATACACTCAACTGTGGATGTTTTTCCCGCTCCATTAGATCCAATAATACCAAATATCTCACACTTATTTACTGAGAAGGAAATATTATCAACGGCACAGAAGTCTTTATACTTAATACTAAGTGAATCAACCGTAATCATTATAGCAATACGCTCCTTTACTAATTAATGTTCAAAGTTTCATGAAATACACCCAGTGCAGGCATTTGCTATATGTATCAAAAGTTTAATGGTAAGATGCTCATACTTTACCATAATATTCCAAAGTTACAACAATTATATCATAGTTTTCTAATCCCGTGTTATGAAATGTAAAAATACTCGTTTTAAACCTATGACTTATAATCATTGCCGTTTGCATAAAACCCTGCAAAGGAAGCATGCATAATCATAGACGGAATAATGCTACCGCTTGCCAAAAACATAATACTTCCTACTATAGAAATAGAAACACTAGAAAAACCAAGCACCAATCCCTGTACCTTTGTATCTGTCAATAAAACCTGATTTAATACAAAAGCCACAGTAACCAGAATAACTGCTATAACAGTATTCATACCATTTGAAACCAAACCCTGAAGAAATACACCTCTAAAAAATACTTCTTCAAAGCTTGCACTTAAAATCGGTAGTAACCATGCTATCTTTTTTGGTATTTGAAAAATACCTTCTATCCATTTAATTCTGGATATCTCACTCGCAATATCCATTCTCGGTGCTAACTTCAAGCTAACAATAATGAATACAGATACTAATGACATAGCAGCCACAACTCCAAGGATTATCGTTGCAAAAAGCTTAAGACTCATCACCAAGGGAAATAAGTTAAAAATATGGATTTTTGCCGTTCTTGCCACAACAATACAACTTATTGTAGGCAAAGCACAATATAAAAAAGATGCAAAAACCGAATAAGAGTAGGATGCCGGTATTCCAAACAAAGACGACATAAAAAGGGATATCCTATTCTTTATATATGTATTTTTATAAGACTGCTTAAATATAAAAAGCCATACAAACATACAACAGTAACCAACAACAGCAACAATTAAAGAATTATCCATTTTTCTTGCATCTCCCCATGATTAGAATAATTATATTCTGTAATGAATGTGCAATAAGCGGAACAAGGATACATCCTCCACTAAGCAAAAATATCACTGCAAAGATAATCCCACTGATAGTTTTTTGTAAAAATGTCGTAAATCCATAATATAGATGGTTTAAACCATACACAACGGAGCTTATAAATACAAATACACCGGTACCCCAGTTTAAATTGTCTATAATTACAGTACTCCACAGTTGTCTATATATAAGTTCTTCAATGATTGCAAGGAGGACAGTTAAAATGCATCCGACTACAGAAATTCTTGACCAATTTGCATTTATCGAAATCCCTTTGACCTTTATTTTTGATAACCTAAGCATTATTCCGCCAACAGCTAATTCTATAGCAATTAACGCAGGCGCGGAAACAATCGCTATTAAATACCATATAATTTCGGACGTAATAACAATCTTACCGCGCATGGGTATTAAAAGCCAGCTTAGTAGGAACAAAGCAGAACTTACGATTACACAATTCATTAAATATGAAACTTGTTGATTTTTTCTTGGGTACCCTCTGGTAAAGTTGAGAGCAATTTGCGGAATCGAGACCGGGTACACCGTTGCTAATAGTACTAAAAGGCTATGGCAAAGGATGTGGATATTCATTTGTTACACCACCAAATTTCTTCATTCTAGGATGATTCTTAAAAGGAAAACCAGGTAAACACATACCACAAAGTTCAGGTATCAATGTTCTTACAACACTCCACCCTTTATCTATTACTTCAGGCGGTGTAATATCTACATAGACTGCATATTCACTAACTTTTGACACTTCACTTAACAAATGTGAAATTTGAGCATCAACATCGTTTTCCCAACGAGATTCGATTTCCGACAATTTTATTGTCTCTCCTGTGAGCTGTTCCAATAAAGCATCAATTTCTTTTGCTTTGTCGGGAACCCCATAGTATAAAACATTTGTATCCAAATCTGCAAATGCAGACATGGTATTAGAAAATTCTATTTTTTCAGGATCAAACAGTGCATTAAACATATGCATGAATATGATGGCTGTCGCCTCCATTGAGCCTCTTAAAACACCATTTTTTGCATTCAAATCTCCTTGGGTACCCACAATTAAATATGGAAGCTTTTTATCTTTTCTCTTAAGTATATTAAGATAAACCGGCAAGTCCATATCTGGCATAGTTACGAGTAATGGAATCACTTCATAAGGAGAATCCTTTCCAAGTCCACAAGCTTCAAGACATTTTAAAACATCCGGATCATCTATTATAACTCTTTTTGATTTTTGCTTTGTGTACCATGAAAGGACAAAAGAATCTATTTGAATATATTCTACTAATGCATTTAATAGAGCTTTTTTTAATGAACGATGGGATGCAGTTCCCGTTGAAAAGGAAGGTGTAAAGAATTTTTCACCTTTCTCAAAGTTCTTAACAAACCCGATACACAATATTTGCATGGGTACCCATACATCTTCACCCGGATGAACCAATGACGCACATTTAATCCAACCGATGATATCGTCTTCTGTTGCATGCTCAGGTGAATATGCCGGCATCATCTGGGCTAAGACCTTTTGCTGCTCACTGGAAAAAATATTAAGGTATTCTAATGGCATTACCTTTCCTTGTTTTTTCATTTCTTTATAACTACAATAAACTGCTTTCTCTCTTAAAATCTTTTCTGTACTTACAGACGAATAACGTTCTACACTTTCCCCAATTAACTTAATCAATGCCTCCTCATGATACATTCCATATCCACTCAGATGGTACTCAACATGTTTCTCTGGATCATTGAAAGTAATTTTATGATAATTGGGCATACGTCCTGTTACAGATTTTAGACAAGGCTCAGGCGGCATGTGAACCATAGGTGCTAAAACCCCATGCAAAATACCTGTTTGATTTCCACCAATATATTTGTATTGATTCATAATATGTTCATACGATGGATAAAATCTTATCATATTACCACTCCATATTTTTATTATTTATTTAATCTTAATTGTATTAGCAACCATTTCGTCTACTAATGCACGTGACGAAATATTTTTCTCTTCCAACTTAATCTTGGAAACAGCACCACATGCAGGACAGAAAGGCACACGTAAAATATCCTGGGCTTGTATTTCAAGAGTTGGAAGGTAAATAGTCAACAATCTTCCGGTAAATTTGGAGACCCCGATTTTTCTAATCAAGTAAGCCTCAGAGACTGCTAAGTTCACCAATAAGTTCAATAATGGAACAAGTCCTTTACTTCCATTGGATGTGTACTTCGATGAATTTTTTTCAACCTTTACAAAATTGTGATATTGAACATGGTCTTCCAATCTTGCAAGCGCTCTCAATTCAAAGCATTCTAAGCATCCCGTGGAATATGGATTGGTAGCAAGTGCACAAACCACAGGTCCATCAATAAAAGTAAGAACTATTGGAATTTCAACTTCCATGCAAATTCGATTTAAGTTTCTCATTAAAATAATAGAGAGGTTTTTCATACAACCAACAACAGCATCGTACTTCTTAAACATCTCTTCAAAATGACTCATCTGTTGTACACGAGCCAAACCATCCATATTGGAAGTTAAATCTGCATTTTTAATTTCCTGCATTGTTTGAACGTCCATGATATTTAATGTAAAATTCATTTCTTTTGCAAGATTTATAGCCGAATTCACAGTATATTCATCATCTGCAAAAAATAAAACTTGCTTTTTATTTGCATCATCTCCCGATTCAATTTCTTCATGCTGTAAATATCCTAATAAAGCTAGTGTCAACTCTTCATCTATACCCTTTGTTTCAATCGATGTAATATAGTTTGTTGCACGAAGCTCGTTTAATAATGATTGCACCACTTCTTTTTCATACGGCTCCAGGAGTACTTCATTAATAGTTTCCTCATTGTATCCCTCTTCACTTTGAAGCGCATTAAATACCTTTCTCATAAAAGCAGCCAGATTTTCTGTTAAAGTAGACAAATCTAATTCTGCTTCCTCATAATTTAATACGCCCATACGTAAACGGATTTCATTTGCACCATTATCATAGACACTTACATTATCACGAAAAACCAAATTATTAGAATTTTTAGACATTAGATAACTCCTCCGTTTCCAAAAACTGTGAAATGTATAACTTGCTTACTAATTCCATCAAGGCCAAATCTTTTTTCAATAAATTGCTTATCATATCCTCCTAAATCACATGCACCATACCCCAGGGCCGTTGTAGTCAACTGTGCATTTTCTGCTATTTCTCCTGCTTCAATAAATGCATACGCAGCACCCGCATTACCGTATTTATGAGAATTTGTATACAATTCATATACATATGCAACACAAAAAGCTGAATTTTCAACTTTTATATCACCAAAACCAGCAAGAGCATTCAAATCCTCCTCACTATATCCCTCCTCTATTAACCTGAGAGAATGTGTATAAGGATAATATTCATAAATCCCCTTCTCCAGTCCATCGATATTCCATGCAACAATATATAATTTCACCGGATAAAAGCCGCCTCCCGATGGAGCAGCACGAAGCATAATACGTTCTGCATCCGCCTCTTTTTCTTTTAATTGCAAATATCCTGTAATCCCCTGCGAATAAAAAAGAATGGTTGCAAAGTCTTTTAAAGGAATAGAACCTTTAAATGTTCTTACACTTCTTCTGGCCTGTAACACTGCACTGAAATCAGCTTTTATTTTTTTTGCCTTGGGGAGTTTTATTGTGTTATCATATGCCTGTTCTTTTTTATTACGCATTGCAAATGAAAGCAGTGCATCCCTAGCACGAAATCTGCTAATTCCAATTCTAAAGTCAAGCCTTGCACTGTATGTGCGAAAATTAAGCAAATACTCTTCACTAACAAATCGATTTACCCTAGAATGATAAATTCCCTTTAATACAACTTCCGGGGTGCGAACAACTGTAGTATCGGCATATGGTGAAATCAAAGCATATTGTGAACTCATACTTATAGTTTCACGATAATGTGCACGTTCCTCTAAATACTTCTTCCCCTTGCTATCCATGTAAACATCTCCTTTTATATTTAACCTCTTTATAAAATAAAAGGCATTATTTGTACTTTATGAGCAGGTCAGAATTTTTACTTAAACTCCAACCTGCTCATTCTTCAATAAAGATACTTACAAAGCCGCAGTTTATTAAAATGCAGCCAATTAATCTTTATGAAAATATAACCTAGAACAATCTTATGTACTATTGAATTAGCAACATGTGCAGCTGCAGCATGAACAAGCTGATCCAGTACATGTAGTCGATGCTCCGGGGCTAACTTGAACTGTCCCCATAACGATACTTGTTGCACAATTGTATCTGGTGTGTTTTAACATAGCTTTCACCTCCATATTCTTGTTTTCTTAAATTCTTCTTTAGCAACATGTACAACTGCAGCATGAACATGCTGATCCAGTACATGTAGTCGATGCTCCGGGGCTAACTTGAACTGTCCCCATAACGATACTTGTTGCACAATTGTATCTGGTGTGTTTTAACATAGCTTTCACCTCCTTTGTACAATAAATCAAGCCTTGTGCCGCTTCCCTCAAATGTCAAACCCTAAGCACAAAACCTTATTTATCATTTGATATATGATAAGATTTCCTCTTAAATAAAAGGATTCATCCTAATATATAGAAGGAAGTTCTTATACATAAACTGTTTCATTGTATATTTAGTTTATGGAAAACCTACTCTTAAACAAATTTTCCATAGGCTGATTCTAAAAGCATATGTGTTGTAATCACATAAATAAGAGTCATATCATGTGTAATATTTCTTTGAAAATTACCTGAATTTTCTTTTAATTCTTTTATTAACGAATGGACTTTCCCGTAATCAAAAACACCATACTTATCAAAGGTGTTTTTGGCCAAATAGGATTCAAATTGATTTATATTTTTTAAGAAAAGCTCTACTCCCGGTGTAGAGTATTGATACTTGGTTCTTCTTATGATTGGTTCAGGCACAATATCCGAAAATGTTTCTTTTAAAATATACTTTTCATTGTAACCTGCTAACTTTAAATTGTCCGGAACAGAATAAGCAAGTCTGATCAAACGACGATCAAGGAAGGGATATCTTCCCTCTACGGAATTTGCTAAAAGCACCCGGTCGCCTTGTGTTGATAAAAGATAACCTGCTAAAAGTAATTGCATCTGAACAGCCTGACATTTCTTTAACACAGACAACTCGTTTGATTCCCGACTAAATTGTTTAAAGACCTCGTCAGATACATTTTTTAAGTCAATGCTCGCCTTGTTCTCTTTATTGAAATACTCAAAAATAGAAGAACTGGCTGTAATGCGTGACTTCATAGAATAGATAAACTCATTACTTCCCGAGAAGAAAGCTGAATAATATTTTTTATAACCTTCAAGTGTATAACTGTTAATCATATTACCAGATGGAATGAAATTTTTAATTCCATCTGTACGAATATTGGATGCAGGATTTAGCGAACAGTACTTTCTATAAAGTGTTTCTTTATAGATATCATAACCATAAAACAGTTCATCTGCTCCTTCTCCACTCAAAACAAACTTGACTCCATTTTTGTGCGCTGCTTTGGAAAGCATATACATTGGGACAGCACCCAACTTATATAATGGAACCTCACAATGTTTTATTACTTTTGAAAGTTGTGAAATGATATCTTCATCACTGACCGTAATTTTTATGTGTTGTCCTTTATTCCCCTCCAAGCCCAATGCCTGATATGCAGATTCATCAATTCTATAATCTTTAAATCCTAGAGAAAATGTAGGAATTTCATCATACCCGCATTCGTTTAATAATTTCATCAAAATCGTAGAGTCAAGCCCTCCACTTAAGTAAATTCCCCATTTTACATCCGAATCACACATTAGCCTTTCTAAAATGGACCTCTTAAGGGTTGTATGTATTTCATTCTTAAGCTCATTAACACTACTATAATCAAACTCTTGAGCATAGTCACTAAAACAATGGTATAATTTTACCTGTAAACCAATTTTCCCATCAATTAGGGCATACCCTGATGGTGGAATCTGATAGATATTCTCAAAAACTGTTCGCCCCTCAACAGGTGACCAGTATACAAACTGTTCGTACAGTCCCAATATACTTGGACGAATTTCAACTTCATCTGCCTGTGCAATTGCTTTAATCTCCGATCCAAAATATACGGTATTATTTACTACAGAATAATAAAGCGGACAAATGCCATTCCTGTCTCGGGCAATAAACACCCTGCTGCCATACTGGTCGTATATTGCGAATGAAAACTGGCCATCAATTTTTTCCAGCATTTCCACTCCATATTCCTCATATAAATGCACAATAACTTCAGCATCGCATAATGAATTAAAGGCATGTCCCTTTGAAATTAACTGATTCATTAATTCTAGATAATTGTATATTTCGCCGTTAAATACTGCAACGATGGACTTATTCTCGTTAAACAGGGGTTGTCCCCCATTCTTCGTGTCAACGATACTCAGTCTTCTCGCCCCTAATTGAACCATAGAACTATAATAGTAACCCTCACCGTCCGGACCCCTATGTACGATAGCACCAGTCATTCTTTCAATTAACCGGTCAGGAATACTATTTTCTAATGAAACAATTCCCACAATACCACACATTATAATTCTCCGTTCTACAGACGAACCAAACACTTAAACTTTCGTTTTCTGTTTCTGCAAACACCTCATCGCAAATTACATTATTCTATAATCTGCAACAAATTACTTAATTCATATTATACCAATCTTACCAAATTATACCACTATTTACTATTATTTTCAAGATAAACTTCCAAAAGTTTACATTTATTTTGGTAAAAACAAAATTAGTTGTCCAGTCATAAATTTTTAGTAATATATAAACCTAATACTTAAAAGCTACAAACTTACGAGTTTCTAAAAAATAAGGATTGAAAAGCTTTATGAGAAAAAATAACAATTTGACAAACATAACCCGGTGTTAAAAAAGATAAAAAGTAAAGGGTTCGCTATTGTAACCCTCTACTTTTTATAATTTCTCTGATAACAGACATATCTGATATACTTTCCAATATAGGATAGCGGTGTGAGTACCTGAATGTTTCCGTGATGGGGGGATAGCATTTTCTATACACCTAGCAGCATAGGTTGCAAGACGGGTTCCCTTATCCATGTTGAATGTAGAAATTGCCTTAATTAAGCCTATCGTACCTATTGAGATAAGGTCATCGCTATCGCTGCCGCACGAACCGTATTTTTTTACTATGTGTGCAACAAGCCTCAAGTTTCTTTCAATAAGTATATTTCTTGCTTCCTCACTACCATTTTTGTATGCCTCAACGTAGTATTGTTCCTCCTCCGGCTTTAAAGGCTGGGGGAAGGAGTTTACATTTGATACGTAGCCAATCATTACAAAAAAATTGCTTAATACATCAAAGATTGTTGAAAATAGTATATCTATCAAGCAAGGCACCCCCTATGATAATGAAGTAACTATTACCTCAAAAATAGTGTACCTTTCCATTCTATGATAAAATAAAGAAATAATGCGTGTCCAATTATAAAATTTTTAATTTTATTTTATATCCGCTAGAACATTGGTACTTTCTTCTATAGTATACATCATACCTTCCTTGGTAATATGAAGTGTTTGTTCCGCTATCTTTATTCCTTCGTTTAACGCTTCAACTTTAACAGTAATTTTATCAGTTGTTAAACTTGTACCGTCTCCAGTCAAAGGACTCCAATAAATTGGTGTATTCGCCGGAACAGTCAAGGTCTTTTCCCGTTTTTCAGAACTAAGGTCTCTCATTAGTACACCCTCTGTGGCTGTATATCTTATATTATCCGCTTTCCCTTCATAGGTAGACATAATTTTTAAGCCAAATACACTAGACATGGCAAGAGAATATTTTTTCATTGAATGTATTATAAGATTGTCGTTATTTAATGTAATCGCAAAGTCGCCAAACTTATTTTTATCTATTGAATATTCTTTCAAATCTTCTTTATAATCTTTCTGTACTTCTGCTCTGGTAAATATGTATTCAGCCTGACCGTTATTTATGTGACAGACAAAGTTAAGGTTGTCCAGATTAGATATGAGGCAAAACATCATTGCTGCATTTCTTTTAAGTGCCAGTTTCAAACGCTCTTCATTTTCTATTTTTGCCTTTTGATATTCACCTTCAACTAAATTCTGAAAATCATAGTTAACTGTTACTCCGTAAGGAATTTTTTCAGTTTGAAGTGCTACCTCTCCTCTATAGTTACTAAACTGTAGGTTGTCGATAATATGTAAAACCTTGCTGTTGTTCCCTACGTAGGAAGTTTTGTTTTCAAATAAGTAATCTGCATTGTAAACTTGTTCGCTTGCATTTATCTTTGCACTACCATTAGAATCAATAGCGCTTGAATTATTCCCCTTGGTAGCAAAAAATAAAACTATTAATAAACCAAAAACCAGTGCAATTGCAACTAATAATGGCAGGATCTTTTTTGCAGTTTTATTCACAACAACTTCCCCCTAAAAAAAATGATATGTATATTAAATATTACACTTGTAAGATATTTCCTGTCAACAACTTCTTTTTTCAAATCCATAATGTAAACTCTTATATTTTATGTAACTTAATTATTTGTAACTTCATATCCTAATCATAGAAGAAGTTATTCGTTTTATTTGAAAGGAGAAGAATAATGGATGACTTATTAAATCAATACGATTATCAAGAAAGAAACAAAAGTGTTATAAAACCCTTTAATCCTGCTAATATAGCTCTCGCTATGGCCTATGTGCCTGATCAGCTTTGGGAAAGGCCTTATGATGTAAATGAAGGATTAGACAGAGGTACTCTTTTCCCGGCTCTCGACAAGCCTTTCTTGGGAGGGGGAAATAGATATGAATAAAAACATGGGTATGGGCGGTCCCGGCAGCATGGGTACACCCGGCGGTATGGGTACACCCGGTGGCATGGGTACACCCGGTGGCATGGGTACACCCGGTGGCATGGGTACACCCGGTGGTATGGGTACACCCGATGGCATGGGTACACC
>JAEWCZ010000014.1 GCA_023390335.1 Bacillota bacterium | reverse complement strand
ACAATTTTTTCATATATAATAGCACGTTTCCCCTCATATTCAAGTCTTTGAATAAACTTTGGGTATTTAAAAGAACAGCTTTGCAAGGCTTTTGTATTATTGATTTCTTGTTCTATAGCTATATCTGGTTCATAATCGTTAAATATCTTTATAATTGTGCCCTCTGTCCAATCAAAAACATCTGCAGTAGCACCACTTCCAATTAGTTCACCTTTTATCATACTATTTACCCCTGCTATTCTAGTCTTATTAATGTTACCAGTAGAGATAACATCTCCTTAGACATTAAATTTCAATTAACTAACCTTTGCGTATAAGGCATATATCATAATATTTAACAATCCCGATTCAAAGCAATTGATTACAAATAATACTACATCCGGAAGATTGCTATGTCAAGTTTCATTCATCACCGCACTATTCAGTTTTCAATGTTCAAATTTGGTTCGTACTAGACTTATTTGCTGAACTATTGTTCATGTTTAACCCATTCCCGTTTATTTTTATCGAAAGAAATACCATCATCCACTATCTCTACTTCATCAAAGTCAAGGCCGAACCCATCATTACCCATTAAAACTTCTTCTTGAAAATCCGATAAATTATCGTACTCGTGTTCAGGTTCAGTTTCCCAAGCATAACTGCAAAGTCCATTTAAATCAGGTTCTCCTTTGATACCAATAATATTCCAACCATCCGAAATGCTTGAACAAAGAAGCATTTCTTTGCCCATAAGATACTTTTGCCAATCTCTTTTTGAATCAGCACTTTTTAACTTACCCTTTACTATTTTGAATGAGCTATCCATCCTTTACACCACCCTTTCAAATCATATCTTCGGTGCAATATGTGCACCCGCTAGATTTCTGGCAATAATCAGATATACCATGTTCGCACAAGTCAAGCTTTTCAAACTCATTAACCCATACCCAAGGATTACCCCAAACATACCACGGCAGTCCTTTATATTCTTTGACTTCCTGTATATCTTCCCATGGATAACTTTCATAATGGGTTATGATACCGTGTTCTTTAACAGGTGTTGGTACCGAATAGATGCCATCCCATAAGTTAATAAATCTTTTCAAATGCTCTGAATCAATCAGTTTTACAAGTGGGAAAGTAAGGGGTATGCCTTCTTGTTCGATTCCGTCAATAGTTATTCCCTGCAACCTTTCAGGCCTTACATTAGTAACCTTTAAAAACAATCGTGCTGCAGAACGTGGCATATGTATTGACGGGTGCCATTTTGGTAAATCGCATTCGTGCTCATCGTCAAACATGTAAGTTTTTGCACCTTCCGGGTAATCTGCCTTATATTGATAATAAACAGCATTGTTTTCAGGGTTATCATAAGTCCAATTACCCCATGTTTCCCTAACCCAAAGAATGTCACCAACTTCAAAAGACTTGTAAAACATAAAATCTTCGCTTGACTGATCTGCATTTTCTTCCATCCAACAAGCCATTCCACTGACTTCATGCTGTATTACACATTTTAATTGTTCTTTTGGCTGTGGCTTAATAATCCTTCTCGTCTTTGTTTTATGTCCTTCCAGTATGGCTTTTACCATATCTGTGTTAAATAAAATCGGTTTACCTTTATTCTCGTAATCCCGACATTTAAGTCCTTCCATATTCAAGCAGATATCCAATCCGCACTCATGATAATGTACGCATGTTTTATCGTTCAACGGTATCACTCTCCTTTAACCCTGACCTTAGATATTTAAGAACATCCTCTGCATCCCTTATTGCTCTTTTGAGTTCAACAGAATTCCCTTTATTACCATTCTCTATAAAGTTCCTTATTGCATCTACCCAAGTTTCATCATTCCAATGGTTCCAATTAATCCCATTCTTTGTCAATAGACTGATAACATCTTGTTTTTGCTTGTGAGATTCTTGATAACTTCCAGCATCATGTAATGCATTTTCCATTTTTCGTTTCATATCTCTTAATTCTTCGGAAATTCTGAAACTTAACTGATATCCAAGTTCTACGGCTGTTTTCTTTTTTTCTACACATTCTCTGAAATATTCCTCTTTCCCGTTAAAGAATGGATATCTGTCCGAATCAAGTTTGCTCATAATTATGTACATGAAAAAATCGGAAGGAATATCAACTGTTCTGAAAACTGGGTGTCTAACTATTTTGAAACGCTTCCCGTCACCTTTATACCAAAACAATCCGACTTCTGGTGGCAGTTCATCTTTTTGTATTAAACCTTCTGGACAGGCAAATGAAAATCTATTGCAGTATTGCATATACCCGGGCCACTTATCATCCCGAACATAATCATTACGGCTGACTTTTACCTCATACGCTGAAATACATGGATTCGCCCAACTTTTCTTTATGGCAACTGCATCCATTCTTAGGTGTGTTCCATATTGAGTAGGTCCATTTTTTACCTCAGTCATAAAAAAGTCTTCGGTATGCCTTGCAGCTAATTGTTTTAGTATCATATCTGATGTTACTTTATCCTCCCTCAACGTCCTCACTCCTTTGTTCGAAATTTTCACATTCTTCACAGGTCTGTTTAACTACCGCTTTAAGTCCATTGAAATTAATGTGTTTAGAACAACTTTCTTTAGTTTCTACAAGTACCATCATCGGTTCAACTGCATGTTTACATGTCCGGCATTTCTTATACTTACCTCTATATTTGTTCAACCATCATCACCCTTTCCTCGTGCGGATAACCGCTATTTTGCGTACTAAAAAATGTCGCAAAAAAACCGCAATTCATTTAACTGAATGTGCGGCACTGATTTTTTAGAATTCTATTAAATTGTTTGTTAATATTTCTTAATCCGTGTATTTAAGTCATAAAGTATAAAAGTTGCGACTTATGTTCATGTAATCTTAACCATTTAATTCAAAGTTTCGCCTCAATAAAAATAAGTTCTGGTTAATAACTTAGAAGGTTTATACACAACATTATTAGTTCTTGTGCATATATATTTTCATTAATTTTTATTTTAGATTAAAAAAACATATCGAATAAATTATATAAATTAAAAATAATACTAAAAACGACATTTTGGTTGCATGAGAATAATACTTATCACTGTTTTCTTTGGTCCTAGATAAAGTTCTTAAACCATAAAAATATACGAGTAAAAAGGGAAATATTGCAGGAATTAATGATAAAAAGGTTGTAATACTTTTACTTGTTAATACTAATCCCATTAATAAAATCAATATAAAAACAAATAAACTCAAAATTATCGACAACCAGCCTTCACGAATATATGGCCTACTTAATTTCCTATTTTTACTCTTCATAATTTCACTGTTTATACATTACGCTCCGCATCTATGTAAACCTCTCTCTTAAAATTTAGTTCGCTTTATATTACAATTCCGCCTTATATTCAAAACTATTTACATTTATCCTACATTTGGAATTACCTGGAGTCAATAGATTTATTTCATAATAAGTACCGCACTATTCAGTTTCCAAAGTCCAACTTTCTTAATTCGCAATCTTTTGCTATTCCGTACTTGTCTAGCCCTCTCCTAACTCACTTTTCCCATTGATTCTTTCTTGCTTCTAACCTTGTCTAGATTTTCTGTACCGTATAAACCATATACCTTGCCTCGGATTGCCTTTGCTGACTTATCAATTAATTCAGACATAATTTCGTACCCACAGCCAGAATCAATGCATTTATTTAATTTTTCAAGTTGCCATTCTTCCCATGTTGACCGTGTACTCTCTCTGAGAGGTCTTTCTTTTAATCCCAAAACAATTATTCTTCGTTGAATAGCTCCCTCACTTCTGTGTAACTTTTTCGACAGTTCAGGGCAAGTATACTTGAACATTCGTAGTAAACTTTGCAAATATGAATCCTCTTTTTGTGTCCATGGTGTTGTTATTATTTTTGTCTTTTTTATCAAATCTGCTTTTCTTTGCTCTTTTACCCACTTTGGTTCAGGCCCAAGAATATTTTCTTCAACTTTTGAAAAATCAATAAAACTTCTATTCTTTTCGGCCCACTGCCAGAAGTCACTAATATAAACAATATTAAATTTGCGATTCCTAACTTTTTTTGTTTTTACTGGGAAGTTTCTGTTTTTAACCCAACTTGTCATCATATACCCGTTACTATTTCTACACCCTAGAGCATAAGTTAATTGATTAAATGTTATATAATTTCCGTTGTTTAGAAATGCACCTAATTTTAGCCTATCTTTCTTAACAATGACTGAATCTATAGTTCTGTTGAGTTTTTTAGCAATGGTACCTACTGGAAGGTGTCCCCAGTTTTCAGATAAGTACTCAATTTCTTCTTTTGTCCACCTCTTATTACTCATTACCATTCACCTTCTTAATTCTTTATTTTGTATAACTTAATACCCTTGTACATAGCCAGTCCTGCTATCCTTAAAAATTGCAGCTTGTGAGTACTCACCTTTCTTTCCATAAATATAATTCTTACTTTTTTCATTCTTAGATGGCGGTTTGCAACTGTTGTACCTCTCCTTGTCCTCTTCGCTCAGTTCATTGAAAGAATATCTTTTACATGGATTTTCACTTTTGAGTGGCGTTATGGTTGGTTTCTCTTTTCTTAAATCCAATGTTAAGTCCTTACAATATTTTTGAATTGTAAAGTTTGATACTCCGACTTTATTCCGAATCACTTCCCATGAACATCCTTTCATTCTCATTTCACGGACTTTTGCTATTTTTTCATCTGATATTTTTTTAGTCATTATTATCACCTCTGTAAACGATTGTTCTATTTATCTGTTTTGCGAGGTCTATTATCCTCTGCATATCATTGGTGATTTCTCCGTCATTCTCTTTATCACTGAATACCCAAACTTCATCAACGATGCGAATAATTTCAAATGCTGCCTGTAATCCATTTAGCCTTCTTTCCTCTGCATCATCTTCATAAAATCCATGCAGCATAATATGAGCTGAAAAAGGTATGTGCCCTTGTGATACAACATATTCACAATATTCGATAGCTTTTTTGAATTCATCATAGCTGCCATTATAATCACACAAGACATAAATATTTTGCGGTCTTATGAATGTTATCTGTTCTGGCTCTTTTTCTCTGACCTCTTCCGTAATGGTTGTTTTGGTAATTACTGTTGTTGATGTGTTTGGGGTTGGTTTGGATTGTTCCTCGGTTTTCTGCTTGGCCTGTTTATTTTTTACTTCATTTGCGGATATGCTGCCTTTGTCGGTGTATTCCTTATACACTGTCTGCTGTTCTTCTGGAGGTAATTTTGCCAGTTCAACCGCAGTTGACATATTTATGTGTTGTTCTTTTAGTTCTTGCTTGAATTCGTTTGAAAGGTTCTTTGAAACGCTATCCCGTCTCTGAACCTGTGTTGTTGATGTGTCTAATATTTTTGCTATAAGTTCACGCATGCGACCAGGAATGTTTTCTCTTTTCTTATATTCCTTTAATACAGCTGTGAGTCTCTCTACTTCCTGAACTTTGTCATAATCCGTTTTTTCTCTTTGACTGTTTGTTAAAATCAGCAGAAGTTCTTCTCTCAATGCCTGTGCCTTTGCATCCTCTTCCGTTTCTTCAACACAGCATGGTAACATTTCAAATTCCTTCTTACCCTCTTCAACTAATTGCCACGATGCCATACAGCGACGGTGTCCTGCTACAACTCTATATTTACCATTGCCGATAGGAAAAACATTAAGGTTTTGCAACACACGCCCGGCAAGCTCTATTGTTGTTTTTAATTCCTGAATTTGTTCCATTGAATAGAAATTGCCCTCTGATGGAACCAGATCATGTATGCTTATGTACTTAAAATTTGAAATGGTATTTTTTAATTCCTCTTCGGCTTTTTCAGCTATATTTTCCTGATTTACCTGAGTGAGAATATTACTCAAACTTAATCTGGACATTACTCTACCTCCATTTGTGACCAAATTGGTCACATCTTTAACTCAATAATTCTTTTGCAAAGGCTAAATAGTCCTTAGATGCAGAACATGTTTTTGAATATTCTAAGATTGGCATATCATGATCTGTGCTTTCATCTACTTTGGGAGTACGCCTGATTCGAGTTTTATAGACAGGGTATTTATACTTGCTTCTTAGTTCCTCTTCTTTATTTCTGGTGTACTCAGAGTTGTAGAACTGAGTTATGAGGTATCCTCCGATTTTGAGCTTTGGGTTTGAATCTTCTTTTGTAAACTCAATTTGCTCTGTCAATTCATTAATTCCGTCAAATGAGTATTTATCCATTTTTACTGGTATGATAACTTCATCTGTAGCCACAAGTGCATTTTGTGTCGACATGTTTAAATCCGGTGCATTATCTATTATGCAGAAATCATATTCATCCTGAATTTCAGCTAATGCAGTCGCTAGTCTCTTTTCCCTGTTACCGGTCATATTGAGCAACATTTTCATATTAGCCTCAACTAATTTCATATTTGCCGGTATCAAATGAAGATTTTCATATTTCGTTGGTACTATGACATCATGAATATTGATGTTTCTTTCTGTGAGTAAATCAGATATGCTTTTTCGTTCTTCACTATGTAGCTCAAAGCTTTTTGTTGCATTGCCCTGTTTATCATTGTCAATTATTAAAACTCTGAATTTAAATACTACTGAAAGGATATATGCTAAACATATGGCTGTTATGGTTTTTGCCACTCCACCTTTAAAGCTCATTATTGATATTACCTTCATACTCTACGCTCCTTTTAACTTTAAGTAGTTTTCTATCACTTTTGCTGCCTCTTCCCAACCATAGCAAATATGTGTACAATATCCCTGTTCTCCTAACCTCTTCAACCATTTATCCTGATCATCAGTTGTTTTATTTTTGTTAACTTTAAGTTCAATGTATAATCCGTGAAAATGACCTTTGGGAACTGGAAGGCATAAGTCTGGTACACCTGCTTTCAAACCTTGTCTTTTTTGCTTTGCTCCTGCTGCAAGGCTTCGTTTCCCTTCATTTGGAATATGGTGCAGCAGCCACAGTTCCGGGAAAATACATTCCTGCCGTACCGCCCATTGGAACAGATATCCTTGCTCTACATCTTCATGGGCATGTTTTGGCATTTTATATTGCTGTGCTTTCATAATCTCATTACCTCCATGCTTTTCTATCATCATCAGGTAGTGGAGCATAACCGTCTGGATAATCTTCATATGGTTCGCCTTTTTGGTCTCTCTTGGCTTCTGCAAAATATGTTTCTTCTGCCACAACCTCAGTTATATAATGTCTTTTCCCTTCGTTATCATCCCATGTTCTACTCTGAATCCTACCTACCACAACTATCTGCATACCTTTGGTAAAGTATTTGCCACAAAACTCAGCAGACTTGTCCCATGCAACTACATTGATAAAATCTGCTTGTTGCTGACCTTCTTTGGCAAAACGCCTGTTTACTGCTAATGTAAAGCTTGCAACCGCTGTAGTGTTTCCGCTTGTATACCTTAAATCAGGGTCTTTGGTTAAACGGCCCATTAATACTACTTTATTCATTGGTACCTCACCACTCCAACTGTGGCTCATTTTCACTATGTACCGCTACTTCCCAACCGCATTTAAGCATTATCCTATACATTGCTTGTACTGCTCTTTGTCGTGAGCTCCTTTGTCCACATTTGGGAGGACTGATAAAATATCTTTTGCCCATGTATTCATGCGGGCCAGTAGCAGTAAGTCCAGCTATCTTTACTGCTTCCATTATTTTATTTTTGTTCGCTTTCGGTATAATGATTGCAAGCGTATCAAGATTAATGTTCCCTGTGTCCTCTCCAACAGCTTCTTTAAATGCTGCTACCCTAGAAATCCTTAAATCCATTGCTAAATTTGAATAGTTTACTTTCACGGTTTCGCCCCTTCCTTCTACTCTCGTTTTGGTATTACTCCATTACTCTTTTTCTTTTGCTTCTGTTTTCGCTTTGGTACTGGTTTTGGTTGCTTTCTCCACATTTTTAAGTAAATATGCCATCCTGTATCTTTGTAGTATTCTGGTTTAATAGATGTAATGTTGTATTCAGGGAACTTCTTTTCAAAAAATTCTCTTCCTGCATCTGGTGACTTAGCTAATCGTTCTACCTGTGCTCTACTGTATTTATGGTCTGCCGGATTGCGGGGAAGTGGTCTTACAAGGTTCCTGCTACTTGACCACCTTTTTTTACCCTTGGGGTTTTTTGTTATGTACTTACATAATCCTTCAATACCGTTTTCATTCATCTGTAATCTGTCCGCATTTACCCACCCCATAAGTCGGCTGTATAACCAATTTTTATATTCCTTGTCACTTTCGTACCTCTTCCAGTTAATACGCTCCTTTGTCCACATTGCCTCAATTTCTTCTCTTTTTATTCCATCGTTCATAATAATGTGATGATGTATTCGTGTGAGTGTATTCCCATCTTTGTCAAAATCATATTCAGTGACAAGTATGTATTTCATAGGCTCTTTAAGTTGTAGTTTGTTCCGGCGGTATGCGATGCGGCGTATATAATTGTTAACTATTTTGTCTGCCTCTTCGACTGTTTTAGGATAATGCTTATTGTCATATGTACATGACACATGTAAGCCTCCTATCTCAAAGTTTCCATTTCCAAGTTGCACCAGATAACGTCTTGCATTTTTATCATTAAGGTCTTTTTGTTTGGGTTCAGTTTCCTTCTCCCGTTTTTTTCTTTTTCCCCTTACTGCCCTCTCTGCATTATCTGTTCTTGGTATTATGTCCACTTCTCTGTAGTCGGTGCAATCAATTTTCTTTTCTCTGATAAACACCCAGCACACTCCTTCTATTTTTTATACCTTTTTAGTGCATAATAGTGTACATAATATTCAGGGCCCTACTTTCGCAGGAATGTTATTACCCCATACAAGCCCCAAAACTGGTATATAAACCAGTGGTATTAAGGGCTTCCATATTTGATTTTTAATTATGCTAATTTGACGATAAGTCGCATTTGGTATATAATAGAAGTGTAAATTTTATGTTTAATGCGACTTTTCGTGGTCGGTTTACATTAAGGTCTAAGTTAATGTAAACCGATTTTTTTATGTCCAATTACCTCCCTTTCTTTTTTTGTTCTTTGGTTATATGTACAACGTGTCAGGCTCATTGACTTGTCCATATATTCACACATGTTAAAGCAGTGAGCCATACAAATAGGTGTATTATAATGTTTCGGACATTGTACCGTTGCTCCAGTTTCTCCTAGCTTCTTTAAACATTCAGGACATAGTTGAATCACTTTACTATCCACTGGTTACCTCACTATGCTTGTCCCTTTAAATCTTTCTTACATGCAGAACAAATATTCTTGCCCTTGTAATCCGTCACATTCTTTGCCTCTCCACAAAATACACACACCGGTTCATACTTTTTTAAGATAATCATTTCTTCATCAACAAATATTTCTAGTGAATCTTTCTCCGCAATGTCTAATGTCCTCCTGAGTTCAACCGGAAGACATACCCTCCCTAAATCATCAACTTTTCTAACAACACCTGTAGCTTTCATACCATTTACCATCCTTTCTTTTTTCCTTTTCTCGTTATTATGAAATCTGGCTATAAACGGGATTTCCCTACTAGATTATTTTTTTGTATCCCCTTCCAGTTTTAGGTATTGGAAGTATATCAACAGCTTTTTCTTTTTCCAGACTTACACTATCTATGTAGTCAGCTAAAGCTTTTGTGGTTAATATCCATTTCCCCCCTTTATCACATCTTCGGGTAGCTTTTATATCCCCTCTCTGGCACATTTGCCGTACTGTTTGAAAGTGTAATCCGAGTTCCGCTCCAGCTTCCTCAAAAGATAATGTGAGCCCATATTTTTTTAAAAGATATTCGTATGTCATATATTGTCAGGCTCCTTTCATGCCAATTTTTTGATTTTCTCCATGGGCTTTATTCAGCATCAGCATACAGTTAACTGTATGAAAGGCAATTTTCTTATCCTCCTCAGATAATTCCGACAAAATTTGTGCAAATTTCTCTGCCTCTTGTAAACTTTTTTCATCAAAAGGAACTTGATTTTGATTCATTACTACACCTCCATTTAAATATCTGCTTGCTTTGTGAGTTTATATTATCACTATGCAAGTATATTGTCAATACATGTCTATTATTTTTACTTGCAATGTGAGTGCCGTTATGTTATATTGTCTTTGGAGGTGCACGAAATGAACGAAAGATTAAAGCAATTACGTAATGATTTAGGAATGAGTCAAAATGAATTTAGTGAACGTATATTGGTTGGTTCTTCAACGCTTGCAATGTGGGAGTTGGGATCAAGAAAAATAAAAGATATCCATATTTCGAAAATTTGTACTGAGTTTAATGTAAATGAAAATTGGCTAAGATATGGTATTGGTGAAATGTTTGTCCCTAATGCCAATGATGCTATTGACGAAATTGGTAGAAGATATAACTTAGATTCAGCAAGTAAAGCATTAATTCTTACTTTTTTAGAATTGAATGAATTAGAACGCAAGGTTGCTATTGATATTATATTAAAATGTACTAAGAACATAACTGAAAAATTAGTAAAATGAGCACTATGGAGGCATGTTAAATGAAAATAAGTCCTCATAAAAGTGGTGGTTTTTATACTACGCTTACTATAAAAGGTAATAAAAAGTTCATATATGGTAGTACACCAGAAGATGTTGAGATTAAGTATACCGAAATGAAATATAAGTACTATCAGGGGTACGATGTAAACAACAATCCTACTTTGGAAGAATATATGATTATATGGTATAACACATTTAAAAAAGATGAAGGTGCACTTAAAACGCAAGAAATGTATCGTAATTGTGTTAATAACCATATAAACCCTGTTTTAGGAAAGAAAAAAGTTAAAGAAATTACTGCAACCCAAATTCAAGCATTAGTAAAAAGCATTACTAGTTCAAAAAGTCTTGCTCATAAGGTAAGGATTACTCTTAATCAAATATTTAAACAAGCTATAGCAGATCATATTATTTCATTTAATCCAGTAAGTGGCTCAAAAGTCATTGCTCCCGACAAGCCTAAGCGTAAGTGTTTAACGCCTACACAAAGGGAACTACTTTTAAAAATTCTAAAATGTCATAGAACTTATCCTATTATATTTACAACTTTATACACTGGCATGAGAATGGGAGAAACTCTTGCATTACTGTTAAATGATATTGATTTTGATGCTAAAGTAATAAGAGTTACAAAGGCTACTGAGTATGCTCATTCTAAACCTCAACTAAAAGCCCCAAAAACTGAAAACGGTTTTAGAGAAATCCCTATGCCTGATATTTTATCAAACTACTTAAAATCATATCTTAAAAGACGAAAGAATAAAAAACTATATGTTTTCCCTGGACATGCAGGTGGTCCCATGGGACTAACAGAAATAAAATCTCAATGGCGTAAAGCCCAAAAGATTATAAAAAAATGGTTTGAATCTGAAGATAATTCGAACATGAAGGAACATGAATTTGACTTAACATTTAGATTATTAAGGCATACTTATTGTACAGGTTTGTATGATGCTGGTATAGATGAACTTGTAGCGGCAGAAATTATGGGACATGATGTTAGTATTATGAGAGAAGTATATACTCATATTCAAGGCAAAAGGAAAAAACGAAATATTGTAAGGCTTGATAATTTATATAAAGATGAAACAAAAATAGATGAAGAAAAAACAAACTGAAAGTTGTGGTAAAAGGTTGTAGTATCACTTTTATTAATGCCTTTCCCCCTTACAGTATCAGTTGATTCATGGGTTTTTTATTTTTTGACTCTTAATCAGGGTGTCCCGGGTTCGAATCCCTGATGGCGCACCAAAAACCTCTTACTTCCCAGTAAGAGGTTTTTTATTATATTATTCCCTAGAAGTCAAGTTTTCCCAAGAATTTATATTAAATAAATTGTAATCATAATAATAAATAAAATTTCAGGTGTGATATATAAAATGACTCAAACAAAACGCAGATACTGGCTTCGAGTTCTTTTTGTAGGTTTTATAGTTTATGCAGCTACAATCCTTGCTTTTATGTTAACAGGAAATATTCATCTGTTTCCTAGTATAGTACTTATAGGAAACTTTTTAGTACCCGTGGCTTTTGTCTCCTTTTTCTACGAAAAAAGAGACTTGTTCAGTGTTAATATGTCTGCAACTGCCTTGTGCTTTTTTTACGGCGGAGCTCTTGGTACTATTGCAGCATCATTGTTAGAACCGGTGTTTATCAGTGAACTCACATTTACAACTGCTTTTATAGTAGGTATTATTGAAGAATTCACAAAACTTATCGGTGTCTTTCTAATTGCAAGACATAGGCACTATAATTCAATGTTGGATGGGATTATTCTGGGTTCCGCAGCAGGAATGGGATTTGCAGCCTTTGAAAGTACTGGATATGCATTTTCTACGTTTCTGCAAAGTGGTGGTAGCCTGACACACACTGTTTTTATTACGCTTCTACGCGGAATAGCCTCTCCCGTAGGTCATGGAACCTGGACGGCTATACTATCCAGCGTTCTTCTGAGAGAAAGTGTACAAGGAAGATTTTTTATCAATGGCAAAGTTATTAAATCTTATATCACGGTAGTAGTTTTACACGGTTTATGGAATGGTTTTCCATTGATTATCCGATTTCTTTTTCCTTGGACATTTTCGGTTATAACAGGGCAGATATTACTCGGCCTAATAGGTCTATATATTCTATACAACCGCTGGCGTGAATCGAAATTGGAATTTAGTGAAAATAAGGCTTGATTCTTAATTTTTAAGAATCAAGCCTTTAGTATCAGTCAATATTCTCAAGGAATTCTGAGCTTTTTTCAACACAACCCACACATGAAAGCTTTTTTAGCCCCTTTATGTTGTTGCACTGCAATGCTCCGGCATTTTCAAGGAAATAGTTTTCCAGTTCTTCAACTTTTTCTTTATCGTAGTTACTTAAAATATACTTAACAGCATAGTATGCACCGCAAAGACCGTCAGGAGCCTTGCCCCCTCCATAGTTTCTAAAGAGTTCAACCGATTCATTTTCTATATTGTATTTCTCTTTAAAAGCACTGAGTACTGCTTGCGCACAATTCATTTTACTGCCGTTTACTCCTATATAATTATTTTTTGCTTCAATAGCAGACATAATATTACCTCCATGTTTGTTAACTTATTTATAGTTCAAGTGCGCCTTTCGGGCACTTTATTATACATTCACCACATTTCAGGCAGTCAGGGTGTGTAACTTCTCCATTACTCCTGAATTTAAGTACATCTATTTCCATAGGGCAGGATTTTGTACAAAGATTGCAGCTAACACATCTTTGCTTATCAAAAGTCACATTTTTGCCTTTTGAACCTTTGCCAGCCTTAGCAACCCAAGACGCCATTGTACCCATTGGGCAAATAACACACCATGCTCTTTGACTGTAAATAACTCCTAAAATTATCGTCAATCCGGTGGTTATTAATATCATTCTAACAAACACCTGTCCAACTTGTACTATATTACCCCATGCAAATGACAACTGCACTGCAAATGCTCCCAGCAGTAACACAACGAAAAACAATCTGAACCACTTGTTTTTCATAAGCCGCGGAATTTTTTTATTACGGCTTATTTTAGAAATTAGTATATCATTGAAACTGCCTCTGGGGCAGAAATTGCCGCACCACATTCTTCCTCTGAAGATTGATACCACTACAGGAGCCAGCATACATATTATAGCAGCAATACCCAACTTTGGATATATCAGACCCCCAATACAAAAGACAATAAGCATCAACCATACCCATTTGTGTACAAAACTTTTTATTGTGTTCATCTTTTACTCCTTATATAAATTTTGTGCACCTCGAGGTTATACTTATTATATTAAAATACTAATTCATTGTCAATCTATATATTTAAATATTACGATATAATAATATAGTATTATTTTACTGTATCTCCAAAATTCATAATGTATTCCATGAACTCCTGAATAAATGAATTTTGACTTATATCAAAATAAATAAAGTTGAATTCTCTCATTATTTTTATTCCTTTAATTGGTACAACAACCAGTGTTCCTTCTTTTACTTCTTTTTCAACTGCTTCCATTGAAACTACCGTATATCCCAAATCGGCCTGAACCAGTGATTTAATAGCACCGATACTGCCAACCTCCATGTAAATCTTTAAATCAATAAGACTAAGACCCACATCTGACATTTTGTTTTCAAATACTATTCTTGTTCCGCTTCCCTTTTCTCTCAAAATGAGCTTCCCGCTATACGCAACATCTTCAAGACTCACTTCTCCCATTTTTGCAAAACTACTTGCAGGAGAAGCCACTAAAACCAGCTCATCATCTCTCATTTTTTTATATTTAAATCTGTTTTTGTCAAAAGGCCCTTCAACAATACTAAGGTCAAGTTCCCCACTAGTAAGCCTTTTCAAGTTTTCCTCGGTATTGTGAACGTGAATTATAACATCAATGTTTTCGTGCTGTCTTTTATACTGTCCCAGCATGTCTGGAAGTACAAATTCGCCGATTGTGAGAGTGGTTCCCACGTTATATCGCTTGTTCAGTGCCGATTTATTTTTCAGAGTTCTTTCTATAAACAAAGAATCGGTCTCAATCTCTTTTGCATACTTAAAAAGAAGCTCACCTTCCTCCGTGAGGTATATCTGTCTCCCTACTTTTTTAAACAATTTTACCTTATAGTATCCCTCCAGCTGCTTAATATGTTGTGTAACTGCAGGCTGTGTTAAATTAAGCATTTCAGCAGCTTTTGTAAAACTGTTCATTTTTGCCGCCCATATAAAAGTAGTTATTTTAGTGTCTATCATATATAATCTCCCTCAATCATATATAAAATTTTCTTATAGATATATAATAAATCATAATTTGTATTTATGCATATGTAATACTAAAATAAACATATCAAAAATTCGGAGGAATTAATTATGGCTTGGATAAGAAAAAATACTCCCGGAATACTACTGGCGTTGGTCATAGCTTTTGCTGCCACATGGCTGGGAGGCATATTCCCAATTATAGGCGGCCCGGTTTTCGGGATACTGCTTGGTATAATAATTAATAACACAATCGGAAAACCTGCGTGGTCTGTCAGCGGTGTTAAATTTACGTCAAAAAAAATTCTACAATATTCTATTATTTTGCTTGGAACGGGGTTAAGTCTCACACAAGTATGGAAAACAGGACTTGAATCCTTATATGTAATGTTGTTTTCTCTTTCTTTTGCTTTCATTTCGGCCTATGGCTTCGGTAAACTCCTTAAGGTACCTTTTAATCTTACAAGTCTAATTGGTGTCGGAACAGCCATTTGCGGAGGCTCTGCCGTAGCTGCAGTATCTCCCATAATTGAAGCCGAAGAAAAGGAAGTAGCATATTCCATATCGACTATATTTTTCTTTAACATTTTAGCTGTCTTAATATTTCCTCCACTTGGCCATTTATTGGGCTTTTCCGATACAGCCTTTGGCTTGTGGGCCGGAACAGCGATAAATGATACTTCTTCCGTTGTAGCGGCAGGTTATACTTACAGCAATGCTGCGGGAGCATATGCAACAATAGTAAAGTTGACCCGTACTACAATGATTATACCCATATCATTGATTTATGCTGCAGTTACCATAATTAGAAAAAGAAAAGCTGCAAAACAGGACGATACTGTTTCATATAGCTTTAAACGAATTTTCCCCTGGTTTATCGTCGGTTTTCTTGCTGCATCAATGTTAAATACTCTTGGCGTATTTAACAGTTCGACAGTTTCATTTCTTTCAGGTACAGGAAAGTTTTTTATTGTTATGGCTTTATCGGCTGTAGGACTTAATGCAAATTTTAAAGAAATGCTCAAAACAGGTTTAAAACCTCTTCTTTTGGGGTTACTGGTATGGTTTACGGTAACAGCCGTCAGTATTGGAGTTCAGTTTATGACGGGTCAGATATAATATATACAAAAAAGCATAATAACCGAGGAAAGTTAAATTCCAAGGTTATTATGCTTTTTAATCTTAAATTTAATGGTTTCCGCAGCCGCAACCGCCTTCACCGTGATTATGTTCATGTGAATGTTCATGACCTGAGCATCCGGTACTTGCTGATTTCAGATTTCCGTCAATATAAAGTTGTATTGCTTCATCTATATTTCCGCTGATTCCTGATATAATCTGTATATTATTCTCTTCAAGCTTCTGCCTTGCTCCATCTCCCATTCCTCCTGCAATTACGGTTTTTATGCCCTTAGAAGCCAGAAAACCGGGTAGAAGACCGTGTTGATTTCCTTCTGTATTAACTACTTCCTTACTTTTTATAGCTTTATTCTCTATTTCAACTACTGTAAAAAGCTCACACTTTCCAAAATGAGAGGAAATATCGTTACCTTCAGTTGCAATTGCAATTTTCATTATCCCATTCTCCTTTCCAACAGGTAATTTATTTTCAATATAGGATACAGCATCTGCCAAATATTCATGATTTACTTTTTCAAGCTCACCCTTATCACATAATTCCGCAATGGACGGATCTATTGGCATTTTACCTAGCACTTTGAGGTCTAAGCCTAATGCTATTTCATCAATTTTGCTTTTGCCGAAAATATTTATTTCCTTACCACAGTCAGGACATTTTAAATAGCTCATATTTTCAACAATCCCCAGTATAGGAATGTTCATTTCCCTTGCCATATTGTAAGCCTTTTTAACTATCATGGAAACCAGATCCTGAGGAGAAGTAACAATAACTATTCCATCCAAAGGGATTGATTGGAATACTGTCAATGGAACGTCCCCTGTTCCAGGTGGCATATCCAGAAATAGATAGTCCACCTCTCCCCATATTACATCAGTCCAGAATTGTTTTACAACTCCTGCTATAATTGGACCTCTCCATATAACCGGAGCATCGTCCTGATCAAGCATAAGGTTAACTGACATTACCTTAATACCGTTTTGGGAAGTTTGGGGATAAATACCTAACTCACTTCCCTGTGCCTTTTGATTAATTCCAAATATCTTTGGTATTGAAGGCCCTGTAATATCCGCATCGAGTACTCCTACCTCATAACCTTTTCTTCTCATCATTACGGATAAGGTTGACGTTACAAGAGATTTTCCTACCCCACCTTTACCACTTACAACCCCAATTACTCTTTTTATTGAATTGAGTTCATGAGTCTTTTCCAAAAAATTCTGTGGTCGGCCACCGCCTGAAGGACAACTGCCTCCGCAATCACTTGAACCACAATCGGTTCCACCACAGCCGCATCCATTGTCTACCATATAATTCACCTCGTTATATATTTGTTGGTTTGTGACAGTCCAAACAACCTTCGCATCTGTCACATTTTATAGTGCTGCATTCCCTGTTTTGTCTTCTGCAGCAACTTTTTCCTGAATCTACCTGATAATTTCCCCCGTCTATTCGGATAGTCTTCCCATGAACCAAAGCATCTGCCGTCTTTTTCCTTGCAGAATTTATTATACGCTGAAAAGTTCCTCTGGAAACATTCATACTATTTGCAGCCTCATCCTGACCGATTTCCAGATAATCCGCAAGTCTAATGGCTTCAACCTCCTCAATGCTCAAAACAACCTGAACATGACTTTTAATTTCGGGGTGAAAGCATGCATTGCCTGGTATAAAACCTACTCTTCTGCATTTTTTAGGTCTGGGCATTTGTTTTCACCTCATAATAATTATGTGCATATGCACATAATTATTATACCAATTAAAGCAAATAAGTCAAGAATTTGGTTTTTCAAAATAAAAGACCATGTAAAACCTTTATTTGGTAGGTTATCATGGTCATCATTAATTCAAAATCTGATTCATCCTTCACACATTCAACAGTTTTTTAACATCTTCTGCAGGCAAAGGTTTTGAAAACAGATAACCCTGAATCCTGTCACAGTGATATTTTTTCAGGTATTCAAGCTGCTCATTGTATTCAACACCTTCGGCAATAATAGTCATTCCAAGTGATCTACCCAAAGTGATTATGTGTCTGGTTATAGTCCTTCCCTCTTTATCTATTGTAACACTATCGATAAAGGATTTATCTATTTTTAAAGTTGATATTGGAAGCTGTTTTAAATAATTCAACGAAGAATATCCCTTGCCAAAATCATCCAAAGCTATTCTTATTCCCAACATTTTCAATTTGTTTAATTTTGTGAAAACGGTTGTAAACGACTCAATTAAAATAGTTTCAGTAATTTCCAATTCAAGACATTCAGGATTGAGTTTATGGCTATTTATTATATCAACTATCTTACGTGTAAATCCCGACTGGAGAATCTGTATTGTTGATATATTCACTGATACGGTCAAATCTTTAAAACCCTTATCCTGCAACTTCTTAATAAATGCACAAGCCTGATTCAGTACCCATTCGCCTAAAGGTATAATCAAATGAGTATCTTCCGCAACCGGAATGAATTTCATCGGCGAAACATTTCCAAGCTCCGAACTTTTCCATCTGAGGAGAGCCTCAAGGCCGGTTACTTTTTGTGTCTCTAAATCAAACTGAGGCTGGTAATATACCTCAAATTCATTGTTTTCCATAGCCGTATGCAAAAGCTTTTCTATGGTCATTCTTTCTGAAAAAGCTTTATCCATATCTTTATCGTAAAGCACATATCTGTTTTTTCCCTGCTCTTTGGCCTTGTACATTGCTATATCCGCACATTTTATTAAATCCTCTATACAGTTCCCGTGTTCAGGATATAATGCCGCTCCTATACTAAAAGTGATATGAAGTACACTATTTCTTATTTCAAATTCATCCTTGAAGCTTTGAATAACTTGATATATTATCTCTTCTGCCTCGAACTGGTTTTCAATATCATATATAAGCAGGATAAATTCGTCACCACCAAGGCGGTATAAGATACCGAGACCATTAAGAGCCATTTTAAGTCTTTGGCTTGCCTTGTTTATAAGTTCATCCCCGAATTCATGTCCCATTGTATCATTGATATATTTGAAATTGTCCATATCAATAAAGAGTAACGCCAGCTTCTTCCCTGAATTATTACTTAAAAGCTTTTGCGAATCCTCAAGTAAAGAACGTCTGTTGGGAAGGCCTGTTAGTACATCGTGCAAGGCCAAAAAAGTGTACTTTTCTTCGCTTTGACACAGGCTTTTTTGTATTGAACGGATTTCGTCCAATTGATGTTTTAATTCTTCATCCGAGGCAACCAATTCCTCATATGTTTGAGTAAGTTCTTCGTTGCTCATATATAGTTGTTTCCGTATGTTCCTAATTTTTCCTATATACACCAAAAGAATAATTAAAAATACCATCAGTACCATAAAAGCACCTATAACACACAAAACAAGGCGCTTGTAGGTTTCAAAAAATGAAAATGGTTTATTTACTATTTCAGCAGATTTAGGCAGTTTCCATACAGGTACTTCGAAACGTTTTAGTTGTTGATAATCAAACACTACTCTTGTTGCCTTAGGGGATATAACCTTTATATCAGAAGCAGCTTCTCCCTTTAATATCCGTACCGCAAGTTTTGCTGCATAGTTTCCACATAGCCTGCCACTTACCATTTCTCCGCCAAAAGCTCCCTTATTCAATCCAAAGTCATATTGGTGATATAAAGGTACACTGCTGTACTTGCTTATTTCCTTTGACGCCAGATTAAATTCCAACATTTTTCCATTTGCATCACTATAGTAAGTTGCAAAAAATACAATACTTGTGTCATCCAGCTTACTTACTTGTTGCAAGAGCTCTTGAAAACTCATTCTATTCATTGGTATGGGTTCAAGATTCATTGCCTTGACCTTATCCATTACTATCCGACCTGTTGACAAGCCGCTTTCGGAATTATCAAACACCACATAAACTTTCTTTATATGAGGGTTTATTCTTAATGCTAGTCTAAAAGTTTCAGTTGGATTTATATTTTCAATAACTCCAGTGTAGTTTTTATAATGCTTGGCTATTTCGGAGACACTTTCCTGATTTACACCTGAAAATACAATAGGTGCATCGGAAAACAATTGCTCTCTGTTTAGTAATGCAAATTTGAAAGCGGCATCATCAGTGGTAATTACTAGATCAAGGCGTTTATGCTTGTATTTGAATTCAAAGTAGTCAGATAAATAAGAAAGTATATTTGTGGTAGGATAGTTTTTCCAATCCATATATTCAACGTATGTACTTGTATTTGGATATTCTTTCTCTATAGTTTCAATTATTCCGGTATTCTGATCACTTGTCCATGCCAAGCCTTCATTATACGAATGCAGTATCAAAATATTCTTTTTGGGTAAAACATCATCAATTGCTACATTATTAACTGCTTGAACAACTATGCTTTCAATGAATAATAGAAGAACTACAAGTGCAAAACCCACCAAAATAAACTTTTTTATAATTTTTAAAGTCATTATACTACCTCAAGCCCTTATATATCAGCACCCGGCTGCTGGCTATCCTTCATATTATTTATAAAACACTTGCCGGTAAATATATAATATTATACTAATATTATACTAATTATGTTAAAATTTTCAATCTTATTGTCAAATTATTGAGGACAAATATGGTAGCCACTGTTGAAAAATATGAAGAATAGATTATAATGATATTTATGCAAGTACGATAAAAGCATAATATTAGTGGGGTTTATAGATATGTATTCAATAGTTAAATTTTGGCCTTTTTTACTTTTGGTAGTTTCAAATATTTTTATGACATTTGCGTGGTATGGTAATCTTAAATTTAAAAATGGCTCAGCGTCTCTTCCTGTTATTATTTTGATAAGCTGGGGAATTGCATTTTTTGAATATTGCTTCATGATACCGGCTAACAGATTAGCGTCAAAAAATTTTGACACTGCTCAGCTTAAAATTATTCAGGAGGCCATAACACTGGTTGTTTTTGGTGTTTTTTCAGTACTTTATTTGAAGGAAAGCTTCAAACTTAATTATATCTTATCATTTATATGTATATTAGGTGCAGTTTTCTTTGCATTTAAAAAGTTTTAAGAGGAGAATTATATGAAAGCACACTACTTACAAAAGCTCATAAATAAAAAAGTTCTCATATATATCTCTACTATTATTATTTCCTTAATACTGTTGTACATAGGAAACAGGTATACCACCAACAATCTTGATATGCTGAAAGGTGTAGACGGTGTTGAGGTTCAAAGTGCAAGCGTTGTCAAGATAATTAAAACAAGTAAAACCGAATATAATCTTGGCGGAGGTAGCCCAAACGAGGGTAAGGACATCGCCTTTTCGGCAAAACTTTTATCAGGTAAAGACAAAGGCAGGCAGATTAATGCTCTTCAAACAATAGATCCATTCTCAGGTGGCTCACAAAAAGAAATTGAGCCTGGAGACAAAGTAATACTATATAAACTTGATAACAAAGATTCTGAATACGATTGGGTAATGGCGGAATACCATAGAACTAATGCACTTTTGGTGCTGGGAATCGTATTTTTCATTCTGCTTCTGATATTTGGAAGATCCAAGGGCTTCAATACAATATTGTCACTTGTATTTACTTTTGCAGCCATATTTGCAGTATTTGTCCCTGCAGTATTACAGGGTTTCAATATTTATATATGGTCAATAATAACCTGCCTGTTTATCATCTGCATGACTTTACTTATCGTTTACGGCGCCAGCAAGAAAAGTCTTGCAGCAGGTATTGGCTGTATGGTCGGTGTCCTTGTTTCGGGTATTTTGATTACCTTTATGGACAAGCTTTTAAAGCTCACGGGATTTGTCAGCGAGGAATCACTCTACCTGTTGCGTATTAATACTAAGCATCCCATTGATTTAAAAGCAATAATATTCGCTGCAATTCTTATTGGAGCAATCGGAGCCATAATGGATGTATCCATGTCAATTGCGGCCTCACTTGCTGAAATGCAGGAAAAACTGGAGTATACTCCGTTCAGTCTGTTAGTCAAATCGGGAATAGCAATTGGAAAAGATATAATGGGAACAATGGCCAACACACTTATACTAGCTTATATTGGCAGCTCCCTATCCGTTGTTTTGCTTCTGGTGTCATATAACAGTTCACTTTTAGAGCTTCTGAACAAGGAAATGATAGTGGTGGAAATTCTTCAGTCGTTGGTAGGAAGCATTGGTATTCTTTTTACAATGCCACTAACATCACTTGTTTGCGCCTACCTGTATTCAGAAAGAATAAAGCTTCCCCCTGCAGATACTTCTGACCTTGATATGAACGAAGCGACTGCGAATGATGATTACAACAATGGCTGGAAATAGTAAATATAAAAATATGAATAATACAAAAGGCATCCTCACACAATAACAAAAATAATGTGTGAGGATTTTTTATGTTTAAACCACAAAGAGTAATTTTTGAAACAGGAGCTTTGGATTATGAACTGGGCAGAAGTCTATTCGATCAATTCAGTTCTTCAGGGGTTGAGATAAGTCAATGTGCATTGAATAGGGTAAAATCCTGTATTCCGGGAGAAGATGCCAGCTCACTTTACAAGCATGGCAAGCAAACCCTTGTAGTAGGAGTGAAAAAAAGCCTGACCTTCCAGAGCTGTAAGCCTTCTGCACATTATCAGCTTCCCCTTGTAAGTGGCTGCATAGGACAATGTGAATATTGCTATCTCAATACGCAATTAGGAGATAAACCCTTCGTTAGAGTTTATGTAAATATAGACGATATTTTAAATCGTGCAGATAAATATATACAGGAAAGACTCCCGGAAGATACTATATTTGAAGGAGCTGCAACCTCCGACCCGGTTCCTGTTGAACCTTACACCGGAGCCTTAAAGGCCTCCATAAACTTTTTTGCAAACCAAAAAAATGCCCGTTTCAGGTTTGTAACCAAATTTACAGATATAGATAGCCTTCTTGACCTGGATCACAATAAACATACCGAAATACGTTTTAGTATAAATACTCAGAATATTATAAGCGCATATGAACACAAAACTGCTTCTGCTGATAAACGTATAGAAGCAGTCGGAAAGGTATCAAAAGCAGGATATCCTATCGGGTTTTTAATCGCACCGGTATTTCTCTATGAAGGGTGGAAAGAGGATTATAAAAATCTATTATTAAAACTTAGAAATACCATTGATGATGATATTGCACAGGATGCAAGCTTTGAAATAATAACACACAGATATACCGAAAGAGCCAAAAATAAGATTTTAGAGATATTCCCTGAAACAACTCTGGATATGATAAACGAAAACCGAAAATTTAAATTCGGTCAGTTTGGTTATGGTAAATATGTGTATCCCAAGGAATCAATTACTGAAGTTAAAGAATTTTTCACACTGGAGATAAACCAACTTTTCGGAGAAGGTACTATAAAATATATTATATAAGGCCGGCAGCTTACGCCGCCGGCCTTCATAATAACTTAACTAACTGCTTAATAATGTCCAAGAACCTGAGTCCAAATTGATCCATCCTTGGATATTGAAATACATTCATGGCATCCTACAATAACGTATTTGCCATTGCACCATACTCCGCCATTCATATTGGTTGAAATCTGTGTAGCCAATGGGTACCATTTTAGTCCATCATTAGAACCATAAGCCTTACCGGAAAGGCCGGTTGCAATAAATTTATAACCGCTGTAAATCGATGCGTAATTAGCTACAAATATATCCGTAAAATTAGCCTGAAAGCCCGAAACTGAAGTTGACCATGTTATCCCGTCAGGTGAGGTAAGTATTGTACCGTTGCTTCCTACTGCTATAAATTTACTGCCGTCCCAAACAATGCTTGTCAGGTTTTTAGTAGTTCCTGATGCTTGTTCAGTCCAATTTACTCCATCAGTAGAGGTAAATATTTTACCATTGTTTCCAACAACAACATATTTTTTCCCGTTATATACACCTTTGTTCAATTTAACCGGAGGTGTAACAACATTGTCGTTCCATGTAGCACCTGCATCATTGGATATAAGAATAAGTCCGTTGCTTCCTACAGCAATAAATTTTCCATTAGAATATGTAACACCTTCTATATCATTACCAAGGCCAGTTATAGTTGAGTACCAGTTTTTACCTCCGTCAGTAGACCTGATAATTGTACCATCAGGACCGACTGCTACAAAAGCTCCTCCACCGTAATCGATATCAACTAAATCACCAATTGTAGTAAGGTTAAAGTATGACCATGTTAAACCACCATCAGTTGATCTTCTTACTCTACCATCAGTTCCCACAGCTACCAGAAGTTTTCCATCAGTGGCGACATCATATAACTGATAACCGTCATTTGCTCCTGCATTTACAACTTCAACGGTGTGATCCAGATACTTGATTCTAACTAGTAATCCGGCTCCGCCTATACCAATGTTTATATCTTTGAATGACGCCATATCCTCTATTGCATAAGCAGAAATATCCTCCTTTGATATTCTATCCCATGCAAAACCATCTTTTGAAAAGCTGATGAGTCCACGAGTTCCGGTCGCAAAGAAACCATTTTCGGATTCACTCCAAATTATATTTCTGAAGGATGCTTTTTCGTCTTGGAAAACCGGTTTCCAGTAAACGCCGTCGTAAGATACATCGATTGTACCCTTATTACCTGTAGCAACAAACATATTGTTACCCCAAGTTACATTTTTCAATGAAAAGCCATATTTTGACTCAACCGGCGTATAGATTTGTTGTTCTTTCCAATCAATTCCATTATCTGATATAAGGCTTGTCCCCAAATCAGTTAAAGCATAGAATACACTCCCATTCCATACGAGACTTGTTATATTGGGGATAGTCTCTTTATAGGATATGTAAGTTGTTTCAACCTTTACCCAGTTATATCCATCTTCTGAGTAAAGAATTGATCCGTTACTACCTGTAGCAACGAAAACTTTTCCGTTTGATACTACAGAAGTAAGATTGTAATCAAACTTTGGAGGCATTACCTCTTTCCAGTCAAAACCTTCTTCTGAAATATAAGTTGCTCCAAAATCACCTACTGCTACAAACTGAGTTCCTCTGCTGGCAACTGAATTCAACTGAGAATCCGTTGGGAGTTGGATATCCTTCCAATCAATTCCGTTATCTGTCAACCTAACAATACCGTAATCACCAACGGCAGCAAACAATCCATTATCATTTGCTGCTATTGACCACAAATAACGGTCCTGAGGTGCAGGAAGATCCTCCAACCCCTCTGCTTGGATTACCAGCATAGAAAAACAACTGGTAAAGAGCATACACATAACCAAGAGAATAACAAGATGTTTTTTCATATATACCCCTCCTAATAAATTATTATAGGTATATATTATAATATTTGTATTAAATTGTAAACAAAAAATTTATATTTTCATGTCGTTGAAAGCTAGAGTCTGTCATTTATACGGCTTCTATGGCTATTAAGATTTTCGTCATTATTTATGGCATCTTCAATCACTTTTTCGCAGTTATCCTGATGAATAAGCTTTTCAATTTCCAACTGATTTTTAGCCTTTATTTCTTCAGCGCGAACCATAGCATCAGCTTTGATTTGCTCTTTCTTTAACCGATATTTAAGTATTTCCTGTATAGTGAGGTAAACTGATAATAGTACTGCTCCAACTGCTATTACTGCATTTGAATCCATAATAATAATCTCCTTTTATTCGGCTACGCTTTCTATATCTGCTTTAATAAATTCAATTAATTCCTTGGGGCTTACCTCAACCTGAAAACCGATTTTACCACCGCTGAAAATAAACGTATCCAAGTTTTCACAAGTACTATCAATTACTGTTTTATAGTCCTTTTTCATACCAATAGGCGAACAACCTCCCCTGATATAGCCGGTAACTTTATTGATTTCATCAACTCTTATCATCTCAACCGACTTCTCCCCCACTGCTTTTGCAGCAGCTTTGAGGTTAAGTTCCTTGTTCACGTGAATTACAAAAACAAAATAGTTCTTGCTATTTCCTCTGGTTACAAGTGTCTTATAGACTCTTTCAACAGGTTGTCCAATTTTTTCAGCTACTGATACACCGTCTATGGCTCCACCTTTACTGTCGTATGTATAAATATTATAATTGATTTTCGTACTGTCCAAAATTCTCATTACATTCGTCTTTTGATTTGCCACTCTAATCCACCTCTAACATATTACTCCAAATTATTTTGTGGGAACCTGAAATGTCCTATTATACGGCCATTTTTGCTCCATTTTAAAAGTAAGTCTTCTTCCATTGGAAAAGTGCTGGAGTTGTGTATTATACCCGGGACTCCGTCTCTCCTGCGCTTATCCGATATAACAGCAACATGTTCACTGTTTTTCAATATTACTATATCACCGGGTTGCCATTCATACAAGTTTTTCCTGTCAAATGGCTTTACCTCCGTTGTGAGACTTGTAGCATACTTCCTGAAAAAAACATATTGATTCTTTACACGCCTGAAATCTATATTTGGATCGGGTATAATTACACCGTTTTTATAATCAATTGTATGCCTCGAAATATCAACATCCATATGCGCCTTCAGATCGTATCCAGCATTTTTTAACGCTCTCCACACAACATCGGTACATACACCTTCAGATTTTGGCGGATATCCACCTTCATAGTAAGTACTTTGGTACTTTGTCCTGTTGGATATCTCCATTCTGGCACCCTGTATTATATCATCGTTATCGGGGATTCCATCTCTATCCATATCTCCATTACAAATTACTCTGTCAATTTTAACTTCACCCCTTAAAAAGAAAAAAGCATCCTGAAAGGCAAAGTGGCTGTATAATAATAGAGCTATACAACCAGTTGCCAGTACTATGGATGCTATAAATACAAACCTCTTCATTAAATCACTCCAACCCTCTCGAGCTATTTATTGAATTTCAATATTCTTTCAAAGGTATATGTATTCGGCAGTAATTTATTTCAGACCATAAATATCCTCTTCTACACAAATTCGAGCTCTTTCAGCAGTCTTTGAATCTGCATGCAACGAGTTCTCCAAAAATTCAGGATGGTTTATTAAGAACTCTTTCATTGTGCCTGTGGGATTATCCAGATACTTCATTAGCAAACCGTATTGTTCAGATGAAATATGACCGCCTGAAAGTGCACCGTCAAAAAGGCCTTTATCCACATTCATTAGAGCGTGGGATTCTACACATGCATCCTTTAATTTTTCGGTACCACCCTGTAATCTGTCTATTACCACAAGACTGTATTTCAAATTACCTTTAAGATTATTAACAGCCGGAATCCAGGCACGCGTATAGCTGGAAGCCTCTGTTATAATATCTGCAATATGAAGTACATTTGCTCCTCCAAGGTCAACTACTTCTGAAGATACTCCATCTTTATAAAGCACTGCAGTCAAGTCCTTGAATATTGTTATGTGTGGCAATTTAAGTATATCTGCGATTATCAGTGAAAAGAACCAGTCCCTTCTTTCTCCTCCAGATATATATCCTATATTATTAATATCTATGTTATTTTTGATATACTCACACATCATTGTTATGAGGCCTCTGTATATCTCGTCAGTCTCAAAGTTTTTATGGGCAAGTTCAAGTATTATCTCTGAACATTCCATTTTATTCTCTTTGCAGACATCAATCACTTTTAGAAGACTATTTGCCTTTTCTTCACTGCCATATAGAAAATGTGTATTTATGTAGTAAGGGCCAATTTTGGATGACGTATACCAAAATGGCTTATTTTCAGGACATATCCTTACGGCATTAGTTTTAAACAGCCAATTTATAAGATTGCTTTTTTCCATTTTAACCTCCCAAAAAAACCTTAATTTTTTTCCTGTCTTGACTCCATGTAGCTTTGCCACCATTCCTGATTCTGAATAGTACTCAACTCGGCACCTAAATGTTCGATACCACCTTCTAACACAACCTGAAATTCATCATTTTCATCATTGTAATCAACAATGGTTACTGCCGTATTATCATGCCACAGTACATTTTTCATATACTTAAGAGATTTACCGTAAAACCTGCAAAGCATTGCCCTTATAGCTGTACCATGTGTAACTATACATACATTTTTCCCTTTGTTATGTCCGATTATATCCATAACTTCCTTTAAAAGACGATTATAGAATTCCTCCATATTTTCACCGTTAGGCATCTGATGTGTATGGGGCTCATTTTCCCATGTGTAATTTTCATTTGGATATACATTCGGAAGGACTTCCCATGCAACATTTTCCCAATCTCCGCCATTAATTTCTTTCATTTTGTCTGTGCGGATAATAGGGAGCTTTTTGATATCAGCTATATACTGTGCTGTCTGCAGGGTTCTTGTCAAGCTGCTTGAATATATAATGTCAACAGGCAAATCAGCAAGTCTTTCTGCTACTGCTTGCGCCTGCTTGTGTCCCTTTTCCGTAATCCTGCTGTCATACCATCCATGAAATACTCTGTTGAAATTTCCTTCTGCTTCTGCATGTCTTACAAATATAAGCCTCGTTTTCATGAGTACCTCCAATATTATAAATATAATGCAACAGTAATTATTATATCAAATTAATCAGACATTCAGTTCCAATTTTCCGATAATTTCATTAAGGTTTGCATGTCCATGGCTCTCAAGATACTTTTCAATTCCATTAACAATTTCTATAGGAACTAGAGGGTTTACAAAGTTTGCAGTCCCAACCATTATAGCTGATGCACCCGCAAGCATGAATTCTACGGCATCCTCCCAAGAAGCAATACCGCCCATTCCTATTACGGGTATTTTAACCGAGTGTGCAGCTTCATATACCATTCGTAATGCAATAGGCTTTACCGCAGGGCCAGACAGGCCTCCAAAATTGTTTGCTAAAATTGGTTTCTTTTTATTTATATCAATTGCAAGCCCAAGTATTGTGTTTATAAGTGATATACAATCTGCACCTGCCGATTCGGCAGCCACGGCTATTGACTTAATGTCAGAAACATTCGGAGTCAATTTTACTATCAAGGGCTGTTTGCAGTATTTTTTAACTGCAGTTGTAATTTCCTCTATGCCTTTAGGCGTAGTACCGAATGCGAGACATCCTGCCTTAACGTTGGGACAGGACACATTCATTTCTATAGCATCCACTTGGGAGTCACCTAGTATTTCTGCCATTTCGCAATACTCTTCTATAGTGTTTCCGGCAATGTTTGCAATTATTTTGGTTTTGTAATTTTTCAAAAACGGCAAATCTTCTGTTATGAAACTTTCAACTCCAGGATTCTGCAAGCCTACACTGTTAAGTATGCCTGCAGGCGTCTCCGCTATTCTGGGGGGCTTGTTGCCTTTTCTTTCTTTGAGGGTAAGTCCCTTTACAGAAATTCCACCGATTTGGTTTAAATCAACATACTCACTGTATTCTTTTCCAAAACCGTAAGTACCTGATGCCATTATAACAGGATTGTCAAACTGTATTCCTGCTATATTTGCACTTAAATCTATCTTATTTGACATATATAAACCTCCCATTTAGTCCCAGCAGACGTCTGAGCTCCAGAATACGGGGCCGTCTTTACATACATGGCTGAATCCCCAGTCATCACCTTTTTTAGTCTTGCAGGCACAAACCAGGCATGCACCTATACCGCATCCCATACGCTGTTCCATGGACACTTGGCATGGTATCCCGTTTATTCCTGCAATAAATGCAACCTTCTGCATCATTACAGCAGGTCCGCAGGTATATATAATATCTGGTTTTTGTGACTCAATTGTCTCTTCGAGCAGTTCTGTTACAAAGGCTTTTTTCCCGTATGAACCATCGTCTGTAGCTATTTTCACGTTGCCTGCGGCAGCGATAAATTTGTCCTCCAGAACAACGGACTCTTTGTTTCTGAATCCAAGTAGAGCGGTCTTGTGAATTGATTGAGAGGATTTTAACAGATAAAGGAGAGGGAAGGTTCCTATCCCTCCCCCTACTACACATATATTTTTATGTTTATCATCTATAATAAAGGAATTACCTAGCGGCGCCATTATGTCAACCTCTCCTTGACACATACGGCAAAGCCTTTCTGTACCGCTGCCCTTTACCTGGATAACTATATCAAATGTATTTTGAGATTTATTTACATCGCAAATGCTTATAGGACGTCTCAGCATTGTATCCAAACCACCACATCTGATATTAACAAACTGACCTGGTTTTGCATTGGAAGCAACATATTCAGACCTGATAGTCATTTTAAAAACATCCTTGCATAGCATTTGTGTGCTTACAATCTGTTCTCTTAGAATCTTACCCATATTTTCCTCCGTTATCTTTACTCGTCAAATATGCTTAAATTCAGTACTTCAAGCTCACCTTCGGTTTTTCCGAGCTTGAGGCATTTAATTATTGCTTCTGCCGTATCAAGTGAGGTCAGACACGGTATTGACATTTCAACGGCTTTTCTTCTTATTTTAAAACCATCCCTGTCAGAGTTTCTGCCTTTAGTCGGCGTATTTATTATCATTGCCAGCTTTCCTGCATGAATGAGCTCAATAATATTTGGTGAGCCTTCATCCAGCTTTCTTACCGCATTTGTTGCTATTCCATTATTATTGAGCATATTGGCAGTCTTACCTGTTGCATAGAGATTAAAGCCCAACTTCTCAAATTCCTCTGCAATATGAATCAATTCAGGCTTATCGGTGTCTCTTACTGTCATAAGTATTCCGTCGCCCGGCTTTGGAAGCTTGATTCCGGACGCTATAATTCCTTTGTACAATGCTTCAGGGAAATTGTCCGCTATTCCAAGTACTTCTCCCGTAGACTTCATTTCAGGCCCAAGGCTTGTGTCCACCTCATGGAGTTTTTCAAATGAGAATACAGGAACTTTTACTGAAACATATCCGGGCTCTCTGTATAAGCCTGTTCCGTACTTGAAATCCTTTAGCTTTTTGCCCATCATTACCTTTGTTGCCAGATTTACCATAGGAATTCCCGTAACTTTGCTGATATATGGAACAGTACGGCTTGACCTTGGATTTACTTCTATTACGTAAACCTGATTGTCATATAAAACATACTGTATATTTACCATTCCTACTACATTCAAGGCTTTTGCAAGCTTTACAGTGTAATCTACTATAACTTCTTTAATCTTGTCGCTTATAGTCTGTGAAGGGTATACAGATATGCTATCCCCTGAGTGAACACCAGCTCTTTCTAGATGTTCCATAATGCCGGGTATCAATATTTCTTCTCCGTCACATATAGCGTCAACTTCTATTTCCTTACCCATCATGTATTTATCAACGAGTATTGGATGCTCTTGAACTGTTCTTGTTATGATTTCCATAAACTCTTTGACATCCTTGTCATTGTAGGCTATTTCCATACCTTGTCCACCAAGAACATAGGAAGGCCTTACAAGTACCGGATATCCCAGTTCATTAGCTGCTGCTATGGCCTCCTCAAGAGTAAATATGGTCTTACCTTGAGGTCTTGGGATGCCTGTTCTTTCAAGTATTTCATCAAATTTCTCTCTATCTTCGGCTGCATCTACATTTTTAGCTTCGGTACCAAATATTTTAACTCCCATATCGTCCAGAGACTTTGTGAGCTTTATAGCAGTTTGTCCTCCAAACTGTACTATAGCTCCTTTTGGGTTTTCCGCCTCAACTATGTTTGCCACATCTTCCGGCGTCAATGGTTCAAAATAGAGCCTGTCCGCAGTGTCAAAATCAGTACTTACCGTTTCAGGGTTATTGTTTGCAATTATGGTTTCATACCCCAGTTCCTTTAAAGCCCACACAGAGTGAACGGAGCAGTAGTCGAATTCTATTCCCTGACCTATTCTTATTGGACCTGAACCCAGAACCATAACCTTTTCATTATTGGATTTTTTAACCTCAGAATGGTCATCATAGGTTGAGTAATAGTAAGGTGTTACAGCCTCAAACTCCGCAGCACAGGTGTCAACCATTTTATAAGCAGCAGTAATATTTTTCTGCTTTCTTAATTCTGTTATTTCTTTTTGAGGAATACCTGAAAACTTTGCTATTATCCTGTCTGTGAAACCCATTTTCTTAGCTTTTTTAAGAATATCACTTTCAAGCTGTTCCCTGCTTACAGTTTTTAGCTTTTCTTCCATTAGCACAAGTTCTTTTATCTTGCAAAGGAAGAAGTAATCTATTTTTGTTATTTCATGAATTTCTTCTACTGTTATAGAACGTCTTATTGCTTCTGCTATAACAAATATTCTTTCATCGTTTATGTCATGAAGCTTTTTTAGTATCTCGCTGCCTTCTAGATTTTTGTATATGTCTTGCTCAAGTGTAAATATTCCTAATTCCAGGGAACGTATGGCCTTCATCAATGCCGCCTCGAAGGAGCTGCTTATGGACATGACCTCTCCTGTTGCCTTCATCTGAGTTCCCAGCGTTCTCTTTGCCTTTACAAATTTGTCAAAAGGCCATTTTGGTATTTTGACTACTACATAATCAAGAGTTGGTTCAAAGCATGCGTATGTCTTTCCGGTAACAGCATTTTTTATTTCATCAAGTCCGTAGCCTATCGCTATCTTTGAAGCAACCTTTGCTATAGGGTATCCCGTTGCCTTGGAAGCCAGTGCCGAAGATCTGCTAACTCTGGGGTTAACTTCTATTACGGCATATTCAAAGCTTGTAGGATGAAGGGCATACTGTACGTTACAGCCTCCCTGTATTCCCAAGGCTGATATTATTTTCAGTGCGGAGGTTCTTAGCATTTGGTATTCTTTATCCGCCAGTGTCTGAGAAGGTGCCACAACTATACTGTCTCCTGTATGGACTCCCACAGGGTCAATGTTTTCCATGTTACACACAGTTATAACATTCCCTTTACTGTCTCTCATTACCTCATATTCTATTTCTTTCCAACCGGATATGCATTTCTCAATTAATACCTGATGAACGCGGCTAAGTCTTAGTCCGTTTTCTCCTATTTCCCTTAGTTCTTCTTCATTATAAACAATTCCTCCGCCTGTACCGCCAAGGGTGTATGCAGGCCTGACGATAACAGGATAATCAATCTCACGGGCAAATTCTACGGCATCCTCTATTGTTGTTACAACCTTACTTGCAATACATGGTTCGCCGATACGTTCCATTGTGTCTTTGAAGTCCTGCCTGTCTTCAGCCATTTTAATTGCCTCAGTGGCAGTTCCCAGAAGCTTTACTCCCTGCTCCTGTAAAAAACCTGATTCTGCAAGCTCCATCGCTAGATTCAGGCCTGTTTGACCTCCCAGTGTGGGTAAGATGCTATCAGGTTTTTCACATCTAATTATATTTTTTACTACTTCAGCTTTAAGGGGTTCTATATAAACCTTGTCAGCTATATTCGTATCAGTCATTATGGTTGCAGGATTGCTGTTTACCAGTACTACTTCTATTCCCTCTTCTTTGAGAGCCTGACACGCCTGAGTTCCGGCATAATCAAATTCTGCGGCCTGACCGATTATTATCGGACCGGACCCGATAACCAATACTTTATGTATATCATTACGTTTAGGCATGTGTTATATCCTCCAGCTTCTTTTATAAACTATTTTTAGAATAATCTATCATTTTAATGAACTCGTCGAACAAATATGCTGTATCGCCCGGCCCCGGTGATGCTTCCGGGTGAAATTGCACAGTGAAAAGCGGAGCATTTTTGTACTTAATACCTTCGATAGTTCCGTCATTCATATTTATATGACTTACAGTCATGGTTTCTCTATCAAGTGATTCTTCAACAATTGTGTAACCGTGGTTTTGAGAAGTAATATAGGTAAGATCCTTTTCTATATCTTTTACAGGATGGTTACAACCCCTATGTCCGTATTTAAGTTTTACAGTATTGGCTCCGTTAGCTAATGCTGTCAACTGATGCCCCAGACAAATTCCGAACATTGGCTTTTTACCGATAAGATTTTTAATTGTATCTATTTGGAACTGACAATCCTTTGGGTCCCCGGGTCCGTTAGAAAGCATTATTCCATCCGGTTCTATTCCCAAAACTTCATCCGCTGTTGCTGTGGCAGGAAAAACATGAACTTCGCAGCCTCTGTTTAATAATGATCTTACTATATTTTGTTTCAAGCCGTAATCCAGAAGTGCTATTTTATAGCCCTCTCCATTGTAGTGCTTTATTTCAGGTGTAGTTACTTGTAGTACCGGATTGCTCACAGTATAACCGCTTACCTTTGTTAGTTCTTCCTGTATATTCTCCAACTGTTCAGCCGTAATTATGGTACCTTTCATTGTACCATTGTCACGCAAAATTCTAGTTAATGCTCTTGTATCAATACCTTCAAGACCTGTTATTTCATTTCTTTTTAAGTATTCATTCAGTGTTTCAATTGATCTCCAGTTACTAGGAGTTTTACAAAGCTCCCTCACTATAAAACCCTTTACCTGAGGTTTCAAGGATTCAATATCATCTATATTTACACCGTAGTTGCCTATCAAGGGGTAAGTCATACATACTATCTGTCCGCAGTAGGACGGGTCTGTCAAAACTTCCTGATAGCCTGTCATACCTGTGTTAAAAACCACCTCTCCAACTACCTTTCCTTCCATCCCGAAGCTGTTACCTTCGAATATCGTGCCATCTTCCAGTAATAAAAAAGCCTTCATATTTTCACCTCTGTGTCTTATTATTTATCTGCCAAGTGCAGTGTTCAAATCTTCCTTCATTCTCAGTACTTCTGCTCTTGCAGCTTCCGCAAACTTCTCTTCAGTGTATTCATTCTTCCATGTATCTGATTTATATGCACAAATTACGCTTCTGGAAGCATTAACAATTGCACCAAGTCCATCTCTGTTGAAGGAATTTGCACAATCTCTTGCTGTTCCACCCTGTGCCCCGTATCCCGGAACAAGAATATAGGCATTTTTCATAATAGACCTTAACAATTTGGCCTGGTTTGGGTATGTTGCCCCCACAACCGCTCCCACACTACTGTAGCCGTATTTTCCAGTAAGAGGTTTACCCCATTCATGTACATATCCAGCCATTATTTCATAGATACTTTTGCACTGTTCGGTTACAAGGTCTTGTAACTGCCCGGAGGATTTATTGGATGTCTTTACCAGTATGAATATTCCTTTGTCAAAATTGGTGCAGTCCTGAATAAAAGGTTTAATCCCATCAATTCCCAGGTATGGACTGACTGTAAGAGCATCTACATCAAAAACCTTCTGTCTGATTCCCTCGTCTATTTCTGTTTCTCCAAGAAAACTCTTTGAATAAGCCTCAGCAGTTGTGCCTATATCATTTCTCTTTCCGTCTGCGATAACAATCAAGCCCTTATTCTTTGCATATTTACAGGTTTCCTCGAAAGCAATTAATCCGTCGATTCCATACATTTCATAGTATGCCAACTGTGGTTTAACTGCCGGAACCTCGTCGTATATTGAATCGATTAACATTTTATTAAAGTTCAAAATTGCTTCTGATGCACCCTTTAAGTTTTTTCCGTATTCCTTAAATGCTTTTTCTTTAATAAAAGCCGGCACATATTCAATTTTGGGATCCAAACCAACAACAGTCGGATTATTCTTCTCTTGAATACTCTCAATAAGTCTGTCAATAAACATTTTTATCTCCATTTCCGGGCAATTCCTAATACATATTAAGTCAAAAGCCCAATGCATAATAATTTTTACAACAGTACCTTTTTTCTGACTACTGGACTTCCGCCCACAATGGTATACTGGGGCTGTCCGTACAGCAAAAATCCGTTAAATGGTGAATTTCTCCCTTTTGATTCAAATTTGTTGATATCCACCTTATATTCTTCATTTATGTCAAAAATCATGAGGTCAGCCAGTTTGCCGACTTCTATGGTGCCTTTGTTTAGTCCCAACATTTGCGAAGGGTTAAAACTCATTTTTTGCACAAGCTCTTTTAGCGATAGATGTCCGGGTTTTACAAGATAGGTTATTGCCAAAGCAAACGCTGTTTCAAAGCCAACCATTCCATTTGCCGCAATTTTGAATTCTACATTTTTTTCATCTATATGATGGGGTGCATGGTCTGTAGAGATTATATCAATGGTACCGTCCTTCAAACCCTGAATTATTGCATCCACATCCTTTTGCGTCCTTAATGGAGGATTCACCTTTGCATTAGTGTTAAACCCTTCACATGCACTGTCAGTGAGTGTAAAATAGTGGGGGCAAGTTTCTGCCGTAACTCTTACACCTCTTCTTTTAGCATTTCTTATTAAATCAACTCCAAGCTCAGTACTCACATGAGCTATGTGAATTGTTGCTTTTGTGTATTCTGCCAGTATTAAATCCCTTGCAATCATTACTTCTTCAGCAGGAGCAGGATTACCTTTCAACCCAAGGATTGATGATTGGTAGCCTTCATTCATTAGCCCTTCGTCTACTAGGTCAAGGTCTTCACAGTGTGAAATAATTGTTATATCAAACATTGAGGCGTATTGCATTGCCTTTTTCATTAATGAAGAGTTGTTGACAGGTCTGCCGTCATCTGAAAGTGCAACGGCACCTGCAAATTTGAGCTCACCGATTTCACTTAGTTCCTCTCCCTTTAACCCTTTGGAAACAGCTCCAATTGGAAATACGTTTACAATACCGTCGATCTTCGCTTTATTTATTACATACTTTACCATTGCTTCATTATCCAGCACCGGGTTAGTATTGGGCATGCAAGCAACTGAGGTAAATCCGCCTTTTGCCGCACTTCTTGTTCCTGTCTCGATATCTTCCTTATACTCATAACCGGGGTCTCTCAGGTGACAATGAGCATCAACCAGACCCGGGATTACATACAAACCCTTAGCATCAATTACTTCACAACCGGTTTCATCTATTTCGCTTCCTATATCGTGAATAATACCATCCACTGCTAATATATCGATTACACTGTCCAAGCCGGTTTTTGCGTCCAGAACGTGTCCGTTTTTAATCAGTAACTTCATTGACGGTTCCCCTCCTTGTTAGTAGATACAACAGTGCCATTCTCACAGCAACTCCATTAGTTACCTGTTCATTTATGAAAGACTGTTCTCCGTCAGCGACTAAGGTAGAAAGCTCAACCCCTCTGTTTACAGGGCCCGGATGAAGTACTATTGCATCTTCCTTGGCAAGCTTTAACCTTTTATCATCCACTCCGAAGAATCTTGCGTATTCCCTTATTGTGGGGAACAATCCTTTTTTCTGACGTTCCAGTTGAATTCTGAGACCCATAACAACATCAGCATCAAGCATTGCTTCTTGAACTGTACTGAAAACATTTACACCCATTTTTTCTATCTCAGGAGGCATCAGTGTTGCAGGCCCGGATACATTAACCTCTGCACCCATTTTCGTCAGCCCCCATATATTGCTTCTGGCAACTCTGCTGTGAAGTATATCTCCTATAATTGCTACCTTCAGGCCTTTTAATGTACCCTTTTTCTCCTGTATTGTAAACATGTCAAGCAAAGCCTGTGTGGGGTGTTCATTCATACCGTCCCCGGCATTTATTATTGAGGATTTTACGTTTTTAGCAAGAAGATGAGGTGCTCCTGACATTGGATGCCTCATTATAATTATATCCGAGCCCATAGAGTCAATTGTTTTTCCAGTGTCTATTAAGGTTTCACCCTTTTGAACACTGCTGCTTGATGCGGATATGTTTGCGGCGCTGGCTCCCATATATTTGGAAGCCAGTTCAAATGAAAGTCTTGTTCTTGTACTGTTTTCGTAGAATAGTGTAATGATTGATTTTCCCTGTAGATGCGCTGTTTTTTTATTGTTTGACGTAACAATACATTTCATTGTTTTGGCGGTATTCAGAATATACTCAATTTCTTCTGCCGAAATATCCCTCAGTCCTAGTAAATCTTTGGATTTCAAGTTCATATTTCTATTTCTCCTATTCCTTACCCGTTATAGTAACATTATTTAAACCGTCAATTTCAAAAACATTAACGTGTACTATTTCACTTCTTGATGTTGGTACGTTCTTCCCTACATAGTCAGCTCTTATTGGAAGCTCTCTATGTCCTCTGTCAATTAGTACTGCAAGCTGAATCATTTTGGGTCTGTTAATATCCATAAGTGCATCTATCGCAGCCCTTACGGTTCTTCCTGTATAAATTACGTCATCAACAAGAACCAATTTTTTTCCTGCAATATCAAAGTTTATTTCTGTACCGTTTATAATTGGATGCTCATTTAAGAGGCTAAGATCATCACGATACAGTGTAATGTCCAGAATTCCAACTGGAATCTCCCTACCCTCAACATCCTTTATTTTGTTTGCTATTCTGGCGGCAAGAGGAACTCCTCTTCTCTGAATTCCAATTAAGACCAGATTGTCTACTCCCTTATTTTTTTCAATAATTTCGTGGGAAATTCTTGTTATAGCTCTTGCTACTGCGTTTTCATCCATTAACACGGTATGTCCCATAAGGTCGTCTCCTCTCAATTTAACAGCATATATTTTAATATAAATTTTGCCTGAATACTAAAAAAGCTTCCTGCCTAAGGCAAGAAGCTTAACATATACAAATACAACCATACTTTGATGATTATACATAAATGCAAGTATATTTTAATATCTCACCTTATAGCCTCTCTGGACTAATTTAAAGGTAACTCTCTTTTTACAAGAAATAATACCATAACAATAACTACTTGTCTATAGATTTTCTCTCAATTGACTTAAAATACTTTGAAAATATTCCGGCACAGCTGTCTCAAACTTCATCTCCTCACCTGTAACAGGATGTTGGAACGAAAGTCTCCATGCATGAAGTACCTGACCCTTTGTTTTAAACTTTTGCTTTCTCCTGCCATAAACCATATCCCCAATTATAGGGTGGTTTATATAGGCCATATGCACTCTTATCTGATGAGTTCTTCCTGTCTCAAGTTTCAATTCTAAATAGGTAGCACTTGGGAATCTCTCCAGCACCTTGAAGTGCGTAACAGCATTTCTTCCATTTTCAGTATTGACAGACATTTTCTTTCGTTCAACAGGATGTCTTCCGATAGGTGCGTCTATCTTACCACTGTTTTCATATATAATACCATCAACAATTGCAATGTACTCTCTTTTTATATCATGAGTTTTAAGCTTCTCTGAGAGTCTTTCATGCGCAATGTTACTTTTAGCTACAACAAGTAAGCCTGATGTATCTTTGTCAATTCTATGCACAATTCCAGGCCTTATAACACCGTTTATGTCAGACAAGCTATCCCCGCAGTGTTTCATTAAGGCATTAACCAGAGTTCCTGAGTAGTTTCCTACTGCAGGGTGTACCACCATTCCCTTTGGTTTGTTTATAACAATAATGTGCTTGTCCTCATATACAATATCAAGAGGAATATCTTCCGGTTCCACATCAAGAATTTCAGCGTCGGGAACATTTACTTTTATATTGTCGTCCGGCTTAACTTTATAGTTCGACTTTACCTGTGCTCCATTCGCCCAAACATTGCCATCAAGACAGAGCTTCTGTATATAGGATCTTGAATAATCTTCAAGATTGGCCGCAAGCCAAGAATCAATTCTTACTCCGTCAGTATCACATTCCAAAATAATTTCTTTCAAAGCAACCTCCGTGAACATGTATGATTTGTTTTATTTTGTTTCATCCTGAACTTGTTCTGTTTGAGCAGTTTCAGGCTTTTCTTCCTTGTACAAGAATAATATATATATCGCAAGAAGAATTGTTCCTACTACAACTAATATATCCGCAACATTAAAGGTTGGAAAAACGTAAGATCCAAAATGAAATTCCAGAAAATCTACCACGCTTCCGTCACTAAAAATCCTGTCGTACAGATTTCCCATAGCGCCACCTAGAATAAGCGACAAAGATAGACGCAAAAATTTATGCTTATGCTTTATGAGAAAGTATAATATGACCAAAGATACTACGGATACCATTAAAATAAGAAAAATCGTTTTGCCCTGCAAAATACTAAAAGCAGCACCCTCATTTTCAAGATGCCTCATGTAAAAAAAGTCTTTAATTACGGTTATAGGATTACCTACAATTTTATCCAGCACCCAAACCTTTGTTAACCTATCAATTGCGAATCCCACTATAATAATCAATGCCCAAAGCATATTTGTCCTCCATTCATTCTTTAAAATATATTAATTATTGCGGTACATACCACTGTGAAAAATCATTATAGCTGCTCCATACACTGGGGTTTACAGCTCCTTTTATATTTTTACTGCACATTACACCCTCATTGATAAAATACAAACCTATGTACGGCCGTTCGTCAAGAACAGTTTTTAAAAGACCAGTATATAAACTCTTCTGTTTTTCAACGTCGGGTTGGGCTAAAATCTGTTGAAGATACCCATCAACCACAGGATTGCTGTATTTTGCCGTGTTAAGCCCTGTATTAATGTTCTCCGTAGAATATGCAAAAGATAAATCCGGTTTTGACGAAATCTTGTACCCCAGTAAAGCCAAATCATACGCACCGGATTTTATTCTGTTTTGCACATTCTCCCAAGTAAGCTTTTCAACCTCTACAGTTATTCCATTTTTAGAAAGCTCTGCGGCTAAAGCATTGGCAGTGTTTACTCTCAAAGCATTTTCCTGATTAACAATTAGTTTTAATGTCAGTGCTTTACTGTTTGTTTTGCTTACATATTTATTTCTTGACAGAACATATCCGCTTTGTGTCATTATCTGTTTTGCCTTCTTTATATCTGAATATTGCTCTATATTTACAAGCTGATTTATCCATGAGTTAGGAAAAAGAGGTAATTCAGCAGGCACAGCTATACCCCATGCCGCGGCATTCACTAGCTTTTTCTTATCAATAAAGCCTGCCACGGCATTTCTCAAATTTTTATTTGCCATTGGGCCTTTTGTTATATTCAACGATAGAAATTCGTAGTTGTTGCCGGGATAGCGTTTAAGCGAAATATCGGTACGACCTATATACTTTTTAAACTCAGTATAATCAGCCGTTACCACATCGACATCCCTAGACTGAAAGGCATTAGTCGCTTTTCCAGTATTCTGAAATATTTTTACCTCTACAGATTGGATATAGGGAGTCGTCACTTCGGTATCACTTTTGTTCTCTTTGTTCCACCAATCTTCATTGGCTTTTAGTTTTACCCCTGTTTTTGCATTATATGATACTAATGCATAAGGCCCAGTGCCAACAGATGCAAGATTTTTCTTGGGATGCATTGGTATCACAGGGAAAGTCATACTGTATAACATTAAAGAATCCGGTTTTTTCAGTGTAATTATAACAGTATTATTTTTTCCTGCTGATACAGCAGCGATATTCTGTAAGCTCGCGGCATATACGCTGCTGTTCTTGGCATCCATTATGTTATTTATTGTGTACACTATATCAGCAGCTTGTAGGGTCAATCCATCATGCCATTTTATACCACTTTTTAAAGTTACTGTAAGCTTTAATCCATCGGCTGAAGTAATTGCACTTTCTGCTAAAACAGGCACAGGCTGTTGTTTTTCATCAAGTTTATAAAGCCCTTCAAATACCAAACCCAAAAAATCTTGAACATACTGGTTTTTTGTTAGAATTGGATTAAGAGTATCTACCGGTGTACTGAAAAGACGTAAAGATCCACCGTTTTCAGGGCCTTTGTCTAACACATCGTATTTACCTTCATAAATATCCTCAACCTGATTTGCTGATTTTTTATTTAGATTAACAGTACATGATGAAAGTAATAGTCCTGTAATTATCAGTAAAGAAATAAGTCTCAAGGATTTTGTCATTATTTTTCTCCAACAAATAATCTTATCATATAATTTTGTATTTATTTAAGCATCATAACTGCGGCAAGGCCGCCAGTTTTCCCGTTGTCTCCCCTAAATGAGAAGAACAGATCAGTATTACATTTGGTACAAACATCGCTTAATAAAATATTCTTCTCCGGAACACCTGTATCGAGAAGAACTTGCTTTATAATTTTTTGCAAATTGATGTAGTACTTTCCATTTCTGGAGTCCGTATATTTATCACACCAATTGAATTTTTCTTTAAAGCTGTCATATACTTCCTTGCCTACCTCAAAACAATTCTTACATATAGATGGCCCGATTGCTACAATAATATCCTCATAATTGCTGTTGTATGTGTTTTTCATAAGTACTAGAGCTTCGTAAGCTATATTTTTTACAGTGCTTTTCCAACCTGAGTGAACGGCTGTTATTGCCTTTTTTACCGGATCAAAAAAAAGTACAGGAACACAATCAGCATAAAACGTTACAAGTGGTATTCCCGGCTGATTTGTTGAAAGTCCGTCAAAGCCAATAATATCGCTTTCTACAGCCAAACCTTTTCCGGCATCATCTGTTCCTACTATTCTGATTTTGTTATCATGAATCTGATTTGACAAAACCATTCTATTATAATCAACCTCAATCGCATTTGCTAGAAGCTTGTAGTTTTCAAACACATTTTCTCTGATATCATTTCTGTTAAAGCTAAGGTTTAAAGAAGAAAACGCTCCCTGACTTACCCCTCCAAGTCTTGTAGTAAAACAGTGAGTAAGTACATTCTCGTATTCTTTAAGGTTTTGAAACTGAATATATACTAAGTCATTCTTTTGTTTTAAAGTAATCTTTTCATTGCTAGATATCATTCAAGTCCCCCGTTATTTTCCGTCAAAAGAATCTGCTACTTTAAATATACGCTCAATATTAATACATTTTCCGGTTTTTTCATCAACCTCCAGATGAACTGCACAAAACTGCACTCTGCCCTTAGCAACCTCAAACTTTTGAGGCATTCTGGTAATAAATCTCTCAATAATTAATTCCTTGTCTACACCGATAACTCCATCATATGGCCCGGTCATTCCAACATCGGAAATTAACGCAGTACCACACGGCAAAATTCTCTCATCAGCGGTTTGGACATGTGTGTGAGTTCCTGCCACACAGCATATTCTTCCGTCAAGATACCAAGCAAGAGCACACTTTTCAGACGTGGCTTCAGCATGCATATCTACAAAAACTGCCTTAGTTTTGGATTTAATTTCTTGTAATTCCCTGTCTGCAACCTGAAACGGACAGTCAATGCTATCCATATATACCCTTCCCATAAGGTTCAATACGGCCAGTTCTTTGCCATTAGATTTCAAAATAGTATATCCCCTTCCAGGAACATTTCCGGGTAAGTTTGCAGGCCGTATAATATTTTCATCAGAGTCTATAAAATTCAGGATTTCCTTCTTGGACCAAGTGTGGTTTCCCATAGTAATACAGTCAACACCAGACTTGTAAAGCTCCTGAGCTATGAGATAGGTTATCCCGCTACCCGCTGCCGCATTTTCGCCGTTGGCAATACAAAAATCAATTCCCAGTTCTTTTTTCAGCTGTGGGACGAATTCCTTAACAGCCTTTCTTCCCGGGTTTCCAACAATATCACCAATAAACAGTATCTTCAATTCTTTGCCTCCAAAATTTAATTAAGCTATTATTATTATGTACAGACATTCATTTTTAAGTACGTAATGCCGTAATCTATAACAATTATAATACATATATCAATAAAAAGTAACACTTTACTGTAAACATGCTAAAAATAAAAAAGCGTGGAATCCACGCTTTTTTATTTTATTTTAATTAATTATTTTGCATATTCAATAGCTCTAGTTTCCCTTAACAGAGTAACTTTAATCTGTCCAGGATATTCAAGCTCATCTTCAATCTTCTTAACTATTTCTCTTGCCTTCAGAACTATATCTGCGTCATTTACAACATCAGGCTTGACCATAATTCTTATTTCTCTTCCTGCCTGAATTGCAAAACACTTTTCAACTCCCTCAAAGGAGTTTGCAATCTCTTCTAGCTTCTCAAGACGCTTGATGTAGGATTCCAGTGTTTCTCTTCTCGCACCTGGTCTAGCAGCTGAAATAGAATCCGCAGCCTGTACAAGTACTGAAACTACATTTGTTGCCTCAACATCACCGTGGTGAGAAAGAATGGCATTTACCACATCAGCGCTTTCCTTGTACTTCTTAGCCACATCGGCACCGATAGTAACATGGGAACCTTCCACCTCATGATCAATAGCCTTTCCAATGTCATGCAGCAAACCTGCTCTTTTTGCCAGTGGTACATCAACACCAAGTTCAGCGGCCATTATACCCGCTAGGTGAGATACCTCTATTGAATGGTTAAGTACATTCTGCCCGTAACTTGTTCTGAACTTAAGTTTACCCAATAGCCTTACAAGTTCCGGATGCAATCCGTGCACGCCTGTTTCAAATGCTGCATTGTCACCTTCCTGACGAATGGTATTGTCAACTTCCTTCTTAGCTTTTTCAACCATTTCTTCGATTCTTGCTGGGTGAATTCTTCCATCAAGAATAAGCTTTTCAAGAGTTAACCTAGCAACCTCTCTTCGGATAGGATCAAATCCAGACAATATTACAGCCTCAGGTGTATCATCGATAATTAAATCAATTCCTGTCAAGGTCTCAAGAGTTCTTATGTTTCTACCCTCACGTCCGATAATTCTTCCCTTCATCTCATCATTAGGTAAAGGTACTACAGAAACAGTAGCTTCAGACACATGATCGGCAGCACACTTCTGAATCGCAGTTGCCAATATATCCTTTGCCTTGCGGTCTGCTTCCTGCTTGGCACCAGCCTCGATTTCCTTTATAAGTGCTGCAGCCTCATGTTTTACTTCGTTTTCAATGTTACGAAGCAAATATTCTTTTGCATCTTCAACAGATAATCCTGCAATTCTTTCAAGCTCTTCAGTCTGCTTTTTAACAAGCTCCTCGGACTGATCTTGCAAAACCTCAATATCCTTCAGCTTTTTATTTAAAGCCTCATCTTTTTGCTCAAGTGCTTCTACCTTCTTGTCGAGTGTTTCTTCCTTCTGAACAAGCCTTCTTTCCTGCCTCATAAACTCATTTCGTCTATCCTTGATATCTCTGTCAAGTTCAACTCTGCTTTTATGAATTTCTTCTTTAGCCTCAAGAAGTGCTTCCCTCTTCTTATTCTCTCCTTGTTTAAAAGCCTCTCCAACAATTCTTTGGGCCTCCTGCTCGGCACTGCCTATCTGGGCTTCTGCCTGTTTCTTTCTGGCCTCAAATCCTCTATCATAAAATATTTTAGAAGCAATAACTGCAATAATTAATCCGCAGGCCAATCCAATTAAAATGTTAACTATTATTTTAAACACCTCCTCCTTATTCAGTTTTCAAAGCTCAAATTTCATAATTCGCAATCAACGATATTAATATTGGAATAAAACCAGAAATGAACCTATAAAAGGTCTATGTACTGTAGAATAGCACAATATAATAACTAAGAGGTATATGGCTATGTTTGATACAAATAATGTATAAAATTCAAACATATGAGATGTTTTACTAAATATGTCATTTAAACTACGCATAATACCAGAATTTTTACAATAATCCCAGTTGAAGCTTTTTTAACATTAATAAAACAAACCTGCATATATATATTAGCCTAAATAGCTTAATAGTCAATTAATATAGCTCTACAATACGATCTAGCTTTTACTCCACAATCAATTTAATTGTAAACTTATTTATTTTTTATGTCAAGAATGAAAAGTACAAAGGCTATTCCTTAGTTTTTGTTATTATTGACCAAGGAAATTAGAGACTGTTTTGTAACAATGTTGCCTTATATGTATTTTTCATCAACATGGCTCTGGTCATAGGGCCAACTCCGCCTGTTACCTTTGTAATTGCAGATGCTATTTCCGAAACCTCCGCAAATTGAACGTCTCCAACTAATTTCCCATCTGCTCCCCTTGACACACCTACATCAATAACAACAGCACCAGGTTTAACATATTCAGGCTTGATAAACTCTGCTTTTCCTATGGCAACTACCAGAATATCTGCGCTTTTGCATACTTCCTGGATATTGGCAGTCTTTGAATGACAAATGGTTACGGTTGCATTTTTTGCAAGAAGGAGTATTGCCTGCGGTTTCCCGACTATATTGCTCCTGCCCACTACAACACAGTTCTTACCTGATATATCGATATTATTCTCTTCCAGCAATTCAACAACTCCGGCTGGAGTACATGGGAGAAATTCAGGCTTTCCAATCATTAAATTTCCTACATTCATAGGATGGAAACAGTCAGCATCTTTCTTGGGACTTATGGCTGCGATAACCTTATCTTCGTTTATATGCTTTGGAATCGGTAGTTGAACAAGTATTCCATTTACAGCAGCATCGTTATTCAGTGTTTCTATTAGTCCCAGCAATTCTTCTTCTGATGTACTTGCGGGAAGTGCATATTCGAATGATTTAATACCAATTTCAGCACAATCGTTCTTCTTGTGATTTACGTACACCCTGGATGCAGGGTCATCACCTACAATAATAACTGCAAGTCCGGGATTTATACCCTTTAACTTCAATTCGTCTATTTTTGCTTTCAGCTCAGCCTTTACTTTTGCCGCTAGCTCAGTTCCATTCAAAACTTTGGCAGACATGGTTTCTTCCTTTCCTTTTTCCTAAGTATTTTTTATAACTATTACATTTTATTTTATCGTTTTTTTCTTGTCAAATTTTTCATGTCACCCGATTTTGATTTAGCATTTGAATAGACTGTCTTGCTACTTTGTTTTCTATTTTTGTTACTATTTTCCCTATGTGTTTGCTTTGTTGTTTTTCCGCCTTTAACAGAATTCGTCTTGTATTCTCCTTTTAAAGCCCTCCCCTTGCCGCCTTCACCTGCTGTTTTTCCCTTGTTGGGTGTATTAGTATGCTGTTTGCCTCTTAAAGGTTTTACAAGACAATTGGGGCCAAATCCGATAAGGTCTTCCCTATGTGCTTCCTTTAGAGCCTCTATTACTAGATGGTAATTTTCCTTTTTACGGTATTGTAATAGCGCTCGTTGCATGGCCTTTTCTTTCGGGGTTTTTGGTACATATACCTTCTTCATATTTCTTGCATCATAACCTGTATAAAACATGCAGGTTGAAAGGGTTCCCGGTGTCGGGTAAAAATCCTGAACCTGTTCAGGCATATACCCCTGCTGCTTTAAGTATTCCGCTAATTCTACGGCAGCATTCAAATCACTCCCTGGATGGCTTGAAATCAAATAGGGAACGAGATACTGTTCCTTATGAATTTTCTCGTTTATATCATAAAATTTCTTAACGAATCGGTCGTACAGCTGTCTTTTGGGCTTTCCCATCTTCTCCAGAACCCTATCAACTACATGCTCCGGTGCAACTTTTAGCTGACCGCTGACATGATGCTCGCAGAGTTCCGTAAAAAAGTCGTCATTTTTGTCAAGCATCAAATAGTCGTAGCGTATTCCTGATCGTATGAAGACTTTTTTAACATCAGGAAGGGCCCTCAGTTTACGTAAAAGTTCCAAATATTCCGAATGATCTACTATCAGATTTTTACAGGGTTCCGGATGCAGACATTGTTTCTCTTTGCAGACGCCGCTCTTAACCTGTTTTTCACAGGCAACACTCCTGAAATTGGCTGTGGGGCCGCCTACATCATGAATATATCCCTTAAAGCCCTGTGTCCATGTAAGTTTCTTTGCCTCATTTAGTATTGATGCCTGGCTCCTTTTCTGAATTACCCTTCCCTGATGAAAATTTAAGGCACAAAAAGAACATCCGCCATAACAGCCTCTATGACTTGTTATGCTGAACTCTACCTCACTAATTGCAGGAATGCCTCCGTATTTTTCGTAAACCGGATGGTATGTTCTTTCGTATGGAAGGGCATAAACCCTGTCCAGCTCAGCAGTTGACAAAGGCATTGTGGGCGGATTCTGCACCAGATATCTATCTCCATGGGGTTGTACCAATATCCTTCCGCTTATGGCATCCTGCTCGTTATACTGAATTTTAAAGGCTTCAGCATATACTTGTTTACTTTCCAGTACGGCTTCAAACGAAGGTAATACGGCTACCTTCTTTGTTCCTTTTGAATCGACTGCCTCCCTGACTTCAGCAGGAAGTTCTTCGTATCTTGCAAGATATGCACTACCACGTAAATTTTTGATACTGTGAACAGGAACGTCTTTTTTCAGTAGTTTTGCTATCTCAGTAATGGGTTTTTCACCCATTCCGTAAACCAGAAGGTCAGCTTTTGAATCTACAAGAATTGACCTTCTGACTTTATCATCCCAATAGTCATAATGTGCAAATCTTCGAAGGCTTGCTTCAATTCCACCTATTATAACAGGTGTATCCTTAAATATCTCTTTTATCTTATTAGCATATACAATAACAGCCCTGTCAGGTCTGTGCCCTGCTTTCCCTCCCGGAGAATACAGATCTGTGGATCTTTTCTTTTTGCTGGCCGTATAGTGGTTTACCATTGAATCTATAACTCCCGAGGATATTAGTACACCATACTTCGGCCTTCCCATTTTCTTGAATTCCTCACTGTTTTTCCAGTCAGGCTGAGCAATTATTCCAACCTTGAAACCCTCACTTTCCAAAACCCTGGTTATTATTGCATGTCCAAAACTGGGATGATCCACGTAAGCATCCCCGCTTATATATAGAAAGTCAAGCTGATCCCAGCCTTTTTCATTCATATCTTCAAAACTTATTGGTAAAAAACTCATTTATTCACCTTGTACTGACCTATAAGAGTCAGTACCACCTTATTTGATATTTTCTATGTTATTTTAACACAAATAAGGTTATAGTAAACAATAATTAAGAAACCAGTTCCACAAAATCAGAGTTTTCTCTCATATAATCAAAAACGCTGTTCCTACAAATTTCCCGTCGTATATCAGAGTCCTTGCTTACTGCCTTCTTTAAATTGTCTAAAGCAATATCCTGTTTTTTCATTAATGCATACACAGCTGCGATATTGTAATATAATTCGCCTTCTTCCATTCTGTCATCAAGTGCTTTGCCGTATGCCTTAATTGCTTTATCGTATTGCTTTAATTCGGTTAATGAAGCGCCCAGATAGTAATAAACATCCTTGTCATCCGGATTCAACTCAACAGCTCTTTCAAAGGCATCTGCAGAATCCTCATATCGTTTAAGCTCGAATAATACAACACCCATATTAAAACAAAGCCTGAAATTATCAGGAGCCAACTTAATACCTGCTGTATATGCAGCAAGGGACTCAACGTGACTTTGACTTTTTGCAAGCACTATTCCAAGATTGTTATATGCATCAATAAAATCAGGTTTGAGCTGAATTACTGCCCTGTAGCACTCAATTGCCTTTTCTGTTTCATCGGTCTCATCATAGATTAATCCCAGTTTAAATAAGCTTTCATGACTTTTCTGATTAAGACTTATGGTTTGCATATATTCGGCAATTGCGTTTTTGTATTCCTTATTTTGTAAATAACATTCTGCAAGGTTATAGTGTCCTGTATAATCACTGTCATTTATTGAAATATATGTTTTGAAAATCTTTATTGCTTCGGAATATTGACCAGCGGACATGAATAATCTACCAAGGAAAATATATGCATCTGCCTGCTGTGGTTTCTGTTTAATGCAGCTTTCAAAACGTACTCTAGCATCTTCTATACTTCCCAACTCTATTAAAATTTTCCCCAGAGTTAATGATAGTTCATAGTTACTATCATCATTTTTCAGCAAGTCTTCATAGTAGGTCACTGCTTCTGCTTGCCGGCCTGTGGCTGCATATACCCTACCAATACCTTCTTTTGCAGCCGAACACTCGGGATTTATATCTAAAGCCTTAAAGAAGTTTTCCAGCGCAAGTTCTGCTTTTTCCATATTAAAATATGTTACACCGAGGTTAACATAAACCAAGTACACATTTGTGAATGAACCATTTAGCTCCAGTACCTTCCTATAGTAAGAGATTGCTTCTCTGAACATTCCCTTTTTAAAGTATACATTTCCGTAGTTAAAAAATAAGTTTCCCGTGGCTTGGGTAATATCCAGCATTCCTTTATATATATCGTATGCAAAATCATAATTTCCCTGATTATATCCGTTCTCGGCTTGAATTAGTTTCTTTTTAATTCCAAGATATAAATCATCTTTTTGCAAATTCAATTCAGCAATAGTATCATCAACGAAATCTTCATTTTCCAATACATCCATAACCTTTTGGCAGTTCTCAACAGTACTTACAGTACTTATGGATGAGGATTCCGGCAAGTTATCAATCTGCTGTATTAGTTTATTTTCAGCAGCTATATAATCCTGATGTCTTTCTGCACTTCTGCGACTTTTTATTGTTAACCTATAATCCCATGCTATAAAGCATGACGGAATTAATATTCCGAAGGCAATATAAAAAAGCGCTATGCTATTACCTATTATTACGTTATTTACCAAGGAAAGAACCACTATTGTTAATGATGAAAGTTGAACTGTAAATAAAATAAGCGTTACAGCCTTTTTAGTTTTTAAAAGCCTGATAAATACATAAGAAAGAAGTAAACCCATCAAAAAAGCATTAAATGTAGTTAAAATAAACATTTTGCACCCCCACGTATTTTATAAATTCTTTAGTTAGTCCACTTTTTGGACTGTTTTTATAAAATAGTTATGAGAGTAAGAAGATATTTATGCCTGATGGGAAATACCCCATAGACAACAAAAATGTATGAACCACTCCAGCGATTCATACATTTTTATTTTTTAACTATATTTTATTGGTTTGAATTTTGTCTGTCATTCTGATTCATTTGCATTTCCATCCATTGTTGTTTTGAAATCAGTACCTGTCTGGGCTTGCTACCCTCAAACCTGCCAACTATATTCCGAGCTTCCATCTGGTCTATTATTCTAGCAGCACGTGAATAACCAACTTTGAATTTTCTCTGAACAAGTGAAACAGATGCTTGTCCTGCTTCAACAACCATATCTATAGCCTGATTCAAAAGTTCATCGTTATCTCCCGGGTTCTCATCTTTTCCTGTGGCCTGATCATTTATTTTTTCAATGATATCTTCATCATAGGAGGTATAACCCTGGGTTTTAATGAATTCTACTACTCTTTCAACTTCTGTATCAGATACAAATGACCCCTTTACTCTCAAAGGCTTTGGCTCACCAACAGGATAGAACAACATATCACCTTTTCCAAGAAGTTTTTCTGCTCCGCTCATATCAAGTATTGTCCTTGAGTCCACTTGTGACGACACAGCAAAAGAAATTCTTGAAGGAATATTTGCCTTTATAACACCCGTAATTACGTCAACAGAAGGCCTTTGTGTTGCAATTACCAAATGCATTCCGGCTGCTCTTGCCATCTGTGCAAGACGACATATTGCATCCTCAACATCATTGGGAGCAACCATCATCAGGTCCGCAAGTTCGTCTACTATAATTACAACATGTGGCAATATGCCCTGCTCGTCATTCGCCTTTAACATTGCATTATATCCCTTTAAATCTCTTACTCCCTTATCGGCAAACAACTTGTATCTGTTTACCATTTCCTGAACCGCCCAGTTAAGCGCTCCGGCAGCCTTCTTAGGGTCTGTAACTACTGGTATCAGCAAATGAGGAATACCGTTGTAAATACCAAGCTCAACAACTTTTGGGTCAACCATCAGCAGCTTAACCTCTTCAGGTGAAGCCTTGAATAAGATACTCATTATCAAGCTATTGATACATACACTTTTTCCGGAACCCGTAGCACCTGCAACCAGTAAGTGAGGCATTTTCCCAATATCAGCAACAACTGTTTCCCCGGAAATATCTTTTCCCACCGAAAAAGCAAGTTTTGAGGAATGGTTGGCAAATTCTCTTGCTTCGATAATATCTTTTAAAAGCACAGCGGACATTTCCTTGTTCGGCACTTCTATACCAACAGCAGCTTTCCCCGGTATCGGTGCTTCAATTCTAACACCTGCTGCTGCAAGGTTAAGGGCTATATCATCCGACAGATTAACAATTTTGCTTACTTTTACTCCGGGACTAGGTTGTATTTCATATCTGGTTACAGCAGGCCCACGGCTGATATTAATAACACGTGCATCAACCCCAAAGCTCTTTAATGTATCCTCTAACTTCTTTGCACCTTCAAGTGCAACATTTTTTAATGCCTTAACATTGAGATCGTCTTTATTGGAATCCAATAAATCAGTTGAAGGATAATTGTAAATCATGGGTTTCTTTATCTCTGTTTGAGGCATAATAAACTCATCCTGATTACTTTCATTACTTGCAACCGTTTCTGTTTCTGAAGGCTGACTTATTTGACCCTCTGTATTTTCATCAGAGATATTCTGATTCTCCAAATCATCGAATGAATTATTATCAGGGCATAATCCTGTCTCTTTTATATCGGATATTACCAGTTCATCAGCAACATCATTAAACCCGGTAAGGCTGACAGTGAATTCTTCCGGCTCTTCGTTTATCTCAACATTTTCTACCTCATTTTCGGGGTTTTCCACTTCATTTTCAAGCTTTTTAGCTGATTTTCCTCTGTTCTCACGTTCTATTTTAAAGTTAATTATTTTTTGCTTTTTATCAGGTTTTTCATCGCTTATATCCGTATCATTTGCAGACTCTTCCTGAGCTTCCATTCTCTCCTGTTTCTTTATCTTTCTGTTTTCATTTGCAGATTTCATTTTATTAGAGAAATAGAGTGAAACATTTTTAAGAAAAGCCGCCATAGATACATTTGTAAGTAAAATTACATCAATTATTGATATAGTTGTAAGAATTATGACAGTTCCCAAAACCTGAAATGTCATCAGAAACGGCAGACTCAAAAGTCCTCCCAGTATACCTCCACCGGACAATACTTTACCGTCAACATAAAATTTTGAAATACTGTAAAATAAACCTCTGCCTGAATACTCTTCGTAATCAAATACTGATACTTGAATAAATGCTGATAGCAATACCAAAAGTATTCCAAAATATATCACGCGGCGTCTGAAATTGTGACTATCCATTTTGAAAATCATAGCCACACCGTATACAATTAGAACAACGGGAATCACATATGCTGCTACTCCCAAGAAACCAAGCATAACATTTGTTATGCCCTTCCCGAAAACACCCATGGATTTAGTAAATATAAAACTGAAAAAAGCCAGAATTCCAAAAGCAAATAGAATAAGGCCTAAAATTTCATTTTTATATTTTGAAAAACCGCTCTCCACTCGTTTATATTTTTTCTTCTTTTTTACTTTTTTTACCTGCAAAAGATAACACCCCACAGTTATTGTTAAATGATAGAATCAAACGAAAATATGTTTGTAATTATATCATATTTTCTATGATTATTCCATCGCACACAAAAACCCTTGGAAACAAGTCTTTTTTCTTGTTTCTAAGGGCTTCACATTTTTAATCTTTTATTTACTTATTCCACATCAGTATCTGTGTGAAACAATTGCTTTAACAATTCCAGCTGAGACAACAGAAGTGTTTCTGACTTGGTTTTGAAAAGGTGGAGCCTTTTTTTCATTTCTTCATACTCAAACCGAATCTTGATAACTTCCTGATTGGCATCATTTATTATTCTCTGAGCCTTTAATTCGGCTTCTTTTATAATATTTTCTGCCTTTTCATAAGAATTTTTCTTAATTTCCTCGCCGGTTTGCTGTGCTACTATTAGAGTATTTTGAAGGGATTCCTCAATATTTTTATAATGTTGAATACCTTCATTTAATACCGAAATCCTATCTTTAAGCTCTATATTTTCTTTTATGTAAAGCTCATAATCCTGTATTACACTGTCCAATACTTCGTTAACCTGATCTTCATTATAACCCATAAAATTCTTCTTAAATTTTATATTATCAAGATCATTCGGAGTATAATTCATAAATGGTCATCCTTTCTTGAGACATCAATTATTCGTATCGTTTAATAATAATGCTGATCCTGTCCTTTTTGGTATTTCCCAAAATCTTTTCGAGAACAATTCTTCCCATTCCACGTATTGAAATTACATCTCCCTCAGACAACATCTTGGAAGGGTTCTGAACTAATTCCCAGTTTACGTTAACTTTCTGTGCTTTAAAATAATCAATTACCTTGGTTCTTGATAGACCAAACCCGCTGGAAGCAACTGAATCAGCGCGCAAAGAAGCTACCGTTGTGTTTATGCTCCGTTCCTTCTTTTGCGGGGGAGTAAATTGGTAAATATCAAGTATTTGGCATTGAATTTTTACATTACCAATTTTGGCCAAATTGTATGATATATATTCCGCAATTTTATCAATAACAAAAACATCAGCATATGTTTCATTCACAAGGATATCTCCGATTTTTTCTCTCTTGATTCCCAAACCAAGTATTGACCCAAGATAATCCCTATGGGAAAGTTTATTGTCGGTAACAGGTGTTAATCTTAATAAACTCATTGGAGTGCCATAAGGAATACCTTCTTCAATAAAATCGCTGCTTATGACAGTTATAGCTCTTTCTGCTCCTTCATAACCACCTGTAAACTTGTAAAAAATATCCTTTACCCTATCCAAAACCTTTTTTGCAATAGCTGCTTCATAGGGAGAAAGAAAATCTGAATATGCAAAAGAGGAATAACGGCACTGTTCGACTTTGTCCAATAAACGTGAAACAAGCACCCTATCCTCTAGTTTTAAAACCATCTTTAGTAATTCGTTTTTATCCATATAATCCTAATATATAAACATTCTAAATATACTGAAAACCACATTTCTAATTACTTCAATAAGCAGAAATGCAACAATTGGAGAAAAATCCATCATAGAAAACATTGAATTATTAAATATACTTGATCTACTAAGCATCTTACGTATAGGTGAAAGCACCGGTTCGGTAATAGCATGAAGCAAATCAATTAACTTGTTATTCCTTGATATCGGGAACCACGAAAGTACTGCTCTGGCCACTAATACCATCTCAAAGGCAAACAATACACCATTTATAGCTCTATAAACTGAATACATTCAAATTAATCCTCCAATGTAAGGGACAAAACTATTTAGCCCACGGAAAAACGGTTTTGTTTCTTATTTCGTCCTTTAAATCGCCGCTAACATCTACATTATTTGGAGCTATAACAAAAATATCACAGGAAACTTTTTGAATACTGCCATCAAGTGCATATACGGAACCGCTTAAAAAATCAATTATTCTCTGAGCATCCTGCTTTTCAATGCCTTCAAGATTTATAACTACTGGTTTTTTGTTCTTTAAGTGATCACAAATATCTTGTGCATCATCAAAAGTATTCGGCTGCGATACAATCATTTTAAACTGATTTCCGGTATGAATATTTACAACCTTACTTGACTGCTGTTTTTTTGAGCTATTAAAGAAATGTGTCTGAATAGGTTCTTCTTTCACTTCTTCCTTTGTACTCATTTCCTGCTGGTCAAATTCATCTTCATCCTCATCAACAGCTTCCCAGCCTACAAAATTAAACACCTTGTTAAGAAGTTTTGACATTTTCAAATACCCCCTGAGTCTTTAGTAAATATATTTTTTGTCTATCGTTCATTATTATTACTTTTGAGGATAGTTACGCTTTCCAAAAATACCTGTTCCGACTCTGATAATATTTGCACCTTCTTCAATTGCAACCTCAAAATCGTTGCTCATACCCATGGAAAGATAATCCATACTAACATTATCTATTCTTTTATTCTTTATGTCAATAAAAATGTCGTAAAGATACTTAAAGATAGGTCTTATTTCCTGGGTATTATCGGCAAATGGTGCTATAGTCATCATTCCCCTTAAAGATAAATTCTCCAATTGGGAAATAAATGAAACGTACCGGTTAACTTCTTCTGGACTAATTCCAAACTTGGTTTCTTCACCCGAAACATTTACCTGTAAAAGTATGTTCATTTTTTTGCCTGCTTTACCTGCACGGTTGTCAATCTCTTTTGCCAGTTCGAAGCTGTCTACCGAATGTATCATATGAACTTTATCGATGATATATTTGACTTTATTTGTTTGCAAATGTCCAATCAGATGCCATTTTATTGTATCATCAAACTTATCATACTTTTCCAGCAACTCCTGTACCCTGTTTTCACCAAAATCAGGTACACCGTATTCACAAACATTTCTGATTCTATCAACCTCAACAGTTTTGGTAACAGCAATAAGTTTTATATCTTCTGCTTTTCTACCACTTTTCTCAGCTGCGGTTTTTATTCTGGAATATATATCGTCCAGATTTTGTTTTATTGTTTCATCAATCAATTATCTGTCCCTCCTGTATATTTTTGGGATTTAGTATGTATGTGTTGTATAGTGCGATGGATGACTCACCGTCAGGATTATCGATTATTGCCGCATCCTCATTCATCCCTACTATTTTTACCTTTCTAAATGTGGCTGTATTCCCTTTTAATAAACATATTTTCGCCGTTTGATTACTTAGATTTATATTCTGCAAGCAGCTTCGTGGAACCTTTAATCCGCTATAGCTCGATAAGACAACATCAACATTTATTCTCCGCATGCCTATAGTTTCATCTAAACCGGTATCATATTTGAACGAAATTATTCTTTTACCGTTAATGACATTTGAGCTATAGTTTATATCAGCATCCATACTGTAGCCTATGTCATTGATTCTTAGGGTTACGTGCTTATCTTTGGTCAAATCCTTTGCAATTTTTTCGTTCACTACAGCAACCATGTAATTATCAAGATCTTTTACTAACTTTGCAATTGGCTCTCCTTTTTTTACATCAACAACATTGAAGTCTCTGTTTGTATCCTTAACAGTAATATTTTCTAAATCCTGAGGTGTAGCATTTTTTATAAAATCCGGAGTCAGCAGTGATTCATAACCGTCTATTGCAAAAGATATCAATCCCGCAGAACCGGCCCTTACTTCCTTGACGTTATTATTTAGTCTGCTTTCAATTTCAGCTTTTTCACTAGTTAGTCTGGTTATATATTTAGCAGATTTGCTGTTGTCACCAAATATATCGGATTTTCTATAAACAACACTATCAATATCCGACATTGTATCAAAGCTTTCAACCAGACTGCCCCTTGATGATTGCTGTCCCAGATTCTTTACCTTTTCTATTATTTCAGAGTCCAGTTTTATTATGTCACTAGAAAATATGCCCAAATTTTCTTTTTGAGCTTTTTGTGCACTAGTTATTTGCATTTCCTTTTTTTTAAGTTCCTCATAGGTCGAAACGGGAACATTTTTGACTATAGTAGCAATTCTATAAAATGCAGGAACCTTTTCACCCTCTACAGCATCCATAACACAGTTACCGTCATCAGGAGAATTTATAACCTTTTCATTTCTTATCAAAATACCATCAACATTTTGTACTACTTCTATTTTACCGTTCTTTAATATGTCTTTTTCAATATTATTCCCAAAAGTTATGTAAAGCAATGATGGCAGATATATCAGTAGAAATATTCCTAGAATCAGCGTGCCAATTTTAATACCCTTGATTTTGAATACATTCTCCATTTGTTTCACCCACCTATTACCTTTTCTTTAGTGTTGTTTCAGCCTGTCTTATTTTACTATCCCCTGATTGAACAATTTCTGCAAAGCTATAATATTCCCCAACTTAACATGTTCATATACAAGACCACCCTGCATATATGCCACATAAGGTTCCTTTATCGGCGCATCAGCACTGAGTTCAATAGAAGACCCCTGTACAAATGCTCCTGCTGCCATAATTACAGGTGCATCATATCCCGGCATATCCCACGGTTGTGGTGTAACGTAAGAATCTACGGGTGATCCTTTCTGTATGCCCTGGCAAAATGCAATAAGGCTTTCTTTATTATTAAACTTTACTGATTGTATTATATCACTTCTGTGTGCTTCAACAGATGGCATGGTCTCAAAGCCTGCTCTTTCCATAAGTGCAGCACAAAATACAGCACCCTTGAGGCTTTCCGCCACTACATGAGGTGACATGAATAACCCCTGAAACATAAGCCTGTTGTTACCCAGAGAAGCACCAACCTCCTTGCCAAGGCCCGGAGAAGTAAGTCTGTATGCCGCTTGTTCCACAAGATGCTTCTTTCCTGCTATATAGCCTCCTGTGAGTGCAAGTCCGCCTCCGGGGTTCTTTATAAGGGAACCTGCTATTATATCCGCCCCCACCTGTGTAGGCTCTAAAACCTCAACAAATTCCCCGTAACAGTTATCAACCATTACAATTATGTTATTGTTTATTTCTTTAACCGCATCTATTACATTTTTTATATCCTGAATAGACAGTGCATCTCTCCATGAATAACCCCTTGAGCGCTGAATCATTGCCATTTTTGTTTTTTCTGACACCGTTGCTCTTATGTTTTCCAGGTCGGGTTTTCCATTCTTCAAATCAACCTGTTTGTAAGTTACCCCGAACTCCTTGAGAGAACCGCAGTTTTCCCCTCTTATCCCAATTACTTCTTCCAGAGTATCATAGGGTTTTCCTGTAACAGCTACCAGTTCGTCACCGGGTCTGAGATTTCCAAAAAGGCAAAGTGCAAGTGCCTGGGTACCCGAAACAATCTGATGTCGTACAAGAGCGTCCTCGGTTTGAAATATGTTTGCATAAACACTATCCAAAACCTCTCTACCCCTGTCATCATAACCATAGCCGGTTGTTCCATTAAAATGAGAATCGCTTAATTTGTTTTCCTGCATAGCCTTTATTACTTTAAGTTGGTTTAGTTGTTTAACTTCATCTATTCGTGTGAATACCTTTTGTGCATCATTTTCAGCTTGTTCAGCCAATTCAATAATTCTGTCATCTATTTCAAACTGCTGTTTTAAAAATTCTCTTGTCTGAAAATCCATTGGTAAAATTCCTCTTTCGTAGTTTATATATACTTGATTTTATCTACTTTGTATTGGTTTATCAAGTTAATTATAAAACTTTTGCATATCAAATTCCATTTATAGTACAATACGTTATATACTATGTGGATTTATTTCTGCCATTATTGCCAGGAGGATTTTAATGTTATTAGAGAGGATTGTCAGTGAGAATGAGGCCGAAAAGACTCTAAAATTCGTCTTAAAAAACGGACTTCAGCTTTCTGAAAGGCTTATAAAAAAACTTAAACTGCAACAGAAGATTTATGTAAACGAGTGCCCCGAAAGAGTTAATTATATCGTAAAGGCGAAGGACAGGGTAAAGGTGATACTCGATCTTGAGGAGGAATGTGAGCATATCGAACCTCAGGATATACCGCTAGATATTATTTATGAGGATGAGTGTATGCTGGTTCTCAACAAGCAACCGGGTATAGTAGTCCATCCTACCAGCTACCATCCCGACAATACCATAGCCAACGGAATTGTGTATTATCTTAAGAAGAAAGGTATCACAAAAAAAGTAAGGCCGGTTAGTAGGCTAGACAGAGAAACATCAGGTATTATTATTTTTGCAAAAAACCAGTTTACTCAGGAGATGCTCATACAGCAAATGCATACAAATCAGTTTAAAAAAGAGTATTTGGGTGTTGTGCAAGGTATACCTGAAATTAACGAAGGTACTATAAACCTACCCATAGCCAGAAAGCCGGGTAGTATTATGCTGAGACATATCTCTGAGGAAGGAGCACCCTCAATAACACATTATAAAGTTCTCAAAAGCTTTTATTCACATAATTCCGCCTTGTTGGGCTTTAAGCTTGAGACAGGACGTACACACCAGATAAGAGTTCATTGTCATGCAATGGGGTTTCCTATCTATGGCGATACTCTTTATTCAGAAAATACAAATTTATACATTTCCCGGCAGGCCCTCCATTCTTATAGAACAGAGATTATTCATCCCGTAACCCGAAAAGAAGTTATATTCACGGCGGAGCTTCCCTCTGATATAACCAACCTATTGGAAATACTAAGCGAATAATATGTAAATATTTTACACCAACTATGTCTTATGATACTATCAAAATATAATTATACGTGTTTATAGACATAGTAACAGGGGGTAGATAGTTCCATGGATGTACTCAAGGAAAGATATACAATAACAGAACTAAGCACATCTTTAAATATAACAGATCATGCTTTAAGGTTTTATGAAAAGGAATTTGGGTTAAACATCCCGAAGGATAACAGAGGAAGACGGTATTACACTACTGATCTGGCAAATGTAATGTACCAGATAAAAGCAATGCGTGATCAAGGTCTGGAGCTGAAGGCAATCAGGAAAATTCTTGAGGACGAAAATATTATAAGGCCCAAAGATATAAGTATCCCTATTCCTGCTGAACAACTTCCTGCGGTGGTCTCACAGAGATTGGAAGAACTGAGCAGTGCTGAACTGTCTATGATACTGGAAACCTTAAATGGTATTAAAGAGCAACTTTTTAATAATGTTGCCACAGAATTTATAAGTACTAGAGAACATATTTCAAAGGAAATCCATAGCTCCAAGCTTGAACTTGGAGCTTGTGTTGAAAATAGTTCCCGTAAACTGGAAATCAAAATGGACAAGCATTTCCAGGAGGTAGACAGATATATTACCAGTTGGAGAGAACGAAAAAATACATCTCTTGCAGGTAAACTAAAAAAATTGATTGGAAAATAAAATTTCCTTCAACCCGCAGATAGGAACTCAATAATTCCTATCTGCAAAAAACCTTATGGTTTAATCTTTTAATGCTACACCCTTAGAATCCTTATTGATAGAACCTGCAAGAATCAAAATTCCTTCTATAAGTCCCCATACCCAAATAATTGGTGAGAATATAAAACATGATAAAACAGTGAGTAATAACTGTGCCACACCAATCCCTATATATCCCAGATAAAATCTGTGAACACCGAACATGCCAAGGAAAATTCCGAACAATCCGGCTGCAAGCTTTGATTTTTGCTGTCCGTAATTATTTAAACTAAAACCGCATTTCATACATATATGAGACATGGAATCGGTTACTTCTCCGCATAAAGGACAATAATTATTTCCTTTTCCTACAGGAACTCCACACGTAACGCATACAACAGCCTGGTCATTCATAACGTTTCCGCAATTTCTACAATACATAAATATACCTCCTGATTTTTTTCAATAATAATATATGGTTAATAATAGTTTATACTGAACATACAACTTTTTTATTGTATTTACATTTTAGTATACGATTGCGAGCATTGTATGTCTGATTATTTTTTTCCCGCTTTCTATATTAATTTAATAAAAAAATAAAATCAATATTACAATGCGTAAAACTTAATAATATTGCAATGAAAAATTAGATAGTATATAATTTTTATGGTATTTTTTGATGTTACAAACCATGAGAGGATAGATATATAAATGAAATTAGGAATTGTAGGACTCCCAAACGTAGGCAAAAGCACTCTTTTTAATGCAATAACAAAAGCCGGTGCAGAAAGTGCAAATTATCCGTTTTGTACTATTGAACCAAATGTAGGAATTGTGGCGGTGCCCGATGAAAGACTGGACATGCTTGCCAAGATGTATAATCCTGAAAAAATAACCCCGACTGTAATTGAATTTGTCGATATTGCAGGTCTTGTTAAAGGTGCAAGTAAGGGTGAAGGGTTAGGAAATAAATTTCTCTCTCATATAAGAGAAGTTGATTCAATAGTTCATGTTGTAAGATGTTTTGAAGATAGCAACATAGTTCATGTTGATGGCTCTATAGGCCCTAAAAGGGATATTGAAACCATTAACCTTGAATTGATTTTTTCTGACCTCGAAATGATTGAGAGAAGAATCGACAGAACTAAGAAAATGCTTAAATCAGGAGACAAGAAGTTCCAGATTGAAATGGAACTTTATGAAGCCATAAAAGCTCATCTTGAAAGCGGTAAACCAGTAAGATCTATGTCCTTTGACCAAGAACAGCAACAGCTTGTTGACCAGTTATTTCTTATTACATTAAAGCCTGTTTTGTATGCTGCAAATGTATCAGAGGAAGACCTTTCTTCCCTTGATAGCAACAGGTTTCTTGCAGAGCTTAAAGAAGTAGCGGCTGAAGAGAATTCGGAAGTTATGGTGATCTGTGCTAAGATTGAAGAAGAAATCGCTCAGCTGGATGATGAAGAAAAGGCCGACTTCCTTGAGGCCATGGGATTGGAGGAATCCGGTCTGGACAAGCTTATTAAAGCCAGCTACAAAATACTGGGACTTATAAGCTATCTGACTGCCGGTCCACAGGAAGTAAGAGCATGGACTATTACAAACGGTACAAAGGCACCTCAAGCTGCCGGTAAAATTCACAGTGACTTTGAGAGAGGTTTTATTAGAGCTGAAATTGTAGCTTATGATGATTTAATTAGTTGTGGCTCCTATACGGTTGCAAAAGAAAAGGGCCTGGTTCGTTCGGAAGGTAAGGAATATGTAATGCATGACGGAGATGTTACATTGTTCAGATTTAATGTTTAATTAAGTTAATTTCTAATATAGTATAAACCTGCTGTTTACTGAGAACAGCAGGTTTATATTTATATTTACCGTCATTTATTTTGTACCGGATAAATCCCCTGTGAACATTAATCTTTCTTATAGAAGGATGTGTCTCCTGCTATAACCTGAACATGATTATGAGCTAAACTTGCATTTCCCATATAAATGTGATAATGACCACCATTTACATAAATAGCAGGGCTAGTGGCAATTGTATAATAATGAACATGACCCTCTTCCAACGTAGTTATTCCTTCAATATAGTGTATATGCCCTGTCCTGTCATTTGTTTCATCAGTCTTGCCGGAATATTGATGAATGTGAGCTTCAGTATTTGAAGTCTTTCCCGCAAAGCTATGTGAGTGAAGTCTATTTTCCATATTACCTTATTACCCCCTTTATAACTCGTATGCGGACAAGATTACATTAATTAACCGCTTGATAATATTTTATGTCTACATTTTTCTTTTTGTTACAAATTAGAGATTATTGAAAGCAAAAAACCCATAAAGCAAAGAATTAATTCATTTTCGCTTTACAGGTTTTTATTATGTAAATATTTAAACACTAGTTTACGGCTTCTGAAAGCACCGTCGTAACCTCTTCTATTTCTTCATTATGTAAAATTTCATTTAAATCAATTATTGAAAAAAGCTTCCCATCGTTCTTTCCTATACCTTTTATGTATTTCTTACTGTTTAGTTTTAATACTGCTTCGGATCTATCGATTGCATTATCATTTAGATTGATAATTTCGGTAACATTGTTTACCATAAAACCGTACAATTGATTGTCCTTTTCAGTTATTATTATCTTGGTTTTTTTTGTTACCTCTGATTCTCCTAAATTGAATCTCTTATTAAGGTCAACCACAGGGACTACTTTCCCCCTCAAATTATATATTCCCTTAATATAATCGGGCATTTGTGGAACAAGTGATATTGACCCATATTTTTCTATTTTATAGACAATTGAAGTCTCCACACTACAAAGCTCATTGTTCAAATCAAAAACTACAACCTGTATATCATTCATATTTCCAACCTCCCGAACAATAATTTAACTATGTCATATTTTATATTATCATAATGGATAAGCTTTTTAAAGAAATATTGACAGTTTCTTTTATTATCAATTATTTTTTGTTATAATACTGATGTGTTTTAAGCAAAATGTTGAATAAGGATTGGTTTATAATTATGGAAAAAAGTAGAATTGAACGATTGAATGAACTGGCAAAGAAAGCAAAATCAGGTTCCCTTACAAGTTCCGAGCTTGCTGAAAGAGATCAGTTGAGAAAAGAATATATTGCTGCATTTCGAGCAAATTTAAAGGCTACACTTGATAACACAGTAGTTATAGATCCAGACGGAAACAGAAGAAGCCTTAGAAAAGACAATTAACGCAAAAAAACCGGGAGCAGATGTTTTAAATACACCTCTCCCGTTTTTTATTAAAACGTGCTAGTTTTTGTATTTCCCCATGGGAGGTAGCTTTTCAAGTATTTGCTTCTCCAATTTATCCAGAACCTCTTTTGCGACTCTTATATCAGTGTCTATATCATCCCTGAATTTCATAACAGCAACTTCATCATCCAACATATCTGATTCTGAAAAAGGAAATCTCTTCTTCATAGACTGTATTTCCTCCAGTACGGCTGCTTTACGCTCTTTTATTACAGTGAGCTGTTCTTCCAGGTCTCCATGATTTTCATTAACATTTGCGTTGTATTTAATTACTTTCTTAAGGAGCCGTTTTAATTTATCCTTATCTCCCTGTTGGTATGCCGATTCTGCATTTTTCCAGGTCCGTTTTATACTTTCATCCTGATTTATTATCAGTTTAGGGTGAATATAACTTGCAATTTCCAGATATATCTCCCTCATTTCCAATTCACTTTCACGTTTCTTTTGTTCCATATCATCGTCTATTAAATGAACACGCTCTATTTCTAACCTCATATTTTTCAGTACTTCATAGTGTTTTTCAAATTCTTTTTCCAATTCCCTGTCAATGTGGGAGTAGTCTATGGGTATCTTGAATTTTTCACATGTTTCAATCATTTCTAGTTTTAGTTTGGTTCTTGCTATGGCAAGCTCTAGCTTATGAAGCTCATACCGGGGTTCACCTAGTTTGGCTATAAACTCATTTTTAAGGGTTTCAGCCTTATACAACTCCATGTAATCTTTTTCAACCAGTGCTTCTGCCAGAAGCTTTCTGTTTAGCGTAAATTCTTCAAATAATTTAGTCATTAGCAACACCTGTCTTTACTATTTAGTCAATTAGATATACTCATATTGACTTAAATATAATTTTTTATAAAATCCATTCTTCGCCAGTAAGTCTTCATGACTTCCCTGTTCAACTATTTTACCATCATTCATAACCAGTATAACATCAGCTTCTCTAATGGTTGAAAGACGATGCGCTATAACAAAGCTTGTCCTTCCTTCCATCATCTTCAAAAAAGCATTCTGTATATTCAATTCTGTTCTTGTATCTACACTGCTGGTAGCCTCATCCAGTATAAGCATAGGAGGAATAACCAACATTACTCTTGCTATTGTCAATAGCTGTCTTTGGCCTTGGGACAAGTTGCTTCCTCCTTCAGTCAGTTCTGTTTCATAACCTTTTGGAAGTCTCTTAATAAAACTGTGTGCATTTGCCGAAATTGCAGCTTTTATTATTTCTTCATCAGTAGCCTCAGGATTTCCGTAGGCGATGTTTTCATGAATTGTCCCTGCAAAAAGCCATGTGTCCTGTAGAACCATTCCAAAAGACTGTCTAACACTATCTTTTGATATTTCACATATGTCTTTATCGTCGATATATATGTACCCTTTATCCGGATCATAAAACCGCATTAACAGATTGACAAGAGTAGTCTTCCCTGAACCGGTTGGCCCAACAATTGCAATTCTCTGTCCTTCCTTAACCTCAAGGTTAAAGTTCCTTATCAAAGGCTTTTCCGAAACATAAGAGAATGATACATCGTCAAATCTGACATTTCCATTAGTTTTCTTTAATTCTATTTCATTATTGCCCGCCTGTTTCTCAACTTCTTCGTCCATTACTGCAAAAACCCTTTCCGCCGATGCAAAGGCATTTTGTATCTGGGTTGTTACACTTGTAACATTGTTTATAGGCTGAGAAAAGTAGGTTGAATATGTCAAAAAGCTAGAAATATAACCGATACTTAACCTACCGGCCAGTGCCGCAATACCACCCGTCATTCCAAGCAAAACATATGTTATGTTGTTTACAAGACGGGTAGACGGATTCACAAGGGATGAATAGAACTGCGCCCACCTTCCGCATTTATATAAACGTCCGTTTATCTCCTCAAATTTCTGCTGTGCCCTCTCCTCATAATTAAATGCTTTAACAATCTTTTGATTGCCTATAATTTCTTCAATATAACCAGTTAGCTCACCATTTACACTTGACTGCTCCTTAAACATTTTTGATGAACGTCTTGTAATAAATGATGCAATTAAAAAAGTAACAGGCGTCATTACTATTACTATAAGTGTTATCCACGGGTTCAATACAAACATAAATATAAGTGAACCGACAATAGATATTATACCTGTAAAAAATTGAGTAACAGACTGATAAATTCCTTCACCTATGTTTTCCATATCATTTGTAAGCCTGCCCATTATATCCCCATGGGGCTTTTGGTCAAAAAACTTCAAAGGCGTTTCAAGAATATGGTCAAATACATCTTTTCTCAACCTCTCTACTGTTCTATTTGACAGTACAGCTGTAATTACCTGCAAACTCCATTGAAAAAATGCACTGACTAAATATAAAACTAATATAATTATAACTATATTAAATATACTTTTGAAATCCACCTGTCCTTTGCCACTAATAGCATCAACAGCTTTACCTATTATAAAGGGACCAGCCACAACTAGTATATTACTTAATGTTGCAAATAGTAATGCTCCCAGCAGATATTGCTTGTTGGCAAAAATGTATCTGCAAAGGCGTCTGACTGCATGACTTTTCATGACTGTGCTACCTCGCTTTTTCTTTGTGAATAGTAAATTTCCTGATATACAGGGCAGGATTCCAGCAGTTCTTCATTTCTGCCTGTCCCTACTATTTCCCCATCATCAAGTACTACTATCAAATCTGCATCTCTGACTGCGGCTACTCTTTGTGTAACCATTATTATTGTAGTGCCGTTCAGATTATTTTTGATTTGTCTTCTTAAAGCTGCATCTGTAGCATAATCAAGAGCACTGGTACTGTCATCCAGAATAAGTATTTCTGGCCTTTTGACCACCGCCCTTGCAATTGCAAGTCTTTGTTTTTGCCCGCCTGAGAGATTAGCTCCGCCCTGGGTAATATGAGCCTTAATGCCTTCAGGTTTTTGCTTGATAAATTCCATTGCTTGAGCAATTTCGGCAGCCCTACAAATATCCACTTCCTGTGCCAGTTCATTTCCCCACTTTATGTTTTCCTCAATAGTTCCTGAAAATAAAACTGATTTCTGAGGAACAAGTCCTATTTTATTTCTCAAATGCTGTTGTTTCACATTTTTAACGTCTATTCCCTTAATCAGAATTTCACCATCCGTGGTATCGTAAAACCTGGCAATAAGGTTTACAAGAGTGGTTTTTCCTGACCCGGTAGAGCCTATTATTCCTACTGTTTGTCCACTTTTGATGTCAAATGAAATATTTTTCAAAGCGTACTCAGAGGCTCCATCGTATGTAAATCTTACATTTCTGAACTCAATCAAAGGTGTTTCTTCTAAAACATTTAGAGTTACCTGTACTTCTGCGGTACTACCAGCCCTGTCGACTACAGACGGCTGAATCTCCAATATCTCATTCACCCTGTTTGCTGAAGCTGCCGCCTTTGTAAAGGTAACTACCAGATTTGCAAGTACAATTAGTGCGGATAAAATCATGTTTATATAGTTGATATAAGCAATTATTTCACCTTGTGTCATTGTACCATGATATACCTGTATTCCGCCAAACCATAATATTGCAGCAACACCCAAGTTTACTATAACCGTTGTGGCAGGATTTAGAAGTGCTGAAACCTTACCGACCCTTATAGACATATCTGCATATTCTCTGTTGCCTTTTGAAAACCTCTCTCTTTCCTTGTCCAGTTTTGCAAATGCACGTATTACTCGGACTCCGGACAAATTTTCACGTATTATTACCGACAACGTATCAAGTTTTTTCTGTACTGACTTATAAAGTGGTATTGTTCTTGACATTATTAAATATATAACCAGTGCAAACAACGGCATTGTTATAAATAGTATTACAGACAGCTTCAGGTTGATAGTCATTGCCATTATCAAACCACCAATGCAAAGAAAAGGAACTCTAACTACAAGTCTTATAAGCATGGCCACTGCAAGCTGGAGCTGATTTACATCACTGGTTACTCTATTTATGAGCGAAGGAGTTCCTATTTTATCAAGCTCACTAAAGGAATATCCTTGTATCTTTTTGAATAAAAGATTTCTCATTGATGTTCCAAACCCCTGTGATGCTATAGAAGCATAATACTGGCAGATATATGCGGAGCCGGCTCCGGTTATTGCGATTGCAACCATTATCCCTCCCATCATATATACGTATGATGGATTGTTTGCTTTTACACCATTGTCAATAAGCTTTGCCATTAATAAAGGTATTGTCAATTCAAGTATTGCTTCGAATAATTTAAAAGCCGGACCTAAAATAACTTGCTTTAGGTATGGCTTTAAATATTTTATTAATTTAAACAATGAACAAATTCCCCCAATTTTACGTTAACTTCTTTTTAGAAAAATGCAGATTATCTAAGATACATCTCTTCAAGTATTTCTGAGCCCGTTTTTGTTTTAAAATATTTACCGCTGACAGTAGTTATAGCATTTTTGTCCATTTCATCTTCATATATGTTCACGAGAAAATCTGCTTCAACTAATATTTGAAAATCTATTCCATCTATTTTATTATAGCTGTGGTGATGGCCGATTATATAACAAACTCGTTCAATAGTATCATTATCGATATCGTATTTATTCATTATCTCTTTTGCTATTGCAGGCCCTTCCTTTTCCTGATACGGCCCCGCAGACGAATTATATTTTTTTTCGGCCTCTTTGATTCCTATATCGTGAAGAATCCCCGAAAGGCGTACAATCAGCAATTCTCTGTCATTAAGCTGCTCTAATATACCTATAGTATTACAAAAGCTATAAACTTTTAAAGCATGGTTAATACGTTTAACATCTTTATTGAAATAGTTTATCATTTCCTTTAAGATTTTGTCCGAATTCAGTGTCATATTACCCTCCTCTATTTCGGATTTTTACTCATTTCTATCAATTATATTTCATTGATATTTGAAAAACAATGCAGATAGACAATTTTTTATCAAAGAAGTGGTGATAAAAGTCTACAAATACTTTCAAATATTTTCGACAACACACCTCTTTTTTTATAATTTTCTTCAGTTACTTGTCTGCATATACTAAGGTCATTATAAAATATTGTTGAACATTTTTCGGTTATACCATGCCCATACATAAATGCGTTGATTTCAAAATCCAGTGAAAAGCTTCTCATGTCCATATTTGTAGAACCAATGGAACAACAGGTATCATCTATTACTATCATCTTTGAATGTAAAAATCCCGGATATAGGTAAACCTTTACCCCGAAGTCCATGACATCTTCAATAAAGGATGTAGTAACCTTGTACACAATTTTTTTGTCAGGTACTTCAGGTATTTGGATAATGACATTTACACCCGCCATTGCAGCGTTCTGTAACGCTTCCAGAAATGAATCATCAGGGACAAAATAAGGGGTCTGAATAAGAATAGAGCATTTTGCAGAATTAATCATTTTTATCATGCTCCTCTTAATTTCCTCTGCATTAGTATCAGGCCCACTTGACACCATTTGAATAGCTACATCTCCGATTTCTTCAGCTTTGATTGGCTTAAAGTATTTATCCAATCTTCCAAAATCCACCTCTTTTTTGGATGCATATAGCCAATCTGTCATAAATCTGAGCTGAAGGCAGTAAACACTGCTACCAGTTATTTTTAGGTGGGTATCTCTCCAGGGTTTAATTCTTTTATGCAGTCCCAGATACTCATCTCCGATATTAATACCTCCGATATATCCTAACCTTCCATCAATAATTACTATTTTCCTGTGATTTCTATAGTTTGCTTTAAGGTAATTGTCTACGGAATTTGAAAAGAAGCTTAATACTTCCCCTCCGTTGTCGGTTATTGGTTTGAAAGCTCTATAGGGAAAAAAAAGATTTTGCCCATGGTCAAAAAGCACCCTCACGGTTACGCCGTCTTTTGCCTTTTTAGCAAGAGCATTTATAACTTTTGTTCCAATTTTATCGTTTTTGATAATAAAGTACAGCATATGGATAGAAGTTTTTGCTCCTTCTATATCTCTTAATAAGGAATCGTATTTATCCTGAGTTTTTGTGAATATCTCAACTTTGTTATCATTGGTAAAAGGACTTTGTGCCAGATTAATATTAAAGTTTATGAGCTGCTTTACATAATGATTGTAGGCTTCCTTAAACATGGTTTCATCGTAGGAAACAGTGCCTAACGTTTGGTAAATTTCTCTACTGTATTCTACGTCTTTATGATTTTTTATATGAAATTTCTTCTTTTTGAAATTTAAGGGCCTGCCAAATATAAGATATAGTATAAAACCCGCTACAGGCAATAGAGTAAGTGCTAAAATCCAACTCAAAGCACGTACGGGCTTTTTTCTTTCAAAAAAAAGTGCGGTTATAATGAAAATACTGTTTGATAAAATTATAATTAATGAAAGTGCTGAATATAAGTTTGTATTCATGTCTCACTCCAGCTTTAATTGTTTCAGGTAATCAAGTTTTCTGTACTCTTTTCCAATATGCTCCTTTATATATCTTTTAGACAGTTCTTCCAATTCACTTATGGATTCTTGGGAAAGTGAAAAATTAAACAGTTTTTGAGGACTGATGAATATTATGTACTTTAAAGCCTTGACAGTACCCGGTAGCAACGATATACACCTTGACTTAGGCTTTAAGCAATCCTTACAAACCAGTCCCGAACTGTCAAAATCAAAGTACATATTCTCATCCTGTCCTTTTCCGCAGTTTACACAACTTATAACATACGGCTCATATCCCAGCAGGGACATGAGCCTTAACTCAAACACTCTGGTTACAAGATTTAGTGGGCGATTGGTTTTGGATATTACGTAGAGTGTATTTAGGAGAAGCTGTAGAACCTCTCCCGAGGGTTCTCCCTCCTGAACATTATCCGAAATCAAATCAAGTATATGAGAGCAGTATGTCAGTTTTTCTATATCATTTCTTATTTCATAATTTGGCTCTATAACCTGACAGCTTGACATGTTGTAAAGCTCTTTTCCTTTAAACAACATGTATTCACTGTAGGCAAAAAGCTGTGACCCTGCGCTCAATGAGCTTTTCGCCCTTCTTGCATTTTTCGCAGCTATTGAGATTTTACCTTCTTCAGCAGTAAGTACTGTAATAATCTTGTCTGCTTCTCCGGTATTTACTTCTTTTATTACTAACCCCTTGTAATTAACATAACTCATTATTAACCCCGATTTGTTGCTTAGACTTCTGTTTCCTCTAGCATGACATTCTCTGCTGTTTCAGACTTAAACTTTTCTTCGATCTCTTTCATCAGAACATAAGAATCAATACTTCCTGTTGTTTTAAAAACATTCCATACAAAGTCTAGTAACATAAATGTCAGCCCCCCTTGGCTTAAATATTTGTTTAGAATTACTACATCCTATATTCTTTCACAATCCGCCAAGAGTATACCCTTTTAATTCTTACTGGTTTTATAACCCAGTGTTTTGAGCATATTGTCACTGTTTCTCCAATCGGGTTTTACCTTTACCCATAGTTCGAGAAAGACTTTGGTGTCCAGCAGACGCTCTATTTCGTATCTGGCGGCACTTCCGATCTTTTTAAGCATAGTGCCCTGCTTACCTATAATTATACCCTTGTGAGAGCTTTTTTCGCAGTATATGGTGGCCTGAATATTTATTAGACCATCATTTCTTTCCTTAAAGGATGTAACCTCTACACCAACACCGTGAGGAACCTCATCATCAAGATTAAGCAACACTTTCTCCCTTATCATTTCAGCAGCAATTACTTTTTCAGGCTGATCAGTCAGCATATCTTCAGAAAAAAACTGCGGACCCTCCGGTATATAGTTCAAAGCCTCTTTTATTATTATATCAATACCATCATTTTTTAATGCCGAAATCGGAATAATAGATTTAAAATCCATTAGCTTATTGTAGCTGTCTATTATTGCCAGCAATTTTTCCTTATTAATTAAATCAACCTTGTTCAATATGAGAAAGACCGGGGTTTTCACCTGCTTTAACTGTTGTATAATGTTAATATCCTGAGCTCCCGGCTGTACATTTGCTTCAACCAGAAACAGAACCAAGTCTACCTCCTTGATGGTCTCAGAAGCGACGTTTACCATATATTCTCCAAGCTTAGTTTTTGGCTTGTGAATACCGGGTGTATCAATTAATACTAGTTGGCATTCTTCATTTGTAATAACGCCTCTTATCGTATTTCTTGTAGTCTGTGGCTTGTCCGACATAATTGCAATCTTCTGCCCCGTTACTGAATTTAAAAGTGTTGATTTTCCTACATTTGGTCTTCCTATTACTGATACAAATCCTGATTTATATGACATTGTGTCCTCCAATAATTTTCTATTTAAAAAGTTCTGAATGCGTTTGGAAGCAAATCCCCAAACCTGACTTTTTTGTATTCGCCGTTTTTTTTCGTACAAATTAATTCCATTTCATCGTCTGCGAATTCAGCCATTACCTGCCTGCAAATACCGCAGGGATATATGTAATCCTCATCATCGCTTGCTATAGCAATTTTATTAATTTTTATCCTGCCCTCTTCAGAAACGGCTTTGAATATTGCGGTTCTCTCAGCACAGTTCGTTGCACCGAAAGAAGCTATTTCAACATTGCAGCCTGTATATAATTTTCCTGAAGCTGTTAATAATGCAGCCCCCACCCTGAATTTTGAATAAGGTACATAAGCTGTCTCCATAGCCTTTCTCGCACAAAGTGCTAGCTCCATGTCAGTCATATTGAAGCCTCCTTTTAAGTTCATGATAATAAAAACGTTAATTTATGTATAATTTTATCCCACAGAATAAGTAATCCTATTACAATACTAAAAATTGCCGATACAAAAACCGCTCCGGCTGAAACATCCTTTATAATCTTAGCTTTTGGGTGGTAAACATCCACTATAATGTTAACTACAACTTCAACAGCCGTATTAATTAATTCAAAACATATTACCATGGCTATTGTTAGGCAAAGTATAGTAAACTCAATTTTGCTAACACGCACCCACAGTGACAAAAATATAACTATCGTACCAATAACTAAATGGATTTTCATGTTTCTTTCATTTACAATAGTATACCAAATACCTTGAAAAGCATTATTAAAGCTCTCTATAGGATTTCTGTTTTTCATAGCACTCCTTAATCTCTAGGAAGTCCGATCTCCTTTAAAATATCCTCTTGCTTTTTGAACATTACCTCTTCCTCAGTCTTTTCCATATGGTCATATCCTAAAAGGTGGAAACAGGAATGGGCTGTGAGAAATGCCATCTCTCTTTCAAAACTATGGCCGTAGGCTTCTGCTTGTCTTTCCGCAGTTTCAGCAGAAATAATAATATCGCCCAGCATCAACTCACCCATTTCAAGATCATAATCCCCTTCATCAGATATAAGCTTACCATCCTTAAAATCTACCATTGGGAAGGATAGAACGTCTGTTGATTTATCTATATCCCTATGTTCTTTGTTTATACCCCTTATCTCGTCGTCATCCACAATTAAAACACTTACTTCGTAATCTTTGTCAAGCTGCTCTGACTTCATACACAGTTTTATTGTTTTTTCTATAAGGTTTTCTATTTTTTTGTCAATTATAACCTTTTCCTGCTCATTTTCAATTATTATCAAGTTTTGTTCCTCCACCTGTTCTCTTATCTTCCGAATCCTTCTCCCTATTATACTCTCCCTTTTCCTCTATAAAAATATCCTTTTTTAATGCATCTTTTATTTCCGGATACTGTTCTCTTGCGTGAAAATAACCACTGAGGACTCTCATAAAGGATTTTGCGATAGTATCAAGGTCTGAAAGCGTCAATTGGCACATATCTAGCTGACCGTCATCAAGTTTATCCTTAATTATTTTTCTGATCAAACCTTCTATTTTTCCTTCTGTTTTGTCCGTCATAGATCTAACAGCTGCTTCTACGGAATCAGCTAGCATAACTACGGCTGCCTCCTTTGACTGAGGCCTAGGCCCTTCATATCTGAAATTATCCTGCTTAATTTCTTCCTCTCCTCCCGCTTTCATTGCCCTATGGAAAAAATAAGCTACCAGTGTTGTGCCATGGTGCTGTTTTATTATATCTCTGATTGCATTGGGAAGCTTGTACTTAACGGCAATGTCTACTCCATCCTTTGTATGAGAAGTTATAACAAGAGTGCTGAGATTGGGAGTCATTCTGTCATGTGGATTTTCATTCAACTGATTTTCTTTAAAAAAATCAGGTCTCTTCAATTTCCCCACATCATGGAAATAAGCACCAGCTCTTGATAGTAAAGCATTCCCGCCTATATCCTCTGTAGCGATCTCCGCCAAATTACCAACCATAAGACTGTGGTGATAGGTTCCCGGTGCTTCTATCAGTAACCTTTTTAGAAGAGGATGATTTGGGTTTGAAATTTCCAAAAGTTTTAGCGGTGTCACAATATTAAAAACACTTTCAAAAAACGGTAGCAATCCTATGGTAAGTACCATGGAAATCAGGCCGTTTAGAAAGACTGCTATACTGTCCGTAATAATTGTTTGTACGTCACTTTTATGTATAAAGTTTAGTGCAACAACCAAAACGACATTTATCAATCCAAGTAGTATTCCGTTCATGGATAATTTGCTACGTTGGCTTGCTTTGGTTACAAGAAAAGCTGATATAACCCCGCAAATAAGGCCCATAAACAAAAACTTGTTGTCACCTTTAATCATGATTGAAATAGCGACTGTAAGTACACAGTTTATTACAACGGCAAGTTCCATATTCAAAAGTATGGAAACTAGCATTGTACCCACAAAAATCGGTATTACAAGACCCTCATAGTACGGATAGAGACATCTTGCCAGAACAAGTATAATAACGACTATTAAGGCTAATAATAACAGGTCTTTTTTGTCGTTGTATATTCTCTTATTGTACTTTTTAAGAAACACTATAACCAAACCTGCAAGAAATAAAATAGTTGCAAGGATACCTATTGAGAAAAGGTAATCATATTTACTTTTCGTTTCCAGCAGATTTAACTCCTCAAGAAGCTGTAACTTATCCGTAGTTACAACATCACCAAAACTTATTATCCTTGATTCCTTTTTGATTTTTACTATATTTGCATCATTACTATACGCTTCCTGCTGTTTCTTTGCTGTAGCCTCCTGATCTATAACTCGATTAGGCTTTATAATTGCTTTTACAAGCTGATTTCCTATATTTTTAAGTTCTTGACTAATTCCCTGTTCACTCTGATAACTGTTCTGCAGCCTATGTATGTGAATTGCAAGATTGCTTTCTGTAACTTCTTCAGACATAGCATCAGAAACAAGCTGACGGGTAATTTCTTCAAAACTATCAAGCTCGCTGTCTGAAACCTTGGAAACAAGATAATTAATCTGGTCTGCAGATAGAGGTATATCTAATATAGCTACATGCTCAGTAAGGCTTCTAATCGCTTCTTCACGAGCTTGTTTCAAATATACATCGTAATCCTGAGTTTTTGAATCCACACCTAGTTGCTTTAAATTTTTATCTATACTTTCTCTAGCAGATGAAACTGCCTTAAAAAAATCATCTTTTTTATAAATAACCTCTACAAAAGCTTTTGTATCTTCTTTATTTACAGGTTCAACACTTTCTCTTGCAGATATTCTGTTTTTTTCTGTTAGGACCTCGTTAACCAAGTCTCTTGGTGCTGTAATATCATAAGTGGACACATCCCCTACACTTAATCTGTATTTTTTAGGCAGTGCCCCTGTCTGAATTATTATGAATGCAACCAGTACTGTAATAATTACAAGAAAAGCACGCTGAAAAGCGAAATTTCTCGCTATTTTTTTCAGCCTGCTATAACTTTTCTTCTTCTTTGTCATTGGCTTTCCCCCGAATCCAAGCTCACTATTTGTTTGAATCGTGTTTATCGTATGCGACTATAATCTTTTGTACCAATTCATGCCTTACAACATCCTTTTCTGTAAGGTTAACAAATGATATTCCTTCTATATCCGAAAGTATTTTGGTGACCTCCCTGAGGCCTGATTTCTTGTCCCCCGGCAAATCCACCTGTGTAATATCACCGGTAATAACTGCCTTTGAGTTAAACCCGATTCTAGTGAGAAACATTTTCATCTGTTCTGGTGTTGTATTCTGGGCTTCATCCAGTATTATAAAGGAATTGTCCAGAGTTCTTCCTCTCATATATGCAAGAGGTGCTATCTCAATCATACCTCTCTCCAAATATTTCATATAAAGGTCAGCACCCATTATTTCGTACAGGCCGTCGTATAATGGCCTTAGATATGGATCTACCTTATTTTGCAAATCTCCAGGTAAAAACCCAAGTTTTTCCCCAGCCTCCACTGCAGGTCTTGTAAGAATGATCCTGTCAACTTCCTTATTTCTGAATGCCGTCACAGCCATTGCTACAGCGAGGAAGGTTTTTCCGGTTCCGGCAGGACCAATTCCAAAGACTATGTCATTCTTTTTAATTTCACCAACATATATTTTTTGACCATGGGTTTTATACTTAATCTGTTTACCCTTGGCAGTAAGGCAAACATAATCTGTAAGTATTTCATCTGCCTTTTCTAATTGTTGCTCATTTGACAATCCCACCAAATATAGCACGTTTTGTCTGGTAATGGACTGCCCTTGTTTAGCAATATCAAGTAGCTTGTTAAGAACAGTTTCAGCTTTACTTATACTATCGAGCTGACCGCTTATCCTGATAGATGTACCCCGTGTTAAAACTTTTACCTTAAACGCTTCTTCTATAATTTTTATGTTTTCATCATAATTTCCAAAGATATTCATTGCATGTTCAATTGTGTAAAACTCTACGCTTCTCTCAGTTATATCCGCCAAGTATTATTAGCCTCCTATCATCTGTGTAACTCCAATGTCTTCTATACATTCTACCGTTACTGTCGCAGTTATCTTGCCATCATCTTTTTCGGTATAATACACATTCTTTTTAGCTATCTCTGCTCCCTGCGGTATCTGTTCCTGTACCTGTTTAAATGCCTTTTCTGCTGCTAGTTGTTTGGCCCTGTCAATATCAAGCTTTTCCTGTACTAATTCATACTCATAATACTTATCAACAACCCATTCTACAGGCAAAGCAAGGTTCTTTCCCAGAGACAATTTCTTTTTTACTTCTATATGTTCTGCATTATTATATGGAATTTTTCTATGAAATAATTTGAATTTTTTAGTAAAAAGAACAAGAGAATATCTATCTTTCTCGAAACCCGTTTTTCTCGTTTTAACAAGCGTTTGTTCCACCTGACTACTGGCTTCATACCATGTCCTGGCTTTTACAGCCCCCATTGAGTGAACCATAAGCGGAGGGGCTTCGGGATTTTTAACGTTCTCTATTGTTCCGGTAACAAGCAACTGGCCTTTTGTTACAGTATCACCAATTTTAACTGTTTCTAGGCCTTCTTTTGCTACTATTGAATATATAACACCATCCTTAGCTGCAACCAAATTGCAGGGTATATTTTTATCTATTAAATCCGGCGGTTTCACTCTTTCAGAAACATTCACGAAAACCCTTGTCCCCCGGACCGAAACACTGATCCTTGAGAGATCATTTATCCCAAGCATTATTTTGTCTACAACATTATCAGGATTTATGCTGAATTTTAATGCTCCGGGTTTTATTCCGTTCTCATAAAGCTTCTCCAATATAACTTCTGTGGAAACCTTGTCATTTCCTGTAACCGATACATCCCATATAAATGAGGATATTATGAAAAAAGTAATTATACATACAGCTGAACCGACAATAAATGCCTTACGGTTTTTGTATTTGTATAATAAAAACGGAAGACCTTTTTTTCTGTTAATATGTACTCTGCACCGTGATTTTTTTGCTACAGGTCGCAACATTCTAAAATCTTTTATACTGATTTTCATTGTCAGTTTGCTGCTACTGTTCCATTTTACATTCCATAATCTAATCTGCCGATGAGTACAAATATTAATAAATTTTTCCAAAAAATATCCTTCAACTACTATAATAACATATCCAAGTATATAATTCCACAACCTCCAAATTAACATTTTCGTTACCCCCATATTTTTGCTGAAAGTACTTATTTGAGGAATTCGAGTGACAGTATATTACCATACACCATTATGTTTTCTGCTGTAATTTCTTTTATATAGATATCGGTACCTGTTAGTTTAATAATTCCTGACGTTGTATTTACACGTATAACTCCTTCCGCATACTCAACAATTCCCTTATAGTTTTCGATAATAACATCACCGTTACCCAACATAACAAGTTTAGGCATATTTAAAACAATCTCTTTTGGTAACTCCAGCATCTCAGTAATTTTTTCTCTCAGTTTGGGCTTATTATTTTTTACTGAAGGAGTTTTACTATTCTTTTTGTTTTTGCTTCTGCCTGCCGAATTCATTCTCCCCGCCATATCCTACCCTCTAATCGTTTAATTTGCCAAATCCTGAACATTACCGAACTCATAGCCGTTTTCACGGGCCCCCTGGATAATCGTGCCCAATGCGTCAGCATTATCTTTTGAGACCGCATGGAGAAGCATAATTTCTCCATTATGAAGATTACGCATTACTACCTTATATGTATACTCAGGACCTCTTACCTTATTCCTGTACCAGTCATCATATGCAAAACTCCAGAAAAGGTTGCAATATCCAAGCTTATTTGTGATACTAAGGGTTCGTTCGCTGTATTCACCTTTTGGCGGTCTGAGAAAATTCATTTTTACACCGAATTTTTCTGAAAAAGCACGCTCTAATCCAACAACCTCTTCTTCTATTTCTGCGTCACTTTTTTCCGGAAGGCTAGGGTGGTGAATAGTATGGTTTCCAACGGTATGACCCTCTTCAACCATTCTTCGTACTAAGTCCTGATGCTCTTTAAGATACGGTCCTGTTATAAAAAAAGCTGCCTTAACATTAGTTTCTTTCAAGGTATCCAGAATTTGTCCTGTGTAACCATTCTCATAACCTTCATCAAATGTAAGGTATATTGTTTTTTTACTTTCATCTCCAAGGTATTTGGCACCATATTTTGATAGCAACTCGGGAGTTCCCGGATCAGCTCTGGGTGTTTGATTGTTTGGCTGTCTCGCCATCCCCCAGCACCTTTTTTTATCATTTGGATATGAACTTTTATCCGATACTTCTCCTTCTGTGGCTGAGTTGTTTCCTTCTATAAGTCTTCCGGTAAGCTCTGTAGAAAAGTCAACACTTTTACTGCTGACACTGTACACTCCTCCAAAATCAGAAAGCGCAGAATCTGACTTGTGGTTTGTGTTTTTCTTTATTGTAACAAATGCGAAAATCAAAGCTATGCTTACTATTAGGGTTAATACGGTAAACGTGTAAATTTTCTTCAATTTTAGTACCTCCGTCATTGTAAGTTGTGCAACAATCTAAAATAAAATGTTTCTCATATATTTATATATAGTTCGTCTATCTTTTTAGAACAACTTTTGCCTATAACAAAAAAATCCTCAAAGAAGTGACTTATGTCATTCTTTAAGGATTCTTATAATGTTGTATTTAAATCTATTTATTATTTTCTACTATCTTAAGTTTATCTGTTTTTATTAATTCTTCACCTATTGGAGGAATCTCAACATTATCTGATTTCTGAACACTTACGTCAACAAAGACTTTAATTTGTTCGAAAACTCCACCTACCATATTCAATGCATTCACTGCGTCATCAGGATCTACTATTGCTTTTATCACATAAGGCGGAAGTACATGCCTGCCATTTATATTTATATATCCACCACCAGTTGAACCCCTGACTTCAGTTGTATCAATTATTCTTTGATCATTTATTGCAAGTGCCTGGGCATCTGTGGCTCTCAACTCATTCAATACAAATAGAAGGTCATTATCTTCAACACTTAAAGCATCATCTTTGCTGAATGTAACAATAACTCCTCTGCCTTTTACCTTGGTCAACCCTGCAACAGTTTTCAATTTTTGGATTTCATCCGATAAAAGTTTTAAATTTTCGTCAGAATTACCTCTTGCATTTTCAAACTTGGATAATTGGGTTTGTAATTCATTAAGCTTAGCTCTTAAATTCTCATTGTTTTTCTGCTCATTTAGTATTTTTACGACCAGATCATCCTTCTTCTGATTTTCCAACGTCATTACTTTTGCATTATTTCTTATACTTTGAAACTGCCATGACAGTGCAAGTCCAAGAATTACACATACTAATGCTATGGATATGTTTCTACTGCTCCTTTTTGCTTTCATTGTCTGCTACCTCCAGCTTGGAAATCAATCCATTGATGTCATTCATGAATTTTGGTATAACAATGTTACTATGACGTTCAACTGTAACACGCTTTTTATATTGTACAAGGCCACTAACCACATCACTGTTCTTCATTGCAGAGTACAATTTGTCGGAATCTCCAATTGCCTTTATTTCAAACGGAACAGCATACCTGTTTTTATTTATTTTTATGGTAGGACCTACACAAATCTGCTCACTGGTTGCAATGAGTCTTTCATCATTTATTGATATGGCCTGTGCTCCAGCATGCCTCAAATCATTTATAATACCATAAACTTCATAATCATGAATTATATAATTCATTTTACTTTGTAAATCAGGATTTTCTGCATCATTCAGTGTTATTATTACACCATCCCCTGATACATCGGTTAAACCCGAAATAAATTTTAGATAATCCAGCTCATTTTTTAAGCTGTTGCTTGAATTCGTCCCCGGGGAAGCTTTCAGAAAATCTTCCTTTTTATGTTCCATCTCAGCAATCTGCGCCTTATACTGCTCTCCTTCCTTGACTCTCGTATCAAGCTGATTTTTGAGTCTGTTATAGTCAAGTGTAAGAGCAGACTGTTTTTGCATGCTAACAGTGCTCCTTATCTGTACTGTAACGAGCATCCCAAAAACGGCAAATATAATAAATAGAATAATCAAATTGTCTTTTACCTTCATTATAGCCTCTTTAGTATTCATTATTATTTTCTCATTGGTTCCCTCTTATATAATTTTACTTTTTATACACAATTTTTTCAAGGAAAAAACATTTTTACTTATTTTTTAAGTTTTTCATTGACAAAATTATATAGTCTATTGTATACTAATATTCGTCTTAGGGGAGTAGCGCAATTGGTAGAGTAGCGGTCTCCAAAACCGTCGGCTGCGGGTTCAAGTCCTGTCTCCCCTGCCAAACAAAAGCTTAGAACTGTAATGGTTCTAAGCTTTTTGTATTTGTGTAAAGATTTCGATTTTTAGCTACTAAATACCCCATTGGGGACAAATTGGGGAAAACGGTATAATTCAAACTCCCCTTTCCTCTGGAGGCCAAATAAACTTATGAATTTGAAGACTCAATCTCACTTTTAATTTATATTTCTCAAAGTAAGTATTATTTTCTTTTAACACATTGACTATTTCCCTACTTTCCAGTTTTCCGAAAACAGGTGAGAAATTAATGGTAACACCAGTTTGAGATAATACTTGGCTATGTTCTTTTATACACCTTAATGCAAATTGCAGATCCCCTTGGCTCCCAACTATAAATTTTATTTCATCTTCCGAACCCAGTAATTTTAAATTCTCACTATAGATATTATAATCCGACATTCCAGAGTCAGGGCATTTGACATCCAAAGCATAGTTTAACTTTATAAGGTTAGCATCTTTTACAAAATCATTTATTTCAGCATTACTATATAAAGGGCAACTACCGTTAGTCTCAATCCTTACCTCAAACCCTTTGGAGGCTAGATATAAAGGAAGATACCTCTTGACTTTATTTAATTCAAGAGGCTCTCCGCCCGTACACAAAACATTCTTGCAATTATAGCTGTTTAGTATATTAATTATTTCATTTGGTTTTAATATTTGAATCTCGTTACCAAATTCGTTATAGCTATACTTAGTATCACAATAATTGCACCTCAAATTACAGCCAGCCACTCTTACAAATGTCATAACTGAGCCCGCAGATATTCCCTCGCCGGAAACGCTGTTAAAGATCTCAATAATGGGTATTCTATTCAGTTCAAATTGCTGCACATTCATATTATACCTCTTTTGTTGCTTCAGCAAAGCTAGTCGCAGTTTCCCATATTTTTATTTTGTCAACAATAACATCACTACCAGCTAGTTCTTGGGTTAAATCTTCCAAAAAACTTGCTGCCATTTCCTCAGCAGTAGGTCTATATTTCACTGCTGCAACTTTCTTGCCACTGCTTTCTAATAATTCTGCTATCTGCCGTTCTACAGGATCATTCGTATCACACCAGAACATAAAGGCATGATCCAGTGGTTCAATTATTTTTCTCTGAACTATTGCTTTAAGGTCAGAAAAGTCCATTACCATTCCGTCTGAGTGTAGAGTATCTTCAACTACACCTTTATTTTTTCTGGATATTTGAACCTGCATTCTGTATGTATGACCATGCAGGTTTTTACATAAACCTCTGTGATCTGATAACATATGTGCCATATCCCAAGAAAATTCTTTAGTTATAGATATTTTTCCCAATCAGTTCTCTCCTAACTGCAACGTTATATTATAAATCAAATTCTTCTCTTAAATTCCTATATATTTTATCGGATCTTCTAACCCCGCCTCTTCAAATGCCTTTAGTCTCAGGGAACAACTGTCGCATGTCCCACAAGCTAATTCTTCACCACGGTAGCATGTCCAGGTAAGACCAAAATCTACTCCTAATTTTATACCTAACTTTATCTCATCTGATTTAGACATACGTACTAAAGGAGCACGAATTTTGATTTTCTTCCCTTCTTCAACAGCACACACCGTTCCAAAGTTAATTGCATTTTCCATAGCATCAATAAACTCTTGTCTACAATCTACATATCCTGAATAGTCAACTTCACTTACTCCAATAAATATATCTTGGGCACCTACTACCTCTGCGTAAGATGCAGCATAGGATAAGAATATCATATTCCGTGCAGGAACATATGTTATTGGAATTTTATCATTATTTGCATTACTATCAGGGACGCTGATATTCGTGTCAGTTAGTGCAGAACCACCCCATGCGTCCATGTTTGTATTAACAATTATATGTTCTTTAACCCCTGCGTTTTCCGCAATTATCTTGGCACAATCGAGTTCTTTATAATGCCTCTGACCATAATTGAAAGATATAGCGTATATTTCGTACCCTTCAGATTTTGCTATGTATAAAGCCGTTGTGGAGTCCATTCCCCCTGATAATAAAACTACTGCTTTTTTCAAACCTATCAAACCCTTTCATATTTTAACGATAATACCAATAATTTAACATTAATACACATTAATTTCAATTTTAATTTCTATTATTGGAACATTTAATTAAAATTCTTATTAGTTACAGTTAACAAATAAAATTTGTAGTATTGGAAAATAGGCCATCTCAATCAAATTTTTCTCTGTAAGACTTTGTTAAACACATCTGGTTTTGAGAAAAAATGACTAAATGACCTATTTAAAAGAAATAATATTTGATAAATTTGAAATGTAAATAACTAATTTTTTATGTTTAACGGTAGTTTAGCTAGAATCTGTCATGTTTTTACTTGAATATTGTGCCTGTCAGGATGACTTTTGCAGAGTGCAAAAAGGACAAGGTTATGGAAGGTCAAGTGTACATAACTATACTAATACTTTCTATCCAAAATTTAATTCCGGATATCTTACTACCGTTAAACTAAAAAATTTTTGTTTCGTGGAGATGTCATTCTAAGATTGATTAACCTAAATTAAGTAACAGAATTGAAATTTCTTTGATTTACAAAAGCTATTATAGCACTGAAAGCCCTATAAATCAATAGTTTTGGCACATTTTACATATATCTTATATTTTACAAATTATTTTAATTTACGACATAATAAATGTTTATTCATATTTATATATTATTAATTTACATAATTCGCATAGATTTTTATACTGTTATATCTTAATTATAAAAATTTATTTTTTTCGCTAGTTTTTATTTTGTCATAACTATAAGCCCACCATATAAAAATATTACATTTATTCCGCCGTTTTAATGCAAACTTCATCAGGCATATACCTAATACGCACAACTCCGTATCGTACTTTACCGACGAGAAAGCGCCCATGCTGGCGCACCACATAAACAAAGCCCCAAGCTATAAGCTTGAGGCTTTCATATAAATCTGGCAGAGACCTACTTTCCCGGGCCGTTTCCAGCCAAGTATTATCGGCACTGAGATGCTTAACTGCCGTGTTCGGTATGGGAACGGGTGTGGCCATCTCGTCATTTCCACCAGAAGATT
>JAEWCZ010000082.1 GCA_023390335.1 Bacillota bacterium | reverse complement strand
GGTCGGAAAGCTGAAGCAGTTCCGTCGCGTGGCGACCCGCTACGACAAGCTCGACGCCCACTACCTTGCCTTCGTCCAGATCGCATCCGTCATGGTCTGGCTACGCAGCTTTGGCGACAGAACCTAGTAGGGGCGGCTTAATCTGACTTGCAGTTTGGTCGGAGCGACTGGATTCGAACCAGCGACCCTCTGCTCCCAAAGCAGATGCGCTACCAGACTGCGCCACGCTCCGGTACCCTGGCGGTAGATGCAGATCCCTTCGATCTCGACAGAGCAAGCACGCCATTTGCAACCGGCGACGAGTTCTTGCCGTCACGCATCATGCGCCGTCAAATTCAATTATAAGCTCATCATCACTTTGCCAACCACCGGCGTTTCGCGCATCATTCATAACGTCTAAAGCAATTTCCGGGAACTCGGATCTTGGACCGACCCGGTAGAGCGGAAACCGTACTGGTGCAGGCACTTGCGCACGGTCAAAGCTGTACCCCCCGATTGGAATAAGGGATACAAAAGGGTTTGGCGAAGGTCGCATTACGCAGTGAATTTCGACCTCCATTGCATATTCAGCGTCTGGCGCTCCTGCCAAAGAGCGAACCTTGTCTACCAAGTTAAGTACGTTGAGAACGTCACCAATAAGCCAGCCGATCGCAAACGCATTGCCATCCCCTTGGCCGCGGTCTCCAACCTTCCAATAGCTGTCAACCAAACCAGACTCATATATCGCAATGCCATAAGCCTCCTTCCCATGGCTATAAGCCGCCTTGGCACAGCGAAGGCCAGGACGGTAATTGACGCCAGTCCTCGAAAGCATAGAATGAACAGCATATTTCTGCTGTTCGCTGTACATCGCATAGAATCCACTGTGCACGATAAAATGTTCTCTATATCGCCAAGGCCGATCTAGCTTTAGGCCTCCCCGTGTCGGTAGGGCAGAAATCCGCATTCCAACTATGGTCGGAGAATCTTCCAAGAGGTGTAAGGCTGCGAATGCAGCACGACGCTCTGCAAGCGTCTGCTCCATGCCCGCAAGGCCACGCGCCACTTCAAGAGTCCGCTCCTGAACGTCCCGCATCGTCATCAATCTGCATTCGTCGTTACGGCGGATATAGCTTTCACGGGCCTTTTCGCTCACCACACCGTGCGGAGCGTAATTCGACGCTGGCATACGGAGGACCACGACGCCCCACCCAGCCTCCGGGCCAGTTTCTATGCCGCGAGCCTCAAAGCCCAATGGGTAAGGGTCAATGCGTTCAGAGATCGACTGTTGAAGGCGCTTGGCCAACTCGTGGCATTCACGTAGCGGTGCAATCTCCTTGCCCCGCTTAGGATGATCCCCCGTCTCCCGCATACCAAGCACAACCCACCCACCATCGGCGTTGGCGAAGGCCACCACAGAAATAGCAAGTTCCCTCTTCGCCCTGTCACCTATGTCATTCTTGCCTTGGACCCAGGGATCGCCTGCCGCGTCCTTGCTGGAGAGCGACACCTTGAAATCGAGGTATTGATTTTCCGGCTCGCCAACGAGCTGAGCAATGTCTTCGGCCACCAGATCGGCAAGCGGTTTAGACATCATATTGAGCATATCTCGCCCCTATCCTTCCAGTATTGATCGTAGTTCTCTGCAGAATTGATGGTAAATTTATCACATGAGAAGAGAACTAAAGCCTGTCATTACAGGATAGCCCTATAACTTCAGCCCGTCCGCCGCGCGAGAGCGATCGCAGCTTCGCGATTGCCCCAGGAGCCCTGCATGTAGACCTCAATGCGCCCGCCTTTTGTGCGATTGGTGACCGTCGCACTACCGAGCGCATCCCAATCAGCCACCAGACTATCGCCTCGCTCGACCTCATCCCCCAGCATCTCAGCCACAGCAAAACCGTCGCTATGCTGCACCACGGCCATACCCCCGTTTGCGGAAACGAAAATAACGGTACCCGCGCTGTTCATTGGCTAACCCTCTGTTGTCGCTACGGAAACACGCACCGTCAGTGCAGCGCTTCCGGTGCGGAGAAATCTTCATCGCCGGCTTACACTGCGTACCCAGCGTAACTAGCATGGCGGGTGAAACCCGCGGATTTGGCGTAGGGCGTGAACCCCTCACGATGGGAGATCACCTTCCGCGCATTCGTGATTAGGCAACCACCATTCGTTAATTCGCCGAGATAGCTCCCATCTGGGCCATAGAACTCGCAACCGCGGAACCGCCCCGCATGCCGGCCGTCGTGCGCAAGTCGTCACCGTCCCGATAGCCGAAGTTAACACCACGACAAGCCCGACGTCAGTTCATCGCGTCCTCACCTGGCGGAGCAATACATGATCACCCACAAGATGTAAGATTTACGGCACGATCGCAACACCGCGTTGTGCTACAAAATCGGCGCGTCGTCTCGGGATAGCCACCACACGCATAGCTAGTGCTCACCTCCCCCTTAGGATTGTCAATCGTCCGGGAGAGAGAGAGAGAGAGAGCCATCAGTGGCTCGGCCCACGCCGTCCTCTCGCAGATCCGCCCAACCATGTTACATCGTCGCGGTCATGGCGGAGACGTTGCGTTGCTGGTACCCTCAGCGCCATGACCTCCAGCACGGCTCAGCCCTCTCCCAAGCAACGGTAGCCCCGGCGGTGCTGCCCAACGGTGGGCAGAGTGCACCGGGGCACGTGCTTGAGAGGCATGATGCTCAAAGACATGAAGCGCGCCCGTCGGCGCCACGATCGTGCACGTATGATTGCCCGCGCCAAGCGGTTCTATCCATGGCAGAGCTGTCCGCAGAAACTGGCCGACAACTTGGCAGTCTGCAGCTGCTCGATGTGCGGTAACCCTCGCCGATGGCATAGCGAACAGCTAATACAGGAGTGGCGCGAGGAGGTCCGTGCCCGTGAATGGTTGGATTAGCGCTTTCCCTCGGCCAGCCTGTCTAAGTGGACGCTGTCGATGACAAGTTCCTCATCGCCGTCCCACCGAACCGCCCAACCGTGGTCAATCAATGCAGCTGTGGCGAAGACCTCTCGCTGTCGGAGCTGGGCCAGGGTGTCACCGCCCGCCTTAATCCAGGCGGATAGATCGATTCGCGCCGAAACGCCGTTATGCCAGCGGACGACCAGCACATTGCCGGACCCGACGGCTATCGAGACGATGCGCGGAACTGGCGCCTTGAACTCATCCTTCGTCATCGCACTCGCCCGCTTCCTTCGGCGACGAGGCACGGACATGGCCGGCTGCGCCGTTGGCACGGAATGCGACATCGCGTGCATCTCCCGGGCAGCCGTCTTCACGTCGACTCGCGAAGTGGCCACAACCCAATAGAACGCGATCGCGTCTAGATCACCTCGTGTCTGGTTGCACTCGGCGCAGGCCGCGACGAGGTTCCCCCATTCATCGCCCCCACCTTGGGACCTCGGGATGATGTGCTCCCTTGTGGCGCACTGGGCGGAATTCGGATCCTCGACGAACTGACGGCCACAGTAGCAGCATCGATGGTTCTGTGCTTCCGCAAGGCGCCTCAGCATGAACCGCCGACGGAGCGCCTTCAGCATAGCTGTCCGGTCGGATCCATAAACCGTTGCGAGCTCTGGGGGGATTGCACCCAGATCGATGTCATCGGGGGAGTCGGGCCAGTTCATCCAGGAAACGCTTTCTGAAGCAACTCGACTGTGACGGCTTGGATGCTCGTCCGGTGCTCGAGACAGTATAGCCGGATGCGTCGATGCAAGCTCTCCGGCAGCCGTACGGTCGTGGTGACGGTTGCTTCGCGCCGCGGAGCCTTGCGCTCGCCCTGCTGTCCCTTCTTCTCGTGTGCCATGGCTCTCCCCTTATTGATTGACTGAAGGGTTTAGCCACGATGCGAGACTGAGTCCAAGGTTTGTTGAAGAACAAAATGGGATCAGCGAACTAATTTGTCGGTCGGCTGGACTTTTGTTGGCCAACAAAGACTACAGCGAACAACTCGGTTCAGTAATATTTAACTATAACTTTCAGTGTTGCGGCATGATGGATTGATGTATGACGTAAAACGGGCATGCGTTGTGGGCTATTCCAAGCGCAACGACACCCACACATCTCGATCGAACGGAAGCACACTGATGTAGCCCGGGAACTGACTCGATTTTCACTCAAATGAAACGGGCCAGGTGGGTGCTCGCAACACCTACCCGGCCCTTGATCTTACCGCCCAGCTGAGAAGGAGCTGACGGCAATGAACTTTCTTTGCCTGAATACACCAGATGTCACAGCCAATGCAAGCCTTGATGTGGCAGCCAACGATCTCTTATCGGTGGCCGACGCCAGCGGCTTCTGGGAAGCCCTCCAGGATATGCGCTCTGAGGATTTGGACACGTCCAGGTCCGGCCGTGAACGTATGGTGCTGCTGGCGCTCACTGGCCCCGAGCACATCGCAGAACGGGCACGCCTGATCGCGGCCCGGCAGCTCGGCGTGCCGATCTACGTGACGGCGGGGTAAGGCGGTGGCGGGCCCAGCTGTACGGCCATCCCGTACAGC
>JAEWCZ010000076.1 GCA_023390335.1 Bacillota bacterium | reverse complement strand
TCCCATAAGCTTGTAAAAATGCGTCAATTACTAAAGTATCTTTCATTTTGTTACTCATTGACCATCCAACAACTTTTCTAGAGAATAGGTCTACAAATACAGCAAGGTATAGGGTGCCTTTCTTAGTAGGAATATATGTAATATCTCCAACCCAAAACTTGTTTTTCACATCTGTTAGGAACAGCTGATTTAATAAGTTAGGTCTTTCTTCGCCTCTATTTTTCATATTGTATTTTTTGTAGTTGTACCTTGTACCTTTTGGGCATAAATTCATTTCACGCATTAAGTACTTTTCCAATTCGAATAGAACCGTATCGTCCTTTATTATCATCAAAGATTTCTTTAATGATTCCTTTCAAAGCTGCATTCTCAATTTCACATTGGGAAGGGTTATGGTCTAGGTATTTATAGTAGCCTGCTCTTGAGACTCCTAATGTTTTGCAGGCTTTCTTGATGTTTATATGATCTTGATTGTCTTTTATGTATTGGAATCTTATTTGCTCTTTCGCTTCAAGAAGGCCTAGTATTTTTTTAACATATCTAGTTCCTTTTTATGTTCGTCATTCTCTTGTCTAAGCTTTTTTATCTCATACTGACAAGAAGAGAGTGCAGTCCCATGACCTGGGAATGCACTCTCTCCATATTCCTCGTACTCACTGATCCAACGGTATAGAGAATTGTAGTGGATATTTAGAGCCTTGGCTGCCTCAGCGACAGGCATGTCATCATCCAAAACTAATTTAACCGCTGCTATTTTAAATTGTTTATCATATGAACGTCTCATAAAGCAGCCACCTTTTCACTATTTTTCCTTAACTTTGTGTCTACTTTATTGTACCATGCCCACTTGAAAAAGGCATAAATTATTATACTCTATAAGTTATCTCCAAAATCCGCTTTAAACTTTGCAACTAGTTCAGTCTGCCAATTCGAAACTGTTGCCAGTTTACCAAAGAAGAAACGTAATATTGGGGGTTCTTCCACAAAGGTTAGTCCACCAATCAAATTACGGTTTTCATATAGCCAGCGAATACGATCAATAGCATAATTGACTTGTGAAAGAGTAAATACGCGTCTGGGCATTGCCAGTCGTAAAAGTTCCATATTAGAGAATGTTTCATTTCCATTTTCATCTCTCTGCTCAGAAATTGTTCCTCTCTCCATTCCACGTACACCACTCACTAAATAAAGTGCCGAAGCAAGCGCACCTGCAGGATATTGGCTTTGAGGAATATGTGAAACAAATTCCATGGCATTTATATGACATCCCAAACCACCAGCCGGAGTTACGACGGGTACACCATGCTTTTTAAGTTCATTAACCATGTATTCAATAAACTGAGGACCTTGATTAATCATATTCTCATCCATAGTTTCATCAAGACCTACTACTATTGCTTCCATTTCACGAACAGACATACCTCCATAGGTTAAAAAGCCCTCATAAAGTGTTACTAGCTCACGGAGTTTTAAATATACATCTTTATCATTTGTGCAAATCCCACCCCCACGAGCACATCCAAGCTTACGTGCGGAAAAATAAATTACGTCGGATAAATCGGCCATAGCACGTGTGATTTCTCTTATGCTCATATCTTTGCAAGCTTCTTCACGCGTTTTAATAAAATGCAGATTGTCTGCTAATAGACTTGCATCCAACACTAACATAATGTCAAAATCTTTACAGATAGTATGTACTTCCTTCATATTTTGAAGTGAGAAAGGCTGTCCGCCTATTAGATTTGTACCTGCTTCCAAACGAACAAAAGCAATTTTTTCAGAACCATGTTTGTTAATTAATGCTTTCAGCTTTTCAACATCCATATTGCCTTTAAAAGGATATTCGCTGGTAATATTTAAACCTTCGTCAATAATTATTTCTTCTACTGTACCACCATTTAAATAAACATGAGCTTTTGATGTCGTAAAGTGATAATTCATAGGAATTACTGAACCTTGCTTCACAAATGCCTGAGAAAGAATATTTTCACAGGCTCTTCCCTGATGTGCAGGAAGAAAATATTTTTTACCAAAGATTTCTGTGATTTTGTTTTCCAGTTTTGAAAAAGTTTCAGAACCGGCATAACTATCATCGGCCTCCATCATGGCAGCCAACTGCTTATCACTCATTGCATTTACTCCGCTGTCAGTAAGCATGTCCATAAAAACATCACGGTTTTTTAATAAGAACGTGTTATTTCCTGCTTCTTTAATAGCTTCCAATCGACGTTCAATAGACACAAGATTCAATTTCTGCACAATTCGTACCTTATGCATTTCTAAAGGTACATTTCCACCGTAATAAAACTTTACATTAGACATTCACTAATCACTCCTGTTAATATTTTATAAATCTTTTTAGCTGATACTATGATTTATAACGCAGAAGTAAAAAATAAATCATTCGAAAGAAAAATATCCTATACATAGAATATTTAAAAGAAAAGTTCTCTCTTTTTAAGCATGTACGACTGAAAAGCCTAAATATAGATACTTTCATTAAATAGCCAATTCATATGAACATGACTTACTAAAAACTTGAAGCTTAACTTAAATGACTTTTTCTACCATGCTACCATTCTACATACTACCATACTACCATGCTATTTTATATTTTATAATAAATTGTCAAAATATACAATATTATCTTATTGTTTGAAATTTAAGGAATTCGAGGAATAGTTGGATGCAAAAAAACAATCTCATTCGGTGCAATTTTAATGTATTTGTTATAGCAGGCCAGTGCTTCCTTCTATTTTTTGGAGGATTTCAATAAATCCGTCATTTGGGATTTATATTTTAAATTATTGGGTTCCAGTTCAATAGCAGCCAGGTAGCAATTTAATGCATCTTGTTGTTTTCGTTGTGCTTCAAACGCCAGCCCTTTGTTAAAGTAAACAAAACTAAGATCAGGACTGATTTCAATTGCTTTTTGATAGCAGGCTATTGCTTCATCATACCTACCTAACTGTGACAAGGCATTTCCTTTATCGTTATAAGCTAAATCATAATCGGAATCCAGCTTTATTGCTTTGTTATAATATAATATAGCTATTTCGTACTTTCTAAGGTCAAACTGCTTGATACCCTCTTCCTTTGCTTCTTCTGCGGTAGTTAAATCAATATTCATTTGTTTTTCGTCAGGAATGAATAAGGTTTTATTACCATATAAATCATATCCAAAGTACTGGATTGAAGCGAAAATGTACTTTCTTGTCAGATCTGTTCTATATTCATCGTATTTTCTATAGAATGATTCAATAAAATTATCGCTTTTTCGTATCTCAATGTATGAATAAATGCTTTTTGGGTTAGTAAAAGGAATATGGTCGTTATCAAAATTTAAATATATTTTGCCGGATAATTTAATGTAATTAATATTTTCTTCTATTAATAAACTGCAGTACGCAACATCATTTAGTGTAAGTTTACTGACAATAAAACCGTTAATGTAATCCTCAAATGCTTTTGTTGTCAGGCTTTCTTTGATAAACTTGTTGGTTAGCAAATCCTGCGAATAAATACTATTATTAAAAAGGTAAACGTCATCCTTAATATTATCGTCATGACTTTTACGGATGTTCATAAGCTTGTTTGCCTGATCTATCGTACATGCATTAAACGTCCCTGTGGAGACTATATTGCTTTTGGAGTAAGTGTATTCCTGTTCATTTGAATTGCTCACGTTTATTTTATCGTTTTTATTAAATGAAGAAAATGCTTTATCGATTATATCTTTAACTCTGTTATAGTCATTTTGATTCCTTATAAAAATTGAATGGCTTATATCATCAGATGCGACCCTGAAATTTAAAATCTTGGAGATATCTTTAACCGGAATATAACATTTATTCTTATAGAGAATTGGACTTGAATCTAACTTAATTTCTTTTTTATCTATCGTTGCCTTTTTACTGTTAATAACCAGATTTATTTTTGAACTACCATTAATTATTGAAAGGTTCTTTCTGCTTTTATCAAGAATAATATGCTTACTATCGGCTTTAATTCCCAACTTGATTAAAATTTCGTTTGAATCTGCCAATATTTCATTATTAACCTTGATTGGAATACTTTTGAGTTTAATTTGTTTGCAATCTATAAAAAATTTCAAATCTGGAGTCTCGGAAATTTTAATTGCAGCCATAGTTGTGTTTGACAAGATTAGAACAAAAGAAATAGACAGAATAAATACCCAAATATACTTTTTCATAGGGGTCTCCTTTATCAATATAGTTTTTGATCATAAAACTTAACTACTTTACCATAATATTAATTATTTGGGAATGATAATTACAATGAGACAGTTTTTAGATATGCAATAATATTAGTTAATTATTATCTACAGGATTAGGTATTTCATAATTATCATCAAGCTTGCATTTCCTTTAAAATCCGGTTTACTGGGAAACTCGCATGTTACCCTTAAAAATCAGATATATTCCCTTTAATATTGATAATAACTACCTCAGGCGGATTAAATATACGTGGCAAGCGGGGATTATATGAGACTCCCCTGCTTACTATATGTATCAGAGAATCATGCTTATAAATCCCTCCGGCATATCTTGGAAACCAGCCTTGGTTTGGAGCATAGAGTCCATTCAGTATAAACGGAATCCTTACCTGTCCTCCATGGGCATGTCCGGATAATACCAAATCAAAGCTGAACTTTTTATATAACTGAATTAGTTCTGGTCGGTGAGCCAAAAGAATTTTAAAGTCAGCTTTATCCTTAAGCTGCGAGAAATTATCATTCATTTCTTTCTGTAGATTATATCCCGGCTTGTCATAAATTGCAGCATCCGGATCATCGATACCACCTACAATAATGTTAGAATTTTTAATTTTTATCTGTACATATCCATTTTCAAGGATGGTAACACCATATTTTCGAATTGTAGCTTTTATATTGTCAATATCGCACGACCAAAATTCATGATTTCCGGTTACATAGAATGTAGGCCTGAACCCCTTTAAGCCTTCCAAGAATAGCTTTGTTCCTTCAATTGAGGCTTCATCATCCGCAATATCTCCTGCAAGTGCAATTATATCAGGGTTTTGTTTTTTGATTAATGAAATAATTTTTGTTTGATTTTTACCATAAACATGGCTATGTAAATCTGTTATCAAAGCTATACGTATTGTTTCATCTGCACTCACTTTTTTAGAAATAATATTGTATTTCCTTACTATAAGCCCGTTATAAAAGGCAAAGAACAAAAGTAGTATGAACAGGGCTGTACAAGCTAATAAACAGAGCTGCTTCCATGTAATGTTTACTATTCTAATTTTTCGCTTTTTTACTATTTTGGGTAGATTCATAAGTCTCCATAAATTTAGCAAGTTAACATTTTAGGTCTATAGATATTTTTTCCATCTAGTCCACAATGTTTATATTTTACCAGACCCAAGTTACCAGATTCAATTGTTTCATAACTTTTTAATAAAGCCTAGGTTGTTTTACTCTAATGTAAGCACTTAAAGCGTTATTTTTATACCACAGATTTTTGAATTAAAACCGCAAACCATTATTTTGTACCAAAACTTATTTCTTGAGATATTTTTTTATTTGCTAGTTTAATGCTAAACGGTACAAATATGAGTATACTAATTAATACCAATAATGAACCTATTGCAAAGATTAATTTATTATCTAATACAATTTTACTCTGACTGTCCATCATTAATACAATATTAGATACTGCTAATCCCAAAATATATCCCAATATTATTCCAAGTAGATTATATATTATAACTTGAGCCATAACAGCCTTAACCAATCCAATTTTATTTAGTTCTAAAGTTCTTAGTATAGCAAATTCCTTTCTTTTAGACATTATATTATTAATTAATGAATTAAACAGTCCCAAAAACAATGTTACTAAAATTATTGCAATTACAATAATAAAAAATGCATAATTTTGATAGAACTGTTGTCTTGAATCATTTAAAGCTTGATTTAATGTTGTCCATTTTATCTGTGGGTATTGTTTTTTTAGATTATTCAAATCATTTAAGGTATTATTCACTTTTTCAGAAGAAATCAGAGCCTTACAAAAAAAAGTAAAATCATTTATATATTTATCATTCCAATTAAATATAGCAGATACCGTCTGTTGGGGGTGGGCTGGAATCTTATCAATTATAGCACCTATTCGTACTGTGTCAAAGCCCAAATTAGGATCTACGTCAGAAATCAGTTTTCTATCATTAGCATCTCTTTTTACTTTAATAACATCTCCAACTGCTAAATTATGTTTTTTGGCATATCCCTTGGTAATTACAATGTTTGATTTTAAATCTCCATTAATATCTGTAATCTTCCCTTCCTTAATCAAAGTATCCAGGTCTGCAAAACATACATACATATTTTCAACACGGTTTTCCGATTGATAGTAAACATTTGTTCCCCAACTTATAATTGAAGTACCCCTGACACCACTTAATTTATCCAAATCGTTCTTGAAGGCAGTTCCAAGTTTGCTACTGTTAGTGCTTCTATCAGTAACTACAATATCTAAGGCAAATTGGTTTCTTAAATTTTCTTCAGTATTTGACAACACTGTATTTAAGAGTGTTCCTCCAAAAACAGCTATTATGATGGTAGTACTTATAGATAGGATAATTACTGAACTTTTTCTTACTTGAGGAATCAAACTCTTTACTGCTACAAAAGCAACACGCCCTCCAATAAATTCCAAAAATGGTAATAACCCATTCAATATATGCTTCGCATAATATTGGAATAACTTATAAGTGCCTAGGATAAGAAATACGGCGGACGCTACTGCCAATAACATAGCATTATCTGAATTCCCAGACTTCGCCAAACCAAATACTAATGTAAAAATAGACAAGCATATACCTATCACACCTATTCTTTTGCCACTCTTACTATTATATTCGGTTTTTTCATTTTCCTCCATAATTTTAAAAGGCAATATTCTAGAACTTTTTATTGCTGGAATTAGCATAAATAACTGAATACCTAAAAATGAACATAACGATATTCCAAGAGCAATAAAAGGGGAAAATTTAATCTCAGAAACCTCGATTATAAATATGTTATTTAATAAATTAATTAAATATTTACTACTTACATAAGAAACTAAAATTGCAGAAATAACGCCAATAATATTGATAACTGTACACTGGATCATTACTATTTTAAGTGCCTGTTTGGAAGAACCACCGACAGCCCTAATAAGTGCGAATTGATTTCTATAATTATATAAGAAAGTTTGAAAATTTGATATTATAAAAAGCGAACACATAATAATAACTAAAATAGACAAAACGGATAGATAAATTTTTAAAATATTTATGCTTTCTTTTACAGACTCATTCTCTTCAGCTATATCAATTCTAAAATCGTTATCAATAGCCTTTAAGCCATTTACCAAATCAAGATTCTTATTCTTATCAATGGTTTTAAACATTAAATATGTTGCTTCTCTACCGTCTTTTAACATGTCTTTAAATGTATTTCTATTAATAAACAGCATGTCCATTACTGATGATGACTGTTTCATATCATCAATTATTTCAATGATCTTAAAGCTTCTATCATTGATAATTATCTGCTCATTCTCTTTAACATTCAGCCCATCTGCCAACCCTTTGTTTAATATAACCTCATTACTGGAAATATCCTTTACGAAATGGTATCTGCTTTTTGATAATTTGTCATTATCAACTCCTACTGAATAAACTCCAAGCTTTTGTTTTTTGCCAACCTGTAGACGTCCTATTAGTACCTTGGATACAGTTTTAACATTTTTCAATGAACTTATTTTATCTACCATCAGTGAATCTATTTTTTTTACTGAATCTCCATTATATCCTACTGATAAATCCATCTCACCATAAGTTTTTATAACATCATTTCTTAATGAGTTCTCAGCACTATTAATAAATGTAAATAAAGTAATTAGTAAAGAAACTGATATCAGTATACTAAAAATAGAGGATAAAACAATAAATTTATTAGACTTTACAAACTTTAATGCAATTCCTTTTAAAGAACTAACCATTTCTAACCTCCAACATTCTCCTGAATTTATCCAATATTTGCGATATATCCCCTTTTTCACTATTTTTTGTATATTCATCAATTATATTGCCATCACTAAGAAATATTACTCTATCTGCATAAGAAGCTACCATTGGATCATGTGTTACCAACATTATGCTTTGTTTCAACTTTTCTTTCATTTCCTTAATAATATCTAAGATTTCAATAGTAGTATTATAATCAAGATTTCCTGTAGGTTCATCAGCTAATATTATAGGTGGCGAAGTTATCAACGCCCTTGCAATAGCCACTCTTTGCTGCTGCCCACCCGATAGTTCCACAGGCCTGTGAGTTTTCCATTTACTTAGGCCGACTAATTCTATCATTTCTGTCGTTTTATTTTTGATTTCTTTTTTATTCACATCTTTTAATATTAATGGTAGTGCAATATTCTCCTCAACTGTCAAATCTTTAAGTAAATTATAAGCTTGGAATATAAAACCGATATTTTGACTTCTATATTTTGTAGCATAAGGCTCTAAATGATAATCTTGAATCTCTTGACCCCTTATTAAAATTTTACCGCTAGTCGGTGAATCCAGAGCGCCAATAAGGTTAAGCAGCGTACTCTTCCCTGAACCACTAGAGCCCATTATTGCCAGCATTTCACACTCATGCAAAGTTAAGCTTATACTCTTTAAAGCTTGAACTTTATTTTTGCCAGATTCATAAGTTTTTACCAATTCTTCTACGGATAGCACCTTACTATATGTATTCATAATCGACCTCATTTCATGTTTTTATTTATACCAATTTGCTTGAGCCAAATACATATTCTTGTAAACCCCTCCTAATTGCATTAGCTCAATATGAGAACCAGTTTCAGCAATTTCTCCATTTTGCAATACTAGTATCGCAGATACTCTTATTATAACAATTTATCCAATTTTACCAAATTAAGTATCGTTTATCAATATATACCTGGCTGCTATCTATCTGAAGGATTACCGATAAACTGACTGCGCTAAAAAGGGAAAAACAATAAAAAGCTACCTAAAATTCAGTATTTCTAGCTGTTTAGCACCAATTAAAAGGGTCTACTGGTAAACTCCTATATACCCTCAAAACTCCTGATATTGGAAATGGAAGTGGTATGTAGACTGGAATAATACTACTTATGTCGTCTGTAAAATTATTATTGAAATAAATCAAATTTAACTTAAAAAAAGCTTGTATCCCTATATTATCAAGGGTTTACAAGCCTTTTTCTTCACCAACTGTAAAAGATGGATAATAACATAATTCAACATGTATTTCAAGTTAAGCATCTTTTAGTCTTCAATTCCTATTTCTATTGACCGACATTTTAATTCTTCCCTCCGGTAGCCATATTCTATCCTGCCCCATATTTCATTGTAAATACCAGCCCTTAAAACACCATTAACGCTGTACTTCCTCTGCTTGCTTCCGGTATTTTTATATCTCAAACAAATATCGCAGTTTTTTATGGAAATTGAAACTTCAAATTCTTCGAATGGCACCCATGAAGCAGTCTGAATCCATATACCCGACAGTTCTGGTTCCAAACCGAATACATACCTTATCAGAGTTTTAATAAGCACATTTGAACTGCCTGTCTGCCAATCCCCCATTGACTCTCCGTCAATAAGCAGCTCCTCGTTAAATACATAGGAATTTGGCATAACAAAAGGAGAATGAGACAATTTTTCATGTGTAAAAGGCAGTATTTTCACAAGTTGATCCTAGGCCTCTTCTGAATGCCCCATACGGTATAGTGCCATAGCTGCAAAGGCAGTGGCATGTATATATGCAGCTCCGTTTTCCGCAGTTCCTGCAGGCAGCTTGGGAATTCTCCCCACACCCGGTGTATTAGGGGAGAAATGAGGCACAAAGGTTTGTAACCATATTTCGAATTCAAGGCATTAAAAGCATTTAATATTGTTTGTTTTATACCCGGATTAATATCGTATAACACGCTGAGCACCCAGAAAGCATTGGATGTAAGGCCATGACAGGAACAGTGGTCGGAGTCGTCAAAGCTCCCCACAAAATATGACCGCTGGTCACCCCAGCCATGTAATATGCGAAGCTCCCCATTTCCAACAGTTATTACAGCATATTTAAGCAAATTATATTCTAGTTCTTTCCTTGCTCCTCTGTATAAGGTAATTTGGCTAGAATATACCGTCTCATCAAGCCTTACCAGCAAATCCACCATTTCAGAAAGATTCTGTTATACCTGAAGAGAAGCCATAACAGAAACTCCTGTACCATAGTCTACTCCCGCTCTGCAACTCACTCCCCAACCATCAAGTGCATCATTCCAATCCCCATACAGGGCCCTGATGCAGCCTGTTTTTTCAAAATCGCGGTTTGACAACAGGTAATCCATTATTCTGAACATATGACCTAATACGCTGTCTTTTTCCAGACTTCGAGCTACCAAGCCCTTCTTTTCATCAACTATTTCATAATAGCCGCATTGTTCACCCAGAAATTCCATATCACCTGTTACCTTAAGGTAGGTATATATTGTTGATATTATACATACTCCTTGGTCTATAAAGGGTCTAAGATCCATATCCGGCGCCTGTCCTTCAACCCTCTGCAGAGAGTACTGCCTGGGTGTTCTTCCATTTGTAAATATAAAATTCAGGGCTTCAAGAATCTTATCCCTTGCAGCTTTATGCTTCCAGAAAATCAATCCTTCAAGGGACTGAAAAATATCCCGGACTCCTATAAGGGACAGTGAATAGGGTTGTATATATCCTTTTACCAATGAACAGAATTCCACTTGCTTTTTAAGGTGATATACAAAAGGATTAAACACCCCGTCTTTGATCTTTTGTGAGCGGGAGCCTTTGACACTAATACTTAGCTGTTCCTCAGCCTGTTCTTCGGCTTCTTCAAGTTCAGCTAGCTTTCTGTCGGTGTCATAAGCAGACATTCAAAATCTTGATACATTAATAGAAAACATGTCAGAATAATTTTTATTTTTCATCAATGTAATGTCTGACCTTATTACATAGTCTTTAATTATTTCATTTATTTCAGGGTATAATTCCGATTTCCCACTTAATGTCATTATTGCAATTCTACGCATTTACCGTTTCCTCCTATATCAATCATCAATCAAAATTTATTTTATCTGCTACTTTCGATGACTTTTGAATTTGTTTCTTAATCACGTCCAAATATTTCTCCATTCCATTCTTTGTATAAACTGATTTTATAGTATCCCATATTTGTTGTGGCGTTGCTGTTTCTGTTCTAAGTCTATCAGGATTGAGAAAATCCCAAACAGAATTATATGGAATTTTTTCTCGGAACGCTTGCGTTATTACGTTATGTGTTTCTTTATCAATAGCAACTGAGAATATATCATCTGCTTTTAATTCTAATGCATCAGCAAAATCCCCTACTCTAAAATCTGCTTCTGCCCACTTTACATTAAAAAGTTACAAAAATCGTTAACGAACTTTACAACCTTTTTTGGCTCAGTAATGCCCGTCATTACTGAGAGTTTAGAAAATTTGCAACGATAAATTTTTATTTTAAGAGGGTATGACCAAAGGTAGTAGAAAGGTTGATATACATGAATTATTTTCAAAAAAGTTTGTAATAACTACCCCAAAATAGGCATACTACTTGCAATGGCAAGGATACCACTGCAATTGGCTGCACAGATAGGTGTGCGCCGGAGTACTGGAATGTTTGTGAGTTGGATATACATAAAATCACCCTGAAACAGGCTTGGTTATTGCTGTTCAGGGTAATTTATGCTTGGTTCCATTGCTTATGGCTTCTCAAATTGCATAATTAGCTTAGCTGCTCCATTGACATCATATATGGTAAAGTGGCTGAGTTCAGTGTTGTGTAAGGCTTCCGGCTATTATACCCTATGTGTGACCCTTGGTCTATAGTGTTTTCAAATATCATTCCCCGGCGCGACATTTTCCTTTATTTCTCAATGTCTTTACCGTTATTATTGATACTTTCCCTCACTATTATTGATATATGTCCCCTTCAATGTCTCCACCTCTTTGCCCTTATATGCATCAGCCACTTATCAACTGTAGTTTTTATAAATAACCTTAGGTAACAACATTAAACAGGAATACTAACTTAACTAAAGTGCCCGATGCAAAAAGTAGTAAGTTATTACTTATCACTTATCCGTTCTAGTGCTTTAATGACTAATTCATTAAAATTGCTGCCATATTCAGTCTCAAACTCACTTTTCCTTTTACTATCTTCCTTTACTAAGTTTAAAATTTTAAAATATGATTCTCTAGCTTTCTGGTAATCATCAATTTGACACCATAAAATTGCAAGCTCATAATAATGTTTTAGCCTATTAGGCTGTAGTTCTATTAACTTTTGCTTATATGTTATACACTCCTCAACAGTCCCTAAGTTATTGTAATAATATACCAAGTCTGACAGATGTTCTAGTGCCTGTATATTATTAGGGTTGCTTTTTAACACTTCTTCAATTTGTTTTCTACTTTCTTTATAATCATAAGTCAGTTCAAGTAGGCAAACTAAATCTAATCTCGCTTCATTATCATTGCTTACTTTCTGTAAATAAGTCTTATACAAACTTATTCCTTCTGTAGCTAAATCAGCATCTTTAGTATGACCTAGTGTAAATAGCCTTAAATGAGTTTCTGCCGCTATTTTTAAGATGTCATATTGTATATTGCTTTCGCTCTTTATTATACTACTTAATTTATTAATTATTGTATTGTATAAATCAATAGATTCTTTAAATTTACCCTTAGATTCATACTCAAGTGCATTGCTAAATAACTTCCTAATATCGTCAAACATTGAATTCCCACCGTCCTATGCAACATATTATTTCTTTATAGCAGCATCAGATAAAACTTTTGAACCATCAGCTGATTCAAAAACTCTTACCCATACTGTCGTTCCTTTTTCTTGTATGTAGCGTGTGTATTCTACTACTTTACCTCCACCTTTTACAGCATATTCCTTAATTTTGTCTCCTTTATCAACAACTTCTTTTAAAAATGGAAGTAGTTTTAAGAAATTCATTGTTGTCACCATTATTCGGGTCTATACCAAATTGCTTCCAGCCGTCAACATGGCTATCACCAGTTCCCCTTAGTACATGATTTTTTGAGTTACCGCTTACATCCCAGTCAACTTCTTCACTTTCACTCTTAAACCATCCAGTAACTGTATTCCATACTTTTTTAGCTCCTATTTTAATACTACTCCAGTTATTAACGACCCATTTTCCACCAACATATACAACTATTCCTGCTGCAACTAAATCACCTATCGGCAAAGGTCCATCTACTGATGCAAAGATAGCAGCCGTCGTTAGTTCTGCGGTAGTATGTCCGCTTGGGTCAACCATATTTATTGCGTTATTATAGCACTATGTGTATAGGTTTAAACTTAATGGGTCGTCTATTTCATATTTCGAATCAAAAACTTTATCCCCTGTTTTTGGTAATAGATTCTTTTTCTTACTTAATACACTATCTTCCGTTATGAACCTACCTATTACCGGATTATAGTACCTAGCGCGTAAATAATATGACGAAGTTTCCTTATCAAAATACTCTCCGCAGTATCTGAATACATTGGTATCATTTGCATCTGGATTTTTCTCATTCCCGAATGCGTCATAATCGTAAGACTTTACAACATTTCCGCTCGTGTCGGTTAGCTGAGTGGTATCCCCAGTCGTAGTTTTGGTTAACTGATTGAAGCCATCATATTCATATAAAGTCACATCACTGTTTTTATCAGACAAACTTATGCTGGTATTTTGGTCTTCTTTACCTGGTGAAAGGACTTCTACCGTTTTACAGATTGTATTTCCGTTATCATCGTAATTATATATTGTTATTTGTGACGACTGTCCTTCTGCCTTTGTTTCAGCTTGCAGCCTGTTAGCCTTATCATAAGCATATGTTGTTATGGAGCTGCCCGACACTGTCATAGAACTGCGGTTATTACTATCATCATATGTATATGATATAGTTGGCTCTCCTCCAGGAGCTTCACTTGTAAGCCTTCCTAAACCATCATAAATATATGAAGTCAATTTACCATTGTTATCAGTCTTTGCAGCCTGATTTCCATCAAGAA
>JAEWCZ010000040.1 GCA_023390335.1 Bacillota bacterium | reverse complement strand
GTTCTACACCAACGGTGAATGTGGAAGGAGTCAACTACTGGACGGGTATAAATCTTGGTGTAAATCAGTATTTGCAGGCAACAAAGACCGTGATGGTGACCGATGGAAGGCTAACAATAGACAATGGTTGGACAGCAGACCAAATAACAAAGATAAACTATGTGAAAATAGCCAAAAGCAGTGTTGCTTTCCCGGCTCCTGCAACAGCAGCAGAGGATAGTGTGACAGTACCGTGGGACGTCATAGACAATACTGCAGACAACAAATAAGGAAACAATTCTAATTAAAAACTCAAATACGTGGATAAAAATGTGTGCCTTGGGAGAAATCCCAAGGCACACATTTTTACGGTAAGTATCGGAACAAACACCATAATTCTCCATAATAGCAAAAATCCAAAGGATTATTTGGAAGGGGGTGATGAAGGCAATAATGCACTGGTTTATACTTAAAATACTAAATATGATTTAATACCGTTTCTATAATATAATATAGCAGACTGAAAAAAATGACTTTTCATTATATACCCATAAATGTATAATATATACATAACGTTTGAGATCAGGTGCCTACAAAAAACATTTTGAAAAAATAGATATCACACTGTAGAATTTGGGATGTGAGTTGCCAGCAGAAGCAAAATGATACTGTGAAAAACAAAGTTAATGAAAGAATATGAGAGTATATTTAAGGGAGGTATTAATGAAAAAAATAACAAAATTTATTTTTGCAAGCTTTGTATTAGCTCTTGGAATATTATGTAGCTTTAGCAATACATATGCCATTACTCCGAACATTGTTTACCATAATATCAATACAAGTGCTACGATATACGATATTACGTATGGGCAAAATCAATATGTTGCAGTAGATTCAAGTGGAGGAATTTGGACGTCCCCTGATTCTGTTATCTGGACTAAAAGAAATTCAGGTATAACTGATCCGTTATATAATATTATTTATGCAAATGGTAGGTACGTAACAAGTGGATATAAAAAAACCTCGATGCGAACGTCAACAGATGGAATCAACTGGACTGCGGGTACTCCTTCCTCAGCAGTCCAAACATATGAAGTTTTTAAAGGTCTAGCCTATGGAAATGGTGTATTTGTATCCATTTATAATTTTTATGATTCGTCTACAAATGGAATTACATGGACAAACAGAATAAGTTCAATAGAAACATTTTATCAGAATGGCGTAATATATGCTAAGAATCAGTTTAGGACATATGGAGATACACATACAGATTATGTATCTTCTGACGGGATTACTTGGACAAAATCACCCTCACTTCCAATGACCGATTGCCAATCTATGATTTATGCCAATAATCAATTTGTTGCAGTGGGTAATAGTGGGGAGATTTACACATCGACAGATGGAAGTACTGGGACTAAACAAGATTCTGGTACATCTATAAATTTAAATAGTATAGCTTATGGAAATGGGATGTATGTGGCAGTTGGGTATCAAGGAACAATATTAACTTCCCCTGACGCAGTTAATTGGACTTTGCAAAACTCAGATACAACTAATGCTTTGTATACAGTTATCTATGAAAATCATCAATTTGTGATAGGTGGAGCTAATGGAACTTTAATTACTATTGATCCGCCAGATACAATTCCTCCGATAATAACAATCGGTAACTATACAACAACACCTACAAACCAAGATATCACAGTAACAGCAACAACAAATGAAGGTACATTAAATGAAGCTTTTCACATATTTACCGAGAATGGTAGTTTTGACTTTGTAGCTACTGATAGTGCTGGCAATGTAACAAAAAAGACTGTAACAATAAATAATATTGACAAAACTGCCAATACCACTGGCATTAAAGAGATTGAAGGTTCATTTATTCTTAAAACAGATGGTACACTATGGGCAACGGGGGGGAATATTAATGGAAAACTAGGGGATGGAACGCATACTAGTTTCAATACGTGGAAACAGGTATTAACCAATGTTGATAAAGTTAGTTCTGGTTGTTTTAATACTTTTGCTCTTAAAAAAGATGGCACTTTATGGATGGCTGGAGCTGATTATTATGGAGGCTACATAGAAGATTCTGCATGGAGACAAGTTCTCTCTGGTGTATCGCAAATGAGTTGCGGATGGAACCATTCTCTAGCTTTAAAGACAGATGGTACACTATGGGCCGCTGGAACTAATTGGCAGGGTGAACTAGGAGATGGGACTAATAAAAACAGTGATACATGGAAACAAGTTTTGACTGGAGTATCGCAAGTTTATGGAGGAGACTGGTTTTCAGTAGCTTTAAAGAAAGATGGAACAGTGTGGGCAACTGGAGATAATGAATACGGTCAATTAGGGGATGGTACGACAACAGACAGCAATTCTTGGAAGCAAGTATTAACTAATGTAACACAGATAAATACTTCTAGGACTCATGTATTTGCCATTAAAAATGATGATACTTTATGGGCCACAGGAATGAATTCTTCGGGCGAACTAGGAGATGGGACTATTACAAACAAAACCTCGTGGACACAAGTCATGACCGGGGTTTATAAAGTTAGTGCCGGAAACGGGTTTTCTCTAGCTATAAAAACAGATGGAACACTATGGGCAACTGGAGATAATAAATACGGCCAATTAGGAGATGGAACCTCTACAAATAGATCAACATGGAAGCAAGTTCTAACAGATGTTTCAAAAATTAGAGCTGGTAACGGTAGAAGTTCTCTGGCTTTAAAAACAGACGGAACTGTGTGGGCTGCTGGTTCAAATGAATGGGGGGAGTTTGGTAATGGTACTAATACAGATAGTATTTCATGGATAAAGGTATTTCCATCGAATACTATATCACTAACTACAAGTAACGCAACAACCACAACTGTAGATGTGACAGTAACAGACGGCAATTCTGGGACAACGCAATATCAGATAGTCAGTGGCAACCAGTATGTAACAGCTGCTGGAACGATGACTACTACACCGACATGGATAACATTGACGGGTAAGAAGATAACAGTAACAGGGTTAATGCCAAATACAGCATACAGTTTCCAGGCGAAGGGGAGGGACTCAGCTAATATAGAGACAGCATGGAGCCAACCCGTTATAGTAACGACACTGCCCGAAGCACTTGGCACAATAAAAATAAACTTCCAGCCCGTTGGCTCGGAGATACCGCAGGGATACCTACCTGACTATGGAGAAGTCTATGGGGTGCGTAACGGTTACAGTTACGGTTGGAATGTGGGGTATGCCGGAGCAACAAGGGACAGAAATATAAATGTAGCTCAGGAATTGGACACACTAATAATGATGTATAAGAATGGAAAATGGGAAATATTAGTAGGTAATGGGCTCTATGATGTTACAGTAAGTGTAGGGGATGCAGAGTTCACTTCCACACCAACGGTGAATGTGGAAGGAGTCAACTACTGGGCGGGTATAAATCTTGGTGTAAATCAATACTTGCAGGTAACAAAGACTGTGATGGTGACCGATGGAAGGCTAACAATAGACAATTGGGGGACGGAAGACAAAATAACAAAACTGAACTACGTTGAGATAGCAAAGCACAGCGTACAATTACAGATACCTATAAATATACAAGCGTCAGCAGCACAAGATACCGTAACATTAACATGGGACAAGTCGCGTGATTTAAACCTTTATGAAGTGGAAGCAGACGGCAGCATATACCCTGTAGCAGGAACAGTATTTACACACCCATTCCTCGATGGCGGCACAACCCATAGCTACAAGGTAAGAATGGTAAACGGTGCGGAAAAAAGTGAATGGAGCGATATGTTGACGATATCTACTCTGCCCGAAGCACTTGGCACAATAAAAATAAACTTTCAACCCGCTGGCTCGGAGATACCGCAGGGATATATACCTGACTATGGAGAAATCTATGGGGTGCGTAACGGTTACAGTTACGGTTGGAATATAGGGTATGCCGGAGCAACAAGGGACAGAAATATAAATGTCGACCAGAAACTGGACACATTGATAATGCTAAACTTATCAGGGAAGTGGGAGATGGAGTTAGAAGACGGGCTCTATGATGTTACAGT
>JAEWCZ010000094.1 GCA_023390335.1 Bacillota bacterium | reverse complement strand
ATTAATGCAGATACCAGGAAAGGCTGCCAGATAATTGCAGACAATCCTGATTATGAAATAAAATATAACGTATATGAACATGTTAAGAGAATAAAGCGGCAGAAGGGAGAGAGCTGATGCTGGCCCTGACACGAAAACAAAATGAATCCATTATAATCGGAAATGATGTTGAAATATCAATATTGGAAATCAAGGGTGACCAGGTCAAAATTGGAATTAACGCCCCAAAATCCATACCGGTATATCGAAAGGAAATCTATTTGCAGATTCAGGATGCCAATAAAGAAGCAGCAGACAGCCAAATTTCGGCGGATACCCTGAAAAAGCTTCTGGAATAAAGGTTAACTAATTTCATCATTGGCCGATATATATATAAATAAACATTGTATAATTATTATGGATAGTTTTTAAAACACATGGAGGTGGTTACGTTGGCAATAAATTCAATTACCAATGCAGCAGCTAATTATTCCGACATGAAGACAGATATAGTAGTGTCGAAAACATTAGCAGAGAGCAAAGTTTTACCGTCAACAAGTACCAGGGAAGGTACTGAATTTAAGGGAATAGGTACAACTGCAAAGGATGAGCAGCAGACAAATGATGCAAATGCAAAAAGAATCAAGAGCTTAGTAGAGGGTGCCAATAAACAAGCTGGCGATGGCAGAAGGGTATGCGAATATTCCTATCATGAAGACATAGGAAGAATATCCATTAAAGTCAAAGATGCTGTAACAAACGAAGTGATTAAGGAGATTCCATCAGAAGACGTTATTAAAATGATTGAGAAGCTTTGGGAGTCGGCAGGGATTATGGTGGACAAAAAACTTTAATTACAAAATAGCCTGCCCCCGTTAAGAGGAGGAAAGAATATGCCAATACGAATGTCAGGGATGATTTCAGGACTTGATACAGACACGATTGTAAAACAACTGGTAAGTGCTCAAAAATTAAAATACAAGAAAACAAATGATAAGCAGACACTATTAACTTGGAAGCAGGAAAAGTGGAAAGATCTGAATACAAAATTATTTAAATTGTATACGACTGATTTGAGCAAGATGAGGCTGTCGGGCAACTATTTGAGTAAAGCAGTTACTTCATCAAATGATTCTCTGGTGAAAGTAACCGGTGATTCAACGGCACCATTAGGTTCTCATAAAATTACAGTCAATCAGTTGGCTAATGCCCAGAATGTAACTGGAGCTAAAATATCAGTTGATAAAAAAGGAAAAGAAGTAACTAATAATACAACTCTGCAAGACCTTGGAGTTATCGCCGGAGATGGCAAGAATACTGTTATCACAATCAAAAATGGTACCAAAGAACAAAAGTTGGTTGTAACAAAAGATACCACTTTGAATGATTTTGTGGAAAGCTGTAAGAGCGCCGGATTGACTGCAAACTTTGATACTTCCCAGAAGAAATTATTTATTGGCTCCATAAATAGCGGAGAAGAGTATAAATTTTCAATAACATCAAGTGAAGTTGATGAAAATGCAGCTATAGCCCTCCAAAATATAAAGGACATGGCGAACTACAGCGGTCTTGACACTGCAGGTAAAAGTGCCGTTGATAGTGCTGTAAACACATTAAGGCAACTCTCGGATGCAGAGTTGACAGCCTTATATGAGCATGCTAATGATTCTTCCTATAAGCCTACGACGGATGCGGAAAGTAAGCAGCTTAGTGCTCTAAAAACTATACAGAACTATGCGCTTTCTAAAACACAGGCGGATAGCAAAACAACAGCTGTGAACTATGCTAAAGGGGAAGCGGAGACAAATGTATTAAACAGCTTGACTGGTGGTTACCAAGAATCTGATGCTAATAAAATGCAGAATCTTATTTCTTATGTTAAGAGTACTAACAGCACTCTAACAGATGCTGATGCTGAGATTGTAGCAAAGAAGCTGGATAAGCAGAATTATGCTGTCCAGAAGAATATCGAAAAAGAAGCAGAGGCAGCAATTGCTAATGGAACCCTTGTGTTGGGTGAAGGAGAAGATGCAGCCTCATATGCACAAGCGCAAGTGGCAGGACTCAGCCAGGTAGAACTTAACAGTAAATTTCAGAGGCTTGTAGATATAGAATATGCTTCGTCTAATATCCAGCAAAAGCAACAGGAAAAATATGATTCCCTTTATAATGATCAAAAAATACAGGATATTAAGTCAGCAGTAAATAATAATATCAGTTCTTATAAAACTGAGCTGGATAAAGGTGCAGCAGGCGCAGGTGTTTTGGGGGCCTTGGGACTAGGCGAAATTGATGGAACTGCTACTACACAACCCCCTTCCGGTTCAGATGCTATGGTAGTTGTGGCAGCCAGTAACTCTAGCATAACATTGGATGGAGCTACGCTTACCGGCACAAGTAATACTATTGTTGCAAATGGCTTGACAATTACTGCAACAGGGCTGACAACAGCAGGCCAGTTTATAAGTATAAATGTTGCAAATAACAGCCAGGCTAACTATGATATGGTTAAAAATTTTGTCAAATCTTATAATGACATCCTAAAAGAAATGAATACCTTATATTATGCTGGTTCGACCAGGGATTATGCTCCTCTAAGCGATGATGAGAAAGCAAGTATGTCAGACGATCAGGTTGAAAAGTGGGAAACTAAAATAAAGGATTCCATCTTAAGAAGAGATGATACATTAGGATCTCTGACAACTGCCATGAAGCAGGCATTGCAATCTTCTGTAACATATAATGGAAAGCAATATTCGCTGGCAGCCTTTGGAATAACAACTTCAAAGGATTATACAGAAAAGGGTTTGTTACATATAGCCGGAGATAAAGACGACACGGCGTATTCTACTTCAGCGGATAAACTTTTAAAGGCTTTCAATGAAGATCCTGATGCTGCGGCTAACGCACTTGCAGGAATTGCACAGAATCTGTATAAAACGATGACTGATAAGATGAGTTCCATTCCCAATGTGCGGAGTATCTATACTTTTTATAATGATAAAGAGATGGCAACGGAACAGTTAAGTTTAAAGAAAAAAATAGCTGAAAATGAAGATAAGCTTACAGCTTTGGAAAATAAATACTATAAGCAATTTTCTGCAATGGAAACTGCTATGGCGAAGCTTCAGTCACAAACCAATGCATTATCAGGTCTGTTAGGTACTTCTTCATAAGATAAATATGAGAAGACAAGAGATTGCATTGAAAAAAAGGATTTGCAGCAGGAGGTATAAAAATGCAGTTTAATGCTGCCACGGCTTATCAGAATAACAAGATAAATACTGCAACGCCAGCAGAGTTGACACTGATGCTGTATGAAGGAATGATTAAATTCTGTAATATAGCTATTATGGCACTGGATGAGGAAAATTACGAGAGGGCTAATACCAATATTTTAAAAACGGAAAAAATTCTGAATCATCTTCGAAGTACATTGGAGTATAAATATCCGGTGGCAAAAGACTTTGAAAATATATACCAGTATATCTATGACCAGTTGGTATTAGCTAATGTACATAAAGACAAGGAACTATTGGAAGAAATGACGGAAGAAATACGTGGTATGCGGGACACTTGGAAGGAAGTCATAAAAAGTACCAAATAAGAAACCTGGTATGGGAGCACTGTATGGATGATATAACCTGTTTTAATATTTTAATTGATACCCTTACTAAAAAGAGCAATATTCTAGATGAATTGACTGCTCTTACGGAAAAGCAAAAGACATGTATGGAGGAAACGCCCTTCCATTATGATTTATTTGACTCTTACATGGATGACAAGGAACAGCTAATTGAAACATTAAACCAATTGGATAATGGATTCGATAAAGTATATTCTCATTTGAAAAGTGATGTATTGATTACACTGCCAAAGTATGAGCATCAGATAAAAAGGCTGAAAGAATTAATTGTGTGTATCACGGAAAAGAGCCTAAGGCTGGAGGGGTTTGAACAATCTAACAAGAGAAGCCTTGAGATTATTTTACGGATACAAAAGAAAGAAGTAAGGGATATAAAGCAGAACAATAGTATGGCCATGAAGTATTATAAGAACATGTCAGGTTCCGAATCCTATGAATCTTGTTTTTTAGACAAAAAAAAATAAAATTTTAAAAAAACTATAAAGTATCATAAGAGGAAAGCCGATATAATTATTGTATATAACAAGTTGGTTGTTTTATTGCAGGAGCGTACGGCCGGCTGTAAACAACAAAACGTTATAAAGAATAGATATACCAAAAAATTAAATAGGTAGCATGGATGCTGCTTACATTCCAAGGAGGAAAAAGACTATGGTAATTCAACATAATATGAACGCTGCTAATACAAACAGACAGTTAGGTGCCACAACAACTAATTTAGGAAAAACAACAGAGAAGTTATCTTCTGGTTATAAGATTAATCGTGCTGGTGATAATGCTGCTGGACTTTCCATTTCTGAGAAAATGAGAAGCCAGATTAGAGGTCTTGATCAGGGCTCTACCAATGCACAGGATGGTATCTCTTTGATTCAGACAGCAGAAGGTGCTTTAAATGAAACACATTCTATTCTTCAAAGAATGAGAGAATTAGCAGTTCAGTCTGCAAATGGTACTAATCAATCAGAAGATAGAACAGCATTAAATGATGAAGTAACTCAGCTGAAAGCTGAAGTTAACCGTATTGCTAGTCAGACACAGTTTAATGGAATGAATCTATTAGATGGTAGCTTTTCAGCAACTAAAGCACTTAAACTTCAGGTTGGTGCAAATGGTGGGCAGACAATTTCCGCTGTTATTAAAGATATGAGCATGACTTCTATTCTCAGTGGTAAAGTTTCTCCTGATGTTACAGATTTCGCTAAAGCTACAAGTGCTCTTTCTGCTATTGATAAAGCGATTGCTAATGTATCAGCTCAGAGATCCAGCTTAGGTGCTATTCAGAACCGTCTGGAACATACGATTGCTAATACTGATAATACTTCTGAAAACCTGCAGGCTGCTGAGTCACGTATCCGTGATACAGATATTGCCAAGGAAATGGTTAAATACTCCAAAGATTCCGTTTTGCAGCAGGCAGCACAGTCTATGCTTGCACAGGCAAATCAGTCTACTCAAGGTGTTCTTTCATTATTAAAGTAATATCAGTAGTTTTTTAACCTGCTATTTCCAAATAGGGTTGACATATGTCAACCCTATTTTAATATAATGAAACGGGTACGGTTGTTGTAAGTAATTAGATCGGAAAGAAATAAAAGGATTTTAAGAGCAAAGAGGTAGAAGATGGATGATATAAAGGAATGTATATTAGAAGCAATTAATAGAATAGAGAATACCTGCACCTTGCTATATCAGAATAAACTAGAAGAAGGGAATGCGGGGATATGTAAAACAATAGATGGTATTATAACAGTTGTAGATGCGGTTAATTCATATAACAGGGATGGTAATAGGGTTCAATATGACCTGTTGGAGCTGAACAGATGCCTGGTAGAGACAGAGAAGGCTTTGAAGGTTGGGGATTTTGTTTTATATTCCGATATTTTATATTATGATATACGGAGTATTTTTTTGGAGCTATTGAAAATTTAGCATGTATAGGGGCATGGAATGATGGACTTTTATGAAAAAAATACTAAAGCGATGGAAAAAATTAAAAACAGTTTGTTTTGCAAACTTGATTCAAAGGAAAAAGTGGAATGTGGAGCCTGTGAGATATCTTCTGAAGAAGCAAAAGACAGTTCGAAGATACTTTTTCTTGCCGATAATAGTGGAAAATATCGATTGAACAGTATGTACAGTCCCGAAAATGAAGCGAAGATATGGGCAGAACAGTTTGATTTTTATTATATAAATGCAATTATTGCCATGTTTGGTCTGGCTAATGGATATATGGCACGTGAAGTACGTAGAAGAATGAACACAGGCAGTTGTTTAATTATTTATGAGCCTTCTTGCCAAGTGTTTTTACATATATTGAATAATTATGATATATCAGATATATTAGAAGATGAAAATGTTATTCTAATAGTGAAGGGGATTAACGAAAAAGATTTCCACAACTATTATGGTGCATTTCTGGGAATTGAAAATGCTGCCGGACAGCTATTCATTGTGCATCCGAAATATGATATTATCTTTGCGATGGAATTCAGGGATTTTTATAAAGAGATTAGAGATGCGAATGTACATATGTCATTAAACAATAACACACGGGTACGTTTTGCGGAAAAAGATATTGAAAATATTCTTTTGAATTTGCCGTATTTAAAAGATAGTGTTTCCTTGTATGAACTTGCAGAAGTACTTCCGGTAGATATACCAGCAGTAATAGTAGCAGCAGGACCGTCTGTAGAAGAGAGTATAGAGCAGTTAAAGGAAATAAAAGGGAGAGCAGTAATAGTAGCAGTGGATCGGGTATTGGATTTTTTATTGGATAACGGAATTAAACCAGACATGCTTGTAACTCTAGACGGAATAAAAAAGTTAGAATATTTTTCTAGGCGTAGCAACATCCATATTCCCATGGTTTGCCGTATGGAATCGAGTCATGCGGTTATGAATGCTCATAAAGGAATGAAAATTATTTACTGCGATAATGAATATGTCGGAGAATTATTCAGAATAACAGGACATATTCCTCCGTTTGTAACTTCCGGCGCTTCCGTTGCAACAACAGCCTTTGAATGCTGTCTTGCAATAGGGATAAAGAAGATTATATTGGTTGGGCAGGACTTGGCCTATAAGGATGGTAAAAGCCACATGGGCGGAATTACAGAGGAAATTGGGCAGGATGATGTGTATGTTGAAGGTGTGAACGGAAAGATGGTGCGCTCAAGGTATGATTGGAAAGAATATCTAGCGCATTTCAATGATAGAATTAGAAATACTCCTGAGGTGGAAGTGATTGATACTAAGTTAGAGGGTGCTAAAATCGAGAGAGCCAAATATATTCCCTTGAAGGATGTTATTGATGATCTGCCGGATAGAAACTTTAATATGGAACAGTTCTGCCAAAGTATTAGCCGCATAACGGCAGAAGAATACAATAAGGTGCAGAAATATATGCAAAATTCCCTTTTGGAAATTGATCAAATATTGGAAAATGCAGAGAAAGGACTTAAAAATTGTAGACAATTGCTGAAAGGTAAAATTGATAAGAATAAAGAGAAAAGATTGGGAAGAAAATTACTGGAATTAAATGATACTATTTACGGATTGAAAAGTTTTTCCTTGATGGATGACTTGGTTACAACTAAAAATTCTATTGATTTAGATGGGATTTATTATTTTTCGGAAGACTTGAAAGAAAATAATAGGATAACCTATGAGAAAGCCGCAAAACTATATGAAATTATATTGGAAGTGGGAAATGACTTAAAGACCAGGATAGAAGACATAAGATCGATATAAAAAGGTACTTATGGAGACTGTGTTTTATAATTACTATAATATTCATTCATTTAATTTAATTACGAATAATTAGTGTGGAGGTACTGTTATGCCTAAAATACTTGTTACTGGATCGGATGGATTTATTGGTAGCCATCTAACAGAAATGCTAATAAATCAAGGAGCGGAAGTAAGAGCTTTTACATTATATAATTCTTTTAATACCTGGGGATGGTTGGATACTCTGCCTAAAAATATTATAAAAAATGTAGAAATATTCCAAGGGGATATTAGAGATCCTAATGGTGTCAGAGAAGCACTGAAAGGTATTGATACAGTGTATCATTTGGCGGCACTCATTGCAATTCCTTTCAGCTATCATTCTCCAGATACTTATGTCGATACTAATATCAAAGGTACATTAAATATTTTACAAGCGGCAAAAGATTTAGATACCTCTAGAATATTGATTACCTCTACTTCGGAAGTGTATGGAACAGCCCAATATATTCCTATTGATGAAAAACATCCTTTTCAGGGACAATCCCCATATTCTGCTACTAAAATAGGTGCAGATAGATTGGCTGAGTCATTCTATCGGAGTTTTGATATACCCTTAACGATAGTACGCCCTTTTAATACTTATGGGCCCAGACAATCTGCACGAGCTGTAATCCCGACTATTATTACACAATTGCTTTCTGGAAAAACTGAGATTATGCTTGGAGCTATAACTCCGACGAGAGATTTTAGCTATGTTAAAGATACTGCAAATGGTTTTATTGAGATTGCCAAATCGAATAAAACCATTGGAGAAGAGATTAATATTGCAACACAGAAAGAAATATCCATTGAGCAGCTCGCAAAAGAACTGATTAGTCAAATAAATCCAACTGCTAAAATTATTTGCGATGAACAAAGACTTAGGCCAGAGAAGAGCGAAGTAAATAGACTATTAGGTTCAAACAAGAAGATTAAAGAATTGACTGATTGGAGACCACAATACACTTTTGAACAGGGATTGGCTGAAACGATAGCATTTTTAAAAGAGAATTTAGATAAATATAAACCAGAAATATATAACTTATAAGTCATTAAATATATATTCAAAAGTACTTGGGCATATAAGCGTTACCATATATAATGTATGTAAACTTAAGTTGTGTAGAGCAAATATATGCTAAGGATTATGAGGTTAAATAATGATTGTAGAAATTGGAAAAGCAGACTTGATAAATCACGTAAATAGGCAACTTACCAACATGTTTGGCCCATCTGATGATGTTGAGCCATATATTAATGTGACTTTGCAAAAATGCGAAAAATGTTTTCAAGTAAATAAGAGCTCCTATTACCGCAATGATCAGCAGGAGTTGTTTTTTTCTCCTTATCATTCCGGGCAATATTCTATTTTTTTATATTATTTATCAAACACGATTCATTTGATTGGCAACAATAAGAAGTTGGCGTCCATTGTATTTTATTTGAATAAAATTTTACATTCCGTAGATTGGTATTACGAAATAAGGCTTCCGGAATATTGGGGAGTGGAGCACCCTGTAGGTAGTGTTTTAGGAAAAGCAAAGTATAGTAACGGACTCTTTCTATATCAAGGGTGTACCATTGGCGGAAACAAAGGAAAATATCCGGTAATTGGAGAAAATGTTATATTGTATGCAAATTCTACTATCTTAGGAGATTCCAAAATAGGTAGCAATGTTCTGGTATCTACAGGAACAATTATAAAAGATGATACAATTCCGGATAATTGCATTGTATTTGGACAATCACCAAATTTAATAATTAAAAATAAGGATAAAAACTATTTGGACCTTATGATTTCACATTTTTGGTCTATCTAGTTGGAATGAGGTACAGGATGGATAAATTTATACCACTATCGGTTCCTAATTTAAAAGGAAGAGAAGTAGAGTATGTCACTACAGCAGTTGAAACGGAATGGGTTTCTACCGGAGGTCCTTATGTAAATGAATTTGAAGAGAAGATAGCCCAGTATGTTCATTCGGAGGGAGCTGTTTCTTGCCAAAACGGAACTTCAGGCATTCATGTTGCACTGCAGGTATGTGGTGTTACAGGAGAGGATGAGGTTATTGTTCCTACGTTAACCTTTATAGCTGCTGTAAATCCAGTAAAATATATCCATGCAGATGCAGTTTTTATGGATTGCGATGATTCTCTGACTATGGATCCAGATAAATTAATGGGTTTTATGCAGCGTGAGTGTATATTTACAGATAGAAGACTTATTAACAAGAGGACAAATAAGCAGATTAAGGCGATTATTGTAGTTCATGTGTTCGGCAATCTAGCGGATATGGAAGTGATTATGAAAATTGCTGACGAGTTTAATTTGATTGTGATTGAAGATGCTACAGAAGCCCTTGGCACTTATTATAAAGAAGGTAGGTATAAAGGTAAATATGCCGGTACGATTGGTACTGTGGGTATTTATTCCTTCAATGGTAATAAGATTATTACTACTGGTGGCGGTGGAATGATTGTTTCCGCCAATAAAGAATTATTAAGGAGAGCCAAGCATCTAACGACTCAGGCGAAAAGTGACGAATTATACTTTATTCATGATGAAATAGGGTATAATTACCGCATGACTAACTTACAGGCAGCACTGGGCTTAGCACAATTGGAGCAGTTAGAGGATTTTATTATAACAAAGAAAAAAAATTATGAGCTTTACCAGAAAAATTTTCGAGATATTCAGGGATTATCATTAATGGATTATAGAAGTAATACCAGATGGAATAGCTGGTTTTATTCAATGTTTTGTGATGATACATATCCAATGAACCGAGATGAAGTAATTCGGTATTTGTCATCAAAAGGAATACAAGCCAGGCCGGTATGGGGATTGATACATACTCAAGGGCCTTATTTAGATAGTCAAAATTATTATATTGAGAAGGCGGAACATTATCTGAAACATATTGTAAATATACCGTGCAGTTCTAATCTTTCGGAAGAGGATTTGTTATATGTGGTAGAATGCCTTAAAGTATAATGGGTAACAATGTGAAAAGAGGTGAATGGCACTGAATATAAAGGAATTTCTTATCGGTGAAGAATGTACGATGCTGGAAGCAATGGGGTTATTAGATAAAGTGGCAATGAAAATTTTGTTTGTTGCTGGCTCTTCTGGGTTAATTGCTACAATAACAGATGGTGATATAAGAAGATGGATATTGAAAAAGGGAAATCTTGACGCCAGGGTTAAGGACATTGCCAATTATCATCCTGTTTATATATTTGAAAATGAAAAAGCAAAAGCAAAAGAAAAAATGCTCGAATGCGGTATAGAGGCACTGCCTGTAGTGGATAAAAACAGACAGATTGTAACAATACTCTTTTTAAATGAGAAAGAGATAAGGAACAGAAGAGAAATTGATGTTCCTGTCATCATTATGGCAGGCGGCTTGGGAACCAGACTCTACCCGTATACAAAAATATTACCAAAGCCGTTAATACCTATTGGTGATCTGCCAATTGCGGAACACATCATTAATCGGTTTAATGATGCGGGGTGTCATAATTTCTATATGGTTCTTAATCATAAAAAAAATATGGTTAAAGCTTATTTTAATGATATAGAAAAGGATTATGCCCTAACATACATTGATGAAAATACACCTCTCGGTACAGGAGGAGGATTAAGTCTCCTGAGAGGGAAGATTAATAGTACTTTCGTATTGTCAAATTGCGACATCCTTATTGAAGAAGATTACGGAAAAATATATGATTTTCACATACAGGAGAAAAACCTGATTACTATGGTTTGTTCGTTAAAAAATATAAAAATACCATATGGAGTTATTGAGATAAATAAGAATGGTGAAATAGAAAGCATGAAAGAGAAGCCAGAGCTTTCGTTCTTTACTAATACGGGTATGTATATTGTGGAACCTAAGGTTATTGAAGAACTTGAGGATGATAAAGTGATTGGTTTTCCTGATTTAATTGAAAAATATAAAAACAATGGGGAAAAAATCGGAGTTTATCCCATCAGTGAGTATGCATGGATGGATATGGGACAACCGGAAGAGATGGAAGAAATGCGAAAAAGGTTGGAACGGGATGAATGATAAAATATTATTAGTTGGCGGCGGTGGACATTGTAAATCAGTTTTGGATAGTTTGCTTATTCGGGAGCAATATTCTGAAATTGGCATCATTGACCTAAAGGAAAATATAGGTAAAGATATTTTGAGCGTAAAGATTATAGGCAGTGATGATGATCTGAAAAGGCTATATTATTACGGATATCATTATGCTTTTGTCAGCCTGGGTAGTGTCGGTAATCCCTTAAAGCGGGTTGAACTGTTTGACCTATTGCAAAGGATTGGCTTTCGTATTCCCAATATCATAGATCCTTCCGCAGTCATTAGTCGGAATGTAACCCTTGAAAATGGTATTTATATTGGGAAAAATGCGGTAATAAATGTAGGAACCTCCATTAAAAAGGGTTCAATTATTAACACCTCTTCTACTTTGGAACATGATTGCTGTATCGACAAGTTTGTACATGTTGCTCCAGGTGCAGTTCTGTGTGGAAATGTCTATGTTGGAGAAAATACACATATTGGTGCCAGAAGTGTAGTCAAGCAAATGGTAAATATCGGAAATGACACGATGATTGGTATGGGGAGCGTGGTATTAAAGAATATAGGGAATGGAATAACTGCATATGGTAATCCATGTAAGGAGGTTGACTTGATTTGAGAACATATATTATAGCAGAAGCAGGTGTGAATCATAACGGTTGTATGGAAATAGCCAAACAGTTGGTGGATGCTGCAAAGGATGCCGGTGCGGATTGCATTAAATTCCAGACATATAAGACTGAAAATATTGTTTCCAGATTAGCAACAAAAGCAGAATACCAGAAATTGTACACTACTGCTGACGAAACTCAATTTGATATGTTAAAAAAGCTGGAATTTTCCTATGAAGCTTTTATTGAATTAAGAAATTATTGTGATTTAAAAGATATTGAATTTTTATCTACTGCTTTTGACTTGGAAAGTATTGATTTTCTACAAAATCTTGGCATCAACAAATGGAAAATACCCTCAGGTGATATTACGAATCTTCCGTTCTTATTAAAAATAGCAAAGTTAAATAAATCAGTTATTATATCTACTGGTATGAGTGATATGAGGGACATCCGTGCTGCTATAAACATTCTGGAGGAAAATGGGACAAAGGATATTACTATTCTTCATTGTACAACAGAGTACCCGACCCCCTATGAAGATGTAAATCTTAACGCTATGCTTACCATTCAAAGAGAGTTCTGCTTGCCGGTAGGTTATTCTGATCACACTAAAGGAATCGAGGTACCGATAGCAGCAGTTGCATTAGGTGCATCTGTCATAGAAAAGCATTTTACGCTTGATAAAAATATGGAGGGGCCGGATCATAAAGCGAGCTTAAATCCAGATGAACTAAAAGCTATGGTTAACGCAATAAGAAATATCGAATGTTCCTTAGGAAATGGTGAAAAGGTATTAGCAAAGTCAGAAATTAAAAATATAGGGATTGCAAGGAAAAGCATTACTGCAAAATGCAGTATTGTGAAAGGTGAGTTTTTTACAGAAGATAATCTGACTGTAAAACGTCCTGGAAGTGGAATAAGCCCCATGCATTGGTTTCAGGTACTTGGACAGGCGGCTATAAGAGATTTTAAAGAAGATGAGTTGATAGAATTATGAAGAAGATATGTGTAGTAACAGCCACTAGAGCAGAATATGGTTTACTTAAGCCGATTATCAAAAAATTGATGCTGGTACAGGAATTTGATGTGCATGTAGTTGCAACTGGAGCACATTTGTCATCAGAATTTGGATTTACTTATCAGGAAATTGAAAAAGATGGGATATCAATTGATGAAAAAATTGAAATCCTGTTAGATACAGACACGCCATCTGCAATTTCCAAATCAATGGCTTTGGCAATGATTGGTTTTGCTTCCTATTTTGAGAGGATGAAGCCGAATAATGTTATTGTATTAGGTGATCGTTATGAAACATTAGCAATCTGCATTGCGGCAATGAATGAGCGAATTCCTATCACACATCTTTATGGTGGAGAGATAACAGAAGGAGCAATAGATGATTCAATCCGGCATGCAATTACGAAATTAAGTTATCTGCATTTTACAAGTACGGAGGAATATCGTAACAGAGTAATTCAATTAGGGGAACAGCCTGATCGGGTTTTTTGCGTAGGAGCAATTGGGATAGAGAACATACTCAATGAGACATTACTTACAAAGGCTGAATTACAAGAGGCAATTAATTTTTCCTTAGAAAGAAATTATGCTATGATTACTTTTCATCCGGTAACATTGGAGAATAACAGTGCTCATGATCAGTTTCAGGCATTACTTCAGGCTTGCAGGAAGCATAGTGAATTAAAGTATATTTTTACGAAGGCAAATGCCGATACTAATGGACGAATTATTAATCAGATGATTGATGAGTTTATAGTGCAAAACGAGAATGCCATTGCCTTTTCTTCTATGGGAGTGACAAGATATTTAAGTGCTTTAAAGTATTGTTCAATGGTAATCGGTAATTCCTCAAGTGGTTTACTTGAAGCACCAAGCTTTCGAATACCAACAATTAATATAGGTGACCGGCAAAAAGGCAGATTACAAGCTTCTAGTATTATAAATTGCAGTCCCCTGGAAAATGAAATCGCTGAAACTATGGATATGGCCTTAAGCGAAGAATTTCAACATATCGTAGTAAATACAATAAATCCATACGGGGATGGCAATACTTCGGATAAGATTATAAGGGAGCTAAAGACATTTTTTTCAAAACCAGCTAACCTAAAGAAAAAATTTTATGATTGCAAGGTGATTTGATATGAAGGTAGTAATTATTGGACTTGGTTCCATGGGAAAGAGAAGAATCCGCCTTATCAGAAAATATGATAGTACAATAATTATGATAGGCATAGACTCTAATAGTGACCGCAGGGAAGCTAGTCAGGATGAATATAATATTTTGACCTATTCCTGCTTAGAGGAAGTAATTGGAGTAACAGAAATAGATTGTGCATTTATATGTACTGCACCGCTTTCACATCACAAAATTATAACCAGCTGCTTAGAAAACGGTATTCATGTTTTTTCGGAGTTGAATTTAGTATCCGATGGATATGATAAAAATATTGCCCTTGCCAAAGAGAAGAATTTATTATTGTTTTTATCATCTACGTTTTTATATCGTGAGGAGGTAAAGAAAATAAAATCCATAGTTGAAAAATCCGGTTGCCTTTTGAATTATACATATCATATCGGCCAGTATTTGCCTGATTGGCATCCATGGGAGAATTACAAAAACTTTTTTGTGGATAATATACGCTCTAATGGTTGCCGTGAAATATTTGCAATAGAGTTGCCATGGTTACTGGAAGTATTTGGTGAGATTGTAACTATTGATGTAGCGAAGAGTAAGATAAGCAGTTTGGATATTAATTATAATGATAATTATATGGTTATTCTACAACATAGTTCAGGGCATAAAGGAACGCTGGCGGTTGATATTGTATCCCGTAAAGCAGTAAGAAATTTGGAGGTATTTGGCGAACACGAGTATCTAAGCTGGGATGGGACTCCTACTGGTTTATTTCAATACAATTTTATTACGAATGAGAATGCGAACATTGAATTATATGATGAAATAGATAGATTGGAAAATTATAATAAATTTGTAATAGAAAATGCTTATTTGAACGAGATAATATCATTTTTTGATACCCTTCAGAATAGAACTCATCCTATTTATAACTTTGACAAGGATAAGGAAATACTTAATATTATAGATAGAATTGAAGCTTAGTATGATGTCAGTTGACAGGATGGGCTGCTTTCAACTTCTCAAAGAATCATCAACAGGTGAGAAAGCACCGTCTAATAAGGGAGTATATTTTAAATTGATGCTAAAATATAATAAAAATAATAGCCGTTAGATAATTTAAAAATTGATATCGGTAACAAATTGGTTTTTGAGCAAGCTGATTTTACAAATGAAGAATCCACTTTAAAAATGATCAAGAGAATAACAGAAAAATATGGTGAGATATCACATGTCGTTCATTTGTCCTCTGTAAGAGTTGAGAATATTAAATTTAAAAATACAAATTGGGATTCTTATAATACAGCTTATAATATACAAGTTCGATCGATTTATATTATATTAAAAGAATTACTACCATATATGGAAAAGGACAAATATGGTAAGATTGTCCTTATGTTAAGTTCATGTACAATAAATGAACCACCCAAATACTGGAGTGATTATGTAACAAACAAATATGCTTTATTGGGATTTATGAAAGCTTTAGCTGCAGAATATGTGCATAAAAAAATCAATATTAATGCCATATCTCCCTCTATGATCGAAACACAATTCTTGCAGAATATACCGGATATTATGATTGAGAAAAACGCTACATTAAGTCCACTGAAAAGAAATGCACAAGTTCAGGATATAGTACCTTTGATAAAATTTTTATTATCAGATGAAGCAAGCTATATTACTGGACAAAATATAGCAATAACTGGTGGGAATAGATAAGTTATGCAAAATTTAGATGGAAATAACAGTTAATGGAAAGAGATTGTATTGAGAAAACTTTCAAAATAAAGGATTGGAATAATATGAATATGACTTATAAAATAGGTATGATTGGAATGGGTTCTATTGGTAATAGGCATTTAAAAAATGTATTAATGCTTTTGCAAAAAAAAAACAGGTCATTTTGTATTGATATCATTAGAAGTGGAAAAGGTAATCCAATTAATAAAGATATAATGCAATTCATTGATAACATATATTATAATTATGAAGATGCGCCTTCTAACTATGATATTATTTTTATAACAAATCCTACCTTTATGCATTATGAGACAATAAAACAGTTTGTTTCCAAGACTAAGCATATGTTTATTGAGAAGCCAGTGTTTGAATCTATAAATGTATCATTAGATACATTACATCTAAAAGAGAATAGTATTTATTATGTTGCTTGTCCGTTACGATATACTAAAGTAATTCAATATTTAAAGCAAAATATAAAATTAGGAGATGTATTTAGTGTTAGAGTAATCTGCTCTAGTTACTTGCCTGAGTGGAGGCAAGATCAAGATTATCGTGATACCTACAGTGCACATATTGATCAAGGCGGTGGTGTTTCAATAGACCTGATTCATGAGTGGGATTATATTTACTATTTATTTGGACAACCTAGGAATGTTATGAATATAAAAGGAAAGTTTTCAAACCTTGAAATTGATAGTGATGATTTATCAATTTATATTGCAGATTATGTCACTATGGCAGTAGAAGTACATTTGGATTATTTCGGACGAAAAAATTCACGAGAAATTCAGATATTTACTGAAGATGATACTATAGTAGGTGATTTGGTTAATAGTGAAGTGCATTTTTTGAAAAGCGGACAAAGAATTCAGTTCAATGAAGAAAGAAATGGTTTTCAGATTAAAGAAATAGAACACTTTTTTGATATTATTGATGGAAAAGAAATGAATGACAATGATATAAATCATGGTCTGAAAATTTTAAATATTGTTATGGGAGATAAATAAAATGAAGATACTTTTTACAATATGTGGGAGAGCAGGTTCTAAAGGAATTAAAAATAAGAATATCATAGATTTTTTAGAATATCCGTTACCTTTTTATACGGTGTCTGTCATAGAACTATATAAAAAGCAGAACCCTGATCTGTATTGTGATGTTGTTCTCAATACAGATAGTAAAGAGCTTATGGATTTGTTTACAAACAAATTAAATTTTTCAGTTGATATTATTGAAAGAAAAGAAAACCTTGGTTTAGATAATACACCGAAAATTGAAGTTATAAAGAACTGTTATGAGGTAATGAAAAATAAGAAGTTAATTGATTATGATCTAGTTGTAGATTTAGATATAACTTCGCCATTAAGAACTGTATCAGATGTCAGTAATCTTATTAATATGAAATTAGATGATGGTGCTACTGATATTGTTTTTTCTGTGACAGCTTCAAGAAGGAATCCATATTTTAATATGGTAAAAAAAACAGATCATGGTTATGGGCGTGTTATCACATCGGATTATAACGCAAGACAGGAAGCACCTGAGGTATTTGATATGAATGCATCACTATATGCATATTCACCCGATTTCCTTGTGCAGAGAAAAGGAATATTTGATGGAAAATGTGAAGCTATCGTAATGCAGGATACAGCTGTCCTGGATTTGGATCATGAGAGTGATTTAGAATTAATGCAGGTAATTGCTGAATTTTTATATAGAAAGCAAGTTGAATATGGAGAAGTAAGAGAAAATATAATGAACATTTTAAAATAGTAGCATAAAATAATTTAGCAATAACGAATTACATATGTAATACCAACAGATTTTAGAGCTAATTATTGCAGCAATACATGATTTTGAATCTATTCAGTATATATTAATATGGCAGTTGCTACAATTTGATTTTAATAAGAAATATGAAGATTAACAGAACAGCTTCATGAAAGTGTAGGAAAATAAGATTGCTATCTATAGGATAATTGTACAAAAGTAAGATTTTATTAGGAGAAAGCAATGAATCAAATAAGTCTATGCATGATTGTTAAAAATGAAGAAAGCACTCTAGAGCTTTGTCTTTCTAGCATAGCTCCATTTGTTGATGAAATAATTATAATAGATACAGGGTCTGAGGATAGGACAAAGGAAATTTCTTTTAGGTATACGGATAAGGTATATGACTATGTCTGGAAAAACGATTTTGCAGCAGCACGCAACTATTCGATTCATAAGGCAGAGAATGAATATATACTAATTCTTGACAGTGATGAGATTGTAGAAAGCGTCGATATGGATAGCATAAAGGAGCTCATCGCGAAAAATATGAATAAAATCGGACGCCTTTTGCGTATCAGTGAATTTACAACCCAGGGAATTTCACATAAATTTCGAGAAAGGATAAACAGGTTATTTTCTAAAAGATATTATCATTATGAAGGAATTATACATGAACAAGTAATGCCAGGCGGTTCAGAAAAGGAAGAGGCAGATACAGAGGATAAGAAAGTTCTTCAATTGAATCAAGGAACTGCCATTTATGATAGCTCGTATCATATTCCACTGACAATCCGTCATTCCGGTTATGAAGGTGCTCTTAACGTCAGAAAGAAAAAGACGGAAAGGAATATCACTCTCCTAACTGCTTCCTTACAGCAGCAGCCGGATGATCCATATCTTCTTTATCAGTTAGGAAAGAGCTATTATATGGAAGAAGATTATGAAAATTCCTATAAATTTCTTGGGCAGGCGTTATATGCCGATTTGGATGTAAGATTGGAGTATGTCCGTGATTTGGTAGAGAGCTATGGGTATTCAATGATTAATTCAGGACAATATGAAGAAGCTCTTCAGATGCTGAATATTTATGATATATTTGCCTATTCAGCCGATTTTATCTTTTTGATAGCGTTAATCTTAATGAATAACGGAAGATTTCAGGAAGCAATTCAAGAGTTCTTGAAAGCGGCAGAAAAGCCTGAGTGTAAGATAGAAGGCGTAAATGATTATCTGGCGTATTATAATATTGGCGTAATATATGAATGTTTGGGGGAGAAGGAAGAAGCAAAAAGGAATTATATGAAATGTAAGGACTATGATCTTGCTATACTACGCTTAAGTGAAATTTAAGGTGAAAAAAGGTTTGTAAAGATTCGAATGAAATCGGAAAGTGAATTAGGGTATAAAGAAAAAAATGATTGTAAATAAAACAATAAATAAACTTATCTTATTCAAAAACAATATCGAAACCCTTGGTTACTTTTCCGAACAGATGGCAAAGACCTTTAGGAAGCTGGGTTATGAGGTATATATTTTTGATTATGATTTTTTACAACAAGGAATAATTGACCTAATCTGGTTTTGTGAGCAAGGAAAGACTGCTATGATAACTTTTAATTTTATTGGTATTGGTAAAGATGAGGACTTTATAATGGAAGATGGAGAACTTCTATGGAATCAGAGAGAAGTTCTCTGCTTTAATATTCTGGTGGACCACCCTTTTTATTATGACAAGGATTTTGAGAATTTGCCGGATTATTATAAAATGTTTTGTATTGACAATGATCATGTGAATTACGTCAAGAGGTTTTATAAAAAGGTAAAGTCGGTTGAGTTTCTGCCTTTGGCAGGAACAGAAATAGACAGTGACTATATACCCTTTTATAAAAGGAAATTTGATATTATATTTACCGGAAATTACACTCCGCCAACTACGTTTGAAAAATATATTAATCGGATTGATGATGAATATGCAGCTTTTTATTGGCGCATAGTCAATGAGTTAATGACCAATACGGATATGCCTATGGATAAAGCTATGGAAAAATACATACGCCTTGAGATACCTGATGCCAGTGAGGAAGACTTAAAAGAAGGGATGGCAGCTATGATTTTTATTGATTTATATGTACGATTTCATTTTCGGGGACAGGTTATTAAGAGTTTGGTAGACAACGGATATATTGTCCATGTCTTTGGAAAGGGTTGGGATATGCTGCCATGTATTCATCCTGAAAATCTTATTCGCCATGGATCCATAAATTCTTATGAGTGCATTTGCAATATGAAGAATACAAAAATCTCACTAAATATTATGCCATGGTTTAAAAATGGTGGGCATGACAGAATCTTTAATTCAATGTTAAGCAAGTCAGTCTGTGTTACCGATGAAAGTGAGTTTATAAAAAATAAATATGTAGAAGGGCAGGATTATATAAAGTATTCCTTATCCAGAATAAATGAACTACCAGATAAAATAGAGAAGATTCTATGTGATAGGAAAGGTAGTGCCGAAATTGCACAAAATGGGTATATAAAAACGAAATTCGCACATACATGGAAACATAGAGCTGAAGAATTAGCCAAGTTGTTGAATTAGAATAAAGTATACATTATTATATGAAGTTGCCCTATTTCCAGTAGGTAATTTATCCGATATAAAAGATATATTATAATCTAAAGGAGGAAATCATGTATTAAATATTTGAAAATATAGTACATGGTAAATAATATGCAGGAAGAATCATTAAAGATAAAGCAATTGGAGGCATTGGAGGAACTTTATCATTATTCACAAAAACTCATTCCGGCAATAGAAACGGTCAGTGGTGAGCTGAGGGGAAACGGACAAGAGGATACTGACGAATACCTGAAATCTATTTTAAATGGAATCAACTGGATAATAGAAGTGCTGAATCGTACAATGGATTTGGTTAATGTGGGAGAAGTGATCATTGATAAGGAAAAAATAAATTTAGTTATTCATGATTTAGGAGAAGCTATCAAAGGAAAAAATGATGAAATGATAGCAGAGGCACTTACTAAGGAGGTGCTTCCTTTTATTGTAGATTCAAGTATTAGAGCTGCTGTTTTAACAAATCAAATATTAAATTAGAAAGATTTATAATATTTTTATACATTATTAAAAGAAGGAAGGTATCATCTTAAAGATTCTGTTGCTAGAGAAGAATGGATGCTATACGCTAACTTATAAAAGTTAATTATAAAGAGAGTCTGTCATAAACCGTCTAGTGGAAAAGGGGTTTTTAGGGCATCCCCACCCTAAAAACCCCTACTAATAAAGATTTGACCAGAACGGTCTGATAAATAGATAACTGTGCTATTTTTTTTAAGAGAGAAGTAATATTAATAGCTCCAGTTGATAGATAGGAGCAAGTTTTACTTGCTATGTATGTATTATAACACGATAATTATAACTGTACAATATTGGTAAACCGACGATAATTTACAAAATACTTGTGCATTATGATAACCATTAATTTACATTCGGTAAGCAAAATAGGGCAAAAGCACTAGAAGTTTTTGCTAATTTATTT
>JAEWCZ010000065.1 GCA_023390335.1 Bacillota bacterium | reverse complement strand
GCTCCGCACCCTGGACCACCAGATCGTTGACCGACATGGCCACGAGGTCGATGCCGATGGTGTCGTGCCGGCCGGTATCGATGGCGATCTTGACCTTGGTGCCGACGCCGTCCGTGGCCGCCACAAGGACCGGATCCTTGAAGCCGGTGCGGGCGAGGTCAAACAGGCCGCCGAAGCCGCCGATTTCGGCGTCAGCGCCGGGCCGGGCGGTGGCGCGCACCAGCGGCTTGATGAGATCCACCATGCGGTTGCCGGCGTCGATATCGACACCAGCCTCGCCATAGGTGAGGCCGCGCTTTTCAGCCATCGATCAATTGTCCTGTTGGTCTGTCCGCTCGTGATCCCGCTTCCGAAATTCGCATTCCCTCGCGGCGGCCTCTTATACGAACTTCGGAAGCGAAGGACACTAGCAACTCATTGAATCCAGTGTGGCTTTTGCTCAGAAATCCACATTTCGAATGTGCTTGCGGGAACGCCGCGGACTTCTGAACAGCCATATCGGTCGGCAGCGAATTTTGCCGCGTCCTAGCGCGGGAATCGCATTATGCGCAATGCCTTGAACAGCGTTATAATTCATCCACGCCGGCTCGCCCGCCGGTAATGGTTTTGCCGGGACGACATCTTGAGCCTACCCAATCTGATCACAATCGCACGCATCCTGAGCGTGCCGCTCATCGTATGGGCGATTACGTCCGGACACATGCTGCCGGCCTTTATCCTGTTTCTGGCGGCCGGAGTCAGCGACGCCGTCGACGGGTTCCTGGCCAAGCGCTTCAACATGAAGACGGAACTGGGCGCCTTGCTCGATCCCCTGGCCGACAAGGCGCTGATCGTGTCGATCTATGTCGCGCTCAGTTTCAGCGATGCGCTGCCCCGCTGGGTGGTCATCCTCGTAGTGTCCCGCGACATCCTGATCGTCGGCGGGTTCCTGGTGGCGATGCTGATCGACCGGCCGATGCCGGTGCGGCCGCACCCGGTGTCCAAGGCCAATACCTTGGCCCAGATCCTGCTGGCCGGGACGGTCCTCGGCTCCTTCGGCCTGAATGTCAGTGCCGGCTGGCTGTTGCCGACGCTGATCATTCTGGTGACAATCTTGACCTTGCTTTCGATCGGCTTCTATGTCGCTGAATGGATCCGTCATTTCAGCACCAACGGGGCTGAACATTAGGACGGGCGGGGGCGGAAAACGATGAGCACCATGACGACGGGACCGGCGATCAATCCGCCGCCGCCTTCACGCAAGCCGATCTCGCTGACCAAGCAGATGGTCTTCTGGGCTGGCGCTTTCCTGGTGCTGGCTTTGCTGCTGTGGCTGCTGAACGAGGTGCTGCTGCCGTTCATCGCCGGTATGGTGCTGGCCTATCTGCTCGATCCATCGGTGCGGAAGCTGCAAAAGCTTGGCCTCAATCGCGCGCTCGCGTCAGTGGTGGTCGTCATGATGATGATCGTGCTGGTGGCGGCAGGTTTGATATTGCTGATTCCGGCATTGGGCGACCAGATCGCGGGCTTTATGGAGAAGCTGCCGCAGTATGTTGATCGCGTGCGCCAGATCGCCCAGGAACAGAGCCAGGGCTGGCTGGGGCAGTTCATCGGCGAGAAATTGCCCGAGGCTCAGCAATCTCTCGGCGGTGTCGCCTCGTCCGTGGCTGGTTGGGTGGCGGGAATCCTTGCCTCGATCTGGTCTGGCGGCAAGGCACTGATGTCTCTGCTGTCGCTCATCATCATTACGCCGATCGTGGCTTTCTATCTGCTGCTCGACTGGGAGAGGATGATCGACAAGGTCGATTCCTGGGTCCCGCTGCAGCATAAGGAAACGGTACGCAGTCTCGCGCGCGAGATGGACTCCGCGATCTCCGGCTTTGTGCGCGGACAGGCGCTGGTTTGCTTGATCCTCGGTGTCTTCTATTCCGTTGCTCTCATCTCCGTCGGCCTCAATTTTGGCCTGCTGATCGGCATGGTCGCCGCATTTCTCAGCTTCGCCCCCTACATCGGAAGCATCACCGGCTTTCTGCTGGCAGTGGGTGTTGCGCTCGCGCAATTCTGGCCGGACTGGACCATGCCGGTCATTGTGGCAGCCATTTTCCTTTTTGGTCAGTTCATCGAGGGCAATTTCCTGCAACCGTATCTGGTGGGCAAGGAAACCGGCCTGCATCCTGTGTGGCTGATGTTTGCGTTGATCGCCTTTGCTGTCCTGTTCGGCTTCGTCGGACTGCTGGTCGCGGTGCCGGTGGCAGCCGCCATCGGTGTCCTGGTGCGCTTCATGCTCCGGCAATATCTCGCCAGTCCCTTCTATACCGGTAGCCAGCAAGGCTGATGGCCGACGCGCCCCGTCCGCGACAACTCGCCCTTGCGCTCGATCACGCGGCCAACCTGACCCGGGACGATTTCCTGCCCGGGCCATCGAACGAGAATGCGCTCGCCTTGCTGGACCGATGGCCGGATTGGCCCTCGCGCATGCTGGCGCTCGTCGGCCCCGAGGGCAGCGGCAAGAGCCATCTGGCCTCGATCTGGGCTGCTGAATCCGGTGCCCGCTTCATGTCCGCGCGTGCCCTGACCGTCGATGCCCTGCCGGACGCGCTGGCGACCGGGGCGCTGGTGCTGGAGGATTGTGCGCCCGATCAAATCGATGAACGCGCGCTGTTTCATCTGCTCAATCTCGTGCGTG
>JAEWCZ010000060.1 GCA_023390335.1 Bacillota bacterium | reverse complement strand
CTCCAAGGGGGCTTCGCCCAAATCTCGCCCCAGTGGCAGTACGGGTAGTAACTGAGGCTCCGGGCCGCAGGTCCGTTGCAAGCGCGATTCCGTCAGATTATGTCGGTGGCGGGCGGTAGGTCGGCCTGAAGGGGCATTTGTGCTTGATATTCTTTCTTTCTTCCGCCGCAGCGCCAAGCCGCGCAAGCGCAAGACGTCGGGGGCGTGGCGCGTCGAGCTGGAGAAGATTGGCGGCCTCGTGAAAAAGGGGCCGCAGGGCGGTACCGTCTCTCAGCCGGCCGGATTGCAGCCGCAACTTCCCGAAGCCCTGCATGTCGAGCCGCTGCACGACGACTATCTGCTCGGCGAGTCGAACCGCCATCAGCAGGGCTGGCAGCACCCGCTGCATCCCGACACGGTGGCGCAGGACAGCTATCGCCCGGACCCGCCGCGGCAGACGAACCACCGGATGTTCCCGCCCCAAGCGTCGGGCTATGCGCCGCCGGAACCCTACGAGGCGCCGTCGCGTCCTGCCGCCGAGCCGCGCTTCGTGCCGCCCCGGCCGCGCCGGGCTGCGCCGACGCCACAGACCGCGCCGCAGGGTTACCTGGCTGCCCATGGCCTCGAGAAGAGCTTCGGCACCCGCAAGGTCGTGCGCGGCGCCAGCCTTTTCGTCCGCCGCGGCGAGGCGGTCGGGCTGCTGGGGCCCAACTGCGCCGGCAAGACCACAATGTTCTACATGATTACCGGGCTGATCAAGGCCGAGCGCGGCACCATCGAACTCGACGGCAACGACGTTACGGCGTTGCCGATGTATCAGCGGGCGCGGCTTGGGATCGGCTATCTGCCGCAGGAAGCCTCGATCTTTCGCGGCCTCAATGTCGAGGACAATATCCGCTCCGTCCTGGAGGTCATCGAGCCCGATCCCAAGCAGCGCGACCGCGACCTCGAAAACCTGCTCGACGAATTCAATATCGGCCGGCTACGCAAGTCGCCGTCGATCGCGCTGTCCGGTGGTGAGCGGCGCCGTGTTGAAATCGCCCGCGCGCTGGCGACCCGGCCGAACTACATGCTGCTCGACGAGCCGTTCGCGGGCATCGATCCGATTGCGGTCGGCGACATTCAGGTTCTGGTCAAGCATCTGACCAAGCGCGGGATCGGCGTCCTGATAACGGACCACAACGTCCGTGAAACACTCGGCCTGACCGATCGCGGCTATATCATCTATTCCGGCGAGGTGCTGATGGAGGGCCGGGCCGAGGATATCGTGAACAACCCGGACGTCCGGCGGCTGTATCTCGGCGAAGAATTTCGCCTATAATCAAGGCCCCGATTTTATTTGCTTTGTTTTTGAGCAGACTGTGGCAAATTCCGCGGGTGCGACATTTACTTTCCCGTAATATTTTCCTCATGCATAAATCATGCCGTTGGGATAGAAGTGCGGCATGGCTCTAACGACCCGACTGGAATTTCGACAAAGCCAAGCCTTGGTGATGACGCCGCAGCTGATGCAAGCCATCAAGCTGCTGCAGCTCTCCAACCTCGATCTGATGGCCTATGTCGAGGAGGAGCTGGAGAAAAATCCGCTCCTGGAACGCGCCGGCGACGACGACGGCCCGGCGCTCCCGAGCGAGGCAGGTTCTGGTGACGGCGGGGTCGATTCATCGGCTGCTGAAGGCGCCGCCGACTGGATGGGGGACGATCTCACCACCAGCCGTAACGCTATGGAAGACGAGCTCGGGACCCGGCTGGATAACGTGTTCCCGGAGGATGGCGGAAGCGAAATCGCCTCGGCTCGCAACGATGATGCGGCGGTTGCGCATTCCGAATGGGCCAGCGTCGGTACCGGCGGCCGCGAGGACGGTGAATACAATCTCGAGGCTTTTGTTTCGACCGAACTGACGCTGGCTGATCATCTCGCCGAACAGCTTTCGCTCACCGTGACCGATCCGGCGCGCCGCATGATTGGCCAGCATCTGATCGATATGGTCGATGAAACCGGTTACCTGATCGGTGATCTCCAGGCCGTCGCCGACAAGCTGGGTGCGCCGCTTGCGGAGATCGAGGCTGTGCTGTCAATCCTGCAGGCCTTCGATCCTGCCGGCGTCTGCGCTCGAAATCTGACCGAATGTCTGGCGATCCAGCTGAAGGAACGCAATCGTTACGATCCTGCGATCGCGGCGTTGCTCAGTCGTCTCGATCTGCTCGCCAAGCGGGATCTGGCGGCTTTGCGCAAAGTGTGCGGCGTCAACGACGAAGATCTCATCGACATGGTCGCCGAGATCAAGCAACTCAATCCGAAGCCGGGCCTTGCGTTCGGCTCAACCAATGTTCAGCCCATCGTGCCGGATGTGTTCGTTCGCGCTGCGCCGGACGGCACGTTCCTCGTCGAACTGAATTCAGACACGCTGCCGAAGATCCTGCTGAACCAGACCTATCATGCCCGCGTATCGAAAACGACGAAGGTGTCCACGGACAAGGCCTATCTTGCAGAAAAGCTGCAGTCGGCGACGTGGCTGATCCGTGCGCTCGATCAACGCGCGCGAACGATCTTGAAAGTGTCAGCCGAAATCGTGAAGCAGCAGGATGCCTTCTTCGCGCATGGCGTTCAGCATTTGCGGCCGCTGAATCTCAAGACGGTTGCGGATGCCATTTCCATGCATGAATCGACAGTGTCGCGTGTCACCGCCAACAAATACATGGCAACAA
>JAEWCZ010000052.1 GCA_023390335.1 Bacillota bacterium | reverse complement strand
GATACTTTCAAAGATAGGTAATATGGAATCAGCAGATGCCACCACTTATCTTACTACCATTATGAAAGGATATAAAGTTTCTGTTTCCGATGTAATTGATATAATAGATAAACTATCTGCCGTAGATCTAGCTTCCGCTACCAGTACGGAGGGGCTGGCACAAGCTATGTCTAAAACTGCTGAAAATGCCGAAATATCTGGCATTAGTATGGATAAATTGCTTGGTATAATTGCTGTAATCGGGGATACTACAGGAGAGGAAATGTCTTCTGTTGGTGATTCTGTTAACTCAATGCTATCCCGTATGAACAATATAAAACTTTCAAACCTTATTGATTCAGAAACAGGAGAAGACTTATCGAATGTCGAAACTTCATTAAGCAATGTTGGAATTAGCCTTAAAGATACAGGTGATACCTACAGGGACTTTGGTAATGTATTAGATGAAACTGCGGGGAAATGGGATACCTACTCTTCTGCTACTCAACAAAATATTGCAGCAAGTATAGCAGGAAAAGAGCATATGGGTGATTTTCTTGACCTAATGTCTAACTATGGTAAAGCTTTGGAATATTCAAATGCTGCAACTAATTCCTCTGGAGCAGCAATAGATAAAATGGGAACGTATGAGGATTCGATTGAAGCTAAAACAAAACTATTAACCGCATCATTTCAGGAGCTTTCAGCTGACACAATAAACGGTGGATTGGTAAAAGGGTTTTTGGATTTTGCAAATGTACTAGTAAAAGTTACTGATAAAGTCGGAGTTTTTAATGTTGCTTTAGTGTCTCTAGCAGGAATACTTGGTGTGAAATCTGCTCTTGGTGGAAATGCATTTGCTGGCGTTTTAAAAGGACTAACTACAAATATGGGAATTACTACTGCAGTTGCTGGAACTTTGACAAATGCACTAAGTGTTGCTCTACCTGTAGCTGGTGTTTTATTAGCTTATAAAGGATTTGATTATTTAAATAAATCTATCGATAGGACAATTGAAAAATCAGATAAATTACAACAATCTATAGCTGATGATACTTCAGTCTTGCAGAAGAATAATGAGTGGATTCAAACTAACGCATCACGATACGAAGAATTATCTAAAGGGGTTGATGCTTTAGGTAGAAACATTTCTTTAACCAAGGCGGAATTTCAAGAATATAACAATCTAGCAAATCAAATTGCAGATATGTTTCCCGCTTTTGTAACCGGATATACAGACACCGGTACTGCTATTTTATCGGTAAAAGGAAATATTGAGGCTTTGACTCAAGCATATAAAGCTCAAGAACAGGCCGCTAAAGATGCTGTCATAGTAGGTTCTTCTGAGATATTTAATGGATTTATAGCAAAGACATCAAGAACAAGTTCTGGTTTTTTAAACGTATCAAGCTTAGAAAACAGAAGTAAATTGTCCAAAAATGTAATTGATAATATTAACAACAGACAGGAACTAGGCAACTTATTATTTGCTGATAGAGGTCTAGACAGTTTAGATTTAAATAAAATGTTAAAAGACTCTGGCATAGGTGAACAGGGATTTTTTGAAACAAATGATAACTATATAAAACGTATTCAGGATAATTTAAATAAGTTATCTGCTTATTATAGAACTACTATTTCAGATTTAAATACAGAAACCCAAAAGCTTGTTCCAGTAATTGATGCCTTTCTAGGCAACAATGATGATTTTAATTCTTTGGGAAGCGACATACAAGATTCAATAAAACAGGTTGTAGATAATCTTGGTTACAATTTTTATAGTCAGTTTAATTCTGATTCTGAATTACAGGATTGGTTAGATAACTTATCCGGAAAAATAAAAAATGATTCTGAACTACAAAATGCATTTTCTGAATTATTTTCTTTGGATAAATCAAAAATGCCTACATCAGAATATAATAAACAAGTAGATGACTCAATTTCAATAATATCGGAATCCTTAAATGTAGATCCAGTGAAATTAAAGATTCAACTTGGTATAGAAAATGCAGATGATTTAATAAAACAAATACAAAAAAAATTTGGGAATAATTCTGACTTACAAAAATATATTAACACCTTGACTCCAAATGAGCTTAAAGTTTTTTATAGTTTAGAGCCTATTCCCGGTGGCTCTGTTGAAGATTATAAATTAGCCATGGAAAAGGCAATATCTATATCATCAGTTGCTTCTAACGCTTTATATAGTACATCGGATAACGTTGAAGAAGCAAATAAAAAAATTGATTCCTATCAATCTTCAATGAAAACTATACGATCGGCATTCGATAGTATCTCTTCTCTATCTTCGTCAGATATCACTGATTTGATGCAGGAATTCGCTTCTTTTGACTGGAAAAAATATGATGTAACTGGTGCTGCTGGAGTTGGTGATTTAACCGGAGCGTTAAAAGCATTAGCAGCAGAACAATATAATAACATAACTGTAACAAACGGACAAAAAGAGGCTTTTGAATCGTTATACGAAGAGACTGTTCATATAGGAACATCTGTTGAAAGCCTTAGTTCTGTAATGTCTTCTATTTCTGATGTAAATGACATAATTGGTTCTGTAAAAAACGACATAAAGGATATGGGGAGTATTTCAGAAGAAACATTAAATAGTATTGCTACTAAATATCCAGAATTAGAAACATTAGTTGCAGAATATAATGCTGGAATAGCATCTACCGGAGATATCATAAGTGCATTATCGGTAATATATGACCAAGACGAAAATAACTTTCGTTTGACTAACAATGCCAAGCTTGTACAAAGTGAAATATTTTATCAGCAAGTTTATAATAAAATACCTGATTATTTAAAAAATCTAGCTAAAACATATGATATAGATCTCAAATATTTTAAAAATGTTGCTTTGGCAAAAGCAGCAATTAATAATAAGCTGGTTACAGAATTAAATAAAGCTTGGACTGATGGAAATGGCGATAAGCTGAAGGATGCCGATCAGCAAAGACTTGAACAAACAATACTTAAACAACCAAAAACAGTCGACTTATTTACACTATCTGACAGCATCACTAGTATAACTGCTGATTTACAGACAGATTTCACTCCAAAATTACCAGAACAAAAAACTAATAATTCAACAAATAAAAATGAAAAAAATGAAAAAGGTAAACAAAATCAAAAAGATAAACCAGAAAATACATTTTCTCAACAAATAGACTGGACGACTCAAGTATTAAATAATCTTCAAAATTCTGTTAATGATGCTCAGAAAACGCTAGAAAATACTAACGGTTATGCTGCACAAATAACTGCCATAAAAGCCTTAATATCTGAACAAGAAAGCTTAAGAGATGGTTATGAATCTGCGGTCAAAAAATATACTACCCAATATAACTCTATTACTGGAATTGATAGCTATAAGAAAAAGATTGAAAGTGGAAAAATAATTAAAGCATCTGATTTTAAGGATGAAGCACTTTATAATAAGGTTAAATCAGCTCAGGATTCATGGAATAGCTATCAAGAATACCTAGACAAAGTAGATGAGATTAAAAATACTATTGATGAAAATACAGATAAAAAGTTTGAAATTAATGTAGATTTAACTCTTGAACCTTTTGAAAAAAATGCTGAAAAATTAAATAATACATTAGATGAGATTTCAAAAACAGCAAGTTTTGTTGATGATGGAAGTACCGCACAGATTTTATTGTATCAAACGAGTTATAATAAGGCTTCTGAAGCAGCTAGTAACCTTAATAAAGAAATAGCTGCATTAAATAAAACTTATGCTAATAATACAGACAGCGAAAACTATAAAAAGCGTTTATCTGAATTAAATAGTAAATTAGGTGATACTACTTCAGCAATGAAGTCTTATCAAAAAGATATATTAAATGCGGTAAAACAAAGATATGATAAAGAATTAGAATCAAGCAAAGCTGCATTAGATAACGAATTAAAAAATATTGAGAAAAAAAGAAAAGCTGAGATTGAAGCAATTAATATTCAAATACGCAATTATAAAGAATATATTGATGAAAGAAAAAAATCTCTACAAGACCAATATAATGCAAACGAATACCAAAAGCAATTAGATGAATATTCAAAATCTATTACTAAACTAGAAAATAGAATACATTTAATAAAAAAAGCGGAACTTACAGGTGATAGGTCTGCTACTGCAGAAAGAGTACAATTAGAAGAAGAACTCACAAAACAGAAGCAAGAATTAACTGACACACAAAATAAACATAATTTGGATATGTCTCTTGATGCATTAGATGACGAAAATGATGTATATGAAAAAATGCAAAACAATCAAATTAATGATATCAATTCCAAATATGATGTAGAAACCGATACAGCTCAAAAATTATATGATTTTAAAACTCAACATATTAATAAAATATATGAAGATGAAAAACAGCTTATTGTAGAAGCGGCAAGATTAACAAGTGAGGAATTCTCAGCAGCATTTGCGGATATCAACTCAACTTTATCTTCATATGGATTGACGATATCTTCTGACTTATCCAAATCACTTAAAACTACAAATAAAGATAATAAAAAAACTGTAGCAAATAGCCCTGTTTTAAATAAGTCCGAAATTGATAATCTGTTAAATAATGGCGAAGGAAAAACCAGTAAAAGTGCTTTAAATAAATATGTAAACGAAAAGTATAGTTCATCACTTTCATTCAGTCAAATGGTTAAACTAGCAAGCTTGCTGGGCGTAACTGGAATAAACCAGATAGAGGATGTTAGTTCAAACAGCGATAACAGGGTGAAAATCTTAAAAGCCTTAAAAGCAGCAAAGTTTACCACTGGAGGTACTGTTGATGCATCGAAAAATAATAAATTAGCTTCCTTATTAGGTGAGGATGGAATTGCATTTGTAAAACATAAAGAAGAAATACTTACTCCTGAGAAAGCCAATTTGTTAAGAAGTTTGATTGATGTGGCGCTTCCCCTTAAAAACATAGGTCAGATTGCAACTAATAACATATCTAATCTAACAACAAATAACAGTTCATCTCCCAATATCATATTTAATTTAAACGGTGGAACTGTAACAAAAGAAGTAATGCCACAATTTGATAGATGGAAGGATGATATATCTAGAATGGTTATAAAAACAATGGAATGCCAAATAAGAAGAAAATAGGCATTGATAATGATAAATACCTTAACACACTCTTCAATTCTGAAGGGTGCTTTCTAATGTAAGCGTATAATTTGAAAGGTGGTGACTTATGTGACAATTAATGATGCTTGTAATTTTATTTATGCCAATGAAAAATCAGAGAAATATGGAGTTATATTATGCTCTATAAGTGACACAACTGTATCCAGTAATGAAGAATCCTCTTCTATTATATCATCAAAGACTGCAATACAAAGAACTACCGATTTTCATTCATTGCAGTATAACGAACCATTAAAATTCAATATAACAATTTGCAAAATTAATGGAAGATATATGGATTCAAATGACGAAAGAATTTACAAAAAATGGTTATGCAAAACAGAAAGAAATTGGTTGCAAATTGATCAACCTGATTTATATGATGTTTGGTACAACTGTATTATAACTAATCCGATTAAGGATAATATTGCAAAAAAAACAGGCGGATTAACATTTTCTGTAGAATGTGATTGGGGCGGAGCTTGGACACATTTATATAAAAAAACATATACAACGCTAAATAACTATCTCCAATTCAATATAAAATATTTTTCTGATTTTGATAATGATATATTAACTCCAATATTGAAAATCACTGCAAAATCCAACTGTGACATTCAGGTTAATAATATTACAACAAAAAAAGTCTTTAGTATTAAAAATTGTAAAAGAAATGAAATTATCAAATTTGACAATACCAGGCAGATCTTTAATACAACTGAGCCAAGATTATTAATAGATGATTGGAATAAACGCTTTTTTGAATTAGCAGAGGGATTCAATACTATTGAATTAATAGGTGATTTTATCATGGAACTTGAATATAGACTTCCGTTAAGAGTAGGGGGATAATGTGTAAATTTATAAAGCAATTTTACAATCTATTTGGGCAGTTTCGCGAGTAAGCCAGCGAAATGCATGGGGGATTAAAATGATTTTTGATTATGATTATTATGGTAAACTGAAACAAAATATTGTATTTTTAGCTAATCCTCAAAAAACACATATTGGCATATTATTTGGGGTTAAGTCTTTAAAATTAATACGCAAATGTTTTGATATAAATGAGGCTTCATTTACAGTTTATAAAAAGGAAAATGGTGTTGAAAATACTTTATATGATGAAATTGAGGTCGGCAGGCTTATAGAAATACAGTTTATTGGCTGGTTTCAAATACAAAATGTAAAAACAAATAATGATGGACTTGTTCCCTATAAAGAAATAAGTTGTTTATCTTTGGAGAATGAGTTAATTGGTAAAAGAACATATGATATTAATGGAGTTTATGCATTATATGATATTACAGATACTGATAAAAGCTTATTACACACTATCTCCAAAGAATGTGGTTGGAGCATCGGACATGTAGATAATGAGTTAATCGGAAAATGGCGAACATTTTCTATTGACAGTGAACAGATATATAATTTACTGACAACTACAATTAGTAAAAGTTTTGACTGTGTATTCCAGTTTAACACCTTTGATAAAACAATAAATGCTTATAAGGAAAGTAATTTTGGAAATTTAACTGATATTTTTATTTCCTATAAGAATCTACTAATGAATCATGTAATTGAAAGTGATTTCGATAACATAGTAACTAAATTAAGAGTTACCGGTGCAGATGGCGTGGATATAAGAGAAGTTAATCCTTCAAACACAGATTATCTTATTAATGTTGACTATTATAAAAAATGGATGTCGGCAGGATTAAAATCAGCCTATGAAGCATACCAAATCGCTTATAATTCAATTATACTAACACATACTGAGTTAATTAATCAATATAAAACTAAGCAGTTAGAATTGAATATCTTAAAATCAGATTTAAATTTATTAGAGGGTAATAAAAATGCAAAACAAGAAGTAATTGATAGTTATTTAAATATATACGGCACGGTTCCACCTCCGTCAGTACCGGAATATCCCTTATATTCAGCTGCTTTAAATGAATACAACTCCTATGTTTCTCTAATTTTTCATAAAAAAAATGAAATTACAAATAAAGAATCCGATATAAATTCAATTAAAAACTCAATTAATTCATTATCTGCCAGTATAGATATAAGCAATTATTTTACCAATGAGCAAATAAAAGAATTTAACCTTTTCCTTAAAGAAACAACTGTATACCAGGATTCTACATTTGTAATAACAGATACTATGACGGATGCGGAAGCTACGAATATAAGGTTAGAACTATTTCAGAATGGAATCTCTGAATTAGAGAGAGTTAGTAAGCCACAAATTGAATTTTCAATAACATCTAAAAATTTATTTACTTTGAGTGATACGAATTCAAAAATATCTCTGCAGAACTGGAAGGAAAATTTGGACGTTGGTAACTATATTACAGTTCCATATGAAGATGATTCTTATATTACAGTCCGGTTACTAGAAATAAGTTTTGATTTTGACAATTTAGAAGAATCAACCTTGACCTTAAGCAATAAAGATAGATTTGACAGAGAAGGTTCATTGAGTGAAATGCTTGCTAAAGCTAATAGATCTTCGAATACAGTATCCTTAAAAGAATTTGGTTATGACCAGGCATCAAGATTGACATCTCCAATTCGTGACTTTATGAATGGTGCCTTAGATGCAACTAATAATGCTATGCAAAGCAATGACAACCAGGAACTATTAATAAGTAAATACGGTTTATGGTTAAGGAAATGGTTAGATAATCAAAATAAATATTCGGATGAACAAGCAAAGTGGGTAAACAACATACTCCTCTTCTCTGATGATGGATTTAAGTCAGCCAAAACAGGAATAGGAAAATTCATAAATCCAAAAGGTGAATCTTTTTATGGATTTATGGGTGAGGTAATTTTTGGGGACCTGGTAGCTTCTTCTGCCCTTACGATAAAAAATGAGAATAATACATTCCTCGTGGATAAGAATGGTGCCTATTTAGAGAATGCGGAATTCATTATATACCGTGGCGGAAATACAATTAAATTAAATCCTATAGATGGGTTTACTATATTAAATCAAGGAAACCGTACGATATGGCTAGGTTCTAATGGTGATGCAAATTTTAGTGGTAGAATTTCATCCAGTGAAATTGAAACTTCAAAATTCACTGCTACAAATGGGAAGAATACAATAGTGATAGATCCTGCCGGAGCAGAAGGACTGTTCATAATAAAAAAAGGACAATCACCCCAAATATATTTTGATTCTGAAGGAAATGCAGTCTTTAAAGGTCATATGACCGTAGGCGTTATTTATTCTGAAAATTGGCTTTCAAGCGGCGGTTCAGTCGATGGTACTGTAGTTGGTACAAAAGGAACATTTATCAATCTGGAAGATGGTACCTTTCATTTTGGTGGTGAACATCTAACGCTTACAAATGAATACCTACAATGTAACGGGTTTGGTGACTATTTATGGATGGATAAGAATTTTGGAGATGCAGATATTTACACCAAAATTGTTGAAGGAAGAATTTCTTTAAAACATAAAGGGGTAGGTGAATATGACTTAAATATTACACCAACTGGTATATCATCCACAATAACAGCAAATGAGAATAGTACATGTACTATCGATTTCTATTCAAAGGTATATGGAGACAGCCTCGTAGGAATGACATTGCAAACTTATGGAAGTCCGATAGCATTAAAAAGCAGATTTGGTTCAGTTTTAATAAATCCTCAAGCAGATGCTGCTGGTAATGACAATGGATTATTTAGATTTTCTCACAGCGGCTCTACTGGTGCAATAGAATTTGGAACATTCGGTGACAATAATTTTAATGGATTTAGCGGTTTAAAATTCAGTGGCAATGGCGAAAATGCACAGCTCACTATTTTAGACGGAAACAATTCTTTAGGAAATTTTAGATGTAAAAAGTTAATTATTTCAGAGGGTACTTTGGGAGGGAAAGATATAGCAACCAAGACAGACTTGGACTTGCTTACGGATGCATACAATAAATCATTAAATGAGTGGAAAGCAAAATTAGATACAGCAAATAATACAATTGCTCAATTAAACAACCAGATATCTAATATGTATTATAGTTGTAGTTCATGCTGTCCGTCATGTCCAGAATGTCCATAGCAGATTACTAGGAAGGAAAATAACATGGCAGATAATTTAAATACAAATGAAGATAAGGAGAAATTAGATACTCAATGTAAAATTTGTGGAAGATTATATCATTATTGTAATAATTGTAGAGAATTTAAGACTATTGAGTCATGGAGGCAACATGCTGACACAATGGAACATTATAAAATATTCATGACAATACTGGATTATACACAATATAATGAGTCAAAAGATAAAGTAAAAGAGCAATTATCTAATTGTGATTTAAGTGATTCAGCCAGTTATTTTCCTTGGATTCAATATTTAATTAATCAAATTATGGATATTGATTAGTATGCATCCGTTAAACGTACTTGTTTAGTTATATATTAACTACACTTATAGTTGGATACTTTCCGGCTCTATTATTAAAAGAAACTTGAAGGAGCAAATAATATGGATAATATAGATATTAAAATAGAAGAATTTGTAAAGAATCTTGCTGATATAACTAATAATTCCGACTTGCCAATTAGTGTAATTGAATCACTTGGAACTAATTGGTTAAATGAAGTTAAGAGGATTAAAGTAATAAAATTAGCACAGGATAAAGAAAATTTAGAAAAAGAAGAAGCAAATGTATAAAGCAATTTATAAAATCAACATTTTATAGAAAGGATGTGAAAATATCACTATGGGTATTACTACTCTTCCTCATACTCCAATAACTATTGACACAAGATATGAGTATGAATTCCAATACATATATGCTAAACAATATGACTCAGGGACGCGTTTTGTAGATGCTACTATATTAGATGATGGAGTCGCGATTCAAGTTAATGCAAACACAAAAGCAGTTTTACGATACACGAAATCAGATAGAAAAGGCGGCCTAATTGAATTAGGTAATACTGCAAGCAATACTGTAAGCTTTGAATTGACTGAACAAATGTTAGCTGCATCTGGTAAAGTAATTGTTGATATAGAACTGTATGAAGATAAGGTTTTGGATGGTAAAACTGTAAGAGATTCTATTTCTACTGCTACTTTTTATATCGAAGTATCCAGAGCTGCGTTGACTGAAGAAACGATAATTTCATCCAATGAATTTTCGATGTTAGTAAATGTCCTTACCAGATGTGAAGATGTTTTCAACAGAGCCGATAATTTATTGCCAGAAATGGAACAGGCAAGAGACGATTGCATTACTGCCACTAACAACATAAACACACGATTTGACCAGATAGAAACTGAGTTTCAGCATATTGTAGATACAACAGAAGATACTGTTAATCATGCCTTAGCCGCTAAAGCAAGTGCGCAAGCTGCTTTGCAAAGTGAAAATAATGCAAAATTGAGTGAAGAAAATGCCGCCAAAAGTGAACTTGAAGCAAGTAACAGTGCTACTATTGCTTACAATCAGGCAGACAGATCACAGTACTATGCAGAGCAAGCACAGGCAGCTTCTCTTGTTTCAGTTGATGCTAAAAATACCACTGTTTCTACTTTAACAGAGTTTAATAATAATATAAATACTTTTAGAAAAAAGACAGACTCCATTGCAAAATCAGATTTGACAGCGAATCTTCAAAATGAAATAGATTCAAAAGCATCTAATGAGACAGTAAGATTAAATTCTATACCAATAACAGAAGCAGATTTAGATTATGCATTAGCGTTAAAAGTTAATAATGGCGGTGGTGGCAGCGGAACTCCTGTCTCTGGTGCCCAAATTGATGATACCGCAGCTTCGTATTCTAAAGTGTATTCTTCTCAAAAGACTGTAAATTATGTTAATACAGCTATTACAAGTGCAATAAGTGGGCTTCCAAAATCTGATAATAATTATACTTCTGCCGAAAAAATAAAATTATCTAGAATTGAGGATAATGCAAATTACTATGTACATCCTTTGACTCATCCAAGCTCTATTATTAATACTACACCTGACAGGCAGTTTATCAGTGAAGTTGAAAAGCAACTATATTCGGACAAATATACAAAGTCAGAAGTAGATAATATGATATCACAAATTTCCAGTGGAATAGTTTGGAAAAGAGAGGTTCCTACATACAATGATATAATAACCTCCTACCCCCATCCAGAATATAATTGGTGTGTTTCCTGCCAGGAAGGTACCTTTTTATATAATGGAACGGAATGGATAAAAATAGGTTCTGGTACAATTCCACTTGCTACAAACTCAAATAACGGATTGATGTCGTCTTCTAGTTTCTTCAAATTAAGCCAGATTGAAAGTGGAGCAAATAAATATGTTCACCCAGCATCTCATTCTGCTGATATGATTGTAGAATCAAATACTAAAAAGTTTGTAACTCCTGAAATGTATACAAAATTATTAGAATTCGATTCCACTCTTTCCAGTTTATTAAGTGCTTATAGGTTAAAAACAGCCAAAATATTAGAGACAGATTTAGACCAGGCATTTTTGGATAAAGTTGCTAATGCGGGTGGTACTATAATAAATGACAATGTAGTTTCTACTGCTCAAACATATAGTTCTGCTGCGATTGAAAATAAATTTAGCAATGTTATTACAAACTCAGAAATAGATTTATTGTTTGCTTAAATAATAAAGAGAGTGGGCACAAACCCTCTCTCTTTTGATTATACCGAAAGGGAGGTATTATGGGAAAGTTTTTAGATTACGATGGTCTGACTTATGCTATTAATAAAATAAAGACTTTAATAAACACTAAAGCCAATTTAGCACATACACATAGTACAATGGATATTAATGAAACTACTAATAAGAATTTTGTATCTTCATCTGAAAAGACTAACCTATCAAAATTAAGTATTTCTGGCGATGGAACTAAATTCCTTGCTAATGATGGTAGTTATAAACCAGCCAATAGCTCAGTGATTATAACGAATGGGGATGGAAATAGCTTCCTGGCTAATGATGGTAGTTATAAAACTGTTCAAGGTGGAAATGCCAATATAGATGACAAAAATATTTCCACAACATCTACGTTCAGTTCTAGTAAAATTAAATCCGAATTGGACTTGAAAGCAAATGTGACACAATTACACACTCACAACAATAAAAGTATATTGGATGCATTAACAACAGAGAAATATGCAAATTGGGATGAAAAAACGAACATGATTGTGTCAACTGGTGATGGTAATAGCTATCTTACTAACAATGGTACCTATAAAAAAATTGATGGAATATCAAGTCCAATTGATGATACAAATTTAAGTTCAACTACTACTACCCTATCTGCATCAAAAATAACAGCTCAAATAACTGACTCTAAAAATGACTTAAATTATAATTTGACACAGCAAATAAATAAAAAAGTAGATTCTGTAGCTGGGAAGGGACTATCCACATATGATTATAATAGTACTGACAAAAGTAAAGTTGATACTCTGAAAATAAATGGGGTGGCAAATAAGTTTCATGCAGAAGATGGAAATTATTATATCATAGATAATGTTGGAATTAACAATGAACATCCAACTGACACATCTACTTTTAGCGGAGTTGAAATTGAAAAAAGAATTAATAATGAAATAACAAACCTAATCCTGCCTACTCAAAATGATGCTCCGACTATGTGGAAAAAATCTTTTGATAATGTTACTGCTGGGCAAGTTTTAGAAATGCAAACATCATTAAATTTTAATATTAGTAATGCTATTGTACAAGTTTATAAATTTATAGAAGGTTCTACTAATGCTACAAAAGTGATAAGTAATTTCACAGTAGAAGAATCAAAAAATTATATATATAATTCAGATAATATAATTTTTGACGGGTCGGTTAGAATAAAAGATTCTTACCCTATTTCAACATTTGTAAATGAAGATGGGTATTTTGAAACATCAGTAATTTCAAAAAATAATTATCTTGATATTAATTTAATTATGTTTGGATAAATGGAGGGATTTAATTGAGCACTTATTCAGAAATTAAATATGTAGATGTTAAAACTGGAAGTGATACAACTGGAAATGGGGACAGAAATAAACCTTATAAATCCATTGAGTATTGTATTAGCAAATTAACAACAAACAGTCCATTAATTAATATAGATACTGGAATATATACTGTTTCACAACTATCAAAAATGTCTTCTACAGGAAAGGTGATATCGTTTAAAGGTAAAGATAATCTTACGGTTTTAGAAATACAAAGTTGTCCATCTATTGGTTCATGGTCGTCGAATTCAAATATTAATAACTGCATTATCAGACCATCAAACGATTTTAGTGGAGAAACTAGCGCTTTATCTTATACAAATGATGTTAATACTGTTAACTATTATAATGTTTGTTTTACAATGTCAGAAAATAAAAATTTTCCAAAGAGTACATTCTTTTATGTAAGCCCTTTTGGATCAAGTTATAATAATAAAAATTTTTATAACTGCTCATTTGTTGGAAATACTAATGTTTGTCAAGCTGGTAAGGTTATGTGTACCAATTGCGCATTAACACAAAAAACAAGTGATACAATTAATATTAATAATATTAGCAGTTTAAAGCAATGTATATATGATGAAAAATTCCAAATAATTGATGGTGATAATAGTTTATATGGGGTATATAGTGGTTTAAACTCATGGATAAGGATATTATTAAAAATGGATGGATTGTATTATTCAATAAATCCAGAGTTTTATAATAAAAGTACTGGAACATATATACCTTTAAATTCATTGAATTTTGATTATGCCTTTAATATATCTTTACTATTTATGAATAATTCGATAGGATTTGAAACATTTAAGCCTATTGATAAATTTGATAATTTTAGTATTTTGTATCCTTCATATAAAAAAGGAGTCACAGCAATATATGCAATTAAATCAAATAAAGAATTATGTATCCAAGGTTTTGATATTAACGCTTCACTAATGAAAAATAATATTAAAGCTATTATTGAAAAATACATTCCTAATGGCAGTAATATAAAAATTGTACTATCAGTTGATATGGGAGAGACTTGGTTTACCATAGTGAATGATTTATTATCTATTATAGATTGTATCATTCCTAAAAAGAGATATATTGACTTTACAAATGATGATTTACTTCATTTTAATGCTGCTAGAGAGACTATATATGAAGTTGGGTGTACATCAGATATATTAAATATATTTGATTTTAATACATTAAACGCAGAACGATTGCGTTTTGCTTATGTATTCAGTACTGACAGCTACATAAATAACCCATCATTAAACAAGTTGACTATAAATTATGACGAGAAGGGTTATCAGCGAGAAATGAAAGATTCTGAATGCGACATTGAGGTATTTGACCATACCGTTAAACTTAAACCTACTATATCGGCAACATCTATCGAAGCTAATATAATTATTTAGGGAGGAGGGATTGTTTGCATTATTTAATTAAAAGCAATGATAAGTATTATGATCTCTCAAATTCATCATATAATCAGCCTAATCAATTATATGATGGTGTTCCAGAACAAGGACTTGATATAACCAACTGGTTAAAAACTTCAACATTAACAGATTTGGGCTATTTATTTTCAAATATTACAATAGGAACTGAAACCTTTAAACCAATTGATAAGCTTGGTAATTTTAGTATAATTTCTGATGAGAACAGGACTTTAAATATTAAAGGAATTAAAACTAACAAAGAACTTATAATAATGGATTATGACATATTAATTGATTCCTCTCAAATTGGAACTATAAATTCACTTACTATTACGGGGAATGATACTAATAAAGTTGTATTTTCAATTGATTCTGGGTCGTCTTGGAAATCATATAATGGTCAATCATTTGTAAACTTGTTTTCTACTGTCCCACTTAAAAGTTATAATGAATTAACTGAAACGGAATTAGGACAACGGAATGATTTTAAGAATGAAGTTGATACGGTTGGTATCAACTTTATTAATCTTAAAAATATAAATTTTAATTCACTCAATTTTACAAATATTCGATTTGCATATTTAATAAAAAAGAGCACATATACCGAAAACTCTCTACTTGATAAAATTACTATGACATATAATGAAGAACCTCATTTAATTGCTGTAAAAAAGGGAGATGTTGATATTAAGAGATATTCTCATACAGTCCAGGTAATTCCGTCATACCCAAGTACTTATACTGAAATAAGAATATTCACACATGAAAACTTTGAAAATGTTGATGAGGACAATAGAAAAGTACTAGATGCTCCAGTATTAAACATGAATAATATTGATAACCAAATAACACTAGAATGGAATGAAATCAACAATGCTGATTATTATAAAGTTTATGCAAATGGAGTGGTTATTTATCAAGGTTCTGAATTAAATTACACGTATATAAGCTCTGGAACTGGTATATTTATATTTGCAGTTAGGGCTTATGCTAATAGTACTAATGCATATAAACAGTCTGAGTATAGCAACAGCGCATTTATAGATTTTTATAAATATTTGTCTTCAGCTGATAAAAAATATATTGGGATCAAAAAGAATGGAGTTAGGTATAGATTTTTATCTAAAAAATAGGGAGGAAATATGGCTGAAAACTTTATAACACTAGGTGAATTGGACTTGGTTAGCATATTACAAGACCATTATAAATTACTGATAGATGATTCTACGAACGGAGATACAAAAGCTGCTCTGGTGAGTGTTTTGAAAACATATTTAGTGAATGACATAAAACCACATATAGATAGTTCAACTGGACATTGGTTTATTGGTAACACCGATACCGGATTATCTGTTGTTGGAGTTGAATTTAGATATCAACATCCTATAGTACAATACAAAATATCTGGGCAAGATTGGGTCGATTTATTTAATATTACTGTACTTCTGCCTAATGTTGAAATTGACAGCAGTACTTTATGTTGGAAAATAAATGGAGTTCTAACAGACAAAAGTGCAGTCAACGCAAGAATCAATTCTATGAATGGAAATGTTTCTATTATCGGTACAGATGGTATTATAATATCAAATGATACTGCTAAGAATACTATAACTATTAGTGTAACAGATACTACAGATAACGGCATACCCCCAGCAGACATCCCAAGCAAAGTTATTAGAGCAGGTGATGGTAAGTTGACTATAAAGTGGACAGACCCCACTGATATAACAACAGGTGGAGTTACATATTCAATATGGGATCATACTACATTAGTTAGAAAAGCAGGAAGTTACCCAGTTGATGAAACAGACGGAACTGTATTGGTAACAAATTTTATAAGAAACCAATATGCTGAAAATGGGTATTTAGATTCTGGGCTGACTAATGGAACATCTTACTATTATAAATTATTTGTGCATGCACAAGATGGAACTGTGAATAGAAACCCAAAAAACAATATGATAGGAATTCCGAAAAAGTATTTTATATATGGAGTAAGAATTGATGAAACTAATTCTAACCCTGATACTGCTTTGACATATACTGACGATGCTGTAGGAATGATTGGAGGTAGTACGGATTGGGATAAAGTTCCAATTTTTGCAAACATACAACCATGTTTATTAAAAAGCGGGACCGTAAACTATTATCTAAACAAAAGCAACTATAACTATAAGGCAAACGGAGTTGATTTATCTGATATCACCAGTGGTAACGATGGGGATGTAATGATTGAAATCCCCAAAACAGCTTATATGATTTATAGGGATGGGAATTATTTGTATGTGAAGATTACAAATGATCCTGATGCTAAAATGTCAGATGAAAGATTTTGTTTTTATGCTCATACACGAGATGCTGAAGGAGATAGACAGAATTTATATCTTGGGGCTTATGGTGGAAATGTTATTAATGGTAAATTGAGAAGTTTAAGTGGTAAATCTCAAACAGTATCACAAACAATGGGTACCTTTAGAACTCAGGCACGGACTAATGGGGACAGCTACGATTTATGGTCATTTTATCCAATAGTTTTAATAGAATGCTTATATATAATCAAATATAAAAACTTAAATTCTCAGATTATTATTGGTAATGGTAGTAGTGGTAATACTGGAATACTAAATACTAATGGATTTACTTACGGTATTCCTAATTCAAATGGCAAAATAAAATTATTTGGTATGGAAGATTTATGGGGAAATCTAAATCAATTTGTAGATGGTGTCAAAACTAATATTAATAGGCAAGTCAGTATAGCTTTTAATAATTTCAATGATGTTGGCAACTATTATACTACATATAGTCCTATTCTTCCACTGACAAATAACACATATACAAAAACATCACAAGGAACTAGAGAACTTGGATTTCTACCAAATACAACAACTGGTTCTTCTACTACTTTCTACTGTGATGTAAGTTGGACTGGTCCTAATACTATATGCTTGTTTGGTGGTTATTCGACTGATGGTCTTTCGGCGGGTATTTTTACATGGAATATGGTTAATGGTGCTTCTACTTCGGCTATTAGTTGCTCTTCTCGCTTAATGTTTTTATAAGAATAATAAAAACTTAGCTGTTTCCTATATTATTATCAAAATATAAAAGATAAAGAAAGGATTATAGATTGTGGATGAATTTAAAAACGTAAAAGGTTATATAAATATTTCAAGTATTGAAAATGGACAAAATATTGAAATAAATAAAGACACTGTATATATTCGTTCAAATATAAAGCAGTTTGAAGACAATGCTGAATTATATCAATATGACGAACTACAAATGACATATGAAGAATATGAAAAATATAATGATAATTTGTATCTAAACAATATTGAAATTATTCAAAAAAAAGTAGGGGATATTTACAACAAAATTAATCAAGAAATTAAATCTCAAATTGATTCCATAAATATAGCTTTAGCTGAAATTTTGGGGGTGTAATGTATGCCATTGTGGAAGAAAATAATATTTGTAAACGCAATTAAAGCGAGGTTAGCGATGGAGAATAGAACTGTCGAAGAAATAATTGAAACTTATTCTAAGTTATCAGAATCTGAAAAAGAAGAACTATTAAGTGAGTTATCTTCTTAATAAAATCTATGTTTTATCTGTGAAGAGAAACAATTTTCCATATTTTACCAATTTCATCTTTTCCGCGAGCGTGTGAAGAAAAGTCTATAAATGCTGATCTTCTATGATAATATCCGGTCTGAAGGCTTTACGATAAGCTTTCAGACCTTGTTTTATATATACTAGCACATGCTGATACATGTTAATAACAGGCAGATATTCCGCACAAAAAATGTTATATTTATAAATAGCAATTCTTACAGCATTATGTGCAATTAATTATAGATATCATAGTGAATACATGCATGGATTAAAATAGAGAGATAATTAATCTCCCTATTTTTTTTACATTTCGATCTATAGTACTTAATTAACGATAAAAGTAATTCTTATGTCAGTTTACAACAATAGAAAGCTAATACAATCCTATACAACATAGCAAAATCAATCATTTATTTATAAATCGTAAGGCGTCACCTGATATACATAATAATTTAACCAATTCGTATACAAGGTATTCGCATGGGCCCTCCAGGTTAGTTCCGGTCTGACATAAGTCAGCCCATCCGGATAATAATTCTGTGGCAGCTCGATTTCAATGCCCTTATCAACATCCCTCTTATACTCTCTATCAAGTGTAATTCTGTCATATTCCGGATGTCCAGTTACAAATATCTGCTTTCCATCTCCTGCTATGGCAATAAAGACTCCTGCTTCCTTGGATTCAGCAAGGATCGTCAGTTCTTTTCTTTTCAGAACTTCCTCCTTTGATACTGTGGTGTATCTGGAATGGGGAGCATAAAAAACATCATCAAATCCTCTGACTAATGGTATTTTTCGATTCAATACATGATGTTCATAGACACCAAACAATTTATTTTCTAAGTTTATTTTAGGAATACCGTAATGATAATAAAGCC
>JAEWCZ010000028.1 GCA_023390335.1 Bacillota bacterium | reverse complement strand
TGTTATTTTCTAAAGCCCATTTTCTTGATTCTCTTTGCTCAGGAAAATAATAATCTTCCACATCCATCTCAAAATAACCTATTTGTTTTGCTAACGCATGAGTTAGAGTCGACTTCCCGCCTCCATTCAGCCCGAAAATAGCAATCCCTTGAATCATTCTTTATACCCCACAAATTCAAATTCGCCTATGTGCCAGGCTTTACTTCATAAACATAATGGGAAGCTGGCCTTATATATAATTGTAGTAATCATTTTTTGCTATTTCCCAGTTGATTGCATCATCTATAGTTTCTGTATAATGAAAATTTTCAATATTTGTGTAATATGTAGACTCCAAAGTAGCTATCTTTATACCACTAATTTTTGATATAACAGCTGGATTTGCCATTCGTTCAACCATAAATTTAATTGTACTCTTCATTATCGGTTCTAATTCATATGAATCTTTAGTCTTATCAATGTCTAAAATGCAATATTCTTTAAGAAACGTACAGAACCAAGAATTCAAAGCCGTATTTGTAAAATTTCCTTTGTATACATAAGGTAATACTTTATCATATCTCTGCGGCTCGTTTTTGCATATTTCTTGGGCAATATTTATAGCAACTAACAGATTGTTTCTTAATCCATTAGGTATACGAATAGTCGTATTATTGATTGTAACGGTTCTATAATCTTCAGAAAAATCCGAAAATTGCAAATTACAGATTACAGACTTTTTAGCAGGTGCTATTAATGTAAGTTTTATGAATAAGCGCAATACCTGCCTTTGATAATACCTTTCAGTTTCTCTTTTTTTTATTAATTGTTCTGAGTTTCTTTCTAGATCAGAATCTAATTTTGCAAGAATCTCCTTAATTGTATCAGTTGAAAAAATTTTTCTTTCGCTTCCTTCTTCTAAATTACAGTAATCAAATATTTCATTTTTATAATTCTCATAATTTATTTGAGTAAAAATGTCACTTGCTTTACCATTTTCTCTAAGATAATCATAAAAACTTTTTATTGATTCTAAATGAGACTCCATAGATGCACGATAGTTTATTTTTCCTATTTCGGAATAATATTTAACACAGTTTTTTACATCACCTAAATCGATTTTGGTAGGTGCATTCAATTTGTCAATGTGTCGTAAATATTCAATAAACTTATTGACATGATTTTCATATTTTTCGCCAAAACTACTGTAATAATCGTCTCTAAATTGCTCCAATATTGATTTCATATTATAGTCTCCTCATATAATAATCACCTAAACTAAAATATCATAAATTTTATAATTTTCTTTTCCATCTTCGATACCATATAAATAATTAGAGATGAAATCTATTTTCGATATAGATTCATCATTGTTATCCATTGATATGCGATATGATATTTCTAGAATGTTTAAAATAAAGTAAGGAAATGAAAATTTTTCTATTCTATATATGGAATAATAATTTTTATTTTGTTTTTCCCAATAACGAACAAAAAAATTCTCACCAAATGAGATATGATTAACAAAGCCTTTATTTTTTTCTAATACTTCTTTTAACCTTATACTACTCGCTTTACTAGTATCAGCCAAATCAAATTGATTATCATATGCAAAAATACCGTTGAATATATGATTTCCTATTAATTCTCCATTGCGATGCGCTTTCTCAATAATCTCTTCAAGTTGATTTAAATATATTTTGGTTTTAATTTCTATAATCCCTACAACATTTTGATATGAACAAATTACAAAATCACTTTCTGAAAATATTAAAGGGAACCTACTATCGTAAATTATAATGTCAATTTGCGTTGATAATTCATCGTTAGGGCTTATAACAAATCCACTACCAACCGATAAATGTTTAGGTAAAAACCTTCTAATAATATTCATAAAAATAATTTCTTTATATCTACCTTCCTCCCCCCAATGACTACTTCCAATTATATTACGAACTCTATCTTGGATTGCTTTGAATTCATCAGATATAGATTGTTGGTATAATTCAAATTTTCTTTTACTCATATGTATCCTTTCAGAAAAATCGCATTTTACTTATTTATCTACGAATAAAAATAAAAATTAAATTCTATAAAAGATAATACAACTCCGATACTTTTAACAGTCTATTCATTACATACCAGATAAAAGTTAAGTTTATGAATATAGGTATCTTCATCTAAAACTTTTATATTCTCAGGTATCCCTTTTAAAATATATTTGTTATCGAAACAAATTCCAATATAATCATTATGTAATTCAATTTGTATCTTTGATTTTAACTTAGGAGTATTTCTTTCTAAATATTTTATACACTTATTAATCTGTTTGCATGATGCGTAATAAATTGAATCTAATTTGCTAACACCTACTAATGAAATTATTTTATTTAATAGCTCTTTGTTGTACCATTCATCTAAATGTGATATTTTAAGTATTATTTTTTCAGAACAATCAGATAAATATCTTAGCATTATATCAAATTCATCATCGAATAACTTTCTGTTTTCCAAAATCTCTTTATTGAAAAAATTTTTTAACTCATTCTCTTCCCATTTGCTTTTTTTATGTTTCAGTAAACCTTCCGTTATTTTGGAGTTTATTGTATACGATGGATTCTCATATTTTTCCTCCACTGGATAACTATACAAGTCTTTCTTAAATAATTTATGCTTTCTAATCTGTTCTATAATCTCAGTTTTATAGTCATTAAATAGTGAATCCATCTCTTTATTGATGGGCAAAATATCAATATCTCTTCCACTATTACTTACATAAACATCTATAGGAATTTTTATAAATTTAACAGAAACACTTTCTATACCATCAATGCTTAACAATTCATCTGGTTCAGCTTTTGTTTTATCATTATAGATATCCATTTCCTCTAAAAAAATTTGATTAATAACATCCATATTTCCACGAAATATATCAATTCTTTCTAGTTCATATTCGGTTTCTACTTTTTTATCATTATCATTTGCATTATTTATTAATTGCAAATTATTAAATTCTGGTAATACTTTTCTATTTATAGGATCAAAATATATGTTTCTCAGGATATCTTTTTTCCTTTGTATAACTTGCAACTTTTGTAATGCAGCTTTTCCTGTAGTCTGCAAAGTACACCTATCCGCTGAACAATAAATAAGACCCTTTATATATAAATCCGCTATCGTTATCTCTAACAGTTTTCTATCAATTCCTAAAATCTTAGATATTTCTGATATTTCATTAACTCCTTCAGCCAATAGTCTAAGTGTAATCTCATCTAAAAGAGGTAATAAAAAATGTGATCTTTTAGTAATAGACAAATAGGTTCTAACAATTGGTATATAGACTTCTTCCCTCATTACCCAGGAATATCCTTCATTTTTATCTGTATTTTTCTTAATAAGCATATTTATATACTTATCCACTACAAATCACCTCCAGGCATTATCTTACACTTATCATTATGCTCAGATATATAATCTATAATTTCTACGAACTTATTTTCTGGATGATCAAAATGATAGAAAAAGTCCATATCTCCGCAAATTATTAATAATTTTTTTGCCCTTGAAAGCGCAACATTGACCCTCTCTTTCTCCTTTTGAAATCCGATTGAATTTTTTGTTCTTACAGTGCTGTAAATAATAATATCATTTTCTCTTCCTTGAAATGCATCTAAAGTATTTATATCAATCATTTTAGCAATTTTATCATATCCATTATTCGTAACTGTACGAGTAATTAATTCCATTTGTCCTCTATATCCGGTTATTATTCCGATATCTAGATTTGATAAATCTCCATCTTTGTTTAACTGTTCCAGTAATTTTCTGATTATAGTATTTTCTGCATAATTACAAAAAGAACCTCCTTTTTTCGGCTTTTCATTTTTATCTTTCATCATACTCGTATTAACCCAAATTATAGATTTACCTTCAAACATTTTTATTGAATGAACTTTTCGTTTGTCCTCAACACCCGTGGCAATTTTACCCTGATAAAACACTTGACTGATTAAATTGCCAATATTCCTTATCATTCGATATTGCAATGAAAGCACCTGTTTATGCGTATCTGGTAATATGTTAAATAAAATATCAAATAATCTAAAATTGGGTTCTCTCGTTAATTTTGCTATTGTCGGAGATAATTTTTTATCTGCATATGCTGGTAATTGATTTTGGTCTCCCACTAGTACTATTTTCTTTGCTTTTATAATTGATACTAATAACTCTGGCGTGGTTGCTTTTGCTGCTTCATCAATAATAACATAATCAAAATCTAATTCCTTAACAAAACTATTTGATAAAAATCCAACGCACGTTCCTGCAATAATCGTTGCACTTTTTATAACTTGACTATCTAAGGTTTCTAAATTACTACATCTATTCAACCAATCTTTTTGAATTTCCTTAATCCTAGCCCATCTTTCTTGTTCTTTCTTGTCTTCAACAGACTTATATATCTCATCTTGAGTACATATATATGACTCCGATGATTCCTGAATTTTATCAAATATTTCTTTTCTAATAGCAGACAGCGTATATTTTTGTGCAACGCTTTTTGATATATCCTTTTCTTTACCAATTCTTATAATATCAATACCAGTTTTAATATTATTATTCAATCCTTCAATAATATTATCAACAGCAGTATGAGACTGTGACACAATAAGAATTCTGCATACATCATCGGTAATTTCCACTTGTTGTACTATCTGTGTTATAATTTCACGTATTACTTTTGTTTTACCGGTTCCTGGTGGTCCTTGAATTAAACTTATGCTATCTGTATATATTGCTTTGCATACAGCTTCTTTCTGTGAAACGTCAAATTCATCACTAGAAAAACTAATATTTGATAATGTAGGTGTGGCGGTTGGAATATCCAAATTTAGCAAAATATCTTTAAGGTTTTTTGATGAATAACTATCATCATGCAGAGCTCTTAATGCATAAATTTGGCGTTTATATGAGCTTATATTTGCCCTAAAATCCTCTAGAAGAATTTTTTTATTAGTCAGAATTCGCTTTACCTTACCAAGAATTATTTTTTTTACTAAATCTATCACTAATATGGTTGAATCCTCTTCATATCTAACACTGTTAAAGGAACCAACATCAACATATACAGGATTACCTTTATTATCTACATCTTCAACAATATATCGAGTTTCGCTATTTAACTCATCCAAATCATTATTATAATATTTTTCAAGCTTAACCAACAGTTGTTTTTCTTCTATTGAATAACCTGACAATATTACTCTACCAGTTTTCTCCTTTTCATTAACTATTGACTCGTCCAATCCTTCTTGCCACTTACCAAATAATTCATCGAATAGTTCATCCTGTTTTTGCACTTCATATTGTTCACTACTACTATTTTTAAATTTAACAACTAAGCGATCATTATTGTTGTATCCTAATGAAGCGCTCCCCCTCTTTGCCTCATAAGAATTAACAAATTGAATGTTTCCCGTTATTTCAAACCCTTTTTTATCGAATCTTACCTTTCTATCGAGCGAAAGCGGTAAAATTCTAACGGTTTCAAACAATTCACTTTCTTCATTATATATACTTTCTAATGCCACCTTTTTCCCCGTAAAAAAGTAAACATCCTCTTTCTTATCATAAAATCCCGTCACTCTACGAAATTGATTTTTAAGATATGATTTAGTAAATATCGTCATATTTATATCTGACTCTACTAAATTTATTTTTTTCAGATATTCTAGCTTATCGCTATCTACTAAACAAATAAAGTTTTCTCTTTCAGAAATATTTTCTCCTATTATATCTTTTAACTTGTCTATAATTTCATCTATATTTTGAAACCTATTTTTCGGTTCTACTTCTATCATACCTTTTATAAGCACATATAAATCTTCAAATATTCGCATATCTTTCATAGTGTCTATCATCATTTGCGAACCATTAGGATCAATCCCAAAAAAGATTTTAAACATTACTGCTCCAATGGAAAAAATATCACTTGCTTCAGTGGTATCATTTCCTAAAATAACTTCAGGCGCGGAATAATTTTTTGAATAAAAGGGGAAAGTAGTTTCCCTTTCAATTATTGTTTTTATTTTACTAGTACCAAAGTCAATAAGTATAACTTCGCCTGTCTCCTCATTATACATAATATTTGATGGTTTTATATCCCTATGTAATACATTATTATTGTGTGCTTCTGAAACGGCATAGAGAATTTTCAAACATATTTCATATTTTTTAACCTGTGAATAATCATTCATATCTAATTCTTCCAGATTATCTCCATAGACATAATCCAATAATATTGCTCCCCAATTTCTATTCTTAGCAAAACTAATATTTATTAAATGATCCCGAATCTTAACTATGTTTTTACATGAATTTAATATCTTTAAAGCTTCTATTTCTCTTTTAAACATTAATTTTTCAAGTCGATTATCTAAAGGACCAATAAGTTTTAATGCGTATACGCGTTCACATTTCTCCTTGAATTTTTCTTTAACTTTTGCTATTACCGTATTACCATGTTCTGATGTATGCATTATCTCTATAACTTCATAATTATCTATAGTTTTACTATTGTCCATATCTATCTTCTCTCTTAATCTTAATATTTTATACAAATGTTTTTACTTAGTTTCTACTGTACCTGTTAATCAAAAAATATGATACGACTACATTAAGGGCTTTGATTATTGTATGCGGTAAGAGAATAAAAATAATTATATAATACAATGATAGTGATGTTATATTAAATGCCTTATCAATAAGGAACATTATTCCAAATTCAAAAACAGCAAATAGATTTACCCAGAAGTTAAACTTTTCATATTTATCATTAAAGCGAATGGCAATATAAATAAGACTTAATAAAATTACTAACCAACCTATCATTCCTGCGATACTTGTTACGATTACAGTTGAAAATGAAAACGCTTCTACAAAATCAAATATATTATCAGTATATCCCTTAAATCCTGCTTTCATCGCTATTATATAAAATGGGACACCCACAACACATGTTAATATTATCATTTCATTTACTCGGTAATATTTTAACCAAAGTGATATTACCAAAGAAAATACAATTTGAATAAATGTAATCTTTAAGTTTCTTTTAAAATAAAACTCTTTTGTGGTTATATTTTCATAGCCAATATCAAATGCACCGTTCCAATCTCTTTCTGCATCATAAAACTGTATAATTAAACCAATTCCTAATATAGCAAACAGCAAACCGATTTTCCATTCCAATTATTCCACCCCATTTTTGAGTTTATCCTTGTATTAATTATATATCATTATTTTTCCAACCTCAACAATTTATTCCAATTCATCGTATTCTTTTACAAATTATGATTATTCTATAATTTTTAATTATATAAATCACTTATTCTGATGTATAAAAAAAGAAAAGAGCGACAAAAATATCTCTTTTCTTAAAACATAATTATTTTTTTACTATAATCCCACTCTTCTGAGTTAAATTAATACCCCAAGGATACTTATTACCACGTTGGTAATGATAAACAATAATTTCAGAATCATGAGTTTTACTAAAAGATTGACCTAATGCAAAGGTAAAAGCAACAGATGATGATATGCAAATTTTTATTTTACCTATTTTATGAGTTTTTTCAATATTACCAATATCTGTTTTAATCATTTGAATATACTTTCTAATTTGCCTACTTGAACATATCATATCAAATCCTTTGTCTAACGTTTCATATTTTAGCAAGTAATCATTCTTTCCTTTTATTTCGCTAATATCATCTTCTGTAATATCAGAAGTAGTTGCAATACATAACGTAATATCACTAATCTTATCTGGAGCACTTGGCTTTTCTCTCTTTTGTAAGCTCATAGGAACATCGTTATTTATTAATAATTCAAATCTATCATTAAGTAAATAAATGCAAATCTAATACTTCATCATTGATTTTACATTTAATCAAGTTAATAATATCATTTAATGGTTTGCTTCCATCGACAATGATATCCGCATCTTCAATAGCAAGATTCATACTTGATATATACGTTTGCCTTCCTGTACTAAGATACTGTTCTATATCATTAAAAATATTCTTTTCAGATAATCCTTTATAATCTCTAAGAAGACGCCTTCCCAATGCAATATCCAGCGGTGTATCTATAAATATTGATACGTCAATATATTTTGCCATTTTATTATGTCTGTGACCAAAAGGATAATCTAATAGGATAAAGTCTAATTCCTTTTTTTGCAATTGTTCAATATCTTTAATCAATAACTCTAAATTAAATCTATTCACATCTGCTCCCTCATCCATCCATTTGCAAATATCAACAATTCCGCTATCTATATCATAATCTCTATCATCAAAATATAAAGCTTCGGCATTATAAAGGTTATCTTTAAGACATTGAGTTACTGTTGTTTTTCCACCACCTGATATTGCATTTATTGCAATTATGTATGTTTTATTTATGACTGATCACCCCTTACTAATTAAGATTTATCTATTCCGCAGTTAACTTAATATGGATAATGCGAATTACTTAACAAATTAAACTACATGGAAAACATTTTATGACATCAACCAATGCGAAACATCCCCGTTTAAATCACCAATAATAAATTTCATATATTGATCTAACTTTAAATAAGCTTCATCGTCAGCAACTATTTTATCTGCGTTAAATAACTTCTTCACTATACTAATTGGAATAACAACACATTTTGTAGACAGTTCTTTAAAATAAGGTAAGTCTACATCTCCAAGAGAATAGCCAACAACATAAATTTGTTTCACTGATTTAAGGCGTTTGAAAAATCCACTATTAAAAGGCATATGAAAACTTACATCTTTTAAAGTTCTCTCATAATAGTTTGCCAATGCACTATAAATACTACTATCTTTTTCCCAAAAGTTCTCAGAAGCTTTATGTGCCGCTTCTTTAGAATTTTTTATCTTTTCCTTATTTCCATGTCCTATAACAGGTGGAGACCCTCACCCTCATTTCATCACGCCATGTCTTACGCTCTTTTGTTATATTTTCTATAGAATCTTTTCTTTTATTGGTAGATAAATTGAAAATAGAAGTAAAAATAGTAGTTAATAAAGTCGATAAAAAAATAATTGTTACTATATCATTCATATTCATAAAAAAACTCCTAATCTATTAATTAAAATTTTTTCAATAATCGATTATAGCCATAAATAAATGGTGATTTTGTTAATATTCTGACATATAAATTACTTACTTCTATGAATAAAATTCTCAGTGTACTGAGGATTTTATTCATAACAATTTTTTATAAGTATGAGTAAGGAACGAATCCAACTCCTGCTTATTATTTACTCATCATATGCAATCCTTTGCTACATCACAATTCCGGATTTGAATTGTCTCTCAATCTTATCCTCGCTAATAACTTTAACACTCTGCAGCAACTATCTTACCAGTTCATCGTCATAATCTCCTACCGTACAAGAAGTTTTTTGCGGCAACTATCCATATCTTCAACCTTATAGCAAATGGTATATGGTTTTAATTATTTTTTTGTTATGATTAAAGTATATAATCTATGCTTATTAACTTTCTAATAAATACATATAAGAAAGATGCAAACTTTGCCGAGCCAAAGTTGGTACAGGATTTTACCAATTCCCGTACCAACTTCGTACCAACTTTGCCCCGAAAACCTGCGGTATTTTACGGTATTTTACGATACCCTCAAAACGCAAGAAAACCGCCGGAAACACTGGGTTTTCGGCGGTTTAGCACTATTTAAAAATATGAAGTTAGTTTCCCATCTGCTTTGCAACTTCTTCGGCAAAGTTTTCGGATTTCTTTTCGATACCTTCACCGGTTTCGAAACGGACAAAGCTCTTAATAGCAATAGGAGCACCGATTTCTTTTGCTACTGTATCAAGATATTTCTGAACAGTTAAATCTCCGTCTTTTACATAAACCTGATCTA
>JAEWCZ010000022.1 GCA_023390335.1 Bacillota bacterium | reverse complement strand
CGTACCGGCAACCTCAGATGACAGCGTTAACTCTTATTGAGTCCGCAAGGGTTCGACAGCCTATCTACAACAAACCAATGGGTGAAAGGACAAGTTATTTCTTTTATTGGTTGTTGATGTTAACTCTGTATCAAATGGATTGCAAGTCATTTCTGTATTTATTTTCTGGAGAAGAAATGACAGAAAAAAGAACGGAAAAGGGAGCTACTGAAAGGGGGATTTTACCCCCTGTAACCCCCGGCAGCCCCATTTTACCATAGAACCGATTTCCTGTAAATTCCATGGTTCACCATGAACCATGGGGGTAGGCAGATATCATAAACCAATGACAGTGCAGATTTGATGTCCCATTCCCTGTTAGCCCTGTGTCACAAAATATCGCTCCTGTGTGGCCTTTAAAACCGATGGTGGAACTGTATGCCATTCAAGCGATAAAAAGCCTTGTTGGACATATTTGAAAAAATTTGCGTTTTCTTTTTTATTTGATAAATGTTTGTATTACCGCTACCTACTGTTCGTCTTCCTGTTACTTTATCAGAAGAATGTCACATATATGCCAGCCTCCGCAATGCACCAAGTCGCACATCTGCAACCACTTTTATAATCTGGTAATAGATAATCTCAGCCAATTTCTTGCCCTAAAACAGAGGTGAACCATGGGGTCGAAAATGATGCAGGTTAAAGAGCCGGGGTCAAAAAACTCCCCGGCTCAGATTACATCAGCCCGCAATGCGGACTGAAAGGACTTTTTCAGCGGGGTCGGATTCCTGGCCTTGGGGTCGTGATCGGGGTTACACTTGTGTGTAAATCCCATTTACACACAAAAGTTACGGGGTTATGAGAGACTCCTTTAAATCCATAACCAGTGAATCAAGACAATAGGCATTTCGTAAATTCATTTGATCTATTTACCCAATTCAAAGCATCTATTTTTAGTAGTTTCTGGTATCGACTTTCTGACACTGTTTCGGTATCGTATCTTCTCAAAGGAGGGAAACATTATGACCGAACAGGAATTACTGGATATGTTTATTCAGGAACGTATCGCTATGCTAATTGAAATATTCCATCAAAAACAGCCGAACCAATCCGAGGAAGAATATAAGCAAATTCTTCATGCTGAAATCTTCATTGAAAATTTGCCAAGCAAGGAAAAAGAACTGGTTCAAAATCACATCGATTCCCTAATAAGGCAGTTCGCTTTGGAAGAAGCTTTTCTATATCAGCATGGTTTTATGGATGGTATGAAACTGTTAAAATATATTAATAAATTGTAATATCTGGTTCTTCAGAAACTCTAAAGGGACACACTAAAAAATCTTTTTTGTGCCCCTTTAATAATGACTTTACTATCTAGCTTAAAACATTTTATCCTTGTAATTCATGTAATATGCCACTCCCTGAGAAAGAGCTAATTGAAAGTTACATCGACTCTCTCATAAACCAGCTTGCTTTAGAAGGGGCTTTTCTATATAAGCAGGGATTCATAGGGCATATCAAACCTTGTACGGGATCTTTCTCTATACATACTACAATGACATATCCACGCACTCTAGTTCCACAACGACAGATACTGGCACCTAGCTCCTAATGAGCTTAGTTTTCTCATTTTCATCTGCTCGTTCAAACACAGTATCATTTTTTAATAATAAAATTTTCTAAAAATTCATCAATATTAGAGCTAATACAAATAGGATTCTCTATATCATCCACATAATACAACACAATATTGCCAGTTTTCACACTTAAGTAATATACATTACCTCCTCTATCCCTTGCAATTGGTATCATCCCTTTTTCAACAATACCATCATCTATATCCCACCTAAGTATTTTTTCAACAGGCAATCTGCCATACTTTATCGGTATTAGTTCAGCAACTTCATACCTATTATTATTTTTATTCACCTCGCAAAGCCAGATTTCTGCACCATTATATTTCAAGAAAAAATCTACAAGATTTTTCGGAAATATAATATCAAATTTCTTTTCCACCATTCTTATTTCATTGATTGAAATGCTATAATTATCAATTGTTTTTTTTATAAAATTATACATAATTATCTTCCTTTTTATTTATTATAACTTGGACCATTCACAGCGTCATATTGAGCACAACTTCCTGCATGTGGAACAGTTGCCCTATGAGCATCCTTATATACTAATTCTAGGGTAATATCTCCCGTCCTTACGTTATAATCATCTAAATGATGCCATACTGCATCACCAGGTGTAGATTCCAATCCAGCTCTTGCATTAGCTAAATCAAAATCAGCTGGACGATTTCCTTGAGCAGTAATAGAAACCCGATTTAACTGTCCTTCACCAACTGGGTACATGTATTGAGTTCCTTCAAATGTCGCACCTCCATTAGCAGTAGTTCCTATACCCTCATATCCTTTACTTATTCCACGTTTAGCAGGATTATATTTGGCATTGTAATCTTGTGCAGCTTTATTAGCAATTGCTTGTTTCTCAGCTATTAAAGCATCTGTATCTGCATTACCCGAACCCTCAGGTGGAGTACTGAGATATACGGAAAGGGGTGAAAATTCGTATTCGTTTAAAAAAGTATAGCACATCTTCGTGCTATTTTTAAGAAAGAAATTACTGTTCTTCTTCTCGAATGGGTTCCCGATATTCGGTCTTATTTTTCATCATTCCGTAAACAATGTTCACCAACCGACGCATGATGCAGACCAGTGCCTGAGACTTTGTCTTTCCTTCACCGATTTTTCGTATGTAATAGTCGTAAAATACGGGGTGATTGGGCGCTCCGTTCTTTGGCTTGGACACCATAGTTACCGCCAGGAAATAAAACAGTCCATGCAACTGGCGGTTTCCCTGTCTGGAGCTTTGCTCCTTACCTTTTCCGGCAGAACTAAACTTTACAGGAGCCACTCCTGCGAATCTTGCCAGCTTATCAGCATTGGGAAATCTTCGGATATCCCCGATTTCTGCGATCAGCTTACTGGCTATGGAAGTTCCAATCCCGGGCATACTGGTAAGTTTATAATCAAAACTAAGCAGGATCTTCTCGATTTCTTTATCAAGCCCTGCTAATTCTTCTTTCTGATGTTCCAAGTCTCTTACCAGACTTGTTGTTATAAAATCTCTGGATTCCTGATATTCACGAATGGTATCTCCATCATTCTGAACGCAGTCCAGAATCAACTCTGCTTTATCTTTTCTGATGATCGGGGATATTTCTTTGAATTCCATCGTTAGTTCTTCTGCCGTCTTTTCCTGCAAATGGACAGGGGACGGGTAGGTTTTCCAGAAATACAGGGCACATTTGCCGTCTATTTCGCTGAAAAATTTACTGTAACTGGGATATGCCATAGATATCTGCTCATGAAGTCCATTTTTAAAACGGATACCGTCTTTCACCAGTAAATCTCTCCGATTCACCAGTTGCGCCAGTGTCCACTCATTATCTTTTGGCTTTGCATCCGGCAAGGTATGTAACTGATTAATCAGAACCGTTGCCACACAATACGCATCATGCTCATCATTTTTACGGAGCATAGGTGCACTTTTTCTCTGGTCATAAGCCAGGGCAGGATTGATGTCTTTTACTATATAGCCATTTTCAATCAGCCAGACAGCTAAACTTCTGCCATAGCCATAAGCATTTTCCAATCCATAAATGGGTTCAAGTCCAAGACGATTGGATTTTCTATTCACCTTTTCTTCCAGTTTTTTAAATTCACTGGGTTTGTTTTCTATAACCACTACCTCTAACTTTTCATTCCAGCAGTTAACCATCACTGCGGTATGTGTTTCCTTATGCAGATCAATTCCTACATAAAGCAGATTTTCTCTTCTCTGCAATTCTCTCCCCCTGATCTTGTTTCCAACCAATCAGTTCCCGTACCGGCAACCTCAGATGACAGCGTTAACTCTAGATGAGTCCGCAAGGGTTCGACAGCCTATCTACAACAAACCAATGGATGAAAGGACAAGTTATTTCTTTTATTGGTTGTTGATGTTAACTCTATACCGAATGGATTGCAAGTCATTTCTGGATTTATTTTCAAGAGAATAAACGGCAGAAAAAAGAACAGAAAAGGGAGCTACAGAAAGGGTATTTTTATCCCCTGTAACCCCCGGCAGCCCCATTTTACCATAGAACCAATTTCCTGTAAATCCATGGTTCACCATGAACCATGGGGTCGAAAATGATGCAGGTTAAAGAGCCGGGGGCAAAAACTTCCCCGTCTCCGCTTACATCAGCCCGCAATGCGGACTGAACGGACTTTTTCATCGGGGTCGGATTCTTGGCATTGGGTTCGTGTTCGGGGTTACTCTTGCATGTAAATCCCATTTATACGAAAAAGTTGCGGAGTCATGAGCGACTTCTTTAAACCCATACCAGTAAATCAAGACAATAAGCATTTCGTGAATTTATTTAATCTATTTACACAATTCAAAGTATGTATTTGTAATAGTTTCCGGCATTGACTTTCTGACCTAATTTCGGTATCGCATATTTTTGAAGGAGAGAAGTTATATGAGCGAACAGGAATTAAAATATTTTCATTAAAATTTTTAGGCAAGGAATAGCCTAAAATCAGAGGAATTCTACCACTAATAAATGTAAACAGTAAAACACTTCCAAACTGATAATCGCTTTATATCAATTTGGAAGTGCATAAGAACTTTAATATACTCTAGTATTCCAATAAATCACCAGAATACATGTCATGAATAAACTTATTAAAGTTATTACTACATTCTTTTGAATATTTATATTCTAGAGAATCCATAGGAATAATTCTAATCTCTGAAGAACCTTTTTTTAAAGCAAATGCCATACCGCAACCATCTGAAGCAAATGGAACCAAATTGTTTTCCTCAACTTCCATGTTTTCTTGATAAAAATCAACAATATCTTCCAAACTCCATAAATCTAAATAATAATCTCCAATTTCTCCACTACCTCCATTATATAGCAGCAGAATCTTTCGTAATTCTTCCGGGAATTTGATTCCTAAGTCTAACTCAGCTCTACATATTTGGCTTTCTGTATTTTGTTCTTCTTGGAAGTTAAAATCGTTAAAAATGTCTTTATCGAAAAAATCCATAATTATTTATTCAATCCTTTCTTAGCTTCATCTCGTATTTTATTCCACCATGGTGTAACATATTTCCTATGAGCCTGTCCTTGTATTGCTGTTTTATTAGTTAAGTCTGTAGGACTGCCTCCGAATTTAACAGGCTCGACCTCATGGATTTCCAGTCTATTATCGCTATAGTAGCTATCTCCCTTTCTTATATTTTTATTAATCTCATTTGCTTGTTTTCTAGCGGATTCATATTTATCACCCTCTAGCAATACCCACTCTTTATTTTTATCTGGTAAAGGAACATATTCATCTGGGTATTCACTCCAATCAGTTATCCTAAAAGTACCTGCATCAGAATCCACAACTTCAATACGGCTAGTACCCGAACCCTTATTGGCAATATCGATATTAAGTTTTTTAGCTGCTTCCTGCTCTGCCGGAATTAATTTTTCTCCTTTGTTTACCTTATTTCTTAAGTATGCAGCTAAATTCCCCTGTTCCTTTGCAG
>JAEWCZ010000004.1 GCA_023390335.1 Bacillota bacterium | reverse complement strand
CATGCAAAGAAACAGCGCTATAATACAAACAAGGACAGAACCTTGAAATAACCGTTCTGTCCTTGCATAACTATCAACATATTTTATATCAGTTTTTACAGTTTACACAAAACCTGAAACTCTCTCTAACATAGGAGGATTTTTTAAACTGTTCTACATATATTTTATTTATTTAAATTGCCATAGCAATTTCATAAGCATCCCAAATAGCTCCCATTAGATTAGATACCTTTGTTGCATCTCCAATTAAATGCACATCTGCACCACAATCTTTTATTGATTCATATAAAGATTTATCGCTGATGTATCCAATACTTGTAATAATTGTGTCGGCATCTAATTCAACAGTGTTGCCGTTTTCCTCAAACTGTACACCTTCCGATGTGATTGCAGTAACCTTTGCATTAGTATGAACACCAATGTTATGAGATAATACAAGATTTTGAAGCATCGTTTTATTGGCAGCATTTAAGCCCTGTACTTGTAAAATGTAAGGAAGCATTTCGAGTATTTCAACTTGTTTTCCTTTATCTTTTGTTAGGCTATACCCAATTTCAACGCCAGTAAGTCCTCCGCCTATAACAACTACTTTATCACCAATTGGTTTTGTCTCCAATAATGCTTCCACAGCGGTTATAACTTTTTCTGAATCTGCTCCATCTACGTTTAGATTTCTTGCAGTGGAACCAGTTGCTACAAAAATAGAATCTGGCTTAGATGTCTTTATAATGCTTTCGTTTACCTTTGTGTTCATATGAACTGTAACACCAGTATCTTTAAGTTGTTTCACATACCATTGTATTAACTTTTTATCCTCTTCTTTAAAACTCATTGAAGAAGCAGGAATGAAAACACCGCCAAGACTGTTTGTGCGTTCATATAAATCTACTTTATGTCCTCTAAGTGCACTAACTCTTGCTGCTTCCATACCGCTTATACCGCCACCGATGACCATAATGTTCTTTTTAACATCAGCAGGTTTAATTTCATATTTTCTTTCCATGTTAACTTGTGGATTAACTGCACATGAAGTATACTTTCCAGCGAAAAATCTCTCCAAGCATCCTGCATGACATCCTATGCAAGGTCTAATATCAGCTAAATTATCAGTCTGTACTTTATTTACCCATTCAGGGTCAGCAAGTAGTGCTCGCCCAACAGAAATAGCATCTATACTTCCACTTGCAACAGCTTCTGCTGATAGTTCAGGATCATCCATTTTACCTGCACATATAACAGGAATATCAACAAATTGCTTTATATATTGAGCGTCTGCCAAGTTACATGCTTTCGGCATATATACAGGTGGGTGTGCAAAATACCATGATTCATATGTACCATTATCTGCATCTAAAGCATCATACCCAGCTTCCTGAAGAATCTTTGCTATTTTAGCACTCTCTTCTAAATCACGGCCGAATTCTTCAAACTCTTCTCCAGGAAGGGCTCCTTTATCAATACCCAATCCTTTCATATAGCTTTTAACACTATATCTTATCAAGACAGGAAAATCTTTACCGCATTTCTCCTTTATTGCTTTAACTGTTTCTGTAGCATAACGAAGTCTGTTCTCTAAGCTTCCTCCATATTGGTCTGTACGACGATTAGTACATTCCATAGAAAATTGGTCCATTAAGTATCCTTCATGAAGTGCATGAACTTCTACCCCGTCAAAGCCTGCTTGTTTTACAGCAAAAGCACCATCAGCATAAGATTGTATGAGAAATTGAACTTCTTCTGTTGTTAATGCACGATGCATCATTTCGGGATGCCAAACATTTGGATTTTCAGATGAAGAAATAGGGTCATTGTCCATAAAGAAACCATCTTTACGATTTCTACCAGCACCGTTAGCTATTTGAATAATAATCTTAGCACCATACTTATGGACTTCCTCGGTAAGCTTTTTGGAAGCTTCTATATAAGCATCACCTGCTGTTGCTAATGTAGCTCGCATGGAGTCAAACTTATTCTGACATGCTATACCTGTTGTTACAATTAATCCTACACCGCCTTTAGCACGTGCAACGTAAAAATCTACACCCTGTTGATTAAAACTTCCGTCAGGATTTTTTGAATGTGAACCCATTGGAGCCATAGCTATTCTGTTTTTTACTTCCATTGTACCTATTTTCATAGGTTGAAATAATGCATCAATTTTACTTTTCATAATAAGTACCTCTCTCTTATAAGTTAAAAAGAATTTTGTTACCGTGGTATACCTCTATTGTATACCGAGGTATACTATGTGTCAATGTTTTAACAAAGATAAATTTATATTTTTAACTAAGTATGATATAATGGCATATATACATCGGAGGGATAAGTATGATAGAAAATATAAAATATACAATTATGGTTAAGGCTATTGAACTTTTTAAGAAAAATGGGTTTGATAATGTAACTATTAATGAAATATGTGAAGGCTGCAATATTACAAAGAGGACATTTTATTACCATTATGATTCAAAGAAAACTCTTCTTTTAAATTATTTTTCATTAGTTGATGAAGATATAGAAACTACTTTAAAGGATATAGATAATGAAAAAACATGGATCGATAAATGTTGGAAGGTGAAGAAAATTTATGTAAGCGGTTTTGCAAATTTAAATGCAGATATATTAAAAAATTTAATAAAAATTGATATGGAACAGCAAAATCAAATGTTTAGCATTAGGTTAAATGATTTCGAGCCGAATGTAAAAAGATTGCGAGAAATGGTTATTGAATATACGCGTAAAGCACAAGAAGCAGGGGAGCTTGATGCAGATATTTCAGCTGAAGATTTATCATATTGTTTTGCATCTTCATTTTTAGGATTAGCTGTAAACTGGAGTTCAACAGGAGGAACCTATGACCTGGTAGAAGCATCAAAAAAATATTTTGATTTAATATATAAAAAAATTCAAGTCAGAGATGATGGTTAGGTTAATTGCATTAGAATATAGACATAAAAAACGGTATTTGTGTACGTTACAATATAGCTTCAACCATGTGGAGATTCTATAAGGAAAGGCACAAAGTGAACATAAATTTACAAAAATTAAATATAGGAATCTCATATAATGGTAAAAATAAAGATATAATTCAAAAAAAATTGAAGAAATTAAAAACATGACAGATAGTAAAACTCCAGTGGTGAGTAAAACAATTGCTGAATTAGAAGTCGTTCATAATAATCTTGATGAACAAATTAAAGTTTATGAAAATTATAAAACTGAGATGCAAACTTTTCAAAAGGAGAATGAAAATAGAGAAGTCTTACTTAAAAATTTACAAAGTATTATTGATCAAAATAATGATTTCGAATATTTGATTAACCCACTAAAATTATTAACAGGTGAACTGAAAAATAGTATTTTATTTAATAAGTATATCATTAGCGACGAAACAGTTAAAAAGTTGAAAATACAGCGCGATAAGGTTAAAGAAGAAATACTTAAGAATGATACCCAATTCATAAAATATCAGCTGGATGACAAAGCCAAGGCTATAGTGGTCATTGAGGATTGTATTTCTACTGATGATGAAAATTTTGATGGTGATGAATTAGAAAATAAAAAGAAAAGAGCATCAGCAATAGCATAAATATTTTAAACTCATTTAGGTGACAATGGTATAGATGTATGACTTCTGGAAGTACGATTTGCAAGCCGTCTACCCTCATGGTCCCACCGGTAGCATTACACCGGATAGTAATATCCTGAAAATCATCTGGCTGCAGGAAAGGCTTAATACCTGCCTGGACGGAGTTAACACAAAAAAGGCCCTTACAGCTGGTAGTAAGGCATAAAATCGAATAAGAATATTCTTAATTCCTTGACATACAATCTTTCATTTAGTATATTAGCAATCATGTATTAATGTAAGGAGGATATTAAAATTGATGTATGAAGTCATGAAAGAAGAACACATACCTTTACTGGCATCTATGTATACCGAGTCATTTAACTCAGCGCCTTGGTATGATAAATGGACGGTAGATAGTGCTGCTAAGCGTTTAACGCAAATGTTGCATTGTGAGGGGGCATATGGTTTGATTTCTTATGATAATTATGAGATTAGTGGAATGATATTAGGAAATCATGAAATCTATTATGACTGTATGCATTTTAATATTAAAGAATTCTGTGTCAACCAAAAAATGCGTGGAACGGGTATAGGATCTATTTTATTGGAAGAGTTTGAGAAGAGGTTAAGGGAAATGGGTATAGGAGATATCTACTTATTCACTACAAGAACTTTGCAAACCGAGGGATTCTATCAAAGAAAAGGTTATGTAA
>JAEWCZ010000002.1 GCA_023390335.1 Bacillota bacterium | reverse complement strand
TCCCATACCGAACACGGCAGTTAAGCATCTCAGTGCCGATAATACTTGGCTGGAAACGGCCCGGGAAAGTAGGTCTCTGCCAGATTTATATCAAAACCTCAAGCTTATAGCTTGGGGTTTTGTTTATTATTAGATATAATAATTAAAAATATATATAAAAACCCTTGCAATTATAAAAATTATGTAGTAAAATATTGAATGTTGTGGCGTGGCATACGATGACGCAGGAGATTGCTATTCATAGAAATAGGTAACTTTTGCTGAGAATGTCCGATTCAAGAAACCGGGCGACAAGTCACTGTACATTTTGAAGTGTAATATAATCGCTTTAAATGCCCAGGTTAAGTTTGTCCAAATTAGGATAAGAACGATCCTGGGTTTTTATATAAAACGTTATGAAACACCCGGCATAGTGTACAGACAAAACTTGTTGTACGTGACAAAATCCAACGTACGAGGAGGTTTATGTATGTCAAACAAACAGAAAATACGTATCAGACTAAAGGCGTTCGATCATCAGGTGCTTGATCAGTCAGCTGAGAAGATCGTTGAAACTGCTAAGAGGACAGGCGCAAAGGTTTCAGGACCTGTACCGCTTCCTACTGAAAAAGAGATTATTACAATCTTGAGAGCTCCCCATAAATATAAGGACTCAAGAGAGCAGTTTGAAATGAGAACTCATAAGAGATTGATTGATGTTGTTCTACCAACGCCAAAGACTGTTGACGCATTAATGAGGCTGGATCTTCCAGCGGGTGTAGACATTGAGATTAAATTATAATTTCAATATTTAAGTTAGTCTACAGTGTAGCAGTAGGTCATGTTCATAGAAAATATGAACCAATAACCATAGGAGGTAATTATAATGAAAAAAGCAATGCTAGGTAAGAAAATTGGAATGACCCAAATATTTGATGAAAATGGTTTGGTTATACCAGTTACAGTTGTGGAAGCAGGTCCATTAACAGTTGTTCAGAAGAAGACTGTAGAGACTGACGGATATAATGCCATAAAAATTGGATATGTAAAGGTTGCAGAAAAGAGACTCAGCAAACCTGATCTTGGTCAGTTCAGCAAGACTAAGATTGCTCCAATGAAGTATCTAAGAGAATTTAGATTAGAAGACATTTCAAGCTATGAAGTTGGTCAGGAAATCAAAGCTGAAGATATGTTCCAATCTGGAGATAAAATAGACGTAAGCGGCGTTTCAAAAGGTAAAGGGTTTCAAGGTACTATTAAAAGATACGGTCAAAAAGGTGGTAAGGAAACTCACGGTTCAATGTATCACAGAAGAGTTGGTTCCATGAGTGCTAACACCAATCCAGCAAGAGTATTTAAGGGCAAGAAGTTGCCAGGTCATATGGGTATGGACAACACTACAGTTCAAAATCTTGAAGTTGTTAGAGTTGATGCAGAAAGAAACCTTATTCTTGTAAAAGGTGCTCTTCCAGGACCTAAGGGCGGATTGCTTGTTATTAAAAGTACGGTTAAATCCGGTAAATAATAACGTGAAGGGAGGAAGTAACACATGCCAAAGGTTGATTTATATAACATGAAAGGTGAAGTAGTTGGAGATATTCAACTTTGCGATAATGTTTTCGGTGCAGAAGTAAATAATGAAGTACTTCACGCTGTAGTAGTAAATCAGTTAGCAAATAAAAGACAGGGTACTCAGTCAACAAAAACCAAGAGTGAAGTTAGAGGTGGCGGTAAAAAGCCATGGAGACAAAAAGGAACCGGTCGTGCTAGACAGGGTAGTATCCGTTCAGCACAGTGGATTAAAGGTGGTATAGTATTAGGACCAAAACCACGTAGCTACAGATACACTCTTCCTAAGAAAGTAAAACGTATTGCAATGAAGTCAGCATTAACAACAAAGGTTTCAGGAAATGAAATTTTTGTACTGGATATATTGACATTAGATGCTATTAAGACTAAGTCAATGGTAGGAGTACTTAACAATTTAAAGGTAGATTCAAGTGCTTTAATAGTAATTGATTCAAAGAATGAAAACATTGTTAAGTCTGCTAGAAACATACCAGGAGTAAAAACAGCATATGTAAATACTCTTAATGTATTCGATATATTGAAATATGATAAGTTTATTATAACTAAGGAAGCTGTTGAAAAGGTTGAGGAGGTGTACGCATAATGAGATTGCCACAAGACATAATTTTAAAGCCATATATAACTGAAAAAAGTAATATGGAAATAGGTGCTGGTAAGTACACTTTTGTTGTTGATGTTAAATCAACAAAAACCGAAATAAAAAAGGCAGTTGAAGCGTTATTTAGCGTTAAGGTATTGCAGGTTAATACCATGAACTTTGAAGGTAAAATTAAGCGCACAGGTGTTCACGAAGGACCACGTCCAGCTTGGAAGAAGGCAATCGTTAAAATCGATACTGATCCAAAGCCTGTTGAATACTTAACAAAGGGCGGTAAGACTGTAACAAATAATAAGAAATATAAAACTAGCATCGAAGAATTCGGCGTTGCTCAGTAATTAAGCCAGGTTATAAAAGGAGTGAGAAGAGATGGCATTAAAAAAGTATAGTCCTACTTCTCCATCCAGAAGGTTTATGACAGTAATGGATTATTCAGATTTATCAAAAGTTGAACCTGAAAAGTCATTACTAGAACCTCTGAAGAAAAATGGAGGAAGAAACTCATATGGTAGGATTACTGTTCGTCATCAAGGCGGCGGTAATAGACAAAAATATAGAGTTATAGACTTTAAAAGAGACAAAGATGGAATCAAGGCAAAGGTTGCTACAATCGAGTATGATCCAAACAGGACTGCAAATATTGCGCTTCTTAACTATTTAGATGGTGAAAAGAGATACATTCTTGCACCAGTTGGATTAAGTGTAGGCGATATTGTTGAATCAGGAGAATCAGCTGATATCAAACCAGGTAACGCACTTCCACTAACAAATATCCCTGTAGGTTCATTAATTCATAATGTTGAACTTAAGCCAGGTAAGGGTGGCCAGATGGTTAGAGCTGCAGGTAATGCTGCTCAGTTGATGGCTAAAGAAGGGGAGTATGCACAGGTTAGACTTCCTTCAGGTGAAGTTCGTATGGTTAGAATCAATTGTAAAGCTACAATTGGACAGGTTGGAAACCTTGAACACGAAAACGTTTCATTAGGTAAGGCAGGAAGAAAAAGATGGATGGGTATCAGACCTACAGTTCGTGGTGTCGTTATGAACCCGGTTGACCACCCTCACGGTGGTGGAGAAGGTAAATCACCTATCGGTAGACCAAGTCCTGTTACACCTTGGGGTAAACCAACTCTTGGCTTGAAGACTAGAAAGAAGAAAAACAAGTCAGATAAGTTTATTGTTAAGAAAAGAAATCAAAAGTAATTTATCGGGATATTTGGAAGTAAGAGCGGTTTAACCGCTCCGCCAAATCCTACGAGATGGCGGCGAAGGGAGGATTTTAGAATAATGAGTAGATCAGTTAAAAAGGGACCTTACGTGCTTGATTCATTACTTAAGAAGATTGAAGAAATGAATAAAGTGAATGATAAGAAAGTTATTAAGACCTGGTCAAGGGCTTCAACTATATTCCCTCAGATGGTTGGACACACAATTGCTGTTCATGACGGAAAGAAGCACGTTCCTGTATATATAACAGAAGAAATGGTTGGTCATAAACTTGGTGAATTTGCACCAACAAGAACATACAAGGGACATAGCGGTAACGAGAAGTCTACTTCTCTAAGGTAACAAAAGAATTTTTTGATACTGAGAGTTTAAGTTTAAGATTAGAACTGAAAGGAGGCTATTCAGTTGGAGAAAAAAGTATTGTCCAAAGAGGAGCTATTAAAGAATAAAGATCAGATTTTGGCTGAGCAAAATGCTAAGCATACTAAATCAAATAAGCCTGCACTTCTTACTAAAAAAGAGAGAAAAGTTCTCGGAATTGGTAAAGATGAAGGAAGAGCAGTTTTAAAATATGCACGTATATCATCCAGAAAGGTAAAAATCGTACTGGATTTGATAAAAAATAAAGGTATTGATGAGGCTTATGGTGTTCTCAAATTTACACCTAAGGCTGCATCAGAAGTTTTGTACAAGCTTCTTAAATCAGCAGAAGCTAATGCTGTTAACAATAACAGCTTGAACCATGATAATCTTTATGTTGCAGAAGCTTATGCAACTCAAGGACCAACATTAAAGAGAATTATGCCACGTGCACAAGGTAGAGCATTTAAAATTCAAAAAAGAACCAGCCATATAACATTGGTTGTAAAGGAAAGAGAATAAGCGAGAAGGAGGTTGGGTAATGGGCCAGAAAGTAAATCCTCATGGATTAAGAATTGGAATTATTAAAGATTGGGATACAAAATGGTATGCTAATGACAAATCTTTTAGCAGCTATCTTGTTGAAGATGTCAAAATAAGAAATTTCATAAAGAAGAAACTATATATTTCAGGCATTTCTAGAATTGAGATTGACCGTGCAGCAAATAAGGTCAAGATTAATGTAAATACTGCAAAGCCAGGACTTGTAATAGGCAAGGGTGGCCAAGGTATTGAAGAACTCAGAAAAGAAGTAGAAAAAATGACAGGAAAGAGCGTTCTGATTAACATCACTGAGATTAAGGTTCCTGAAATGGATGCTCAGCTTGTTGCAGAAAATATTGCATCACAGCTCGAAAAACGTATATCTTTCAGAAGAGCAATGAAGCAGGCTATGTCAAGAACAATGAAGCTTGGTGCAAAGGGTATCAAGACTGCATGTGCAGGTAGACTTGGTGGTGCAGAAATCGCAAGAACTGAGCACTATCATGACGGTACTATTCCACTTCAAACACTTCGTGCTGATATAGACTACGGTTTTGCTGAAGCAAATACAACCTACGGTAAAATCGGTGTCAAGGTATGGATATACAAAGGAGAAGTTCTTCCTGCTGTTAAAAGAAACAGAAAAGCGGAAGGAGGGGTTAAGTAATGTTAATGCCCAAAAGAGTAAAACATAGAAGGGTTCACAGAGGTAGAATGACCGGAAAAGCTACCAGAGGTAACTTTGTTAGCAATGGTGAGTTCGGAATTCAGGCTTTGGAGCCTGCTTGGATAACAAGCAACCAGATTGAAGCTGCCAGAATAGCAATGACACGTTTCATCAAGCGTGGCGGTAAGGTTTGGATTAAAATATTCCCGGATAAGCCGGTAACAAAGAAACCTGCTGAAACTCGTATGGGTAGTGGTAAGGGTTCACCGGAATATTGGGTAGCAGTAGTTAAACCTGGAAGAGTATTATTTGAAATTGCGGGAGTACCTGAAGAGACAGCTAGAGAGGCGTTGAGACTCGCTATGCACAAACTTCCGGTCAAATGTAAATTTGTAACCCGCGAGACAGAAATGGGTGGTGAAGCAAATGAAAGCTAGTGAAATCAGAGAAAAGGATATGGTTGAATTAAACAAGGAATTGGGCGAATTAAAGTCTGAACTCTTTAAACTTAGATTTCAGCTTGCTACAAATCAGCTTGAGAACCCAATGAAACTTAAGGATGTTAAAAAATCCATTGCTAGAGTTAAAACAATAATAAGGGAAAAAGAGCTTAGCGATAACAAGTAATAGCTGTTTGCTAAAGTAATTGAAAAACCTTAACCATAATGAATAACGTAAGTTATGGTCTTTGTAATATATCAATTGATAGTATCGCAAAGACGAGTATTCGGAAGGAGGTAATTCCACTTGGTTGAAAGAGCTTTAAGAAAGACTAGGGTTGGCAAGGTTGTTAGCAATAAAATGGATAAAACTATTGTTGTTGCTATAGAAACCAGTGTAAGGCATCCGTTATACGGAAAAATTGTTAAGAGAACTTATAAACTAAAGGCACATGATGAAGAAAATCAATGCCAGATTGGTGATAAAGTTAAAGTAATGGAAACAAGACCATTGAGTAAGGAAAAGAGATGGAGACTTGTTGAAATCGTTGAAAAGGCACAATAATATATGTGCAGTCTGAGCAGAAATTTTGGAAGGAGGTACCACTATGATTCAAGTTCAGTCTAGAATGAAAGTAGCTGATAATACCGGAGCTAAAGAACTTATGTGTATAAAAGTTCTTGGCGGTTCTTGGAGAAAGTATGCTAATATAGGTGATGTTATAGTAGCTTCTGTTAAAAATGCAACACCCGGCGGTGTTGTAAAAAAAGGTGACGTTGTTAAGTGCGTTATAGTACGCTCTAAGAAAGGCGTTAGAAGACCCGACGGTTCTTACATCAGATTTGATGAGAACGCTGCAGTTATAATTAAAGAAGATAAGAACCCAAGAGGAACTCGTATATTTGGACCTGTTGCAAGAGAATTAAGAGATAAGGATTTTATGAAGATTCTTTCTCTTGCACCGGAAGTATTGTAAGGAAGGAGGCGGCTTAATTTGGCAAATAAAGTTCATGTAAGAAAGAATGATACAGTTCTTGTGCTTTCAGGAAAAGATAGAGGCAAGAAGGGCAAGGTATTAAGCGTAAATCCTTCTTCTAATCAAGTACTTGTTGAAGGCGTTAACATGTCAACAAAGCACAAAAAGCCTAGAGGAAAATATCAACAGGGTGGCATCATCCATCAGGAATCACATATCGACAGTTCAAATGTTATGTTAGTTTGTGATAAATGTGGAAAGCCTACCAAAGTTGCAAAGAAAATTCTCGACAATGGGCAGAAGGCTAGAACTTGTAAGAACTGTAACGAAATTATTGATATAGTATTAGATAAAAACAAAGACGGTTAATAGTACTGCCGAAAGGAGGTATAGTAGATGGCAAGGTTAAAAGGTAAATATCTTAATGAAGCAGTTCCTGCTTTGAAAGAAAAGTTTAAATATAGTAGTAACATGCAGATTCCAAAGCTTGAGAAAGTAGTTCTTAACATGGGAGTCGGGGAAGTAAAAGACAACCCAAAGGCTATGGATTCAGCAGTAAATGATATGACACTGATTACTGGACAGAAGCCGATTGTAACCAAGGCTAAAAAGTCAGTAGCTGCATTTAAATTGAGACAGGGAATGAACATCGGCTGTAAGGTTACATTAAGAGGCGAAAGAATGTACGAATTCGTTGATAAGCTCTTTAATGTGGCTATTCCTAGAGTAAGAGACTTCAGAGGTCTTTCAAACAACTCATTTGACGGTAGAGGAAATTACTCCATGGGTGTAAAGGATCAGCTTATATTCCCTGAAATTGAATATGATAAGGTTGATAAGTTAAGAGGAATGGATATCGTTTTTGTAACTACGGCTAAGAGTGATGAAGAAGCAAAAGAGCTTTTGAAGTTGCTTGGTATGCCATTCAGCCAGAGCTAAGGAGGGATTGAAGGCATGGCAAAGAAGTCTATGATTATAAAGCAACAACGTACACCCAAGTTTAGTACTAGGGCTTACAATAGATGTAAAATATGTGGAAGACCACATGCATACATTAGAAAATTTGGAATTTGCCGTTTATGCTTTAGACAATTAGCGTACAAAGGTCAAATACCTGGCGTTAAAAAAGCAAGCTGGTAATATCATTGGAAGGAGGTTAAACATATGCAAATTACTGATGCAATAGCTGATATGTTAACCAGAATAAGAAATGCAGGTTCTGCTAAACATGAATCAGTTGATATACCCGCTTCCAACCTCAAGAGGTCTATAGCAAACATTTTGCTGGAAGAAGGATATATTAAGAATTTTGAAGAAATTAGTGACGGTAAGCAGGGAGTACTAAGAGTTAGCTTAAAGTACACTAACAATAAGCAAAACGTTATAACTGGAATAAAGAGAATTAGTAAGCCAGGTTTGAGAGTATATGCAGGAAAGGACGAACTACCTAAGGTATTGGGTGGTCTCGGTATCGCAATAATCTCAACATCAAAGGGAATAATGACTGACAGGAAAGCCAGAGTAGACGGTGTAGGTGGAGAAGTTCTGGCATTTGTATGGTAAGTTATAATCCTCAGGTAAAGTATTTTCAAATTCTTATCTAAGAATTTGAAAATACTCTAAGGTCTGAAAAGGGCATTATTGGCCCATAATTTTAAGAACTGGAGGTATATGACATGTCAAGAATAGGAAAGTTGCCAATAGCTGTTCCAAAGGGAGTAACAGTTAAACTAGACAGCGACAATTTATTGACTGTAAAAGGTACAAAAGGAACTCTTACAAAGCAGTTCCACAAAGATATGATTATAAAGGTAGAAGCTGAACAGATAGTTGTTGAAAGACCATCTGATTTAAAAATGCACAAATCACTTCATGGTTTAACAAGAACACTTATTAACAATATGGTGGAAGGTGTTACCAATGGATATCAAAAGGCTCTCGACATCAACGGTGTTGGTTACAGAGCACAGAAGCAGGGTAAGAAGTTGGTTTTAACACTAGGTTATTCACATCCTGTTGAGATGGAAGATCCTGAAGGTATCGCAACTGAAGTTCCTGCACCTAACAAAATAATTGTTAAGGGAATTGACAAGCAGGTAGTTGGAGAAGTAGCTGCTAAGATTCGTGAAAAGAGACCTCCTGAGCCTTATAAGGGTAAAGGTATCAAATACGAAACTGAAGTTATAAGACGTAAAGAAGGTAAGACTGGTGGCAAGGGTAAAAAGTAGAAAGGAGATGAGAGTAAATGATAAATAAAGCAAATAGAAACGAAGTAAGACTCAGAAAGCATCTGAGAGTACGCAAAAAGATTACTGGAACTGTTGAGCGTCCAAGAATGAACGTTTTTAGAAGTTTAAACAACATTTATGTTCAGATAATCGATGATACAACCGGTAATACTCTTGTATCCGCTTCAACCCTTGATGCCGCGTTAAAAGGAAAAGTTGCTAACGGCGGAAACAAAGAAGCAGCTAAAGAGGTTGGAAAATTAATAGCATCAAAGGCTATTGACAAGGGTATAAAGAAAGTTGTTTTTGATAGAGGCGGATATATCTATCATGGAAGAGTTAAAGAGCTTGCTGATGCTGCTAGAGAAGCAGGCTTGGATTTTTAAGGAGAAGGAGGGGAATACATGCAACGAATTGATGCCAGCACTTTAGGAGAGCTTAAAGAAAAAGTTGTTAATATAGGACGTGTAACAAAGGTTGTTAAAGGTGGTAGAAATTTTCGTTTCAGTGCGTTAGTAGTAGTAGGAGACGAGAACGGTTATGTTGGAAGTGGAATGGGTAAAGCTGCTGAAATACCTGAAGCTATTCGTAAAGGTATTGAAGATGCGAAGAAGAACCTTATTAAAGTTCCGCTTGTTGATACAACAATTCCACACGAAGCAATTGGAGTGTTTGGAGCAGGAAAAGTATTACTTAAACCTGCTGGACAAGGTACCGGAGTTATTGCCGGCGGACCTGTAAGAGCCGTACTTGAACTTGCAGGAATTCGTGATATAAGAACGAAGTCATTGGGCTCAAATAACCCAATTAATATGGTTAATGCAACTATTGAAGGTCTTGCTCAGTTAAAGACAGCAGAAGAAGTTGCTAGACTTCGCGGAAAAACAGCAGAAGAGATTCTGGGCTAGGGGGGACATTAAATGGCTAAGTTAAAGATAACTCTAAAGAAGAGCACAAATAAAGCTGTTAAGAGTCAGACTGCAACTGTAAAAGCTCTTGGTTTGGGTAAAATCGGAACTACAGTTGAACAAAATGACAACCCTCAAATTAGAGGAATGATTAGAAAAGTTTCACATCTTGTTTGTGTAGAAGAAATATAAGGGAGGTGTAGTCAATGAAATTATTTGAATTACAGCCTGCTCCTGGATCAAAAAAGCTACCTAATAGAAAAGGTAGAGGTATAGGCAGTGGTAATGGTAAAACCGGCGGTAAGGGTCACAAAGGACAAAATGCTCGTGCCGGCGGCGGTGTTAGACCTGGTTTCGAAGGTGGTCAGATGCCGTTATATATGAGATTACCAAAAAGGGGATTTAATAACTACGAGTTTTCTAATAAGTATACAGAAGTTAATGTATCTGATTTGAATATTTTTGATGAAGGTACTGTTGTAACTGAAGAACTTCTTAAATCTTCTGGCCTTGCTAAAAAGATTATAGATGGAGTAGCAATTTTAGGTAACGGTGAGTTAACTAAAAAGTTAACAGTTAAAGCGACTAAATTTACAAAAACAGCTACTGAAAAGATAGAAGCTGCGGGAGGAAAGGTCGAGGTGGTATAACGTGAGTGGAATGATGGATACACTTAAGAATTCCTGGAAAATTCCTGATTTAAAGAAAAAGATTTTAATAACTATTGGCCTTCTCCTAATTTTCAGATTAGGATCTAGAATACCTGTTCCTGGACTGAACCCTGATTGGTTTGCTGATCTTATATCAAAGGGTGGACAGTTGTTTAATTTTATTGATATCATTGGTGGTGGTGCCTTTAAAAATGCAACAATATTTGCAATGAGTATAACACCATATATCAATGCATCAATTATTATGCAGTTGTTAACGATTGCTATTCCAAAATTGGAACAGTTATCAAAGGAAGGCGAAGAGGGCAGGAAAAAGATAGGTCAATGGATAAGATATGCAACAGTAATTTTGGCATTCTTACAGGCGACAGCCATTACTATTGGTCTTAGAGGTGCACTTATTTCAGGACTTAACGTTATAACCTTCATTACAGTAACACTTACACTTACTGCCGGTACAGCATTTTTAATGTGGCTCGGTGAACAAATCACTGAGTACGGTATTGGAAATGGTATATCAATGTTGATTTTTGCAGGTATATTGTCAGCTGGTCCTACAGGGGCTAACTACATTATAAAGAACTACACTTTAGGTAACTTAGGAGGTACTGGTGCAATAGGTATTTTGGCAATAGTTGGAATACTGGTTGTATTCGTTGGTGTTATCACATGTGTTGTTTGGGTTAATCAGGCTGAACGTCGTATACCTGTACAATATGCTAAAAGAGTTGTTGGAAGAAAAGTATATGGTGGACAAAGCACTCACTTACCTATAAAGGTAAACTGGGCAGGAGTTATTCCTATAATCTTTGCAATGTCTATCATGATGCTACCTTCAACAATTGTTGGATTTGCAAGACCAAATGCAACTGGTGGATTTGCTAGATTTATAAAGGATTGGTCTGGTCATTGGACATATGCAATACTTTATGCATTGTTAATTATCGGATTTACATTCTTCTACACATATGTACAGTTCAATCCAATTGAGTTGGCTAACAACATGAAGAAGAATGGTGGATTTATACCAGGTATCAGACCAGGTAAGCCTACATCTGAGTATATAGCAAAGGTATTGAACAGAATAACTTGGTTTGGTGCATTGTTCCTTGCATTAATAACTATATTCCCATATATTATCGGTTGGATAACAGGAGTTAAGGGAGTTTGGTTTGCTGGAACAAGCGTTCTGATCTTGGTTGGTGTAGCAATTGATACTGTAAGACAAATCGAGTCACAGATGCTTATGAGACACTATAAAGGATTCTTGGAATAAGGTCCTTAAAAATTAGATTAGTTAACAAAACGGTTTGGGGTTTATGATACGTCATAAACCCTAAACTTAATGTTATGAGTAATTGTAAAGAGGTGACAAAAATGAGGATTATATTATTAGGAGCTCCCGGAGCTGGAAAGGGAACTCAGGCAAAAATTATTTCTGAAAAACTTAATATTCCGCATATTTCAACTGGTGATATTTTCAGAGCAAATATAAAGGGAAATACTCCTCTTGGACAAAAGGCAAAGGAATATATGGACAAAGGAGAACTTGTACCGGACGAACTGACTGTGGAAATAGTAAAGGACAGGTTGGGAAATGACGATTGTGTAAACGGATTTATTCTGGATGGTTTCCCAAGAACAATACCTCAGGCCGAATATCTTGATAAGGTATTGGTACAAATGAATATAAATCTAGACGTTGCTCTGTTAATAGATGTAAAAGATGAAGATATTATAAATAGAATGTCCGGAAGACGTGTATGCACCAATTGTGGAGCAACATATAATGTTGTATTCAATCCTACAAAAGAAGAAGGAATATGTGATGTTTGCAAATCTCCTGTTATTCAAAGAGCTGATGATGCTGCAGAAACAGTATTAAACAGACTTGAAACTTACCATAAGCAAACACAGCCGCTTATTAATTATTATGAAAAGGCTGGCAAGTTAAAAATAGCAGAAGGTGCGGGAGAAGTCGAAGAAACATCAAATCGAGTAATGAAAGTTTTAGGTATTTAAGATGTTTACTATAAAATCACAATCTGAAATTGAAAAGATGAAAAAAGCTGGAGAGATTTTATACGAAGCTCTTCAACTAATAAAGAAAAATACAGTACCGGGTGTTACCACTAAGGAATTAGACAGAATTGCTGAAGAGTATATTAAAAAGAATCATGCAACTCCTTCGTTTAAAGGTTACGATGTTGGTATTCCTGGAATGGCTCCTTTCCCCGGTAGTATTTGTGCATCTGTCAACGAGGAAGTGGTTCATGGGATACCGAGTTTAAAGCCTTTAAAAGATGGCGATATTATCAGTATAGATGTTGGTGTGCATTTAAATGGTTATCACGCAGATGCAGCAAGAACCTTTTCAGTAGGCAATATTAATACTGAAGCACAAAGACTTATTGATGAAACGCGTCAGAGTTTTTTTGAAGGATTAAAACAAATGGTTATAGGCAATCACATAAGAGATATATCAGAAGCTATTCAAAATCACGTTGAGAGTAAAGGCTTTTCAGTGGTAAGAGATTTTGTAGGGCACGGTATTGGAAAAGATTTACATGAGATGCCTGATATACCAAATTATGTTACAAAGAGAAGAGGCCCACGGCTTGAAGCTGGAATGACAATAGCTGTTGAGCCAATGGTTAATGCAGGTAGCTATAGTGTAAAAGTTTTAGAAAACAGATGGACTGTTGTAACAACTGATAAATCGCTTTCTGCACACTATGAAAATACAGTAGCAATTACTAATAACGAACCGATTATATTGACAAGGTTCTAATAAAATATTTTAAGATATTTTTATAAATTGTATTGTTATAATTTTAGTTTTCCTGTATAATTTATATTTGGTTTGACTGTGTAAATTTTAAGCTTAGAGGTGAATTACATTGAATGTAGTCCTGGGACAGGTAGTATTTTCTAAAGCAGGGCGGGACGCAGGAAAAATATTTGTAGTAACAGGTTTAATTGATGATAGTTATGTACTTATCAGTGACGGAAACTCCAGAAGACTGGAGAATCCAAAAAAAAAGAAGTTGAGACACCTGATTATTACAAACAGTGTTATCGAAGCTATTTCACAGAAAATTTCTTCAGGAGAAAAATGCACAAATGCCGAAATAAGAAAGGCAATTGTTGAATATAATGTACCTGTTGACAGTAAAGTTTAGTTAAGAGCAATAAATTTATAAATGTATTATTGATCCTTTGGAGGAGGTGTTAGTTTGGCAAAAGATGATGTTATAGAGGTTGAAGGTACTGTTATTGAAGCATTGCCTAATGCTATGTTTCAGGTAGAGCTTGAGAATGGGCATAAGGTATTGGCTCATATATCAGGTAAGCTCAGAATGAATTTCATAAGGATTCTTCCGGGAGATAAGGTAACCCTTGAATTGTCACCATACGACCTTACCAGAGGAAGGATAACTTGGAGAGCAAAATAATTATACCTAATGGTATTATTTATTATATAAAAGTATTACCCAATTAACTAATTAAGCAGATTTTTTTCTTATTATAAGGAGGATATAGCGATGAAAGTAAAACCATCAGTTAAGACTATATGCGAAAAGTGCAAAATTATTAAAAGAAAAGGCAGAGTAATGGTTATCTGCGAAAATCCAAAGCACAAGCAAAAACAGGGTTAATATTGGACCCACATCTATGTTTTATTTAATTTCGTAAAATCTCGGCAAGAAGCGGCTGGACAAAAGAATTTCCCGATTCATTGTTATTCTTGTTGATATTTTAAATATTTGACGATATCGTTTGGACATGAGCCTATGGGAATGGCATCGAATTATATCATGATTCAATCGGTGGAGAATTAGTTTGAGTGCCGCAAATAAGGCGGCACATGAATCTTAATGGAGGTGTAAGTAAAGATGGCACGTATTGCCGGAGTAGATTTGCCCAGAGAAAAAAGGGTAGAAATTGGTCTCACTTATATTTACGGTATTGGCAGACCCAAAGCTAATGAAATTCTAGTTAAGACTGGCGTTAACGCTGATACTCGTGTTAGAGATTTGACTGATGATGAAATCAACAAAATCAGAGAAGTTATCGACAAAGAATACAAGGTTGAAGGTGACCTTAGAAGAGAAATAGCGTTAAATATCAAGCGTCTTATTGAAATCGGATGCTATAGAGGAAGAAGACACAGAATGGGTCTTCCAGTAAGAGGTCAGCGTACAAAGACTAATGCAAGGACTAGAAAAGGCCCTTCAAAGCCCGTTAGCGGCAAAAAGAAATAGTTAAAGGAGGTTTGCGAACAAATGGCAACGAAGACTGCTGGTGCTAAAAGAACTACCAGAAAAAGAAGAGAACGTAAAAACATTGAACGTGGAGCTGCTCATATCCGTTCATCTTTTAATAATACAATTGTTACCCTGACAGACACTGCCGGAAATGCACTATCATGGGCTAGTGCAGGTGGACTTGGTTTCAGAGGTTCAAGAAAGAGTACACCATTTGCTGCACAAATGGCTGCTGAGACCGCTGCAAAAGCTGCAATGGAGCATGGACTTAAAACTGTTGAAGTATACGTAAAGGGACCTGGAGCAGGTAGAGAAGCAGCTATTAGAGCTTTGCAAGCTGCTGGACTTGAAGTAAGTCTTATAAAAGACGTTACACCAATTCCGCATAACGGCTGCAGACCACCTAAGCGCAGGAGAGTATAATTAATAATTAATATGGAGGTGTAAACTTAGATGGCAAGATATACTGATGCATCTTGCAGACTCTGCAGAAGAGAAGGCGAAAAGCTTTTTCTAAAGGGTGAGAGATGCTATACTGATAAATGTTCTGTAGCAAGAAGACCTTATGCACCTGGACAACACGGACAGGCTAAGAAGAAGATGTCAGAATACGGCATACAGCTTCGTGAAAAGGCTAAGGTTAGAAGATTTTATGGTGTTTTGGAAGGTCAGTTCAGTGAATACTTTGAAAAGGCATCAAGACGTAAAGGGATAACAGGTGAAAACCTGCTTCAAATCCTTGAAACAAGACTTGATAACGTAGTATACAGACTTGGACTTGGTACATCAAGACCTGAATCAAGACAGTTAGTTACACATGGTCATTTTACAGTAAATGGCAAGCGTGTTAACATACCTTCATACCTTATAAAGGTTGGAGATGTAATAGCAGTAGCTGACAAGAGCAAGAGTTCACCAAAAGTTAAATCAATTAGAGAAATTGCCGGTGGAAAAGTTGTTCCAAAATGGTTGGAATTTGATGAAGAAAATCTGGTAGGAAAAGTTGTTGCTCTTCCTGCAAGAGAAGACATTGATTTACCAATCAGGGAACACTTAATCGTAGAGTTGTACTCCAAGTAATATATATTAGATGGATTTATAGCTTGGAAGCAACTGAAAGAATTATTTATAATTCTCTATGAAAAGTACGTTTAGAATCAGTTGCCCTCAAAAAATAAAAAGTTGTTAAGGGAGGGTTCTTGGTGATAGAAATAGAAAAGCCTAGAATTGAATGTGTATCAAATAGCGATGATAACACTTATGGCAAGTTTATAGTTGAGCCTTTGGAAAGAGGCTATGGTATTACCCTCGGTAATTCTTTAAGAAGAATATTACTTTCTTCATTACCCGGTGCTGCTGTCAATTCAATAAAAATTGATGGAGTATTACATGAATTCTCCACAGTTCCAGGAGTGGTAGAAGATGTAACTGAGATAATACTTAATATCAAATCTCTTTCATTATTAATTCATGGCGAAGGATCAAAGGTTATTTATATTGATGCAAATGGAGAAGGGCCAATAACTGCTGGTGATATTATCACTGACCAGGATGTAGAAATACTTAATCCTGACCTTCATGTTGCAACACTGAATGGCGATCATAGATTCTACATGGAGATGGTAATCAGTAAAGGCAGAGGATATGTATCTGCAGATAAGAATAAACAGGCTGGTCAACCTATAGGTGTCATTCCTGTTGATTCTATATATACTCCTGTCAAGAAAGTAAATTACACTGTTGAAAATACACGTGTAGGTCAGATTACCGATTACGATAAGCTGACACTTGAAGTATGGACTGACGGAAGTATTAATCCTGATGAAGCTATTAGTCTCGGAGCTAAAATACTTAGTGAGCATTTAAATCTGTTTGTAGATTTATCTGATCAGGCTAAACATACTGAGATTATGGTTGAAAAGGAAGAAACCAAGAAAGAGAAAGTTCTCGAAATGACTATTGAAGAGCTTGATTTGTCAGTTAGATCATATAACTGTTTAAAGAGAGCAGGAATCAATACCGTTGAGGATCTTACCAACAGAACCGAAGAGGATATGATGAAGGTAAGAAATCTTGGAAGAAAATCTCTTGAAGAGGTTCTTCAAAAACTTCAGGCACTTGGACTGTTTTTAGCACCAAGTGAAGAATAATTGTTATAAAAATTAGACGCTAATTATATAGTAGTGTAAAATACGAGGCAAGGAGGGATAGGTAATGCCAGGTCAAAGAAAGTTGGGGCGTGCAACAGACCAAAGAAAGGCTATTTTAAAGAATCTTACAACAGCTTTATTTGTAAGTGGTAGAATTGAAACTACTGAGGCAAGAGCCAAGGAAGTTAAAAATATAGCAGAAAAACTTATCACTTTAGCAATCAAGGAAGCAGGTAACTTTACTTCAAAGCAAGTAAAAGTTAGTGCTGCGAAAGCTGATAGCAAAGGAAAGAAGCTTACCGATGCTAAGACTTCAAAGAATGGTAAGAAGTATTTTGTAGTAGACAGAGAGCTGAAGACAGATATGGTATCTGTTGATAGTGCTTCAAGACTACATGCAAGAAGACTTATAATGAATTGGGTATATAGACCAGCTACTGCTGATGGACAGAATATAAACATCACAGATAAACTTTTTGATGAAATAGCTCCTAAATACAAGGACAAAAAGGGCGGTTACACCAGAATCTATAAGCTCGGACCTAGAAGAGGCGACGCTGCAGAGATGGTAATACTTGAATTGGTTTAATATACTTAAATATCTGTATCAACATATATCTAAGTGATTATTATGTGGGGATTAAACAGTAAAAATGTTTAATCCCCATATTTTATAACTTTGATATAAAATAACTGTTCAGACTAAAAGAGGGTGGATTTTGGAGGCTTTCAATGAGTGATAATATGTTTGAAGTTGAAAACGTAAGTTTTTCATATAAATCGTATGGAGAAGTGAATGTTGATATTCCTGCATTGGAACACGTGAGTACTACAATAGACAAAGGGGACTTTGTAGTTATTTTAGGAAGAAACGGATCTGGAAAGTCAACATTTGCAAGGTTGCTTAATGCTCTTTTGATTCCTCTGGAAGGTAAGGTTATTGTTTGGGGTAAAAATACCGCAGATGAAAACAATCTGTGGGAAATTCGAAGTACTGCGGGAATGGTCTTTCAGAATCCGGATAACCAAATAATAGCTACCACTGTTGAAGAGGATGTAGCCTTTGGACCGGAAAACCTCGGAGTAGAACCTTCTGAAATTAGAAAAAGGGTTGATGAAGCACTACAGACAGTGGGGATTGCAGAGTATAAAAAAAGCGCACCGCATATGCTGTCAGGCGGGCAGAAGCAGAGGGTTGCTATAGCAGGTATCCTTGCAATGAAGCCGGAATGTATTATTCTTGATGAAGCAACATCTATGCTTGATCCTATAGGACGAAAAGAGGTTATAAAAGTTCTAAAAAAGCTTAATAAAGAGGAGGGTATTACAATAATACACATTACCCACCACATGGACGAAGCTGCAATCGCAAACAGGTTAATAATTATTGATAAGGGCAGTATTGTTTTGGATGGGACTCCTAAAGAAGTTTTTAGTAATGTTGATACAGTAAAAAACCTGGGACTTGATGTTCCGCAGGTTACTGAATTAACGTACCTTCTTAAAGAATATGGCATTAATGTTGGACAATTACCTTTGACTGTAGAAGAGGCTTTTGAAATTTTAAAAGAAATATAAATTTATTTTTTAATTGATTTATATACTCTTACCCCGCCGCTTTTGTCTACATCAGTTACATTGCCGAAAACTGTTTCCATAACTTTTTTTAATGTGGAACCACCTTTATTGTGAAAAGCTACAAGCCATAGTGCACCATTTTTTGAAAGGTGTTCATAGGATTCCTTTATCAATCGGGTATTTAATTCTTTACCGGCGGCTATTGGAGGGTTTGATATTATATCATCAAAGATTCTTTCTGCCAGAGAACTAAAAAGGTTACTGTTTAAGGCTTCAATGGAAAGGTTATTACTTTGGGCATTTATTTTAGTATATTCCAATGCTCTATTATTAACATCTATCATTGTAATACTTTGCTGAGGAAAAATACTTTTAATAAAAAGTCCTATAGCACCATAACCACAGCCGATATCAAGAACTGACAAGCCACTTGGAGTAAAATTTTTAATAAGATTTTCTGAGGCTCTATCTATTTTAGTTTCAAAGGAAAAAACACCGCTGACGGAGGTAAATGTTAGTGTAGAGCCGCATATACTCTCGGTAAATGTTTTTTCTTTTATTTCGGATTCAGGGTTTTCAGTAAAATAGTGTTGACTCATTTAGTTTAACAACCTCCGTAATTTATAATAATAAATATTATAATACATAATTGGAGATATTTCATTCATCAAATGAATATTGAATAAATAGTTTAAGTGATTGGGTGTATAATGCTTAACCCTTAACTTAAATTGCTAATTTATGATATATTATAGTTTGTAATGTTATAAGATATAAAGAAATAATATTTATATATATTTTAACTATCAGGAGTAGGACATGCCAATAAAAATTGAGAACTTATATTATACGTATATGGGCGGTGGACCTTTCGAAAAAAATGCTCTCCATGACGTAAATATTGAAATAGATGATGGGGCGTTTATAGGAATTATAGGACACACCGGTTCAGGAAAGTCTACATTAATACAGCACTTGAACGGTATTTTAAAGCCGACAAAGGGGCAAGTAGTAATTAATGGGATTGATACAAAGCAAAAGAACCTGAAGGAGTTAAGAAGACAGGTTGGTATTGTATTTCAATACCCAGAACATCAGCTTTTTGAAGAAACCGTAAAGAAGGATATATCATTTGGACTATTGAAGCAAGGGCTTTCACAGAATGAAATAGATGAAAGAGTAATGGCAGCCATACAATCGGTGGGTCTTAATGAAATTGTTCTTGATAAGTCTCCTTTTGAGCTTTCCGGAGGCCAGAAAAGAAGGGTTGCAATAGCAGGAGTTGTAGCAATGACTCCTCAAATTTTGGTTTTAGATGAGCCTACCGCAGGGCTTGACCCCAAGGGAAGAGATGAAATATTCGGTTATATAACCAAATTGCATAAAGATTCAAACATGACCATTATCCTTGTTTCCCACAGTATGGAGGATATTGCCAGACTAACGGAGAGAGTAATTGTCATGAATGAAGGTACTGTATTCATGGACAAACCTTCAAAAGAGATATATGCACAGCCTGACGAATTAGAGAAAATTGGACTTTCAGCTCCTCAAATAACGTATCTGATGAAAAAGCTTAAAGCCGTTTATCCGGGAATAAATGAAAATGTATTTACAGTAGAAGACGCAGCAGAAGAGTTGGCAAAGTATTTGAACCATTAGAAGGTTAGTGGAAGGAGAAGGGCAATTGATAAGAGACATAACAATAGGTCAGTATGTGCCGGGTGAATCGCTTTTGCATAAGGCTGACCCAAGAACAAAAATAGTTCTGACATTTATAATGATGATATTCATTTTTTTAATAAATACTTACTGGGGATATTTGTTGTTGGCGTTGTTTACTGCTATTACGATAGTATCATCAAACATACCGGTGAAATTTGTTTTAAGAGGCCTGAAACCGGTATTATTTATTGTTATTTTTGCAGGAATAATAAATATTTTTACAATAAAAGGAAATGCAATTTGGAATTGGGGTTTCTTAAGCATAACTTATGAAGGAATTAACGTAGCTCTAAAGATGGCTATAAGGCTTTTCCTGCTTATAATTACAGCAAGTCTGTTAACTTATACCACCACACCGATTGCCCTTACAGACGCTATTGAAAAGCTTTTAGGCCCACTAAAACGTTTAAAAGTGCCTGTTCATGAAATCGCAATGATGATGACTATAGCTTTAAGATTTATTCCGACACTATTAGATGAAACAGATAAAATTATAAAAGCCCAGTCGTCCAGAGGAGCAGATTTTGATTCCGGAAATATGATTGAGCGTGCAAAAAGCTTTATACCTGTGCTGATACCTTTATTTATTAGTGCATTCAGAAGAGCAGATGAATTGGCTACGGCAATGGAGGCCAGATGCTACCGGGGCAGTGAGGGTAGAACAAGAATGAAGCAGCTCCGTTTTTCGGGAAGCGATGCAGTAGTAACTGGTATAACTGTAGCATTTATGACGTGGGTATTACTAATGGAATATGTGTTATTTTAGAAAAGGAATAATCAGATAAATTTATGAGGAAAATTAAGCTTACTATTGAATATGACGGTACAAATTATCATGGTTGGCAGGTTCAGAAAAATGCTAAAACAGTACAGGAAGTAATTCAAAAAGCTATTTCTAAACTATTGGGTGAAGAAGTGGGGGTTACAGGTTGCAGTCGAACAGATGTGGGGGTGCATGCATACGGACAGATTGCACATTTTCTTACCGAATCCAACATACCCGGAGACAAGTTCTCTTATGCAATAAATAATTTGTTGCCTGATGATATAGTTATTAAGCACTCGGAAGAGGTTCCAGAAGAATTCCATGCAAGATACTCTACAAAAGGTAAAAAGTACAGGTACCTGATATTTAATGCTCCACAACCTTCTGCCATTATGAGAAACAGGTCATGTCATGTAAGACCTGAACTTAACCTTGCCGAAATGCAAAAAGCCGCCGGCTATTTTATAGGAGAACACGATTTTGCAGCATTTCAAGCCACCGGAGGACAGGTAAGAAGTACTGTAAGAGAGATTTATAGTATGGAAGTATCTAGGAAAGAAGATAATATGATTTACATAGAGGTTTCCGGAAACGGATTTCTGTATAATATGGTAAGAATAATAGCAGGAACTCTTATGTACGTTGGTATGGGAAAGCTGCATGAATCTGAAATTCCCGGGATTATTGCAGAACTCGACAGGACAAAAGCGGGTAAGACCGCTCCTGCACAGGGGTTGTATTTAATGGAGATTTACTATTAGAAGTTAAAATGAAAAAAGTGAAATGACGAACGATGATATGAGAGATATGGAGATATATTAAGAAAAACAGAGAGATAATGAGAGGTAAATTAAATTCATCGCATTTTCTACTTGACAGACAAATATCTGTATATTAAAATGTTGTAGTGTCCTAAACGGTTACTTTTGGTGAATAGTCTGAAACTAACTGCTAACATAAATAGGTTATAGATTTTTAAGGAGGTTGTATTAAGAAATGAAAACTTTCATGGCAAAGCCACAAGAAGTTGAAAGAAAATGGTACATTATTGATGCAGAAGGTAAGCCGCTTGGAAGATTGGCAAGTGAAATTGCCAGCATTTTAAGAGGAAAAAATAAGCCAATTTTCACTCCACACGTTGATACTGGCGATCATGTAATAGTACTAAATGCAGAAAAAGTACTTTTAACAGGTAAGAAACTGGATCAGAAGCTTTACAGATATCACACTCTTCATCCAGGCGGATTAAAGGAAATCAAGTACAAGCACTTGATGGAAAAACACCCAGAGAAGGCTATTGAATTAGCTGTAAAGGGAATGCTTCCAAAGAACAGTCTTGGAAGACAAATGTACAGAAAACTCAAAGTATACAGAGGATCTGAACATAACCATCAAGCACAAAAACCAGAAGTACTTGATTTGAACATTTAATGGAGGGAGGAAAAAATAATGGCTAACGTATATTACTACGGTACAGGACGTAGAAAGAAATCAGTTGCAAGAGTAAGACTTGTTCCTGGAGAAGGAAAAATTACAATAAATGATAGATCATTGGATGATTACTTTGGATTGGAAACTTTGAAGGTTATTGTTAAACAACCATTAACCCTCACTGACACACTTACAAAGTTTGATGTTATATGCAAAGTTATCGGTGGAGGATTCACAGGTCAAGCCGGTGCTATCAGACACGGTATTTCAAGAGCTCTTTTAAAGGCTGACGAAGAATTAAGACCAGCATTGAAGAAAGCTGGATTCTTGACAAGAGACCCAAGAATGAAGGAAAGAAAGAAATACGGTCTCAAAAAAGCAAGAAGAGCACCACAGTTCAGCAAAAGATAATATTTTCAACGTACAAAACCCTCAAACGGTTACCGTTTGGGGGTTTTACTATTGTATAAAAGCATATAAAAAACCAAAAAATTTGAGGATAACTGCCAGACAACTAATAAAAATATAGGATGTTTTCAATGCCTTTGGGTGCTTAGAACATCCTTTTTTGATATTGTTTTTAGGCAAACTTTTATGAATAAATATATTCTTCATTTTGCTTTCCTTAATTTTTCAAATTCCATAGGATATGAAACTTGTATTGTGGGATTATATTTGGTTGATTGCCTTAACCAGTTCTTGTACATCAAGAGGTATACACTGGTCAACTCCTGCTTCTGCAAGCAAGGAAATGCGGGTATGTCTGCAACAGTGAGGAGTTTTTTCATTGTTTAGGTTCTTCATAAGTGGAGTGAAGTAGCTGTCATAATAGTTTTGGTAGAGGAAATGCTTGTTATCCTCAGCAGATCTGGAGCAGAATCAAGTCGGCGATTGGAACCTTGATAATACTTATCATCCTTTAATTCCCATAAACGTTTGATCCCATCTTTCGAGAATTTCTTTCGATTATATTTCGTTGGATTACGCTCCTTGTATCTTTGGATATCTATTTGTGAGGAAAGAGTCTGAAAAATTCTATTTAGTAATTTTTGCGAAATTCTGGACTCTAAAATAAATGTGGTAAAAATAGGTATTTTGTATTAAAATAATTAAAGTTCGACTTTTATTAAATTAAAATATTTTATATATACTGAAATTAAAATACATGTAGAATCGAAATGTGATTACTTAAAAAGAGATTTAAAAATATAATACAGTATGAACTTTAATGTGAAAAACACTCGAAAATATTAAAATAAGGTTAAATGTTGAAGTCAGATTGTATTCTTTGAAATGACATGGGGAGGTAAATAGACGAATGAAAGAAGAAATGCTAAAACGTATACGTGATTTGCATTTTTATGGAACAAAAGAGGCTTTAATTAAAGTTACGATTTGGTGGGTAGCTTGGATATTTGGAATCAAGGTTGCATATGAATCAAATGTTGATAGATTATCAACAGGTGGTGCATTTTTGTTTTTTTCGTTAGCATTACTAATGGAGTTTCTAGAAAGAAAAAAGAAATATTTCTTAGGAAGATTAATTCATGCTGTATTTTGTGCTTCTTGCATAGTGATATTGGTGTCAGCATGTGATTTGTTATTTTGTAAAAATGATCTTATACCGCAAAAGTACATTTTCTGGATCTCTATTTATTTAATTGGTTTTTTGGCAGTGGATGCCTTTATTAATCAAATTTTTGGAATTGAAAGAGGAAAAAATGAGAATAATAATGCGAATAATTCCGCAAATGAAGTTGATGAACGCGTGAAAAAGTTCAAAGAATTAGGTGAGTCAGGAGCATTAGGATGTGCAGGAGGGAGTAAAAATGAGTAGATTGCTTGCATTATTAAGTGGGAAGGGTGGAAGTGGAAAAACAACATTGGCTCTGAGTATGAGTTCACTGTTAGCTAATTGTGGGATAAAGGTTCTTTTGGTAGACTGTGACTTAAGTACGAATGGAGCTACATATTTTTATGAAAAAAAATTATCAAATGAAACCAATAAAAAAATTATTTCAATTGAAGAAATTTGTAAAAATGAAATTTCAAATTCATTTGAATTAAATGTTAAAGAAAATTTATATTTTATACCATCGATTACTTCAATAAATCAAGATAATAATTCATCATATCTGAATGGGCTTTTGCAAGACAATGCTGTGAAAAAGTATTTTTTGGAGGCTAGACAAAGGTATGATATAATCATTTTCGATTGTCAAGCAGGATATACAGTGTTGTTGGATTCGATACTTAAGCTAACTGATTGTAATTTGGTTGTAATGGAGGCTGATGCAATTAGTTCTGCATCTGTCAGATCATTGTATTTAAAAATTGGTAATATTATTAATAATAAAAGTTCATTTCAAATTTTTAATAAAGTTACTAAAGATGAAGATGAAATTTATTCAAAGATTTCTGGAGGGACTTTTTTTACAAACATTGGAACTATAATTTTTGATTGGAAAGTAAGAAAATCATTTGCTATTGCTACAATTCCTGATATGGAAAATACTAGTGCAGATTATGGCGAAAAGGTTTTTGAACTTTGTAGTATTCTTTTTTCTGAAAAAGAATACGAGGAATATCTGTGTACTTTTAAAGATAAATTGGAATATCATAGAAATGTTGAAATGTTAAAGAATTTGGAAAATGATTGGAATGAATTAAAATTAATTAGAAAAAATACTTATAGTAATCGATTTTCGAAATATTTAATATTGCCAACTTTAATAACAATGATGCTTGCTTTGGTAACGGCAACGTTTTATGAGTCAGATATTAATTTGTTTTTCGAGTCAAAAATATTAGCTACATTATTAGTATTACTTTTGACTGTTGCTATGTGTTTATTTATGCTTTTAGAATTAACATCTGAAAAAAGAATAAACAGAAGGAACAAGGAAGTACTATTAGAGAAGATAGAGATAACAAATGCTAATATTATGAATATTAAAACAAAAATAGAATCAAATAATAATAAAACAAAATATTTGAAGTTTTGAAAATAGTGCGGTAAGGTATTATATAGCTGAGCGTAACAAACTCGTAACTAACACTTCCATCAAAGAATCCAGCATTTATGCGGCTCTGCAGTTCTCAAACAGATCTCAAAGAGATAATATTTTCAACATACAAAACCCTCAAACGGTTACCGTTTGGGGGTTTTATTATTTATAAAATAATAACCTTTTTGAGTAGGCATTTCGGTATTGCGTAGGTGTTAGTCCTACTGTTTTCTTGAACACTTTCATGAAACTGTGATTATCATTAATTCCGAGGCTGTAGGCTATGTCGCTGATATTGTCATTGGTTTCACACAGCAAATATTTGGCCAAATCAATTTTTTCCTGAATTATATACTGCTTAAGAGAATATCCGGAAAAGGTTTTAAAAAATTCGGATAGATACCGCCTGTTATATCCAAAATATTCTGCTATTTCAGATACTTTAATATCAGTATTTCGATACCATTTAATATAATCCTGTATATCATTAAACAGTTGCTTTTTCTTCATACTTGAATTTTGAGGAGAATTCCTTTCTTTGAACTGACAAAATAACTCGCATAAAACGGCTGTACTCAGATAATTGTTCTGAAGGCTGTTGTGATAGCTTCTGACGCTATCCTGAAGGTGCTTCATAAGAACTATAATCTTCTCAAGATTTGTTGCCTTACCATATCTGGGAATATATATTTTTTCAATAGGAAGTTCCAAAGGAATTTCATCTGAAGATACTATCCGAAAAGAATTTTCGCATGTAAAGTGCAGCCAATAAAAAGCACAGCTGCTGCTTTTATAGCCTGATTGTTTGGAAAGTGGCGGAAACAGTATAAATTCACCCTTACCTATATTGAAGAACTGCTCATCTATCTGCAAATAAGCCGTTCCCTCAGTAACCACAATAAGCTCAAAATTCTGCATGTACCTTGTAAAATGCATCCATTCAGAAGAAGGAGCTTGGAATTTGCCTGTTAAATCGTATTTCAACGGTGTTTCAAGTGAAAATTCATAGTAGGTCATATGACTTTTTACCACCAATTCTGCAGAAAATACATTTAATTTATATACACAAATTGGTACACTTAGATAGAAGTACCAATTAATTCATAAAGATGCATCTACTGGAATAAAGTGCATTTTAAAAGAAAATTGAGTATTTCCGAAGTCTTTGACTGCAACAACTTATTTTCTGCTTTATAGTAAGAGGTAACACCTAAAGCAGAAACAACCCGGGTGATAGGATGCTGGCATCAAAGACTACACGATGAGTAGTCGATTAACAATTTGGGGAATGAATACTCATTTACTAAATTATATCAAAAACTTATGTTCTAAATCAAATATTTGATAAGCAGTTTTCTTACATTCAAATCGGGAGTAGCACCCTATGTTTATCTGAGGTTTTTTACGTGGGTTAAAACAAAAACTTTAGGATAAGGATACCCTGATATGCAAGGCTTAAATTGTTGAATTATATCGTCTAAATATTCCTACTTAGTCAAAGTAATTAAAAATAAATAATGAATGCTTGCGCATTCACTAAAAAACTCCACCATTATTAAGAAAGAAGGAGAGATTTACTATGTTTAAAATTCCTAAAAAGTCCATTGGTTCATCATTAATCTATATGCTCGCACTACTGTTATTGACTCTTTTGACACCTTCAATTGTGTCAGCGGAAAGCGTCGATAAACTTCAGCCCTTTGATATGGAGCAGGTTAGTGTAACTGATACGTATTTAGTAAATGCATTTAACAAAGAGATTTCATATCTGCAATCAATTGACCCTAACCGTTTGCTGGTTGGTTATAGGCAAACAGCAGGTTTGTCGACAAGTTACAGTAAGTATGGAGGTTGGGAAAGTACACCTCTTGAAGGACATACAATGGGTCATTACATGTCAGCCTTGGCACAGGCCTATAAAAACACCAAATCCAATCCTACAGTAAATGCAGATATGAAAAAGAGGATTGATTTAATTATTTCCGAATTACAGGCTTGCCAGAATAAAAGAGGTGACGGATATATATATGCCGAATCACCAGCACAATTTAATGTTGTTGAGGGAAAAGCAACAGGTACACTCTGGGCACCTTGGTACACTATGCATAAAATAATGTCGGGGCTGATTTCTATTTACGAATTAGAAGGTAATCCAACGGCGTTAACTGTGGCAAGCAATTTGGGAGATTGGATTTACAACCGCGTAAATGCTTGGGATTCTGCAACACAAGCTAAGGTATTGGGGGTAGAGTACGGGGGAATGAATGATTGTCTCCTTGAATTATACAAACTGACCGGTAAAAGTAATCATTTAGCAGCTGCCAAGAAATTTGAAGAACCCTCTTTACTTAATACCATTGCTGCTGGAAATAACGTGTTAGCCGGTAAACATGCCAACACAACAATACCGAAATTTATCGGCGCAATAAATCGTTATCGAACATTAGGTACATCAGAAGCTTCATATCTTACAGCAGCACAACAATTTTGGAATTTTGTAGTAAGGGATCATACATATGTTACAGGTGGTAACAGTCAATGGGAAGCCTTCAGAGCTGCCGGAGCGCTCGATCAATATCGTGACGAAGTAAATAATGAAACCTGTAATTCCTATAATATGCTAAAGTTAACCCGTGAGCTATTTCAGGTGACAGGGGATGTCAAATATGCTGATTTCTACGAAAGATCATTTATAAATGAAATTTTGGCGTCTCAAAATCCTGAAACAGGAATGACAACATATTTTAAGCCAATGGGAACAGGGTATTTTAAAGTATTCAGTAAACAATTTGATAACTTCTGGTGTTGTACAGGAACTGGCATGGAGAATTTTACAAAACTAAATGATAGCATATATTTTAATAACGGCACAGACCTATATATAAATATGTATATCAGTTCGACCTTGAACTGGAATGAAAAAGGCCTTTCATTGACTCAAAAGGCTGATATTCCTTTATCAGACACAGTAACCTTTACGATTGACAGCGCCCCTTCTTCTGAGGTTAAAATAAAATTCAGATCTCCTTATTGGGTTGCTGCAGATAAAAAGATAACTGTCAAAGTTAATGGTTCATCAGTTAATGCTTCAGTAGTAAGCGGATATCTGGATGTAAGCAGGGTGTGGAAAGCAGGAGATAAAATTGAGTTGACCATTCCTGCAGAAGTACAGATTTCAAGATGTACCGACAACCAGAATGTAGTGGCGTTCACCTATGGCCCTGTAGTTTTATGTGCAGGACTGGGAAATGAAAGTATGACTACATCTTCTGTTGGATGGAATGTAACAACAGCTACCAAAACTGTTACAGTGAAGGATACTATAAATATAAATTCTTCTACCGCTGCAAGTTTAGATGATTGGCTCGGTAACATTAATAAATATTTGATTCAGACACCTGGAAAGCTGGAATTTACTTTTAAAGAAACAGATAGTGATAATAGTCTGGTATTCGCGCCTTATTATAAAAAATATACCGGACGATATGGAATCTACTTTACATTAAAAGGCTCGTTCACAGGTTCCAGAAATCCTTTTGCCAAGATTGAAGCAGAAAGCTACAATACTCAGTCAGGTATACAGAATGTAACTTGTGATGAGGGAACAAGTGCAATTGGTTATATAGAAAACGGTGACTATGCAGTTTATAACAATATGGATTTTGACAGTGGTGCAGTAGGGGTCGTGGCGAGAACGTCCAGTGCCGAAAATGCAGGTAAAATCGAGATTAGACTAGACAGTATCACAGGGCCTTTGGTAGGAACGTGTCAGATCGCCAGTACAGGTGGATGGCAGATTTTCACTGATTCAAAATGTAGTGTTAGCGGTGTAACCGGAAAACATGACATCTATCTTAAATTTATCGGAGATAGTGGATACTTATTCAATCTTAACTGGTTTAAATTTGTAAAAGAAGAGGTTTCTCCCGTCCTTGCAGGAGATCTCAACGAAGATAATGCTGTTGATGCAACTGACTTCGCCATGATGAAAATGTATCTTCTTGGATTAATTAATGATTTTCCTGCACAAAACGATATCGAGGCAGGAGACGTGAACAAGGATGGAGTAATAAATGCACTAGATTTTGCCGTGTTCAAGAAATACTTACTGGGTAGTATAGAGAGTTTGCCTTATACAAATTAAGTAGGGATAAATAAAAATTAAACAGTTAAAGTTAAGTTAAAAACCGGAGTATTAGTGTAATAACTAGTGCCCCGGTTTTTTCTGAGTTGATGGTAATATCTTTAACCAAGCTTCCATTGATACAAATTACACCCCGCCACTAAATGTCAGCACTACAAGTACCGCATTTGCTACAAGTATTACTGAAGTAATAATCCAGCCGACCACATTTGTTACGGGTTTGTTTACGAGGGAACCCATAAGATCCTTCCGCTTTGTAATTAGCAGCATGGGGATGATGGCAACAGGTAGAATAAAACTGAGAACTACCTGACTGAGCACTAGAGCCTGCATTGGATTTATCCCCATAATAATTATAAGCATAGCAGGAAGCATTGTCACAACCCTTGTAACATTATCGTTTATTTTCAGGCCTACAAAACCCTGCATAATCGTGGTACCTGCCATGGTGCCTACCACAGAGGATGATAGTCCCGAGGCAACAAGTGCAAGCCCGAAAGCGCCGCTTGAAGCAGCCCCCAGAAGTGGTGAAAGGGAACGGTGCGCCTGTTCTATAGTTTCAACCACCATACCGTTTCTATAAAAAACTGCGGCAGAAACAATAACCATTGATGCATTTATAATAAAAGCAATATTCATGGCAATGGTAATATCAAGCCTTTCCAGCCTGAAATGTTTTTTCTTCTGCTCATCTGTTAAACCCTTGTTTCTTTGCTGTACCAGTTGAGAGTGCAGGAATATAACATGGGGCATAACTGTTGCACCTAACATACCAACAGCAATCATAACTGCTTCTCCATTAGGAAGCGATGGCATCAAAACGTGGAGACCTGCCGATGACCAATCAGGCTTTGCAAGAAATACTTCTAAGGTATATGAAATACATATGACAGCAACCAATATTGAAATAATACCTTCCATAACTCGTTGCCCGTATTTTCCCATATAAACAATAAAAAAAGTAAGTACGGCGGTAATCAGTCCTGCAACCTCCATAGGTATACGAAATAGTAGATACAATCCAAGAGTACATCCAAGAAATTCTGCCAGATTTGTAGCAATAGCCGCAAGTTCGGCTACCACCCAAAAGCACCAGTTTGCTTTTCTGGGAAAAACTTTGCCACACATCTGAGGAAGATTATATCCTGTAGCAATACCAAGTTTTGCAGACAAGGATTGCAAAAATATCGCCATAACATTGCTCCAAAGGATGACCCATATCAAATTATAATTAAATTTGGAACCTCCGCTTATATTTGTTGCAAAATTACCTGGTGCTATGTACGTATTGACATACTAAAATGGTTTTTCAAAATTATATTGGATTTTTACAGTTCGGTCTTCAAAGATTTGTATTTTATTAATTAACTTAAGAATGGTATACCTGTCAATATATTTAAAACTTGCAAACTCATTAACAAATTTTTTTAAAGAATCACTTGATTCTTGGCTTTTTGCTTCTGGTTCGAGTTTCTTTTTAAGAATACCCAACCTTGTGTTCAAATTTTGTTTTTCTTCGGATAACAAGCTGCTTATATCTTTGAAATCATCGGCAGTAATTATACCGTTATTTTTGTCCTGATAAGAGCTAGAAAGGTGCTTTCGGATGTCTGTTAGCCTCTTTTCAATATCTCTAATTTCTTTTTTGATGGTAGTCCATGTATAACGGTTTCTATCATTTATACGGGCATTGATCTGATTTTCTGCTATATCATTTAGTGTGTTAATGTCAAGGGTTTGCCGGGCAATTTCACTTATTTCCTTCTTTATAATACTACAGAGCATTTCCTCTGAAAAAGTGTGCCTTGTACATGTTCTATATCTTTTGTAGTTGGAACACATTGTATAGAAATATTTACCTGTCCTTGAAAAGGTTATACTTCCACCACAATCTCCGCAAAATATCAAACCTGATAGTAAATGGGACTGAACTATACTATTCCGGTGATAGTTCCTTTTACTCATAATACACTGAACTGCTTCAAAATCTTCCTTTGATATGAGAGGCTCGTGGGTATCTTCAACCACAATCCATTTATCTTTGGGAATGTTTTTGAATTTCTTTGACTTATAGCTGACTTTTTGAAGCTTGCCTTGGGAAAGTGAACCGGCATAAGTGGGACTTGAAAGAATCATTTTTATTGTTTCTGCATTCCAAAGATAGTTTTTTGTTCTTCCACCCCTGTATAAAGAGTTATTTTCTTTATACTTTGCAGGTGACATAATGTGCTCCTGGTTTAGCATCGTAGCAATTCCGTGAAAACTCATACCTTGGATATACATTTGAAATATTCTTTTAACCACTTCGCAGGTTTCGGGATTCACCACAAGTAAATTCTTATTCTGTTTATCCTTAAGATAACCATATGGAGCAAATGCCCCTATAAAACTGCCTTCTTCTTTTTTAGACTTAAGAATACTTGTTATCTTGGAAGAGGTATCGGATGAGTAAATCTCATTTAAAAAGCTCCTTAAAACCGGCATGATGTCTGTCTGAAAATTACGGCAATACGAATCCGTATTATCATTAACAGCAATTAATCTAACATTATTAATAGAACAGTACTCAAAAAATTTTAATGATTCCAACAGATTTCTGCCTAAACGAGATAGATCTTTTACAATTATTAAATTAACTTTATTGGTTTCAACGTCATGAATCAGCCTGTTATAGCCCGGTCTGTCAAAAGTTGTGCCGGATACACCATCATCATAATAAATATCTACTAATTCCCAACTTGGCTTACTTAAGACTATAGGCTTTAGAAACTGTATCTGATTATCAATACTTTCAGAATTTTTGTCTTCTCGTGATAAACGGGCATATATTCCTACATTGAAAAAGTCATGATTACTTTCTACATAATTCTCAATTAATGTAAACAAATGCATACCTCCTTATAAACTTATGAGTCGGGAGTATTTTGTTTTGTATTTTGCAAATAAAACATTAAACATTCCATAACAAGCTGTTCGAAGGATTTGCCAGAAGATTTATATTCAGGCACTATGTTACATTGATAAGATATTTTTTTTTTCCCCATAATCATCACCCTTAAAATGTATATGATTGAAATGCTTGTCTTAGTAGCTCTGAATTTTAAAGAAAAGTCATATAAAAGGAGTATGACTTTTCTTTTACATTAAAGGAAACAAAGAGTAGAATTGCTATTTTTACATTATACGATTTAATATAATACAATAGAACAAAATAGAAACATTTATAACATAAATTGACAAAATGTTAATTAGGTGATAAATTATAAATAGTATTCGATTATTTAAATTCAAAAACAGACAAAAGCATAAAATTACCCTCTTAACAGAGAAGATTATAGATTGCTATTGAAATCTCAATTGCGGCTATAATATCCTGTTATACTTTTATATTTGAGATTGGTCAAATGTAAATGGAACATTAAGAGGATTAAAATATATAGGTTGATTGTAGACATATTATTTCAAAAACATAATAAGCTTACCGAAATTCACAAAATCTTTTGTGTTAACAGATTCGTATTTTTTTTCACTATTAAGTGAAAATGTAATAAATAAAATCTGAATTAACTGCTTCGAGCTTATATTAATAACACATTTACATATTGAGCATATGTAAATGCGTATTGTAAGGGAAGCAAAGGAAAGGATAGGATATGTTAAAAAAAGTATTTTTATTTCCGGGGCAAGGGTCGCAATACGTAGGTATGGGGGAAAAGCTGTGCGGACGTTCTGAAGTAGCATCAAGAACATTTGATGAAGCAAGTGAAATACTGAACTTCGATCTGAAAAAGTTATGTTTCAAAGGGGAGCTCACCGAACTCACAAAGACCGAAAATCTTCAGCCGGCAATATTAACAATGAGCGTTGCTTCATTCAGAGCTTTTACCGAGCAATTTGGAGCGAGGGCAGATTATATGGCAGGACATAGCTTAGGTGAAATATCAGCCTTAACATGTTCAGGGGCAATAGCTTTTGAAGATGCAGTAAGAATAGCCCGCCTAAGAGGAAAGTTCATGCAGGAGGCTGTTGCCGAAAATGTCGGTGCGATGGCTGCAATTCGTAATTTAGACAAAGAGACAATCGAACTAAAGTGCAAAGAAGTAGCAGGAGATAGAAATTCAGTTGCAGTTTCCAATTACAATTCTAGAAATCAAATTGTTGTATCCGGATATAAGGAAGATGTATTAAAGTTGACAGAAATCCTGACTGATATGGGTGCTGAAGCTAAAATGCTTCAAGTAAGTGCACCATTTCATTGTGCATTGATGAAGCCAGCAGCAGATATGCTTAAGGCTGAACTGGAGAAATACACATTTAAAGATGTAAAATATAAAGTCATTTCTAATGTTACCGCCCGACCTTATGAGGGAAAGGAAGTTATCATCGATAATCTGGTTAATCAGGTTGTAAGTCCTGTTCAGTGGATTGAGTCCATGTTATATCTCCGTAGAAAAACCGTTGAAGTAGGAATTGAATTAGGTGCAGGAAGTGTTCTTAAAAATATGATGACACATAATACACCTTCTATTCGTGTGTTTACATATGATAATGACAGTGATATTAAGACACTGGAACAGATAGATTTGAACAGTAAGTACTCATTTTTCTCAAGGGCTATGGGTATAGCTGTCGCAACTCCTAATAAAAATTGGGACAATGAAGAATACCAGAAAGGCGTGGTTGAGCCATATAGAATAATTCAAAAACTCAATGAAAAATCCGAAAATGATAATTCAGAAATATCAACAGAAGACATGAAAAAAGCTGTTGATATGCTGTTAATGATTCTTAAGACCAAAGGTACATCTGAGGATGAAATCAAGGCAAGAATGGAGCAATTTTTCTGGGATACGGACACAATGGATATGTTCTGTAAGGCTGATTAAACGTTATAGTAAAATCTCAAAGATTTAAATTTAGATATAAAATAAATCAGCGGTAAAATAAGGATGGTTATCGCTGGGAGAGGATAAAATATCTATGAATTTAAATGTGGATATGGAAGATTTTATATCGGCTATTCACAATGAAAATAAATTGGTCCAACAGAAACCCATTTCAACGACTGATATAGCAATAATAGGAATTAGTGCGAAAATTGGTAGTGCAGAAGATGTTAATGAGTTCTGGAATTGTATAGGTAATGGATATGATTTAATAGATACCTTTCCGCCGGACAGGCAGAGAGATATCGACAGATATCTTAAGACATGTTTTGGAAAAGAAAGTAGTACTTTCATTGAAATGGCATATTTGAAAAACGTAGATTTGTTCGATGCCGCACTGTTTAACATGACTCCTGTAGAGGCGGAATTAATGGATCCCGTGCAAAGAGTATTTCTGGAGTGTATGCTGGTAGCTGCTGAGGATGCGGGTTATGGCGGCAATAGGCTGTTCGGATCAAAGACAGGAGTTTATGTTGGTAGTAACAGTAATACAAATGATAATTATTTTTCTATGATATCAGCGCTTTCGCCTTCAAAAATGGGCTTGGCATTAGCGGGGAATTTAAATTCTGTAGTAGCAAGCAGGTTCAGCTATTTATTTAATTTAAGAGGTCCCGCAGAAGTGATAGATACTGCGTGCTCTTCTTCTTTAGTGGCAGTACATACTGCTTGCCAGGCAATAAGAAATGGTGAAGTTGATATGGCTTTTGCCGGAGGAATAAAGATCGGTTTGATTCCTAGAGCTGTAAGCAATGAAAATGATATAGGAATAACATCCTCAACAGGAAGAACAAAGACCTTTGATGATGAGGCTGACGGCACCGGGGCCGGGGAAGGCGCCGGGGTAGTTCTTTTAAAGCCTTTGTACAAGGCAATAGAAGATGGTGATAATATACATGCGGTAATAAAAGGAACTGCAACTAACCAGGATGGAGCCTCCGTTGGCATAACAGCTCCCAATTCACAGGCTCAGACAGAAGTGTTGCTGGCAGCCTGGGAGGATGCAAAAATAAACCCTTTGACCCTTCAATACATAGAAGCACATGGAACTGCCACTAATCTGGGGGATCCAATAGAAATCGAATCAATTACTAGGGCCTTTCAAAGATATACCGATAAGACCCAGTTTTGTGCTATTGGATCAGTAAAAACAAATGTGGGGCATCTCGATTGCGCAGCGGGTATTGCAGGCCTTATCAATGGGGTTATGATGCTGAAAAACAGAAAAATACCGCCCAATATTCATTTCAAGAGCGGAAATCGCAAGATAGACTTTATTAATTCACCTGTTTACATAAATGATAAGCTTGACACCTGGGAACGAGGCCAGATGCCAAGAAGATGCGGAGTGAGTTCCTTTGGTATAAGCGGAACAAATTGCCACATGGTACTGGAAGAAGCTCCGGCTGTGATAGAAAGTGTAAAAGAAAGCGGTTATCATATTTTAACAATATCTGCAAAGAACAGAAAGACTGTTGATAAAATATTAAATAGCTATTCCCAATGGATGGAAGGAAATAAGGAGGTCTCCGTAAGAGATTTATGTTATACGACAAATGTAGGAAGAGGACATTATAATTGTCGTATGGCCATTATAATCAACAACGGGAGTGACTCAAAACCGGAAGAAGCCTTCCAAAATAGAGATTCGGACAATACATATTACGGTGAATTTCAAATTAGTACTAGCAATGAACTACATAACATAGAGGGCAGTATAACTATTCAGAAAAAGGCTGAGCTCACAAAGAAAGCGAAGGAAATTGTAAATAACATCATTTCTGAAAAATCCCAGCCAAAAAAGAAATTATTACTGCAAGAGTTGGCATTGCTTTATGTATCAGGTGCGGATGTCGAATGGGATATATTATACAAAGACCAATGCTGCAAAATGTTAAGTATTCCGACTTATTCTTTTGATTATAAACGATATTGGATAAGCGGTGAAAAGAGAGTTAACACTGGTAATTCCACGAAAAACAAAGAGTATGAAAAAAGACTTCATCCTCTTTTGGATCAATGTCTGGTAGATTCAATGGAAATTGTGGTTTTCTCAAGAAATATAGATATAGAAAATTGCTGGGAACTTAAAGAGCATGTCATTGGTAGAAACCACGTATTGCCGGGTACTGCATTTGTAGAAATGGTACATAAGGCGGGAAGTAGGTATTATCGGACACATAATATTGAAATTGATGAACTGTTGTTTTTAATGCCGTTTTCATGTAATGAAGGAGAGCAAAGAGAAATACAGGTTATCGGAAAGAATGCAAATGACTGTATTGAGATAGGAATTGTCAGTGCTGACGCAAACGAAAGTGAAAAAACATGGATTAGCCATGTAATCGCGAAAGTGAGAAAAACATCTTCTAATGTTATTGACAAGTTTGACATAGCTGAGATTATCAACAGATGTCCAGAGACTTTAGATGTATATTCAAAAGGACATTCTCAAAACGGACATGTTGCTGTAACAGACAGATGGAAGACTAATAGGATGGTTCATTTTAATGAGACGGAATTGATTGCAAAATTTGAACTGTCAGAAGAATTTCATAAAGGATTAAATGACTACTATTTATATCCTCCCTTATTGGACGGGGCAGTCAACATTGGTAACATATTTACGAAAAGTGGCTTTTGCCTCCCTCTGTCCTACGGTAATGCAAAGTTTTACAAGCCGCTACCTGGTGAATTCTACAGCTACTTAAGAGTAAAAAATTTAAATAGCAGTGATGAGATCACAATATTTGATGTTTGTATTATATCAAAAGAAGGTGAGATTATTGCTGAGATTGATGATTATATTTTGAAAGAGGTAGATGAGAAGGAAATGAGCAGAGTTAAAGGGGAAATGCTCTACTCAGTGAAGTGGATTGAAAGTCAAAAAATACAAACTGCCGATAGCAGTTTATTTGCGGATAAATCCATATTACTGATTAGAACAGAAAATCAGCAGGATAACAGGATTTATAAGCAAGTAAAAACCTTGAATGCAAAAGCAATAATTGATGTAGCTATTTCGAACGAGTACAAAAAAACTGGTCCTGACAGTTATAAGGTAAGGTGCAGTGATGAGGATTTTGGAGAGGTATTTGACACTTTTTTGGATAGACACATTGACTATGTATTTCACATTGCATCAATGGAAGAAAATAATGAAGATACATTTGATAATCTCCACCGAAGTATTGATGTGGGGATAAAAAGTATGTTTATTTTCCTTCAAAGTGCTGCAAAACATCAGATCAAAGTGAAAAATATTACCTCATGTATAGACAACTCGGTTACCGTAAATGGTAATGAAGAAGAAATAAAGCCTATGAATAGAGCATTTGCAGGAATGCTCAAGTCAGCTTCAAGGGAATTTGATAATATACGATTTAAAATTATTGATATTGATGAACAAACAGACACCGGTGTGGTATTGGATGAAATACTATACGGTCAGGATATGGTATTAACAGCATACAGGAGTAATTGCAGGTTTGTTGAAGCCTTCTCCGAAATTGTTCAAAGTGAACATAGAAAAGTTTCTGTTAAAAATGACGGAGTATACATAATTACCGGAGGTCTTGGTGGTGTAGGACTTGTTATTGCAAAGCAACTGGCTGAGATGAACGGAAACGTAAAAATAGCGCTTCTAAACCGCAGCAAAGCTCCACAAGAAGTCCACTCAGAAAAAGATGAGAGAACTCTCGCTTCTCTGGAGAAGATTTATGGAATAACAGGAGACAAAAGTTCACTGGAAGTCATATCTGTGGACATTTCCAATGTTGAAAATGTGACCAGTGAAATATCCTCACTAAGAGAAAAGTATGGAAAAATTAACGGTGTGATTCATTGTGCCGGAGTTGCTGGAAAAGGCTTTTTATTAAGAAAAACGTGGGATGAATTTGAAAATGTTCTCAGATCAAAGGTGTATGGCACGTGGATCATTGATAAGGTCACTGAAAATGATGATCTTGATTTCTTTATTATGTGCTCCTCCATCTCATCTATTTTCTCATCAAGCGGCCAAAGCGATTATTCTGCAGCAAATTCTTATATAGATAGTTTCGCAGAATTGAGAAACAAAAGGAATAAGAACACTCTGGCAATAAATTGGACAGGCTGGAAGGAAACCGGCATGGCAGTAGATTACAAGGTTGATCAGGGGGAAAGTTTATTCAAGTTTATTGATAACGCAAGGGGGCAGGAGGCTTTTGAATATGCTCTAGGTTGCACACAACCAAGAATTATTATTGGTGAGCTTAACTATGAAATGATTCAAAAAAGCCGAACTTTTCTGGATGATTTAATTAAGTTTTCAAACAGCATCGAAAACAAGCTAAGACAATACCAGAATTTGCATAATGATGAAGATGAGCAAGTAGAAGTAAAAATAAGCGTCATAGGCAAAAGCAACGGTGATATAACACCTACCGAATATCAGGTTGCAAAGGCGGTAGCTAAAACACTCAAATTTGAAGAAGTCAATATATATGATAAGTTCTTTGAAATGGGTGGGGATTCTTTACTGGCAGCTTCTTTTAAAAAGGAGCTAGATAAATTATTTCCTAATGTGGTTGATATTACAGATGTGTTTACGTATGTATCCGTTTACGAAATGGCCAAGTATATAGACAGTAAAATAAATAAACCGGGACCAGATGTAGCGGAAGATAATAAAGTTCAGACGGATGATGAGTTAATGGATTTATTAATGAAACTCAACTCCGGCTCCATTGATATTGAAGAAGCGGAAAAAAGGCTGCTATAAATCGGGAGGAGAAAAAATATGAGTAATTTGAAAAAGTACATTTTGGAGCAGGTCGGAAGCAAAAAATTGTCGCAAGACGACGCTTTTAAAATGTTAAAAGAACTCCAGGAGAGCAATTATGCGAAGGATGAAATCGCTATAGTCGGTATGGCGTGCAAGCTTCCAGAGGCAGAAAATCCACAGGAATTCTGGAATAACCTTATAAGTGAGTATAGGTGTTTTATTCCAATGCCTTCTGAGAGACACGATTTTTACGACCCTTTTAGGAATCCTCATTACGCTGAATTTTTAGGAATGAAGGCCATACCTAGGCAAACAGAAACGGAGGATACCAGTCTTGTTTCTGTAATTACTGATATTGATAAGTTTGATGCTGCCTTTTTTGGAATTCCCCCTAGAGAGGCAAAATATATTCATCCGGGGCAAAGAATATTTCTGCAAACTGCATGGTCTGCTATTGAAGATGCCGGCTATGGTGTAGATAATATACAGGGCAGTAATACGGGTGTGTTTGTTGGTGAAGATCGCAATAATACACTTTTATACAAATATATAACTGAGCCTGACCAGATGCATTTAACAGGATCTTGGGAAGGAATAATGGCAAGCCGAATAAATTACATATTTAACCTCAGAGGACCAGCTATGGTTTTGGATACGGCATGTTCTTCCGGTTTGGTTGCTATTCATGAGGCAAGTAATGCCTTAAAGAACCATGATTGTGAAATGGCAATTGCCGGAGGTATTTCGTTGGGAGGAGGAACAACAGGAACCGGACCTGACGATGAAGATGCCACAGAAGATGCATTGGCTGCAGTTGCATCTGATGACGTTGTAAGGGCTTTTGATAAAAAGTGTTCGGGAACTGTTTTCGGAGAAGGATGTATAGCAATTGTGCTAAAACTTTTAAAAAATGCTATAAAAGACGGTGATAATATATATGGTGTAATAAAGGGAAGTGCTCTGAACAACGATGGAGCATCTAACGGTATTACAGCACCAAATCCGGTTGCTCAGGAAGATGTAATAAAAGAAGCATGGAGCAAAGCAAATATTAATCCTGAAACCGTTCAGTATGTTGAGGCCCATGGAACAGGTACTATATTAGGAGATCCAATTGAGGTTAAAGGTCTTACTAATGCTTTTCAAAAGTTTACTAATAAAAAACAATTCTGCGGTCTGGGTTCATTAAAGACAAACATGGGGCATATGGTCGGTGCATCAGGATGTGCCGGTGTAATGAAAGTAGTTTTGGGCTTACAGAATAATGTCATCCCTGCCAGCATGTATTTTGAGGAGCCAAATCCGCACATTAATTTCGTTGAATCACCTATGTTTATGGTAGATAAGCCTATGCCATGGGAGAAACGGGATTTGCCGAGAAGAGCCGGAGTCAGTTCCTTTGGGTTCAGTGGGACAAATGGTCATGCAATCATTGAAGAAGCTCCTGTATTGGAAGAAAGAAATGATATAAAAGATGGGAAACTCAATGTTATTACTCTTTCAGCAAAAAGTGAAACTGCTATTAACAACCTTGTTAAACGATATCAAAAATTCTTGAGTGCCAAGGCAGAGCTTGATATTAAAGATGCCTGCTATACAGCAAATACGGGTAGAGGGCATTACGAATACAGAATTATAATGCTGATTGATGATTTAAATTCATTAAAAGAAAAAATCAATCTTTTAGCAGAACGTGGAATATCTACCTACGCTGAAGAAAATATCTTCTTCGGTCAGCATAAAATTGTATCTGATAAAAGACAATCTTTGCAGGATAATGAAATCAAAGAAGCAGGATTACGTGCATTAAATACTGAGGTTGAGCAAATGATACCTGAGTTGTTAGGTGCTGATAAAGAAATCTATAACAATATGCTTCAAAAGATGTGCACATATTATGTAAAGGGTGCCACCATAGATTGGAAAAAACTCCATTCAGGCAGAAAGAATCGCAGAGTAAGTTTGCCTACATATCCTTTTGACAAAACACATTATTGGGCAGACGTAAAGAAATCAAAAATTACAGGCAGTGTTCAAACAGAAAACAATACAAAACTACACTACCTTATTGACGAACTTGTTATCTCATCAATGAACGAGGATATTTACCGTGCAAAACTGTCTCCTGAAACCCATTGGGTATTAAAAGAACATGTTATCCTTGGAAACAGCACTGTTCCTGGAACAGCATACATAGAGATTGCCAGGGCTATAGGAGAGATATATTTTAATACGGATGAGCTGGAAATCAATAATTTCATTTTTCTGACTCCTCTTGTAGTGCCAAATGATACACAAGCAGAAACACAGATTATAGTTTCCAAAAAGGATGAACAAATTCAGATTACAGTTGCCAGCATGATCAAGGATGAAAAAAGTGGTGTTGAAAGATGGGTTACACATGCAAAAGGTGAAATAATACAACATAAAAAGAGTACAGCAGAAATCCTTGACTTTACAGGTGTTATAAGCTCCGAAGATGCTCAGGAATCACCTACAAACCTTCCAGCTCTTAATGCACAAGGTTTGATGGGCCTTGGAGACAGATGGGACAATGTAGTCAAAACATACAGACAAAAGAATGTGGCCGTGAGTGAAATAAAATTATCTGACAAATATGCTGAGGATTTAAAGGAATTCAAATACCATACCAGTGTGCTGGATATGGCGGTTAACAGACCTGTTCAGGAATACACTACTGGAATGTATCTGCCTTATTACTATAAGAAGTTCACTATGTATGCACCTCTGCCTGCACATGTATTTAGTAAGGCTACCCTTTTAGATAAGAACACACATAATGACGAAACAAAAACATATGATGTTGTCATATCTGATACAAACGGTAAAATTGTAGCAGAAATAGAAGGCTATGTTGTTAAAAAGGTAAATGCTTTCAATGACTACGTTGCCAACTCCTTCTATGGAATAGATTGGGTTGAAACTGACAGTGACATTAGACTGAGGGAAACCGGGAAACAAGTGCTATTATTCAAAGGAAACAGTGATTTATCTCAAAAGGTTGAAGATAAACTTAGAGAGAGTGCACAGAACCTTGTTACGGTTGAGTTTGGCAGTGAATTTAAGAAAGTAAATGCAAACCAGTACATAGTTGGAGAGCAGGAAGATGATTACGATATGCTTATGAAGGAGTTATCTTCTGATGGCATTAGTGACATAGTTCATATGGGAACTGTAGATTTTGACATTTCGGACAGTAAAATTGAAGATTATCAAAAGGCTCAGAACAACAGCATCTATAGTCTGCTGTTTACTTCAAGAACTATGCTTAAGAACAAAATAAGCGGAGAGATAAATTTTGTACTAGTCACTGATAATGCTCAGGAGGTTAACGGAAGCGAAAAGACTATTAAACCGCTGAATGCCGCATTTATATCACTGGCAAAAACAATTGTTATGGAATATCCGAATATCAAGATCAGAAGTATAGATATAGACGAAAACACTGATTTTGAAATGGTTTACAATGAAATTCACAATGCCGAGTATCGCCTGAGAACTGCCTACAGGAATAACATAAGATATAGAGAGTGCCTTGTAAAGCAGGAGGTAAGCAACTCGGAGGAATCTATAACCGGAATAAAAATCAAGAATCAGGGAGCATATTTGATTACCGGAGGTACAGGTGGTCTTGGCTTGGAAGTTGCCAGATATCTTGCAATGAAGAATAAAACAAATATTTGTCTTGTATCAAGAAAGGAGCTTCCTTCAAGAGATACCTGGAGTAATATACTACAGGAAGCATCAGATAAAAAATTATGCAAGATAATAAGCAAAATACAGGAGATAGAAGAACAGGGATCAGTTGTTTCAACATATAGCTCCGACATAAGTGATAAATGTCAAATGGAAGCAGTTTCAAATGATATAATACAGAAATTCGGTAAAATAAACGGTATATTCCATTGTGCGGGTATTGCAGGGGATGGCTTCCTTTTCAATAAAAAAGCAGAAGTATTCTCTAATGTACTAAATCCAAAAATATCTGGAACAAAGGTTTTAGAGAGTATAACGGAAAATCAGGATTTGGATTTCCTTATCTTATTCTCCTCTATGACCACGTTCTTCAGTGCACCTGGGCAAGGTGACTATACAGTAGCAAATGCATATCTTGATGCATATGCCCAATACAGAAACAAAATGGGCAAGAGAACCTTTGCTATTAACTGGTCCGGCTGGAGCGAAACAGGTATGGCAGTTGATTATAATATAGCAAATGCAGTTACATTGTTTAAATCAATTCCTACCAACAGGGCACTTTCAGCATTGGATACAATAATTAGCACTGGTATTACAAATGTAATCCCCGGAGAAATTGATTACGATATTCTGATGTCATTGGTGGATGCAATGCCAATGCTGTTATCCGAAGAGTTTACCAAGGCATTATCCAGAAGAAAGAAAAATGGTGAGGTCAAGACTGGTAAGGCAACTTCTTATGAATCCCTACAATCAAGAGAAATAGTCATACTTGGAAAACCGTCTGACGAACTCACTGCATCTGAAACCAAACTGGCACAAATATACGCAGCTGTCCTGGAACTTAACGAAATTGATATTTATGACAGTTTCAATGCCATGGGCGGTGATTCCATAATTGCAACGGAAGTATTTAAAATATTAAACCACTTTTATGAAGGATTATTGGAAGTTTCGGATATGTTTGTTTACCCGACAGTTGCTGAGATGGCAGAGTACGTAGATAGCAAGCTTCTTAGCAGTGGACCTTCAGCAGTGGAAGAGAATGAGAATGTAGATAATATGCTGGAAAAATTCGAAGAGGGTGAAATAGAAGTAGAAGATATGATTCAATTCTTTGAATCAGAGGAGGATTAATAGCATACCCGTTAATGAGAACAGGAAGGAAAACCTATGGAAAAACTTGGAGTTATTTTCCCGGGTACGGCATCTTTTTACACCGGCATGGGAAAAGAATTGTATATAAATTACCCCATCGCAATGCAAACATACAGGGAAATAGAGACACTTACCGGGTATAATTTGACCGACAGGCTCTTTGAAAATTACTGTTGTGCAGAGTTTACCACGGAGGAAAAGAGACTAGCTGTTTTAGCAACTGAAGTCATAGGTTTCAAGTTATGGCAGGAGAAATATAGAATTAACCCCGAATGTTTTGTTGCAGAGGGTTTGGGGATTGTTCCGGCACTGGTATGTGCCGGAGCAATCACAATAAATGATGCTGTATGCATTATTCAGGATAGCTGTAATTTAGAAAAAATCATATTCAAGATTCCGGAATATCCGGTACTTTCGGAAGCCAACGGGTATAGGGAGTTTGAAAAAGATGAAATTGCAGATATTATTAAACAAGCTTTAAAGGTTGAAAGTTTAGATATTGAAGCGTGTACGACTACATTGTTGGAACGGCACATAGACTTTTTGCTGGAGATAGGACCCGATAACCGGTTGTTTACAGAAATTAGTGTTATTCGGCAGAATTTCATTTGTGGTTACTTTGATACAATGAAGGATCGGAATTACACAATTGAGAACATAAGCTTTAGAAAGTTTTTCAACATGAAGTATTTCATTATGAGGCTTCTTGGAATTGCTGCATCAACAAGGAATTTTAGCACTGACTATTCAGGTTATGAGGCGAAAGTAGTAAGAAATTACGGAAAGCTAAAGGAATTATGTGACGGGCTTGAGAAAAGCGGAACAGAGGTATCTTTGGATCATGTCTGTGAGGCTGTTAAGTTGTTGGATAGTATTCTTAAGTATAAGCAGGTACCCGCAGAAGAAATAACTGAGCGTTACAGTATGCTTACTGAAGAGACACTGATTCGTATTAATGATTATATTGATATGATTAATAAATCAGGAGAATATCATGATTGACGAGAAGAAATTAAGCAAGTACATATTAAATGAATTGAAGAACGGAAATATAACAAAGGGAACGGCTATAGAACTGGTAAAGCAGATAAACTATACCGACCCCCAGGACAACGAAGTAGCTGTAGTTGGTATTGGCTGTAGATTCCGGGAGGAGGATGATTACCAGTCCTTCTGGGATTTGCTTATAAATAAGAGGACTGCAGTGGACAGATGTTCTAAAAAAAGGGTATATGCAATGGAAAAGATCCTGCCTGAAGGGGTTTTGGATGATGTTACAACCCACAGTAAGGGAGCCTATATCAATAACCTGTTTGATTTTGATTATCAACTATTTGGTCTTACCTTTGAAAATGCAATGATAATGGCACCAAGTCAAAGGATTATGCTGGAGGCTGCATATAGGACTCTTGAAGATGCAGGCTATTTGGGTGAAAGATCAAAAGACAATATGACAGGAGTTTATATAGGCAATAATTTCACATCGGAATTATTGATTTCACATGCTTCCATAGTTGCACAGGCAGGAGTTGGGGGATTTGAGTCTATTATGTATAATTGGTCCAGCGGTTTGGCCACAAGGATATCAAAGCATTTCGACTTAAAAGGCCCTTCCTATGTTGTTGATTTAAGTTGTGCTTCTTCGACAGTTGCCATATTTAATGCGTATAAGGCAATATTGGACAAGCAATGTGACTCGGCAATTGCAGGTGGGATAAATATAATCCTTAAACCTAATATTCGTATACCCGGAACCGATGATAAGATTTTCGAACACGGAAATGATGTTATTCAAAGAGATTATGATGATAATCCGGGCGGTGTATACCATGGTGAAGCTGCGGCGGCTCTTTTCTTAAAACCTTTAAAAAAGGCACTACAGGACGGAGACCGGATCCATGCTGTATTTAAAGGCGGCAGCTCCAACAACAACGGAACTGAAGGCGGTTTTAACGGCAGTAGCGTTACTGCTATTAAAGATGTTTTACTCAGTGCGGTTAAGAAGACAGGTATCAATATTGAAGATGTTGGCTGCTTTGACGAGGAAGGCTCCTCAGACAGACACGAGGAAATGATTCAGACTACCGGGTTGAGTGAAGGAATTAAAATGCTTACCCATAAGAGGCAATATTGTGCTATAGGAAGTGTTCCACCCCATGTAGGTTATATACAGGCTGCAATGGGAGTTTTCTGTGCAATTAAGGGTATTTTGTCTCTGAAGCATAATAAAATTCCGCCTGTATACCACTTTATAAAGCCAACCTCCCTGCTTAATTTTGCTAGTACTCCCTTTTATGTAAATGATTATGCCGTCCAATGGGAAAAACAGCCTGACACCAAACGATGTACAGGTATTTATTCATTTGGATACGGTGGAAATAATCTTGTGACCTTTTTCCAGGAAGCACCGGAACCTGAAATATTAGAAGAATCCATGGAAGACGAATTATTTATTTTAACAGCTAAATCAGATTACTCCTTCAATAAAAATATTGATTCGTATATGAAATTTTTAAAAAGAGAAGAAAAAAACCGTATTATTGATATTTGTTACACTGCCAGTGTGGGTAGAGCCATTTATCCAAACTACAGGCTGGCTGTTATTGCAAATAGTTGTGAGGATTTATATTTAAAACTAAAAGCCTTTAAAGAAGGAAAGATTCTTGATAAGGTTTATTACTACCATAATGAACAAGCCGATACAAAGTCAACGAGAGCGGATATCAGATTTGAATCTATACTGCAAGATAGAGATTTGGATAATGTCGCTAAGGAATTTTGTAAGGGAAGTAATATGAGTTTCAGTAAAATGTATGAAACAAAAAAGGTTAGGATATGTACATTACCAAATTACACTTTTGACAGGAAAAGATGCTGCATATTTGATGAATATAAGAAAGAATAAGCCTAAGAAGTTTCAGTAAAGTCTTAATTTGTGAAGTTACCCTTAAAATAGAGTTGTTGACATATATTTCATATAATAATATAATGTGTTATATATTACTGTGTCACACACAATAGTATATAGTACAAAATGTTTTGTTATTAAATGAAATATCTTTAAGCACCTATAGGTGTTCTAGAGAAGAAAGAGGGTGTAATTTGGACGCAAAACTTCTTAGCGAAATGAATAGGGGGTATTTGCAGCTGATAGTTCTTGAGTGCCTTTGTGAACCCATTCATGGATACGGGCTCATCAAAAAGTTAAGGGAACTGGGGTACGACTCGATAGAAGCAAATACCTTGTACCCCTTGCTGTGCCGGTTTGAGAAAAACGGTTGGGCAAGCAGCGAATGGGCAATGAATGATGGTCAGCCCCAGAAAAAGTACACTATTACCGAAGAAGGTATAAGTGTAAGAACTCAGTTAAATGAAATCTGGAAAAAGCAATGTAATATCATGATGAAAGTAAAGGGGAGAATGTATGACGAATAATTTGAAGACATATTTGAATGAAATCAGTCAATATCTTTACACAAATAATTCAAAGGACAAAGAAGATATTCTAAAAGAGATTGAAGCGTATATTCTTGAAGAAACTAAAAATACCTACCAAAAAGTTACAGAAGAAGGAATCCAACGAGTTACGAATGCTTTTGGAACTCCAAGAGAGGTAGCAAAAAGGTATATGCATGAACTCCAAGAGAATACAATCCCCAGGAAAAGATTTTTTTTGATGCTACTGAGTATAGTATTTGCAATTCACTCAAGCATTTATATGTTTCTAATGATTTACAATGTTGATAGTTTGGCTTTTGACAATTCGTATACTGAAAATGTGCAGCTTCTTTTACAAATTTTAAGTATATTTGTTGTCTTGCTTATGGACACTCTTTTGTTACTGCCTATTACAGCTTATATATTTAAAAAGAAACCTAATTTTAAATTTTTCAAATTTGTTAATGACAGTGACGAACATTCCAGTTTATCGGATATTAGTTTTTTCCGTCCCAAGCAAAGAAAAGACAATATTATTATGATGTTAGTCAGCATAGTTGTATTTGCTGTAGAGTTAGTAGTTTATGCAAAATATAATACGCTGTTCGTTATATCTTCTTTAAAGGACCCTAACGTAATTCTTGCGGACAGTGTAATATGCAGGGCTGTTTCTATAGCAATCATAGCAGTAACGGGAATTCATTTCTTCAACTACCTCTTTAAAGCATTATCAGGCAAAATCTCAGAAGAGATTTTATTGACAACCAGCAGATTCATATTATTATGGTCTGCAATAAACGTCATAACATTTTACCGAAGTGAAATCCCTGAGTTTCAGGATGCATTTAAGAGCATGAGTTATCTAAATGTGGTAATGGCAATAGTGGTTGTTTTATTTTTATATAGTTGCATAAAGAACTGTATTATATCAAATATAAAATATAAGTTAAAATAAAAGTTTGGAGGGGTATCTAGTGGTATTAAAAGTTGAAAACATGGTCAAGAGCTTTAATAAGTTAGTTGCAGTAAATGGTGTAAGCCTACAAGTTAAAGAAGGGGAAATTTTAGGGTTACTTGGACCGAATGGGGCAGGTAAGTCAACATTTATCAATGCGATTCTAGGACTTACAAAAGTGGATGAAGGTACCATAGAGATTTTTGATAGTAAAATTTCAAGGGCAGCAAAAAAGAAAATTGGCTTTGTGCCTCAGGAAATCGCTATATGCTATGAGCTTAATGCATATGACAATGTTGTATTCTTTGGAAAATTATATGGACTAAGAGGAGCAAAATTGAAGGAAGCAGTAAAAAAATCATTGGAGTTCACCGGCCTTTGGGACAGAAGAAAGGAAAATCCTAAGAAGTTTTCCGGCGGTATGCAAAGACGTCTAAATATTGCATGTGCCATTGTCCATGAACCTGAACTTTTGATAATGGATGAACCAACAGTAGGTGTTGACCCACAATCAAGAAATAACATTCTGGAAACAATAAAAAAACTCAATGAGAATGGGACAACAGTTATTTATACTTCCCACTATATGGAAGAAATCGAAGAAATATGTACGAAAGTAGCAATTGTTGATTTAGGAAAGCTTATTGCCGAGGGAACAAGCGAAAGTATAAAGAATAGTATTCTGACTGAGAGATTGACGAAATTTGAAGTTGAAGATAACGGCAAATGTGAGAGTATTATAAAGGACATTGAAGGTGTAATAAGCTGCAGTTTCAATGAGGATGGCAATACTCTTTTGGTAAAGTCACAGAAAAACATCGATAATCTTCCTATTATGATTGAAAAACTTGTTAAAGGTGGAGTAAAAATCATATCTGTAAATATTGAGCAACCAACACTGGAGGCTGCTTTTCTGTCTTTAACAGGTAAAACACTAAGAGATTAAGTGATTGGGGGATAGCAATGAATACATTATATATTGCTTATTATACAATAAAAAGAATCATGCTGGATAAAAGAACCAATATAATGAAAATATTGATTCCGATTGTCGCCATAGTAATATTGGGTGTGGCATTAAAAGGCTCTTTTGAGCTATCCAGCATGGATATTATAAAAGTAGGGTACCTGAATCTTGATAATGGAAAACAGGGAGAGACCCTTGTAAAAATCTTAAAAGAGGATAAATCCATTAAAGAATTAATAAGTCTCGTTCCGATTGATTCTGTTGATAAAGCTGAAAAGATGATTTCTGATGATAAAATCTCTTCCCTTATATTTATTGATAAGGATTATACAAAGCAAATAGAGAGTGGCGAGAAATCAAATGTTACAATATACTCCAGCAAATATTCAGACTACAAACTGACAGTCGTACAGAACATTATGGATTCGTATGTCAATATTGTTAACACGAATATAGCGGTTGCTATGGTAACAGGTAAACCTGCAGAGTACGATTCTTCTTCCAGTATTAAGGAAATACCTATTTCAATCAACGGCAACAGGCCAAAAGCTATTGATTATTACGCAGTTACGATACTTGTGCTGTCGCTGTTGTCAGGTGCCGCATTTGGATGTGAGCTAGTTGGAGAAGACTACATAGGTGTAATGGGAAAAAGGATACGAAGCACTCCAGTTAGTCCTGTTCAACAATATGCAGGAAAGATGATAGGGGCATGTCTTTCAAACTTTGTGCAGGGGTTTGTCATGGTCTTATTTACAAAGTTCGTTCTAAAGGCAAATTGGGGAAGCAATATATTCATAATATTAGCTTTCACGTTACTTGTGGCAGTATTTGCTACGGCAATAGGTGCTATGCTATGCATAATGTTCAATGATGTAAACCGTGCAGGGGCTTTATCGAGTCTTCTTGTTCCGATATTTACATTCATTGCAGGAGGATACGTAAAAATTGATTTTGGACCTATTAAATACCTTTCACCTAACCAATGGGCACATACAGCATTTTTTAATACCATTTACAATGGGGATCAGCATCTGGTAGTAACCAATGTGCTTGCGTTACTTATAGCTACCGTTGTTATTTCGGCTGTTTCTATTATATTGGCAAGGAGGAGAACAAATTGACAGTATTATTAAGTAATATTAGACGTATTTTCAAAAAGAAACTGAACTTTCTTTTTATGTTGGTTATACCGGTTCTTTTAACTGTTGTAGTTGTTGTTGGCTCAACAGGAAATGCAGTATACAAAGTGACTTTGGTGGATAATGACAATACAAAATTGACCCAATTGTTTTCTGATTTCTTGAAGGATAAAAGTGAAAATATTAAGCTGATAGACTTCAAAGAAGATGAGATCAAAAATGCAGTGATAAATTCCAAGATTGATTGTGGGATCGTAATAAATAAAGATTTTACAAAAAATATTTTAAGTGGAAAAGATGATAATGTAGATTTTTATATGCTTGAAGGAACTAATGCAAATGAACCTATAAAGCTATCAATAAGCAGTTTCTTCAGTTCGGCTAAAACAATAAGCAAATCTGCAAATCAAGACGAAAATCTATTCTATCAATCTATGGATAAATATATCCATGGTACATTGAAACTGGAAAACAAGAAATTCGACGGAGAAGCAGAAAACAGTCAGAGAAAAACCTTGTCTATAGGATTCTTTGCAATGGGTCTGATGTTGCTTATGATGTCAGCAACAACATTGATAATGAAGGATAAGGAGTATAAAACCTTTACAAGAATTATGACAACCCCAGTTTCTCTTAGAAGTTATTTTCTCCAGAATATAATCAGCTTTACACTTGTAGCTTTTATACAAATAGTAGTCGTACTGTATATATTATGGAAAGGGTATAAAATTGATTTCGGAGGAGTATTCCCGCAGTTAGTGCTATTATCCATATTGTTTGCGATTACGTGTGTTTCAATAGGGATAATAATTTCAAGGTATGCAAAAAAGTCATCACATGTAAATGCAACGGTAGCTTTACTAACTATGCCTATGCTGATGCTGGGAGGCTGTTTGTGGCCGTTTGATTTCATGCCTGAATCATTACAAAGGATAGGACAATTATTACCAACCAGATGGTATATGCTGGCTGCAACAAAAATATTTGAAGGCAAAAGTATTGCAGACTGTGCTGTTCAGATAGGATTAATGCTTGCCTTTGCATTTGTAATGTTTGTATTGACCTTCTTCCGCAAGGTTGACATGGCGAAGTCCTAATTAACAGATTAAATAAAAAGGGTCCGTAAGTATTGTATTAGTAGAGGAGCGTTATATGAAAAAGGTAATGTTTATAAATCTATATGATTTTTCAAGCTTGAAACGTATACAGACTCCATTGGGATTATTGTCTTTATACTTTATATTAAAGAACAAAACAGATTACGATGTAGAGATATGTGATTTTAATGATGTGTACTATGAAGGTATTCTTAAGGATGATGGTTTCCAAAAGAATATTGATTATATGGTTGATTACATTATTGAAAAGAAACCCGATATAATAAGTGTTTACACAATGTGTAATAACTATCACATAGCTCTGTTTTTGTGCAAGGCAATCAGAACAAAGTATCCCAATATTATAACACTACTAGCGGGCCCTCATGCAACTATGGTTGCTGAAGAAACACTAAGCGGATTTGATTCTATTGATTATATTGGTTTGGGTGAAGGTGAGGAAACAATTGTCCCTATACTTAAGGGCATCTTCAATAATAATGTTGAGGGAATTGTCGGTTTGGCCTATAGAGATGGTGAAGGCAAAATTATAGCCAATTGGAACAGAACTGATATTGCAGATATTGAAAACCTGGAAGTAATTGATTTTACTAAGGTAGGGGTTGAAGCTGATAAAATTAGGGAACTTGGGTCTGTTGATATTGAAGGCGGAAGAGGATGTCCTTTCAGATGTGCTTTTTGCTCAACGCAAAAATTCTGGGGAAACCATTTCAGGGTCAAAAGTATTCCGAAAATTATTTCTGAAGTAGAGTTTTATATGGAAAAGCTTCAGATTAAGGATTTCAATTTTCAACATGATTTATTTACATTTAATAAGAATTATATTCTTGAGTTTTGTGATGAGATAATTAAAAGGAAAATGAATATAACTTGGAAGTGCAGCGCAAGAATTGACACGGTAGACCGTGAAATGCTACTTAAAATGTCTGAGTCCGGGTGCGTAGGAATATTTTTCGGAGTTGAGACAGGGTCAAAAACAGTTCAAAGGGCTGTAAACAAGAACTTAAAGCTTGAAAAGGTGGATCAGGTTTTAAAAGGGTTGATAGAAAGTAATATAACAGCGGTGTTTTCATTTATATACGGATTCCCGACTGAGCTGGGAGAAGACCTAAATGATACTCTTACCATGATACATCGGATCAAGAAAAGTAATATAACACGAAATTTTAAAGGAACATTTTTGATTGAATTATGGCCTCTGGCATTTCTTCCAGGTACAAGCATGGGGCACAACTATTTTGACGATTTAAAATTCAATGAATTCAGGGGAATGGATTTTAATAATAGTGACTATACCAGATGTCCTGAAGTTAATGATATTGTAAAAGAGAATAAAAAAATATTCCTTAATTTTTATAGCATTGAAAAAAACAGTACAGAGGAGTTCAAATTTTTAAATGTTTTTATAATGTATTTGTTTAATTTCTGCTATTCATTTATTTATGAAGCAATGGATTTAATTATAGAACATTATAATAATAATATTCTTGAAATGTATCTGGATTTCTTTAAATACAACAGGGACGAAGTAATAAACTTTTTTCAAAATAAAACTATCGGAGGAATACTCCCCAAATATGATGAGTTGGGCGATTTCTTCAGTATACTGGATAGTTTTATAGGGAAGAGTCCGGTATGTAAAAATGCTAGCGAGAAATATCCTGATACCATGAAAACTATTAAATCATACGCATCAATGTTTCAAGGCAAATCAAACAAAAATAGTCAGAGCTCGGATAATGTACAAGCCTTCTTATATAAAGAATTGGAGAGAAGATATCCTAAATTACTGTTGCCAGTAGAAAAGGGCATGTCCTCAACCGAATTGTATCGGGACGTTGTGAGCAGGGGGAAAATATATAGCAATAGCGATAATTTGTTTATAACCTCGGATAAAGATTTTATGATGCATTTGGATACAAGGTCTGAACAAATAGAGCTTATATATATGCACAACCGTGCTGACTATGAAAGATTTATTCAAGTAATGGCATATCGTTGTGAACCTGTACAAATTCCTGACAAATCAAATATTTTTGTACTTAATGAAGTTGTAAACTGGGAGAAGATAAGGGAGCATAAAAAGAGTTATATCCGACTAGGAGGAAATGAGTGGGAAAAAGAGTTGGACTCTTTCATGAGTAACAGAAAAAATTATACGGAAACAGTTATTATTTGTGGACAGAAGCCGGGTGAGACTCCAGAACAAAGTTCTGAATCAATAGAAAGTTTTCAAATTAATGCAAAAATCAGACTGTTTCAGCAACTTTCATCCTACATATCTTCAAAAAACAATTTGAAAAGCAGTGATAAATTGACTAATAGACTTGTAAATGACTGTGTTGCACTGATATTAACTACAGGTCAGTATGATAAGGATATAGCAATGTCAATGGTAAATATAAAGAATGGAGAATGCTTTGATATAGCCAAGCTCCAGAAATATATTACCGAGGGTGAAACTATAGAGGGGCTAGTTTGCAAAACTGTCAATCTAACTTCCCGGTTGAAAGACATATTCGGTAGCTACAGTGGAGATTTAGAAGACCCAGAGAGTTTAATGGAACACCTTTATTTGAATGTGAAGAGTGCATTGTAGGCTAATTGAAGTATGATATCTGGAAAGAGAAATTGGGAGTATAGATGACAACCAAAGCAGAGATTCGTAATATAGATTAATTGTACAAAAGGAGTTTGGAAGAAATAATGGAAGAAAACAAACGTTATGAAGACAAGATTCCTATGATCAATTATTGCAGAAAAGATAAATTTGCAGAAAATAATTTACCTTGTGATGATATCATGATTCCCAAATGCGAAGATAAGAAGACATTGGATATTACAGCTCAGGGAGAATACTGGAAAGCAATGTTTTCAGATGAAGTTCCTGTGCTGAATATGCCACTGGATTATAGGAGACCATCGGTACAAAGCTTCAGATGCAGTGCTGTAGCAACCAGTATACAAGGGAAACTGGCTGCTGATATTGAGGAAATACAACGTAAAACAGAGACAACAGATTACATGATATTTATGAGTGCACTTATGATCCTACTGTCAAAATATACTGGGCAGCAGGATATAGTCATAGGTAGCCCTATGTTGGGAAGAACCCACAAAGACACTCAAAATATCCCCGGCATGTTAGTAAATACACTGGCATTCCGAGGAAAGCCGGAAAAAACAAAAATGTATTCTGATTTCCTGAGGGAGATAAAAGAAATATGCCTAAATGCATATGAAAACCAAGACTACCCATTTGAAAAGCTGATTGAGGAAGTGAGTGCAAACAAGGAATCCTCCAGAAATCCCTTGTTTGACATAATGTTTGTTTTACAAAATTATGATAACGGTACTGGAAGCTTTGACACAATGGAAATGGAGGAGCTTGACAAGTGTGAATGGCACAGAGCTGCAAGGTTTGATTTATCTGTAATTGTTACTAAACAACGTGACGGATACAAGATTGTTTTGGAGTATTGTGAAGACTTGTACACAGAAGAAACAGCGGAGCTTCTGAAAAACCACTATATCAACC
>JAEWCZ010000067.1 GCA_023390335.1 Bacillota bacterium | reverse complement strand
ATTAGCCCTGCTTTTTTCCACCTGACAAAAGCTCTCTGTTAAGGCATCCTTTACTTACTTTCTCATTCCTAGCGTTTTACTATGAATTTTATCTGAGTATAGCAGATAGGAAATGATTTGTCAATGTAAAATTAATAATAAGGTATGGATTATAGTAAGGAGGAAAAAGGGGGATTGTGGGAACGGACGATGATTTTGGCTTACCTTTCGTGATTTTCTCGTTCGGGGTTCCGAATTCCACTAAAATGCCGACAGCTGTTCCTGGCAGGTGAAATTATACCAAACTCGCTGGAAGGTTGTTTCAGCGTGGAGCTGTGAGCTCAGACAGTGGTATAATTTTACCTAGGAACAGCTGCCGCCCTTTCAGTGTCATTAGGGAACTCCTCAATAGAAAATAACGAAAGGTAAGCCAAAATCATCTGGGGATTGGCAATAAACCCCTTGGTCATTGTCCGGTTCCATAAACTTACTTCATGGGTTTGATGTGATAGTAAGGTGAGCGGTAACGAGATGTCTGAAATTGATAACAGGCAGACTGGTTAAATTACAGGTGGGCTGATAATCTGAAAATGGAGAGCTGGCTGCTGGACTTGTAATTATTGTAAATGCGTAGGAAGAGTGATAACATAGGACATGAAAGAAGATTATCATTTTAAGAAGGTGAGAAATGTGACAGAACGGATACCGGAAATTTACGTAAAGGTCTCGGATTTAGAATTCAATATTAATTTTGTGGCAAATAGTCTTAATCCGGATTTTCTTAAACAAAATAATAGTCTGCCATTTCAGGATAGAATATTTCGTGCATTTCCTGAGTTGGCCGGCAGAATTAGTTCTGATTTGATGAAGGAAGAGGTACGAGATATAGTCAGAGATGTGTTTGAGCTAAAGTACAAAAAGGAAAAGGAGGTTATGTTAGAAAAGACTGCTGAGATACAGGATAAGCTTAATAGGGTGATTGCGCCTGCATTGCCGATTCTGTTCCAGGAATTTAACCTGTCATGGAAAAAGGAATACGGTGACATAACCTGCTATCTGGGACTGTATAGTTTCTTTCCCAGAAAGGTGTTCACAAAGGAATACTGGATTCATTATCTGACGAAGGAAGAATATATTTATAAAGCTGCAATGCATGAAATCAATCATTTTGTGCTGTTTGAAAAATGGAAGTCCATGCATGGCTATGCGAAGGTCAGGGAACCGGAGCACCCGGAACCTTTATGGTTTTTGGAAGAGATGATTGTTGATCCAACTTTGAATACAAAGGCGCTGCAGGAAATCGTTCCTTATCCTCCAGAAGGCATATGAACAGTTCTATACAGCTTTGATACAGGGGAGGACACCTCAGGAGTGCATACAAAGCTATTATAAGGAAAGTGGTTCAATCGAAGAATTTCTTGAGCGTACCTACAGGTATATTGAGGATAATCTGAAGGAATTGATTGAAAAATGTGGATAAATACCAGCGTGTCTGAAAACTCACATTTCCCATACTATCTGTAAGTATGAGTATGGAAGCACAATAAACAAAGGCAAGAAAAGATGTTGCCGGTTAATCATACCGAGTTGCAACTCTACGAAATTGTTTAGTTTTATTAAAAAAGCATTCAACTAGATGGCGTTCCTTATAAATTCACCAGTCACATTTCTATGGATTTATATGAGGCAGATATTGAATAATTGAATACCCTACAGGGTGTTATATAGTATTGTCCTATAGTAATGTCAAGGAATGTGAAAAATAAATCTTTTATAAGTACCTAAAAAACAATTTGGAGACACCTCAATGCAGTCATAGAGGGAAAATAAGAGAATTTCGCTCTATAGCTGCATTGAAGTATACTTTACAATACAATGAGCATTCTTATTTTATCAGCACTATATTTTATAAATAGAAAATACTTATATTAGTAAACATAAGTGAGCATCATTCACATTAAACATAATGCAATAAAATTAGTTATTAGTTCTTGGTTTCTGTATAATACCAATGAGCAGCAACTGGCTTAAAAATACCAATAGTATTATGATCTCCAACAGCAACGCCTAAAACATAATATTGTTCGAAATATGCATAGCAAGTTTTAAGAGGTGAGGCGTATAAAGTACCTGTTGTCCTTCCAGGTATTGTCAAAGTACTTGCATATTCTCTTGAAGCATCTAGAGTTAAAACATAATCTAATGTAACGTTAGCATTAACTTCGTAAACTTCTTCAAGTCCAGCTTTTGAACCAATGGTAGCACTTGTTGACATTGTAGTAGTAGCACTAAATTTTTGATTAACAGAAAAAACTTGTGGTTTATTGGAATAGTTAGTAAATGCTCCTACATATTCTTTAGGATAATTAATTGCTGCCGGTCCATAACCTTGCAAAGTGTAATTATAACCAGTAAACAATGGGCTAACGGATGGTGTAGTTGCGGACAATGATTTTATTGATGTATTTTCTGATATACCAAAATCTTCCTTTATACTTCCATCAGAATTTAAAGCATCCTTGTTTTTTAAAATCTCTAAGACATCGTTTTTATATTCAGGATGTTCATTCATAAATTTTATAACGGACTCTTTTCGAGACAGAAGAGAATCATCCTCTTTGATATCTTGTACATTAATAGTTGCCGGTTGTGTAACAGTAGTGGCTGCAAGTACACTTTCACTAGGTAAAATCATAGTAAAAACCGCAGCAGTGAGAAAAAGTAACCCCTTTAAGTTATTTTTCTTCATTTAGACCCTCCTTAAGTTTGATAATTACATTATTTAACAATGCATGTACGTAATACACCCTAATTATGACTATGTCAATAGTTGTAATTAGGGTGTATTATGCTGCGTATGGGTTCTTTAAATTTATTAGCATTATTTAGGGCTACTAAATTGTATATACTTTTATTGTAAATAGTAGTATAATTAATTTTATATTATTTCCATATTTAGAAAAAAAAGTTAAGGAGTCGATATATGAATTTTAAAAAATTATTTTTAGGAAGTGTCTTTCTTATAATGAGTGGTATTATTTATGAAATCGATAAAGCATTAAATTATTATGAATGGTGTTCATATATTCTTGCTATTAATGGATCAGGAGGGTATAGCCTTCATCCCAAAAGTATCTCTCTAACGGATAATTATTTTGTTTTACTCTTCCTTATTATTGGACTAATTTTGTATATCAATGCTGGATTATCATTTTTGAAAAATAAAGATAAATGATATAAGCCTGAATTATTCATTTCTTTCTATACTGAATAATCCAGGCTTTAAATTTATAAAAGACACAAGGATAAAACTTATAAAGTGGTTGTACCTCAGACAGCTCTGGTCACTTCCTTCAGCCAGGCTTTTTCCTCTTCGTTCAGATAAGGAGAAATCTTCTCGTACACCTCTTGATGGTAACGGTTCAAGCTTGCAATTTCCTTCTGGCTCATATAGGAAGTATCGACAGCATCCAAATCGATGGGAGCAAAGGTAAGATGTTCAAAGTACATGAACTGTCCATACTCATTCTTTGCGCCTTTGTGGCAGATTAATTCATTTTCGGTAC
>JAEWCZ010000021.1 GCA_023390335.1 Bacillota bacterium | reverse complement strand
GGGTACACCCGGTGGTATGGGTACACCCGATGGCATGGGTACACCCGGTGGTATGGGTACACCCGGTGGCATGGGTACACCCGGCGGTATGGGCGGCCCCGGTGGCATGGGTACACCCGGCGGTATGGGCGGCCCCGGTGGCATGGGTACACCCGGTGGCATGGGTACACCCGGTGGCATGGGTACGCCCGGTGGCATGGGTACGCCCGGTGGCATGGGTACGCCCGGTGGCATGGGTACGCCCGGTGGCATGGGTAATATGGGCGGTATGGATGATTGTGGAAACATGGGACATATGGATCATATGGATCATATGGATCATATGGATCACATGGGTGATATGGGTATGACCAGTGGCATGAAGCCTATGAATGAGCGTGAAGCACTGCTTTGGAAGGTTCAGGCTTACGAATTTGCATGTATAGAAGTAGGTTTATTTCTAAATACACATCCAAAAGATAAGACTGCATTGGCATATTTTAAACAGTACCGCGATATGAAAAATCAGCTGGAGTCTGAATTTACAAAGAGGTTTGGTCCTCTTACCGCTACGCACATGGATAACGATTTATCGACATGGAGATGGATTGAAAATCCATGGCCATGGGAAATAGGACGGGGGGTGTAATAATACATGTGGATTTATGAAAAGAAATTAGAATATCCGGTAAAAATAACTCGACCAAACGCAGCTCTTGCGAAAGTTATAATAACACAACTCGGCGGGCCGGATTTCAAGTTTTTATAATTCATTTACACAATTGAAAGTATAATCAAACTCAAGGGAATAATTATCATTTATATATATTTTGTTGATTAATTTACGGATTATTTCATACTGAAAATCCGAATCAAGATTATTCAAATTATGTATGATTTCTTTTACCGCGTTTATTAGCTCCAAGGATCTTGATTCAACCGGTGTGGAGTTTATTTTTTCAAATTTGCTCTCCAGCGTAAGCTTCTGACGGCGAAGCTCATCCAACCTTATTTTGTATTCGTCAAGAGTTATTACACCTTCTTCGTATGCTGATTGTTCTCTTCTCATTGCATTTGAAACGGCTTGAAGCTTGTCTTTAAGTCTTTCGTTTTCCTTCTTTTCTTTAATGTATCTTGTATCCAAAAGTTGAAGTTTTTTGCTAATTGTTTGTTCCAGTTCATCATAGGATAGAAGAATTTCTTTTACCTTTTCAACTACCTTTTGTTCAACAATATCCATGTGATAATTAGCCTTACTGTTCCCGCATACTCCTGATGTCTTTCTGTCAAAGTAATAATAATAGTAGTCCTCCGATGTTCTGTGGGACTTACTTTCCAGCTTTGCTTGTTTTTTGGGAAATCTTCCCCCATATATTTTGCTGCCGCAGGACCCACAGTAAATTAGTCCTGATAAAAGATATTTTTTCTCACAGCCCCATTCTTTTAATTCTTTTCGTTTTTTATCTTGGATAACTTGCTGAATTCTATCAAATTTTTCTTTAGTAATCAGCGGTTGGTGAGTATTTTCTCTTACTATCCACTGTTCTTGAGGCCTTACCATTCGTTTTGCCTTCCCTGTATCATCCCTCACCGTCAAAGTTATGTTGTACATAGTTATTCCGAGATAAACTGGGTTTGTCAAAATCGTATATATGGAGTTGGTACTCCAATTTGTATTGCCTCTGTTTGTCCGTATTCCGTGTGAATTGAGATATTTGCATATTTTAAGCCTGCCCCAGCCTTCCAGAAATTTATCTGCTATAAGGTGATATATTTCTGCTGTTGCAGGATTTACAATAAGATGCTGACTGTCAGAAGACAGCATATATCCAAAAGCCGGTACAGGTACATTGGTTTTTCCCTCTCTCGCCTTTATCATCTGCGTTATCTTGACTCTTGACCCTGTTACTTTCCTTTCCTTTTGTGCTAGTCCGGCGTGTATTACTAAAAGAAACTCATCATCGTCGGTTCTACTGTCATAACCTTCTTTTATTGAAATAAAAAAAGCACCTTGATTTGCAAGGCTCCTTTTAAGTTCAATTATGTCAAGTATATCACGGGAGGTTCTGGATATTTCCTTAGTTACAATGCCTTTTATTCTTCCTGAGGAAATATCGCTTTTCATTCTTACCATTTCCTGTCTTAGGTAACTGTACGCTCCGGTCTTCATGTCTATGTAAAAATCAACAATTTTATAACCGTTAACACTTGCCCATTCCGCTATATATTTTTTTTGGTTTTCGATTGAAGTTATTTGACTATCCTTTTTAGTAGATATACGTATGTAACCGCCCACTTCCAAACCGACTTCCCCTATGGAATTCCTGATGTCATTATACTGTTGAAAATTATTTGCCATAACCAGAGGAGGTATATACTCCATTTTCTTTTTCACCTCTTGAATTTATTGTTTTTTCTTCCAAGGCTCTTTTAATAAGGAGTTCAATAATTTCATCAAGTATTTCCTTTTTGGTCATAAACTCACCCCATATTTATAATATGGGTGGTAAAATGTTTTGGTGAATCCGGGTATTAAGATAAAAAAAGCTCTGTAGCGATTTTGCCGCTTCAGAGCTTTTTCTATACTTATATTACCAATCAATTGAATCTACATACATTGTAAAGTTGCCTTCTGCAGAGGTTTCAACCTGTATACCAAACTGGCACTGATCTAAACTAACATCTGTAGTGAGAGGAAGTGTTACTGTGAATTCGTTCCAATCACCTTTCTTTACCATGTCATAGCCCTTCCAGGAAGAATTCCATTCACATGCTGACCAATCAGGGTTATGTGGCATAACGTATGGCTGAATGGACTTTATTGGAGCACCTTCTGGAATCCAAACTCTGAATGTCATTGATTGTCCTGGTTTTAAAACAGGTACACTGCTGTTAATTTCAGCATCTACCTTACCGTCTTTAGATCCTACAGCTTCCCATTTGAGGGACTTGTTTCCCTGGAAAGCCTTGTCTGAGGTAACTGATAATTTTGTTAATGTACTGTCGTTAGTTGTGAAACCATTTAACTCTCCATCTTCAAAGTTTACATCGGCATTGTCACCTGTAGCGGAAGTTATGGTAACTGTGTCTGTTACTGAATTTGATAGACCTTTTTCATCAATAGCTGTTAATTTTGCTGTATATGTTCCCGGAGCTTTATATTTATGAATAATATTTGCACCGGAACCCTCTGTACCATCACCGAAGTCCCATGCATAAACGTGAACGTTTCCGTCAGGATCTGTTGAAGTTGTTGCATCAAAATTTATATTATCTCCGGTAAATGCTTCTTTTGGTGATACTGTAAAGGCCGCCACCGGTGGTTTGTTCTCTGTTATATTTTTGTAAGGTAAGCTAGATATTTTTGCAAGAAGGTATTGTCTTAATATTCCGAAATCTACTGCATCAACAGCGTTATCAAGGTTTAAATCACATGCTTTGTCATAATTAGAATCAGGATTTAATAAAATTTTCTTAAAAATTGCATAATCTATAGCATCTACAGTTCCATCTTTATTTGCATCACCGTAAAGTATAGCAGGGTTACTTGAGTCAAGTACTATGTGGCATACGGTTAATGCAGGTATTGTGTAAGTTAATTTGTTACCGCTTATAGCATCTATTGGAGCTTTTTCTGTTATGTTTGCACTACTTCTATCAAATGACCATACTCTTCCTGATGTATACTGCTTGTCACCGTTAATACCAAAGTTAACTGTCATAGGACTATCATAATTTTTGTTAATTAGGATAACATGTAATTTTGAATCGTCTTTTGAATCAACTGAAGCATATACAGATGTGTTTTCTATGTCGGAAGTTTCTGCTTTTACTTTTGTATCTCCATATTTTGAACCATTACCGTCATAATTTGTATACATGTTTACACCAGCTGCTGTGTAACTTCCGCCACCCCAAACTGTTGCAAGGTAAACACCATATTTACCGAATACACCTAATACATCAGCTTCCGCTATACCACCGGTTATATGGTTGTCTGCACCATATGAATATTCTGTGAAGGCAAGCTTTGTTCCCGGATTGTATTTGTTTATGGACTCTTGTACTTTTGGTATTAAAGGAAGTCCAAAGCTGCAATACTGTGCTATCCAGCTGTCTTCTTTATATGTAGGATCCCATAATGTTCTTGCTGCCTGTAGACGTGCTTTGTTACATAGAATATTTGTTGGGTCTTCTCCAAAACATATTCTTTGCCCGCCACCCTTTGCTTCAGGATACCAGTGCAAGTCGAGAGCATCTACTAAACGGGTTCCTGCTTCAGTAGAAGCTTTTTTCATGCTATCCAGATAATAATCAAGGAACCATGTGTAATCGCCCTTCAAATCCGGCCAATCAGTAGCTGATTGAAATTCATTGTATTCAGCAAAACCATATGCTACAAGACCAAAGGTTTCTGCACTTGGATCAACACCTTTTACTGCTTTTGCAAGATTGATATTCTTATCAATCAACTCTGCACAGGTTGGCTTTTCAGGGTGGAGTCTTGGGTGCGTGCTTGGCCATAAAGCTGGCTCATTGTCGATAGCATAGCCTTTTATTCCAGTTGCTGTAGATGCACTTCCATATTTATTTACAAGGAAGTTAACCAATTCATCCATATACACATAGTTGTCAGTTGTATCAGGAGTAAGTGATAAAGGTGCATCCTTTTTAAATTTTACCTCTTTCCATCTGGCTGAAGGTGCTACTTCATCTTCTGCTACAGTTCCTTTTGCATCTGCAGCAACATATCCTGCTGCCTGCAAGGTTACCAATGAATACGGTTCGCCGGCTGCGAGGTTTTTGTCCTGAAAATCAGATATTACTACGCCCGGTTCACTCCATTTTTCTTCGGGAATTTTGTTGCTGGTCAACATATAAGTGTCACTGGATTGCTGCCAGTCACTACCTGCATTTGAGAAACTGTTTTCCCAGTTGTAACCAGTTGTTCTGTTACCGCCAAATCTTTTTGATGTTAATTTTGCATTATTGAATTCCCAGTTTCCGCCATAAATATATGGGCTAATTGCAGCTCTCTCAGCAGTTGTGTCTATACTTACGTTGATTGCTTCGCTGGCAGCTACGGAAGAGATGCTTGCAGGAATCATAGTTGTAAGAAGCAATGCTGATCCAACAACTAATGCCCCAACCTTTCTCATTTTTGTTACTTTCGCCATTTCACTCTAGTCTCCTTTTATGTTGTTTTTTACTCATTCGCTGACATTCTGGTAAATGGTAATTATTCTTATCCTCCCTTCTTTGCTGAATTTTCACCCAAATGTTGCAAATGATAATTTAATTCTTGTTTTTAACATATTTTTAATATGTTGTAACTTAAATTATATCATAAATTAAAGTAATATATTGTTAAAATTTCTGCTTACTTGAAGCACTGTGATAAATGGGATATTTATAAAAACTTGAAATCCGGCGGGCCTGATGGAGAACTTGCGGCATCTCTTCGTTACCTAAATCAGAGATATACAATGCCGTATGAACAAGCAAAAGGTACTCTTACAGATATAGGTGTATCTGTATCTGTAGGGTACCTCATGAATCAATTGTCAATAAAGTTGTATTCAATACTATAGTTGCCATTTTTGCCTTTGCTTTTATACTTTAGCTTAATAGGCTCCGGCATACACGTTAAATATAGTTCCAATATACTATTTTTATATAGGATTACCTTTTTTACTGTCAGCTTAAATACTTCCTCTGAATCTTTTCCTTCTATCTGATTAACCAGAGAATTTATCCTGTCTATATATATCTGCAGCTTATCTGCATTACTGCTATTTATAAGATTGATATCTTCAATATTTTTGATATCCGTTTTAACTTTTTTTATCTCAAAGTCATACTTTTTATTCATTAAAACCATATCATCCTTAGATATGCTTCCCTCAATCATTAGATTAATTACTTCCTGCTTTTTACGGTTCAGGTCTTCTATTTTTCTTGTAAATGAATCCGTACTCTTTATATCAGTCAACTTGTTCAATTTCTTGATTTCCGATACCAGCTCGGATATTATTTTTTCCTTGTTTGAATTTATTGAGTACAAAACACTTTTTACGATTTTACCCAGCACTATGTGATTAATACTCTTATTGTTGCAACCAACCTGATTTCCATTGACGTCAATCTTGAGACTGCCATAGTTTCTAGCCTGACTACATCTCCATGCCTTGTAAACTTCCCCATTTTTTAATTTCTTACTTTTCCCCACAAATTTACTTCCACATTCGCCACAAATCAGCTTTCCCGAGCACCAATATTTATTGCTGTATTTGCTTTTTTGCTCCTTTGATGCTGATCGTTGACTGATCTGTTCTTGTGTTGCATCCCATAATTCCCTTGATATGATAGGTGTATGATGGTTTTTTATATATACGAGTTCTTCTTCTCCCCTGTTATATTTCTTTTTATGATCTAAGTAATTTGGAGTTATGGTCTTCTTTTGGGCCAGATCCCCAACATATTTTTCATTTCTCAAAAGTCTCAAAATTACGGTATTTGACCACCTGTTTTTATATCTTTTTGATTGTATATTGTCCTCATATAGCTCTCTTGCAATTACATGAGTACCTTTTCCTTCGATGGTATACTTGTGAAAAATCAATCTTACTATTTCAGCTTCTTCTTCATTAACCGTTAAAGCGCCTTTATACAAGTTGTATCCAAATAGCTCACGTCCGAAAACAACACCCTGCTCCATCCTTCTTTTTTGTCCCCACTTTACCCGTTCGGATGTTTTTCTACTTTCATCCTGGGCAATGGCCGACATAATTGTAAGCCTCAATTCACCATCTCCGTCAAGAGTATTAATATTATCATTAATAAAGATGACACCTACTCCAAGCTCTTTAAGCATACGGGTATAATCAATACTGATCTTTGTGTTTCTTGCGAATCTTGAAATCTCTTTAGTCAATATCAAATCTAGCCTTTTGCATTTAGCATCAGAGATCATCCTTTGAAATTCCATTCTATTCTCAGCCTGTGTCCCACTAATTCCCTCATCAGCATAAATGTCGACAAATTCCCAGTCAGGATTGTTCCTTATGTATTTTTCAAAATAATTTTTTTGGCTCTCCAGCGAATTTACCTGATCATCCTTTTCAGTTGAAACTCTGCAATAAGCACCAACTTTTACTTTCATACATTTACCTCTGATTAAATAAAATAAGAGCCTACTTTTAAATGAAAGCAGGCCGTATGTATAAATTAATAGCTATTAATTGCTTTAATCACCTGATCATATTGTTCACCAGTCAGCAGCTTCTCTTTATACAGCTGCTTAATTACTCCTATTTTAAACTGGCGCGTAAATATGTTGCTTTCTTCTGAAGTAAGTTCAATTATGTTATTTTTAATTGTCATACTATCAACCCCCAATACATTCTATTCAAAAATAAAAAAATAGTTAATTCATTTTCACCGCACATCCACGCACTGGCATGGAAACTGCATTCCAGTGCATGGTCTATTGTGAAAACACAAAAACTAATTAATCTTTTTCGCCAATTCAAACTTCAATTATAACTTCCTCGCAGGGTTTAACCTCTTGGCTCCGCTCCGGTATTATCAGCAGCTATTTGTGCCTGGCATATTGCCATTATCCATGTGAACCGCTGAATGCAGTTCTTTTATACATGGAGCACAAATTATTACCACTGCTGTACAATTGGCTACAATAAGTCACTCCTTACACTGCTGTCATACGTCCAAGTGCTACTCCATCTCACATTTAACTATTTATTTCCTTTGCTGTTGACGGACACCTGAGACACCGATACAATATAATTGATGACATATTTATGTTGTCAAGGTTCAAGGGTGGGCGGCAGCACAATGAGTGTGAAAATCGATTGGCGGTCGCCTTTTTTATTTTCATAAACTGCTATTGCAATTTAGAGGAAAACGCCCTATAATTAAAAATATCAAAGGTTACTTTTCAGAGAGTACACCTAAACTTAATAGTTTTTGTAAGAAACTATCGGATACTCAGTGGTCGAAACACTGGGTATTTTTTGTTGTATGGGTCTTATAACAATTCTTCTATCAGTAACCTTTTTAAACTTGATGCTGGATACCAGCAAGCCTCCTATGAAAAAACCACCTATAAAACCAAGAATGAAAACCTGCAGAACGTGAGAAAACGTGTATAATTGCATTAATACTAGCTCCCTTCTATGAATTTTCTTCTTCCCGCGGCTTTGATTTTAGTAAAATTCCCTCGCAGATCCAGAGTAAACGGTCTTTTTCTCTTTCTTCTAATAACGGTAGCACCTTTAAAAAGGTTTCAATGATTTTCTTTTCCTCTGCTGACAAATTTGACAATATGTATACCACTCCCCTTAATTTAAGTAATGGCTATTATTACCTTTATGTCTCTATGAGACAATTATATGATTCAAAGGGACACAAGTCAATAGTTTTGTTGCCTAAAATGTTGCAAAGAAACAAATTATATATTATGCTAAAATAAGGGAGGTGCTTTTGTGAATGAACGATTGAAAATAATTAGGCAAGAATTAGGTCTAAGCCAAGAAAGTTTCGGTAAAAGTATAAATTTATCAAGATCGCATATCGCTTCATTGGAAAATGGATTAAGAGAATTGACCGATAGAACAATATCTGATATTTGCCGTATATATAACGTCAACGAAAATTGGCTTAGAACTGGTAAAGACAAAATGTTCCTCCAATTAGATAGAGAAGATGAATTAGCAAAATGGGCTGGTTCATTGGTTAACCCTAATAATGATAACGCATTTATGAAAAAGTTCGTACACATTTTAAGTAAATTGGATGTAGATGACTGGAAAGTCATTGAAAAAATTGTTACTTTAATGTTAGATGAAAAAGATAAAGGCTAGTTAATAAATATATAACTAGCCTTTTATTATACTAATAAATAAATATATTCTTTTTAAGATACTAACATTATCTATGTTAGTAAGCATTTCAATAATTAATTTTTTATATTGGATACTTTTTATATCATGAGATTCTGTATTTTGTTTCGTAATCATGTATCCTATCTCCTAAATAACTTTTATAATGTTATCTATAAAATTCTCCCTTCTTTTGAAATGATAAGTATATGATGCGGAATTGTAGTTATTTATTCTAAAAAGTTACTCATTGTTCAAAACCATCAATTTATTGTCCAAGATTGAAAAAAATCATTAATTGGTAATAATCAGCTGCAAATATAACAAGATATTACATGAATAATTGTTAAGGTGGTATAATATAAAAGCGATCAGGCTATGCAACTTTAAGCTTCTTCCTAAGCTCAAAGTTATAATGAATAAATAACTTAGTAATAAACATTTTACCTCCTTTCAAGGGGTTATTTACTTTTCATCATCTAGAGTATATATTGATGTTTATTGTTGTGTCTACATTTATTTACCAAATAGCTTGATTTTATGTCTAAAATTTGAAAATATTCTGATTTTGACGATATTTGATAAAATATGAACTTATTTTTATTAGGGCTACTATAAATATGGTAGTCTATGTTTGCGTTCACACAATTTAACATATAGTATTGTAACTATCACCGTATTAAGGAGGTAGTATTAGTGTTAAAATTGTCAGTCCTTGATGACGATCCTCAAATGATTGAACAGTATGAAAACATAATTCCCGAATGGTTTAAAAAAAATAATCTAAATGGTGAATTAGTTATTGCAACAACAAGCCATACCAAGTTTTTAGAAGAAATTAAAAGTAATACAACTAATGTGTATTATTGATATTAACCTGAAGGATAACGTCAATGGTATGTACATAGCGGAACAAATTAGGAAAAGCCACTCTACAATTGAAATTATTTTTGTAACTGGTTGTTTGGATTTTATTCAACGAGCCTTTGAGGTGCGAGCTTATCAGTTCATTCAGAAACCTGATATGAAATTATTAGAAGAAACAATAGTCAAACTCGCTAATGAAAAGGAATCTCTTAATCAAGATTATGTAGAAATCAAGTATAACTCAGAAATCTATTTTATTCCGATTAATGATATAAATTTCATAGAACGGTTAAAAAGAAGAACTATTTTACATGCAAGAACAGGTGATTTTGTTACTTATGAAGGGCTTGAAGATCTTGCCAATAGAATTGGAAGCAAAAGATTAAACGTTGTCATAGATCGGTTTTTGTAAATTCTGACAAAATCTATTGTATAGATCTTAAACGTAAAATAATTACTTTACAGGATAGTACGACCTGTGATATCGGACCTAAATTTTTTAGTAATTTTCATTCCAATGAAGGGATTAAATCTATATGAGTATATGGTATTTATTGGTGAATACGCTCTTTTCAACCATATCAGCAATCCTTGTATATTTATTTTTAAAGGTTAATTTTGAATTTAAATGTTCTAGAAATCGCTTGTTAGTTTTTTTAGCTTTGTTTGGCTTTATTAATGGTGCGATGTCAACTGCATGGACACAATTCATTGAAATGCCTAACGAATTACAATTTATAAAGCCAATTATTATGATGTTGTTAAGTATTGAATCAATTCGGTTCGTGCTAAAAGTAGACTGGAGTAAAACCGTTTTATCGTTATTTATAATTATGATTGCCACAGGTGTCGGCAATTTTGTAGCCCCCGTACTATTTAATTCCCTCGGGTTAGGTATTACAACAAAATCTGTAAGTGAAAATGTAACATTATATTTTTTAGTTAATCTAGTTATTCACACTATAGCTGCTATTATAATATTTATATACCCTGTATTCTCACGATTAAAAAAAGTGAAAAATTTTAAGTCAATTTCTGTTTTACTGGGTATAACAATCCTTGTTATGGTTTTTAACAACAGCATATATTTTTCTCGGCACATATCAGTTTTTTCGTCGGTAATGGCACTATTATCTTCTTTGCTATTTTTTATTATCGTAATAATCCTTATTAATAAGTACCAAAAAAGCGAAGAACTAAAAGAAGAACAGAGACAACAAATATTTTATAATGAATCTCTTAGTAATACTTTGCAGGAGTTAAGAAGAGTTAAACATGACCAAAATAACCATTTGTCTGTCTTAAATTATATGATACAAAACAAGAAATATGATGAAGCGATTAAATACATATCTGAAATTTCCGCTACCATTAACACTATAAATACAACGATTTATAATATAAAAAACGTTGCATTATTTGCAATAATCTCCTCAAAAATGGATATGGCTGAATCTTCAGGTATAGAAATCGATTTAAAAACCTTAGGTGTAATAGACTCTATACCAAATATAAAGGTATCTGATTTATGTGAAATAATTGGTATTTTCTTAGATAATGCTATTGAGGCCGCACAACTCAGCGATAAAAAAACTGTAGGTGTGAATATCTTTAGTTTTGATACATGCATTGATATTAAAATTAGCAACAGTTGCGATAATATGCCTCCGATGGGGAGGATAAAAGAAGATGGATTTTCAATAAAAGGCGAAGATCGTGGACACGGATTGGCTATAGCAGAGAAAATACTAAGCAAATATAAAACCGTCTTAAACTCAACAATGTATGATGACTTTGAAAATAAATTTATTCAGGCCATAAAAATAGAAAGACATATTTAATCATGTCTTTCTATTTTTATGTTACTTCAACAAAGATTTTGGGCATTCCTTTTGATAAAAGGCCCAAATCCAACAGGCTCCTGCTGATGTCGTTGCTGCAAAAACACCTAGTGCTGACAAAAGTAACAGTACCACCAATTTAAGGCGTTTAATCATAAAATCACCCCCAATATTAAACTATATTTTATATATTAATTATTATAGCAAAATTCGATAAATTTTAACAAAATTCACTTTATCACCAATATTTTATAATAAATCTCATATTTTTGCTATTGTATTTTAGAAAACTTTTAAAATAAAGTGTGGAAATAGCTTTTTGAATGGTATTATTTCAATTGGTACCGTCAAGTATTTTTCGCAAATTCAGATTTAGCGATATGGTAGAAATAAGTTAACCTGCTATGAAATCGGACTCATCAGAATCCATGTTTTCTAAATGCTTCATGTTCAGATACTTCTTGCTACCCCATTGTGTACCTGCAACGTGCCGTAGTCGGGCACATACCAGCATTAGGCTGAATTTCCGTCGGGGAAAGTGCCAACTACTCTAGTCCGACGGCGAATTTCCCTGTTCAGGCGTTCGATTGTATTGTTTGTGCGGATTCTTGTCCAATGCTCATAAAGAAATTCCATATAAGTAAGAGTTTCTTCAATTCCATCTTCCAATTTTTTTAGCTGCCTCTCTTAGTTTCATTGACTTTAGTTCTTCCGCTACCAATTTGGCCTTATCACGGGCTGATGCCTTGCTTTCCTGCGCATGAATCGCTTTAAGCATTTTTGCCACAAGTTTCATCTTTGATCGTGGTGTTGCTGAAAATATATTGCGGTAAAAAATGAACAGTACAACGCTGATATTTAGATTCTGGAAACACTTCGTTAACTGCCTCTAACATGCCTAAACATTTATCACTTACAATAAGTTTTACACCATCCAATCCACGGCCTTAAAGCCATTGAAAGAATTCCTTCCAACTGGCCTTGTCCTCTTTCATACCTTCTCTGGCACCAATAACCTCACGGTAGCCCTCATGATTTACAGCAATCGCTACAAGAATAGACATATTTTCATATTCACCGCCCCAGTTACGTATTAGATATATGCCATCTACATATACATATGGGTATTTACCACCCTGCAAAGGACGGTTTCGCCAGTTTTCAATATGTACATAGGCTTTCTTATTAAGTTCACTTATTGTACTGGGAGATACTTTAGTTCCCCAAAGAGCCTCAGTAATATCTTCAACCCGACGAACTGAAACACCGGCTAGAACATTTCAATTAAGGCTTCTTCAACTGAATTTTCTCGGCGGCGATATCTTTAGATTATTGCTGTCTCACAAGGCACGCCCTTTAGCTTAGGAACTCTGAGAGTTACTTCACCCGATGTGGTTTGCAAACTACGGGTGTAATGACCTGAGCGATAGCCTTGTCGTTCCTGTGTACGCTCATATTTTGCAGCATTGGTTAAGTCCTCAGCCTCTTTATCGAGTAGGTTATTTAATGTTTCCTCAACACTATTCCTAACCAGGTTTTTCAGTTCTTCCTTGATGATTCCTTCATTTAGTTGTATAATTTTTTCGGACATATTTACAGTCTCCTTTTTTTGGTATATTTTGTATGGTAACTTAATTCTACCAAATGACTGTAAATCTGTCCTTTTTTATTCGAATTTGTGAAAACTATTATACGTTATCTTTCAATTAGCCGAACTATTTCCAAGAACCGATACACTTGCATGCAAAAGCAATGCAGAAAACAGGAAAAATATCTGCAATAATGATCATTGTTGCCTTTGAAAAAGAATCAAATATTATTAAATTGTAGCGTTTGCTAAGTCAAAAAATAAATTACAAGGAAAACGATGGAAGTTCAAGATTATCATATACTGCTGCAGATAATGGTATTTCAGATATTATTACTTGAGTTTCAACTTGAATAATACTAAATGGAAAAACACCCCCATCATTCCAATTATTGATGCCTGATTTTTTCTTCACCCTACAAGCCATAATTACATACTTCATACCCCTATTCCATATATAAAAAAATCAGACTTGTATCGTTCTCCTCAATTATTTCCTGATCTATCTCTTTTGATAAAACACTCATAAAAATACTCTTTTATTGTTAATGCTTAGATTCTTAACAATAAAAGAGTATTTCCTATGTTTCACACAAAATTATTTACAGCGTCACTAATACTTCAAATAATTCAAACCATCTGCAAAAGCCATATACAATCCGTAATCTATTTGTTCAGCCTTTTCTTCTGAAATTCCCGGAACAATTAAAACGATCTCATTAGTGATTTTCTTTGTAAAATTCTCTAGCTTCTAATCACCATCGCTTACATTTTATACCATTATACCTTTTTTTCTCTCTTGTCGATAATATTTGTTTGGATTTATGCAGTATTTCTTCATCTCTTATTAAATTACTTTTCAATCGGTAATAGGATATCGGCATGCAATTACAAAAATGACCCCTATGGTGTAGACACGAAATCTTAAAAAAGTTAAAATTGATGGTATGAATAAATTACTTATTATCATTAATAAAACTGAAAGAAGCTTTGCTGTTCACTATAAGCTTCCCTCAGTTTTTTTATTTGCGCCTTCAAACAAAAAATTTATGTAATACTTTTTAAATCATTCTATTCTTAATACGAATATAACTTAGTTAATAACTTTGGTTATGACAGCCACCACAATAACCACATGCCCCATCACATCCAGCACAAACAGTTGCACATCCGCCACATCCTGTCGCACATGAATTATAGCATCCTTGACAAGTTCCCAAACAGCTTACGCAGTCACAATAAGCCTGAACATCATTCTTGATATATTTTATTTTCCTGGTTAACAAATGCTTCATTAAATCACCCCTTTATATATTTAATCACTTTACTTCGAGGTTGAAAGCGCAAAAACTTAGACTAGTTAATCTAACTTGTTTACGAATACCCCATTTGTGTTAAAATCAACAAATAGTTTCTCACCGCAGGGTATCTTCCAATTATATTTCAATCCCATATCACTCCACCATTTATTATATTCTGAATTTGTCTTTCCCAAATCAGCTACAATCCAGTCGTAAACCTTATTTCTCTGCTCGTCAGAGAACATTGGACTGCTCATAGTCTGCATTAGCTCTCCCAGAGCATTTTTCCTTTCATATAGCCGTTCAATTGTCTGTTTTTCCTCTTCAGTTACTGAACCTAAAATTTCCTTAGACATTTACAACACCTCCGTTAATTTTTATCTTCTCGAATGGATCCCTGTAATCCAGTAAATTCGGCTTATTGGCGAAATCCACTTTATCCTCCAGTCTTGACTGCAATTCTATCGACTTTTCACGCTCTATATGACTTATTACACACTGGATTTTAGAAGGAGTGCTATATTCTCCAGTTAACCTCTTGTTGTCATATTTACACCTTCTGCAGTGGTATGTATCACACTTTGAGCATAAAAAGGAACCTTCAAGCTTTAGCAGATTGTAGTTTCTTATACTGATACCCTCTTCCAAATCCCCGATGCAATTATCGGGATTATCAAAGTAAAAGGCGGGACAAATATATATTTTTCCATTAGGGGCAAGTGAAAATGTATTCTCACCAGCATCACAATTTCCCATAGATGACGAGTTAAGAATATCTGTCAGCACATTTATCTCAACGGGGTTATCATTTTGATATTTATCTGCTAAAAGATTTATCAATTCATCGAGCTGTTGTTCATAATGGTTTATATCTCCATCATTCCAAACACTGATATCTTCAAGGATTATATTGACTCTGTCACTTTTTTCAACAATTTTTCTTACAAACTTATTGATGTTACATACATTTTCCCTGTTAATCAGGAGAATGCAATTTCCTGAAGAAAGTTCAAAATTATCATCTGCACTGTTGTCATATACTGTAACTCCAAAACTAGATTTGCAGTTTTCGTTACTGCCAAAAATAGTTATATTATTTTCAATAAATGGAGCCAACTCACTGTTTGAATTAGTCAGAAATATTGGTTGATAACCATTTTTCTCTGCAAATTCAAGGCCCCTTTGTATGGTTTCAGTGCTCATAACGTTATTGGTATTGTTTTTATTTCGATATGTACAATGTGGTGTAATTTTATCATCTGTAATGAATTGAAGAAATTTAATACCAGTAGCCATTTCAAAGCTCAGCCGTTCTTTTTTTCTCATATCCCTTTCGGATTCCTGCCCCGTTACTTCTGAAAACCTGTTCCAAAAGTATTCAGAGGCCCTTACATTGGCCTTATGCATTTTACAGATATATGTGGCTCTCTGAAATATAGTGTCAGTATCGGCCACGTCGTAATTGTACCCAGTACACCATGCGCATCCGCTTGCAACCTCACACTTGAGACATTCCAGAGGACTCTGGCTTTTTGTATCAAGTACTGCAAAGGGTCTTAACATATCCTGATTCAATCCTTCATATATATTGCCAAAATTCTTAGATTTTCTATTGTTAAGACTCATATCATAAAATCTCACACATGGAAACAGATTTCCTTTTGTATCAATTGCCAACATCTTTCCAGAACCGCAATAGTTCCTGCTTTTTTCCTCTTCAGTTTGTGGAAATCCTATTGAAGGATCAAAAAAGCGTACTGAATAATTGTCCCACAGCTTATTGTCTATTACATAATCTGCAAGCTTCTTTAGCTGACTCTCAAATATATCATCGTCACCGTCATGCCAAACATCTTCGAATACAACGTTTGCCGATACTATATCAATGCCAATGTCCCATAAACTGATGATACTATCCTTAAGAAACGGAAGGTCATCGTGTGCAAAGGTGGCTTTTGTGGAAGCCGACCCTTTGAACTGCTCCAGCCAAAGGGGTACGTTTCTGACAACATCATCATAAGAACCGCTGCCGTCGGGCTTTACTCTCTGAAGGTCATGTTTTATCTTATTCCCGTCAACACTTAAGCCAATGGACACATGGGTCTTGTTTTTTTCGATATATTTTTGTACTTCAGGTAAATCATATAGAACTCCATTTGAGGAAAATCCAAATCTGTAAGAATTAAACCAGGGATGATCCAGTATATACATTTGGTATTTGATATAGTCACATATCTTGTCAATCAGTTCTATCTCAAGAAACGGCTCTCCTCCAATAAATTCCCATACAACTGAAGTTTCTTTGAAAATATCTTTGTTGCTAAGTATATAATCAACTGCTGCTTTTGCGGTTTCAAAGGTCATTTTATTTTTGTGGTTTTTACCTGTCATATAGCAATATTTGCACGCCAGATTACAATCCTCTGTTACGCAGAACGTTATAGACTTCGCTTCTCCCCCCTTCCACTCTCTTACCCTTGTACCCATTTTCACTTCACTATCTGTCATTTTTCTACCTCCTATTTTATGTTCTATTTTCCTTCAATATCTCAAGAAGTTCTTTATAGTTAATAATACTTCTACTTTCTTTTATTGCCACAAGATGTCCCGTTATATAGCCGGCAGACATACTAGTCCCACAAGCTCCGTTTAAGGATAGACGATCTATATCCTTAATTCCCTTTACTCCAAAAGGTGCATAAAAAAAATTGTCTTTATACAAACATTGTTCAGTATCTAGACTATGTGAACCTTTAACACCAACCACCTCCTTTAAATCTGCGGGATATGATTTTATTCCATCATTATTTGTGGCAGAGACAATAATAATATTATTTTTTATAGCCCTCTTTACCAATTTATTTAATTGAAATTTGTACCTATATTTAGTTGTTCCAAGACTCATGTGTATAATATCAGGTTTCATTTCAATAGCCCGTTCTATAGCACATAACATAATTCTCCCATCTGAAAAAAGAGAATTTTGAAAGATATTTATACTGATAAATTGAACATCCGGGCAGAAATGCTTAATAATCATAGCTACAGCAGTACCATGTTCGCCAACATATGAAGCATTTTCTTCCGCTACGATATAGCCCATATTATCTATATGTAAGCTGAAGGATTTCTTAATATTTTGCTGAAGGCCTGATAATTCAGTATTTATACCGCTATCTATCAGTGCAACAACTGTTTTTTTATGTACTCCACAATCACCCTCCGATTTCATGCTTAGCTGGCCTCCTGACTCTTGGAATTCAGTAAATCAAGCTCCTTTTTATATAGGTTCTGGTACTTTACGTTACTCACAATTAAATCTTCATGTTTTCCCTTTCCCAATATTTCACCATCTTCAAAGACGTATATTTCATCAGCTTCTATTATTGTCATAAGTCTATGCGCAATAATTATGACCGTATGGTCTTTTGAGAGTTCATCAATCACATTTTTAATATGAAATTGCGACTCATTGTCTAGAGCAGCAGTAGCTTCATCAAAAAGGATTATTTTTGATCCTTTTAATAGTGCTCTAGCAATTGCAAGCCTTTGTTTCTGACCGCCGGAGAAATTAACGCTATTTTCTTCAATCATCTCCTCATATTGCTTGTTTTGGCTCATGATAAAATTATGAATATCTGCTTTTTTACATGCCTGACATATCTCTTCATCCGAAGCGTGGGGATTTGCTAGCAGTAAATTCTCTTTAATAGTACCTTTGAAAAGAATGGGTTCCTGTCTTACTACAGATATATGAGATCTCAGTGAGGCCTCCGAATATTCACTTATATTAATATCTCCTATAATTATTCTGCCTGATAGAGGTTCATAAAATCTTAAAAGCAAATTGAAAATTGTTGTTTTTCCGCTGCCACTTGAACCTACAAAAGCAACTTTCCTGTTTTCTTCTATTCTAAAAGATACTTTCTTTAATATTGGAATGTTATCGTGGTATTCAAAATCAACATTATTAAATTCAATGCTTCCCGCTGAGCTATCTATTGCCTTGGTTCCGAACGTTTCAGCAGGGTAAGACAGATTATCCATCAAACCGAAAATTCTCTCAAGAGAGGTCATTAACTGCTGAATATTTGAGTTTAATCTTGAAATATTAATCAACGAAAAAGATGTCTGATCTGAATATGATTTAAATGTTATAAAATAATCCATTGATAACATTCCTTGCATCATAAAACTAACGCTTACAGCAATAACCAGACAATTAGAAATGAACCAGATTGAGCGTGACAGAACCTGTGACAGGTTGTACATCTGTTGCATGGATATGGTTTTTTCCTTAATACTTTTACCTAGTTGCATAAATGAATCAAAAGCAATCTGTTTTATTCCCATACTCTTTATTTCTCTTATGCCATGTACCGATTCTCCCGTCTTTCTAAAATATTGATCATTTATTTTTGAAACCTGGTCATTTTCATGTCTTATTTTCTTTCCAATTAGCATAAATACTAAATAGAATAAGGGAAATGTTGTTAACACAATGATTGCAAGAATATAATTTATTCTAAACATTGCGACAGTGATAAATATTACTTTTATAACATCCAATACAGTTTCCATAACCTGATTCGTTAATATATTAGCCAAGTTACCTGCATCACCATTGAGACGTGAAAGAAACTCACCCATACCAATTTCATCAAAAGCCTTTATAGGAAGATCTAGTATTTTTTTATACATTTGGTTTTTAATTTCATATATTATACTTTGCCCCAGAGATGATAAAAGATAGTTTCGATAAAATGATATAAGAGCTTCAGCCACAAATAATAGAACTATATAAATAAGATATTCTTTAACTAGTTGAAATCTCTTTTGAAACAATATAGTGAGAAATTTCCCCCATATAAGAGGTTGAATTATTCCACATAGAGCTGATAAAAGCATAGTCACAAATGAAACTAAAAACTTAAATTTATTCGGTTTAACATATACCAACACGCGCTTCAATAACGTAATATCATTTTTTGAAAATATAAGTTTTTTCATTAAAATGACCCCCGTAAGCATATTTTTCTAAATATGGACATCGCTAAACTATTATTATGATTGTGTAAATTGTTAATATTTTCTCTATTTTACATATTTATTACAATTAATATAAATTATACCATATATTGAATAAAATTTTTGTATATTATTGTAATTTATGTAAAATTTATTTATGAAATGACGACTAGCCAAAAGAAGTGTTTCAAATGTTGTTTTGGATGTCACAATTAGGAGCATTTTTGAAAATGAATGTCAGAGGCAAAGGAAAGCCGTTCTCCTTTGCTACTTTCCAGCGCTAAGAGGGAGTTGATGTAGAGCAAGAGTCAACTGTGGATTCTGATTTACTATTCAAAATTGTAAGTGGAGATGGCTGTCCTGATAGAAAATCATATTTACTTCCGCATTATATAGACTACAAAAAAGGGGTTATCCTCTTTTAGAAAAAACGTTGGTTACAGGCTCCTATTTACGATATTGTTTGTCAACACAACAAAAATATGATGATATGTAATGAAGTATTTATAACAATGAAGAGATTCTAGGGGTAGATGTAGTCGATACACTAATTACAGTTTAAGTCTTCAGCCACTTTATCGAGCAGGTTGTTAATGTTTCCTCAACACTATTCCTAACCAGGTTTTTGTTCTTCTCTGATGATTCCAGGTGTATAATTTTTTTGGACATATTTACAGTCTCCTTTTTGGTATATTTTGTATGGTAACTTAATTCTACCAAATGACTGTAAATCTGTCCTTTTATATTCGAATATGCGAAAACTATTATACGTTATCTATGACCCCAATGGAATATAGGCAGTATCTTCTGAATCAAGTAGCATAAAAATGACGTCAACCATAATGAATGATTGACGTCATAAAGAATTTTATTTTTTCTGTTTCCGCTGTCTACTTGATAGGGAGCATATCGGGATCCCCTTGACAAGCTTTGTTGTACCATTGTTTGCTAGTACATAGATTTTCTGTACTTTCATAGAATTTATGTACATTATGTATGTACATTATGCATGTTTAATCTGTATTGCTCACGCTTATATTCTGCCAAGTCTCCATAAAACTTGATTTTATCTATAACCTTTTCATCCTTGCCAATTAAAGTTATACTAGTGTCGGGTGTTTCATTATGAATCTGATGTTTTTCATTTCTGTAATATTTTATTAGGTCAAAATATTTAATAACTTTACTTATTTTCTCCTTATCTTTGATGTTCAGATCTATACTTCCAAATCCATTGATATTAATAGTATTTGTATTTCTTAAATCAAGTTTTATATAAATTGCTTTTTGAGAAGAAGTAAAAGACAGAAAATAGAATGAGAACACATATAATTACCGATACTAATATTTTAACCTTCATAAAACATCCTCCATCTGTTTAATGCCGAAAAATATCTTATCTTTTTTGTCATAAAAATACTCCCTTCAAGATAATAACATAAACAATGTTTTCCATTGTATCATTTATTTGCATTATATCTTTTATGATGTAATGTTATGCTGTTAATATTTTAAATATTTGTATATTTTTACAATAATTTTGCGTTATATATGTTTTTCAAGGTAATGATATCTATTTTTTATATGCACAGATACATACTTTCTTTTTCAGTAACCCTAGTTAATGGATAAGTTCCTGGGGGATCGCCATGGTGACCATCCCAAATCAGCTGCTCTACTCTGAGTTTCTTGACTTCAAGTATATTTACATTATACGTGATTAGCTTGTCACCAACGCAAAACTCATGCATAAAACTAGGCAATTCCACCTACACTAGTTGTGTTATTCACGGGCATTAAAAGAGATTTATTTTATACCTAATATTACTAAAATAATGGAAATTACAACAAATAAAATCCCCGTAATTCTCTGTATAATAATGAAATCCCGGGTAGCTTTCTCTCCCAATTCGTCAGCTCTGTAATGTCGAATATATTGAGGAAATACTGTTATAAGTAAACCTAAAATTAATAAAAGTATCGCTTTGTAATTCATTTTGCACCATCATATCTTTTCTATTTGGTTAGAATTAAATCTCTCACATAAAATCTACTAAAACATGTATTTCTATAAAGAATTTACCCTAACGCAACTTTTCAGCAATCCACTTGCACTGCTTTTTGTATCTTTCAAACAGTTCAAATCTCCGAAAACAAAAAAGTAATCCTTAGCACGAGAAACAGCAACATTCATAAGGCTCTTGTTTGCATCAATAAAAAAGCATCCGTCCTGACTGCCATACACTGTTGATAATATAATAATTTTTCTTTCTGCACCTTGAAAAGTATGTACTGTTCCAACACTGATTTTATTCCATAGACTTGGAATTTTTCTTTTAAGTTCAGCTTCTATGCATTTGACTTGAGCCTTAAATGGCGTAATAATCCCGACCAAGTTTTTCATTTCTTCTTTTGGATATGCATTTACTATAAATTCAAAACTGTTTTTCAACCACTCGACAATTTGCTCTGCTTCAACCCGATTTAGTCTGCTACTGCCTTTTCTTTCGGAATAATCTGTGTCAATTTGCTTAAAGCCCATTTGAGGCCATTGCCTGATTGCAAGTTTTTTGTCCTCTATACCATTTCCTCTTAGCGGCTGAAGATTCCCTTTGTATACAAGCTGATTACAATATTCAATTATCTCGTTATAACAACGTCGGTGCTCACTTAGAAATAGTCCTTTTTCGTTGAATTTTTCATATTTGCAGGACTTTGCTGCAACCTTCATCACACTGGAGCAAGAACTATTTAAGCCTGTCCTTTCCAGTAATTCATATTCATCCGTAGTCTGTATTACTCCACCTGAGATTGCTAATGCTTTATCAAGTGCCCGGTTTACACTCCATACCGGCTCTATTTGATAGACATCACCCACAACCACAGATTTTTTGGCAAGTGAAAATGCCCCGGCAGCAATTTCAGGAGATACTTGCCCTGCTTCGTCTACAATAAGTAAATCAATATAATTGTATAGGAAAAAGTTTTTTTGATCTCCATATGCCAGAAATTGCCTGGGCAGCGTGAAAAAGGTCATGACAAGGCATGGAGTAATCATACCAAGTCTATTATAAAATTTCTCCAATACATTAGCAAAATTTTTACCTTTCTGCCTTTCTGTTAATTCATCTTCTCCGCTAACCCACCTACATTCAAAGTAGTGCACTGCCAGCCAAAACTCCACATATCTGTGCTTTTTGTCAAGCAAGCTGTTTATATATTCCGGATTAATATTGTACTTTTCATCATGCACCTCTAAATGGTGTTATTTCAGCTGTTCTATTTCAGTATCATAGCGTTTCTTTATCCTTAAAACTTCTTCTTTTTTCTTTTTAAGATCTAAAATCGTCTTACCACAATCAGCATACAGTTTACCATATTCTTCCTTGATATCGTCTAAGCTCATATTTTCATTTAATAATTCCAGTTCATCCTCGTTCATAAACAACCTGAATTCTGTTTGAATCTTCCGAGAAAAACTTTTTGAAAATCGCGGTAACTTATATAAGAGCGGAATCTTTTTATAGCAGTTTTCCCACTCTTTAACCCTTTGATGAATATTAGCTATAACAGCTTGCTTATCCTCAATCTGCTCTGTTAAGCTACTGAGAAATTCATCTATTGTTTCTCCATTAAAATCATACTTGGATGCTTTCTGAGCCAGAGACAGCAAGGACAGTCTGCTTTTTTCAATGAACAACAGCTCCTTATGCAATTTATTCTGACAGTCAGTTATGTCATTGTACTGACTTCCAAAATATTTATTACAACTATCTATTAGCTTTGCTTTGGATTTTTCAATATTTTCTTTATCTTCAACGTCATTTACAAAGAATTCGCCCTTTTGGTTGGTGTATTGATACCCTTTATTTTTTGCATCCTTTATCTTCGCTCCAGAGGGAAAGTAAATTGCAAAGCTGTGGACACCTTCTATCCATCTTTCTTCGAGGTTTGATATTCCCACAGCCTTTATGTTACCGAAAGAAGCAATAATATTTGTTACCGCTTGGTTATTTGTGGAGGATGCTACAATAAGCGGAGCCTTTTGCTTTTTCAGTGCTCGTTTAACATACATATCAGCAACTATAGTTTGCAACAAAGTTGTTTTCCCGGTTCCAGGGGGGCCATTTACCGCCAGAACCTCACCATCGCCCATACAGTTAAAGTGATTTACGGCTTCCCTTTGAGACGGAGACAAAGAGTATTCACCACCCATTTGTCCGCAATGTTTCTGCATGGTGTATATGTTATTTACAATGAGGGGACTGCTACCTGCTATTTGAGTTGAAATGAATTGGTTATATAGAGCTTTAGGCTGTTCATCTTCCATAAGGTGATTATATAAATTCATAATGTGATAGGTTGAATTAATAGTATTATCTAAAAATATATATGTATTATTTTCTAAATCGAAAAACTGATCTTTTTCATCTAGATTCCTGATTCTGTTTTCAGCGAATCCCGAATCTGTCACAGCTTCATAAAAATGCTTGAAAAGCTCAGCATAATCAGACCATGTTTCAATTTTCTCAACCTGATCTACGTGATTGCTCATAAAATTGTCAACTTCTTCAGCCCGGCCTATTGCCAATTTGGGTTCAATCATAGGCTGTAAATATTCTCTTGGAAACCATGGAAGTTTTTTATTTCCATCATCAAATGAAAGCATCCCTTCAACATTAAGTATTGCCGGGATATAGAAAACTCCGGTTAACTCCTCAATTTCGTCCTGAACTATTTCATTTGCAGCAAAAATTGTTTTTATTGTTTTTGCACAAATAACAACATTGGTAATACCGTTTTTATTTACTCCGTTCTCATCCTCATTGATATTTTTCTTTGCCTCTTTAAAAATACTTTCACATATATCAATACTAATTTTTCCCGAAAGCAACTCTTCCGGATTAAGTATAAAAAATTTATCTTCCTTAAAGTCTATGCCCATGTTATTCTGGGCTGCAACAGCACTTCTAAAATATTTAGTTAATTGCTTTGCCTGGCAGGTCATTTTAATTTCCTCTCAATATTTATCTTTATAAGTAAATCAACGTTTATGCTTACTTGGACTTCATCTGTCTTGATTTATTTCAAATCTGATATCACAGACTTTGCATTGATATGTATGGGTATGTTCTGAAACGGTTCCATTTTTTCTATGTCCCTTTGATTTCATCTCACTCCTTGGAATATTCCTAAGTTCCTCTTTACATGCCGGACAGTATTTTATATCCGGCTGCACTCCAGGTACGTTTACGTTTTTAACTAGTTTCATTTGGAACTAGTTTTAAGGTTTAAATCAACCCATTCTATCACTCTGTCAATGTATCTTAATTGCCAATTATATTTTTGTTTAATTTTTTTATTCAATTCAGTATTAACTTTATCCCCAAAATATTGTCTCAAGTGACTACAACTATTGTAAATACTGTCCTTATTTAGTGAAGATAGATAATTAATGTAATATTCACCATCATGGTCTTGATAAATTTCTTCTAAACCATAAGGCATTTTAAACATATCAACATTAATAGTATTGATAAGTTGTTTATCAATGATTATTCTAGGATAATTTGCTAAAGATGATTCAAGCTGATAAGCAGTTATCAATCCACTTCCTATATTAAAAACATCATCAATGTATAAGTCACCTATGCATATACCGCCACGTAATAGCCAACCATACCTTAACAAAGCTTCTTCTTGTAGTATCTTTGATAACCGTGAAACTTGTTGAAAACTTTTATTCAAGTTATTACCATCAATTTCAGACGCAATAACTATATTATCAGAAAATATTTTAATTTGTATATTATTTAATTTGAAAAAATTATCAGGTTGATTTGTGTATCTAATCAGTCTATTATATAATTTATTTAAACTAATTAAGGCATCCCCGGTATCAATTTTAAGGATTTCATGTATACCCAATAAATCAATATACCCAATCACATACTTTTTATATTCAGCTTTAATATCGTCAATACCGTCAAAAGCTTTAATATATCGTTCTAAAATTGTCGTCATAAATTAATACTATCCTTTTAATGTACTCTAACTATTATTAGCCTTACCTGAAACCGATTACATTACCCAGTGTAAACTAGATCTATGTCAATAAAGTGGACACCAAAAAAAAGTCAGCCAGTAAAGTGCCTAATACTTAGGTTTATAAATTAGATATTAAAATCTGCAAAATTTGATAAAAGACTTACTGCTTTTAGTAAATTCTTATATGTTTCTTGGCTAAAGGTCATCCGTCCAATATTTTTCCGGTAAAGATCGTGCGAAAAATCCTGTACGAACAAAACTTTGTACACAGCGTTTAGCTTGTCAGTAAGTTTGACTTTAATTGCTCCTTGTTTTGCTGATTCAGCGTATGTTTCATTCTGATCTAACAGCAATGAACAAATATGTATTGCAAGTTCTCCTGAACCCATTATCTCAAGCAATGGTGAACTGTCTTTCCCACTGATAAAGGCATCGTACCTTTCCATACTGCAAATTCTAATTCCAATCATTATGGGAACAATGCAAAATAAACAAAATTGAAGTGCTTTCTCATCTGAAAAGTCAAAATTATTCCCGTTACGGTGTGTAGGCTTGTAAGCGGCTGCTTTTGCAATACGATAATATTTAGCTATCTCACGCAACTGAAAGTGGTTTGCCTTTATCACTGCTTTACAAATTTCCTCATAAATATAGCTACCATTGTCCAACCCGATTTTTTGATAATACCGGGTTAGATTAGGAGGCGGGAGCGAGATACGCAAGTCAAAGAACCTATCAAGATAACGACAAGCGTCAAACTCATTACCATAATATCTTTTGATTGTGTGTTGTAGTTCATCAAGGTTTACAGAAATAACAAAAGTTATTAAGTCGTTTGAGAAATAATGCTTTATACGTTCAAGAAGCTGAACCGCATAGCTTGGCTTACAGCGATCTAATTCATCAATAAAAACAACCAGACGATTTCCTTGCTCCACCAAGAGTGATTTTAAAAATTCTGTAATCAACATATGAATGTCCTTTTGCTTTTTCAGGGAAGCAAATGGATCTTCTGCTTTTGCTAATTCAATAAGCGAATTGACCTTCTTTCCCGTAAAAAACTCGGCAATAGCTCCAGCTACTCGTAAACAATCTGTGCCTTTTTTAAAACTAAAATCCGTTCTCACATTTTGTATTATCTCGAAGACAACCAGACAATATAGGATCGGAATCATTGTCATTAGACCATGCGTCATAATAAACTGGGACTTGTGGTTGTATGCTCAGGATATCAGTATTTCTGTTTATATAACTTTTAATTTTAGCCACATCTTCCGATTCAAAATTTATAAATGATGGGTTTAATGCTTCAATAACCATTTTTGACTGCATAACAAAAAATGATTTTCCACTACCCCACTTTCCATCCAAAGCAATGGAGCAAGCATCATTGATTCCATCTAACAAAAGAGTAAACCTATAGACATCAGTCAATCAAGTCCTCAGCCAGCGTTGACATCAAGTTTTCATGAGTGGGTAGTAATTCAAAAGACTTCATATCCGTATCCTTCCTTATTTAATTGATATTTCACATTATTGCTATAATTATTCTTTATTTGTGACGCGCATTATTAACCTAATGGGAAGTTCTCAAAATTACTCTTATTAATATAGAGTTAAATATATAATAATTTTTGTATGTAAATATCGCATGATAAATATTTATTTATGAATTGAGCCAAATTTTGTTTTTTTGTATAGTCCATAATGAAAACGATATCTACAGTCATTACCTGTCTTAACCTGAGGAGTAATGTTAGCCTTGTTTTTCTCTCTATAACTAAAATAAAAATATGGCTCAAATCCAATTGTTTGTTTAATAACGCAAATAATATTAGCATCATAAAGGAACTGTAAGAAAACTCTTGGATTATCTAAGAATTTAGGAATTTCACTTGCATATTCTAATATATAGTCTACAAAACTTTCATATTTTGTTAAATATTCTTGATAAGAAAACTCTTCTTCCTCAAAAAATTCGAATAACTTTAAAAAGTGCAAATAATCTTCTGATGAGTAATAAAACGATAAATGATCCTTTAAAGAACTCATAAAATATTCCGAATAATTATTTTGTAAATTATCACACAAATATGAACTATATTCAAATTTAGTGCTATAAATCTTTCCTTCCTGTTTCATTTGCTCCTGTAACAATTGTAATATCACAACAATATCTCGTGGTCTTGATAACGAGATTCTAAGGAATTCCATAAACGCCGTATCATATTCTCTCTTTTTATTAGTTGATCTAAGTTTCCAATCGAAATAACTTTCCCAAGCCATATTTTCATCTATTTTATTTTTATATGATAGCAATTTGTTTGACAAATCGTATAAAGAAGAAGTACGATATTCATTATAAGTGGTTCTCCAATCAAGGTATACTGAATTATCTAATATTTTGTTAGTTGCATTTTGCAAATTTAGAGCGTCAAAAATATCTGGACGCAATAATAGAACTATTTTAAGATGTCCCTTTGAGTCTTTAACATTCTGAAATAAGTCTGTATTTAGTGACCAAAAAGCATTCGCTAGTCCTTGTATACATTCAATATAATCTTCATACGGAATATTATTTGGTCTTATATCTATTCCATCAATAAATAATATAATGCTCTTACTTAATTTTATTTTTTTTATTACATCCGAAAATTGCTTCTCAATGTAGTATAAATTCATTTGAAATCTTGTTTCTGAGAACTCTAGAGCAGATTTATCTGTCACTCCAACCTCAGCATATTTACTAATTAATTTCGCAGCTAAGCTTGTTTCATCAATAATTTTTAATGCTGTAATTATTTCTGGGGAAAATGCATTCATATAGTAATCATCGATAGCTGCATTAAGTTTTTCAATACCGCTTCGATTGAATGGTGAAATAACCTTATCATTGTCAGTAATACTTTTTGATAAAATAAGAAGTAAAATAACTTTCCATATACCTGTATAATCGGTTAATTTAAGTTGCTTATCCTTTTTTAATGTATAAAATTTATCATAATCTGTAGCAGATATAAATTTTAACAACGAACGATTATTTTTATATTCGTTATTATTTAAAAATACTGCATATGCAGATTTTCCAGTACCTTTTTCTCCAATTAAAAAATATTTGCTTGGTTCAATAATATCGTCTAAAAACCTGTTTTTAACAAATACTTCATTAAGCATTTGCTTGTTATCTTTTTGTGTATAATTTTGAGCATCACTAAACCCAAGGTTTAACTCTACCACATTTTTCATTATGTTTTTCTCCTTACTTACAAAGTATTGAGCTTCAACTTTCAATTATATCTATACTAACCACTAATTCTATATTCTACTGAAATTATACAATTCCTCCAAATATTTATAAAAACTTGAAATTCTCCCCGAATACAATTTAACCATAGCGAGTATTGTCAATCACCCTAATGCTGTACCTTTTTATTTGCCAGTATGAGTTTACCAATGTCTAGAACCACGACAAAGAATCACTCAAAAACGCATCAAACCATTACTGCATAAATATACATACTTTCTTTTTCAGTAACCCAGTTAAATGGATAAGTTCCTGGGGGGTCGCCCATGACCTCCCCCCGGTTCATTTTTCTTAAATATATTTAGATTATGGCAGTGGAATTTTTTATTAAGTGACATAAACCAATACGATACTCTGTTTTTTGTACCATTTATGTATTTACTTAGTTTAAAGCAGTTGGCAGAGTTTTCGGTAATATCATTAACAATATGTACATCCCCCAAGGCATCAATAGTATTTGTCTCTGGTTCTTTAAAAGAATGATTTTTATCGTCTTTTTTCTCTCTGTTGTCCTGCTCCTTTATATCCATAGATGTCGTGCATGCGCGAGCTGGTTCATTAGCTTCAGGTACTGAATAAGAAATATTATCAGGAAGTGTCTCACACATTTCAACTTGGTCTTGCTCCACTTTGTTTTCATCTTCGCTTTTTGACACCTCTTCAAAATTGCAGGGTACTATTTTATATAAATTTGAGGTTTGACCTCCATCCCTCCTGAATCGTGGAGTCCGTTCACCTGCTCCGTATTTGCACAGTTCTCTCATGGCCCTCTTAATTGTCGAGATTGATTTACCCACTATCTGAGCGATTCTGTTCAGCGATGGAAAACAGGTTTGATTAGTGTTATCTGCATGTTTGCACAGACAAAGATATACGAACCTTGCACTTTGGGATACGATACTTCCTTTAAAACAAATACTGTCAAAAGCCTCATTCATGTACATATTTATATCAGCCTCCATTTTTTCTGTAGTAATTGTTAAGGCCCCATGACGTTTTATTCATGGAGCCTTGATAAATTAAAAAAGTTTAACCATATTATCATTTGTTTTCTCTGTGATATATTGTTGAAGTATTCTTTGGAACACATCACTATTTACATTCTCTGCAAACATATCAGGAGTATATTGGGTAAAATATACGCTGACATACTTATTACCGAACAAGTCCGCCAAGTGAGCTTTTTCCTTCTCTGGTGTAAATGCCAGGCAAAGATTTATTTTGTTGCAACCATACTTTAGAAGCAACTCTATTTTTTCCTTTATCTCCTGCAGCTCATATGGCTTGCTTGTCCCACAGAGTATTGCTACATTGCAATTCTTTGTAAATTCTAATGCTACTTCACTGCTTTCATCATGGATAACCCTGCTCATATCATTTATAACAAAATTTGTTTCTTCAGGTATTTCACCTTAAAAATACACTACACCCTCACGTTCAAAGCGGTTTTCCGTAACGGTTGTAAAACCAGGTGTAGAGTTTATTATTTTTTCCAGATGTCCAAGTTCACCGTTTAATTCCACCCAGGATACTGGTGCACCAATAGACTTGAGATAAGCAGCCATGTTTATGCTGAGTGTTGTTGCTCCTGCTCTAGGGTAGGCATTTATTACAGCCACCATGACTTTCTGATGTTGGAATATGTGTTCTTTTTTAGCTTCTCGTCCCTTGGAAGCTTCCTTTTTACCTGTTGTTGTACTTGGAGTAATTATTGAGTTATCCCGGCTTTCTTTTTCGGCATCTAAGAACTCCTGTGTGTATTGCAATCCGGCTGTTACCTGTGTTTTAAACCGTGACATATCTTCTTCCGGATTTTCTGTTATTACGGGCACATCTCCAAAAGTTTTAATAACCTCCTGCAATGCTTTTGTCTTATTCCCTATATCAACATAAAGGAACTTTATCTTTGGGTTCATTATATGTATACTTT
>JAEWCZ010000035.1 GCA_023390335.1 Bacillota bacterium | reverse complement strand
TCAATTCTCTCATAGCCTGTTTCTGTGGTGATTCGTCTCGCATTCTCTTTGACATTATAAAACCTCCAAACTGTTGTAATCATCTTACATCAGTTTGAAGGTTTACACAATCTTTAGGATACTCCCTTTAATTTTTATTACCCAATACTTTTAGCTCCTTAACCTACTTTCTGCATTAGATTATGAATTTCAAATGCCTTTAATGTTACATAAGTATAGGCCTCAACATCCTCCAATATTTCTTTCTAGTATTTTCTCCCTCTTTAGTCACACTCTTTACTTATCTTCATATGTATAGTCGAATATATCTTTCCCATATATTTCTTACGATTTCTTCTATTGTCATTATTTTTTTATTATCCGGCAATGACATCATTGCAGATAATTTCAATTCCCTATCAATAAATTTAGCCTCATACATACCAATCCAGGTATTGTTACTACCAAATGAAACAGTACAATCAGATACACCAATATTTTCTTGAATGCCAAACATATTGCTTAAAAACAGTTTCAATCCTCTTACAAGCCGACCATTTTTATAGAACTGATAAATTACTGTTCTTGTATCAACTTGTTCATATTGAACTTGAACTCCAATATTTTTATTTTGATATTGTACGCAGTCGATAAACGAGGCTTTTTCTTCTTTTTAGAAATATTTATCAAAATCATAATGTAAAAATGCACTTCTATGTAATTATCTTTTTCCTTTTATAATTTCATTGCTTATTACGATACCGTCAAGTATTTTTCGCTTAAAAAAAGGGCTAAAATCGGCATTTTTGCCCTGATTTTAGTCCCTTTTTCCAACTTCAAAATACAGTATTTTGTAATTAAGCCCTACTTTTTGCTTTCTGTAACACAATGCTGTATCAGAATCACTGTCTCAACGTGCGGTGGGACGGAAGATTAATACTACATGGCGAAAGTAACTTATTTTGCCATATGGTATAATTCATAAATCCAATGGTTTTCTCTTTGCCGTTCCCCTCAACATGGTGCAAGAATTCAATTATTAACTTTCTTTTAATCACTGCTTCTATTACTTTTCGCAAATTATTAATGATTCTCTTAGCCTAATTTTGCGAATATCTTCACTTGAGCATTGGCTTGACGTTCTTAATTTTCTCAAGGCATTTACATTTTTAAGACTCCACCCTTGCCCTGCTGCAATATCTGCTAAAATCAAATCAACAGGAATTTCTATTCCCGCATATGATGATGTAGCAATAACAAGCCATAATTGTGCGCCAGAAGTAGCAACACGGTACGCCTCTTTAAATATTTGTTCCATGTCATAAAAATAAGAATTGATCATATTAGGTATGTCTTTATTCCATAACATATCTTCATGGTCTTGTATCTGTTGTGCAATATTTTGTGCCCAAAGAGAATGCGATTTATCACATTTATCCCATTTGTATTGAACATGTGAACGTAATGTCTCTTTCCTTATTAAACGCAATTCACTATTATTTTTTACATACCCTCCTAGAAACAATTCAGGCCTATATATATCTGAATAATCAAAAGAATTTAAATATGGAGGCGAAAAAATTACCAAATCTACAGATTGATTTGGCAATTCTGAAATTGCTTTTCTTGAGTCTTTGTTAACAAACTTTCTATTTCCACTACATAGCGGATTTTCAATTATATCATTAATTATTTGATTGGCATTTCTTGCAAATAAACTTCTTAGTTCAAGAGACGAATAGCCCAGAGTATCCCATTTCTTTTTATATCTTAAGCATTTTCCATCTTTTTTTGCATTGCAACACTGCATAACAGAGGTAAACAAGGCTAATCTAAATATATCTGCATCTTCAATTTTATTAATATGCCCATTAAGTGCTTCAAATCCCCTTAGTACACTTTTATTAAATAACCATTTTTTATTACTCTCATTCGATGTAAATGTTGATATTTTCTCTAAAGGACTCTCTATTTCTATTGACCTATTGCTCAAAATTTCATTAAGCTCTTTTATGTATTCCTTTTTGTCTTTTGTCAATGAAATTGATTTAGTTTTTCCTATAAAATTCATAAAAGGATTTACTTCTAATCCTATTGCATCACAATTATTCTGTAAGGCCGTTAATGGACTTGTCCCGGATCCCGAAAATGGATCCAATACTGTCAAATCATTAATACCTCTAGTTTTTCTTGTTTCTATGATTGCCCTTTCAACAAGTGTATTTCCGAATCCTTCTTTAAATTCATACCATCTGTGTCTAGGAACATCCATATTATTTGAAAAATTAGGAATACAATCATTTGTATAATTATGTTCCCAATTAACCATGATTTGCGGCATAATCTTCTCCCTTTCTACTTGCCGATTTTGATTCTAAAAAAATTATTCTATGCTTCCCTTTTACCGGCATCAATTTCATATCAAAAGAACTATTGTTCTTATACTCATCCTCAGTTCTTCCATCATAACAAACAAGACATGCTTCGTTTAAACTTATATCTCTTTCTAAATAAGTACGTATTTGCCCAATTCCTTCTATAATTCTGTCATAATCATATTTCGTACCACTTTGACTTTTACCAAGCCATTTTACCTCAATTATGTAATGCTGTCCGCTTTGATAACTATACAAATCAATATCTGTTCTATCTCCTGCATTGGTTTTTGTTTCAACTTTAGGGTATCCATCAAAAATGTTTCTATCCAGCCAATCAAATAATTCCATTTGGAAAAACTTTTCTGTTTCTCCTGACAGCAAAATTCGTTTTTGTCGATCAGCCCAGTATTTATCTATTTTAAATATTAATCCCCTTTTACCATGATCTTCAATTGCTAGCACATAATCTTTACATCTTCTTGAATGTGCACTTACTCTTATTTCCTCCTGAGAACTTGGATGCATTACATTTATTCTACGCTTCATTATGCCTTTTATATATACTTCTAAAAGTTCTCCCTCTAGTCTAAAAATTAGCAAATCCTGTTCAGAACCACAACTACACACATCAATTCGATCTGCTGAATTTAATTCATCTGAAATAGATAACAAATGTTTTTCATTAATACTATAAGCCTCTATCCCTCTAGAAACAAGCTCTTGTATATTAGTAGTAGTTAATTCAAATGATGCATCCGCATTTAATTTTAAAACAAATGCAATAACAATATGCCCAATATCTATATTTATCTTATGTAATTCGAGGCAAAACTTCTCCAACCACTTTGATACTTCAAGAGTAGTTTGTCCAGTATTAGCCGCTACTTCAACAGCAACATTTTTTACTGCTTGATTCAAAAGAATATTATCTATATTATTAAGCATAATTATCCTCCATTTCTCTAGTAAATAATGCCGCTTTTCTTTTAATGAGGTAGTCAACCATAAAATCACTTACAAACGCCGTCAAGTCGACCTCTCCACTTATTTGATAAGCATCACGCAACAATAAAAAGAAATAATAAAAATCATTATCTTCCAAATAATTCAAATTTAACTCAACACCATATCCCAAACTTTTATTTTTAACAAATAACGGTTCTGCATAAACTAGCGAAACCAAGTTTTTCATTTCACCCCTGTTTATCAAAGCTTCTATAAGATAATCGCATATCTCATATCGTTTCTTTGTATTTTCATCATTTTTAATCAAATCACAAACCCATAAAGTCCCCCTATCATTTAGCGAATACTCACAGGTAACTCCCCTATCGCTAGCACGAATGTTCCTCACATCACTAAGTTCCCAAAAAGCAAGCATATCTGCTGAATTTTGAATGTTCTTATCATATGGGCCATGAAAATATGTCTGATGTCCACCTTCTACTGAAACCACTTCTAAACAAATGCTTAAAACATCCATCAAATAAATAAGTTTTTGTAACTGTATTCTCGAAAAGACTTGTTGCCGATGCCTTGCAGAGTATAAACACACTGCAACATCTCTTACTCTTAATGCAACTACACTATCCATATTACTTACCTACTTTCATTATCTCATCTCTAATGGCAAATAACTCTGATGAACTTTTTTGTACATCTGATAACTTTCCATGCTCTAATAAATCAAAAATTGAGGTATTATTATTATCCCAAATATTTGTTAGTTCCTGTGCCAAACCCAAACGTTGTAGATTATTCGATAATATCAAGGAATTTACTCCCATAAACTGGCAAAACATATTTACGACATTTTTAACATAACTAATATCCAACGCTGATTCTGGTGTTTCACAAATAAATGTTCCTGGCTCACCAGTTAATTCTCCATTTAATGCTATTAACGCCATTCTAAATGCAATATCTAAGAAAAATCTTTGTGCTTCAGAGCAGTCTTCGGCACTTTTTCTTACTTCATTATCAAATTTAGGAATCAAATAACTAACATCTACAAATCGATCAGTACTTTTTTCATATTCTAATGTTACTTGTTTTCCCATAAAATCTGAAGACAATTTCTCATAAATCTCAGACAATTTTTTGTTCCTATCTTCAAAATAATTCAGGAAATTTTTATACATATCATCCGCTTGCTTTTGTTTGAATTGAATATCATTTTCCAAACTCTGTCGATCAGAATCCAACTTAATTAACTCTAATTCACTCTCCTCATCGTCCACTTCAAACATGTCTTCTGGTCTATCTGCATTAACAAATTCATTATAATCTATACTATTGATTTCCTGACGTATTTTAAAAATGTCTTCATCTAAAGATTGCATTCTATTATTAAGCTGATATATATGCTTATTAACATTATCACGCGCTGTACATTTTTCTTGCAATTGCTCCTGAATAGCCTTAATATCTACATCTACATTGGATGCTATTGAACTATCATCGCCACAAACTAAGCACTTGCTACTTGCCATTCTGTTTTTGGCAATCGCTTGAAAGTCATGATTAACCTTTCCACAACAAGGACATATCCCATAATTAACAGCCTTGTCAAAAAACATGCCTTGTTTTTCTCCAAACCTTGATAAGGACTTCTGAATAATATCGCTTTCGGTTTTTCTTAGTGTCTCACTTAATTGCTTTATTTCTGGAACAAGTTCTTCTCTTCGAGCTTCATATTCCTTTAATTCAATAATCTCCTTTTTCTTGCTCTCTAATAAAACCTGTAATTCTTCACTTAGTACTTTTTTCCGTTCTAACATACCCTGAACTTCTAACAGTTTCGTCTCAGAAATTTCTTCTATTTCATCATTATCAGCTTTTTGAGCTAAAGAGGCTTTGATTTTATTAATTCTTACAATTGTATGCCGTTTTGTACTGTCCATATTTTTAATTTGGTTTCTAAACCCTCTGTACTGTTCTTCATCAATTAAATCATTGCTCAAAATCATTAGTGCACGAATCTGTGCATCATAATCCCACATCAATGAACGTCTATTTTCCGGTAAATATAGTAAACGGCTTACAATAAAAATAAAACTATTAAAATTATCATATTTACCATATTCCACTATGGCATCCTCATAAGCCAAATCCGTTTGTAAACAACCATCAATGTAAAATTCTATAACCTTAGTTCCTTGTATTCCGCGTACCACCTTAAATTGCTTACCTGACATACTAAATTCTATCATTACCTTCGCATCCGATTGATGTTCACTATTCACTCTCTTTTTAAAAAAATTGTGATCCCATCTAAAACCTTTTAATGGTTCAACCTCCGGAACATTCGTTCCACCTGTTAATCCATAAACAATACATTGTAATAAAGTTGTTTTTCCAAGACCATTACCTCCGAGAAGAATATTTAAAGACTTAGAAAAATCAATAGTTACAACATCTTCTTTAAAAATTTTATCAAAGCCTTCTATATTCATTAAACTTATTTGTGGCAATATAATAGCCATATCCAGCCTCCTTATTTTTCATAAAATATCAATTTCAAAATAATTATTACAAACCAATAGTTTATATGGTAAATTCCAACACAGCTCACGGCTACATGTTTAATATCTTCTATTATATACTTTAAACCATATTATCTCAACACTATTTGACAAACTTCTTCCAATACCTACCATTCTAAGTAGTAGATACAAATTCATATTTTATTTGCATTTAATCTCCGTTCCATCCAAAAACACAACTACCAATACTCCATCCTCAAACACCTTAATATGGTCTAGAATCTTCAGCACAAAATCTGCCTCCATCTTCTTAATCTTCCTACTGCCCTGTATCTCTTCTAGAAACACCTTGGCCCGATACACTTCAAGCAAATTCCCACTATTCTTCTGCGCCTCCCACTTCCGCCAAAAGTATTCCTTATTCTCCACAATCCCCTTCCAAGCCATAATAAATGCCTTCTCTAAAGTACTCTCATCCACATGCCTGTTCCAGCACCCCAGCACCCCCTTTACTTTATATCGCTCACTGCACTGCCACACTTTCCTGTCAATTCCGGTGCTGCTCCGCCAAACCTTCCTGGCAAACACCTTATTGCAACACCCACACACAACCTTTGAAGCAAAAGGATTATTCTCAGTATTATTGGAATAAGAATTTGTCCCATGTTCCTCCAGATACCGCCTCCTTCTTGCAATTTCCAACTGTACACATTCCCATATCCATGGCTCTATAATGGCCTCATGGTCATCTTCAATATAAAACTTCTGTATTTCCCCATTATTCATAACCCGCTTTTTTGACAGAAAATCCGTTGTATAACTCTTCTGCAGAATAGCATCGCCTTTATACTTCTCATTGCCAAGCATTCCAAGTATTACTTTTTCATGCCACACATTATTACCAGTAGCTGTTTTAATTTCCAGAGCCTCCAACCTATTCTTTATCTGTCTTAGAGATAAACCTGCCAGATACCACTCAAATATATTTATTACAACCTCCGCCTGATCTCTATTGATAACCAATTCTCCATCAATAACGTCATATCCATAAAAATTTTTGTAATTATTTAATGTTATGCCCTGCTTAAATCTGCTTTGGAAACCCCATGCAATATTTTCACTCATATTCCGTACCTCCTCCTGTGCAAGTGCTGCATATATAGTAATCACTTTTTCAGCAACATCGTCTGTACTTTTTAAATCTTCCTTTTCAAACCAAACTGCTATCTCCTTTTCTTTTAGTTTTCTGATTGTTTGCAACATATCAACAGTATTTCCAGAAAACTTGCTGATTGATTTCGTAATAATTAAATCAATATCTCCATTCAGTGCTTTCTGAATCATTGTTTGAAAATTCACTCTGCCCTTAATTCTGCATCTGCTGCCATAGTCCATAAAAATCCCCGCAAATTCCCAATCTGTCTGCTTTTTAATATATTTTGTATAATATTGTATCTGCAGATCTATACTGGATTTCTGGCTCTCATATTTAGTACTCACTCTGCAATATGCTGCTACTTTTAATTTTCTGCTTTCTGCTTGTTTTTCCGGTACTTCAATTTTTCTAACCTTTTTCATTTAACACCTGCCATCGACTTGATCACAGGTATTAATTCGGATTAAAGATCTTTCAAATCTATCTGCTCACAAATATGTAAAATATAGCTATATGTATTCACCATGATTCATATATCTTAACACATTTGTCAGCATCGAAACTCTGCTCTCCTTTCGAAATAAAATTCATAATCAATATCAGTAATAGCATAAATATTCTCTGTAACAACTCGCCTTTATGTAAAAAAAGAAAAGACATTAATGTATATTTACCCTAAGGTATCAATCACACTAATGCCTATCTTTATTATCTGTATTTTCTACTTATCCGTTTTAATATGTCAAATCAGAATAACTTTCCGCACTTCTGGCTCAGGCTTTCTGCAACAGAGTTATTACCTCCACATGCCTTGAACGGTTAAAAAAGATGACGCTTAAACCTGGTGGAGCCTTGACGGCAAGGTATATTTGCTGTTCTAGCGATAATCTGATTTTTTTATGTGTTTGATTCCGCCAGAATAAAGTGCCCAAATTAAGTAATCGAGAGCAATCAGTAGATAATATTTTTAGGAGGCATCTCCTAGTTTCGGATAGAAACCAGCCTTGTTTCTGCACTACAAAAAAATGTAAATTAGCTGCCATGGTCGAAAATAGTTTTAAACCGGGATTCGCTTTTTAGCCCTTTAAACAGTTTCATAATTTTGTATAATGAGTAGGCCAAAACACACTATTCATGCCTATTCTACTCTTACTGTGCACCTGGTAACACGGATGCTCCCACTACCCATAAAATAGATTTAAAAACCAGAATCTATTTTTATGTATCTGGTTATTCACGGGTTATGAAGGTACAATTTCAAGCTTACATACACCATTAAAATCATAACAAAATAGAAGAAGTTTTTTTCCTGATAAAAATTCAATAGTTAATAAAATGCTAGAATCCCCAAATATTACATTGCCCGATTCCACTTTTGCCCTTATAATAATTTCATCATTTATGCAATTGCAATCAACACAAATTACATCATCATCTAAATCCTCATTGGACAAATCGTTTTTATAATAATCTATTCCACAATAACATCCATCAATAAAAATTCTGTACCAATTTGAATTATTATTTACACCAATCCAAATTAGGATTATATCATTATTTTCGTGATCAATTATTACTTTAAGACTACAAACTTGAAGACCAGTTATCTCTTTTACGTGACCTTCATAGTCCTGAAATATTCTTTTAAACATTATATACCTCGAAATATGTATTCCAACATATAGCACTTGTTTCTTATAAAATAACATAATTTCATTTTCAATTGTAAGACTCGTCTATGAAATAATCGAAGAAAAAATCAATTTACTTGAGATTAGCAATCATCAAAATTGAGTGGTTACACCATTTGAAAATGCGTTATTTTCTGACTTTATACCGATAACCTCAGTTACTTTTTGCGCAATGATGGCATATAAGCGACTGAAAAATCCAAATCCCTCATTACTAAAAGCAACTTGTATATTGTAAAATTTTTCTCCAAATATTCAAATACGCTTTGAAATGCGCTCGCGTTTAGATTCTGAAGAATAACAACTGTATTGCGTCTATACACAACTCCTCCTCAGTATAGCCATACAAATATTATGCGGTTGATAATCAATAGAATTTTAATTTGTTTTTTATTAAATTCCATCTTAAATTGTTTCTTAATATTACCTTTCCTGATACATATTACATTGCCTAAATCGTATAATTCTTGTTCTATATCACCTAATACTTCAAAAAATGGAAATTTCATAATTTTATCATTATCAATAACGCTCAACATAAAATGTCCATAAAATTGAATTCGGTTGATCTTGACTTAAATTTTCATCACTATTATCATATAGTACAAAAATATCATCTAAATAAGCTAAGACCTTCCTTCCACATTAATTCTAACTCTTCAACATCTGGTTCAGCTTTATCCCAATCGATGCCATAATTTTGGAGAAATCCATATAGCAACTCCAATTGTAACCATCTTCTTTCATAAACTGCAGATAAAATTCTTGCTAAACGGTTTACCATAAATTTATTTAGAGTTTTCATATCTTCTTGTGTTAATTTTCCATCAGCATGCATATCTTCAACCGGTCCGTTTCTGAATGCATAATGCGTTAGTACCTTGGCAATAGAATCATATTTCTCAACATACTCAAAATAGTTCTCTCCCCAAAATAATATAATAGCTTTAACAACAATAAGTATTTACTCATATTTTATACGGAGGCATCAATCTGTAAACTCGATAAATGCATCATTATCAAAATAGTATAAAAAGGCTTCTAGTAAATCTTTTACATCGCAATTCGATTTCTGCTCATATGCATTTTCGACAATTCCCTGTATATCTTGGATAGATAAAGCGTAAATCAGATTATTATTAATGGCATATCTGGGAGCCTCATCAGCATCATCCTCAACATCATCAGGGTCTAAAATAACACATTTTGTTTGAATCTCCCACTCTTCATCTTCTGGAAGAAAAAGAGCGTAAGACCAGTCATATTTATCAATATTGACTAAAACCTCTTTCATTAGTAAAGTTTGCATAATTCCTCCTGTTTTTTAAATAAGTGATCTGAGAAAATGATTCAACTAATAGATCCAATATATTATTGTAAATATCTAACATATTAGACACCCATTTGTATGACTAATTCAAAAAGATAAAATGATTCTATTTATGAATTATATCCAACATACGTTCTATACGCAATAAAAAATGACTAAAAGCAACTCATAGTCACCCTTGTTTTCTATTTATCTCCCCAAGAATCGCACACCATACGTATGCTTAGATATACCTAGAGTGATTATTTTTAATACATTATGCCCTGCCTAATAAGCAGCAGCATTCTGTATGCCTTGAGGAGATAATAAAGATGCCACTTGAAGCTGGTATCCCCTTGGCGGCAGCTCTTAATTTCAAAGTTTCTCTCTTATTCGTGTCTTTTTTTGTCATGGAATCCACCTAAATTTTCTTATCTCATTTTTCATCTTTTAAAACCTCTATCATGACTAATGCCCCATACTTAAAACCACATTCAAAAGCATCCGCTGTTTCAAGTGCTACAGATTCAGTATGTAATTCCATCAGCTTCATTATGGTTTTATAATCTTCTTCCGAGACTTTCTTTTCTAATGATTCCATAAGCTTAATTGCCTTTTCATTGATACTACGGTATTCCATGTTTTTATCATAAAAAAATTGATCCTGGTTAAGATAGGCGTAATATAGCTTTTTAAGTATTGAATCCATTCTGTTTCTTTCCTTTCACCATAATTACTAGTTTCATTTTCTCTTTTATCATAGAATTTAATAACATTAATATTATTTTGAAACACCCCAAAGTAGTAACTCGTAAGTAAATTATTATATCTACTCCTAAGAATAAGCTATAAGTTTCATTAGTCCAACACAGCACATAAAAAATAATTAATATTCATAACCATAATATAAAGATGAAAATAGAAAATACATGTTTCTATCCTTATTTGAATATTAAAAATATTGTGCTAGTACTATGTATTCTAACTATTCTGAATCCTCCGTATGCCCTCGCTAACCTAAATTAGCTTTTATTATATTATTGCATCTTCGTTATAACAAAGTTCTTCATTGTTCTTTATTAGAACATCATTTCTCACAATTTAAGATAAAATAGTCTTGTTCCAATAAAGAACAGAGGTGAATATTATGAAAATTGTTTTAGATTCCGAAGATCGCAATGCTATAGGTTACCAAATAAAATCAGCAAGATTAAACTGTAAAATGACTCAGAAAGAGTTATCTATAAAGCTTGAAACTTTAGCCGTTTATATAGACAGAGCTAGTATTTCTAAAATTGAACAGAAGAAAAGAATTGTTACTGATATAGAAATATTAGCTCTATCTAAAGCATTAAACGTTAGCATTTCATGGTTATTTGGTTTAGAAAAATAGAAATAAAATGTTCTAATAAAGAACATTTTAACATGAAGTGCTAAAAGAGTAAATAGATATTATATAATTTATAAGTGCTTCAAAAGAGAGTTTCCATTATGTTAATCCTTTCGCTTTGTATTAATAAAGGATGTGAAAGTTTTCACTCTCATATCCTCAATTCCAGTGGATTTCTATTACTTATATCCATGATTTAACTATTTTTTCTTTTTCAACAGAACTATGGATTCCACGTGCCTTGAACGGTTAATAAAGATGACGCCAAGACGTAGTATCCCCTTGGAGTAAATTACATCTTTCATTTTTTGATGTAACTAGTTATGGATAAATTCACTCGTAAAATGAGGCTTATATCTTAATATTAATTACGGATAGTATTTAGTTATAATATTTTCCTTGCAACAGTTGCAATTTGAAGTTGCTTTTCCCAGTATAATAATCAAAAAAATTTTATACTTCTGCTTAACTTCTATATAATAGTTTCCTTGGGCGGATAATCAAAGTAAAATAACTCAAGTTCCATCAACCCTTGACTTACTGGAGACTTCTCTAATCAGTTTGTTATGTATTTTTTACAAATCTACTTGCCACACAACTTGTCAATATTTTCCTTCAGGATTTCATTTTTATTATATCGTGACCACAATCTTTTTATAACATCCTTATAATAATTCAGATCACTTTTAAGGTAATCCGAAGGAGCCATCGTACGCTGCTCTATCTCTGCTTTTTCTAGGGCGTTTTCAAAACAATATCCTAAAACTTCCTCACCAATAAAATTAAAAATTTCGAAAAAAGCTTTTTCTTCATCATCAAATTTGCCAGTTATTATAGATCTCATTTCTCCCATTTGTCTTAATACTATTTTAATATCATCAGTGTTGTTTAAAACGCTGCCTATTGTTTCATAAGAAAAAACATCATAATTTACTTTGCATAAGAATGTAATACAGGCAAATTGAAATGTTCTACCGTTTTTTATCATAGGTAGTACCGTTTTCTCATCATAACCCTTATTTTTTATCTCTGATTTTAAAAACTTATCATAATAGCATGATATCTTTAATAAATCCGAAATAACACCCTCTCTTGCATCTGAACCAAATATAGAATAGTAATATTCATCATTGTACATTCTTTGCGAATTGCTTCTTGCCGATCCAGGCATTTGCATAACAGAGGCTAAACTTAATTTACCAACTTGTTCTAAAGTAGCTGTTTGATATAGCTCACTATACTGTTTAGGTGTACGATCTCCTTTTTTCGTGATATAATATACACGTTTCCTATTTAAACGTTCCTTAAGTCGAAGTTGTTCCGGAGTGTTCGCCTTTAGATCTGCCTTTTTAATCGGTTTTTGAGAATTGGTTGCCTCCGCTATATTATGCACAAATGTATCACGCTCATTCGTCGTCTGCCCTTTTGACTTTACAATCTTACATTGTAAATAAAAGTCTTTCTCAATATCTAATTTTCCTATCCTATTCGTAGTTTGCCCGCCATTGACAATAGAAAAGCCTTGTAATTTGACTTCTTTTCCATCTATCTCGTAATCATCACAGATAATTAGAATTCCATTATTCTTATACCAAAAATTTTCTGGTTCATTATTAATGGTTGTTTCTATGCCAGAGTCAACTGCTTTTTGTCTAACATAAAAGCGTAGGTTCATTCCTAAAAGACCATTTCGCCTTCTATTTTGTAGTTCTTGTAATGATTGTGCTGAGACATTTACAATGATTGAATCTTCATATTGTAGATAGTTATCTCTATTATCAATGAGCAATTTATCATAATCAACACATAATTTTCCATTGTCACAAAGCTCAATCTGAGACTCAATATCCGACTTGAAATTCATTTCCAATTCATATGTCTTGAAATATTCATGCATTGACTTATCTAATTTATTGCGCTCACGCTTATTTTTTGGTTGATAAGATGTAAAAAAATAAATTCGAACTTCACCGTTGTCTTCTAACTGACTTGTTGCATTTCTATAAGCACTAACCAATTTTTCATTGAATCCAGATACCTTGTTAAGTTTCAAACTTTTTAATGTTTCATTGATTTTATACAATTCACCTGCAACATTCTCTGCAACAAGATTAGTATGTTCATAGTATTTACTTTGTATGATGATAACGTCATTACCCTCACTTGTTGGATCATTAAAAATAGAATCTATACCACCATCATTTGCACCATCTGTCAGATACTCAATTACTAATTCTGGATCAAACGGAATGCCTGCCTCGCTAAAGAAAAAATACTTCATACAAAGTATTGTAAATGCATGATAATCTTGAAGATGTGCAAAATCAGAATATTTTTGTCTTAGTGTGTCTATATGATACTTAAAGTAATCTTGAGTCATAATACATTCTCCCCTTTATTTAGCAATATAAAATATATTAGATCATATTCTGACTGGTTTTTCAATATTCAAGCTAAGAATGATACAATATTTTTCCAATAATACGGCATGCTTTTGCATTGGCAGGTGCCAGTAATATCTCATTTGCTCCCATTGCAACGTGGGTAACAATCCTCTGCTCATATTCTTCACAGGCAACGCTTGTTTCACGCAGGATAGTTGCCGCACGAAATGTATTCTGTCACCTTTTCAACTTATAAAAGGCGATCATATTATCTGGGTATATGTATGTCCTATTTAGTTGTAGGTGTGATTAGTAATTTTGATTGTGACGTTTTAACTTTACTAACCATATCTATATTTTACTGAAATTTATATGTAAATTTTATACCGTTGTCCACACATTAAATGCGCGTCATCCACGTCATTGGACATAAAAACACCTAAAAAAAGTAGATGCTTACATCTCTTAGGCATTTCAATAAACAAATTTAATCTTCGATAAATCTTGCTACATCTCTTCCACATTTTGAACATATACCATTTAAAACAATACCTATAGAATCCTTATTAATACTATAAT
>JAEWCZ010000010.1 GCA_023390335.1 Bacillota bacterium | reverse complement strand
TATCACTGTTTACTTTTCAAAGTCCATAAAGCCTTCTTACGACTGCTTTGTAAGGTTCTTGCTGTTTGCTTGCCGCAATCAGCTTAATCATAATACCACGCTGTTTTAAACATGTCAACACTTTTTTATTAGAAGTTTTTGGTAATACTTATTACTTCAAAACTGTAAAATAAAGTATTTCCCGTTGTGACAGCTTAAAAATAATACCACATTCGCTATCTGCTTGTCAATACTTTTTATCTCTAATAGTTGAAGAGATTTTTTAAGTGACTCTCTCGCCTACAGCTTGTTTAGTTTAACACCAGGATAGTTTAATTTCAATGTCTTATAATTCTATATAAACCAATCAACCTAATTTAGATATCCTTTTCTTAATTATTCACACTTTTGTCTAATATTATTTACTATTTACTAAGGTTTAGTTCTAATTTATTAACTTCTTGTTTAAGTATAAGCATGTCCTGTTGATAGACATCTTTAAGTGTTCTATTATATATAATACTTGCAGGATGATATAACGGAAAAAGCTTATATACAGCTCCTAATAAATTACATTCATGCAATGTTCCATGCATATCTCCGATGGTAAGTCTAAAGTTATCTGTTATGGCTTTAAGCGGTACATTACCCAGTGTAACAATTATTTGAGGTTTTATTATATCAATTTCTCTATGAAGCCAAATTTGATTTTCCTTTATATCCTTGATTGTTGCAGGTCTGTTAACTATCCTCTCGGTTTTTGGATTTAATCTACCAAGCCTGTACTTAATTGCATTTGTTATATACAAATCGTCTCTGCTTATTTCTAATACTTCTATAAATTCATTGAGATTTTTTCCTGCTGCACCTACAAATGGCTTCCCCAGTTTTATTTCGTCCTTACCTGGTGCCTCTCCGACTATAATAACAGGACTATTAATAGAACCATATCCCAGTACTATTTCTTTTTCATTAAATTCTTGTACATATTCAAGGCTCAATTGTTCTAAACTGTTCTTAATTTTGTCCTTTTTCACATCATCCTCCGGACGCTTCGCTTTTTAATTGGCTTATTTTGTTTTTAACTTCTTTTATATCTTTAAACAATAGTTCCTTTTTGCTTTGATCTCTTAATAGTGCTGCCGGATGAAAAGTGGGCATTATCCAGAACTTTTTCTTATTTATCCACTGTCCACGTATTTGTGTTATTTTAATATCCTTAGCTACAACATATTTAGCTGCTGTACTGCCAAGACATACAATTATATGAGGTCTTATTAAGGATACCTGATTTCTTAAATACGGCAAACATTTTTCAGCTTCTTGTTCATTGGGTACCCTGTTATTTGGAGGTCTGCATTTTACTACGTTTGCAATATAGTATTCATCAGGCGTGAATTTAAGTGCTTCAAGGAGAGTATCAAGAAGCTGTCCTGCCGGTCCTACAAAGGGTAATCCTTGCAAATCCTCCTGTTCTCCCGGGCCTTCTCCTATAAACATTACCGGTGCATTAGGATTCCCTCTTCCTATTACTATATTTGTTCTGTTTCCGGCAAGGGCACAATTCCGGCAATCACTACATGTTGAATTTAGCTGTTCCCAGTCCAACAATTTCCTCATCCTTTATACTTTTATAGTATATCTTTATAACATTATAATCTATTAATTAAAAATAGTCAGCCAGCCTTTTGTAACCATAATTCTCAAATCGGTTATCCCGGCCAACTGACTATTTTTATATAATATAACAAAATTGTTTACATTAAACCTTAAGCCTTGTTTTAAATCTCTCAACAGCAGCCTGAGTATTTTCCCTGCTTCCGAATGCAGTAAGTCTGAAGTATCCCTGACCACTTGGTCCAAAACCTACCCCGGGAGTTCCAACTATATTTGCCTCACTTAACAGTTTATCAAAGAAAACCCAAGAGTCCATACCGTTTGGAGTTTTCATCCAGATATACGGTGCATTTACTCCTCCAAAAACTTTTATTCCGATGCTCTCTAAACCGCTTTTTATGATTGATGCATTTGATAAATAATAAGATATTGTTTCCTTCACCTGCTTTTGACCTTCTTCTGAATATATAGCTTCTGCTCCTCGCTGAACTATATAGGATACTCCGTTGAATTTTGTTGCCTGTCTTCTGTACCAAAGCCTGTTAAGTCCGATTTCTTCACCATTAGCAGTATGTGCTTTTAGCTCTTTTGGGATTACTACATATGCACATCTTGTTCCCGTAAATCCTGCCGTCTTGGAAAAGCTTCTGAATTCTATTGCTACTTCTTTTGCTCCTTCTATTTCATATATGCTGTGAGGAACCTCCTTCTCAGTTATAAAAGCCTCATATGCAGAATCAAATAATATAATTGATTTGTTTTTAGCAGCATAATCTACCCATACTTTTAATTGTTCCTTTGTAAGTGTAGTTCCTGTAGGATTATTGGGCAGGCACAGATAAATAAGGTCTACTTTTTCTTTTGGAAGTTCCGGAACAAAACCGTTTTCAGACGTACATGGCAGATAGGTTACGTTAGTCCATTTTCCGTCAATGTAGTCTCCTGTTCTTCCAGCCATAACATTACTGTCCACATAAACAGGATAAACAGGATCTGTAACTGCAATTCGTGAATTTAATCCGAACAGTTCCTGAATATTTGCTGTATCACTTTTGGCACCATCGCTTACAAATACTTCATCGGTTCCAATTGTGATTCCTCTCTTCTTATAATCATTCTCAACGATTTTATTTATAAGGAAATCATATCCCTCGTACTCAGGGTAGCCTTTAAAAGTTTCTATCCTAGACATATCGTCAACGGCTTTATGCATAGCATCTATACATGCCATTGGAAGCGGACGGGTTACGTCTCCGATACCAAGTCTTATAATATCAGCATCAGGGTTTTGTTCCTTGAATGTAGCAACTCTTTTGCCTATCTCGGCGAATAAGTAATTCCCCGGTAGTTTTAAATGATTTTCATTTACTAGTGCCATTTTCTCTTTCCTCTCTTTACTTTATTAATATATTAATATTATTAGATTTCAATTTCACCATCAAATACCTTTTCTGCAGGTCCTGTCATATACACATGATTATCCTTTTCAGACCATTCAATAAATAAATCTCCACCAAGGAGCTTTATAGTGGCTGCTCTTTCAGATACACCATTTAGAACTGATGCTACAAGCACTGCACTGGCGCCTGTTCCGCAAGCAAGGGTCTCTCCTGCTCCCCTCTCCCATACTCTCATTCTCAGAGTAGTCCTGTCTATGACCTGAACAAATTCAGCATTTACCTTTCTGGGGAATAATTTATGTGTCTCCATTTTTGGTCCAACATCATTCAACGGGAAGTTTGCGGTGTCATCCACATATGTTATTGCATGCGGGTTTCCCATAGATACTGCTGTAACTTTGTAAGTCTGACCATCTATTTCAATATTCTCAGATATAAAACAGTCCTTTTCACTGTCAACAGGAATATTTTTAGGTATTAAGATAGGCTCTCCCATGTCAACCCTTGCTTGAACCACTTTGCTATCTACAATCTTTAAATCGAGTACTTTAATTCCTGCTAGGGTTTCTATTGTAATGTTCTTTTTATCTGTAAGTCCATTATCAAACACATATTTCCCCACACAACGTATAGCATTTCCACACATTTCTGATTCTGACCCGTCTGAATTAAACATTCTCATTCTAAAATCAGCTATATCAGATTTCATTATAAGAACCAATCCGTCTGATCCTATTCCGAAATGTCTGTCACTTACTTTTTTTGAAACTTCAGATGGATTAGCAATTATATTTTCTGTACAATCCACATATATATAGTCATTTCCAAGCCCCTGCATTTTTGTAAATTTCATTTTATTTCTCCTTCCGTTAACATTGCAATTACATTATGTAAATCCTATCATTTACTTTATCAAATTAACTTGTTCATATTATAACATACCTTTTAAGTTTTACAATGAATTCAACTCTTATATACATACAACTATTATTTGTATTGTTTTACATACTATAATATAATTATGGTAAAACTTTTCAAATAAAACGTAATTGGAGGCATACTCTTGAAAACGTATTTAAAGCATCTATCTGATTTTTTTTCACATGTTAAAATGCCCGGCTTTGCAACTATGATGCTAAGTGTTGTATTTATATTTCTTATAGGCATAGGAATATGGGGCTTTTTGAGAATCCGTAATATTAAAAAGGGTAATTTGATAATCACCGAGTACGGTCTATTGGACAACAGTAAAGAAACAAAGCCTTTGTTTAAGCTTGTTAAAAAAGACTATATTATTATGCTTATTATGACCTTGCTGTACGCAGTTCCGGCGATATACAATTTGGGTGGTTTTAAGATACCTGAAACCCCTTGGGCTCCCGCTGTTAATAATGATGGGTTTATTGTTGATCTCGGAAAAGAAGTGGATATTTCTAAAATTATGATTTATCAGGGCTATAATGATGAAAAATATGACGGGGGAAAATACAGTATCAGGTTTTTAAATTCAAACGATACATATTCTGATTCTGAAGCTCTTGAAAAATCAGGCTTTTTTTCATGGAAAGTATCTACTAAAGAATTTAGAACCAGTAAAATTAAAATTGTTGCTGATAAAGCCGGTTCAGCAATTAACGAACTTGCTATTTTTGAAAAAGGATCAACTAAGCCGTTTAAAGTCAAAAGTATAACTCCAATAGACCCATTAATTAAACGTACTAATAAAAGTCCTGACGGACAGCCTTATAAGTTAAGTAATCTACTGGACGAACAAGATAGAGTTGATTTTTATACTTTATCATCCACCAACACATATTTTGATGAAGTATTTTATCCGAGAACTGCTCTTGATTTCATTTATAAAGTCCATCCGTTTGAAAGAACCCACCCACCTCTTGGCAAATACTTCGTAATGCTTGGTATGCTTATTTTTGGAGTAAACCCATTTGGTTGGAGAATTATTGGTACGTTATTCGGAGTGGCTATGATTCCTCTTATGTACTTGTTTGGTTATAAGATTTTTAAAAAGAGATTTCTCGCTTTCTGTACAGCTTTTTTGATGATGTTTGATTTTATGCATTTTGTTCAAACAAGAATATCGACAATTGATGTTTACGTGACCTTCTTTGTTATTTTGATGTACTACTACATTTATGATTATTTTGCTAAAAAATCATACAAAGCCGGTTTTAAAAGGTCTCTTAAGCCGCTTTTCCTCTGTGGTCTTATATTTGGTATAGGGATTGCTACCAAATGGATTGCAATGTATGCTGCTGTAGGTATTTTCCTCATACTAGTTATAGCAAAGTTTGATGAAATTATTTATTATATAGCATATAAAAAAAGCGGACTTTCATCGGACTTATTCATCAAGTTCTGGAGTAAGTACTTTTTTAAAACTGCAGTGTTTTGTATTCTGTTTTTTATATTAATACCCGGTATTATTTATTTTGCTTCATATACATCTATAATGCAGGTTCCAGGCAATGGTGTTAAAGAGTTTTTTAACAATCAATCTTTTATGTATAGTTTCCACAACGATTTAACTGCCAAGCATGCGTACTCATCCCAGTGGTTTGAATGGCCGATTATGACCAAACCTATATGGTTTTATGGCTCTAAAGCACTTGCTGCTGAAAAATTAACCTCCAGCATTATTTGTATGGGCAATCCGTTAATCTGGTGGATTAGCGTACCGTCACTGATTACAGGAATTATTGTTGCATTTAAAAGGAAAGACAAGTATATGCTTGTTCCTATCTTTGGTGCTTTATTTCAGTATATACCTTGGATGGTGGTACGAAGAATGGCTTTCATCTATCATTACTTTTCAGTTGTTCCTTTTCTTATAATTATCATTGTATATTTGATTAAAGTATTTATGGAGTCTGGCGGGAATACAAAGAAAATTGTTTATATTTATCTTGCATTGACGGCAATTATGTTTGTAATGTATTACCCAATTCTATCCGGTACGATTGTTCCGAGGTGGTATGCCAGCATGTTGCAACTGTTCCCCGGTTGGAGTTTCAGATATTAAATTAAAAAAGTAGGAAGTGTGGTTATACTGTACCGACCCCAAAAGTTAGACCCAAAAATCTAACGATTGTGAGGTCGGTATTTTTATGGCAAAATACAGTTTCGAGTTTAAGAAACAAGTTGTTCAAGCTTATTTAGCTAGTGAAGGTGGTTACGAATATCTAGCTAAAAAATATGATATTCCATCATTTAACAACATCAAGAAGTGGATTCGTAATTATGAAGTAATGGGCGATAAAGGGTTAATGCGTTCTAGAAAAAATGGAATTTATCCTTTTGAAAAGAAGCTTGCTATTGTAGAATTATATTTAACAAGTGAAATCTCGTATCAAGACTTAGCTCTCCACGAAGGAATCCATAATCCAGCAATTATGCAAATGGGTTAACGATTTTCTGATTGCTGGTCTTGATGCTTTACGGGCAAGGAAGAAGGGACGGAAGAAATCATTGGATGTCAAGAATCAAAAGGCAGAAACTCAATCTACTGAAGTGGCACCTGTTGATACTAGTGCTGAACATGTAAAACAACTCGAGGATCAACTTCTTAAACTAAAAATCAAGAATGCATATTTAAAAGAACTGAGGAGGCTGCGTTTAGAGGAGGAAGCTCTTCTGAAAAAACAGCGAGAATTGTCCACAGCCTCCGAGGAAAATTCAAACTAAAAGACATTCTCGCAGTTGTTGGCTTTCCTAAATCAACATATATGTACTGGAAAAAACGCTTTGATAGAGAGAATCCGGATCAGGAGCTCGAAGAAAAAGTTCTTGAGATTAACGAATGCAACAAAGACTATGGCTACCGCCGTATGTATGGAGAACTGCGAAATCAGGGGTATCAGGTGAATAAGAAAAAAGTTCAACGAATCATGCAGAAACTTAATCTTCAAGTCACTTCGTTCACTAGAAAAAGCCATAAATATAGTTCTTACAAGGGCAAGATTGGAACAATAGCACCTAACAGAATCGGAAGACGTTTCAACACCAATATACCTCATCAGAAGATTACAACGGATACAACTGAGTTTAAATACTATGAGATAGATTCAAAAGGACATATGATAATGCGCAACCTATACTTAGATCCTTTTATGGATATGTGTAATGGAGAAAATTTCAAGTTATGGTATAGACAAGCATCCCTCTGCAATTAATGTGATGAATGCATTAAACGAGGCTATTGAGATAACATCAGATTGTCCTTATCGTAGAACTTTTCACTCGAATCAAGGATGGGCTTACCAGATGAAAGCATACTCTCATCGACTAAAAGAAGAACGTATCTTTCAAAGCATGTCCCGGAAAGGTAACTGCCATGATAATTCTGTCATGGAAAACTTCTTTGGCCTACTAAAGCAAGAAATCTACTATGGTGTTGTTTATTACAGTTATGAAGAGTTAAAAAGTGAAATAGAAAGATATATAAAGTATTACAATGAACAAAGAATAAAAGAGAAGTTAGGATGGATGAGTCCTGTGCAATACGGGCTCAGCCTCTTGGCTACATAAAAATAGCGTTGCAGCCATAAAGACTGCTACGCGTAAAAAGTCTAACTTTTTGGGGTCGGTACAACTTCCTACTTTTTTTATGCATTTATATTCTATAAGATAAGCAAAATAAAAAGCCCTGCACACAGCTTCAATAGCGAATGCACAAGACTTTATGGTGGAGGGAGATGGATTCGAACCATCGAAGTCAGAGACAACAGATTTACAGTCTGCCCCCTTTGGCCACTCGGGAACCCCTCCATATGGAGCTGGCGGACGGAATCGAACCCCCGACCTGCTGATTACAAGTCAGCTGCTCTACCTGCTGAGCTACACCAGCACATTTATAGCAGATACTTCTCATTGCGTCGAGCAAGTGTTTCGCTCAACTGCCTGTATATAATAACATGGGAATTGCGTAACTGTCAACACTTTATTTTAAAAATTTTGCTGTTATTTTTAGGAATATTTTGGAAGTACAATTTTGATTTATTTTGAAAGCAAAAAGCAACTTTCTGCAAAAGAAAGTTGCTTTTTGTATAATTTAAATGGCGACCCGGAACGGGCTCGAACCGTCGACCTCCAGCGTGACAGGCTGGCATTCTAACCAACTGAACTACCGGGCCATTACTTTAAATTATATTGGTGACCCATAGGGGACTCGAACCCCTGTTATCGCCGTGAAAGGGCGGTGTCTTAACCACTTGACCAATGGGCCTTATTTATTCTGTCGAGCACCTCGCCGACTGACAAAATATATTGTAACGGGACATAGCTTAAAAGTCAAGCAATTTTTAAATCTTTTTTTATAGTTATATTTTGCCATATAAATTGGGAGCCCACCACCCTTACTCCAAGCTTATTACACCTCATTTAAGGTATGGGTAATCATCTTCTATTTCTTTGTCCAGTTATTTTTATAAAGGTTTGTAATAGTCAGTTTCACTATTCCTTTTTCGTTTAGTGAAACTTCTCCTTTTTCATAAGCCTCTCTGGGGAAAATATAGAACGAGAAGTCATCACCATCTTTATAATTAAGCCCAGATGTTCCATACACACCACTATTATATACTTTACCTTTGTATTGGGCTGTCATTTTGGCGGACATGTCATAAGTGAATATATGCTCACCTACGGTTTGATGACGTGTACCTGAAATCAGAGAAGCATTGGTCAACGAATATTCTCCACAAGCCCTAAAACCTATTCTATAACCTCCAGTGTTTACTCCACCTGTATTATCAATCCAACTGACGTAGATTTTATTGTTTCCGTCGTTATATAGTTCTTTACCAACGTTGCTTTTTAAGTCCTTAAGGTCAATTGCAACAGAGTATTCGCCTTTGATAACATGGCCACTTTTATCAGTAAATTCTTCTGTATTATTAGCTATGTAAGCCATCCCCTGTGTCCAGAGTCCAATAAGACCCGTAGACCACAACACTAATACCGAAATAGATATTAACATAGCAAGAACAATTGTTAAGTTCTTTAAATTAATTCTCATTAAAACTCCTTTTAACCTTTTAGTATTTGAATACTACTACTAGTTTACATGAGTGTATGAATTTGGTAAAGTAACATTGTAACTCAAGATAATTAGCCGAACATCCTGATATTATTATAAGAGAGGTTGATAAAAACCAATGTGGAGTGAACTTTATAACTCAAACAACAAACCTACATTTGAAAATGTTAGTGATTTTATTAATAGTACGCTATGGAAAGAACTTTGTTTATTTGTGGAAAATACTTATTCTATATCACCTAAATTGGAGTTCAGTAAATGTTCTATGCAAAAAGGCTGGAATATAAAGTATAAAAAGGGTAGCAAATCACTATGTACTCTTTATCCAATGGATAGCTACTTTATTGTTCTTATTGTTATTGGTAAGAAGGAACTCGCAGAGGCAAATATAGTTATTCCCACTTGCTCCATCTATACGCAAAATCTGTTTTTGGTGACACCTTCTTATTCTTTCGGTAAATGGCTTATGATTGAAGTAAGAGAAAAGTCTACGTTTGAAGATGTGAAGAAGCTAGTAAAATTACGTGTAAAACCATTAAATAAATGAACGGATATAAAACAAAAGCGTGTATTTCATTTTCCTGAAATACACGCTTTTGTTTTGGTGACCCATCGCAGATTCGAACTGCGGACACCTTGATTAAAAGTCAAGTGCTCTGCCAACTGAGCTAATGGGTCATACAAGTTTTCCGAATCACAAGTATAAATAATACTTAATAAATCCGCTTTTGTCAACTCATTTTTTAAAAAAAACCAACTTTTTTCTAAAAAAATAAAATATAATAGCAAAATGCCATTATATTTTATTTTATCAGCTAATATTCTATGGCTAGAATACCTTTATAATCTGTTCTCTGTCTTTTCCTACGCCAATGAGACCTATCTTTACCCCTACAAGTTCTTCAATCCTGTTGAGGTATTTTTGAGCGTTCTGAGGCAAATCTGCAAATGATCTTACATTGGATATGTCTTCATTCCAAGGTTCAAATACTTCGTATATTGGTTCACACTTAGCAAGTTCGTTAAGACTTGAAGGGAATGATTTGATTACCTCACCGTCTTTTTTATATCCAACGCAAAGCTTTATCTCCTTGAGTTTTCCAATTGTATCTACGTGGTTTATCGCCAATGCTGTTAATCCGTTTATTTTCGCAGCATATTTAATCATTACAGTATCCAGCCATCCGCATCTTCTTGGTCTACCCGTTGTTGTTCCATATTCCCATCCAAGTTCTCTGATTGTGTCACCTATTTCGTTATTTTGTTCTGTTGGGAATGGGCCAGCACCTACTCTTGATGTGTATGCTTTTAGAACACCATAAACCTCGTTTATATATACCGGGCCAAGACCTGAACCTGTACATACTCCACCAGCAACCGGATTAGATGAAGTTACATATGGATATGTACCAAAGTCTATATCCAAAAAGTTTGCCTGAGCACCTTCAAATAATATATTTTTGTCTTCGTCTATGGCATCTGCCAATATACAGGTTGTATCTGTAATATACTTTTTCAGTTGCTCTGCGTATCCCAGATACTCTTTGATTATTGGTTCAGCGTCAAAAGGTTTACCTCCATAAACTTTTTCTATTATAAGATTCTTTAATTCCAAATTGGACTTGACCTTTTTGATAAATTCATCTTCATCTATAAGGTCACACATTCTTATTCCTGATCTTTCAATTTTATCTGCGTAACAAGGGCCAATTCCTCTCTTGGTAGTTCCTATACTATTATTACCCCTGAACTTTTCCTGAAGTTCATCCAACTCCCTGTGATAAGGCATTATCAAATGTGCCCTGTCACTGATTAAAAGATGGTCTGTTGTTACTCCTCTTTCATTTAAACCCTTCATTTCCTGAAGCAGCACTGCTGGGTCTACAACTACTCCGTTTCCAATTATACAAGTCTTATTTGTATGAAGAATTCCTGAAGGTATCAGATGCAGAGCATATTTTACTCCGTTGGCTACAATAGTGTGTCCGGCATTATTACCACCGGAAAATCTTACAATTATATCCGATTGCTCAGCAAGCATATCTATATATTTACCTTTACCCTCATCACCCCATTGAGTTCCTACTACTACTCTTACGGCCATTCTATTATCCTCCTATCCATAAATGTTCAAACCAGATCAAAAATATTATTTCATACTTATGATATGTATCTTTTGCTAATTCAACCCATTAAATTATAACGTAATGAAATTTATAATTCAACATAAAGTAATAGCCACTATAAAATAGTATTTATTATATAAATAATAAAAATACCTGGAAAATAAGCCTCCAGGTATTTTTTATTAACATACTATTTGTTTTCGCTATTTGTTTTCGAGATAATTATTTAAGTTTTGAATTAATTGATCGGCGTCAATACCATGAATTGCACACGCATCTTCAATGCTTTCACCTGAAGATGACGGACATCCAAGACAGTGCATACCGCTTTCCAGAAATATCGGAATTGTACCCTTATCCAAGTTTAATACATCAGAAATAATCATATCCTTAGTTACCTTAGCCATTATGATAAAACCTCCTTATGTTATTTAACTAAATCAACATTTGATGCTACTTTTGTATTATACACTAATCATTTTTAAAAATATACTAGATAATTAGAGCTTGTTTATAGTTCTATTTTTCTAAACTGTTTTCTCCCGCTTTCATACAGGTTGTTTCCGTAGCTATCAATTATTACCGTCAATGGAAAATTTTCAATTTTTAAACATCTAACAGCCTCGGCACCCAATTCTGGAAATGCAATAATTTCCTGACTTTTGATACGTTCTGCCATTAGAGCTCCTGCACCACCTATAGCACCAAAATAAACAGCACCATACTCCCTCATCGCATTAATAACATTTTGGTCTCTCAGACCCTTCCCTATCATGCCTGTTTCACCAAGACTTATCAGTGTGGGTGCATAAGCGTCCATTCTATAACTTGTAGTCGGCCCTGCAGATCCTATAACTTCACCTTCCCTGCAAGGACATGGCCCTACATAATAAATCGTTTGGTTTGTTATATCAAATGGAAGTTCCTTATTCTCTTTTAATAGTTCTATCATTTTTTTATGTGCAGCATCCCTGGCAGTATAAATGGTTCCACTAAGCGATATGGTATCGCCTGCTTTCAGCATTCTGGCATTTTCCCTGTTAAAAGGTGCTGTTAAAATATGATGCATTGTTCGTTCCCCCCCCTATAAAATTACTTCTGCATGTCTTGTAACATGACAACTTATATTTATTGCAACAGGTAGTCCTGCTATGTGCGTGGGATATGTCTCTATATTGACTGCAAGAGCTGTTGTATTGCCTCCCAATCCAGCCGGACCGATACCCAATTGATTTACCTTTTCCAACATTTCACCCTCTAGGTTTCTAACATATTCAATGCTGCTCCGTACATTTAACGGTCTCAGCAATGCTCGCTTTGCCATAATAGAAGCTTTTTCCATTGTACCCCCGATTCCTACCCCCACTACTATAGGTGGACAAGGATTCGGGCCTGCCTTGTCCACGGTTTCCAGTATAAATTGCTTTACTCCTTCAATACCGTCTGAGGGCTTCAACATTTTCAATGCACTCATGTTCTCACTGCCAAAACCTTTAGGAGCCAATTCAATTTTAAGTATATCACCTTCAACAATATCGTAGTGGATTACAGCAGGTGTATTATCACCAGTGTTTACTCGTTCAATAGGGTCACCAACAACTGATTTTCTTAAAAATCCTTCTTGGTATCCTCTTCGTACACCTTCATTTATGGCTTCTGCTAACCCTCCGCCTGTTATATGAACTTCCTGTCCTATAGTTACAAAAACTACTGCCATACCCGTGTCCTGACATATAGCCACTCTTTTATCGGCCGCCAAATTAGCATTTATCAGAAGTTTATCAAGTATTTCCTTGCCTATTTTTGATTCCTCACATTCCATTCCTTTTTCCATTGCTTGTTTAACATCACTGTTAAGGAAATAATTTGCTTGTATACACAGCCTGCTAACTTCTTCTATTATTGTCGTAACATTAATCTCTCTCATACTTCCTCCGTTTAAATTATTAAAGTAACGTATGCTTTTTATTATACATTTGCCATTTTATCTCAACAACTGTTTTTAAATATTTTATATCCGGTATAATAGCCCTCAAAACCCGTAAACTATAAAGACAAATCAAGATTTTTTTAGTATAATAGTGATATAGAAGTTTTATTTATCATCCCAAACGTTTTATTACAGGTATAAGGAGGCTATTTTTTGAAATCAATTGCCAGTAATATTTTGGTTTGTGTAACTCAACAAAAAACATGCGAAAGACTTATTAAAAAGGCTCTAGAATTCTCCAACGACGGGGATTCTCTGTTTATAATACACGTAGCAAAAAATGATTGGAGTTTTCTTGATAATGATAAAGAAGGTGAAGCGCTTGAGTATCTTTTCGGCATTGCAAAATCAGTCGGTGCAAATCTGACAGTATTAAGGTCTGACGATATTGTAGATACCATTGTTTCTTATTCTTTGGAAAACAATATAGATATGTTGGTCATGGGCGATTCTAAGGGAGATCACAGTGAAAACTACTTTTATAAAGCCTTAAAATCCAGATTGGATAAAGTTAATATACATGTAGTCCCTAATTAAAACGTAAAACGATAAAGTATTTCCTATTTTGACTGGTACAATATAACTATTTTGCCCTGAAAGGCTTGACTTTAGCGAGCTTTCATTATAAAATATTGTCGAATTCCATTTTTAGGAGGTTGTATATAAATGAATAAATCAGATTTAATCAATTCCATCGCTACAAAGTCAGGCTTAAATAAGAAAAATAGTGAAGCTGCTTTGAATGCTTTTATTTCTTCCGTAGAAGAAACTCTTAAAGCTGGCGACAAGGTTACATTAGTTGGATTTGGAACTTTCGAAGTTAGAGAAAGAGCTGCTAGAAAAGGCAGAAATCCTCAGACTAAGGAAGAGATTACTATTCCAGCTTCCAAGGCTCCAGTATTTAAAGCTGGAAAAGGTTTAAAGGATAACGTAAACGCGTAATGCTAAACTACATAAAGGGGGCTGTCATAAGGCAGAAAGTAATTTCTTTCTTATGACAGCCCCTTTTGTATTAGTTGTTTTTTCTTATTTTCTCAATAATCTGGCATATAACTTGTGAGTTTGTTGGTTTTTTGGCATCGTGGTTCTCATCAATTCCTTTTTCAATACAGTTTCTGATTGCCCTCTCAACTTTTTGAACCGGGACACCATTCTTTTCGGCTATTGTCCTGTAAACTCCTTTTGGTAAAGAACCTGTCTTACAATAATAATCAAAAGACGCCGTTATTATATCTCTGATATAGGAGTACCCGGTCATATGAGCTTTCAGACCATGTTCTCTCATATATTTTGTTGCAAGAAGTTTCAATTCATTATCTGTCTGATTTTTTTGTTTGTAATTATTTGTTGTTTTATATGTATATTGACTTTTTCCAACTTGAGCTCTTTCAGAATCAGAATATAATTGCCTTACTCTAGTCGCAATAATACTTTCGTCAAAGGGTTTGATTATGTAATAATTTGCCCCAAGATTCATAGCTCTGGAAATATAGATTTCCTGGCTTATTGCTGAAAAAATGATAAATACGGGTCTGCTTTCCTTTGTTAATGTCCTGGCATATTCAAGTACTCCTATACCATCTAGCTTTGGCATAATTATGTCCAATAAAACTACATCAGGTAAATCCTTTTCTATAAGCTCAATTGCTTCAAATCCATCCTGAGCTATGTTGGTTACCTCGAAGTCATCGTGCTCTGCTAAATTATCCCTTAATGTCTGTGCAGCCAACTGATTGTCGTCAGCAATTAAAATCCTTATCTTACTCATTGTACCTCTTTTTACCCTTTTCTTTTAATTTATACAGTTTTTTTGAAGACATGATCCCAATTATCGTCCCCGAAACGGCATCAGGATCTGCAGAATCACAATTTATAACTGTGTCTGCATATTTTTTGTACAAAGGAACTCTATTGTTGTACAACTCAAGTAAAGTTCCTGCTGTTCTGACTAACTTTCTTGAGGAATCCATTCTCTCTCTAATGATATCATACTTTGTATCCAAATATATAATAAATCCAATGCTTTTTAAATAATTCATTGAAATTTCACTATGAACAAGGCCTCCGCCTGTTGATATTATACAATTATTATCGTTTATCGAAAGAACTGCTTCATCCTGGGTTTTCATAAAATATTCCAGTCCCTCTTCTTCCACAAGAAGTCTGGGGGTTTTACCTGTCAGTTCACAAATAAGATGGTCAGTATCGATAAAAGTGTACCCTAGTTTTTCCGACAATATTTTTCCAATCGTCGTTTTTCCGCTTCCCGGCATACCTATCAATACTATATTTTTTATAGGATCTATCATAACTTATCCCACCTGTTATCCATATCAGTTATACTCCTGCTTCCAGAGGCCATCAGTATACTATCTACCAGTGCCATTCTAACCATAGCTTCGCAAATAGGGTATATTCTTGGTACAAGTGAAGGGTCGCTTCTGGATGCAAATTTATGGGTAACCGGTTCAAGCGTTGATACATTCACCGTCAGTTGATCCTTTAAAATGGTTGGTGTAGGTTTGACAGCAACACGTATTCTTATTTCTTCACCGTTTGATATACCTCCAAGCATACCGCCTGCTCTGTTTGTTTTAAATCTGATTCGGCCTGTTTCTTCGTCGTAATAAGGGGTGTCATTACATTCTGAGCCCTTTTTGGATGTTACTCCAAAACCGTCGCCTATCTCAATTCCTTTAACACCACCAATAGACATAATTCCATGTGCAATTGTAGCGCTTAACTTATCAAAGACAGGTTCTCCAAGTCCCGCTGGAACTCCCTTTGCAATTATCTCCACAGCCCCGCCGCAGGAATCTCCCTCTTTTTTTACTTGAAGCAAATCATCAATCATAACCTTTGCAATATCTGAATCAGGACAATTTATCTCATTTGTTCTGTAATTCTGTTTGGCAGTTTCATATGAAAATGGCCCTGCTTTTATACCATGGGACTCGACTGTAAATGCTATAACGTCAATCCCCATACTATCAAGTATTATTTTTGCTACAGCTCCCCCTGCTACTCTTGCAACTGTTTCACGTGCTGATGCCCTTCCTGCTCCTAGATAGTCGGAATGTTCTCCATATTTTTTATAATAGGTGTATGCTGCCTGTCCGGGCCTTAACAAGTCTTTATTACCCTTGTGCTGTTCTATATGGTAATCTCCTATATCACTGCTTGGTATAATCATGCACACAGGTGCACCGGTAGTCCTGTCATCCTGCATTACTCCTGAGAAAATATATACTCTGTCTGCTTCTGATCTTGGAGTGTGAAGTTGAGACTGTCCGGGTTTTCTTTTATCAAGTTCTTCCTGAATAACCTGAGAGGTTACTTTCAACCCTGCCGGAACACCGTCAACTATTACTGCCAGTCCTCCCCACAGTTCAGGCGGAATATCCGGATTCTTTCTAAACGCCCCTGAATAGGATTCCCCGCATGTTGTAACCCTGAATAACCTTCCAAATGTATTTCCTAACATATAAACCTCCATATGCCGCACAGTGCAGCTATAATTATATTAATTGAATTTTTCCACCGCAGCTTTTCACAGACTCAACAAAACCCGGATATGTAACATTCATAGCTTCTGCTGTATCAATAATGGTTTCTCCGTCACAATTGAGTCCCGCTATTGCCAAGGACATTACCACTCTGTGGTCATCATGGCCTTTCACAGACGTTCCGTGCAATTTACTTTCACGTATAATCAATCCATCAGGAAGTTCGGTTATGTCAGCACCCATTTTTGTAAGCTCAGAACACATTACGCTTATTCTGTCGGTCTCTTTGAGTCTTGCCTGTGGAACATTTACCAATCTGGTTTCACCTTTTGCAAAACATGCTGCTACAGCCATGGCAGGAAGAGCATCAGGTATAGAATTCATATCAATCTCTCTTCCTTGAAGACTCTTTCCTTTTATTATTATCTTTTTATCACCGTATTGTATTTCAGCACCCATATCTTGAAGTATATCAAGAACAGCCTTATCTCCTTGAGGATCAGACATGTCAAGGTTTGTCAGAACCAATTCGTTACCTGATATTGCAGCCTGGACCATAAAGAAGGTTGCTGACGAGAAATCTCCGGGAATGGTACATTCAAAAGGCTTATATTGCTGGCCTCCCGGTATGAAAAATTCTTTCATTGAATTATGTGAATATTTGATACCCAGCTTATCAAGCCACCATAAAGTAATTTCTACATATGGTATTTCATTAAGACGTGTAATTTGAACATGGGTATCCTTTTCAAGTAGAGGAGCATTTAACAAAATGGAGGACATATATTGCGACGTTACAGAATCAAGTTCCGTAAAACCTCCGGTTGCCCTTCCTTTAATAACTACAGGCGCCGACTCATTTCCTCTGGTTGTAAATGCTGTACCTCCCAGATTGTTTATAGCTTTCACTAAAGGCCCTATCTGCCTTTTACGAATCTGATAATCACCTGTAAAAACAGTATGACCCTCAACAAGGGCAGCAGTCATAAGTCCAAGTCTGAGGCTTGTTCCAGAGTTTCCTACATCAATGACATTTTCCGGAACCTGCGGGCACGCTCCGATTCCATTAACCGTGTAATTTTCATTATTAAGATCATAAGTGGAGCCAAAAGCTCTGCATACATCAACAGCAGAAATTGCATCTGCCGAAACCAAAGGATTTCTAATAATGCTTGTACCTTTAGCCAGTCCTGCCAAAAATAATGATCTTATAGTGTGGGACTTTGATCCGGGAATGTCTATATTCCCAGAAAGATTTGATTTTTCAACCTTTAATAGCATAAAATTCACCTACCATATTACCGTATTTTTTTTGATTGCAATTTTACCGTGCTACAGTTTTCCTACACTACTATGTTATCTAATTAGGCTAAGTCTCGTCAACCGATACTTAGCCTATTTTATTCAAAATATAAAAATTATTGCTGTATATTGATTATTTGTTTCGGTGGAGGAGGTCCGAAAAACTGATAATAGTTACAAAGTAATCTTCCATTATACAACTTGCGTTTCTTATCAGCTCTTTTACCAAATAGTTTTTCAAATTCCATATTTGAGGTAATGACATAATACGACCACGTATCCAACTTTTTAAACACTTTACCCATCTCTCTATAGAGGTTTTCTACGGATTCCTTTTCTCCAAGCCTCTCACCATAAGGAGGATTACATATAATAATACCATATTTATATCTGGAGCTTATGTCTGACATCGGAAGCCTCTGAAGATGTATGGCATCCTCTACACCGGCTTTTTTTGCATGGTATCTGGCCAAGCTCATAGCATCTTCATCTATATCCGAACCATGAATTCGAAGTTCCTGATCCTCAACCATCAGATCATACGCCTCATCCCGGGCATCATCCCACAGTTTTTGAGGAATAGAAGGCCACTTTTCGGCATCAAATTCACGGCCCAAGCCCGGCGCAATATTCCTTCCTATCATGGCAGCTTCTATGGGGATAGTTCCGCTTCCACAGAAAGGATCAAGCAAAATCCTATCCTTTTTCCAATGACTTACCAGAATCATGGCACAAGCAAGAGTCTCCTTTAAAGGAGCACCTCCTACCAGCTTTCTATAGCCTCTCTTATGAAGTCCTGCTCCACTCGTATCTATTGTTAGGGTTACTATGTCTTTTAATAACGCTACTTCTATTCTATATCTGGGGCCATTTTCTTCGAACCATTCACATTTATATTTTTGTTTGAGCTTTTCAACTACTGCTTTTTTTACTATAGCCTGACAATCAGGAACACTGAAAAGCTGTGAATCGATTGACTTTCCTTCTACCGGAAATTCAGCATCCATAGGAATTATTTCATCCCATGGCAAGGCTTTTGTTTGTTCAAATAATTCTTCAAAACTCATAGCTTTGAACTCACCCATTTTAAGTAAAACGCGGTCTGCCGTTCTGAGCCATAGATTGGTTCTGCAAATAGCCGATTCATCACCTGAAAAAGTAACCTTTCCATTTTCTACTTTCTGTTCAAAATATCCGAGTTTTTTTAATTCTCTTGCCGTTATAGATTCTATTCCAAATGCAGACGTAGCAATAAGTTGTAATTTGCTCATTTTTTCTACCTTTCAACAAACATTTCTGTGATTTTATTACAAAAATAAGTAATAAATAAGTAATATTATTATAACCTTACGAAGGATTATTAACAACATTATTTGCCATATGATGAACCCTGGATCACTACTATTGTAAGTTATGGAGAGAAGTACATATTATATTAAAAATTAATGACATTGAATTTCGCCATCCTTGCAATAATTTAATTTTCCTTTTATCGCTTCAACATATGTTAAAATTTGTAATTTAGCTTCAAGCCCTTGTGTTGCAACCTTTTTAAGTATATTTTATTTTTGGTGCTTTTATTTCCTTAATAAAATTTGCAATTTTTGATTTTTACTCTTGCATAATAAAAGGCCTGATGATATAATATGAAAGGCGAAAAAAGTTAATAATTGGTGTACAATGGAGTATGCAGTTTAACTTACATGTCCTTTCTATTACAATAAATGCAAGGCGCGTATGTTATCTTATTAAAGGCATTTTTTGTAACTTTTGTTATGAATTGTCACGTTTAAATATCTCCTGTCACCAAATAATACTTAATAATTAAATACATAGCAGGAGGTTATTTAGATGAAAATATTACAAAGAGTAATGGATCAGGTTATTAAAAGAAATCCTGGCGAACCAGAATTTCATCAGGCAGTAAAAGAAGTTCTCGAATCACTTGAGGTAGTTGCAGAAAAGCACCCTGAATGGGTTGAAGCTGGTATATTCGACAGAATAGTTGAACCAGAAAGACAGATTTTCTTCAGAGTAGCTTGGGTTGATGATAATGGAAAGGTTCAAGTTAATCGTGGTTTCAGAATTCAATTCAACAGTGCAATCGGTCCTTACAAAGGCGGATTAAGATTGCATCCTTCAGTTAATGCAAGTATTCTTAAATTCCTTGGTTTCGAACAAATATTCAAAAATTCACTTACTACTCTTCCAATAGGCGGCGGTAAAGGCGGAAGCGATTTCGATCCTAAGGGTAAGTCAGACGGAGAAGTTATGAGATTCTGCCAAAGCTTTATGACAGAATTATCAAAGCATATCGGTGCTGATACAGATGTACCAGCTGGTGATATCGGAACAGGTGCAAGAGAAATCGGCTTTATGTATGGACAATACAAGAGACTGAGAAATGAATTTACCGGTGTTCTCACAGGTAAAGGATTAACTTGGGGTGGAAGCCTTGCTCGTACTGAAGCTACAGGATACGGTCTGTGCTACTTTATGGATGAAGCATTAAAGGCTAAGGGAAAATCCTTCAAGGGTGCTACAGTAGTTGTTTCAGGTTCAGGTAACGTTGCAATATACGCTACTGAAAAGGTACATGAGTTGGGTGGAAAAGTTGTTGCATTAAGTGATTCAAACGGATACATCTATGATCCAGACGGAATTAAGCTTGACACTGTTAAGCAGCTTAAAGAAGTTGAAAGAAAGCGTATCAGTGAATATGTTAAGATTCACAAGAACGCTACTTACACTGAAGGTTGTTCAGGTATCTGGAGCATTAAGTGTGATATCGCTCTTCCTTCAGCTACTCAGAACGAAATAGATGAAGCTTCAGCTAAATTATTGGTAGCAAACGGCTGCTACGCAGTTGGAGAAGGTGCAAACATGCCTTCAACTCCTGAAGCTGTTGAAGTTTACCTCAACAATAAGATTATCTATGGACCTGCTAAAGCTGCAAATGCAGGTGGAGTTGCTACTTCTGCTCTTGAAATGTGCCAGAACAGCATGCGTTACTCATGGACATTTGAAGAAGTTGATGCTAAGCTCAAGGATATCATGGTTAGCATTTACAACAGCGCTAGTGCTGCTGCAAAAGAGTATGGAATGGAAGACAATCTTGTTGCCGGTGCTAACATCGCAGGCTTCCTGAAGGTTGCTAATGCTATGTACGCTCAAGGTGTTGCATACTAACCCAAACCCTCATATAAAATGGAAAAAACCATGGCATGTATCTTATGTGCCATGGTTTTTTACTGTTAAATTAATTTATCTAAACCGAATCCACGGTTCAGCATCCGGTGTTTCACAGCTAAATGTCATTTCTTCCTTTTTGGTGGGATGCTCCAATGTTAACGAGGACGCCCAAAGTGCTATTTGCTGTCCAGGCTTATTTACAGAAACCCCATATCTTTGATCCCCATAGAGAGGATATCCTGAATGTGAAAGTTGAACCCTTATCTGGTGGGGTCTTCCAGTATGAAGTTTTACCTTTATTATACTTAGTTCACCATTTGATTTAAGCACTTCATATTCAAGTACGGCTTCCTTGGCATCCCTTGTACCTTCCTTTACAACATGAACCATATTCTCCGAGCTGTCCTTAAGAAGAAAGTTCCTTAGTTTGGCTTTCTGTTCTTTTGGGACACCTCTGACCACTGCTAGATAAACTTTTCTGAAAGTTCTTGTTCTGACTTGCTCAGATAGCCTTGACGCAGATTTTGATGTTTTGGCAAATACCATTACACCTCCTACAGGTCTGTCTAGTCTATGTACCAGACCAAGGTATACCTCCCCGGGCTTATTGTATTTCTCTTTAAGATATTGCTTTAGAAGTGTAAGCATGTCAATATCTTTTGTACTATCAGCCTGAACAGGTATATTTACTGGCTTTTCAACTACTAGAAGATGATTGTCCTCATATATAATCCTGGGAATCATCTATTCTCCCACCTTCCATATATGCCACATGGAAGCACTAGACCTGAGTTGCTTACAGGTATTCCAACCTCTCCACTGCTGTGTGTACCTTTAAATCTTTTTCCTATTGTTTGTTTTAAAATGTTGCTTAATACTGTAGGAGAGAATCCTGTAGTATATGAGTTTATCAGGAAAAACAGCGGCTTGTCAGATAAAAGGCCCATACACTGCTCTACAAAACCATAAAGTGAGTCTTCTATTTTCCATATCTCTCCTCCGGGTCCTCTACCGTAAGAAGGTGGGTCCATTATAATTCCATCATATTTTTTGCCTCTTCTTATTTCACGTTGTACGAATTTCATACAGTCGTCAGTTATAAATCGCACCGGCTTGTCTGCTAATCCTGAAAGTGCAAGGTTTTCCTTTGCCCAACTTACCATTCCCTTTGCTGCATCTACGTGGCATACCTCAGCTCCTGCATAGGCTGTTGCAACAGTGGCGCCGCCTGTATATGCAAAAAGATTTAGAACCTTTATAGGTCTGTTTGCCTTTTGAATACTATTAATCATCCACTTCCAATTAACGGACTGCTCAGGAAACAAACCTGTATGTTTAAAGCCTGTAGGTTCTATATAAAACTTCAATTCATTAAACGATATTGTCCAACGCTTTGGGACCTTCTTCTTAAATTCCCACTGTCCTCCACCGCTTTGGCTTCTATGGTAATGGGCATCAGCCTTGTCCCACATTTTTTTATCCTTTATTGGCCAGATTATCTGAGGATCAGGTCTTCTAAGAATGACATTTCCCCACCGTTCAAGCTTTTCACCGTCTCCTGTCTCTATAAGTTCATATTCCTTCCATTCGTCTGCCAGTAACATTTATTTTCCTCCGTTTAGTTTTTCCTTCAATAATTTACATTTTTTCTTTTAATCTCTGCCCTATAATTCCTCTCTATATTTATTCATAAGATTCTTAAAAAGTTCTGCACTTGTAGGAGGTGTATAGGTAATGGTGTTTGCTCCTGCTTCAATTGTTTCTCTTATACTTTCTACAGTCGGCCCTCCCGTTGCAATTATGGGTACTTCCGTAAACCTCCTGCGGATTTCCCTTACAACCGAGGGTGTTTTTCCAGCACATGATACATTGAGAATAGAAGCCCCCGCATCAAGTCTGCTTTGTATATCTGTTTTGTCCGAAGTTACGGTAATTACAATAGGAATATCTATTTTCATGTTTAATTGTCTTATAATTTCATTTGGCGTGGGAGCATTTACAACAACTCCTATTGCGCCCTGAAATTCAGCGTCCATTGCAATATTAATAACTCTTTTACCAGTTGTGGTGCCTCCACCTACTCCGCAAAATACAGGGATATCTGATGCCGTTATTATGGCGTGGGTAATTACCGGCTGCGGTGTAAAAGGATAAACTGCAATAACTGCATGGGCATTGCAATTCTTTATTATAGCTACATCAGTAGAAAATAGTAGTGACTTTATATTTTTACCGAAAATATTTATCCCGCTGGCCTGATTTATAATTTCAGGGATCTTCACCATGTGCTTGCGCAAGTTACCTTCAATTTCTGGTATGAACATTTGATTATTCCTCCCATCACACATCTGGTACTATAATAACCTTTTTACATAAATTGCATACTTTATCCACGTAATAGTATACTAAAAATTTATAGACTAGTATACCGACATTCCGATAATTATTTAGGTATTGTAATTAAAACCAGTCATGGTAGAATTATATTCGGCTATTATTAAAATTAATAATAAGGAGTTTGATTTATGATAAATAAGAATACCCTGCCAACAAATTTCCTTGGATGTGAAAGTTGCTTCGAGGAATCTGACATAGTGATTTTTGGAGCACCTTACGATGGGACGACAACATTCAGGCCCGGCACTAGATTTGCCCCTGCTGCCATGAGAACAGATTCTATAGGCCTTGAAACATACAGTCCATACTTTGATGCTGATATTTCCGACTATGAAATCCATGACTACGGCGATCTTGATCTTCCCTTTGGTTCACCAACCAAGGCATTAAAAATGATATCAGAAACTTCCAAATTAATTTTTGAAAGTGGTAAAAAGCCTCTTATGATTGGCGGAGAACATCTTGTATCACTACCTTCAATTGAACAGGCTTCAAAATTATACCCTGATTTAAGAATTATTCATTTTGATGCTCATACCGATTTAAGAGAAGAGTACATCGGAGAACCTTTATCACACTCAACTGTTATAAGAAGAGCATGGGATATCTTAGGAGACAATCGCATCTATCAGTTTGGTATAAGAAGCGGAACAAGAGAGGAATTTTACTGGGCCAAGGATGGACATACTAGCCTCTGTCTTCATAATTTTGATACACTTGCAAATGCTGTATCTCAGATAGGTACTGCACCTGTTTATCTTACAATAGATCTGGATGTTCTCGATCCGTCAATTTTTTCAGGCACAGGTACTCCAGAAGCAGGAGGAGTTACATTCCTCGAATTAATAAATGCTCTAAAAGCGGTATCCTCGCTAAACATAATAGGTGCTGATGTAGTGGAATTGTCACCGCACTATGATCATAGCGGTGCTTCAACTGCTGTTGCATGTAAGGTTTTAAGAGAAGTAATACTTGCAATGCAGAATTTCTAAATGTTATAAATATTAAGAACCCGTTATCTGTTGATTGAGATAACGGGTTCTTTGTATTACAAAGGTTTACAGTGCTTTCTCTCCTCTTTCTCTTGTTCTGATACGGATACAGTCTTCAAGATCAAATATGAATATTTTACCGTCTCCTACCTCCCCGGTTTGGGAGTACTGAATTATGGTTTCAGCTATCAGCTCAACCTTTTCATCTGTTGACACCAATTCAAGCTTTACTTTAGGAAGAACATTAAGGGATACCTCCGTACCTCTGTAAAATTCTTTCCAGCCCATTTGTTTTCCTGCACCCATTACTTGTGTAATAGTAATGCCGTCTATATCAATTGCCAGAAGTGCTTCCTTTAGTTCTTCAAGTTTTGATGGCCGGATAATTGCCTCTATTTTTTTCATGTCACACCCTCCTCGTTACATGATATTTATTTTTTATTAATCCATTCCTGTAAAAGAAGGATATGCAGATTCTCCGTGCTGTGTTATGTCTAGACCCTCAGACTCTTCTCTTGGGGCAACTCTGATTTCCTTCATAATTATTTTAATCACAAACATAATAACTGTAGTTCCTACTACAGAAAAGACTATTGTTGCTGCTACACTTATTATCTGGGCCACAAACAATCTTGTGTCGCCGAACACGAGTCCATCCCATTGTGCTGCAGAATTTATAGATGTTTTGGCAAATAAGCCTGTTGCAATTCCTCCCCAGATTCCACCGATTCCATGACATCCAAATGCATCAAGTGCGTCATCATAACCGAATTTGGGTTTTATAATACTCATTGAGAAGTAGCAAATAGGACTTACAATCGCTCCAATTATCAATGATGCCCATATAGGTACAAAACCGGCTCCCGGTGTTATAGCTACAAGACCAACAACCGCTCCGGTAGCTGCACCCAGCATAGTAGGTTTTCCTCTTGTAATTTTCTCAACAAGCATCCATGAAACTAGTGCCATTGCTGCAGATGTATTTGTAGTCATCAATGCATGAACCGCCAATTCTCCGCTTCCCAAGGCACTTCCTGCATTGAATCCAAACCAGCCGAACCAGAGCATAGCTGCCCCGATAAACACTAAAGGTATATTGTGCGGCTGATGTGAAGTCAATCCATAGCCTTTTCTCTTACCCAGTATAATTGCTGCCACCAAGCCTGATATACCTGAACTTATGTGAACTACATTACCTCCGGCAAAATCTATAGCCCCGAGATTTCTAAGCAGACCATCCACTCCCCACATCATATGAGCCATTGGGTAATATACGATTAACGACCATAATCCTACAAAAAGTACCAGTGATGAAAATTTCATTCTTTCAACTAATGCTCCTGTGATTAGTGCAGGTGTTATTATTGCAAACATCATCTGAAAAGCTGCGAATAAAGTATGCGGTATAGTTCCTGCATAATCAGCATTCGGTTCCCCTAATACATTTCTGAAAAAAGTCCAGTCCAGATTTCCTATTATTCCACCGATATCCTTTCCAAATGAAAGAGAATAGCCGACAGCTACCCATAGTACCGATGCAAGACCTGCAATAAAAAATGATGCCATAATTGTGCTTAATACATTTTTCCTTTTTACCATTCCTCCGTAAAAAAGTGCTAAACCCGGTGTCATAAAGAACACTAAAGCAGTCGACACCAACATAAAGGCTGTATCGCCAGTGTTAATATTTCCCATAATCTTCCCCCCATATTTTCTTTTTAATAATTTGATTCGAAAAAGAATTAAAATAAAAAAGCATGTAAAGAGATAGAACTATCCTCTTTAACACGCCATTGTGAATAAATGTTTATTTAAACCCTTATAAATACAGAAAGCTACTTAATAAATCAATCACATAGAATTTGATTTATAAGCAGCCTCATTGCTGTTTTGATATTTAATTAATAATATGCAGTAATGTTACCATTTGCTATTCGTAAATTCAAGTATTTTTTTAAAAACTCTGAATAATTTCCTCAGCTACCTTTAACTGCGATGTTCTTGTATCCATTGCTCTCTTCTGAATATAGCGATGTGCTTGAGGTTCAGTCATATTCATCTTTTCAACAAGAATCCACTTGGCTTTTTCAATAACCTTTCGATCCTTCATCTTTTTTTCCAGATCTTCGTTTATTGTCTTTAATCCCATTAATGATTTACGAGATTGAGCAGCAAATCTGGCCGTTTGTAATAAAGTCATTTTGTTTATAGGCTTAGGCAGTATTAATGCTCCTACTTTCTCCAGCTTATACTGCATATCCCCAAGATTCTCGTGTCTAGCCAATATTATAATTCCTGCATCCGTGTTGTCTGCAATATCCAAAATAAAATCAATTCCAAGTTCATCTTGTAAGGGTGAATTAACCAATATCAGTTCAGGTTCAAAAAAATCAAGTTTACGTCTGGCAGCACTTGCCGATAATGAGTATTCCGCAGACGAATATCCCTGTTGCAGCATGAGGGCTCTGATTTCTTTTATTAGTTCAGGCTTACTGCATACTATAAGAATCCCTCCTGCACTCATTGGCATCACCTCCATTTGAATGGGGAATAATTATAGCTAATTATACTGCGGTAACGTAATTAATACGTTAATTAATATGCAGTAAGGTAATTATCTATCTCCCAAGGATGAACTGTGCTGTTGTATTTAGTCCATTCCAGTTCTTTAGCTGATATATACTTTGAATATATGTGTTCTCCTAAAACCTCCCTGATATAAGTATCCTTCTTCATTTCTTCCAATGCTAAGTATAAATTGGAAGGAAGCCTTTGTATCTTCAGCTCTTTCTCTTGTTCAGGTGTAAGATTATAAGTATTAATCTCAACAGGTTCAGGTATTTCCAGTTTCTTTTCCAACCCGTCCAAGCCTGCTTCAAGAATCAGTGCCAATGTGAGGTACGGATTGCAGGATGGGTCAGGGCTCCTTAATTCTATTCTGGTAGCCTCGCCCTTTGGAGCAGGAACTCTTAAAAGAGGGCTTCTGTTCATATGTGACCATGCAATGTGAATAGGAGCCTCAAAGCCCGGTACAAACCTCTTATATGAGTTTACCAGAGGGTTTGCAACCGCAGTGATACCCTTGACATGTTCCAGTACTCCCGCAGCAAACATTTTTGCAGTATCGGATATATCTCTACTGTTTTCACCTGCATTAAAAAGGTTTTTGCCGTCTTTAAACAGAGACATGTTTATGTGCATGCCGGAGCCATAGTCGTTAAAAATTGGTTTAGGCATAAAAGTTGCATGCAGTCCGTTTCTTTGTGCAACAATTTTTACTACTGTTCTGAAGGTCATTATTCTGTCTGCAGCAGTCATAACATCACTGTACCTGAAATCAACCTCATGCTGTCCGGCTGCATTTTCGTGATGTGATGCCTCTGTTTCAAAGCCCATATCTTCAAGTACCATGCAAATTTCTCTTCTGCAATTCTCACCCAGATCAGTAGGAGCCATATCAAAATAGCCTGCTGAATCATGTGTTTTTGTAGTAGGCCTGCCTTCAGCATCTATATGAAACAGGAAAAATTCACACTCAGGTCCTATATTGAAGGTATAACCTTGTTTTTTTGCCTTTTCTGCTGATCTTTTTAGAACATATCTGGGGTCTCCCATAAATTGGGAACCATCATAATTCCTGATATCGCATATAAATCTTGCAACCTTGCCATGCTGCGGTCTCCAGGGAATAACGGAAAATGTATTGAGATCCGGAAACAGCAGCATATCTGACGATTCCACCTCGGAAAATCCCGCAATGGCTGATGCATCAAAAATTACTCCCTCATCAAGAGCTCTCTCAAGTAGTTGTGAATTTATAGCTATGTTTTTCATTCTGCCAAATATATCTGAAAACTGAAGCCTGATAAATTTAACGTCATTTTGATCTATAAATTTCAAAACATCATTCTTAGTAGCCATTTTCCCACCTCTTTCCTTTTAATTTATTACTAGTATTTTACACTAATTATTAATTATGTGTATATAGCTGTTTATATGGATTTTTCGTATTTGCTGTCAACTTTATAAAATTTGATTTTAATATATCATTTTTATCATATCCGAAGTTCTTGCAGAAATCTTCTATTATGCCTTCGATCTGCTTTTTGTCTTCTTCTGTTGCAACAATTGCTGAAACCTGCGGTGGGAGTCCATCAGGAATATGGTTACTTCTCAAGTATATGGCACCACCGTGCATTCCAGTACCACAAAAATTACCTACGGGAATTCCGTCTACACCTATACCAAGTACAATAATTATTCCACCTGCCTGATATTCGCCTAAAAAGTCGCCAGTCTTGCCTCCAACCACAACAACAGGTTTTTGTTCCTTATATTCTTTCATGTGTATTCCCACCCGGTAGCCGGCATTTCCCTTTATAAGAATTTTACCGCCTCGCATACCATAACCTGTTGTATCACCACAGTTGCCATGGATTACTATAGACCCGTCATTCATGGTGTCTCCGGTAGCATCCTGGGCATTCCCATTTACTATTACATCAGCGCCATCCATATATGAGCCCAGCGCATTTCCGGGTGTACCGTTTATTGTTATAGTCTTTCCCTTAATCCCGCAGCCTATATATCTTTGTCCGTATACCTTGTCGAGAATTATCTCGGTATCAGCGGTATTTCTTATCTGTTCATTGATTTCGGTATAGTAAGTATCACCAACTGTAATCTTCATTTTACTTCCCTCCCGCCAATTTCTGAATCCTAGCTGTTTTATCAAATACCATAAGCTGAGGATTTACCTTTAATAAATTGCTGTTAATCTGATCCATTGGGGTTTTTTCTCGGATAAGTGAAGTATAAATTCCTGCTCTGTCTATTTCCCCTATTAGTATGAAACCTTTTAGCAAACCATCTGAGAAGAACATTCTTTTATAGTTATTTTCATCTATATCTTCGTAGCATTCTCCTTCCATAGCTCCGGCAGTCAGCATGTGCAGACCAAAGAAACCTATGGCATTCATGGGCATTGCTGTATCAAAGGTTTGATTTCCGCCAGCCATATTTATTCCGGCTGTTTCACCTTGGAAATAAGCGTTTGGTAAAAGTGCAAGTATCTTGTTCTGTCCTGTGCAAATGTCTAAACTCTCTGTACAGTCCCCAGCTGAGTATACATCGGGGAGTGATGTTGCCTGACGGTTATCGGTTATAATCCCCCTGTTCACTTCTCCTCCGGCGTCTTTAACTAATCCGGTATTTGGCCTTACACCAACTGCTACTATGAGTACATCATATGCCAGTTCCTTGCCTGATTTAAGTACTATTGTGTTTTCTTTTACTGCTGATGCCGCATCATTTAGCAAGAACTTTATACCTTCTTTTTCTATATGCCTCTGAACCATTCCGGCTCCCGCAGCATCAAGTATACTTGGAAGTACTCTGTCAGCAAGATCAACAACGGTAATATCATCACATACTTCGTGAAGTCCTTCTGCAGCCTTTAATCCGATAAGACCCGCACCCATTATTACAACTTTTGAATCCTTATTTACAGCTTCTTTAACAGCCTTTGCGCTATCCCAATTGAGAAATGTAAAAGCGTTTTTGGCTTCATTCATGCCTTCGACAGGCGGTACAAACGGAGATGAGCCTGTTGCTACCAACAGCTTGTCGTATTCAACAGTACTACCATCCTCAAGTACAACCTTCTTTGCATCAGTATCTATTTTTTCTGCCTTCTTTCCCAGAATGGCAGTACAATTGTTTTTTTCATAGAAGTCACTACTTCTGTAATACATTTTTTCATCAGTTACTTTGCCCTTTAACCAATAGGATATAAGCGGGCGTGAGTAAGTAAAATGTGGTTCATCCGATATCAAAGTAATTGATGATTCCCCGTCTACAGTACGGATTCCGCTGATACAACCAATTGCAGCGGCTGAATTTCCAATAATCACATACTTCACTTAAAATCAACCCCTTTCCTCATATACAATAGCTAAATTCGGGCAGTTTTCGGCACAAGCCGGTTTTCCGCTCTCTATACAAAGATCGCATTTTTTAATGGCCTTTTCTTTTCCCGGTATAACTGAACCGTAAGGACAAACAAGAATACATGTATAGCATCCTACGCATCTTGACTCGTCAACAAATACTCTTCCGTCTTCATCCTTCTGCATTGCTCCGGTAATACATGATTTTACACACAAAGGTGTTTCACAATGTCTGCAGGATACGGCAAAATTAATGCTGTCTCCCTCTTCTATTGTCAAGCGTGGCTGCGGCTTTGAGTCACCTGAAAAAGCCTTTACCATATCTTTCTTTCCGCTATGTGCAAACGCGCAATAGTATTCACAAAGATGACACCCCAAACATCTGTCCTCATTTACATATATCTTTTTCATTTTAAATCTTCACCCCTTATTCGCCGGCGTGCATAACGCCTAATATATCAAGTTCTTTTTGACTTAATCCTATTCCCCTAAGCATTAAACGATTACCTTTGAGACTCTCGATTGCATTGATTCCCATGCCACCGAGCATTTCTTTTATCTCATGATCCCATGCGTGAACAAGATTTATTAAACGTTTGTATCCGATATCAGGGTTAAGTCTCTTAACCAGATCAGGTCTTTGTGTTGCTATCCCCCAGTTGCACTTTCCTCCATGACAGCTTCTGCATACATGACATCCTAAAGCAATCAACGCAGATGTACCGATATATACAGCGTCTGCTCCAAGAGCAATTGCTTTTACAATATCTCCGCTATTTCTTATACTTCCTGCTACTACCAAGGAAACATTGTTTCTGATGCCTTCGTCTCTCAATCTCTGGTCAACTGATGCCAATGCAAGCTCTATTGGGATTCCCACGTTGTCTCTGATTCTGGTGGGAGCAGCTCCGGTACCGCCTCTGTAACCGTCAATGGCGATGATATCTGCTCCTGAACGGGCTATACCTGATGCTATTGCAGCTACATTGTGTACTGCTGCTATCTTTACTATAACCGGCTTAGTATATGCAGTTGCTTCCTTTAAGGAAAATACAAGCTGTCTCAAATCTTCTATTGAATATATATCATGGTGAGGTGCAGGAGATATTGCATCGCTTCCCACCGGAATCATTCTGGTTTTTGATACATCCTCACCAACTTTTTCTCCCGGTAAGTGTCCGCCGATACCCGGCTTTGCTCCCTGACCCATTTTTATTTCTATTGCAGCACCTGCACTGAGGTAACCCACATGAACACCGAATCTTCCTGAAGCAACCTGAACAATTGTGTTTTTGCCATATTGGTAAAAATCTTCATTCAAACCGCCTTCACCGGTATTATAATACGTTCCCAGTTCTTCTGCCGCTCTTGCAAGACTTTCATGTGCATTTCTGCTTATTGATCCGTATGACATTGCCGAGAACATGATTGGCACCTGTAACTCCAGATGAGGTGCTATCTTTGTTTTGAGTCTTCCATCCTCAGCAAATTCCAGCTTCTGAGGCTTTGAGCCCAACTGAACCCTTGTTTCCATCGGTTCTCTCAATGGGTCAATGGATGGATTGGTAACCTGACTTGCATTTATCAGCAATTTATCCCAATATATCGGATATGGTACAGGATTACCCATAGATGACAGAAGAACTCCTCCTGTATTTGCCTGCTTATATATTTCAGTTATATGCTGCTGTGTCCAGTTTGCATTTTCCTTGAACTCATTCTGATATTTGGTTATACGGAGGGCACGGGTCGGACACAGTGAAACACATCTCTGACAGTCCACACACTTGCTGTCATCAGCAACCATCATATCAAGTTCTTCGTCATAGCTGTGTACTTCGTTTGCACACTGACGCATACATACTTTACATTTAATACATTTCTTTGGATCTCTACATACCTCGTATTGAGGTGTAAAATAATTTATTCCCATTAAATTTCACCCCCTGATAACGTTGCAATTACCGGTTCTCCGCCCTTAGGGCTCCAGATTCTGTCTACCTCCGGATGTATAATCCTGATTGCACTCTCTTCACTGGCTACAAGTACAAGGTCACCTTTTTCTGCTGCTACCATGGAACGGAGTTTTAATCTGTCGTTCAATGCCATCATACCGCCTTCATATCCCAATATAATTGAGAACGGACCTGTTATAAGAAGACTTGCATATACATTTCTGATTGCTGTAAATTTCTCTTTCATATCCTGAGGCATTTTGTCTATCTCAGACCAGAAAGGAGCAGCTATTATTGATGCACAGTCTTTGAGGGATATACCCTGTCTTCTGTTCAGGTAATCAAATATATATGTTATTACTTCTGTATCAGTAAGAAGCGAACATTTATATCCGAACATCTCCATAAATCGTCTGTTGGCATCATATGAAGATATTTCACCATTGTGTACTATTGTGTAGTCCAGAAGTGAGAACGGATGTGCTCCTCCCCACCAGCCCGGAGTATTTGTAGGGTATCTGCCATGTGCAGTCCAACAGTATCCCTCATATTCCTCCAGCTTGTAAAACTCTCCTACATCCTCAGGGAAACCTACCGCTTTGAAAACTCCCATATTTTTCCCACTTGAAAAGACATATGCACCATTAATTCTTGTGTTTATCTTTATGACGCACCTTGCAACATATTCCTTTTCTTCAAGCTGACTTTCCTCAAGTTTTCCGTGAAGAGGCGATACAAAATATCTCCAAATAAGAGGAGCATCAGTTATCCTTGGATGCTTTTTAGTAGGAATTCTGCTTAAATTTACAACATCAAAATGTCTGTTTATGAATCTTTCGGCATCTTCTCTTGCCTCATTACTGTCAAAGAAAACATGAAATGCATATAGTTCTTTATACTCAGGATAAATGCCATAGCCTGCAAATCCTCCACCTAAACCGTTGGAGCGATCATGCATGACCGCTATTGATTTAACTATGTCTTGACCTGAGATACGTCTACCTTCCCTGCTGAACATTCCTGAAATTGCACAACCAGATGGTATTCTAACCTGACCTTCCTTCAATAACATGTCGTACACTTCCTTTACTAAAAAAATAAAAAATCAAAATAATAAATTTCTATATTTATAAAAATAACAGTCACATATTTGGGGTAACAAAAAAGCGTACTCATACAAACCTTTGAAATCCGGTTTTTATGAGAACGCCATTGTTCTTTGTTTATTAATTTATGAGTTATGTGACATACCTGCAATTTATCTTCAAGAGTATTTTACTAAGAAAATAATTATCCGTCAATACTTTTTTTGCAATTTTTAATTTTCAATCCTGCAAAACAGTTCCTTCTATATCATATTCCTTAAAACGTTGAAACTATAGTAGCCTCATGGAAAGGCAGATATAAAGCTTGTTTCTCCTATAAAAATGTTTTCTGGAAAAAGTATTGCATTTTTGCAGGACGTATATTATAATGGTTGTAAATTAATTAAATGCAGCAAAGGTGCTGTGTCAACAAACATTTCAATTAAATGTTTGTTTGGTACAGTTTTTTTATTTATATAGTATATTATTTTTATTTTTTTGCAAAGCTTAAATTTACATTGATAAATACAAATTAGGGAGGTACGTAATGACTAATTCTGAACCTAATGATTACATTAAATATATAGCAGATCTTGCAAAACTATCTCTTGATGAAAACGAAATACAATCACTGGCTGAAGATATGAGAGATATTATAGGATTAATGGATACCATCAAAAATATTGATACCGAACATATAGATGCAACCGAACACATCTCCCTGGTAACTAATAATATGAGGGAAGATAATCCCGGGGATTCATTTGAAACCGAAAAAATCCTGTCAAATTCAAAAAAGACCATGGAAAATTGTTTTGCTATTCCTAAGATGATTGAATAAGGAGGTCCTCATGGATATAACCAGGTTAACCATTAAAGAAGCTCGAGGGCTTCTTGATAATAAAGAAATAAGTGCTGTTGAGCTCACCCGTATGTATTTGGACAGAATTAACCTTCTTGACGGTAAAGTAGAGTCCTATCTTTCAGTTACTGAGGATATGGCGCTGGGGCATGCCCAACAAGCACAGAATATTATAGATAGCGGTAAAGCGTCTTCGCTTACGGGTATTCCGCTGAGCATAAAGGATAACATATGTATCGAAGGAACAAAAACTACATGTGCTTCAAAAATGCTTGAGGACTTTGTTTCTCCATATACAGCAACGGCAGTTAACAAGCTTCTGGCAGACAATGCGGTTGTTCTAGGAAAAACAAACCTTGATGAATTTGCCATGGGAGGTTCTACGGAGAATTCAGCTTTTAAGACTACAAAAAATCCATTTGATTTAACAAGAGTCCCCGGTGGTTCGTCAGGCGGCTCCGCAGCTTGTGTATCTGCATCTTTAGCCCTTGGTTCACTTGGTTCTGATACTGGCGGTTCAGTAAGACAGCCTGCCTCCTTCTGCGGTGTTGTGGGTATGAAGCCAACTTATGGATTGGTTTCAAGATATGGTTTGGTTGCTTTTGCATCCTCCTTTGACCAAATAGGCCCAATTGCTAAAACCGTAGAGGATTGCGCAATAATTTTGGATAGTATCTGTGGAAATGATCCCAAAGATGCAACTTCTTTAAAATACGAAAACGATTCCAGTTATTGTTCTTCTGTTTCAGGTGATATAAAGGGTTTTAAGATTGGCTTGCCTAAAGAATATCTGACAGAAGGGTTAAACGCTGAAGTAAAAGAGTCATTCTATAACTCCATTGATAAATTGGAGAGTATGGGGGCAAAAATTGAGGAGTTCTCAATGCCGGTATTAAAACACGCCGTACCCGCATACTATCTCATGTCCTCTGCTGAGGCAAGTTCCAATCTGTCTAGGTATGACGGAGTAAAATACGGCTATAGGGCCGATAATTGCAAATCCTTTAACGAATTAATAGGCAAATCAAGAGCGGAAGGCTTTGGAAAAGAGGTTAAAAGGAGAATTCTTCTTGGAACCTACGCTCTTGCTTCAGGTTATTACGATGCTTATTACAAAAAAGCACTAAAACTTAGAACATTAATAAGTAATGGTTTTAATGAGGCTTTTTCAAAATATGATGTGGTTCTGCATCCTACTGCTCCTGAAACCGCATTTAAAATAGGACAGAATACAAATGATCCCCTTACAATGTATCTTGCAGATATTTATACTGTTGCAGTAAATATCGCGGGACTTCCTTCTATATCAGTACCATGCGGATACGATTCAGAAGGCCTGCCTATAGGTCTTTCCTTTACGGGTAAGCCATTGGGAGAAAGAGAGATATTCAGGGCTGCTGCGAATTTTGAGGCAGAATTTGCCGATAAGTTCAGAGTTCCCGCTATATAGCAAGAAAGGAGCACAACGATGAAATATATTCCTACTATAGGCTTGGAAATACATTCGGAGTTATCAACAAAATCGAAAATATTCTGTGATTGTCCCGTTAGTTTCGGCGGCGAGCCAAATACAAGGTGTTGTCCCGTTTGTACAGGAATGCCTGGAACCTTACCGGTTCTCAATAAGCAAGCAGTTGAATATACTGTAATGGCAGGCTTGGCCTTAAACTGTAAAATAAATGAATTTTCGAAAATGGATAGAAAAAACTACTTTTACCCCGATTTGCCAAAGGCTTACCAGATATCGCAATTTGATCTTCCTATCTGCAAAGATGGCGGATTGACTATAAATACACCTGATGGAGATAAATTCATCAGAATTGAAAGAATACATTTGGAGGAAGACGCCGGAAAGCTCCTTCATGACAGCTATGACAGATACAGCCTTGCAGATTACAATCGCTGCGGAGTTCCTCTGATAGAGATTGTAACTAAACCTGATTTGTCCTCCGCAGAGGAAGCGAGAGAATTTGTTGAAAAGGTTCGTTTGATGCTCCTCTACTCCGGCGTTTCGGACTGCCGTATGGAGGAAGGCTCACTAAGAGCCGATGTTAATGTGTCCATCAGACCGGTTGGTACTGATGAACTTGGCACAAGAACAGAAATGAAAAATATAAACTCCATAAAAGCTATTGCAAGAGCTATTGATTATGAAATCAACAGGCAGTCAGAGCTTCTGGACGAAGGTAAAAAAATAATTCAGGAAACAAGACGTTGGGATGACGGCAAAGGAGAAAGCAAATCACTAAGGAGTAAGGAAAATGCCCATGACTACAGGTATTTCCCAGAACCGGATATTGTACCTGTCACTTTTACAAGCGAGGATATTGAGAAGTTGGGAAAATCTCTTCCGGAGCTTCCCGACAAGAGATTTGAAAGATATACTAAAGACTATGGAATTAACGAAGCCGATGCCAATCTGTTGCTGACTTCCGTAAGTCTATCAGATTTCTTTGAAGCTACTGCTGCTGAATCAGGGAATCCTAAAACAGCCGCGAATTTTATAGTAGTTGAAGTATTAAGAAGACTCAATGACAGTTGTATAACACCAGAGGATATTCCTTTTGACGGCAAGCTGTTGGGAAGACTAATAAAGATGATGGACAGCGATGAGATTACCTCAAACAACGCCAAAAAGGTATTGGCAGAAATGTTTGAAACAGGTAAAGAGCCTGAGGCTATTATAGCTGAAAAGGGTTACAAAGTAATAAATGATACTGCTGAAGTAGAAAACATGGTTAAAGAGATACTATCAAATAACGAAAAAGCTATTTCAGAATATCTTGGTGGTAAGGAAAAGGCTTTCGGGTTTTTGATGGGGCAATGTTCAAGAGCATTGGCAGGTAGAGGCAATCCTAAAGTAATTCAGGAGATCCTGAGAAGTGAGCTAAACAAGCTTAAAGGCTAAAATATACAAAAGTTTAATATATTTTGTGAAACAAAGGCGTTTCACTTCCTTAAAAATTTTTAAGGGGTGGAATGTCTTTTTTTATATATTACATTGACAATTAATTAAATTTAAATTATTCAAGGAGGGGTTAACATGGATTTTCGTGTTACAGAAATTTATGGAAGTAATGTATTTAATGATGCAACTATGCGTGAACGTCTTCCAAAAACTACTTATAAGTCATTAAAAAAGACTATTGATGAAGGTTTGGCACTGGATAATGCAGTAGCTGACGTTGTTGCAAGTGCAATGAAAGATTGGGCTATGGAAAAAGGTGCAACTCATTTTACCCACTGGTTCCAACCAATGACAGGTATCACCGCTGAAAAGCATGACTCTTTTATTTCGCCTACTGATGACGGAAAAGTTATTATGGAATTTACCGGCAAGGATCTTGTCAAGGGTGAACCTGATGCTTCCTCCTTCCCTTCCGGCGGACTCAGAGCAACTTTTGAAGCCAGAGGATATACTGCTTGGGATTGTACTTCACCGGCTTTTGTTAAGGATGGCACTCTTTATATTCCAACAGCTTTCTGTTCATACACCGGAGAAGTTCTTGACAAAAAGACTCCTTTACTTCGTTCAATGGAAGCTCTCAATAAACAGGCTCTCAGAATTTTGAAATTGTTTGGAAACACTACTGCAACAAGGGTTACTACTACTGTTGGACCTGAGCAGGAATACTTCCTTATTGACAGAGACTTGTATAAAAAGAGAAAAGACTTGATTTTTACAGGAAGAACTCTATTTGGCAATAAGCCTCCAAAGGGACAGGAACTTGAAGACCATTATTTTGGTAATATCAAGGAAAGAGTCTCCAACTACATGAAGGACCTCGATAAAGAACTGTGGGAACTGGGAATCGCAGCTAAAACAAAGCATAATGAAGTTGCTCCTGCTCAGCACGAATTGGCTCCTATATTCACAACTTCAAACATAGCAACTGACCACAACCAGCTTACCATGGAGCTTATGCAGAAAATAGCTCTCAGACACAATCTTGTATGCCTTCTCCATGAAAAACCATTTGCAGGTGTAAACGGTTCAGGTAAGCATAACAACTGGTCAATGTCAACAAATGACGGACAGAACCTGTTAGAACCTGGTTCAACTCCACATGAAAATGTTCAGTTCCTTGTTTTCCTGTGTGCAGTTATTAAGGCCGTTGACGAATATCAGGATTTGATGCGTCTTTCAGTAGCATCTGCCGGAAACGACCACAGACTTGGTGCGAATGAAGCTCCTCCTGCAATAGTATCAATGTTCCTTGGAGATCAACTAACAGATATCCTCGCTCAACTTGAGAACGGAAAAGCTAAGGGTAAAGCATATAACTCCATTCTTGAAACCGGTGTTGCAAGCTTGCCAAAGCTTCCCAAAGATACAACTGACCGTAACAGAACATCACCATTTGCATTTACAGGTAACAAATTTGAGTTCAGAATGCTTGGGTCTTCAGCTTCTATTGCAGGTCCAAACTTTGTCCTTAATACAATTGTTGCTGAAGTTCTGCAAAAGTTTGCTGATACCTTGGAAGTACAGAGCGATCTTTCCAATGCAGTTTCAGATTTGATTTCTGAAACTATCAAGGAGCACAAGCGTATAATATTCAATGGCAACAACTATACTGATGAATGGGTTGCAGAAGCAGAGAGCAGAGGATTGCTCAATCTTAAGTCAACTGTTGAATGTATACCTACATTCATAAAAGATAAAAACGTAGCTGTATTTGTTAAACATGGAGTTCTCAGTAATTCAGAAATTGAATCAAGATATGAAATATTACTTGAAAACTATGTTAAAACAATTAATATTGAAGCTTGCACTATGATATCTATGGCTAAAACCGAGATTCTTCCTGCTGCATTCAAGTTCAGCAAAGATCTGTCCGATACAATAAATTCCGTAAAAGCTACCGGAATGTCAGTTGAAGTATCAGCACAATCCTCTGTTCTTAAGGAGTTGTCTCCTGTATTGAGCTCCTTTTCTTCAAATATAAACTCTTTGAAGAAAGCCATAGAAAAAGCGAGTGCTGAAAACACAAGTGCATTGAAACAGGCAGAAGCCTTCAGTAAAATTGTAGTGCCTGCTATGGAAGCATTAAGAGCTGATGCAGATAAGCTGGAAGCAATTATTCCAAAAGACCTGTATCCATTCCCTTGCTATGCTGAATTACTTTTCAATATATAGGATATAAAAATAAAATATAATTGTATGAGACACAATAGGGACAATATGTACCAACCTACTACTGTCCCTATTGTCGTCTGTTAATATTTAAAATGAAACGGAGAAAGTTTATAATGAAAAACTCTTCCTACATAGTTGCAAGCTGTCTATTTATTCTGGTATCAACTTTTTTGGTATGTTTTTCAGGGTTAAATCTATATATTAAGCTAATACTGAATCTTATTGTGTTTATAGTTTACTTTTTGATTACATGGAAACTCATGCAAGGAAAATTAAAACTATATACTGACAGAATCAAGAAATTGAAAAATGATCTAAAAAGATTCAACTTTGAAGTTCAGGTTACCTCCAGCCAGATTTCATCTGTTTCTGAAAATATTACTGTTACATTGGATGAAAACAATGAATTTGCTAAATATGTTTATGACGAAGTTAAGGAAATGGCAAATAAAAATGAACATGTCTACGATAGTATTACCAATACCCTTTCCGAAGTCAAAAACATTGTAGATTTGTTGAATAACGCAAAAGATATAACCGGTCAAATGATCAAAAAAAGTTCAATATCCAAGGATACAGTCAGATTGAGTCTGGAAGAAATAATGCAGATTGTCACGACTATAGATAGTATCCACGAATCTTCCAATAAAACTCTTGCAAATATGGAAACACTTCAAAAAACATCCGGTGAAATAGAGCACATTCTAGAAACTGTCAGCAGTATTTCCAAGCAGACTCAACTTTTGGCATTGAATGCAACCATTGAATCTGCCCGTGCCGGGGAACATGGGAAGGGATTTGCTGTAGTGGCAGCTGAAATTCATAAACTTGCAGACAGTACAAGCAGATCCGTGGAAGAAATAGGTTCACTTATTAAATCAATTCACGGAGAAGTCGGAAGTGTTTATACTGTTGTACGGGAAAATGCCTCGAGGGTTGATGAAGGTATCTCTGCAACAAAAAGCATTGAAAAATATCTTGAGAAAATTGATTCATCATTTAATGATGTATTTGGTATGATGGATAAAATAAATTCCTTGTCACAGCAAGAAGTTCTCATAGCACAGAATGTTGGAAATCAAATTAGAGATGTTGAAGATGTTCTGTCCACAACATCACGGTCTGTGGATGATGTCTGCACGTCAGTACACCAGCAGAAAAAGAATATAGAAGAAATCTCCACTATGGGTATACGGCTTAATGAAGCCTCCTCTACCCTATCCGAACTGTTTTCTAGTGAAGCAGATGATGTTGAAGCACTTGGCAACGACGCTATGGACAAAGCAAAAAGCTCTCTTTCAATCATATATAACGAACTTTGTTCAAAAAATGAAATCGTTAATTCTAAAGATAGCGCCGTACATGAAGAAATTTTAAGGGATTTTAAAGATAAGTATCCCTATGTGGAAGCGGTATGGACTAATGATAAAAAAGGCCGTTTTATATGCTCCATTCCAAAGGCCGGAATAGCAAATGCAAATGTGCGTGACTGGTTCAAGGGAAGTATTAAAGGCGAAAATTTTGTATCATCCATCTATATTTCTGCCATAACCAGAAACCCGTGTATTACAGTTTCCGCTCCAATTAAATCTGCCAAAGGAGATATCGTTGGAGTAGTTGGTATTGATATAAATATTCATTAATTTTTAGAGCACAAATTACCTCAGTTATTCATATACTAATAAGAGCATGGGACAATGGCGTCAGTAATGATACTTGTCCCATTGTCTTGTATTTTTACGAATATTTTCTGGAGGATAAAATATGTGCTCAATTCTTGGTTTGGTAAATTTTAAAGATGGTACAAGAAGCATCTCTCAGGAAACCCTTGAAGCCATGAGACTGACTACTGTTCACAGAGGTCCTGATCAAAACGGTTTTTTCAGAGATGACTATGTTTGTTTTGGTCATAACAGACTTGCCGTTATTGATGTTGCCAATGGCTTGCAACCTATGACCGCTGTTTTCGAGGGTAAATCCTATACTATAGTTTACAACGGAGAAATTTATAATTCTAATGAATTACGGTCAGAACTAGAAAATTTGGGAGTGGAATTTAAAACCCACTGCGATACGGAAATTTTGCTTTATTCTTACATACTTTGGGGTATGGGATGTTCGGAAAAACTTAATGGTATTTTTGCTTTTGCAGTTTATGATGATGATAAAAAACAAGTTTACGTATCAAGAGACCGGATGGGCGTAAAACCGTTTTTCTATACTTTTATAGGAGATACTTTCGTTTTCTCCTCAGAAGTAAAGGCAATTTTGAAACACCCCCAGATTAAAGCAGAGCTTGACAGTGAAGGTATTTGGCAACTCCTATACCTCTCCCCAATGCGTCCGTCCAATAGCGGTATTTTCAAAAATATTTTTGAAGTTTCACCCGGTTTTCATGGAATTTATAACCGTAACGGTCTTGAACTACGCAAATACTGGTCTTTGCAAGCTTATGACCTGGAGGATAGTGAAAGTACAATTGTTGAAAAAACAAAATTCTATCTTACTGATGCAATTCAAAGACAGCTAGTTTCTGATGTACCCCTATGTACTTTACTATCAGGGGGACTTGACTCATCAGTAGTAACGGCTGTTGCCCGTGCCGACAAAAAAAACGGAGATCTGCTAAGTACCTACTCCTTTGAATACGAAGGAAACAAGCAGCATTTTACCTCTACAAGCTTCCAGCCGGAAAGTGATGATAGTTACGCAGTCTGGCTGGGTGAGTATCTTGGCACAGACCATACAGTTCTTACCGTAAGCCAGCAAACCATCGCGGACTTGCTTTATGATGCTGTAAAATTTAGAGACTACCCCGGTATGGCAGACATTGACTCCTCTTTACTTTTTTATTGTAAGAAAATTAAAGAAAGACACACTGTTGCTTTAAGCGGTGAGTGTGCAGATGAAATATTTGGAGGATACCCTTGGTTTTACAAGCCGGAAATGCTCCACCGCAACTTTTTCCCATGGATACACGATCCAGAATCAAGGATTTACCTGTTTAATGCAGATTTTGCAAAACCTAAACAAGGTATGGATTTTGTAAACCAGATGTACAGTGACAGTGTAAATGCATGTCCTGTTACAGGAAATGAAACCGAGGAAATGAAAACTGCAAGGCTGGCAAATTGGCTTTCTGTAAACTGGTTTATGGTATCTCTTTTGGAACGAAAGGACCGTATGTCAATGGCAAGTGGTCTTGAAGTAAGGGTTCCTTTTGCGGATCACCGGATACTGGAATATGTTTATAATGTGCCATGGAAAATTAAATTTAAAAACAAGGTTGAGAAGTCACTTTTAAGGGAAGCCATGAGTGATTACCTTCCTGATAAGATTTTGTACAGGAAAAAGAGTCCATATCCCAAAACTCACAACCCTGAATACGAAGCAATAGTTTCGCAAATGTTTGAAGAAGTTATGGCTACCCCTAATTCTATATTGAAGGATATACTGCACCCTGATACTCTGCCTCTCCTTCGTTCCGGCAGTAATGTAACCTGGTATGGGCAGCTTATGGGAAGACCTCAGCTTATTGCATGGCTGATACAGTTGGATTACTGGTTTAAGCAATATAACATCACTATTGTTTAAAATGAAAGGTTCTGATAAAGAACAGTGTTGATACATGAATTTTAAGGAGCTGCTGCAAAATTAGTTCTTATCTATCTTAACCTGTACTTAGGAGTATAAATTATATCAATGGAAGCTTGGTTAAAGATATTTGCAGATGTTTATCGGCGAACATGGATATTTTACCGGAAAACCTATCACGAGGTAGGTTTTAGCGAAACCATGAATCATGGACGATGAATGTGAGCGACGGTAAAATATCCTAAGATGCGCCGCTAGAAACTCTTGCAAATATCTTGGAAGCAATCATTGATATAATTTTATACGAGAGTAAAGGTGTATGATTATTTTTCTAATGCGTTTTTTCATATTTCATTAAATAATAAGGTTCTTTTTCTGTAACTTCCTCCACGATTGTCCATCCTTGAGATAAGTAAAAATTCAAAGCATTTTCATTTGCTTTCACGCATTTCAAGGTTAACGGCAATCCGATTATTTCTACAGCTTCATTTATCAATGCCTTTCCTACTCCAAGCCCTTTAGAATTTGACGAAACAAATAAATTGTGGATGAATTTATCTTCTTCCCAAATTGAGATAAACCCTACAATCTTATTACTTATTTTTGCTGTTAATATTAATTCTCCTTCTGTACTACTATCAAAATCATCTAATTTTAAGCTATCATATTCCACCCAATTGAAGTTTTCTCTTCGTGAGTTCAAAAAAATACTTCGTAGGTCATCGTATTCTTCTTTTTGGGCTTTTTGTATATAAATATAATTTTTACTCATTCGTATTTTCTCCTTTCATGTCTTAATAATTAAAGATACTTATGAAGAACTGCTTATCCTAAATTTTGAAATGCTAAAAATACTAACTGTCAAAACAAGCACTGCTGCTAAAAACAACAGCTGCATATTGCCAATTGAAAAGCCTGCCGGAGAAACCCCGCAAGTTTCTGTAACCTTAATAAAAAATGAACCCATTAAAGTACCTACGAACCCTATAATACCGTTTACTGCCGAAGAAAATCCCATGTATACCGTCTTATTATCCGCAGGAGAGTAACTGTACTGCAAATTGTTCACAGATATGTTTACTCCCGAAATTGCGGCACCACCAAGTATATGCGCTATAGGCATCAGAATATACACAGTGTCCGCATTTATGAAAAACCAAGTTAGAAAGCTTAAAATCTGTAGGACAATCATTAGCTTCATAATATAAATCCATGATTTTTTATCTGCAATTCTTCCCCAGAACCTAACTGATACAACACTTGTAATTGAAGCCAGAACGGCCATTACCGTAACAAGTCCATATCTCAAATGAAGGGTCGATATCATATAAACCGAGGTAAAAGGGAAAGCAATTTGATAGCCCAGATTCCAGAATAGAGTTATGAAAGTTATTTTCATAAAATTCTTATTTTTTAACGGCAGTGTAAATAAATTCTTAATTGAAACTCCTGTTTTTAAAACAGGATTAACCGGCTCTTTAATTCTTGAAAACAATGTAATATTTATAAAAGCGGTAACAATAACAAAAGAGTATAATACAATAAATCCAGTAAATTGGTGCCCTATCTGCTCAAATTTATCCAAAACTTGCCCCATAAGAAGGGTAACAACGGTAACTGTACCCAGAACTATTGATTCCCGTTTACCATAATAGGCACCCCTTATTCTTTCGGGGGTTATATTTAGTAGCCACGTCTGTGCATATGGAATTGTAAAGGCCAAAATTAAATTTGCAATGAAGAATACCCATATCAATAATTGAACTCTGACTGTTTTGTATGGACTTATAAAAGGTATAAGTATCATTAGCCCCATCATTAATCTTCCGATAAAGCATAGCATACAGGTCAGCAATTTTCTGCTTTCCAGTTTCTCAAGAACTATAGGGGAAAACACCGTCACTATTCCCGCCAATACGGGAATTGCAGCTATAATTCCAGACTTTTCATTGCTTGCGCCAAGGTATTTAGCAAACCCAACCAAAAAAGCTCCGCTGGTTAGAGTAAGAATACTTCTTGCGGTACAGCCCTCAAAAATTGATATTTTCCTTGATATCCTCATATCTTCATCGGAAAGGCTTTCTTTATTAAAGTAAATTTCCCTGAACTTCGATAATAAATTCACGGCTATGTACACCTCTGTTTATAAGAAATACAACTTGTCCAAACAAAAAGTTGACATAAATTATTATATACCATAAGTAAAGCCTTGCAAAAGAAATTTATCTCCATTTAATTATTTTTTGTTCTAGTATATCAATCACAAAAAACAATGCTATCCCCACTGAAGACAATATAATAATTCCCTTGTACATACTGATATAATCTATCCTGGTCCAGGCATCAAGAATATAATACCCCATCCCCCACGAAGTACCATAAGCCTCGCAGAAAAATAGAATTGACAGTGCAGAGCCTATCGTTACTCGCAAGCTGGTCAATATGCTCGGTATAATATAAGGTATAACAACATGGTATAGAATCTGAACTTGGGATGCCCCCATACTCCTTATATTGTAAATACACTCTCTATCTATTCCTGCAACTGAATCTCTAACGCTTATTATTATCTGAAATATGATTATCATTGCTATGAGAATTATTTTGGAAGCCCCACCTAACCCGAATATGGTCATAATTATAGGGAGGAGTGCTGTTTTGGGAACAGGATATGTGAAAAATACCAGTGGGTTTAGAATTTTATTCCATGTATTTGATACAGCCATTTTGTACCCTAAAAAGGATCCCAGTAAAAGTGCTATTAGTACTCCGGCAAATATCCTCCAGAGACTACTACCGATATGCCAGAGCATACCTTCTTGAACAAATAAATAAAAACTTCCATAAACTCTTAAAGGGTCAGGAATTATTCTTGTGTTAAATATTAGGTGTATTGCATACCATATCAAATTTATAATTAACATACCTTTAACATACACTATTACCTTCTTCTTCACAGTTGCCCTCCCACTCATCTTTTATCAATTGCCTTACTATTGCTGTAAGCTTTGTGTAACGGACTGCTGACCTATCTTCATATTCGCTGCTTAAAGTTGTAATATCAGCAATAATCTTCCCCGGAGAGGCTGAAAGTACAATTACTCTGTCAGCCAAGAAGACAGCCTCTTCTATGCTATGAGTAACAAGTACTGCCGTAGCCTTGAAATCCTTCAGAACACAACGTAACATATTCTGTGCATATTCACGTGTCAGGGCATCCAATGCAGAAAAAGGTTCATCCATCAGCAACAAATCCGGCTTTATCATAAGACTTCTAGCCACTGCAGCCCTTTGAAGCTGTCCTCCGCTAACTTGTGATGGGTATCTGTCCAATATATCCTCTATTTCCATGCGGTTAGTTATTTCCCGCAGTCTTGAGTAAACTTCCCTATCCAAAGGTAGCTTTCTGATTTTTACAGGTAGCAGACAGTTATTACGAATGGTTTTCCATCTAAGAAATCCGCTATTCTGAGGAATATATGCAATTCGGTGTAAGGTTGGCTTCAAATCCTCTCCATCTAGCCTTACCCTACCTTCAAAGTTGTTTTGGACTCCCGCCATAATTCTGAGTAAGCTTGTCTTTCCGCACCCTGACGGGCCAATTATGGCACAAGTCTCACTGTTGGCCACCTGTAAGGTTATAGGCCCTGCGACTTGTTGTTGTTCTCCGTTTGATTCATAGTAAATACTAACATCTCTCATTTCTAGCATAAGTTCTACCTCATATAAGCCTGATAATATGGATTATATTTCTAATATATGCTCTGGTATTACAAAAAATAAAAGATTCCCTATGAATCAAAGGTGCTTGTTGATTTATGGATTATCATGGTATAATGATAGTGTGAGATTTCTGTTTGATAATTTGTTTTCTGTCTTCCAATGAGGGGAGTCCGTTAGTGACTTTCCTTTTTATTTATGTAAATGGAAAATTCACACTACATAATGTTGAATGAATATTCAAAGATTAATAAAAAGTAAAGAAGGTGTAAATTTGGAGAAGGTTCTTATTGATATCGCCCTTATTCTAATTTTTACAAAAATTGGAGGGCTTGTAAGCAGGAAATTCAAAATGCCTGAGGTATTGGGCGCATTAATTGCAGGTGTTATTCTCGGCCCTGCGGTTTTGAAGCTTGTTGATTATACTGAACATGTAAAGCTGCTGTCCGAATTGGGCGTAATTATGCTTATGTTTCTTGCCGGTCTGGAAACTAACGTGGACGAACTGAAAAAAGCCGGTAAAACATCCCTCGCTATTGCTTTGGGCGGAGTAATTGTGCCTTTGATTCTGGGAACAGCTGCTGCGTATCTGTTTTTTACAAACTTCTGGGAAAACCTCTTTGTGGGTGTAATTCTCACAGCTACAAGCGTCAGTATTTCAGTTGAAACACTTAACGAACTTGGCAAGCTAAATACAAAATCCGGGGTAAATATCCTGGGTGCCGCTGTTATTGACGATGTTCTAGGCTTGATTCTCATATCAATAGTTCTTGCCGTATCAAAAACTGTAGGAAGCGGTGCATCCGGTTCAGATGCCGTAATTAGCCTTGTTCTGACCTTTGTTAAAATAATTGCATTCTGTGTAATTTCAGTTTTTATGATTGCAATTGTGCCAAAATTCATTAATAAAATTAAGGCTGACGGCAGTCATAAGCGCGACCTTTTAACCTATGCAATAGCCATGGCCCTTATTTTGGCGTTTATTTCAGAACTACTTGGTATTGCTGCTATAACAGGTGCATATATCTGTGGCTTGACACTTTCACAGTTCATACACAGAGATTACATTGAGAAAAATGTTAAAGCCATATCATCGGGCTTTTTATCACTGATATTTTTTGCAAGCGTAGGTATAGCAGCCGATATCAAGGGGTTGAGCTCTGAAGTTATTCTTATCACCCTTGTTATGTTTGTGATAGCGGTTGTGGGCAAGCTCTTTGGATGCGGAGGAGCAGCAAAGCTATTCAAAATGAGTAAGCGTGAATGTATTCAGATTGGTGTAGGTATGATCTCTAGAGGCGAGGTTGCCATTATTACAGCAAACATCGGAATGCAAAACAAGATTATCTCCGAGGAAATATACATTCCAACGTTAATTGTAGTTATACTTACAACAGTAATTACTCCGGCACTGCTAAAGATTGTATTCAGTTCAAAGCACGGATTGAGTGATTCAGCAGCCTAATTTTGTCATCTATTGACTAGCCGTACACCTTTTGATATTATCTATGTAACACAAAATAGCATATAGTTTTATAGGGTTCCGCAGCTAAATTAAATAGCTGGTCTGGTCCAAGATAAAACGCACAGTTTACTGTGTTCACGGAAGGATAAAAGCCTGGGAGATATTTTATACTAATATCACCTAAGGCTTTTTTGGTTTCTATTTTATAAGGAGTGTAGCATATGAAATGGGTAATGCTGATAATTGCGGGTCTGTTAGAAACAGGCTGGGCAGTAGGATTAAAATACTCTCATGGGTTTACAAAACCTATACCAAGTATTCTCACTATAACAGGTATGATAGCAAGTTTTTTCTTTTTATCGTTGGCACTAAAGAGCCTTCCCCTTGGTACGGCATACGCAATTTGGACCGGAATTGGTACTGTTGGTACTGTAGTTTTAGGAATAATTTTATTTAAAGAGCCTGTTGATATAATCAGATTGATTTGTATCAGTTTTATAGTAGTTGGAATAGTAGGTTTAAAGGTGGTATCTGCACATTAGTATGAGATTTGCTTTACAAAACTTAAAAGGGCTGTTGCAAAACAGAAAGTTTTTCTGTTTTGCGACAACCCTTTTACTCAGTTATTCAAATCTACATCTTTAAACTTGAATCTTTTACTTTCAATTTACTTAAATACATGTCATCTGCTTTTTGGAAATCCAATTCTGACTTAACAATCTGAAAATCAGGATATCCGTAGGCTCCCATTTCCTCAAGATCACAGCCCTCGATCTCAACCTCAGGGCTAACCCTTATACCCCAGACCTTGTCAAGGAACCTCCAGAATACATATGAGACTCCAAAGCCCCAAACTATAAGAACTCCTACCGCTATCAACTGTGCAACCAACTGTGATGCATCTCCATAGAACAAGCCTTTGACTCCACCTGCTACACCGTTAATACCATCACCATAACTTCCGTCTGCAAATAATCCTACACATATAACTCCAAATACACCGTTTACTGCATGAACTGAGATTGCTCCAACCGGATCATCAAGCTTCAACTTGTTTTCTACAAAAGCTACTGAAATGCAAACCAGTATTCCGGCAAGCGCACCTATAATAAAGGAGGAAATTGCATTAACAAATGCACATGGGGCAGTAATTGCCACCAGACCCGCAAGTGCTCCATTGCAAGTCATGGAAGGGTCGGGTTTCCCGTATTTGCCCCACATATAGAACATTGCAACCAGTCCGCCAATAGCTCCGGCTATCATAGTGTTTGTAGCAACAACTGCCAGTCTGAAATCCCCTGCATTAAGAGTGGAACCGGCATTAAAGGAAAACCAGCAGAAGAACAGAATAATCGTTCCTACTACTGCCATAGGTATATGATGTCCAGGAAATGCTCTTGCCGTACCGTCTTTTTTGAACTTTCCTATTCTCGGTCCTATAACTATAGCAGCAGCTATAGCCATCATACCACCCATAGAATGGACTACCGCAGACCCTGCAAAATCAATAACACCATGCCCTAAACCAAAGTTTTTGCCAAGTGTAGCCATCCATCCTCCGCCCCACACCCAGTTTCCGAAGATGGGATAGTATATCATCGATATGAAGAAGGAAGCAATAACAACAGCTGAATATTTTACTCTTTCTGCAACTGCTCCTGTCGGAATAGTACAAGTAGTGTCCATAAACACCATCTGGAAGAAGAATAAAGCGTATATGCCTGCATCATAGGTTCCTCCGCTCTGCAGGAAGAATCCCTTGTACCCAAGCATTCCTCCCAGCCCTGGAATTGAGAGCATACCATTTAAAACTGATCCGCCTGTTCCCAAGCCTACAGCTCCTCCCGAGCCTCCGAACTGTAATGCGAAACCTACAAGGAAATACCCTATCGCACCAACAAGAAACACCATCAAGTTCATTGTTATTGTATGAGCGGCATTTTTACCACGGCAAAAACCTGTTTCAACCATTGCAAAGCCGCACTGGAAGAAAAACACCATAAACCCGGTAATCATAATCCAAACAAAGTTTGCACTGTATTGAGCTCTGCTTGCGGCATTGGCAACATCCGAAAGGGTTTCCTTTCCTGTTACAGATGTATATGAAGCACCTGTAGGGTCTCCTGCCGCCATTACTACAGTTGAAATAAACAGTGTCAGTATAGCAATAACTGAAATAAAACTTAATATTTTTGCAACTCTTTTCATCGTAATCCCCCATTTCATTCTGAATTTTAATATATAAACAGCTTGCTTATCTCGCGGTCTTTTGTTTTCTGAAATTGCTCCATGAAAATACTGAGGAAGCCTTATATAGCTCTTTTTTTAGTTTTATAACCGAAAGCAGGTATCTGAAACCCAGATATGCAACAGCCAAGCCGAATAACATTCCGGGTACATTCGTATTTATAACTTTGAAAGTTATGTCATTTATCCAGCTGTAAAAAATAAAAAATATACCTGAGACACATATTCCCGCTGACAATACGGTCAGTAAAATAACTGAAGCTTTTTTAGATAGCATCTTCACCACTCTCACTTGTTCTTATTTTCACTGCTTCTTCAACGTTATACACAAAAATCTTTCCATCGCCTACATTGCCTGTTTTAACTCTCTCCGTAACCTTTTGTATTATTTGTTGGACTGCATCATCGTGGACAACAGTTTGAACCATTACTTTAGGAAGAAGATTTATTGTAACCTCGGCACCTCTGTATATTTCTTTTCTTCCCTTCTGATGTCCGCAGCCTGAAACCATTAATACAGTCATACCGAATATCTGTGATTCATTTAATATTTCCTTGACATCCTCCAGCTTTTCGGGCCTGATAATCATTTCAATTTTTTTCATAAAACTCATCTCCTTAATCTATTTATATAAATAAAAAACGCCGGATTCCTCTTCGAAACCGGCGTCATTGCCAAATATAAGTTGTACATAAAAATAAAAAAATACCAATCCTGTTTAAATACAGAATTGGCATCGTTGCCTAGTAAAAATGAAATTTTATAACCATATATTACCACATTACATTTCTATTTACAATAGCTTTTTTGAAATTTATTTTATTCTTTCCGTCAAATCCCTTTCCGTGATTTTTTTATTTAACAGGTGTTCCTTTGAAGCCCACTCAATAGTACGTTTCAGCTCATTGTCCTCAGGCAGCCCGGATCTTCTGAAGTCAGGCAATACAATATTTCCCTTCATGTCCTCCGGATACCCTATAAATTTTATTACTTCGTCCTGATACTTTTCTATGGGATATTCCTTTATATATTTGACAGATTCATTATAAGCATCATTCATTTTTTTTATTGCTGAAGATTTTTTATTAATAGTAGATTCTTTAAATGCAATTACATTACTGTAAATATTGTTTTTATATGCAGAATCCAAAATAACTGCTCCATTTTTAACAGCCATTGAAGAAAAGGGCTCAGGAAGCAGAGCAAGCTGTACCTTGTTATGCTGAAGCATCTCCAGACGAACCGGAATGGAGGGTACTGCCACTTTTTTCACCCGGTTTGCGTCAATACCGTTCTTGTTCAAAATATTATCAAGAGTATACTCAATAACTGTATTTTCGGAAATTGCAACCTTACAGTCTTTTATATCATTTAAGCTTTTTATACCTGCTTGTGCGCTTGCAAGAAGAAGAAAGTCACCATCGGTAACTCCTGTTATTTTCACTTTAAATCCTGCATTCTGATAAAGGCAGACAGCCACCATATCGCATAAAACACCATCTATATCGGAGCTTTGAAAGGCTGCATCCCTTTCACTGGCACTTTTAAACACAACCAAGTCCACGTTTAAACCGTGTTTTTTAAATATGTCCCTGTTCCGGCCAATTATATAGGGAATGGCATCAACAGCCGGCGTAAGGCCTATCTTCAGATGTTCTCCGGCACCACTGCTTTTTTCCTCGTTACATCCGCAAACAGTAAAAACTATTGAAAGAGCCATTAATGCACATAAAACCTTGAACAAAAAATTATTTCGCATATGTGTGAACCTCCATAAAAGCACTATATTACACAAATACGCTTTTTATGAATAATAAAAAAGCCCCGCACCAAATTACTTTTAACGTAATAGGTACAGGGGCTTTTATTGCTACGAAGTAAATTATTTAGCTGTCAGCTTATTATTAAGGTCATTTATAACTGTAGTAACAAAGTCAGCTGTTACTTCACCTTTTGGGTTAAAATTGCTCTTGTCATCCAGCTTGATAACATCAAACCCGACCAAAGCATTAACTGCATTTTTAGACCACGCTGCAACTAAGTTGATGTCTGCTATTGCGGGCTTTGCATTTGGAAGCTGTACACCGCTTAAAGTTGCTAATTTGTATATAAATACTGCAAGCTCTTCTCTGGTTAGCTTTCTGTTTTCATTGTAGTTTCCCTTTTTGTCAGCAGTTATCAAGCCCTGCTGTTTAGCTATTTCTAGAGGGTTTGGAGCACCTGCCAGAACCAATTCAAAAAATTTACCTCTAGTAATTGAACTCTCGGTCTTGTCCTCCTGTTCCTGACCCAATGACACCATATTATCATAAAGTTCCTTGTTTTCAGTAAGTTTTTCCTTACTTCCTGCAGTTGAATAGGTTCCGTTTTTAAGCATATTTTCAAGCATGGATGCTGAATCTTTCACATCCTGAACGGTAACGGATTTAATTTCTCTTAATATCTTTAAAATATCCTCAGAATTCATCCCCATTAAATAATAGGACAATGCTGTGTTAGCCCCGGACAATTCTCCTGCGGAAACAGTATAATTACTGAATGACTTTAGAATGTAGCTATCCAACTGTTCCTGAGTAAGGTTAATATTCTTAAGGAATTCCGGTAATCCTTTGTATACCTCGAAGGTTTCCTTGATATTAGGGTCACGATAGGATGCAAGCATAAAACCTTCATCTCCAAAGTTAACGATGTTGTCATACGCTCCATAGCCGAATCTTATCTTTGGAGTAATATAGTTTTCGTTTATAACGGAACCTATAGGAATATATTTTCCGCTGAATACAGTTCCCATCTTCTCATATGTTGAATAAATCATATTATACTGTACAGTACTGTCTACGGATATACCCTCTCTTTTTGCTGGCTTTGGAAGTTTTGAGTAATCCTGTTTTGCAATGTTCTTTGAAGAAATACCGTTAGTAAACTTTTTGATTGTAGACTCAAACTTACTTATGTTGTTCTTATTTCCGGCAAATGTAACAATCAGATTCTTTTTATTTACTACCAATGCTTTTATATTTTCCAGTTCTTTTATAACAGCTTTTGGGTTAGAGGAAATGTCTTTTTCCAATTTTGTAAGGAAATTGTAATAATCTAAACCTGTCATGTAATTATAATAGTTATATACCTCATTAAAATAGGATCTGCTTCTCATTGCCTGTACACTAATAGGGTTGCCTGTAAATTGTGTCTTAAGTTCCGATATTTTGGATTTAATTATATTTAAGATATCATCGCTTTTATTAAATTGAGTGTTCACTAGAATGTCTTTAACAACTTCCAGCTGCTTGTCATAATCCCCCATTATTCCCGTCCATGAAGCACTAAGGACAGGTGTATAATTTTTATAGTTTTTATCAGTTAAGGCGGCTACGCTAAATGAACCTCCGCTAATATACCTTGTCTTGAGATTACCTAGTTCATCTTTTTTATGGGACTTTGTATCAAGGTTCCCCAGTAAATCTCCATATAGCTTTAAGAAATGCAGCTTATCTCCCGGAACAGCTGAAGTATCGAAATACATACTGGTGGATTCGGTCTCTCCAACATTTGCTTGTGCTGATATCAATCTAACTCCGTCAGCTTTTACTTCTTTTACGTTATAATTTTTAACTTCCTCCGGTAAATCTGAAATCTTTACAGCCTGAATAGTCTTAACTACATCTTTATTATCTTCCCTGCTATTCCACTCATTGTAGGTTTTTGTTTCATTAACAATTGTATCTATTTGCTGTTGGCTCATTGAAGCCTTTAAATCTGAAAGATACTTTTTCTGTTCTGCTGCCTGTTTTTCTGCAAGTCCTGCCTCAGGAACAGTAACAACAAGTGCAGTGTTTTTGTTATTCAGGAGTAATTTATTTGTAAGGCCTTCAAAATATTTTTTGCCAGACTTATCTGCAATAGACTTTATATCTTTTAACAAGTCATTATAAAAGTTAATACTGCCAAAATTAGCCCAGAAGCTACCAATTTGTGTAGATAAATTTACTCCAAGGTTTGGGGTTTCAGTAATATTTGATGATCCCTTTAATTCTCCTGCTATTACTGCATCAACATCATCTTTCTTGAAACCGGATTTTACAATATTACTCAGATATTTATCAACCAGTGCTTTAAAAGCAGCTTTTTTACTTTCATCAGTATTCTGTGCAGAAAAACTTAAAACCGGTATGGATAGTCCTGTATTATAACTAACTACGATATCCCCACCAAGTTTTTTATCCCTGAATTCCTGTTTCAATGCTGATGTATTACTTCCAAGCAACTCGCTTAAAATTGCCGTGCCCAATATATCTTCATTTGTAACGTTCTCAAGAGCAAAGCAATAATCAATCTGAGATGCATTTTGTGTATTGGTGCCCGCAGCTACCGGATATTTATAGGTTTTCTCAACAGTCTTCTTAAATGGTTCGAGCTTTAACTTTTCAATTTTTATATCCTTTTTTTCATATTTTGAAAGGTAACTGTCATCAATCATTTTAAGAAATCTTTCATAATCAACATTCCCATACAGAACCATAAGAGAATTTGACGGATGGTAGTATGTGTCGTGGGTCTTGATTACATTTTCATATGCCAGATCCTTAACTTTTTCAGGATCTCCTCCTGAAACGGAAGATTGAGTACTGTTTGGAAAAAGGGTCTTTAAATCGTTGTATGCGGCCGCAGTCGATATATTACCAAGAGCGCCCTTCATTTCATTATACACTGTACCGCTGATATTGAGGTCTGCCTTGCTGTCAGCCATCTCATATCTCCAAGCTTCTCTTTTAAAGATATTCTTGTCATTGTATACTGAAGGATGATATACACAATCCAGATAAACTTCCGTTAGCTTTACAAGCTGATCCTCACTCAATGATGAGACAGGATATGTAGTAAAGTTTTGAGCTGTAAATGCATTTATAAAAGTTGAATATGTCTGGTTCAAAATTGTAAATAGTACGTTTTTCATGGGGTACTTTTGCGAGCCGGATACGGTTATATGCTCTAGTACATGATTAACCCCTGTATCGTCAAAAGCAGGTGTTTTAAATGAAATATCAAATGCTCTGTCAGTATCTTTATTTTGAATAAAAATAAGCTTTGCGCCTGTCTTTTCATGTTCAAATAAAACGGTTTTACTATCAATAACTTCCATATTCCCAATTTCCAGTACTTTGAAGCCGGATACTACCTGCCCTTGCTTAGGCAAAGCCTTGAGTTCCGTTTGAGCAGCATTTACACTAGGTGCCGCATTGAGAAAAAGGCTTAAAATTAAAACAAATGACATCATGTACGAAACAACTTTTTTCATTAATCTTATCTCCTTTTATTATTTTTTTAAGCTTAACAAATCTTACAGTGTTTCCCTAAAAATAACTAATAAGACTAGTTTACATTATCAATTATAGCAAGTCTATCCTTTTACATATAATGCTGTTTTCATGTTATCAAATGAGGTTAATTTAAATAAATATTTCCAATAACGAAGCTGTCAAAAACACTATGCTAATGAGCTGATTAAGTGAGTAGGAAGTAAATGAATATAGTTCGACTCCCTTGTCCTCAGGCTTTCTGACATTGGTAACAAGTGAATGTTCGATAGCAAATAGTATTGTTATCACCAATAGCCCTGAGAAATATATTATTCCAAGTTGATTGCTGATTAGTCCCAATAAAAGCAGGCAAATGCAGGATAACAAATGGAATACACTGGAGATATGAAGTGCATTACGTATGCCAAATTTCACAGGAATAGAACGAAGCTTGTTAGCCTTATCAAATTCATAGTCTTGAATACCGTATATTATGTCAAAGCCCGCTACCCATAAAGTGTTTGCAGCACCCATTAGCAACGGTGTTAAAGATAATCTCCCCGTTACAGCAATCCACGCTCCCACAGGAGCCGCAGCTGTAGTCACTCCCAGGATTATATGACAAAGCCATGTAAACCTCTTTGTATAGGAGTAGCCTGTCATAAAAACAAGAGCAATAGGTGCCAGTATAAGACAAAGCATATTCAGCATACCCGCTGAAACTAGCATTATCGCAAAAGAAACTACCGTAAGGCCAACCGCTTCACTTTTTTTAACCAATCCCTGTGGAATCTGTCTTACTGCAGTTCTGGGATTGAGCTTGTCTATCTCGGCATCAATAGCCCTGTTAATGGCATTTGCACCTGTCCTGGCTCCCATGAATGCAGTCAGTATCCACAGCAACTTCCATGCACCGGGAAACCCGTTTGAAGCCAACAACATGGAAATAACAGCGAAAGACAGAGAAAATATAGTATGTGAGAACATTACCAGGGTTCCATAGTCAGAAATTTTTCTTATTACCTTTGCAGCAAGCATGTTTCCTCCTTATCAAAAACCGTATTCCTTCCATCTTTTTGTTACCAATGCCTTTATAGCCTCCGACATGTTAATTTCATCTGGCCATGTGCGACTATAGCCTTCTTCCGGTAATTTCACGGTAGCGTCAATACCTATTCTGCATCCGTAATGCCTTTGGTTAGAGGCATGATCCAGTGCATCGAGAGGGCCGTCGGACAATACTATATCCCGCCTGCCGTCAATATTGTTGAAAACCTTCCAAGCAACTGTTGATAAATCGTGAGGATTTACAGATTCATCCACAACTACAATCATCTTTGTGTACATCATCTGACCGGAACCCCAAATAGAGTTCATTACTTTTTTAGCATGTCCCGGAAACCTCTTTTTTATTGAAACAATGACACAGTTATGAAAGACACCCTCTAAGGGAAAATTAATGTCAATTATTTCAGGAAATTGAATCTTTAACAACGGGAGAAACAGCTTTTCCGTGGCCTTACCCAGATAGCAGTCCTCCATAGGGGGTTTCCCAACAATAGTAGCCGGATAAATGGCATCCTCTCTATAAGTCATGCAGGTCAAGTGGAAAACCGGATACATATCCGCAAGAGAGTAATACCCCGTATGATCCCCAAAAGGGCCTTCGAGGCGCAATTCCTCACTTGTATCCACATATCCCTCCAGAATAAAATCAGCATTTGCCGGAACGTAAATATCATTTGTGATAGATTTAACCAGCGATACAGGTTTTTTTCGTAAGAATCCTGCAAACATTATTTCATCTATATATTGTGGAAGGGGAGAAGTTGCAGAATATATTATCACGGGATCGCAGCCTATTGCCACAGATACAGGCATTTTTCCGCCGTTACTGCGGTATTTGTCATATATGTTTCTGCCGTCCTTGTGAAGATGCCAATGCATTCCCGTAGTTTGGGAATCGTAAACCTGCATGCGATACATCCCCATATTTTGAATGCCCGTTTCAGGGTCCTTGGTTATTACTACCGGCAAAGTAATAAATTTACCCCCGTCACCAGGCCAGCATTTAAGTATTGGCAGCTTTCCCAAATCGGGGCTATAATCGATTACCTGCTGGCACTTGCCTTTTGTGGGAAGCTTTATTGGAAAAACAGATGACAGCTGCAGTAAAGACGGAACTGCTTTTACAGTTTTAATAAACCCCGCATAATTTGCCGCATCAATAAAATCCCCTATTTTCCCTGCGACTTCCTCAAGGTTTTTTACACCCAGTGCAAGGTTCAGCCTTTCGTAGCTTCCAAAAGTATTAATAAGCAATGGGAATTTTGAATCCTTCACCTTTTCAAAAAGTAGAGCCGGGCCGCCGCTTTTCACCACTCTATCAGTTATTTCAGTAATCTCAAGCTCTGGATTGGTTTCTGACTTTATTCTTTTAATAAGTTTTTTTTCCTCAAGTTTGTTTATAAATTCATGCAGGTCTGAATAAGCCATAATTTATCCTTTCATTACAAAATCAAGTCTAATGAAAATATTGACCTGACAAGGTGAAATTAATCAAAATATAACCGCTTCATGTGAATTTCTTTAAAAAAACTGGATATTCTAACAACATAAATTAAATGAAATGTTAGTTGAATTAAGGAGAAAAATTATGCCACAGAATCTAATAGAAAAAGCATTTTCAAGACCGGTAGAATCTTATTGGATAGGGTCAACACCCGAAACCGACTATCCGGAGTTGAATGAAAATATTAAAACAGATATATTAGTTGTAGGAGGCGGGATAACAGGATTATCAACAGCATATTTGCTTCAAAAAGAAGGCTTAGATGTTGTTATAATAGACGCCAACAGAATTGCCCATTCTACTTCAGGTCACACTACTGCCAAAATCACCTCGCTTCATAGCGTGAAATATGCCAAACTGATAAAACAATTGGGAGAAGAAGGTGCGGGCAAATACGGAGGAATTAACGAAAAAGCTATATCAATGATTGAAGACATAATAAAAGAAAACGACATACAATGTGATTTCAGCCGCCAACCAAACTTCGTATATACAAAAGAAGAGCAATATATAAACGTTATCGAAGAGGAGGTCAATGCAGCAAAATCTCTTGGTCTACCTGCGAGGTATGAAGCTTCTCTGCCTCTCCCCTTTGCTGTTAAGGGAGCAGTTTGCTTTGATAATCAGGCACAGTTTCATCCCCGTAAGTATCTTTTGTCACTAGCAGATATATTTGTAAAAAATGGTGGGCACATTTTTGAAAACACGGTAGCCCTTGACATACATGAAGACCGTGAATGTACAACATCTACCCGAAGCGGATTCAGTATAAAATCAGACAAAGTAATAGTAGCCAGTCATTTTCCCTTTTACGACGGATGGGGATTCTATTCTGCCAGAATGTACGCTGAACGCTCCTATTCACTTGCAGTAAAATCACCTGTGAATGTTCCCTATGGAATGTATATCTCCTATGAAGAACCTGCAAGGTCTATCAGAACCCAACCCGGAGAAGACGGTAGTCAGCTTCTTATTCTAGGTGGGGAACACCACAAAACTGGTGAAGACAAAAATGAGAAAGAGCATTATACAAATTTGATAAACTTTGCAGAAACTGATTTTCAGGCTACAGATGTACCTTATCGATGGTCAGCTCAGGATTATACCGTAATGAACGAAGTACCTCTTATAGGGCATATAACAGGTAATAAAATGAATATCTTTGTAGCCACAGGTTTCCAGAAATGGGGTATGACGTCCAGTCATGTAGCAGCTATGATAATACGAGACATTATTGCCAATGGAAAAAGCGAAGTCGAAAATATATTTACCCCCTCAAGGTTTACGCCTGTCAGTTCGGCAAAAAACTTTATAAAAGAAAATGCAGATGTAGTTGACAACCTTGTTTCAGGAAAATTGGCATCGCCACCTGAAGAGTTTACACTACAACCGGGGGAAGGCAAGGCTGTAAAGTACGACGGTAAAAAAGCCGGAGCCTACATGGATAATGACGGTAACGTTTTTATTGTTGACACAACTTGTAAGCATCTGGGCTGTGAAGTACATTGGAATTCAGCTGAGAAAACCTGGGATTGTCCATGTCATGCTTCCAGATACAACTATGACGGAACAGTAATTGAAGGCCCTGCCCTAAAACCTCTTGACAGATTAAAATGATATTCTGATTTTGTCCCTGTCAATACTTTTATGCGAATACTTTTGGTGTCTGTTTAAAATCACAAAGGGGATATATAAAATAGTCCAAAGCAGGCACCCCAGAAGAAATGTAGGGATAAGGTACCACGGATTGCCAACATACTTTGCAAAAATCTCCATAGGCGAACCGGGTGCGGGATATCTTAGGAAAAAGTAATTCCCGTTAGTAACTACATTAACAGGAGTAACCATAAGGGCAAAGACCACCAGCATTGCAATAGTTTTTGGGAGGCTTCTTATATTCGGTCTGAAGCCCATGCCAAAGACCATGAAAATTGGAATAAAACAAATGATTCCGTGAACCAGCATGGTTTGTATATATATAAAAGAAAAGGAAGGATAATAGTAAACATCAGGGGTTAAGAGTGTCATAAATGCCGGAGCCAAACCCATTGCATATGAATACTCCATCAGCAATCTGTTTCTGGTAATAGTCATTATAGGAAGTATAATGCACATAAGGCTGCACAAGTGAAGGGGCAGTGTATAACCCCAGGAAAACTGCCCTACAGCGTTGTACCATAACACCTGTGCACCTTCTGTCAGGGGTAACAGCAAGCTGATCAGTATAAGCATTCTCCACTTTTTTTCCTCACTCTTATCCTTGAATAGTATAGTAAGAATGCACCACATGCATATGACCATACCTACAGCAAGAAGGTGCTGTGTGGAAAACAGAGAGTTGTGAAGTCTCCGAGGTATATTGTCTATATAAGTAAAAAAATATCTGAACATTTCAAACCTTCCTTGTCCTACTTTTTAATATATTAAATTTATATTCTGCAGAAATAATTTTAATCCTTCGGTATCAAAATTATTTTATTGACTTAACTTCCAATTTAAGTAAAATTATTATATAGACTAGTTAAAAAATCCTTTAACCATAAAGGACATGGAGGTTAAGATGAGAAGAGATGAGATCAGTAAGGTAATTCTGTCCGAAAAGGATATTCCAAAACAGTGGTATAATATTGTGGCGGATATGCCAAATAAGCCCGCACCCTACCACAATCCAGCAACACTTGATGTTATTAAGCCAGATGATATGAAGGCTATTTTCCCTGATGAAGTAATCAGACAGGAAATGTCTTCGGAACGTTACATAGACATACCTGATGAAGTTCGCCAGATGTATTGCCAGTTCAGGCCAAGTCCTCTTTACAGGGCAAAAGCTCTTGAGAAGCTTTTAGATACTCCCGCTAGAATATATTACAAATATGAAGGAACAAATGCTACTGGAAGCCACAAACTCAATACCGCAATCCCACAGGTATATTACAATAAACTGGCAGGGATAAAAAGACTTGCAACTGAAACAGGCGCAGGTCAATGGGGTAGCGCTTTAAGTCTTGCAACAAGCCAGTTTGGGTTGGAATGTTCGGTATACATGGTAAATGTAAGCTATCAGCAAAAACCCTACAGACGTTCATTTATGAAAACCTTTGGTGCAAATGTTGTAGCAAGTCCCAGTACACTGACAAATAGCGGAAGAAGTATTTTGGAAAGAGATCCTGATTGTTCGGGTAGTCTTGGTATTGCAATAAGTGAAGCAGTTGAGGATGCAGCAACTCATGCTGACACCAACTATGCACTGGGAAGTGTTCTAAACCACGTTTGCCTTCATCAATCAATAATTGGAATTGAAGCAAAAAAACAAATGGAGTATTTAGATGAATATCCTGATGTTATTTTCGCTTGCTGCGGAGGCGGAAGCAATTTTGCCGGTATGTCCTTCCCATTTTTACAGGATAAACTTAATGGGCGTAAATTAAGGGCAGTTGCAGTTGAACCTTCAGCATGCCCCACTTTGACAAAAGGTGTTTTTGCATATGATTACGGAGACACTGCAAAAGCAGCTCCAATAACAAAAATGTATACTTTAGGACATGACTTTATTCCATCAGGCATACATGCAGGTGGGTTAAGATACCACGGAGATTCAGCAATTGTAAGCCAGTTGTACCATGACGGAATTATCGAAGCAAAAGCATATGGTCAGAAAGCTGTTTTTGAAGCGGCAGTTGCCTTTGCACGGGCTGAAGGAATAGTTCCTGCTCCTGAATCTGCGCATGCAATAAGGGCTGCAATGGATGAAGCAATCCTGGCAAAGGAAGCCGGAGAGGAAAAGGTTATTCTGTTCTGTCTCAGCGGACACGGGTACTTTGATTTTGCGGCATATGAAAACTATTATAACGGACTCATTGATGATATAGAATTTGCTCCTGAATCTGCTGAAAAAAGTTTGCAAAACTTGCCGAATATAAAGTAGTTTTCCGATTAACATCAAATATAGAGAAGGGCTTTTGAAAAACAGATAGTTTTCTGTTTTAACACCAGTACTTCCGTATAAAATTGTATCAATGATTGCTTCCAAGATATTTGCAAGAGTTTCTAGCGGCTCATCTTAGGATATTTTACCGTCGCTCACATTCATCGTCCATGATTCATTGTGTCGCTAAAACCTATATCGTTTAGGTTTTCTGGTAAAATATCCATCTTCGCCTATAAACATCTGCAAATATCTTTACCCAAGCTTCCATTGATACAATTTATATTTTCAACGACCCTTTTTATTATGCTTTAGCTTTTAACACTTTTACGTCAAGGGGCGCAAGTTCCAGCTTCCCCTGCCTGATTTCGCCTGATAGCATATCAGTGAAAACTCCGGTAAGCGGAATATCTTGTTTTTCGTGATTGAAGTTCATAACGAATATGTAGCGGTTTTGTCCGTCTGTACGAAGCTGTGCCGTCACACCGTTGGGCAGTTCCACGTCCAGTGTACGTGAAATTGATAATTTTCCAACAATGGCATTGTAAAAGTTGTCAATGAAATCTGCTTCTGTACGGGCTGCCATGTAGTAGGCATTTCCTTTTCCAAAACGGTTAACCGTAAGGGCCGGCCTCCCTTGATAAAAATCGTCGCCATACTCAGCCAGAACCTGAGCCGATTCTGCGTGAATCAAATCACAGAAGTCCTTCACTCTATAAGCGCCGAAAAGGCTCAAAGGGTTTTCGCTCATTACGATACTGTTGTTTTCCTCCGGGTGTAGAGTATCTATTTCCTCACTCCAAACACCTGTGACTGCACGCAGGGGTCCCGGAAATCCTCCCAAATGGCATAGGTCATTCTCATTTACAATACCGCTCCAATAGGTGGTAATAAAGGTTCCTCCCTCCCTTACAAAAGCCTCGATACGCTCTCCCACGCCGGGATGGGTCATATATAGCATTGGTGCAATAACAAGCCTGTACTGTGAGAAATCTTCTCTGGCACCTATAATATCCACGGGTATGCCTTGTTTCCAGAAAGGCGTATAGTGGTCAATACAGGTTTCCTCATACTTTATCCTGTCGCGGGCAAGAGCCTGTGCTTCCTCAATTGCCCAACGATTTTCCCAATCGTATACTATGGCAACCTGTGGGTGAACTGTAGTTCCAACAACCTCATCAAGTTTTTCAAGTGCTTGCCCCACCTGTGTAACATCCCTAAATACACGGGTATTCTCATGACCCACATGATCTACCACCGCTCCATGGAATTTTTCAAAACTCCCCCGTGATTTTCTCCACTGAAAGTACTGAACGGTGTCACTTCCGTGAGCTACTGCCTGTAATGACGATAACATATGCATACCGGGTCGTTTTAGCTTGTTCACCTTTTGCCAGTTAACAGTACTCGGGGTACTTTCCATCATCATAAATGGCTTACCCTGTTTAAGAGACCTGTTGATATCATGTACAAAAGAGGTTCGTACTCCGATTTTCCAATCAGGCTGCTCCGTAGTATGCCAGGTAGGATAATTATCCCAGGAAACCACATCCAGCTCTTTAGCAAGCTCCCTGTATTCTATCCCCGGGAAGGTTCCCATCATATTAGTAGTAACAGGAATGTCTGGTGTTAAATCTCGTAAGGGTTTTATTTCGTTTTTGAAAAAATCGATTGTCTGGTATGATACAAACCTCTTCCAATCCAGAATAAGTCCATGTGTTTCATGTTCACCCCGTGGAGATGGCGACTCAATTTGTGACCAATCTGTAAACCGATGAGCCCAGAAGCCCGTCCACCACTCATGGTTGAGCTTTTCAAGGTCATTATCATACTTCTTTCGAAGAAAATTGCGGAAGGCTTCCTGACATAACGTACAATGACATTCCCCACTGTATTCATTTGAGATATGCCACAAAATCAGTGCGGGGTGCTTTCCATACCGTTCTGCCAACATATGATTGATTTGGCTAACCTTTTCACGATAAATTGGGGATGTAAAGCAGTGGTTATGACGTCCTCCATGTAAATCCTTTAGCCTATCTGACTGAGTACGCAATATTTCAGGGTATTTTTGTGACATCCAGGTCGGTTTTGCACCACTGGGTGTAGCCAGAATAGCTGTCATTCCGCTTTGAGCAAGTCTGTCCATAATATTGTCCAGCCAATCAAAATTATACTTCCCCTCTTCCGGTTCCAATGCCATCCACGAGAAGATTCCCACTGTCATTGCATTACAGTGAGCAAGCTTCATGAGATGAAAATCATCATCAATTATCTTTGGCGTCTCCAACCACTGCTCCGGATTATAATCTCCACCATGAAGAATATGAGGAAACTTGTTACCAATAGGCATATATTTGTCCATCCTTAACTCTCCTTTTCAATACATGTATTAAGATCCGGCATTTCTCCCCAACAGTCTCTGGGTTTTCGTCCCACGTAATATTTAAACTTCCTGTAAAAATAGTCTATATTTTTGTACCCTACCATGTTAGAAATTTCATATACCTTGTATTTACCTTCTGCAAGCATTTCTTTGGCTTTGCGAATCCGGACATGGTCAAGATAGGAGTTAAAACTCTCACCTGTTCCGCTTCTGAAAATTCTTCCAAGATAAGAGCTATTATAGCAAAAAATCTTAGCTAAGGATTCAAGTTTCAGGTCTTTGGCATAATTGGCTTCAATATACATACAAAGTCTTTTTACAATATTGTCTCTTGAGTTATTTCCTATCTGCTTCATAAAGCATAAAAATTCACCCAAAATATAATCGGTAATCTCTTGCAAACTCTGCATTATATATATATCGTGAATTATTCGACCGTCATCGGGTATTATCAAATTATGATAGTTTTGAGACAGCATATCACCAACACGAATGAAAATATTCGAAAGTACTCCTGCAAACCTGTCAGGATGCAAATTCAGTCTGCGGTATTCCGACTCGAAGCTCCGCATTTTGTTTTGCAGTAATTCCTCCTGTCCTATTTCAATATAATCGTAAAAAGCCTCAATGTACTCTTTAATATTAATAGAATTAAGGTTGACTCCATCTGAAAAATTCTCCTGTACATCATCCCATAGAACCAGGTTCCCGGATTGCTGGTAATAGAAGCTGTGCTGTTGTATATTTTTTGCATCAGTATATGAAAGATGAAGTTCATTAGCAGTACTGCATAGCCGTCCCATAGAAACAAATATATCAGGTACCTTGCGCAAAAAATCCTTCATAAACACACAGAAGCGTGTAATACCGCCTCCCTGCAACAGCACAATCCATAAATCGTCGATCCAGATACACCGCATCTCTTTTTCATTAACAAAAAGAGATGGGATTTCTACGTCACATTGACCTGCTTTTATGACAGCAACACGGTAAACACTATCACATAGTATCAGCTCATCAAGATTTACCGAATCGACAGTCAGTTTACCGCATATAAGGTCTGTAAGCTGCTTCTCATAAATAAGATTCATGCTGGATTTAATACTTTCAAGCTTTTCCTTTTCAGCTATAATTGTTTTACGTACTTTTACAATGGCTTCCTGAAGATCGTCTTCCTCTATAGGTTTTAGCTGAAAAGAGGAAACACCTGATCGAATAGCGCTGCGAGCGTATTCAAAGTCGGAATAACCCGTCAGAATAATAACTTTTCCTCCAAAGCCGCCCTCCCTTGCCTTCTCAAGCATTTCTGTACCATACAGTCCGGGCATCTTGATATCGGTAATGCATAGATCCGGGTTAAGCTCCAACAGCATTCGAAGGCCCTCATGCCCGTCCGCTGCTTCGCCAATTATCTCATAACCAAGACTGTCCCAATCAATGATAGCCTTTAGTCCAGCCCTTACTGCCGGCTCATCGTCAATGATTAAAACCTTGAGCATTTGGCTTACCGCTCCTTTCCTAAGATATTTTGATTTTTACAGGCTGTTCCGGAAATGAAATCCACACGGTTGTTCCTATTCCGGGACTGCTGTCTACCCTGATGCCATAAGCTTCACCGTAGTAAAGCTTTATTCGCTGATTTACATTCGAAAGTCCTATGCTTTTTCCTGTCTTACCGCCTGCTTCCTTAATCTTGAGGTGAAGCATCTCCAGCTTTTCAGCGTCCATTCCAACTCCATTATCCCTTACTGTTACTATAATATTTTCGTGCTGCCTGTTAACGATAATGTCTATGTTGCCGCTTCCTTCCTTTTGCTCTAGTCCATGTACAAAAGCATTTTCTACAATTGGCTGTACCAATAGAGGTAGTACCTTGAGGATTTTTTCATCAATACCGTCCTGAACGTCAATGGTATAATCCACCCGATCACCAAAACGGAACTTCTGAATTTCCAGATAATTACGAACGAAATCCAGCTCACTTTTCAACGGTTGAGGATTGTCATCAAGTTCCAGCAAGTTACGCATTGATTTCCCCAAAAGCTTTATTACAGTAGCAATTTCACGCTGACCGCATACAAAAGCTTTCATTCGTATACTCTCAAGAGTATTGAACAAAAAATGAGGATTAATCTGACTTGCCAACATTTTGAACTGTGCCTCGTTCTGTTTTGTTAGCAGCTTCTGCTGCTGAAGCTTGTGTTCATAATTTTCCTGCAACAGCTTCTTCATATCACCTATCATCTTAATAAGATCTGTGTACAACTCGGCAATTTCATCACTGCCGCTGATACCGGGGGCAATGTCCAAGTCCCCGGAGGCCGCCCTGTGAATCTGAGTTCTTATAAATAAAATTCGATCTGAGAAGCTTCCTGTAAAAAACACCATAAGTAATACAGGTATTACAAGACTAATGACTGCTATTGCAATACCTGTTATATATGTAGAAAAGACCTGACTTGTGATATCACTGGTTGGTGTAATGTTGATAATCTGTATGGTACTGCGGGTTTTTTGCGGAAGAAAGGAGTCACATACAATGAATACTTTACGGTTTTCATAAGTCACATCCTTGAGAGTTTGCTCTCTGTCACCCGGAACGGCAGTCAAACCCTTTATATCGATTTTTGTACCCAACTTTTTGCGGTCATCTGCCAACACGATACGGTCATTATCTACGGTCATAAGCATGGTTGTTCTTTCGTTCTGAATAACAGAGGTTAGATAACTGTAGCTGACCCGCATTACCATAACCGCATAATTTCCGTTATCATCTATGCGAATACGACGTACCAGTGCAAGGTAATAGGAATTGTTATCACTATTATAAAAGCACTGCCATATCATGTTACCACCGCTCCTGACAGCAGCCTTGTACCAAGCTTCTTTTCTTATAGCGTCAGTAGTTTTAACAAAAAAACCATTCTCACATATGGTACTATTATCTACATACAAGGTAATAGCCTCTATTTGACTGTAGTACTGTGTATATTCCTTAAGTGCAGGGTAACTTTTCCAGGCATCTATTGATTCTAAAAAACTGCCGTACTTAGTAGAAATAAGTTTTTTGAGTTGCTTATCAAAATAGATTTTGTCAGATATGTTGGTCATGAGATATAGCAGCTCGTTAACGCGGTCCCGCACTCGAACGGTATCTGTTTTAGCCTCGTTAACCATACGTGAGTAAACAAGATTTGACATACTGTAGGTCAAATACAAGCTCACGAAAAAAACCGGCAATAGCACGGAGATTATATAGATACCGATCATTTTCTTGCGTATCCGAATATTGTTCCAACCTTCTTTCAAACGCTTGATGAACACGATATTAATTCCACCCTCGCCGAAACTGACATTATTATATTATAGGTTTATTATAACAATATTGTAAGCCACATACAAACCTATTTCTATACATATCATACAGTAACAGTCAAAGCTATGGGAAGATCACGGGATGAAGTTCCAATGTATATGTTATGGTTCCCAGGAACAAGAACCCATCCTGTATTAATGCGAAATTCCGAGAGAGCTCGTTCATCAAGTTTAAATGTAATAGATTTTGTTTCACCGGGATTCAGGTTTACCTTTTCAAAGCCTTGCAACGTACGCATAGGGGAGCCTGCTTTTCTTGGTGGCTCCAGATATAACTGGACTGTCTGAGCGCCAGCTTTAACCCCTATATTGGTAATATCAACATCTATCTCATACTCTTTGCGTGAGCCGGAAAACTGCCTTAATGTAGCCTTCTCCAATGAAAAAGTAGTATAGGACAAACCGTATCCAAATGGAAAAAGAGGAGGTATATTGTGTGCATCGTGATAACGGTACCCCACAAAAAGGCCTTCACTATAGCAAACTGTTTCGTTACCGGGATATTCACCTAATGCCTTAACTCCTGTGTCCTCCTCTTTTACAGGAATTGTGAAAGGAAGGTGCCCACTTGGATTTACGTCTCCGAACAAAACTTCCGCCAACGCCGTTCCACCTTGCATACCAGCAAAAAATCCTTGCATAACTGTAGGCGCACTGTTTATCCATTTACTCATATCAACCGGGGAACCGCTTAAGATAACTACTACCGTATTGGGGTTTGCTGCTAGAACGCTTTCTAGTAGTTTGTCCTGTCCATAAGGTAAACTCATATCCGGACGGTCGCGGCCTTCGGATTCCTGCTCATGCCCTGTACCCCCAATGAAAATAACTGCATCGGAAGTTTTAGCTGCTTGAATTGCCTCTTCCGCAAGCCTTATTTCAACATTTTTGTATTCATCTTGTGAAGCTTTGGCCTTCTTCATAATTTCTGCACGTGTTTTCTCATCAGCATTTGACGGTATGTGAAATTCATGCTTGGAATATGTCTCGTCAGGGCAACCTGGATAATATAATACCTTTGCTCCCCCTGCCAATCTCATAACTATGCCGGATAGTGGTGTAACCTCATATAGTGCCTTGACTGTCGCACTATCGCCACCGGTAGAATGTTTTTTATCTGCATTATTGCCAATAACGGCAACGGTTTTAATTTTGTTTGCATTAAGAGGCAGTACTCCTCTGTCATTTTTTAATAAAACAAAGCTCTCTTTAGCTGCTTCAAGTGCTATTTGTTGGTGCTGAGGCAAATTGAAACCACCGCGTTTTCGGTTTTCAGAGAACATTTTCAGTCTGAACATTAATTTTAGTATTCTTCGAATCTTTTCATTTAGAACGCTTTCATGGATGTTCCCGTTTTGGATTGCGGTTATAAGCGGTTTCGCAAAGAAGTATTCATCAAAATTATTGGTTACATTCATTTCAATATCAAGTCCGGCTTCTGCAGGAGCCTCTGTATCGTGTACTGCCCCCCAATCAGAAACCACAACACCGTCAAAACCCCATTCCTCACGGAGGATTTCGGTAATTAACTCAGTACTATGACTACAAAATGTACCGTTAAGCCTGTTGTATGCAGTCATAACGGTAAGAACTCCCGCCCTTACTGCTGCTTCAAATGCAGGAAAGTACAGCTCCCTAAGTGTACGTTCATCCACCTCTGCACTTACGGCAAGACGCTCTATCTCTTGGTTATTTGCTGCAAAATGCTTGACGCAAGCTGCCACGTCAAAGCGCTGTACACCTTTTATAAAGGCTGAGGCAAGTTCTGCTGTCAGCACCGGGTCTTCGCTGAAGTATTCATAATTTCTGCCGCATAAAGGTGTACGTATAATATTTACACCCGGAGCAAGGATAACGTCCTTACCTCTACCCCTTGCTTCACATCCCAGTACTTCTCCTACCCTCTCCACAAGGGTTCTGTTAAAGGTTGCTGCAAGTGCTGTGCAGGAAGGCAGGTATGTAACAAAATCTGCATTACCTCCTACCGTTTCCCACTCACTATCAGCAAACTCATTGCGTATACCCATAGGCCCGTCGGAAAACACAAGGGAGGGAATCCCCAACCTCGGTACTCCGCCTGTACGGAACAACCCATTGCCGTGACACATGCCCGCCTTTTCCTCTAAAGTCATTTTGGACAGTAGTTCCTCTATTTTTTCATCTGTTTGATTAAATTGCATTATATTCACTCCAAAATTGTAATTTATTTAATATAGTTATTGCTGAATTTCAAAGGCATATATACCACTAAAAACATTTGGTATAAATATATCCCCGTCTTGTTTACTTACAACGTTTCCTCCTGTACACCCGTGTACTTTTATACCACACAGTTTTAAAGACCACGGCTTTCCTTCTCCCTTTGCTATTACAGTAATTTCACTCCCTTTACGGGTCGCCGTCACATTAAGTGCTTCTTTTCCATCCTTCTGGTATACAGAAGTATTTGTATAATCACCCTCGCAAAGAGGTGTCAGCAGCAAACAAACATCCTGTTCATATTCATAGACCGTCTCTTCTTCGCTGAAACCCATAGCCAGAAGGCTCCCTGGACGGACATACAAGGGAAGACTCATGTAATTATGCTTTTCTCTGTGGTAACTTCCTCCTGTAACAATTTCACCTGTCAGAAGGTTATACCATTCTCCCTTAGGCAAGTAATAGTCCACTAATCCTGAAACCGTAAATACAGGTGCCACCAACAGAGAATCACCCAGCATATACTGACGGTCCAGAGTTGTGCAAGCCGGATCATCCGGGAACTCAAGAAACATTGCACGAGCCGAGGGCAGTCCATGCTGTGAGGCCTGAACCGCTGTTTTGTATATATACGGCATGAGACGGCATTTCAGATTTGCAAAAAAGCGTAATACATCCACTGCCTCTTCGTCATATAGCCATGGTACACGGTAGCTGGTACTTCCATGAAGACGAGAATGAGATGACAACATACCAAAAGCCAGCCACCTCTTATAAACATCAGCTGTTGCAGTTTGCTCGAAACCTCCTATGTCATGACTCCAGAAACCAAATCCGCACAACCCTAGTGACAGTCCCCCTCGTAAACTTTCAGCCATGGAGGAAAAGTCAGCAGTACAATCTCCGCCCCAGTGAACAGGGAACTTCTGGCTTCCGACTGTTGCCGACCGAGCAAATACTACCGCCTCTTTCCCAGCTGATTTCAAAGTATCAAAAACTGTCCTGTTGTAAAGGTAAGTATAAAAGTTATGCATCTTCTTTGGGTCTGAACCGTCGTAATATACAACATCACTTGTGGGAATACGTTCTCCAAAATCAGTTTTAAAGCAATCTACCCCCATATCCACAAGATTAAGAAGCTTTTGAGAAAACCACTTACAAGCCTCAGGGTTTGTAAAATCAACTATAGCCATTCCCGGCTGCCACATATCCCATTGCCAAACACTTCCGTCCTTTTTGTGTATGAAATAGCCCTTCTCCATTCCTTCATCAAACAGAGCAGACTCCTGTGATACATATGAGTTAATCCAGACACAGATATTTAGGCCCTTTTCCTTTAGGTTGGATAACATATTTTTAGGGTCAGGAAAAACATCTTTGTCCCAAATAAAATCACACCAGTTGAACTCTTTCATCCAAAAGCAATCAAAGTGGAATACTGATAATGGAATTCTTCGCTGACTCATTCCATTAATAAAGCTTGTGACTGTTTCTTCATCATAGTTAGTTGTAAAGGAAGTGGAAAGCCATAGTCCGAAGGACCATGCTGGGGGCATAGAAGGTCGTCCTGTAAGTGCTGTATAGTTTGCAATTACTTCTTTGCAATCAGAGCCTCCTATTATAAAATAGTCCAAGGATTCTCCCTCTACAGAAAACTGAGAACGTGACACAACTTCACTACATATCTCAAAAGACACAAGACCGGGATCGTTTACAAAAACTCCATACCCTCGATTTGTTATGTAGAAGGGGATATTTTTGTAAGACTGCTCGGTACAAGTACCTCCGTCCTGATTCCAAATATCAACTGTCTGTCCGTTTTTAACAAATGGTGTAAACCTTTCGCCCAAGCCGTATACACATTCTCCCACATCCAGATCAAGCTGTTCTCTCATATAGGTTTGGCCGCTTTTGTGCTTTATGTATGCAAGGTGTCTCCAACCACTTCCGGTCAGACGTTCACCTCCGCGATAATATTCTATAATAAAGCTCTTTTTATCAATACGAGCCTTAATACTTCCGCTCTCAAACCACACTGCATCATTATCATCAATGATTGTCGGAGAGCTGCCGGGAGAATTAAGTTCAAAACAAGGCCCGGCTTTTTTTATTCCTTTATAGTGATATGCTTTAACGTGAATTATATCAGCTGCCGGGGAACTCAACTCAATAGTCAGTGCAGGGCCGCCTAAAGTATCTCCTCTGTGATTAATTTGGTTACATGGTGCAAAAATTCGTAATCTGTCCCCGCATTTCTCAATACGGTATGCCTTGGAAGGGTAATACAGGGAATATCCTTCCTTGCTCATCCAATATCCATTAAGAAATTTCATGGTATAAAGACCTCCTGAAAAGTTTATCCGGCTATTTTGTTCTGCTTATCCTCAATTATACAGTCTCATGTGTATATTTAAAACGTATAAAATCACATAAAAAACACTGTAATAATTCTAGAACTTTTTGAAAATGTATACTCACCTATAAAATTTACAGTGTTTTTGACTATTTTTTTAGGATATACAAATTTCAATGGGCAAGATACAATATTTTTGTAAATAATTACTAAACCCAAAATTATTTGGAGGGAAGTTTAATGTCCAATCCGTCTAGTAGCACCACTTATGTTAAATTTAAAAAAAATAAGCACCGGGATCGATTTAAACTGTTTTTTATGGCTTTACCTTTTTTAATTCTTTGTTTTACATTTTCCTACTTACCTTTATACGGATGGATTTATTCAATGTTTGATTATCGCCCGCCGTTCAAATTGTACCAGTGTGATTTTGTTGGTTTAAAATGGATTACCTCCATTATAACTAATCCTGCTTACAGAAATGCAATCGGTGATGTTCTTCGTAATACTTTTGCCATCAGCGGGCTAAACCTGTTAACCTCTGTTCTGCCTCTTGCCTTTGCCGTTTTTCTAAATGAGGTCAAGCGAGGCTGGTTTAAACGAACAGTACAAGTGTTGACGACTCTGCCCAACTTTATTAGCTGGGTACTTGTTTACTCTGTTGCATATGTGTTCTTTTCAACGGGAGACGGTGTGGTAAACAAGATTCTAATGAATATGCATATAATTTCTTCACCTATAAACTTTCTTGCAAGCGATAACCATACATGGCTTTCAATGACTTTATGGAGTTTGTGGAAAACTCTGGGCTGGAGTGCCATTATGTACCTTGCCGCCATAGCAGGCATTGATCAGGAGCTTTATGAAGCGGCCAAGGTCGATGGAGCAGGACGCTTCCGGACGATGTGGAATATAACTGTGCCATCGTTGCTGCCAACCTTTTTCGTTCTACTAATGCTGTCTGTTGCAAATTTTCTTAATAATGGACTTGACCAGTATTATGTATTTCAGAATGCAATGAACAAAGCACATATTCAGGTTCTTGACCTTTATGTTTATAACATAGGTGTAGGCAGCATGAATTTTCCTCTTGCAACTGCCGTCAGTATGCTTAAGTCTATCGTCAGTATAGCACTGCTGTTTACGGTTAACGGCGTATCTAAACTTCTGCGTGGCGAAACTATTGTCTGACAGATTGATAAAGGAGGAAAACAACCATGTTATCTATAATTAAAAAGAAAGAACATTACACTTTGGGAGACATTGTGTTCTATATAATTACATATTTGGTATTTGCAGTTTTAACTATCGCTTGTATATATCCTTTTTATTTTCTTATTATAAATACCCTTACAGCTAACGAAATCAGCTCAAAGATGGCAGTATTAGTACTTCCTCAAGAAATTCATTTTGATAACTATGTGAAAATTTTGAAACTAAACGGGCTTACAGACGCTTTGTTTGTCTCGGTAGCTCGTACAATAATCGGTGCCGCACTTACAGTTTTTGCCTCAGCCTTTTTGGGATACCTGTTCACCAAAAAAGAAATGTGGGGTCGCAAATTCTGGTACCGTTTTGTTATAGTTACAATGTACTTTAATGCAGGACTGATTCCTTGGTTTATAACAATGCTTAACCTGGGGCTACGTAATAACTTTTTTGCTTATATTCTTCCGGCTATTGTAGCTCCGTTTAATGTTATCCTTGTAAAAACATATATTGAGAATACCCCACAAGCTCTTCAAGAAGCGGCACAGATAGATGGAGCAGGATACTTTACCATATTCCTTAAAGTTGTATGGCCCCTCTGCGTACCCATTCTTGCAACGGTTGCTATATTTGCCGCAGTTGGCCAATGGAATTCTTTTACTGACACCCTGCTGCTGATGACAGACAGCCATCTGTATACCTTGCAGTTTATTTTATACCGCTACCTTAATCAAGCAAGCTCTCTGGCTAGTATTATGAGAAACAGCGGTGCGGGTATTGGTCAATCGGTATCAAATCTTGCCGGCTCACAAACGGCACAGTCTGTAAGAATGACTGTATCCGTTGTAGTTATACTACCAATTTTGTTTGTTTATCCCTTTTTCCAACGGTATTTTGTAGGTGGTATTATAATTGGTGCCGTCAAGGGATAAGAATTTAGTTCATTAGTGCCATACACGGCAGTGTAACGGCACATAAAAAAACACTGCTTTACTAATACAATAATTTAATGGAGGTTTATGTATGAAAAAGTGGCTTTTCAAATCCTTAACTGCTGCCATTATCCTGGGTGTTACCGTCAGTATGGCAGCCTGTACCAAACCGGGCGGCGATAGCAGTTCCTCAACAGGTTCCGGTAGCTCAGCAACGAATTCAGGCAATAATCCTTACAAAGACACTGTAACCCTTGACGTTTATACTTTAACGGGTAACTTTCAAGGTGAACAGATTGGCTGGTTCGGAAAGGTAATCAAAGACAAATTTAATCTAAAACTAAACATTATTTCAGCTCAGACAGATGGAAATGCAGACCAGTCCTTTCAGACACGTTCTGCTTCCGGTGACCTTGGTGATATTGTCGTATATGGAGCCATGGACACCAAATTCACTGATTCACTTAAGGCCGGGCTTCTAATGAAGCTGTCGGATAACGATTTGCTGGCAAAGCACGGTGATAACATTGTAAAGAATTTTTCAGGTGCCCTTAAGCGTATTTCCGATAAATATGGTGATTATGCAATCCCTAATAATGTTTCTACAGAGTCCCCAAATACTCCTTCCGAGGACTCTGATCTGACATTTGGTGTATATACCCGTTATGATTATTACCAGGAGATTGGTTCTCCTAAATTGAATAGCTTTGATGATGTATATCCAATGTTAAAAGCAATGGCACAAAAGCACCCCACCAATTCAAACGGTCAGAAACAGTATGCCTTTTCACTGTTTAAGGATTGGGATGGCTGCATGATGATGTTCGGAAAAATGATTGCAGAGCTTTATGGCTATGAGGAAGCTCCTTTTGGCGGTTTCCTTCTGACAAATAATATGGCTACAGAGTATCAAAGTATTATTGACCCAAATAGTTACTATGTAAAAGCTCTGAAAGTTTACAATCAGGCATATCGCGATGGTCTCCTTGACCCAGACTCAATTAATCAGACCTGGGATGACATTACCAAAAAGTATTCCAACGGTCAGGTTCTGTACTCACAGTTTAGCTGGCTTGGACCTAACAATTTTAACAATGCTGATAACATATCCAAGGGTGCAGGTTTTGCTCTTGTTCCTATAGCAGACCAGAAAATTTGGTCAAATGGATTTACTCCAAACGGAAGTACATACCTTGTGGCATTAGGCAAATCCTGCAAAGACCCAGAACGTGCCATGGATTTCTTGAACTGGTACTACTCACCGGAAGGAACAATGACAATAAAGAACGGACCTGAGGGTCTTGCTTGGAAAATGGAAAATGGTAAGCCAACATTAACAGATTTCGGTAAAAAGTGTATGCCATCCATTGCAGTGGAAGTATCTAGTGAGTTTGGTGGCAGCGATTGGCAGACAGGCGAATGTAAAGTCGGCTTTGATGGCTTGGCAGCTAACTCCATTAATCCTAATACAAAAGAACCATACTATTACAAACTTTGGTCGTCAACCCTATCCTCCAACACAAGTACCCTGCAGAAAAACTGGAGTGCAGCCATGGACGGTGCTCTGTCCACAAAAGATTGGCTTGTTAAGAACAATCAGGTTTCAGTTTCTCCAGGAACCGATTATGTAGCTCCTACTCTTCCATCTGACATTCAGTCAACTCAGGACGTAGTCAAAATGGATATCCGTGACTATTCCTGGAAGATGGTATATGCAAAGAGTGACAGTGAGTTTGACTCCCTTCTGAAGCAAATGACCGATAAGGTTAAGGGAGAAGGTTTTGATACCGTTGTAGAATGGGATAAACAGCAATTAGCCGAGCTTGCTGCGGCTCGTCAGCAGGCAGCAGAAAGCGGCAAATAAATTTGAAAAACTGTGCATTTTTATAATTCTCTCCTTCGGAAAGGGGTGCAGCCTTTGGCAATGCCGGGTATGCATCCTTTTCCATTTGTAGGATACATATATTATTTTTTCAGGAGGTAATCTATTGGACTATAGATTATGGTATAAGTCCCCTGCTTGTATTTGGGAAGAGGCACTGCCTATCGGTAACGGTAGTCTTGGTGGAATGGTTCATGGCGGTATTTCACAGGAGTGTATTGATTTAAACGACGATACTCTTTGGTCCGGATTACCCGGACTGCAGGTAAATCACAATGCACTGCCAGCCCTATCAAAGGTTCAACGTCTGGTTAACGAAGGCAAAAATTGTGAGGCACAGGAACTTATTGAAAAAGAAATTCTTACAGCCTATTCCCAGTCATATCTTCCTCTTGGACAGCTATTACTCAACTATGAGCTATCAGGTGAAACCACCTTATATAATCGTTCCCTTTCTCTTAACACAGCAGTATGTCAGACAAGGTTTACCTGCGGAGGTGTTGACTACTGCCGTGAAGCTATATGTTCCTATCCCGACGGAATAATAGCTGTTCACATGACAGCTGACAAACCCGGGGCAGTAACATTTACTGCAACCCTTAGTTCACAACTACGTCATCAGATTAATAATAAAGGCAATACCTTAATAATCACCGGTGACTGTCCTTCCAATATGATTCCAGACTACGTTAAAGCAGATCAACATATAATTTATGATAATGAGAAAACGAGCCACAGTATTCACTTTTCAGTTGGAATGAGAGCATTTACGAAGGGTGGTGCCTTAAATGTTGACATAGACCGGATTTCAATCACTGATGCAGATGAAGTTCTACTTATACTCTCTTCAGCTACAAATTTTGAAGGCTTTGACAAAATGCCCGGTAGCTCGGGAAGTGACCCGCTAATCCAATGTCTACGTACGTTGGACGAAGCAGCAGTATATGATTGGAATGAACTTTTGGCTCGCCATATAGCTGACCACTCTACTTTATTTGGCCGTGTATGTCTTGATCTTGGACCTCAACCGCCGATGCCAACAAATGAAAGGCTGGCTGCATATAAAGCAGGGCAGTATGATCCTTCATTGGATTCACTAATGTTTGCCTATGGCAGGTATCTACTTATAGCCTGCTCTCGTCCAGGTACACAGGCAGCTAATCTACAGGGCATTTGGAACAGAGAACTGACAGCACCTTGGTCCTCCAATTACACTACCAACATCAATCTTGAGATGAACTATTGGCCTGCTGAAACTACAAATCTTTCTGAATGCCACACACCACTGTTTGACCTACTAAAAGATGTTTCAATCTCAGGCTCTAAGGTTGCCCGTAATAATTACGTGTGCCGGGGCTTTGTACTGCACCATAACACTGATATATGGCGGATGGCATCTGCCGTGTCAGGTCAGGCAAGATGGGGCTTTTGGCCTATGGGTGGCGCATGGCTCTCTCTACACATAATAGAACATTATAGGTTTACATGTGATTTAGAGTTCTTACAAAAACACTACTATATTCTTAGAGAAGCGGTTTTGTTTTTACTTGACTATATGAAAACTGACAATAATGGATATTTTGTCACAAACCCATCTACTTCACCGGAAAATGCCTTTATAAATTCTGACGGTCGAATATGTTCAATCACAAAAGGTTCAACTATGGACCTAGCCATTATCCGAGAACTTTTCGAAAGCTGTATTGAAGCACAGTCTATTCTTAATGTTGATTTGGAGCTGTCCAGAATAATTTCAAGGCGAATTGATGCACTGCCACCTTTTAAGCTTGGCAGTCACGGACAGCTTTTGGAGTGGCCCCACGAATACACCGAGGAAGAACCTGGACACCGGCATATGTCTCATCTGTTTGGGCTTTACCCCGGTGGACTTATATGCCCAAGGCATACACCCGAACTTGCAGAGGCTTGCAAAAAATCATTGGAATATCGGTTATTAAATGGAGGCGGTCACACCGGTTGGAGCTGTGCATGGCTCATTAGTCTTTATGCCAGATTGGGTGAAGGAAATACTGCCTACCGATTTGTGAATCAGCTTTTGACCCATTCCGTTTATCCTAATCTATTTGACGCACACCCTCCCTTTCAAATAGACGGTAATTTTGGCTTTACGGCAGGCATTACAGAAATGCTGCTGCAAAGTCACCAAGGAGAACTTCATCTGTTGCCTGCTTTGCCGGATAACTGGAAAGATGGCAGTGTAACGGGATTAAAAGCAAGAGGAAACTACACTGTAGATATTTCATGGCACAATCACCAGCTTTTGAAAGTGCGTGTAACGGCAGGACAAAGCAATGTCTGCCGCATTAGGATTAATCAATCCTTTTCGGCAGACAAATATGTTGAAAGGGTAGAAAACTCTGTTTTAGTTAAATTATCTGAAAATGAAAGTGTCAACTTTAACTTATCTATCTAAAATAAGAGATTTGAATAAAGCAAAGTATTCTCTTAAACAGACATTAGGATATATATACCATGGAGTGCCGGAACTGATTCCGTAGGGTTTTAGTCCGGCTCTTTTTGCAAGTATTTTTGCTCTGAACATATGGAAATCGTTGGTTACAATCATTACCGTGCCTAGTGGTTCTCCCGTAGCATTTTCATATACCTTCTTGGAAAACAGCATATTTTCATATGTACTGGTAGAACGTTCTTCTTTTAAAATAACATTTTCAGGTATCTTATGTTTTACCAGATACCTTTTCATTCCTTCGGCTTCCGTTATGGTTTCACCAATACCTTGTCCCCCTGATACAACAATTTTTACATCAGGGTTCAGTTTGTAATAATCTAAGGTATAATCAAGACGCTTCTTCAAAACCAGCGTCGGTGTTTCACCTTTAAGACCCGCTCCCAATACTATTACGCTGTCAACCTTCTGTTCCTTGTCTGACATGGCAGAGGTTATAATAACAGCTGTTATTACAATAAAAGAAACCAGCCATACCAGAAAAAGTCCTGTAAATACTTTTATTAGCTTACTGTAGAAGCTTGATCTTTGCCTGTATAACCCTGTTTTCTTAAACAACGCCCAAAATATTATACAAGCTCCTCCAATAGAAGGTAGTAAAATTCCAGTATCCATGCCGCCGCTTCTATTAGCTATAATTATAGTGTCCATTATTCCTGCGGCAGCCAATATGTACAAAAATATCTTAAAATATTTATTTTTCATAACTAAAATTCCAAAGTCTTTCCGGGATTATCGGACGGATTGAAAGTATACTTTTTACCCTCTTCTGGTTTAATAAAAGTACCGTTAAAGCTGAAATGATCAGACTCAATACCTACTTCCCCGTCCATAGTTACCTGCATTTGTTCAACCCCCGGAAGATTCAGTACAGTCATTGCTAGTATGTTGGTATGAGTTATACCTCCTGCACTACCCGAATTAAACTTTTTTACAGTCTCTTTTGGCAAATCAATGGTAATACTCTTTCCTTCTAAAACCGCCTTGTTTATTTTTATGTCGGTAGCTGAAAAAACGCTGTTTATTGCAGATGTTAAATCATTATCAAACATTTTTTTATCAATAGTTATATCTCGTATTTCCTTTGGTTTATCATAATCATCAGCATCGTAATAGTAAAGCTTGAGTTGCATTGTTTCATTAACTGGAGTTGTTTGTGATACAGTAGTTTGTGTTGCGGTAGTTGGTGATATAATAGTTTGTGATGCAGTTGTTGATGAATCAGATGCCGTACTTGGTGATACAGAGGTTTCCTTTGACTGACCTATAGCATATACAAGCAAAATTACCAAAATGATAATAAAACAAAAAAGAATAGCAACAATAGCTTTTAGTTTCTTTGCGTTATTCATATAAACGACCTCCCCAAGATTAAGTACCTATTTGTTTTTTTAAACATTGATTATTTTACTTGAATGTAAGCTTGAAAATAAACCTTGCTGTCAGTATCATTTATTCCTTCAATATACACTGCCTTATTACCACCTTCCATATCGGTAGTATTCTTGTATAATGAAATTGTATCTCCGGCAACAGCTTCGTTAACATAATTTATTTGAGCTGATTTAACTTGGTATTTGCCATGCTTCTCTACAGAAAAACAGTCTAATATATAGTTTATATATTTTACATTATTTACGTGTCCGTTAATATCAAGGTCACTAAAACCAACATGTTTTTTGTAAACCAGCTGCAACTCTCCTGTCGGCTTGAGCTTTTCAAACTTTCTATCTATCGCCTTTGATTCAAGGAATTCCGGATGTTGGGACGGAATAATTGAGTCGATTTTAACCATCTGACGTGTTTCCATATCAATTATAACCCATGTAGAGATTGCACTGACAAGAATATTTCCATCCATGTCCCTTACAATAAAGTTTCTATCAATCATCATCTTTTTAGGCTCAACAGGCCATGTCTCAATTGATATATCTTCGTTGCACCCAGGCATTCTGTTTATATCCAGCATCATACGAATCATAACCCATGCAGCACCGTATTCATTTTGCAATTTTCCTATACCAAGGTTGGTACTCTCGGAATGAAGACCTGCAATATTCTGAAAATAATTAAAAAGATAGCTAAATTTTAATCTTTTATAGTAATCTATATCACCATAATCTATATGATAGTCCTTCTTGAATAGCGAAAACGGGTTCATAAGTCCTCCAATTGTTGTTATGTATTAGCCGAGTTTGAATAAATATTTACCAACCACATGATCCAGAGGTACCGGACCTATTATTCTGCTATCCTTACTTTCATTTCTGTTGTCTCCCATAACAAATACAGCATCCTCGGGGACTTTTATTGTATTTTCTGATTGATAAAGCATTGGCTCTCTTATGTATGGTTCGTCAAGAGGAGTACCGTTTCGGATAACTTTTCCGTCCTTAAACTGCAATTCATCTCCGGCCTTACCTATAACTCTCTTAACCCAAAATACCTCCTGAGTATTATCGGTAAACCTTGATACAAGAATATTGTATTTAAGAGGATCTATAACATTGTCCCAAAAGGTTCTTTTTCTGTCTACTCTGCTATCAATAATAACGATATCTCCATATTTTGGTTTACTGTGAAATATATTCTGAGTCTTATTAATAATTATTTTTTCCTTATCATGCAAAGTATTATCCATTGAATGTCCGTCTACACTGGTCGGCTGAAATATAAAAATTATAACTATCAATGCCAAAACCACAGACCCCAGTATTGTTCCAACCCAGCCTAATAGTTCTTTCAAAATTTTCATCTCCAAAATATCTCCCTCACTTGTTTTCTTTTGAGTTTTACACCTCTGATTTACTAAATTTACCTTATTATAATATATTTACGTAACAATTTATAGACAAAATTTATTAACTTTTCCTTAATTATTTTACCTTTATTCCAAATATCTTTTTTGCATAGCTCCCTACTACAATAGTATCGTTGTATATAGCAGGTGAAGATTCAACATTCCCCTCTAAAGATACTGAGTCAAGGGTTTTTCCGTCCATAGGGTCAACCAGACGCATATATCCAGCGTAATCGGTATAAACCAAATAGGTTTTTCCATCAGAGCTTTTAAAGTCAACAGGAGAACACCAACTGTATGCAGTAAGCTTCTTGTTCCATATTTCCTCACCTGTGTTTTTATCCAGAGCAATCATGTTTCCGTCAGTATTGGAACCTGTAAAGCAAACATTAAATATCACCATATTGCTTATATCGTCTTTGCCAAGTACAGGAGTTCCCAGTGAACCTCCGTTGATATAGTAGTTGTAAACGCACTTATAATCTTTCTGCCAAACAAGCTCTCCTGTTTTTGCGTTTATTTTTCTTATATTACAATCTGCAAACTTGTTTTTACCGTTTTGACCACGCTTGTCAACCTGGTTTGCGGTATAAAGGAATACCCCGTCCTTTGTTTCCTCTATTACAATTGTACTGTCGGTATCATCCCCTGTTTCATATATCCATACTGGCTTCATGGTATTCAGGTCAAGGCATTGTAGTGTTCCGCCGTTATCACAGAAATACATATAGTTTTTATATACTGCAGGAGAATTTTCTATTCCCTGCTCGTCATTATACGGACTTCTGTAACGATATTTAGTTATTTGCGGTGCTACTGAAAGGGTTCCTGCTGTCTTATCAAATTTTGCATTCATTTTAACCTTGTATACAAGTCCGTTTTCACCACAGTCAAGCAGCGTGTCCGTATTTTTATCGAGAATTGCTGAAGAATCGTTGGCTCCCCAGCCTCTGAATGCAACCTGATCTCTGCCGAATATTGAGTACATTTCCTTTTGGTTCAAAAGATTAAAAATTCTATATTTGTATTCACTGTATTTTCCGCCATTATCATTTATACCCATTCCTGTATAAAGAATCGGATAGCCTCTTGGGTCAATCATACCTGTCCCTTTAATCGGATAACCGATTTTAATTGGGTTTCTGGTAGGCTTTCCCGTTTCCAGGTCAAGGAAATATATGTTTCCGTCCAATGTAGGATATATAACCTCAACAAGATCCTTGGACTTCATATCACTGTTAATGTTCATTAGCTTTCTTACGTCTTCAGACCAATGGACAATGAGAGGTTGTCCTGTCCAGCCTGTACCGGGCCAAAAGCTGCCTTCACCGGAGATAGCTCCCAGTCCGGTTTTTTTCCACACTATTTCAAGCTTTTTCTGAGTTACGGTGCGCGTCCCAAATGATGCATTATCTCTGTAGTTGTTTCCTCTGAATGCAGTTACCCCTTCAAGGTCTGAATAAGTATCAGAAGAACCAAAGCTGATTTTATTTTTATCTTTAACTGTGTATTCCTTTAAAGGAGTATTGTTTCTGAATATCCAGCTTTGCATCTTTGTTCCGTTTTTAAATACATTTTCAATTGCATAGTCAGCAAATGCCTTTGCACCGTCAAAAGTTGATTCTGTAGCCCATGAGGTCTTCAACTTACTTTGATCTGTTATTTCTGCAGGCATCGGGTCAGCTACAGGCTCGGGTTCAGATTCTTCAACTTCGTCCTTACTTTGGCCCGCATTAGTATTTATGGCATAGGAAGCTTTGCTACTTCCTAATTTACCCGAATTATTCATTTTGCTTAATCCAATCATGACACCTGTTGTTATCAATGATAGTATTAAAATAGTCATTATTACTTTAAGTCTGTTGGTTGCCCTTCTTCTTCTATATCTAGTCATTCTCAATTTACTCCCCGGTTATTTTACTTAATTTTTACTCCGTAAATTTTCTTTGCATAGGTACCTACTACCGCCATATCATTGTATACTGACGGTGATGCCTCTACATTCCCTCCAACTGAGATCTTATCCAAATCTTCTCCTGTTTTCGGGTCTATCAAATGCATATACCCTTTAAAGTCACATAACAGCATATAGGTCTTTCCGTCCTCGGACATAAAATCTACAGGTGAACTCCAGCTGTATGCATCCAACTGTCTTTTCCAAACCTCTTTACCTGTTTTCTTATCCAGTGCCACAAGGGTTCCGTCGCTTGTAGAGCCTGTTAATGCAACATTGAATATAACAATATCACTTATATCATTTTTTCCTAATACCGGAGTTGCCAAAGCTCCTCCGTTTATATAATTCTGATAAAAACAGGAGTAGTCCTTCTGCCATACAAGTTCTCCGGTCAGGGCATTTATCTTTCTTATGTTGCAGTTTGCCTTTGCCCCGGCTTTTCCTCGTTTGTCAATCTCATTTGAAGTATAGAGGAATACTCCGTCATCAGTTTCTTCCAGAGTAATGGAGCTGTCAGTGTCATCACCCGATTTAAAAATCCAAACAGGTTCAAGTTTATTGATATCCAGACACTGTATTGTCCCCCCGTTATCTGCAAAATACATGAGGTTCCTGTAAACTGCAGGTGAATTTTCTATTCCCTGTTCTGAGCTGTAGCTGCTCTTGTAACGGTATTTTGTTATTGCAGGATTTATTGAAATTGTTCCAGCTTCCTTATTAAATTTCGTATTTAGCTTTGCTTTGTAAACAAGACCATTTTCGCCGCAATCTATAAGGGTATCGGTGTACCTGTTCAACAGTGCAGAGGAATCATTTGCTCCCCACTGTCTGAACGCAACAGGATCATTTCCCGGCATAGAAAATATCTCCTTTTGGTTTATCAAATCAAATATCCTGTATTTGAATGTACCTTTTCTGCCGTCATTCTCATTCAGCCCTTGTCCAGTATAGAATAGCGGGTAACCCCTTGGGTCAACCATACCTGTTCCTTTTACAGTAAAACCTATATTCATTTTGGGTCTGGATGCTTTTCCTGTTTCCATATCAAGGAAATAAACATTCCCGTCAAATACAGGATATATTACTTCAACAAGATCCTTGTCCTTTAAATCTTTATTTATGTTCATTACTTTTCTAACATCCGGCGACCAGTGAGCCAGCAGCGGTTGTCCTGTCCAGCCTGCACCCGGCCAGTAGCTTCCTACTCCCGAAACTGCTCCTATATCATGTGTCCACACTATCTCAAGCTTTTTTTCCTTTACATCGGCTTTTCCCCATGAAGGAGCTGTTCTGTAGTTATTACCTCTGAATGTAGTAACTCCTTCAAGTTCCGAGTACATTTCAGGAGAACCAAAGGCAAGATTGTAAGGCGGATTATAGCTTGATGTTACCTTGTTGCTCACAAGTCTCCAGTATCTTATATTTCCGTCCTTGAAGGTTTTCTTTATTGAACCGTCCCCCATAGCCGCCTTAGATAAAAAGCTTGCCGGGTTCTTCCAAGAAATCAGAAGATCATCAGGGTTGGTGCTTTCAGCCGGTTGCTGAGCTTTATCCGTTTCCTCAGAGGGAGCATTCTTAGTATCAGTCCCTGTAGAAGGCGATACGGTCGCGGCTGCAGACGTCCTCGTAGCCGTCTGGGGCGTTTTATTTGAATCTTTTAGTGGAAGCTTCCCGATATATACCAGATATATTGCTGTCATAGCTAATAACAAAGCGAATAAAGCAACAACTAATGCAGGAAGCAGCTTATTAACATTTCTTCTTTTTCTTCTGCTCATTTTCTATCTCCATTTAAAATTACTCTTTTGGCCACATTTGGCAAGTCTGTATCCTACTTATTATATCAGACTGATAAAAATAATAATATTTCTTTTTGTTAAAAATGTTGTAACCTTTCTATCATACTTTTGTTAATAATTACATATTATCTATATCTTAAATTTTGCCAATTTCTTTCGAATACAATCCAACTAAATAGTAAAAATTAATTATGTATATGGACAATTTTGCTTAACCTATTTATAATTAGTAAAAATATTAAAAGGGGGAGCTCATGAATAACTACTACAACCTGTCAACTGATGAGGTTTTAAAAAAACTCAATACCAGTACAGAAGGTATTTCTCATAAAGATGTTGACCGCCTCAGAGCACAATATGGATTTAATGAACTGAAAGCCGAAAATAAGGCAGGCTTCTTTAAAGTATTTTTCAGTCAATTTAAAGATTTCCTGGTAATAATCCTTCTGATTGCTGGTATTATATCTTTGTTTCTAAAAGATTATAAAAGTGCAATAGTAATCTTTGCAGTAACAATACTTAACTCCATTTTAGGCACTGTACAGCATTTTAAGGCCGAGAAGTCCCTTGATAGCTTAAAAACACTTTCCTCTCCTATAGCTAAGGTCATAAGGAATAATGAAAAAATTGAAATACCGTCCCGAGAGGTTTTAGTGGGTGACATTCTTTTGCTTGAAGCAGGAGATTTTGTAAGTGCTGACGGAAGGATACTAGAGAACTATAGTCTACAGGTCAATGAAAGCTCTCTTACCGGAGAATCCGAAAGTGTACTTAAAGAAATAGATGTAATCAAAGACAACGATATTGCTATTGGTGACAGAAAAAACATGGTGTTCACAGGAAGCCTTATTACTTACGGTAGGGCTGTTGTTGCCGTTACTGATATCGGAATGTCAACAGAGCTTGGCAAAATCGCACATTTAATGGAATCTGCACAAAGTAAGGCAACTCCTCTCCAAGTCAGCCTTGATAAATTTGGTAAGAAGCTTGCTGTTGCCATTCTTATACTTTGCGGAATAATATTTGCTACAAATGTTTTTAGAGGATACTCACTTATTGAATCATTTATGTTTGCAATAGCACTGGCTGTTGCTGCAATACCAGAGGCACTAAGTTCCATTGTTACCATTGTACTTGCAATAGGTACTCAGAAAATGGCCAAAGAGAATGCTATTATAAGAAAGCTTCACTCGGTAGAAAGTCTTGGAAGTGTTTCTGTAATATGCTCCGACAAAACAGGTACATTAACTCAGAACAAAATGGTAGCTGAAAAAGTATATGTAGGATCTAAGGCATACGATGCCACCGGGCTTTCCATGGAAGATACTCTTCAGAGAATTATTGTAAAAATGAGTGCTTTGGCAAGCGATGCTACAATAACTGGAGATAAAGGCGTTGGCGACCCTACTGAACTGGCTTTTATAAAACTTGCAAACAATTATAATTATGAAGAAGAAGACCTTCGCAAGGAATACCCCAGACTTTCGGAAGTCCCTTTTGATTCGGACAGAAAGCTCATGAGTACCTTTCATAATATCGAAGGACAGTATTTGATGTTTACAAAAGGTGCTCCCGATATTATCCTAAGCAGAGTAAGCAATATTGCTGAAGAAAGCGGAGATAGGCCCGCAACTCAGAGTGATATTGAATCAATTGAACAGGTAACTCGTGATTTTTCCAAAGAAGGCTTAAGAGTTCTTGCATTTGCCCATAAAAAGTTTGATACTCAGACAAATATCTCTGTTGAAGACGAAAAATCTCTTACTTTTGTAGGATTGATTGCGATGATTGATCCTCCTCGTGAAGAATCAAAACTTGCGGTTGCAGATTGTATCAAAGCAGGAATTAAGCCTGTAATGATAACAGGCGACCACAAAATCACAGCCTCCGCAATAGCCAGACAAATAGGTATTATGGCAGAAAACGGAAGAGCTGTGGAAGGTACTGAAGTTGAAAAAATGTCAGATGAAGAACTAAGAAATAATGTTGAAGATATATCAGTGTATGCCCGTGTATCTCCCGAGCATAAAATAAGAATAGTTAAAGCTTGGCAGGACAAGGGAAACGTTGTTGCAATGACCGGAGACGGAGTAAATGATGCTCCTGCTCTAAAACAGGCTGACATAGGCGTAGCTATGGGTAAAGTAGGTACAGAGGTAGCAAAGGATGCCGCATCTATGATTCTTGTAGACGACAATTTCGCTACAATTGTTAAGGCGGTGTCAAACGGTCGAAGTATTTATACAAATATTAAAAATTCCATAAAGTTCTTACTTTCAGGAAACACAGCTGGAATACTTGCTGTTCTGTACACTTCTATTCTGTCACTTCCGTTACCGTTTACAGCAATGCATTTATTGTTTATAAACCTTCTTACGGATTCCATGCCCGCTATAGCTCTTGGGTTGGAGCCTTACAGAAAAGATGTGCTGAATTCCAAGCCTCGTGATATTAACGAACCATTGTTAAACAGAAGTTTTTTGTTTCATGTGCTTTTCGAAGGCGGGATTATCGCGGCCAGTACACTTACAGCGTTTTACTATGGGTTAAGCAAAGGTGATGCCACACTTGCAAGTACCATGGCTTTCGCTGTTTTGGCCTTATCAAGAATGATTCATGGCTTTAACTGCCGCTCTAAGTACCCCATTTATAAAGTTGGAATTTTTTCAAACAAATTTCTCTGGGGTGCTTTGCTTATAGGAATTTTACTGCTTTCACTTGTACTATGGGTTCCTTTACTTCAGAGCCTCTTCACAATAAATCCGGATGTACTGGAAAATCTGGGAGTAATTGTACTTTTGGCATTGGTTCCATTGGTAGTCATTCAAATTTATAAAGCTATAAGAACGGGTATGAATAGTAATAGTAAAATGACCAAACAATAAACCTGTACATTAATATCAGTCAGGGAGGTTATGCTAAATGGGAAAAAATAAAAGTACAAAATCAGATGGTGTTGAATATTTTGCTGATACTCAGAACTTGGAAACCCAGAAACGTATATCAAAAGGAAATATTAAAAAGTCAGTTTTAGAGACTAAAACCAAATAAATACTATGGATGTAAAAAGACGCTGTCGGATTAAACCAACAGCGTCTTTTCTATTTAATATTTAAAATTATCTTGCTGTATAATGTGTGTGAAGCAACTTGTGAGCTTTGTGTCCGCCAGCTTCGCCAAGATACTCTGAGTACAATTTTTGTATCTCTGGATTTTCATGTGACTTTCTCTTTTCACATGATGCATCAATATCATAAAGACCCTTGATTCTTGCAGCTTTAACTTCATCAGTAGTTGACTTATCCTTGATGATTGGCTGTCCGCCACCGTTGATACATCCACCTTCACAACCCATTACTTCTACGAAGTGATAGTTTGCTTCACCTGCCCTTATTTTATCAAGAAGCTTTGATGCATATCCTGTACCGTTTGCGACAGCTACCTTTATTTCCATATCGGCTATATTTACAGTAGCTTCTTTGATTCCGTCCAAACCTCTTACAGCAGTGTATTCAATGCAATCCAGGGATTTTCCTGTAAGCTTGTCAGCTACTGTACGAAGAGCAGCTTCCATAACTCCTCCTGTATTACCGAATATTGTTCCTGCACCGGAGTAGGTTCCAAGGATACTGTCCTGCTTACTATTTTCCAACTCTGCAAATTTGATTCCTGCCTGTCTTATCATCTTTGCAAGTTCTCTAGTAGTTATTACCGCATCAATATCCTTTAGTCCGTCAACGCTCATTTCTTCCCTGTCTGCTTCATACTTCTTTGCAGTACATGGCATTACTGATACTACAAATACGCTCTTAGGATCAACATCAGCCTTAACAGGATAGTAGGATTTTGCAATTGCACCGAACATTTGTTGTGGTGATTTGCAGGATGAAAGATTCTCTATAAAGTCATGGTAGTTATGCTCGCAATACTTAATCCATCCGGGTGAACAAGATGTAATCAATGGGAGCTTTCCACCGTTTTGAATTCTGTTTATAAGCTCGGTACCTTCTTCGATTATTGTCAAGTCGGCACTGAAGTTGGTATCAAATACTTTGTTAAAGCCCAATCTTCTTAGTGCTGTAACCATTTTACCCTCAACATTTGTTCCCGGTGCAAATCCGAATTCTTCACCAAGAGCAACTCTGACAGCAGGAGCGGTCTGAACAACAACGTGTAAATCAGGGTTTTCCAGAGCCTTCCATACCTTTGCAGTATCGTCTCTCTCCTGTAATGCTCCAACAGGACATATCTTGATACACTGACCACAGTTTATACATTCCTGACTTGCAAGACCTTCTTCATATGCAGTTGTAACTGTCATATGTGCTCCACGGAAAGCAAAGTCAATAGCACTTACGTCCTGTATCTTTGAACAAACACTTACACATCTTCCGCAAAGTACACACTTGTTAGGATCTCTTACGATTGGGCCGGAAGTATCAAGACATCCCTTATCAACCTTACCTTCGTAAGGAATTGCATCTATTCCGTTGTCATTGCAAAGTGTCTGAAGCTCACACTTTAAATTTCTTGGACATGAAAGACATTCTCTATTATGGTTTGCCATAATCAGCTCAAGTATGTTCTTTCTTGCCTCTCTTACCGTGCTTGTAGCAGTTTTTACAACGATACCCTCAGATACCTTAGTTACACATGCAGGATGGAGACCTCTCCAACCTTCAACTTCTACGACACAAACTCTGCATGAACCGGGCTCGTTAATACCCTTCATGAAACACAAAGTTGGAATATCTATATTCAGCTGTTTTGCAGCTTCAAGAATTGTTGTGTTCTTTGGAACAGAAACATCAAATCCATCTATTTTTAAATTAATCATATCCATTATTATTTACCTGCCTTTCCAGACATGCTGCACACTCCAGCTCTACATTTTCCGTTGATATGCTCCAAAAATTCTTCTTCAAAATATTTAACCAGTGTTATCAATGGCATTGGAGCACTTTGTCCCAATCCGCAGAAGCTTGTTGTTTTCATGGTTTGTGCAAGACTCTTCATTTTATTAAAGTCAGCCATGGTTGCAGTTCCTTCTGTCATCTTATCGAGAATTTCAACCAGTCTGAGGTTACCTTCTCTACAAGGTGTACATTTTCCGCAGGATTCCTCTTCAAAGAATTCCATAACGGTTTTCAAGTAATCTACTGCACAATGTGTGTCATCTACTACGAGTACTGCACCTGAACCCAATGAAAAACCTGCTTTTTTCAAATCATAATAACATATTTTTGTGTCAACCATGCTTTCAGGGAAACAGCTTCCTGATGAACCGCCAAGGTGAACAAATTTCAACTTGCGTCCGTCTTTCATTCCTCCACCCAGGTTAAATATAAGTTCTCTCAAAGTTGTTCCGAAAGGTATTTCGTAAACTCCTCTGTTGTTAACATTACCTGAAAGGCACATTAATTTTGTTCCACCACTGAACTCAGTTCCCATTGAACTGAATTTTTCTCCACCGTCTTTTATTATCCATGGAATACATGAATATGTTTCAACGTTGTTCAGTATTGTAGGCATTTGATACAAACCGCAGTTCTTAATGTACGGTGGCTTTTGTCTTGGCCTTCCGGTCTTTCCTTCGATTGACTCAACCAATGCAGTATTTTCACCGCAAACATACGCGCCCGCACCTGAAACAACCTTTAATTCAAAATCAAAACCTTCTCTGCCTAAAATATTCTTACCCAGATATCCTGCTTTTTTTGCATTTTCTATAGCACTTCTTACGATTTTCTGAATAGCAGCATACTCGCCTCGGATATAGATATATCCTTCCTTGGCACCCATTATGTATGCACCTATGGTCATACCCTCAATCAGTTCAAACGGGTCTTCAGCCAATATATGTTTATCTTTAAATGTACCGGGTTCGCCCTCATCTGCATTACATACCATGTATTTAGGTCCCTTTTGAATTGCATATGCCTGTTCCCACTTGATTCCTGTAGGATATGCAGCACCGCCCCTACCAAAAAGGTTTGCTTTCTTTATTTCTTCTATTGCGTCAAGGTGTTCCATTGACATTGTTTTTTTCAAGCCTTCATACCCGCCGGCCTGAATATATTCTTCAACACTATCTGGTTTAATTTTTCCAAATCTCGCGCTTAATACCTTATCCATTATGTTGGCCCTCCCTGTAAGAGTCTACTATCTCTGTCAACTTCTCAGATGTGAGATTACCATAAACATTTTCACCGATTTTGATAGCAGGAGCTATATCACATGCACCAAAACAGCTTGACTGAATCAATGTGAAAACTCCGTCTTCAGTCGTGTCGCCCGGTTTTATGCCCAGCTTTTCTTCAAGAAGCTCCAAAACATTTTTTGCACCTGAAACATGACATGGCCCGCTTTTACAAACTTCAACCAGATATTTGCCTCTAGGCTCTGTGCCAAACATAGAATAGAATGTAATTACACTATACACCCTGCTTACAGGCATATCCAGTGCTTCTGCTACAAATACTACCCATTCATGGGGCAGGGAATTAGTCCCCGAAATATTTTGCAGTTCCAACATCACTTGAATAAGATTGTCTTTTGAATTGCCGTAGCGATTCAATATCTCCTTAACCTTCTCCATTTTTGCCCTCCCGCGGGCCATAAAGACCCCTCATATAAAATAATTTTAACCTTGCCCTATTGACAAACAAGGAACAAAATACTAACCCTAAAGTACTTTGTATACAATTTTTTAAATATTTTTACCGTATCTTTAATACGCAATTCGTTATATCCATTAATATTGTAATTACTGTAATTTGGATTGTCAATCAAAGTTTGATATTTTTTTCACAGAATTTTTTTATATATTGAAAATATTCATTTTATCCTCAAGAATTCTTTACATATGGACTATTATGTATTAAAATTAATACATAATATAACGGGAGTGATGGTTATGTCTAACTTTAAGAGTTCCAATTCACACCATTGTCAATGCTGCACCTGCATGGAAGGCTATCCTAAAAAATGCGATTGCGGCGGTTTAATTCACGTGGAAAAAACCGAAAGTGATAATTTTGGTTCACTACTGGTTTTCAGATGTGACAAATGTAATTTTGTTTTTGATATTCAGGAAGAAGAGTATTAGGGGCTGTTGCAAAACTTAATTTTTATCTTTTCTAGCCTTACGTGAGCATAAATTGTATCAATGGAAGCTTGGTTAAAGATATTTGCAGATGTTTGTCGGCGAACATGGATATTTTACCGGAACCCCTACACGATGTAGGGGTTCCGGTAAAATATCCAATGATGAGCCGCTAGAAACACTTGCAAATATCTTGGAAGCAATCATTGATACAATTTTATACGGGAGTACAGGTGTTAAAACAGAAAAGCTTTCTAGTTTTGCAGCAACCCCTTAAGTAACTTAATTTCTATTATTCTATATTAACTCCTGCCATTTTCATTAGATAAATAGCGTTTCTTGTATCTGATACACCTTTTCTTAGCTGATAATCGAAGTATATCTGATTATCTTTATAATACTCCTTGAAATGGTAATTCCTAATGCGTCCTTTGCTCTCATTTTCCATATCTGCAAGTTCAAGATCATGGGTAGATACAAGTCCCCAGGCTCCTTTTTTATCTAACTGGTTTATTAGCATTTTAGCACCGGTATGTCTGTCTGCCGAGTTTGTTCCCTTAAATATTTCATCCAGCAGGAAGAATACATTTTCTCCTCTTTCTACCGCCTCAACAATCATTTTGACTCTCAGCAATTCTGCGTAGAACGAAGAAACACTTTGTCCAAGATTGTCACTGGTTCTCATACATGCATATACTTTTAGAATAGGACAAATAAATGCTTCGGCACAAACAGGCAGGCCAAGATACGATAATATAAGACTCATTCCTACTGTCCTTAAGAATGTACTTTTGCCTGACATATTGGAACCTGTAATAAGCAGTATTGGTTCTTTTGAATTTATTATTATATCATTGCATTTTCTGTTTTTCGTCAGTAATGGATGCCCTAAATTTAGAGCTTCTACGCGGGGAGCATTTTCTTCACAAATACGAGGCATTACATATTCGGGATTATCATGGCACATCAGGGAAAGGCTGCATAAGGCTTCAACCTCTCCTATTGTATCAAACCACCTTTCAACATGTTTACCTCCTCTCTTTTTCCAATTCTCAAGCGCTGCAAGGCAGTGAAAATCCCATAGTACAGCTGTATTTACAAAGATATGCATCAGGTTGTACCTGTTTGCAATAAGCTCCCATATCTTTGACAACCTTTCAATTTGTCTCCATGCGGGATTTTCGTGGTCATCTTTTAAATTATTTTTTAAGCTATTTATGTAACTGCTTGAAAAGCCCACAGTTTCAAATTTCTTTAGTAGGTTTTTATAGACTTTTAGGGTGTCTGAGTGCTTTTCTACCAGCTCAAAGCTCTTGTTTCTGTTTTCCGCTCTGAAACCTATCATAATGAACTGTAAAAGATAAAGCACTATGGGTACATAAACCGGCACAATTTTTATTATACCTAGTATAAGCATGCAGAAGGAAAGAATAGGAACACCGAATATGAACAGCTTGAATTTAGATGATGTGTACAGGCTTTTTGCTTCCTTTGCCCAAGAATAAACATCATCCAGTTTGTTCATGGTATCCAGAAGAGTTTTTGTTCTTTTTTTATCACTGTCTTTGTCGTTAGCCAGCATTGTATTCTTGTTAAGGATTAAGCCGTTGGAAAATAGCCTGTGTCTGAAATTAAGCTTCTTGCCCAACTCCTGTAAGGCTTCCTGCCGCTTGTATATTTCTTCTTTTTGATCAAGGGGATTTAGAAGTATTTCAGCCAGTTTGTGCCTTCCGGTATATGTGGCCGTCATATTGAGCATCTGGAAAAGGGAGCCTTTACCAAATATATCAAGGTCATAAGTGTAGTTATGCTGTGGACTCATAAATTCTTCACCTATATCTGAGAATTCAATCCATTGGCCCACAGCTCTTTTTAAGCACATTTGATTTATCTGAAGCATTGCATGAAAGTAGTTTTTATCTTTTATAAATTTATTGTGAATTACAGAAAGGTATACAAACAATCCCCCGAAAAGCAGTATTACTGCAGCCATTAGTATATATAATTTTAAGAAAAACAAAACGGCTGCCCCAATCAATCCTGTAAAAAATACTAACAGCTTATAATTTCCTGTTGTACTGCTTCTTCCAGTGTATAATTCAAACTTTTTTTTGTAAACATCTACTCTTTTTTTGTACTTTTCTTCCGGTGTTCTCATCGCCAGCCTCCATAATCTGCGGTTATCAAATAGCCTTTACTGAATATGATACCAATCCGTGTTTAAAAATTCCATAGAATAATTGTTAACAATTGTTAATGATCCGGAAATTTTAAATACACAGTTGTGCCTTCACCTAGTTTACTTTGAATTTCCAATAAACCTTTATGCTTTTGCATAGCATTATAGCAGAAGGATAGCCCTAGCCCGAAATTGGACTCCCCTTTTTTGGTTGTAAAAAACGGCTGAACTACCTTATGTAAATTATTATTTTCAATACCTTCACCTGTATCCGTTACAGATATTGTGTGATATCTGCCGTCTACATAAACGCATATTGATATACTATCTCCCGGCTTTGAAGCTTCGATTGAGTTCATAAATATATTTACAAGTACCTCTTTTACATTTTTTCTGTCCATTGATATAATTGTATCTCTGGAATAACTCTTGATAACACTTATATTTTTTGCATCAGTAAAAGGTTTTACCATCCCAAGGCAATCATCAATTAACAAGGCAATACTTTCCGAATTTTTTTCAAGCCTTATTTCTGCAATCTGGTCTTTAATCTTTTTTACCATGTCAAGAACATACTGACATGAATCTAGTATTATATCTGCATTCTTTTCTATTCTGTTTACATCATTTTTCGGAATTGTCTTAATATTCTGTGCACACATAGCTACTTTATTCATCTCGTTTTTTAAGGTATGAGTTAGAATTAACGTGCCTGATGAAAGAGTAAGAATACTGTTAAAAGGGTCATAACTCTCAAACCTTAGCTTGACTCCCCAAATCCCGTATCGTGAGCTGAGAACTACAAAGATAATCAATAATGCAAAAGTGGCAAAAATGTCACGTTGTATACTTATCCTGATTTTAAGAATCGGTATTAGATGACATGATATATATCCGTATATTGTAGCTGCTGAAATTGTCACACAAGTTGACAACTTTTGCCGTTTGATAAATACTACCTTTTCCTTGAGAAGGGATCTGATTAAAATATAGTTTGTGATAAAAAAATAAGGTGTGGCCCATATTATAAGAAATAGTCGATATTCAAAAGATGAAATTTTTAGCCCGAAAAGTAAAATTGTAATAACAGGCGGTATTAGAAAAAGTAGTTTAAAATATAACTTACCCACCGTATGCTTTACTGAGAAGCATCCCGAATAGCTTATACTGAACATTAATAAAATAAAGGGTGCAAAATTAAAGGAAACAGATAGCAGAACCCGATAAAACTGCCTGTTTATATATGCAATATGCACGTTTGCTAAATTCATATCGCTTAAAAACTTCCCCAGAATTCCACCTCCTACAATATATCCAAGAAGACATATCCATATAAGTGGACGGTATTTGAAACCTGCTATTAATACAATTGTTGATAGACTCCAGAGAATAATGGTAGCTATAATATACATCAAATCAAACCCTTTTGTCGGACCTTTTTTATTGCCTGTCTTACTCTGCTAACTCCCATTTTTTTTAATATACTTTTTACTTGGGTCTTAACAGTATTTTCTGATTTGAATAACTCTTTTTCAATTTCGCTTCTGGAATGTCCTGTCTCCAGTAAACGAAATACTCTTTTTTCTGACTCTGTTAGTGGTTTTAGTTGTTCTTCTTTTTTTAATCTCGAATATTCTTTTAAAAGTAGCTCATAGGGGGAATTACCTGCTTTTGCAGAACGAATTGCATCTGCCAGATACATGTAATTATCCTTGGAGAGAAAATTAATTGCTCCCGCTGTAAAGGAATTCACAACAATTTCCTCTTCATTAAGACATGTAAGCATAAGAATCTTTGTATCTATTTCTGCAATAATTTCAGCTGCGGCATAAATCCCATCACATTTGTTTCCACTGAGGTTAATATCCATTACTATAACATCAGGATGAATTTTAGTCGCAGTTCTTATTGCACTCTCCCTGTCATTAGCTGTTGCCTCCAGATAAATATCATCCTTTGACAACAAATAGTCCTCAATTGCTGTTATCCAATCAATATCATCTTCAACAAGCATCGTTCTGATTTTATTCATAATAAATGCACCTATATTTTAATATTTAATCAAATACATTTTTTATATTATATCATATATTATCCAAATAATGTAAATTAAAATGTAATTAGAAAACACTAAAGGACTGAATCCGCTAACCTGCCGAACTCAGTCCTTTTTAAGTGCTTATACCAAGTGGGATTGAATAATCAAAGCTCTCCACTATATGTTTTTTCTAATCACCAAATGTACCGCTTAATAGTTTATTTTCAAACGTAACATAAGCACGCTCCAGCATGAACTCACGCTCCATTTTTGGGTTTTCATCCAATAGCTTTTGGGCCTTCGCTGATATTTTGTAGTTTGCACTCCACACATTTCCAAACTCTTTGCGAACTTTTGTATAATCTCCATTTATGTAAAGACTCTGTCCCGGAAGAAAACTGTATTCCAGACTATTCCGGGAAAGTTCCTTGACATCTTTATAGGAAAGGCCGTATCGCTGAATTGCTTTTACATATTCTTCAGTAAGATTTCCGCGGCTAACTCCTTCATCATCAGTTGACAAAGCAGTTTTTACGCCCGCTTTTCTATACATGGTAAATGGATGCTCTTCATTCTCTACTCCTAAAATTGATTCATTACTTGAAAGACATATCTCAACAAGTATATTTTTTTCTTTCATTTCTTTTAATAATTTAGGTAGATTTTTCTCCCAGGCAACTGAAACACCGTGACCTATTCTCAGAGCATGACCCTTTTCGATTGTGGTACTGATACGGTTTTCCATGGGTTCTACAGGAGAGCCAGTTAATTCGAGTTCACCGGCATGTAAGGTAAAAGATGGTTTGTCCATCCTATTCCATATGTAATCCATTATTTTCATTTCATCATCAAAATATTTTCTGGAATAAGGCGTGTCTTCTGCCTGTACCATGTTTACTCCGACAATCCTTTTATCAACTTTAGTCGCATATGCAGAATAAAAAGCAGTAATAAAAAAATTGCGCATATCGTTTGTTGAGCGGTATAGCTGTTGGATATAATTAACTTCTATATCTTTACCCGATCCAATAGATACTCCACTATCTGCAAGCATTTTCTCCCGTGCATCAAGAAGATTTTTGATGGAAGTATTCACAACAGATTGATTATTATTTATAACTTCCATGGCCTGATTATAGGCATCATCCAATTTATTTATATCGAAATTCTGTGCTGTATTTGTAAAAAGATTGGTGTAATTATTAGGTAAAGAATTAGTCATCAATTCAAGATACTTCACATTTTCATAAATATTTCTGTTTATAACTTCCAGCAGCATGTCATCACTAGTTCTATTTGCCGAACCCATATAATTAAAAGTATTAAAAAACTGGTCGTGTCCGTTTGTTGTATTGGGATACCAGCCCCGCATGCTATAAATGTTTAAATACTGTGCCAGATAAACGGGATTGCTTTCCAGCAGGGTTATAGTAATTGGGCTTATGGGTTTATAGTTCGAATTATTAGGCGAATAAAAGAGATTGGTGCCAAGATCATAATTGAGGCCATTTTTTTCTGCTGAATCTAGGAGATAATCACTATATGTAGCCCCGCTTAAATGATTGTGAAGATCTGCCCCCTTCGGCATTTGCCGTATGAATGCAATTAATTCAGGTTCTGAGTTTTTTGCACACTCAAATCGTGCCTCAATGTTGCCGGCATCCTTATCCCAAAACAAATTAGTTTTTGAATTAGCACTAACTACTCCGGGAATAAAGATAATTGCAATCAACAGTAAACAACTGATAAACTTTTTCATAACGCTTCCTCCTTATGTAATATGTGGAACTAATTTACAATTATACACTATTTGGAAGTTTTATCAATATTACTAATCAGGGTATTAACATACCTTTTTTTCTCCCACTTCTGACTCTTTTTCTTTTAACTCACAACTTATTATATGGACAATATTATTTAGGCTACTGAATTTACCGTTAACTATATGCTCTTCAGCTATTTTTATATCAAATTCCTTTTCAATATCATAATGCAGATAAAGTAAGTCCCTTGGTGCCAGCCTCATTTTACTGCCAAGGAAATGTTCATCCTGCATATCATCCCATCTCACTGTCAGGTTCATATCAAACCTGCTCTCAAATATTTTTACTAATTTATTCTTTATAACATCAGTATTCATTTTGTCTGCCCTCCTTCATATGCATTGAGCATTACCGTAATCAGCAAGCTTGTTAATAATATGTTCAGACATATTACCAGCGCTATCAGTATTTAGTGTATTAAAAACAGGTATCTCCATTTTAGAATACAGATTGAGCTTTTCATCGATGAATGTTGAATCAAGGGTTGTATAAATGTTCTTATTTTCCTGTTTAGAGTTCACCCAGTCAAACACTACATTTGAAAGGTTGTAGCAGCTTACTTTAAAGCCCAGCTTATATTTAACCAAATTTGAAAGACCTTTAAAGTATTCAGTATTAAATTCTGCATAATGGCAGCTGAATATGGCACAATCCGCCTCCAAAGCCTGGGAAACTTCGTAGGCAAGAATACCAAATCTGTTTGTAAGTCTATTATTAAAAGGCATGATTCCCCCCGGAATGCCTATAATAATAACATCCGGTTGCTCCTCATCCTCTATTTGTTTAATCAAGTGATTAAAGAATACAATCTTATTTGTCTCAGGTAATGTACCGTTAAACATAAATTCAGGAAAAGAATGAAACCCCAGTAATTCACAATAGCCTCTTGTTCCTATCTGGCTTACCTTATAGCCCTCACTTATAAATTTCTCCCTAAGAGAAAGCTGGATTTCGAATTTACTTGTCCTTTCGCCAATTCCAAGGACGAAAACAACAGGAGTATTGATATTGTGCAGGAATTCGTTTTCAACAGTTATTGTGGGGAATTTCCTATGCTCTTCCGGATAATTGAAATATTTAAAGTCAACTCCTGTCTCCTTACACTTTTTTGATATTGTACTTAAATCTTCATTTCTTAGTTGTGTGGTAATTATTATATCTTTTTTGTGTTCCGCTGCTTTGAATACTTTTGGCATTATATACTTTTGAAAGTCCAGATGCTTTTCCGAATCTACTATCATAACAGCATCACATAGCTCGAACGCCTCATCAAAGTCACCGATAACATTTAGGCCTATATGCCCGCTTTTTTCTGCATATCCGGCATCTCTGCCCGTAAGCCCCCAACCTCCGGGGGATACCAGAGATGTTATTTCATAGCCCTGTAAAAACTGTTTATGTCTTAATATAGGGGTAAAACCGGAGTCATATGGATATATGAGTACTTTTTTATTTTCCATGCTATCCCTCCATTACAAAATAACCATTATTATCTTCAAAGCTGTGGCCGAACTCAATAAGCGTGCAGTAGTCCTTCAAGGCTTCCTCCTGTGAAATTCTTACGTTATTACAATGCGATTGCTTCCTGTCGGCAGATAATTCTACCATATCATCGGCAGCGGCTGCACATATGGTACAAAACCTGAAAGCCCAGCAGTTTATACAGCTCTTTTCAGTTAATTTCCCGATGTTCAGAATTTGGTGCACTTTTCCTAAATCAAATCCTGTATCAACATGGCCGATTCGCATTACTTCAGAGCTTTCACTTACCCTCTCGCAAGGATAAAAGTTTCCGTATACATCCATAAACAGTCTTTGGGCCCCGGGAATACATGGTCCTCCATGATGTGCTTTGTAAGGTAATTCTCGCGTATGTTGTCTTTCTTTAACAAAGCTTGTTTTCAGACTTCCATAATGATTGGAGACCAACTTGGACACATACTGTGCATCAAGTCTATTAATTTTACTAAGAAACAGCTTAAAGTACTCATATCCTACTTTGGTATCATAGCCTTCAGAAGATTCATTTTGCCTTTGTGAGTAATTTGTAGCTAAGTTCAATGCATTTATTATTGACTCACTGATAACTTCATAAGTGCTGAAAAACTCATTTTGACAGCTAAAATCGTTCTTTCTGTCTAGCACAACATTAAACTTTACATTTTTAAAGTATTCGGGATAACTCACCCTAAAAAATTCAAGGTTTTTACTTACTTTATCAAATGTCCCACAGCCGCTGGCTGCAAATTTCCTATTCTTATCATGGATTTCTCTTGGACCGTCAAGACTGATAGCAATATTCACATCATGCAGACTGAGGAACTCCAGTATCTCTCGGGTGAAGAGAGTACCGTTCGTAGTCATGCTGAAGGTAACGGTTTTGCCTTCAGATATTTCCAATGCATACAGGATGCATTTTTTTACCAACTCAAAGTCGAGAAGGGGTTCCCCACCATAAAAGCCCACATTAACCCTGTCTAGATCCATTGAATTGTGTATTAGAAAATCTATACCTTTTTTTGCTGTTTCAAAGCTCATCCGAGCATTTGTATGCCCCCTGTTAAGATAACCTCCAGAGTATACACAATATTCACACTTTAAATTGCACTGCTGGGTTACCTGTAAGGTTATCATTCTCACTTTATTGCTTAGAATATATTTAAGCAATTCATTTTCTGGATGCAACATTTCTTTAACTTTTTTTGATGAAAGAAAGCCCTTCTCTTTGATCGACTTAATCAAAGTATCATTTTCGTCATTTATTGAATTTTTAAGGCTTTTTTGTTGAGCATATAAATAATTATAGGTTGATTTTTGCGTTTCTATAATTGCATTTGTATTAACATCATATATATAATGGCCACCTGGAGTTTTAAAAAGATGAATGAAAGGTTTATCCCCGTCCATAATGACTCCTCCCTTGCTGTTTTACTTTATTTTGTTTTTCGCGGTTATTGAAAAAACTTTTATATGATGTGATATAACCGAAGCAACATTATGTTTCGGTTATATCACATCAGGCTATAAATATACTTAACCCTTTAGGCTTGTGCTATAGACATTATTTACACCATAAGTAACATTTACGTCACCTGTCGCACTTTGACCCCAATTACCATAGCAGTTACAACCACAGATAAGTCCGAAACAGTTACATCCATACGCCTCAACACTTCTTTCAACCTGACTTAACTTCTTACCAAGTTTTCTCATAATTTCACCCCCTTTGTTTTTTGCCAACACAGAAGCTCGCGAAATCTCCTGCTTTCGGCTGTTTATGATTCCTGATATCCCCGGAGAAAATCACAGGAGCCAAATTTAAACTTGTCCAAAATTAACTTTGGTGATGTTTATACTTTATATAATAGTAAGATTTTTCCAAAACAGGTAGGGTGATTTTTTATCACCCTACCTGTTTTGGAAAAATTGCATTCTGTTTAATTTGAATCATATCCACACTAGAACGTGTAATATTCGTTACAAAAAACTAAACTCCTTATGTGACACTATTCTCAGTATCACATAAGGAGTTTTTTAAATTCTGACACATATTCAAATTGTAGGTTTAATTTTTAAGCCGTGGCTTCTCATTATTTTTATTATTTTACTTTATAGCCTCTAATAATTCTTTATGTATTAGCCCATTGGTAGCAATTGCGGGGCTTTTTGAAATGTAGGTTAAATCCGTGCCCTGCCAATCGGTTATTCTGCCGCCTGCCTCATTTAGAATTATGGATGCTCCTGCATAATCCCAAGGCTGCAGTTCCATTTCAAAAAACCCGTCAGTACGTCCGGCAGCTACATTACATATATCAAGAGCAGCAGAACCACTCCTTCTTATATCTCTGCATTTACCAAAAACGTTCTTAGTTATTCTGAAGGTCTCATCCGCCTTTCCTCTGTCGTAGGGTGAAGTCCCAAAGGCCAACAAGCTGTCTGAAAGGCTTCCGTTTGAAGTTACACCTATTCTCTTATCATTTATGAATGCACCCTTACCCTTTTGAGCAGTATACAATTCATTTAAAAAGGGATTGTATACTATTCCTGCATAGGGAACACCCTCAACCACCAAGCCAAGGGCTATGGCAGAACATTTGTACCCGTACATCAAGTTTGTAGTTCCATCAACGGGGTCTAAAATCCATGTATATTTTTCTAGGGCAAATTTATTATCTGCGGTTTCCTCAGCAATAATATTACTGTCAGGCAGCAAATTGACTAATTTACCGAATAATATCTCCTGAACCTTTAAATCTATTTCAGTAACAAAATTAGCAGTACCGTTCTTAGTAATAACTTTTTTGTCGTCCATGTTTTGAAGCAAGAGTTCTCCTGCCTCACGTACCATTTTTACAGCATCATTTATAGCTATTTCCAGTATTTTACTCACTACTTTTTCAACTCCTGATACCTCTTTATTTTTTTAGTTGTAGTTTTCTCAAACTCTGTATCCCTAAGAGTAAATTCTTTTACATACTTATATGTGACCAGTTCCTTGTTAATCCGTTTAACCTCTTGGCTTATAATAGCTTCAACATCACCGCTGTCAAGGATACCGTTTTTTAAGTCTTCTTCAATTTTATCTCTGTCAGGCACAATCTGAGCGCATACAACTACATCTTCACTATCATTTTTCCCAAAAACCAAAGACTCTTTGATATAGTCACTTCTGTTAAGAAGTGTTTCAATTTCTTCAGGATAAACGTTCTTTCCGTTTTTAGTTATTATTACATTTTTCAATCTGCCGGTAATATGAATAAATCCGTCGGAATCCAAATATCCCATATCTCCGGTATAAAACCATCCATCCCTGATTACTTCTTCCGTAGCCTCTTTATTCTCGTAGTAGCCCATCATCACACTTGGACCGGACACCTTTATCTCTCCGACTCCCTCGGCATTGGGATTATCTATTACCACCTTAAGCCCTGGCAAAGGTAGCCCTGCAGCATCATCCTTGAACCAACAATCTCTATTTAAGCCAACAATAGGCGCACACTCTGTAAGACCATAACCCTGAACAAGCTGTATCCCGATATTTCTGAAACCTTTTGATACCTCCGGGTCAATAGCAGCTGCTCCGCTGATGAACAGTCTCAAATGCCCTCCCAAGGCTTGATGAATTTCTGCAAAAAGCTTTCTCCTCACATCAATTCCCAACTTACCTAAAGCATTGCTGAGTTTTATCCCAAACTTTAATTTCTTTGCTCCTCCGGGTCTTTTGGATACCTGATGCATTAATTGTTTGTATATAGATTCAAAAACCAATGGTACACCATTCATAACGGTACACTTTGATTCGCTGAGATTTTTAACAATATGGCGTAAGCCTTCGCAAAATGCAACAGTACATCCCCTGTACATCTGACACAGGAAGCCACAGGTACATTCGTATGTATGATGAGCAGGTAAAACAGACAGGAAAACATCCTTTTCATCTATGTAAAGCATAGAACACATAGCCATCAGGTTTTCTGCAATATTCCGGTGAGACAGCATAACAGCCTTTGACTTGTCAGTTGTACCTGATGTGAACAATAAAATATTCATTTTCTCATTGTCTATAACAGCATCCAGGAATTCTCTATTCCCATCCCTTAAGAGGTCATATCCTTTTTGAAGCAATCGTCCGTATGATATCTGACCATCTGCGTCCTCATCAATATCCATGTTTATATAAAATTGGCAGGTAGTAATATTTTTAAGAATACTTAAAATATTTTTTGACACCGCTCCTGAAAATATAATTGCATCAGCATGGCTTCTTAAAAGACAGTTTTCAATCTCATTTTGCGGCAATTCCTTATCCAAGGGCACAATAATTCCTGTACCGTTACACACACTTAAATAAGTAGTGGCCCACTCATACCTGTTCTCACCTATCACTGCAATCTTTTTGCCTTTCAAACCAAGGCTGATGAGTGCTGTTCCAAGTGCATCAATATCGTCCTTGTACTTTTTAAAACTAATCGGGGTATATGCAGAGCTGCCCTTTTGTTTAACCAGAAAAGCAGGCTTAGAACCATACAGACCTGCACTTTGTTCTATCATGTCTTTAAGATTTGAAATTTGTCTTACTTCATATAATGGTTTGTTTTTCACCATATTATCTTCTCCCGGATTTATTATAGACTTGTATAAATTATTCTATCATATATGCTGTGTTTATAGTTCAAAATGCTACAAATATTTTATCTTACTTACTTCTAATATAACCCAAGTATTCCATGCAATATTCATCGCGCCCTGCTATCATTTCAGCAGTATAAATAGTACTTTGAATCTGTTCATTTGTGATATCCACAATACCGCTGTCAAGACCTGCAAAAATTGCGGCTGAAAGGAATACTGAATTAATCGCTGTCCTTTTGGGTAGACCAAAGGAAACATTTGAGACTCCGCAAATAAGGTGAACATCGGAATGAGCTTTTCTTACCCCTTCTATAGTTCTTATGGTGATAGATGACGCTTCACTTTCTACAGCTACTGCTTCTGCAAGGGCGTCAATATAGATGTCCGAATTATTAATCCCTTCCTTGTTCATTATTTCAATTAATTTAAGTGAGTTTTCCACTCTTTTTTCCACTGTTTTAGGAATACCTTCAGCATCTATCGGCAGCCCTACAATACCCGTCTTGTAACTTTTAACTAATGGAAGTAGTTCTTTTAACCTATCTTGAAGTGTCACTGAATTAATAATTATATCCCTTCCCGATATGAGAGGCAAAGCTTTTTCTATTACAACAGGTGATGGTGAATCCAGCATGATTCCGCAATCCGTATTTTCCAGAACAATATCCAGAATATATTTTAGCATTTCAAACTCATCTTCTCTGAAAATCGCTGTGTTAATATCAAGATATCTTGCCCCTGCCTCCTGCTGACTTATGGCTATTTGCCTTATAGCTTCAGTCTCCTTGTCTTTCATTTTTTCAAACATTTTAGGTATGGAACTGTTTAACTTCTCTCCAACTATTATCATTTTTATATCTCCTTAATTTTTTTTATCAATTCACAAATTACATTTGTTCTTTTAAGAGGAGTCATTAGATAAAAGCCGGAGACATGAGGATAAATTTCCTTAACGATATCCATGGTAATCTCCATTCCCAACTTTTCTGATTCTTCACGGCTTCTATCCCGAAATTTTTCTATTGTTTCACTATCTATATTTATTCCCGGAACCTCATTATTAATAAACTGAGCATTTTTGTATCCCACTATTGGCATAAATCCTGCAAATATTGGTACTCCCAAAGTCTCAACGGCTTTTAGTAGATTATCAACAGCACTTCTTGTATAAATGGCCTGAGTCAGAAAATAGCTAATACCGTTTTCAATTTTAGTAAAAGCCTTTTTTAGCTCGGCACTAAAATTTACTGCATTTACATTTAAAGCTCCGGCTATTTTAACGTCCTGTCCGCAAAAAACATTGCTATTTAAGCTTTTAATATAATTTGCTAATTTTGAAGAATTAAAACTGAAAACTCCTTTTATCCTGCTACTTTCAATATTTGCAATGGGGTCGCCTGTAATGACAAGGACATTCCGTATTCCTTCTATGTGCACACCCAAAAGTGATGCCTTTATCCCAAGAAGATTTTTGTCTCTGCAGGTTATATGAGGCATAACGGGTATAGCTGCTTCCCTCTGAATTTTTGTAGCCATTATGGTACTTTCAGCCCTTGCTTTTGCAAGTGGTGAATCAGCAATAGTAATAATATCTGCCCCTGCCTGTTTCAGGAGAAGCGCATCCCTTAGCATGTATTCCCAATTAGTATCAAAAGGAGGATCTATTTCTACAAGTATTGGCTTTTTATTTTCAATAAGTTTGTCCAGAATATTTTCATTTGCATGGTCGCATGTCTCTATATGAGTGCTTATGCCGGTATTGGATTCAACAGGTTGTGGGCTGGTTAGTAACTTTGCTGCAGCAGCGATATGCTTTGGTGTGGTTCCGCAACAACCACCAAGAATTTTCACTCCAAGATTCTTTATATCCTCAAGCTTTTCAGCATAGTACTCAGAATTGTCATAATAAACGGTTCTGCCTCTTTCTGAGCCTGGATATCCCGAATTGGGCATAACAATAATGTTTTTACCTCTGATATCCGCTTTTTTAATTAGACGGTACATATGGGCCGGGCCACTAATACAGTTAAGTCCAACTGCATTAACAAGACCGCTGGCATGCATTTTGTCCAATATATCTATATAAAAAAGTCCTTCTTTTGAATAGCCGTCTGGATAAACTGCAAAGGAGGTGACAATGACGGCGTCAGGCAAGCGTAAGCGTATGTAAGCTGCAACCCCAATCAGCACATCAGTATTTGCAAAGGTTTCAAACAGAAAGTTTTTCGCCCCGCATTCCAGAAAATTATCAACAATTTTTTTATATTCTTCTTCGGGATTGGCTCCTTTTCCGTCAGGTAAAGGGCCAATATCGGCAAAAACTTCCACTTCTTGTCCCGAGCAAGCTTGTACGGCAATATCATATCCCGATTTTATAATCTGGTCAACCTCTGACTGTTGACAGCCCAATGAAAAACGGTTTGCACCAAATGTATTTGTTTTAATGGCGTTTGCACCGGCTTGTATATACTCCGAATGGATATCTAAAATGTTTTTCCTGTCATTTATATTTGCAAATTCACAGGGAGTATTGTCTTTATACTTTGATGAATAATAGGTACCCATGGCACCATCAAAAAGGAAATAATCTCTGTTGATGAATATATTCATGTCTTCCTTACCTTTGTTTTCTATAAATTAGCCGGGTATTAAAGTCACCCTTTATGGAAATTATTATACTTTTTGTTAATAAAGCAGTCAAGGATACAGTTCTTCGGCATAAATACAGAATAATTGAACATTTGATTTTAAAGATGTAAAATATAATAAAGATTACGCGAATAAAATAGCATGACTGTTTATGAGAGGAGTGTTTTGAAATGGATATTGCAGCTGTTTCAATTTCAATGTCCCAGGCTTCATTGGCCCAAAGCGTTAATATTGCCGTTGCTAAGTTGGCAATGAATAATATGAACCAAAAAGGCGCAGATTTGACTAAAATGATGGAGCTTAGCGTAAATCCGGGTTTGGGTAGTAATTTTGATGTAAGTATTTAAACAATTAGTCAAATTTATTCGGGAAGGGACAGGTTGTTTTATCAAGCCTGTCCCCTGTTCTTTATTAGAAGATGTTTTGATTAGCGCTTACTTATGAAAATACCTGCTCATAACCTTCTGTGATATTCTGGCAGCTGCAACCCCTCCGTAGCCGCCTTCTTCCACTATTACTGCTATTGCTATCTGAGGATTTTTATAGGGTGCAAAGCCGATAAACCAACTGTGAGGCGTTTTGCTTTCAATATGCTGAGCGGTTCCGGTTTTTCCACACACCTGAATACCGCTTACCTGCGCTCTTGTACCTGTGCCTTTTGACACAACCTCTCTCATATACTTTCTTATTTCACCGGCATATTCAGCAGAAGTAACCCGTTCCACCTCTGACGATTTAAGACTCTGTATTGTATTGCCGCTATAATCGGTAATTTTGTTAACCAATGTAGGCTTCATCATAACTCCATCATTGGCAACTGTTTGAGCAATAAGAGCCATTTGTACGGGAGTAGCAAGTACTTCTGCCTGCCCTATTCCACTTTGAGCCATATTACCCTTCTCATAGCTCTTATACTTTGGAAATCTGCTTTTATCAATTATAACGCCATCAGACGGTATATCTTTATTGAACCGGAAATCCTGCGCGGTTTTATATAAATCATTTTCAAGCCTTATTCCCAAGCTTCCGAAAAAGACATTACTTGATTTTACTAAAGCCTTTTCAAGATTTATTTTACCCAGAACTTCCCCATGGTCATTACTGAGGGTATACCCTCCTCCCAAATTCAGCTTACCTTTGTCGGTAAAGGTCTCATTTTTTATACCTTCTATATTCTCCAATGCACTTACTGCCGTTACGACCTTGAAGGTTGAGCCAGGTGGGTACAATCCTGAAACTGATCTGTTAAGTAGAGGAATATTTTTACTTTTCATAAGTGTTTCCCAATTCTTGTTGAGGTTGTTGGGATCGTAGGAAGGTTTCGACACCATTGCAAGTATTTCTCCTGTATCTACCTTGAGCACCACTACAGACCCCTTAGAAGAGCCAAGGGCATCATAGGCTGTTTTTTGAAGTTGATAGTCAAGAGTACTATAAACGTCATCACCTTTTTTATTTACCTCTTTGAATCCATTTCCTATCCACGCCAACAGGGACGCAGATATATTGCTGGACAAATAGCTGTCATAAAGGTTTTCCAAACCCGTAATCCCATACTGTGGGTCATAATATCCCAATGTATGAGCGGTAACAGCACCGCCCTTATATATCCTTTTATAATCACTGCTGCCGGATTTTTTCTGACTGACAGAAAGCTCCTTTCCGCTTCTGTCATATATGGTTCCACGTACAACCTTGTTTCTGATATCCCACATTCTTCTGTTATCAGGCCTTGTAACTATTTCAGGACCTTTCACCAGAGTGAAGTACGCCAGATAACTTATGAGAACAAAGAAAACAACTAGAAAAATTATCATTATACGTTTTATATTATTAGTTAAATTATCCATTGTTAGTTAAGCCTCCATTGCCTTTCAGTCTTCACCTTCCGAAACCTTCTGAATAATACTTAGAGAAAGAAAACTGATTAATAAGGAAGTTCCTCCGCTGCTGACAAAGGGAAGTGTTATTCCCGTCAGTGGTATAAATCCTGTTACTCCACCCACAATAACCAAAGTTTGGGTTGCAATCATTACACTTAGCCCCGCTGTAAGAAGCTTTGAAAAATTATTTTCTGCATTTATTGCGCTTCTTATTGAGCGATAAAATAGCAGAAAATGCAGAATCAATAAAGCAAAGCCCATTAACAGACCCATTTCTTCGCATATTACAGAAAAAATAAAATCAGACTCATTAACGGCAACATAACCCGGATGCCCCATGCCTAAGCCTCTTCCAAACAGCCCTCCCGTAGCAATTGCATACATAGACTGAACCAGTTGATAGCTCTCGTTATACACATAAGGCCATGGATTATGCCATATCATAATTCTTCTTTTTATATGGTCAAACAAAGCGTAGCTTGCTGCCCCACCTGATACAAAAAGTCCCAGTGAAACTAATACATACAATTTCTTTGAGGTTGCAAGATACACCATTGTAACAGCTACTGCAAATATAATAAGCGCGGTTCCCAGATCCCTCTGAATCACCATAAATCCCAGTGCTATTGAAATGACTATACCCGGTTCTATGAGTTTTTTTCTGGTATTTACATTGGAAAGTGCACTTGCTAGATACAATATCAGAAATATTTTTCCGAATTCCGAAGGCTGAAAGCTCAGGGGGCCTATTTTAACCCAATTTTTGGCACCAAGAATTTCATAGCCTATAAAGGTGGCCATTGACATGAACATAATCGTTCCTATCAGAAAGACATATTTCAATCGGGCAAATTGAGCAAGTCCTCTTTTGAGGAAAAGTACTACAAAAAGAAAAGCTAAAATACCCAATAAAAGCCACGCCAGTTGTTTCGTTGCAAGCTTGATGTTCAGCCTGTACAGCATGATTATTCCTATTGAACAAAGCAACATTGCAAAAAGGAATATTATTCTGTCTCCCATTGGATAAAACCTTTTAAGAATCCATGTAGTCAACGCTATAATTACAACCAATATACCGAAAAATATTCCTGCCTTTGGGTCAAATGGCTTTTTTAAAACTCCAAGGTTCAGAAACCCGAAAAAAAGAAATACATATATTAAAAATTGAAACATCCTTAATTTTTTAGTCATTTGGTTCTCCTAATTTACCAACTGCTTTAATCGTCGTCTGTTACAGTAAAGACCGTCTCTGAAATTCTAATTTCGTCACCCGGACGCAAACTCTTCTTATCCACCCTGTTGCCATTTACAAAAGTACCATTTGTGGAGTCCAAGTCCTCTAGCATGTACCTGCCATCCTCAAAGTATATTTTAGCGTGGAAATTTGAAACAGCTCTCGAAGGTAAAACCATTTGATTATTTCTGTTTCTTCCAATACTGAGCTTACTTCCAATTGGAACAATTTCTCCCTCTTCAAGACTGCTCTTGTCAGCAGAATATTCTATCTTTAACTTCCAGCCAAGGTTTTTACCTGGTTTACCTCTTTTTAAATCTTTTGATATTATTTTTAAAGCGTATAAAATTATTATAAAAATTAGAACTACCAATATTATTCTAAATACTACCGAAAGCGAACTAAAATCCATAAGCTACTGCTCCAGTCAATAAGTTTTTCTCTATTATATATAAATTATATATATTTTTCAAATCGGATCAGGGAAAATATACAACTAATTCCATATTTTACTTTTTATTGAGAGTCATTTGCCATCCTTATAGCTTATTATGAGTGGGAATGTTGACTTATTTTTAAGATTTTATAGAACAATATCTACACTTTAATTGTATAATAATGTATGATATAAAATATAATACTCTTTTAGTGTTGTTTAAAGAATTACGAGGTGCTTATATGCATAAATACTTTATTACAATAGTAATTATTTTAAATATAATCGGTTTTGTGTTAGTTTCACTGGATAAATATAAAGCAAAAAATAGGTTGTGGAGAATCCCTGAAAGGTCATTTTTTCTCCTTTCTATTCTTGGCGGCAGCATCGGGGTTTATTTAGGATTGCTTACTTTCAAGCATAAAACCCGCCGTTGGTATTTCATGACAATTATTCCTCTTATAATTATAGCGCAATTTGTTTTTATATATTTTCTCACTAAAAAATGAGGTTTGTAACTGTGAAACCTCTTTTTTTGTGCCTTTTTATGATGGCATAATGAGGTCGCCATTTGAATAACCTTTATTAACACAGCAAATACGAGGTTAGTTTTAATGGGACTTGATAAATTTTATAGAAACTCAGCAATACTTACACTTTCAAATTTGGTAACAGGCTTTATCGGATTTACATTTTCAATAGTACTTTCAAAAAAACTGGGCGCTGAAGGACTTGGGTTATATGGGCTCATTATGCCTGTCTATTCCCTGCTGCTTTGCCTTACAACTGATGGTCTTGTTACTGCTATTTCAAAAACCTGTGCTGTTTATAACAGCAAAAAGGATTATAGAAATCTTCACAGAAGCGTTAAAGTCGCAATATGCTTCCTGGGACTGTGGAGTATCGCCGTAGCTGTACTGGTATTTTTTAATGCTCCATTTATAAGTAAGTATATAATAAAAGATATCCGAGCTTTAAGTGCCTTAAGAATCATCTGCCCAGCTCTGGTTTTCATCCCCATGTCCGCTATATTTAAAGGCTTTTTTTACGGCTTTGAAAAATTCACTATTCCGGCTGGAATTGATATTCTAGAAAAATGTATAAGAATTTCAATACTTCTCGTAACAATTGCGGTGCTTCAGCTCAATGATATAAAAAATACTGTTACAATAGCATATTTTGCCCTTGCAATAGGTGAATTAATCAGTATGCTGTTTCTGCTAACAGGATTTAAGCTTGTTTCTCGCAAACTTAAACCCTCAGGAGTTAAGGTACAGAACCCGCTGCAACTGCTGGCCGATATTCTCGTAATTTCCAGTCCACTGTGCCTGAACGGTTTTATTTCCTCCTTACTTACCACAGCTTCAACCTTGATTCTACCAAGAAGATTAATGAGTGCCGGAGTAAGCTATGATGTAGCCTTACAGCAAATAGGTAAATTTATGGGTATGGCTCTTACAACAGTGAACCTTCCGTTTATAATAGTAGGTTCCATGATGACGGTACTCATCCCCGATATGTCCTTAAGTCTTAGTAAAAGAGACATGTGGAGTACCGAAAAAAGGATTTCACAGGTTTTAAGGATATCCTGTATGATAGGGTTGGGAACACTGATTGTCTCAATTTGTATTCCGGGTGAGCTTGGTCTGTTCTTTTACAGTAGAAATGATTTAGGTAAAATGGTTATGGTAGCTGGTGTGTGTAATTTTTCAAGCTATGTGGCTGCCGCCTCTTTTGGAATATTAAACGGACTGGGAAAACAAAATATAAATCTGAAAAATTCCTTAATTGTCTCAGTGGAAAATCTGGTACTTGTTTTCATTTTAACCGGTATTCCCTCAATCAACATATACGGCGTAGGAATTTCTCTAGCCGTTACATCATTGACAGCACTGATTTTAAATTTAATAGAAATCCGCAAAACCTGTGAAATCAGGTTTTCACTACCAAGGGGAGTTGTCCTTGTCCTATGCGGACTTGCAAGTTTTGCAGCTATGAGAATAGTCAGTATCATTATACCTGACAATTTTATGGTATTTGATGTAATAATGTCCGTTGGAATTTGCTTTTTTGTTATATTCTACTTAACAAAATTCTATAATTGTAAACATAACTGGTAACAGTATCTCCTTTGGTGTTATAATACCTTGTATAATCGAGGCAAATGACCAGGAGGCAAAAATGTTTAACTACATAGTATTTGATATTGACGGAACAATGATTGATACCGAAAAAGCAGTATATCACGCATACCAGAGCATAATTTTCAAAGAGCACGGCAGATATTTTACTAACGAAGAACTCTTAAAGGGCTATGGTGTTCCTACTCCCGTTTCTCTTCAAAGATACGGTTTTACTGATATTGATGCGGCTTTAAAAGATTACTATAATTATTTGATTGAAGGCTTTAAAAAGTGTAACGCCTTTGAGGGAATCCCTGAAATAATGGAAAACCTTAAAGAGTTAAATATCCCGATGGGTGTTGTAACCTCACGGTGCCAGTATGAAATCGAAGCTGACAGCTGTCTGCGGCAATTCACTAAATATTTTAAAACTATTGTTACCTCTGATGATACTACCCTGCACAAACCAAATCCGGCCCCTTTGTTATTTGCCATGGACAAGCTCAATGCTGTTCCTTCCGAAACTCTGTATATTGGTGACACGGTATTTGACAGAGAATGTGCAAAAAATGCCGGAGTAAAGTTTGCGTTGGCTGTATGGGGATCAAATAATACTGAAAATATAAATGCAGACTTCTTTTTCAAAAAGCCTGCAGATTTGCTTGATATATTAAAGCCATAAATTATCTAGAGAACATCCGTAGAATTATCATTGGGCGCAGCATTTTTCTTGATTCTGTAGAGTCTGACTGCTGTCAGAGTTGCTGCAATCAAGGAAATTGCTCCAATGAAAATATATGCAGAACTCATTCCAAAAATGAATTCTGCTTCCTTTCCAAGAACAAAATCCGTTACCTTATATCCCAATTTAAAGCTCATCACACCGTAAAGTACCAGTGTCGAAACCGATACCCCCACTACCAGACCAAGATTTCTGACAAGCGCATTGACACTACCTGCGATGCCTAAACGGCTTCTTGGTACGGATGACATAATAAGCGAGTTGTTCGGTGACTGGAACATACCATTTCCTACAGCCATTAATGAAATAAACAATATAATTCTTACAGGGCTAAAGGTCTGATTTATAGTAGCCATTAAGAAACACCCTACACTGAAAATTGCCAATCCAACAAAGGTAAGCAATTCTGAGCCAATTTTATCTGATAAAAATCCACTTACCGGAGATACCACCAGAAGTATCAGCGGATATGACATAAGATATATTCCCGTTAACCAAGGTGACATTTTTACAATGTCCTGAAAATAGAAGGGCATTATAATGTTGGAACAGCTCATGCATACAAAAAGCAGAAAACCGCATAAAATACTCATTGAAAATAGCTTGTTTTTAAATATGTTAAGTTGGAGAAGAGGACTTTCAACTTTGGCTTCTATTTTAATAAATAATACAAACGATATGACAGCTACTGCAAAACTTGCCAGAATAATAGGTTTAAGGAAACCGATTTGCTCACCCGACAGTAACGCAGCAAAGAGTGATATTATACTTATAAGAAAAAGTATGGCACCTTTTATGTCAAATTTTGATTCGCTGCTCTCCTCGTCTTTTGGAAGCACCTTAACGGCCATAATGAATGCGAAAATACCAATCGGTATATTTATCAAGAATATATATTGCCAGCTTGCTACGTCAACAATAAAGCCACCCAGCGGAGGACCAACAAGGGTACCAAGTGCCACAAAGGACCCTGTAATCCCAAGTGCTCTACCTCTTTCATTTGCCGGGAATGCCCTTGTAACTATTCCCTGGTTTGTTGCCATAAACGCTGCAGCACCGATGGCCTGAATAATTCTGGATAATACAAGTATATTTAGTGAGGGTGAAATGGCACACAGTAGCGAACCTAGAGTAAATACAACTATACCCAGTTTAAAGATTTTTACTTTCCCTTTAATGTCTCCTAGCCTTCCGAAAATCAGCACCGTAGCAGAAATACCAATCAAATAGGTTGATACGATTGTTGAAATAGAACCCATTCCGACAGAAAATTTATCTGCCATTACAGGCAACGCAACATTTACAATGCTGCTGTCCAGACATGCCATAAAAGTTAATAATACAATGTTTACAAGGATTAACCCCTTGTTTTTATATTGTTTCTCTATGTTTTCCATTTTTAACTCCATCTAAATAGTATTAAATAAATTCATTTTAGAATAACATAAAAAAATTGTCATATCAACTTTAATTCGAAGTCAAAAAGGCGTAAAAAATTGTATCAATGATCGCTTCCAAGCCTCCATTGATACAATTTATACTCTTTAGTACAGTATTTATAAACCACTGCCTATATGTCCTGTGCTTTAAGTCCTGCTGAATTAAGAAAATTCCATGGTTTGTTATAATGAGGCTGAAAGAAAAAGTCTGTAAATGCCAGTTCATCAATAGTCAATTTCTTTTGAATTGCTAAAGACAATGTATTCGCAGATTGGGTTAGATCTGCCTTTGACAAAATCTGAGCTCCGAGAATCTCTCTTGTTTTAGCATCAAACACTACTTTCAATAATACCTTTTCATAATCCGGCATAAATTCGGGACGGTAGTTCTCCCTGATTGTGACCGATTTTATATCAATATTATGAAAGTCTGCCGCACTTTGAGTCAAGCCTGTTGCAGCATAATTAAGGTCATAAATTTTTATTGCAGATGTTCCTTGTGTACCCAAATACTTTACTGTAGGTCTTTCAAGGTTTAATGCTGCAAGTGTGCCCATTCTGACAGCATTGGTTGCCAACGGAATATACTTACGGGTTCCTATTGGATTATAAATTGACGCACAGCAATCCCCCGCAGCAAATATATCTTTATAACTAGTCTGCATGTACTCATCTACAATAATCGCCCCATTTGGCAGCATTTCAAGCTTGTCTTTAAACAGACCGGTGCTTGGTCTGAAGCCAATACATAAAACGACCAAATCAGCATCATACTCTGCTTTGTCGGTTTTAACCCGTTTTATTTTGTTCTGGTTTCCAATAAATTCTGTTACCGTCTCACCCATGGCAAGCGTAATACCTTTTGATTTCATCTTATCTTCTGCTATATCTGTAAACTCTTTGTCAAAATACTTGCTTAGTATTCTGTTTTCAGTGTCAATTAAAGTTACCTTCTTCCCTATGACCGCAAAAGCCTCTGCCAGTTCAACACCGATATATCCCGCGCCTACCACGACAATGTTCTGAGCGGATTTTTCCTTACTGACTATTTCTTTTGAATGGTTATAATTTTTTGCTGGAAGAATTCCTTCCAATTCAATACCTTCAATATCCGGTATAATGGGCCATGAACCAGAAGAGATCACCAGTTTATCATATTTGTCCTCAAAGTTGCTTCCCGTTTCCATATTCCTTACAGTCAAGGTTTTCTTATCGATATCTATATCTAAAACCTCATGGCGCATCCGTGTAGTTATTCCCATCTCTTTTAACTTCTCGGGCGATGAATAAAACAAGCTTTCCGGATTCTTTACAACACCACCAACATACAGGGCTATACCGCATGAAAGGAACGATATATTATCATTCTTTTCATAAACCGTTATTTCCGAACCCGGATATAGTTTCACCATATTGTTAACTGCTGCTGTCCCTGCATGTGTGCATCCTATAACCACGATTTTCATATACATCCTCCTCTGCTTGCACGTAAATATATCCAATATATACCACCTAATATATTTTATAAACAGAATCGGTATACCATTTCTTTTGGTAAATAAAAAAGTACATCCATCTTAGAATGTACTTAAAGAAATTTATTTAATTATGTAAGCTCTATCTGTTTTCATGATATGGTTTGCAATCCATTCAACTGTAAAATCAAGCAATTCCGTTAAGTACTGGTCTTGATCCTTATCTATCCTGCTATAATCAGTATTATTGATTTTTTCAATAAAATCATGATGTTCAACTTTGTGGGAGAGCAGCTTGCGGTATCCTATGCTATGCATGTATTCTTCTTCATAAGTAAAGTGAAAGACCGTGTAATCTTTTAGTTCCGTAATGAGACGTACAATTTCATCATACTTGTCTGTAATAAGCTGGTTTTTCATGGCAGCATAAATTTCTGAAGCAATCTGAAATAACTTCTTATGCTGTTCATCGATTTTCTCAATTCCAAGAATGAATTCGTCCCTCCATTCTATCATATGGACCCTCCTTAAATGTAGTGTATACCAAGATTATACATACTTCCCGAAATATAAACAATACAAAGGAAAGAATTTTAACTTGGAACTGTTAAAGAATACCTGCATAAATGCCGGGTTGAAGGCCTTCACCGAAAGCTCTTTTTTTACATTTTTTATTATTGTACATCTGAAGGTCAATTTCATGTAAAAACTGCTTTACACCTTTGTCTGTCCTCTTATATATCCCAAAAGCATAACTGTACTTTATACTATATGGCTTATTGTACACAGTATTAAATTTCTCTACTGCCCCTGAAACCTTCTTCATCAGGTCGTGAATCTGAGGTTCTGAGCGATTATTCATAAGAACAATGAATTCATCGCCGCCTGTACGGAAGACAATTCCAGTATTAAGGTATACTCTCTGCAACATTTTTACGAATGACTTTAGTGCAAAATCTCCCTCGGAATGACCATAAAGGTCGTTGATACTTTTGAAATAGTCAAGGTCTATAATTACCGCCGATAAATGGCTTAAATTACGTTTTTCATAACAATCCAGACATTTTTTCAAAGCCTGTCTGTTTCTGGCCCCCGTAAGGGAATCCTTGTACAATTCCCCCTGCTGAATAATAACAAACATTAATATTAAAACTAGTGAATTGAAGCACCATATAAAGCCTGTTCTATTTGAAATAGGCTGCAAAGCTGTTACTGCAACTGTCATTATGCTTACCGCCATAATATAAATATATTCAACTTTTAAGAGCAGCTTCCGTCTTTTAAATATTATATAAATACTGTAGGATATCAAAATCAAGCTTATTGAAAATGGTAGGAAATAAACAGTGGAAAACTTATCTGTTTTGAAAAGAATAATTGCAGTAAAAGTATTCGCGAAAAACATTAAATTAAAAACCGTGCCAACTTGTTTCTTAATCCTAAATGGATTTGAAAAATAATTACATACAAACAGTAAAAATGTGTAAGCCAGTAAAGGCGACACTATAAAGTTGAAACCCTGTGTTATTTTTAGCAGTATCAAAGGAATATTTTTGTATTCTGATAATATATTGAATAATAAATTCGATACTGTAAGAAATAAATTCAATATAGCTGCTGAAAGATACAACCTTCTAATTATAGATTTCTTTTCCAGAACACAATTAGCATAAATGATGAAAAGCAACAAGATTACAAAAGAGATAATTGTTAATTGGTGATTAATTAATATTTGCATAAGCTTTATCTCCTTTATCTATATTCCACTTTTTGTTATTTTATATTAATATTTTACATTATTATTTATAATTTTACAACAAAATAGTAGATATTTTTACATATAAAATGTTTTGTTATGATTTTCAAATTAAGGGTATATTTTATACTAAGCAAATACTTAAGAGAGGGATGGAAATATGAAAAATAAATCTATAAATAAGATAGTAATTGTAGGTACGGGCTTTGTTGGTTCTACCACTGCCTATACATTAATGGTAAGTGGTCTGGTTTCGGAAATTGTACTTATAGACCAAAACATTAAAAAAGCTGAAGGCGAAGCAATGGATATGAATCACGGTATGCCATTTGTAAGGCCTGTCAGAATTTACAATGGGGATTATGAAGACTGCAAAGGTGCAGATATCGTTGTAATAACCGGAGGAGCAAACCAGAGACCGGGTGAGACAAGAATTGATCTTGTTAATAAAAACACCGAAATCTTTAAAGATATTGTTGGAAATATCGTAAAACATAATACAGATTGTATTCTTCTTGTTGTTACAAACCCTGTGGATATTCTAACCTACGTAACTTATAAGTTGTCCGGCTTCCCTAAGAACAGAGTTATAGGCTCCGGGACAGTTCTGGATACTGCACGTTTCAAATACATGCTTGGGGAACATATGGGAGTTGACCCCAGAAACGTACACGCATATATAATCGGTGAACACGGTGATACTGAAGTGCCAACTTGGAGTCTTGCATCCATAGCCGGAATACCCATGGATTCATATTGCAAAGAATGCAAGTCTTGTGACGATGAAAGCTTCAAGCGTGATACCTTTGAAAAGGTAAAAAATGCAGCTTATGAGATTATAGACAGAAAAAATGCTACCTACTATGCTGTTGCTCTTGCGGTAAGAAGAATTGTAGAGGCTATTGTCCGTAATGAAAATTCCATACTAACGGTATCAAGCCTATTTGAAGGTGAATACGGTCTCAACGACATATGTCTAAGTATCCCCAGTCAGGTAAATTCAGAGGGTGTTTCAAGGATTCTAAATGTTCCTCTGAGCAGTGAGGAAGCAGGTTTACTTAATAAATCCGCCCAAACCTTAAAACAGGTTATAAGCGGTCTTAATATATAAATGTTCTCTAATTCGGATGCGATGCCGGTGAGGCAGGCATCCGAAAAAGTTCATTTATTTACTCAAAATTCGTAAGTATTTTTTCCCTTACCAGATATTTTGCAATTTCGTCAAAATGCTCAAAGGCTATATAAGGAACCTTGTCCTGCTTTAGCCAATCTTTAAGGGAACTTTTTGCGAATGCACAGTCTGCTTGCTTTGCTGCCCCAATATCAGGTTCGCTGTCCCCCGCAAAATACACTTTTTCATATTTTTCTTTTAATGTTAGGATTACTTTTTGCTTATCTACTCCCCACATTTTTGAGTAAAACTCACTATTAGGATCGGGCATAATCTCAATTCCCCTGTTGTTATATCTTCCTTCCATTGAAATAACAGTAACATTCTTTATATTAAAATACTCCAAAAGTTTATTTATATAATATGAAGTTCCCGCACTTAGTATGAAAAAATCTCCTCCGTTGTTTTCCACCATCTCAATAAATTTAACAGCATACGGATCAAGTGGAAGTTCCAGAATATCCTGTAATATTTCCTCTTCACTTCTGTCCATCGAACCGAACATTTTATTAAGGAAATCAACATTTATCTTTTTGGTTTTCTTCCATTCTTCGTAATAATCCCATGCCCAATCCTTTAAGTATTTATCCATGACAATATGGTAAAAATCTCTGTCAGTCAGTGTTCCGTCAAAATCAGAAACAAATGCGAATTTTTTCATCATATATTGCTCCGTTCCGGCATTAGCATGCCATTAATTAACTGTATGTTTTCTTACATATAATAACATAATTTTTTCAAACGTTATTATAATATAATTTTAGTTTTACTTTTTATTGATAAATAATCATTGCAAAACTTGGCAATAGTAATTATTATTGAATAGTATATAAATTTATTAAGGTAAAGGAATAAAAATGGAAAATTTAAGTTTTAAAGATTTAACTCTCTCGGAAGAGGTACAACATGCAATTGCGGATATGGGCTTTGAAGAGGCAACCCCTATTCAATCCCAGTCAATCCCATATATTTTGGAAGGCAATGATCTGATTGGTCAAGCTCAGACCGGAACAGGAAAAACCTGTGCATTCGGAATACCGGCAGTGGAAAAAATAGAACCACAGATTGATTCAATTCAGGTTTTGGTCCTTTGTCCAACCAGAGAGCTTGCTATACAGTCCTGTGAAGAATTGCGAAATGTATTGAAATATAAGGACGGGATAAGGATTCTTCCCGTGTATGGCGGACAGCCAATCGACAGACAGATTATGGCTTTAAAGAAACGTCCACAAATAATCATAGGTACCCCGGGACGTGTTATGGACCATATGAGACGTAGAACTCTTAAGCTGGAAGCCCTTAAAATGATTGTTCTTGATGAAGCCGATGAAATGCTAAACATGGGTTTCAGAGAAGATATAGATACTATTTTGGAAAAAGTGCCTGAGAACAGACAGACTATATTGTTCTCTGCTACAATGCCAAAAGAGATTCTTGAATTGACTAAAAAATATCAGAAAGACCCGGTTCATATAAAGATAGCTCACAAGGAACTTACCGTTCCAAGTATCGAACAGTACTACCTTGAAGTAAAAGAGTCCGCAAAACTTGAAGTTTTGTCAAGATTGATAGATACCAACGATATCAAACTGTCTCTTGTATTTTGTAATACAAAGAAAAGAGTTGATGAACTGACAGCCAGTCTACAGTCCAGAGGTTTTTCAGCAGAAGCCCTTCATGGGGACATGCGTCAGGAACACCGGGACAAGGTTATGTCTCTTTTCAGAAAAGGTAACTTTGACATTCTCATTGCAACTGATGTAGCGGCAAGAGGTATTGACGTAGATGATGTTGAAGCTGTATTTAATTATGACCTTCCTAATGATGAAGAATATTATGTACACAGGATAGGTCGAACAGGTAGAGCCGGAAGAACAGGAAAATCCTTTACATTTATTTCAGGACGAGAAATGTACAAGCTCAGGGATATACAACGTTATACGAAATCGACCATTATGCCCATGAAGCCACCGAGTCTCAATGAAGTTGAAGAAAAGAAAATGTTGAACATCCTTAAAACCTTAAAAGAAAACCTTAAGGATAAAAGCATTTCTAAATTCACCAGCCACATTGAACGATTCACCGACACAATCAATAACGAATCGGAAGAACAAGGAGAAAACTTTGTAACCTCTCTAGATATTGCAGCTGCATTATTGAAAATGTATGGTGAACAAAGTGGCAATCTGCCGAGTGAAGTTAATGAAATTGACAATGCTGTAGAACCTGGCAGCAACAAGGATATGGTAAGATTATTCATTAATATAGGCAGTGAGAGCAAAATACAACCCAAGCATATTATTGAAAGTCTTGTGGCATCAACCGGGCTTCCAGGTAAACTTGTAGGTGCAATAGACATTTTTGACAGGTATTCGTTTGTAGAGGTTCCAAAGGATTTTGCTCCTGAAGTGCTGAAATCAATGAAGAACTATACTATAAAGGGCAAACGTATAAATATAGAAAAATCAAATGCCAGAAAGAAAAGCGGACGCGGATCATCATTTAACCGTTCGACACCGCCTAACAGACGTAGTCCTAAAAAATCTAAATAAAACAAAATAACAAAACCGGGCTGTCGCATTAGTTAGAATTATTCACTAGTGCACAGCTCATTTTTATTATTAGCAATAAAAAAAGCCTCTTGCAATAGGCTATTTCAATGTTTCTTGGGTTTTGTCATGCTCAGGATGTTTCGTTTCAGATGCATCAAAGGATTCACCCAGGCATTCCTCGATAACACTAGGTGTTACCAAAAATGTTCCCTTATTCAATTTACCACCTTCTTTCAACTACAATGTAAGTATATACCCATTCTGTTCAAATGGCAAATTAATTTTATTTTATGGTAAAAAGTTCTTTTTTTGACACAAACAGTAAATCATGTTATTATTGTTTTCAATCTTGCAAGATAAATGCTATTTGTCTGTGACGACAGGCAGGTAAAAATTTATAAACTTTAAAAGGAGTATTTATTAAATGAAATCAGCAAAGAGAATTTTATGCGCTGTTTTGCTATCTGTTTCACTTATTGCAAGTAGTTTTCCATCAGTTTATGCTAACAACGATAGCGCTGATATTAATGCAAAAATTGGAGCAATTCAAGCTAAAGAATTTATTCCTTCATTTTTAGCAGGAAGTTTAACAGAAGAATCTGAAAAGACTCCACAACAAATAGTTGAGCAGTATGTTTCTCAAGAAGCCCAAAAATATCAATTGCCGGCAGTACAGTTTAAAGTTACTGAGCAATTTTTAAATTCATTGAACAGGACAGTAGTAAAAACAATACAAACTTATAACGGTGTACCTGTTCAAAATAGTGACAGAAACTATTTTATCAATACTGATGGTGTTATTGAGTATATTGTCGGAAACTATGTATATGACATAAAGGATAGGCTAGCCTTAGCTATTAAGCCTGCCGAAGTATCCCAAGAATCAATTTTATCTGCAATTGAGAAGGATTTAGGATTTAAGCCAGTATATACTGAAGCTCCTAAAAGCCAGTTGCTTCTTTATCCGGTAGATGGAAAATATGACTACATATATAGGGTAAACATCGAATTCAGAAATCCTACATTTAACAAATATATATATTATATCTATGCAAGTAATATGTCCATATTGGGAAAAAATAATCAGGAATTAAGTCTAGAGGAGCCTGCTGTAGGTTCAGGTGTGGGGCAATCTGGAACAGTAAAGCAACCGATAAAAATGGTAAAGGATAATAATGTATACTACCTGAAAAACACCGTTGAAAATCTAAAGACTATCCACGAATTGGATGGAATATATAGTGAGAATGATAATTGCTTTGACACAGATACCGGAACAAATTATCAGAAGGATGCCGTAGATGCTCACTACAATATGACAAATATTATAAATTTCTTTAAAGGGTCACCTTTTAACCGTAATGGAAACGATGATAACGGATCTGAGTATATCATTGAGTTTATACAAGACGGCAGTAACGTCTTTAATGCCTTTGCAGATATAAATAAGGTAAGAATCGGTGCAGGAAAAGGTTCAGCAGGTAAGTCTGTTGCCGTTGCGGTAGATGCTATGGCACATGAATTTACTCATGGAATACTTAAATCAGAAGGCTTAGGAGATTCCAGTGATGGCCACTTTGAATTTAATCCACCTTTAACAGAGCGTTTATCATTACACGAGGGTATATCTGACGTATTTGGTGCAATATGTGAGTACTTTCTTCCAAGTGAAGGAACACCTGATTGGACAATAGGTGAAGATACCGGAGATATTATCAGAGATTGTGCCAATCCTGTAATTGATAATTACATCGAATATAAGAGACGTATATTAGTATGTGAAAATGACCGTACTATCAAATACCCAAAACCACATGAAGGCGGTGGGGTTATTACAAAAGCTGCAAGTCTTATGGCTATGGGTGGAACATTTAAAAATGTTACAGTTGCTCCAATTGGTATGGAAAAGCTTGCAGTAATATTTTATCATGCCGTTAATGATGGAAATATGATTTATGACATGAAATACCCTCAATTTGCAGCAGCACTTCTCCAGTCATCAGAAACAATATATGGAGCAAACAGTTCTGAAACAAATACTGTAAGAAAAGCTTTGGGTGCGGTTGGTCTTGATTTGAGAATAGTATATGCATCAGGTCCGTCATTACAGTTAACATGGCTACCCTTAGCAGGTTCACATTATGGAATATATAGAAGAGAAACAAGCTCTACAGCCGAACCCCAAAAAATTCAGGAGACTTCTAATACAACAGAAACCGTTCAGGCAATATCAGGAAGTTATGATTACTTTATTGCATCTATCGATCAAAATGGAAATAGGATTTCAGAATTTAGTAGTCCTCTAACTTATAAAATGTCGTTCCCGGCTCCGCAAAACTTCCGTTTGACAAACAGATCAGGTTTGCTTATACAATTTAGCTGGGATGCAGCTAGTAACCCCGGAGCCAAATATGCTATATTCAAAGCAATCGCAGGTTCAGGAGATCCCGTTGAAAAATGTATTGAAACCACAAATACAACTGTAGCTTTTAATACACCGTTCGGACGTTATGAATATTATGTAGCTCAGATTGACGAAAACGGGGATATAATATCTTACTTAAGTCAACCGGTTACTGTTAATGCTCATTATCCAGCTCCGCAAAACTTCCGTTTAACAAACAGGTCAGGTTTGCTTATACAATTTAGCTGGGACGCAGCTAATAACCCCGGAGCCAAATATGCTATATACAAAGCAATCGCAGGTTCAGGAGATCCCGTTGAAAAATGTATTGAAACCACAAATACAACTGTAGCTCTTAATACACCGTTCGGACGTTATGAATATTATGTAGCTCAGATTGACGAAAACGGAGATATGATATCTTACTTAAGTCAACCGGTTACTGTTAATGCTGATTATCCAGCTCCGTCAAACTTCCATATGGTTAACAGATCAGGCTTACAGATAAGCTTCGCATGGGATGGTACATCCGGTGCAAGGTATGCAATATACAAAGCGGCAACCGGATCAACCGACTTACCTGAAAAATGTATGGAAACTACAGATACAACTTTAACAGTTGATACGTTAATCGGAAGCTATGATTTTTATGTTGCACAGATAGATGAAGAAGGAAACAAAATATCTTACTTGAGTGAACCGATTACTGTAATTTCCTAATTTCTAAACATAGATACATTAAAAATTAAGAAGGCATCTGCAAAGTATGTTTGCAGATGCCTTCTTTTTAAAATGCTTTAAATTAAATGTGCATTTTTGAGAAGCTTTATAATAACTGTAGCACTTTCAGCTCTGGTAACATTGTTTTTAGGATTGAGCATTCCCCTGTTTCCAACAAACAGTCCGCTGTTTACACAGATAGCCGCTCCGTCTTTTGCCCATTTTGAGATATCGCCGGAATCTGAGAACTTTTTGTTCAGATTATCGGTATTTGTCAGTGTTGTTTCCATTCCTGCTATTTTCATAGCCTTTGAAATCATTGTCATGGATTGTTCCCTTGTAATCAAATCATTTGGCCCGAATTTGCCGTTAGTATAGCCTGAAATAATTCCATATTGGTATGCGGTAGAGATATATGAATAGTATGGATTATCCTTGCCCACATCCGAGAAATTATCAGCAAACTGAGAATTCTTCAAGCCCAAAGCTTTAACTATCATGACCGCAAATTCTGCTCTTGTTACTGCTCTGTCAGGAGTGAAATTTCCATTTCCCGTTCCACTTACTATGAGCCTTGAACCTGCATCATTTACGTAATCTTTTGACCAATGTTTTTCCACATCCTTAAATGTCAACGGATTGTATATAAGTGCGTATGTGCTGTTTGTCAGGCTGTTTATCTTTGCATAATACCTGTTGTCAATTACACTAACCGCAGTAGGTACATGTGTAAATGAACCGTCAGGATTGTATACAACACCTGTAGTTATTTTCTTAGGGTCAATTCCCTCAGGTATTGCCACTGTTCTTGCAACGTAATTGTTAAAAGAAGAAACTGTTACTTCCCTGCCTGCATTTGTAAATGATATTTCAAACTCAACTGGTTTTCCTTTAAGCTCATACCCTTTTTTATCTGCTTCATCTTTAATTTTATCTGCTTTGTCGTCAGTTGCCTTAGTAACTGTTACTTTAACCTCGATGTCTTTAAGTTCAGGGTTGCCACCCAGTTTTTTCACTATTTCATCAAATTTAACAGTGTTTGCAGGTAAAGTATATGTTGCATTTTCAGTCTTAATTTCAATGATGGCATCCATATCAGCCATTGCCTTTAATGTACTGGCCTTTAACTCTCCCACAACTTTATCAGAATTGTTATTCACAGGTATTACTACTTTCTTTTCCTTGTCCGGGTCAGTTTTCTCCATTTCATTAAGGGTTTTTTGTACTTCAGTTTCATCGACATTTACTGTGGTGGTCTTTTTGCCATTTTCATTTTTTACATCCACAGCTACATTTTTCAGAGAATTGTCTCCAACATTTATATCTATAGTATCTTTTGTTGGTGGTTCGTGAGTTGTTGAACCTCCACCCGAGGAGCTGTCTGGTACGGTTCCTCCTGACACTTTAAATACAAACGGACTATTTACTGTATCCTTGCCTGTTATAGTTACTTCTGCTGTTTTTGGCCCAGTAGAAGTCGGTTTAAAAATTATGGAGAAGGTAGCTGAGCCTTTTCCGGCAATAGGGCTTACAGGTCCATTTTTTATAGTGAAATCAGAACCTGTTATTGTTATTAATTTATTTATTCCGTCTTCTGTAAGCTCGCTGTTCCCGGTATTTGATATTGTGAACTCCAACTCGCTTTCCTTGCCAGTCGTTGTATTTTCAAAACTGACGGTATTACCGTTTGCAATATCGGTCTTTTTACCGTCTTTGTTTAAAAACATCTTAATACTAGCTCTATCATCATCTTCAATAATTCCCTCTGCCTTAATATCTCCGGTACCGGGTTTCAAGGTTATATAGAAATTTTCGATAGACTCTCCGATTTTGTCCCCGTTAATATTTACTGTTATGGACTTGGTTGTTTCACCTGGAGCAAATTGCAACTTGCCGGACGCTAAAGTATAGTCATTATCAGCTATTGTTGCTGTTCCATCCTCTGTATTATAATCTACTGATATTGTCTTTCCGCACTCCGCTGAAAGCTTTACATTGAATACCATCGGTGTGGTCTCGGAATCCCCTTCTAAAACATTCACCTTACTTTCGGTAAATGTAAAGGAAGGTGCCGAATCATCATCATTTATTGTACATACTGCTGTTCCCTTTGAGAAACTTATATCCTTTTCGGCTAAAGGAGGTAAAGCTGAAGGATTTGAAAGTTTCAAAGAAAATGTTTCATTATCCTCATACAAGGTATCCCCTTTTATATTTACATTGATTATTTCGCTTTTCAGTCCTGCAGCTATTTTTAATGTATCTGTTTCAGCTATATAGTCTTTATCTTCTTCTGCAGTTCCAGTTCCCTTTACTGTAGCATAATCTACATATATATCCTTGGCACTTGCCGGTGAAACTGATACTTTAAAGGTCGCAACACTAGTACCTGAATCACCTTCATCTACTGAAATATTTTCGACTGATATTGATGGCGTGGATTCATTGTCTTTTATAGTTGCTGTTCCTGTAGCTTTCCCCATTTCTACGGATGGGTCTGTTAAATCAAAAAGTTCAACATAGAAGGTCTCGTTTTCATCTCCCTCATATAATTCATCATCATTTATGTCAATGGTTATAGTCTTATCCCCGTATTCACCTTTAACAAAAGTAACAGTATCTTCCTTTTGTACATAATCCTGTCCCTTTACAGCAGTACCGTCTTTTGTTCTGAACTCAACACTTATGTTTTCAGAGCATGGCTTGCTTAGAGACACCTTAAATTCTGCTTTTTGGCCTTCAGTTACCTCTGATACATCATTTATAGATATGGTTGCCTTGTCGTTATCCTTAATTGTACCTGTAGCCGCACAACCGTTCGCATTGTCAGCTGTCAAATTCAATGTAACTGTCTCACTTGGCTCCTGTATATCGTCACCTAATACAGTTACTTCAATTTGTTTTGGGCCTGTTTCACCCGGATTGAAAGTCAGAGTTCCACTAGCAATAGCCGTATAATCTAATCCCTGAGTAGCGGTTCCATCGGCAGTTGAGTAATTTACCGTTACGGGTTTTCCGCTTGCTGCTGAAAGTTTTACATCAAATATCAGTTTTGTAGTATTTCCAATATCACTTTCTACTACCTCATGGCTAGAAACAACTATGTTTGGTGCAGCATCATCGTCCTTTATTGTACATATTGCAGTAGAAGTACCCAAATCTGCACCATCAGCACTTGTTAAAGTAATTGAAAAGTCCTCATCATCTTCATCCAATGTATCATTTATTATAGGTACTTTGATTTCGCCGCTTAGACTATCTTTTGGTATAGTTAACTGCGCTGATGTACTTGTATAATCTTCATTACTCTTTGCTGATCCATCCGATGTTGCATAATTTACTGTGACAGCTTCATCGCTGGCCTCGGACAGTGAAACCGTAAAAGTAGCCGTAGTAGCTGGATCGTTTTCATTGACCTCAACAGGCGCTATATTTACCTTTGGCTTGGCGTCAATGTTGGTAATTGTTAATTCCACTGATTTACCGGCCCCGGTAGTTGCGTTTGTAACATCGACATCGGAGGTGCTTACTGTAAGCGTCTTGTCATAATTGAATTTACTATTTGGTTTTCCATTAATTCCCAACGAACCTTCTATCTGCTTGCCGGGAATTGTAATAGTATCACTTAAAACTGTAAAGTCCGTATCTTTCACAGCACCTGCAAAAGCTAATTTTACTGTAACATCCTTAACTGATTTGTTTGTAAGAGTAGCTTTTACGGTTGCCACATCAATTCCGTTTTCTGATATTGACGGTGTTATGCTTAAATTTACTTTTGGCTCTGTTTCGTCATCAGCAATTGTCAGCTTAGGCGGAGTAAATGTACCTATAGATCCTTTATCCACACCGCTTATACCAACGGTTACGGTTTTATCTCCATCTGAATAGATATCATCGTCCACCGCAGTTAAGTCAACTGAATTTGAAATTTGTCCTGCAGGTATGGAAATCGATGTCGGAGCGTTAAAATCAGTTCCTGCCTCTGCACCTGAAAAATTAAGATTAACTGTTACATTTTCATAGGTCAGATTTGAAAGAGTAGCCGTTATTTTTGCAGTAGTATCAGCAGAGTCACCATTCTCTGCGATGCTGTTTTTATCAATACTTAACTTTACGCTTGGCTGTTCATCATTGTCCTTTATGGTACATGTAGCCTCACCGTCTATAATACCTCCCACACTGGGGTTTGAAATGGTGACCTTGAAGTTCTCGTCTTTTTCATAATCAGTATCATTTTTTATTGGTACTTTTATTTCACCATAGGGTTGCCCGGCTGGAATAGTAACTTTGCCAGTCATGGGCGTTTCGCCTAAATCATCTGCTGTTGCAGTGTCGGAAATAATTGAGTAATCAGCAGTAATGTCGCTGCTTGTATATACCTTTGATAAATTTACTCTAAAGGTTGCATCCCCCCCCTCAGTAGTCTCAAGAGAATCGACTATTGAAAGGTCTGTAAGGTTAGAGAAGTCGAGGCTGTCAAGAGAAATATACAATGCTTGATCGGTATTTGTGTCGGTGATTACAACTCTGTCAATGTCGTACCAGCTGTTTCCAAAAGTAAGAATTCCACCGTATTCACCATTTGCAGGGCTGTTTAGGTTATTAGTATATGTAATATCTCCATATGTTCCCGGCTTGGTGAAATCAATACCTGATACATGGACATATATATCTGCATTTTTACTATTATATCCCGAGATATCTACCATGGTAGAGGTTCCGCCCATATCACTTATCAATGCGTACAGTGACTCCAGCTTAAACGCACTCCCTACTGCAGATTGAAATTCAAACTTTGTAGGATTACTGCTGAAAAATCCATCATTACATATAGCACTACCGCTAAAACCTTCTATAGTGCCATTTTGGGTAAAAATATCAGCGGCTTCAAGACTTAAATCTTCACATTTTTTTACATCAATGTAAACACTATCATTAGTAGTAAATATCAAATCTCCTACCGTGTATGATCCTGAACCGCCCCCAGTAGTATGATATTGAAAATCTTGATCCTGTGGTGCTTCTGCATAAACATATCCCGTATTATATACCATTATAATATTTAACAGTAAAATACAAATTACCATGGATATTCTTTTACCTATTTTTGACATTTGCCCCTCCTATATATACGTAGCCACACTCATGGCGTATATAAAACCAGAGTGTGGCCACATAATAAATTAAGATATTGTTATATTACATAGATAAGTATTTTTATTTCCTGTAATCTTCGATGTAACATCGATATTAATCGGGTTTACTCCTATTTTCAAGTTAGTTGCATTATATGGTGAACCACTTACCACTGGGTTACCGTTAACAGTAATATTAACACCTGTAGGATTATTAGCAGTTGGAATTATGGATAAGCTGGTAGTTCCACTGACACTTGTAGCATATTGCAGCTGTGTTGGGCTAAATGTTGGCTGCAATGTAAGCGTTGTTTTTGAATTTTTAACAGCTAAACCGGACAAAGTCAAATCCTCTTTCCTCTTGATTGTTACCGTATACGTCTGTGGTGACATATTTGCTGTAGATACTACTACATTTACTGTTGTATCTCCTGTTGTCTGCAATGGAATCGGCCCGTATGGCGTACCACTGACAGCAGCTCCTCCGTTTATTGTCATAGGCGATGCAGGGTTTTCACATGTAACATTTATCATCACGCTTTGAACTGTACTATCAACTTCCACCGTATACCCGACAAAAATATTTTTATCAAAATTCGGTGTCATCGGAAGTACTGTTGTTCCGTTAAGGACAGAAAGACTTGTGAGTTTGTTACTGTTAAGCCTTGTTACAGTCAGCGTGTACCTTTGGATAAGGCCACCAACCGCAGAATAAACATCTATATTTATGGTGTTATTTCCCACAATAAGGTTTACAGGCGTTCCTGTTCCACTTCCGGTTACAACTCCATTTACCTTAATAACCGCGTTTTGTCCGTAGGCTGTCGGGGTTTCTGCTGTAGGAGTTACTACAATACTGGTCACGCCATAGTCAACTGTTGCAGTATAATTATATGTAGTTTTTACAAAAGCAGGTGTAAGTGTACCGCTGTTTATAGTCAAGCTAGATAGAAATGGGCTTGATGGATCAACAGGGAACAACTGGAAATTAGAAATCGAAGCAATGTTGGGATTACATTTTAGTCCTTTTGTTACATTAACCCTATAATACGTATATGCTGCAGTAGGGACAAACGTTCTGTCTGAACTATACAATATCGTACTGGAATTTGTATTATCAACTGTATCAAGGGTGACCCATGAAGTATTGTTATTACTACCCTGTAAAGAATAAGTCAGCATATAGTATTGCTGAGGGTCCCAACCCACTGAAGGCATTCCATTTACTACCCACCGATTTACACAATACAATTGGTTTGGCGTAAAATTAAGAGTACAAGGTACTTCTCCAACCCATCTGCTTACAGGCTTTAATATTCCGTCAACTGCTCTTGCTGCCTCAAAAGGAGCTATGTAACTGGATGCTGAAACTTGACCGGTTAAGGCGGTGTTACCCATATGTATTTCCTCCCTGCTATATTAAAATTTAGTATTTTTTTACATTAATTGATAATATTATTATATTGTAACTTAATCGAAATTACAATCAAAATTTTTAGTATTGTCATTATGTATGACAATCTATTGACATTTTTTTACACAATATTATATAATTACTATATATTAATCAGCGAGAGGTGTTTATATGGAGACGATGTTAGGTGAAATTGAACTTTTCCCATTTACCTTTGTACCGCGAGGATGGCTTTTGTGCAATGGCCAGTTATTAAACATCGCACAAAATCAAGCACTGTATTCGTTACTGGGATTTTCTTATGGCGGTGACGGTAGAACAACCTTTGCCCTACCTAATTTGTTAGGCACAGAGCCTGTACCGAATACAAAGTATTACATAGCAATAGAAGGTCTTTATCCTACACGGAATTAGGTTGAGTTTATATAATTTTAAACTTTAAAAATTTATTTTAGCCGTTCTGCGGCTCAGGGAGGCTATTATTATGGATTATCCTTTCATAGGTCAGATTCAGCTTTTTGCCTTAGGATTCGCTCCACTCGATTGGCAATTGTGTGATGGAACACAATTTTCGGTTGCACAGAATCAGGCATTATATTCATTAATTGGAAATAAGTTTGGAGGTACTCCTAATCAGACCTTCGCAGTTCCAAATCTTTTAAAATCAAGTGCATACCAAGCAAAACGCCCTATGGCTTATTATATTGCAATGACCGGCATGTATCCCACACCCAGTTAATAGTGAAACACGTAGTCTTGCAGTCTTATTTTAAGGGAGGTTATTATAAATGGATTTTCCTATTTTAGGTATGATAAAGCTCTTTCCGTTTTCCTATGTCCCATCTGGTTGGACGATTTGTAATGGTTCTATTTTAAACGTTCAAACAAATACCGCCTTGTTTTCACTGCTAGGAGTTCAGTTCGGCGGTAATGGCAGTACTACGTTTGGGCTGCCTGATTTAAGAGGTGCAGAACCAGTTCCAAATACTGTATTTTGTATAGCTACACAGGGAATGTATCCCGAAAGACAGTATTAGGATTTAAACGGATATTTACCTTATTATTGTAAAAAATATGTTTATTAGTATGTTAATGTTGGTAAATTGAATATTAATATATTTATAACTGATTAAATAATAAGGGAGGAATTTGTTTTGCCCAAGAATTTTTATGAAGCAGTAAAAGACAGACGCACCTACTATGGAATTGATAAGCAGATTCCTGTTTCCGATGATAGGATTCAGGAGATTATAAAAGATGCGGTTCTCCACACACCTTCAGCCTTTAACAGTCAAAGTGCCAGAGTTGTATTGTTATTGGGAGCAAACCATGATAAATTGTGGAGCATTACAAAGGATGCACTCAGTAAGGTGGTACCGCCCGAAAACTTTTCATCAACGGAGCAAAAAATCAATTCATTCAAAAGCGGTTATGGTACTGTATTGTTTTTTGAGGACAACTCAGTTATTGCGTCCCTTCAACAACAATATGCACTTTATAAGGATAGCTTCCCCGTTTGGGCGGAGCAATCCAACGGAATGCTGCAATATGTGATTTGGACTGCTTTAGAAATAGAAGGTATAGGAGTTTCTCTTCAGCACTATAACCCTTTAATAGATGATGCTGTTAGAACTGAATGGAAAATCCCCTTGAACTGGAGACTTGTTGCCCAGATGCCATTCGGAAAACCAACTGCATCACCTGACGAAAAGCAATTCCAACCGATTGAATCAAGATTTAAAGTGTTCAAATAAGAAAAACCGGCCAATGGCCGGTTTTTTTATAGTATCTTTTGTTCAAACTCTTCTATCATTTTTAAATATTTCTCTTGTAAATGCTGTTCCTGTGCTTTGTTTTCTGCCTTTTCACATTCATAGTTCAGTATATCCATGGTTTCTTTAACAAGGTTGTTTCTTGCAAATGTGTATACTACTCCGTCTTCCTTTTCAATATGCCTGTAAAGCAGATGGGTATATGAAATGGCATTTGCTATTATATCAAGTTTGGATTCTTCATCCCCATCCATGACTTTTTTTACTGCAGCCTCAAGTTCCTGCATATGAAGCCTTCCGAGATCATGTTCAACCAGCATACCGTGTCTTACAAGTTTTTGTGCTGCGGGCCCCATTTCCTTTTCCATCCTGTCAAAAAGGAGTTTTTCCTCTTTGCCGTGGTGGTGTGCATCAGCATAGTTTCTTACAAAATCAATTATCGTAAAAAAGTCCTCATAACGCACCTCTTGGCCCTTTAGAATCTTATAACAGTATGCTCTGATAACTTTCAACATCCTTTTTATATTTTTATGCTCATCTACCATTAAATCAATGCAATCCATCGTATCTTCCTTTCTACTTTTTGTATATCTTGTGCGTATTTTTTTCGGCCGATCTTGTATAAGTAAAAACAGGATTCAACTCTTCTACAAATGCTTTTACCCAAGCCTCCCTAAGTTCATAAAAATTAACCACATTTCCTTCTACCTTTTTCCAATATTGAGTGTGAAGGCATGTCGTTGACTTCCATACATATTCATTATCATCGCTGGAAACTATTTCATTTACACGGTCACAAGGCATTCCCTCCAGAATATAATCATTCAAGGCATTAAAAATACCCTCCGGTGTAGATGCATCCCCTTGATAATCTCCTGCAGCAGCTTTTCCTTGATTTTTATAAATATTAATGAGATCAGTTTTGTAATCAGTATTTCTGTTTAAAACTTGAGTCACAAGATCTGCCTGCCTTAATTCCGCGCTTTCTATTCTTTCCTGTAGCCAACCGTGTATATTCGAGGTATCAATCAATTGCTCCAATGGCTCGGGTTCCAAGGGAGGGCCGTATTTTTCATTAATATCCTGAACCCATGTGCCTATAGGGAGTTCCTTCTTCAGAGCCCATTGTATAATATCCTTCTCAATTTTTTCGTACCAGATAATTTTGTTATAAAGCCAGTAATGTATTTTGCCAAGAAATAGACTCATGTTTTCCTCCGTTTATTTTAAATTTATTATTCTCTAAGTTATTTTGTCTCAAGTGCTAATTTTTATTTAACACACTCAATTAATACAATTTGAATATTATGATATAGGATTGCAGTATTAATCGGAGGAAAATTTATGGAATATACCATAAAAACAGAGCAAGATGTAAATATTTTTATAAATGATATTAATCCATACGGAAAGAAGACCATTCTATTTGTACATGGTTGGCCATTAAGTCACCGAGCTTTTGAATATCAATTTAATGTTCTACCAAAAATGGGGTTTCGATGTATTGGTGTGGATACAAGGGGTTTCGGCAATTCCAGTAAGCCTTTTTGGGGATATGACTACAACAGATTGGCAGAAGATGTCCGCTGTGTAGTAGATTCATTAAAACTTAGGGATTTTGTTCTTGCTGGTCATTCAATGGGTGGTGCCACTGCTATACGTTATATGTCACGATTTAACGGCCACGGGGTTTCAAAACTGGCATTGTTTGGTGCTGCAGCACCAAGTCTAACCATGCGCCCCGATTTTCCTTATGGCCTTCCCAAAGAAGACATAACAAAAATAATCCAGAATGTATATGACAACCGGCCACAAATGCTTTTGGATACTGCTCCAATGTTTTTTTATAAGCCTATAACAAAAGCCCTGTCAGATTGGTTTTTCCAGCTTGGCTTTGAGGCGGCAGGCTGGGCAACTGCAGAATGTGCAAAAACCTTCAGAGATGAAACCCTTTTTGCCGACCTTCCAAGGATCCAGGTTCCAACTCTGATACTTCACGGTGTTCATGATAGGGTTTGCCTGTTCCCTCTGGCAGAAGTCATGAAAAAGAATATCAGGAACTCAAAACTTATACCCTTTGAGAATAGCGGGCACAGCCTGTTTTTTGAAGAAAAAGATAAATTTAATATGGAATTAGTACGATTTGTTGAACATATTTAATATATCAACTTTGTAATATACAATAGGGCTGTTGCAAAACGTTTTTTGTGACAGCTCACTTTTCAAATCGCTAAAATACCGGTTTTATTAGTCTTATATACTCCTCTGATAGCGTTATGTAAATAATTTCCTATCCATAATTAACATATTATGTTGAATTATTTTTTTAATCTTGTTATTATTATCTAGTCACTTCTTTTAGGGTAGTAAACTGTTAGAAGACAAAAGTGGCTATAGTTTAGCGATTCTTTTTATTTTATTTTATTAGGGAAAAAATATATTAATAAGGGAGTGTATTAAAATGACTCAAAAGAGGGATCAGTGGGGATCAAAAGCCGGATTTATCCTTGCTGCCATTGGCTCAGCTGTAGGGCTGGGAAATATATGGAGATATCCGTATGTACTGTATTCAAACGGCGGAGGTGCTTTTCTTATTCCATATTTCTTCGCCATATTGACTGCCGGAATACCGTTAATGATTATGGAGTACGGGTTGGGACACAAGTTTAAAGGTTCTCCGCCCTTGGCATTTGCCAGAGCAAATAAGAAGTGGGAGTGGCTGGGTTGGTGGCCTAGTATCAATTCATTTATTATACTGACATATTACACCCTTATACTTAGTTGGGCAGTAAATTACCTATATTTAAGCTTTACACAGGCCTGGGGTTCTGATCCGAATTCATTTTTCTTTAAGGATTTCCTTAAAATGACAGATAGCCCTTTTAAACTCGGAGGCTTTGTGTGGCCGGTATTTGTGGGCGTTACCATTATTTGGCTGTTAAATTGGTTTGTATGCTATAAAGGTGTTTCCGGGGGAATCGAAAAATTAAACAAGATTCTACTGCCCACCCTTGTAATTGCAATGATAATTATTGTTATCAGGGGCGTAACTCTTCCGGGAGCAAGTCTTGGACTGAACAAGCTATTTACACCCGACTGGTCAAAAGTATTGGAACCTAAAGTCTGGATAGCTGCATATGGACAGGTTTTCTTTTCTTTAAGTCTTGCCATGGGTATTATGATAACCTATTCCAGTTACTTACCGAAAAAGACAGATATAAATAACAGTGCATTTATGACAGCCTTCGCTAACTGCGGCTTTGAATTCTTGGCTGCAATAGGAGTTTTCGGAATATTGGGTTACATGGCTTCTACTCAGGGAGTTGGTGTTGATAAAGTTGCTTCACAGGGTATCGGTCTTGCATTTGTAGCTTTTCCTAAAGTGTTTACAGTTATGGGCGGAATAGGTAAGTTATTTGGAGTATTATTCTTTGTATGTCTTGTTTTTGCGGGAATAACTTCTTCCATATCGCTTGTTGAAGCTTCTTCGTCAGCATTGATTGATAAAACAGGAGCCAGCAGAAAGAAAGTTGTTTCTTTAGTTTGTCTGGTTGGATACGCTATTAGTATAGTTTATTCTACAGGAGCAGGATTATATTTCCTTGATATTATAGACAATTTTGTTAATTCATACGGAATAGTAACAGTAGGTTTATTGGAAGCAATAACCATAGGATGGCTGTTCGGAGCTTCTAAGATAAGAGAACATACTAACCCTATTTCCTATTTCTCTGTTGGAAAGTGGTGGAATGTTATGGTAAAGTTCGTAACTCCGCTGATTTTGACTTTTATGATTATTTCCAACGTAATAAACGAAATTATGAAGCCATACGGAGGATATTCACAAAAAGCACTGATTGCCTTCGGTTGGAGTGTTGTAATTATTGGAATTGGTTTATCTTTGATATTATGTCAAAGACCTTGGAAGGATAGAAGTATTACCGCTTATAAATCTGAGGAGGTGAAGTAGATGACTGCTACATCCATAGCTTTCTTTCTATTTGGTGCGGTTTTCCTCTGGGGTGGACTTGCTGTTACAATTTACATTGCAGTAAAAAATGAAAGTAAAGCATAGACAAAACAAGGGGCTGCTAATGCAGCCCCTTAGATATTACTTCACCCAAATAAAATCATACGAACTAATACCTTCTAGAAATTTTATTTTTTTTCTGTTATTAAGATTTATTATGTTCAAGTCTACGTCAAAATAAAACAACCACTTTCTTCCCTCCTGTACAATAGCAATATCATTAGCTTCATTTTTTATTACTGGATCGACACATAATGTTTCACCTTTTTCCATTTACAATGTAAAAAGTAAGGCCACATCGACAAATCAATGTGACCTTAACCAATATAAAATTTACCTTAATTCGATAGTGAATGTCCTAAACGGTACTTGGTTTGACACTCATCTGGGAAATATTAAGTTTTTGTTTATTCGGCACTGCTTTATGCCTATCCTAAATAAAATTCTAAGCTTTCTTGAACATCGGAAGCGTCAATAGAGATCAATGAAACTGAATTCCAAATCTCTTTTAGACTCTTACCGTAAAAAACTTTAGCATTTACAAATTCCTCAAATGAATCAAAATCATAAGCTTGCGAGCCATCTTCAGTTAATCCAAACCAATATATAACTTTATTAGTTATCCTATCAAGCATTTTCCCTAACCAAGATGTTTGATAAACATCATAATTATCAACACAAAAATGTATTTCGATACAAGTTTGTTTTTTGGTTATATCATATGACATTATTTTTTTAAAATCCTCGAAAGATATCTTCTCCATAATTACTCCTTTCCTCATCGTCTTGTGCCATGCTCATGAGGCCAGTCAGGGTGTTTTTTGGGGTTACCATGATTAGTGAAGTCTACATCCCTTATTTGCTCGCCATCTGGCCCATACCATCTACGGGTTACGATATTTCCATTTTGAATCAAGAATATCAACGCTAGAATTTGCTTTACCGCCTAATCCCGGATTTTTAGTAGTAGTGCTATGATTTGATGATGGTGTAATGTCAATCTCATTGCCCTGATTGGTTTTTATAGTTTTACCCGTTCCCTCACTACAAGTACTATACCTATTATAATATTCTCGTTCAATATCCTCAAATAAAAAATGAAAACAACTTTCAAAGCCTTGTATTACTGTTTTTGAATGAATTCTTTACAAATCTTTTTGATATGGTCTGTATTCCGTCTTTGTCTTCATCATGCCATAAATTATCCTTACAAGTCGCCTTGCTACGCATACTAGAGCCTGTGGCTTGTTTTTGCCCTCTTGTACCTTTTGCTCGAAATACTCCCTGAATATCGGGTGTCTTGGCTTACCTGATGGAGAGACTGCCACCATCTGTATTGCGAGGAAGTGGAATATAGCATTTAGTGCCCTGTTGCCATTTCTACATCTTTCATCCTTGCCCTTTCCGGCAGAGCTGAATTGTACAGGAGCAAGCCCCATAAATCTAGCAAGCTTGTCTGAGTCAGGGAAACGGTTAATATCACCAATTTCAGATATCAACTGCGCTTCGGTTACAAGGTCAATGCCTGGCATTGTCTGAAGCTTATAGCCTGTTAAAGGCAGTAGCTTCCTCAACTCATCGTCTATTTCTGCAATCAATTCCTTGTTATGTCTGATTTCCTTAACGATATTTCTGACGATAAAATCCCTTTCAGACTGATAATCTTTTCTTGTGTCCCCGTCCTTTTCAATCATGGCTATAATCTCATGGACACGCTGTATTCTAAGTGCCTGATGGACTGGTTTTATGGTTTCATATATTTTTTCTGGAGTGGTAGCCGTCACATGCTCAGGCGAAGGGTAGTTCTCCCAAAAGCATAATGCACTCTTGGCATCAATAAGGGCAAAGAACTTCCTGTAGGATGGGTAGGCGTAAGAAAGCTGGCTATGTAGCTGGTTCTTGTTCATGACATTACTCTTTACAATCAAGTCACGCCTTTTCACAATCTGTCGGATAGTCCAGTAAATATCCTCATGCTTGGCATCTTGCAAATTATCTACCATATCGCGGAGTACCCTTGCAACACAATAGGCATCATAGGAGTCGTCCTTGAAAACAATAGGGTTTGAAAGCCTAACCGCACTGGTATAGGCAGGGTTTACATGCTTTACATCAAACCTTCTGCCAGTAAGATAGGCAGCCAGATTTCTACCAAAGCCTCTGGTATCCTAAAGACCAAATATAAATTCCTTTGTACCGCATATCCTCCTTACATCCTCAACAAATGCTGGAAATTTGGAAGGTCTGTTATCAAACTTGATTTCACCAAGCTTGTGCATCCAGCAGTCAATGATAACTGCACAGTGCATATCTTTATGCATGTCAATTCCAATAAAGCAGGTATTTCTTTTTTGATAAATCCTTATCCTCTCCTTTTTCAATGTCTCCACTACTCTCACCGGCAACCTCAATTTAAGAACGTTAGATTAAATTAATTACATACTAAATGCGATTAACTTAACCCTCGCAAGGGAACGCCAACCTATCTGTTAATAATGTGACAAATTACGTGATTTAAGGAATCACGAGCCTTTATTCTGTTCTTTGTTGCGTGAACTTTTTACTATTCGTAAAAGCACTCGCAAAAGTACAAATTTCAATTGTGTGTGATGTTAACTCTGGTGAGAAATAATTGCAAGTAGATTTTGAAAAAGATAAAAGGCAAAAAAACAGAGAAGAAAAACATTATTGTTTTAATCTTCTCTGCCTAATATTTATTTTGATATGTTTTTTTTGCTAAGATTTCTGGGAAGTAATTTTCCCCCTTAAACCCCCGGTTGCGTCCCATTTTATCATGAGTGAAAAAACTGGTCAAGGAGGGGTTCAGCATGAACTATGGGTTCTGTTTCGTTCCAACTTTTCTTGCTTAATCTTCAGCCTCATTCATTATCAAAACTATGTTTCTAAATATCTTGCCCTTGTATCGCGACGTGTTACCTCTGTTTCCGATTTTCAATCAGCTGTAGGGTATGAATACCCTTGCCAAGACTAAAAAGAAATTTGAGGGCAATTTGGCGGCTGTTCCTTTTAGCACTTTTCCGAACAAAATGGGCTGAACCACCATATTGATTTCGGTGCGGGATAAAGGCACGTGGTCGCAAGCGTCCACGTACCAGTTACTTTCGTCGGCAGTGCCGACGAAACAGAGATTCCTATTAGTGGTCGGAATGGGCAAATGTGTGTCGGGTGGGTGGTCGGAAAACCTCATAGCACCCTATGTTTGGGGATTTTTATGGTGGACAAATAGAGTAAAAGGCCACATCAGCCGAAACTGTGTAACCTTTCATAAAATCTAGCCTATGGTTTATTTATCTCTACCTTCCCACATAATATTGAAATATCTACTTCTCCACCTTCCATTCTAACTAAGTGATATTCTTCACTCTTTGGAATAGCAAGTCCATCTAAATATTTATATCCATACTTTAATTCCTTTAATTTTAATCCAACATCACTTTTTTCAAGCTTGGTAGAAGTGACATCACATATAAAGCAAGGAAAACAAAATTCATCATCTTCAAAAGCAGTATCCATTTTAAATATAAAAATGTTCTTACAAATTATATCACCACAGGATTTATTACTATCTTTATATGAATCAATAAATTCAAATTTGATATCATGTTTTCCGTTAATAAAATTCATGTTATCTATACTTACATTTGAAAAAACATTACCCATAATATATCTCTCTTTCATACTTTATTTTTTAGGAGGTAAGAACGTGGCATCATCAATTTTTTCAACAAATTCTCCAGTGTTATGTCCTCCTTCTTTTACTGGAGTACCATCCCAATTATATCTTACTGGTACTTTTTTCGACCCATCTGGTAACCACTCTTTTTTTACAGTAATTATTTCTCCATCAGGACGTACCCACACTGTGGTTCCATCAGTATGTTTATATTCAACATATCCACCTTCTGTAGTACCCTTACAATTAAATCCTTTATTTGTTAGTTCCTTATTCAATTCTAAACGATTTTTGGGAACAGTAGTATTACTCGTTCCCTCGCCTACCACTTCTTTCACTGTCTCTTTAACAATCTCTTTAATAACCATTTTGGTTATTTCATTAGCCTTATTTTTATTATTATTGTTATTCGAACTTGGGCTACCACCATTTTGAGGTATGTTTATCTTTTGTCCGGCGTATATTTTATTAGGGTCGGAAATATTATTTGCCTTAACTATATTTTCGACTGTAGTACCATTAGCTTTTGCAATAACCGACAACGTATCACCATATTTAACTGTATATTGGCCATTAGTTGCTGGTGTTACACTTGTATTAGCCACCCATGCCTGTGGCATTTTTAGCTTTTGACCGGAAGTTATCTTATTAGGGTTAGAGATATTGTTTATCTTGGCAATTTCATCAACTGTAGTACCATTGGCTTTCGCTATAACCTCTAATGTATCACCAGGCTTAACTGTATATTGGCCATTAACTGCCGGCTTTACATCAGTATTAGGCGTCCATGTCTGTGTAGGTTTACTATATGTTGTAGGAACGCTCACAGTATGGCTAGGCATAGTGTAAACATAGGGTGTAGTATTTCCGGTTTGAGTTGCTTTATATTTTTCAAGTTCCGCCTGTTCCTGTTCAGTGGTAACAGTATTTTGTGGAGTAAAAGTAAAAAGCAATGTTAGTCCTAATATATTTGCACCAATTGCCGGCACTGGAATTTCTTTCGGCACTGAGCTAGTAATTGATTTAATAATTCCCCCCAATGTGAAAGCAAAATGCCCACTCGGGTCATAATACATCACAGGCTCATTATGACAATAAGTATACAAATTCAAACTCAGCGGGTCATTATCTTCTCCTGTATATGTATCCTCACTCATGAATCTTGCTATTTTACTGTCATAGTACCTTGCATTAAGATAGTACAGGCTTGTTGCGTTGTCGAACACATATCCTGCATAGCGGTATGGGTTGTTGATGCCTTTGTTCTCGTTCTTTTCCAGTACTGTTCCAAATGCATCATAGTAGTAGCTTGCTACTATTGTTCCATCCGCTGTTAGTAAGGCTGTTACATCTGCATGACCGTTGTACATGTAGTTATACTGGTCTTTTTGGGTTGTTCCGTTTTCTGTTGTGGTTACTGTCCTGCTTATCAGGTTTGTACCATATATGTTTCGGGCTGTTTCTTTACCATTTTTATCTGTCTCTAATATTACTTTGTCTGCTTCGTACAGGCTTCTGGTTAATACACCGTTTTCTGAAGCGAGTTGATTTTAAATTAATTATATTGCTTTTTTATTTCCAATCGATTGTATTGCTTTCATAATGTTTTATTAATGTACCAAAGGCAGAATTCTTGAAGTCCCATACCTTTATATGACCTGAAACATGAGCACCAGAGTTGAATAGTCCAGTATTTTTTTCTACAATTGCTAAATCTTTATTATCAGGCGAAAATACATAGTTAACTACTATATCATTCGTAGTATAAGACCATTCTTCTCCTGTTACAGTATCTCTTACTTTCAAGCAATGTTTAAGATTATCTCCGTCTAGATATGCTATATACTTTTCATCTTTAGAATAAATTGGTGACTCCCCTTGAAAATCGGTTGCAGATAGTTTATTCGCAGAAGAAATATCTAAAACTTGTATTTCATTATTATTTGAGAAAATTAATTCATTTCCATCGTTTGACCAACTGTAATTTGAACAATCATCAATTTCAGTTATTAAAGTATCGCTTTCTGTATCTATATCATGCACATATAATTGACCAAACCTTATGTAACTGATTTTATGATGCTCAGGTATGTATTTAACATTACTAAAATGAACTGTTGAGGATTCATTCTGTTTTGATTCTTTATACTTAACAATTCCCGATAATCTTTTAGTTTGTATATTATATTCGTAAATCACAAAATCATTAAATGATGGATTTTCGATATATTTAACCAATAAAATTTTAGACTTATCTTGATTAAAGCAATAAGTGGTAAAATAATCCTCGTTAAAGATAAGTCTTATATCACCACTAGAAGTTTTGTAACTAAAAGCACCAAAAGTATAATTTTTTTCATCTATTATATCCTCTATTAGTAAATCGCCATTAAGTTGGCTTAAATTAAGTTTGTTCGTTCTATTAACTATAAAAACAAAACAAACTATGAAAATTATCACTACTAAAATAGATATTAATAACACTCTTCTCTTCATAAGAAGTCCTCCATAATTAATATAAGTGTATAGGATTTTTCGATATATTCTTAATTTCCCAGTCATTAAAAATTGCCTTTAACATTCCCCACTTAAATGCAGTATTGGGGACATTATTATAAGGGGGAGGGCCACCAAAATTTACACCTCCTGCCTCAAGTATTTGTCCAGCAACTTGAACGCAATTATGTGTAAACAATTGATATGAACCTGTTTTATCAGTATATGTAGCATTAGCATAGTCAAGCATTTTTTGCCCTTTACTGGCACCCAATTCAATCTCAATATACCTGTCGTATGTCTGAGGTTCAGATGTCGGGAGTTCAGTATAATTACTATATTTATCTTTACGTATGGCTGTTATTTCATTTTTTATTAACGAAGGCTTCGATGTGACAGAGCGAAGGAAAATTAATAAAGCAGCATTCAAAGAACAGGATGTTAATTAATTAGTATGAAATATATAAATAGTGCTTTCCATCTTTTCCCTTAGTTATAAATGCCCAAACCCCGTGTGCGTCAGGAGATGATTTAAACCATTTTATCTCGCTACTTACAAATGTATGATATGCTGTTATTATGCTCTTTTCATCTAAATCCCACCACGGACAGGTACTGCCGAAATTAGGCATATCCTTAATATCTTGTTTTGAAGCTTTCTTACCAGAAAAAACTCTGTTAAGCTGATTTTCCATATCTGATAGACTTTCTTCAGTAAGAAGTATTTTTACTTCATAATAGTCCCCTTCATTGTAGTAAGTAAAATTTTGAACTTTTACTGAATCAGACAGTTTTATCTTGAGTGTTTCCTCAACTATTTCAAGTGGGTCATTTTTTTTAAGAATGTAAACAGTTACAATTATTCCAATTAAAACTATTATACTTACAACTATAATGATATATTTCTTCCCTTGAAACATAATATCACTCTACCTTATTTTAATTTATCCAGCATTTGGCTTAAGGTAAGTTTTCTACCCAAACTCTTTGATACATGTAGATTTCCACCTTTATATTGGTAGACTAACCAACCCTCGTTTTGCCTTGTACTTTTAGGTGTCTTTTTGTTCCATGTTTTAACCCATGTTTTATCACCTTTTGATTCATATTTCCAAGCTCCAAGACCAAAGCATCCACTCCCGCCATTCCAGTCTGTTCCATCACTGGCTAGAACTTTTCCACCTTTAACATTCTTGGCAAATTGCGATGCCAGATTTGTATGTTTATAAGTAAGGTGCCCTGCATTACAGCCAGATAGGAACAGCACAGCCTTAATAAAGCTGATACCAATATCAGATTTTCCAATCATAGTTGTACAGGTATAAGTTGTATGCTCCTGGCTGTTTTTCAGCTTCGGAGCCACAAGAGATATACTTATGGTATTTAGACAGAATCAATCCTCCAAGCCTGTTATATCCATTTCCTCCATTGCTTTATTAGAGTTATAATCAATGTTTATACTTATTACTTTCATTGAATTTTTTTCATATATAAAAGTAAGCGTATTATTGTTTTGTACAAAATCTATGTACTCTGTAGTTTCGCTATCATAGTTAGATTCAAATTTACCGTATGCCAGCTTAATTTTCTTAAGCGTATCTCCAACAGTAATACCCCTCTTTGTATGAGCATTTTTTAAATCAATTGAAACAATACGCCCTGATTTTTTTGTAGCATTATATAGGTAGTCATATATTATTTCCGGATGCTCCTTATTGGGATATGAAACTTGATACCAAAAATAATACGTACCTTTGTTTAGCCCTGCTGCCCTAATTACCGTAGTTTCATTATCTTCTTCCACAGGTTTAAAACTTAATTTCTGTGATAGAACATCCAATGAAGTTTTACCATTTATAATTATATCTTTATAATATACATCAAAGTCCTCACTTGAAATACTTTTGATATCAGAAGTATTTGTTTGACTCTTTTCACTCGTTGTACTTGTAGAAGCAGCGCTACTCGAGCCACTTAAGTTTGGTACACTTGGTTCTATATGGGTTGATGTACTACTTGTTGCACTTATTTTACTTGTTTCAGAAGTATTCCCACTTGTACTACCAAAACTTTTCGTACTATTTGAAGCAGTATTTACGCCTGTACCACATCCTGATATCTGCGCACATACCACTATAAATATTACTGATAATAATAGCTTTCTAATAATCTTCATGACTCGCCTCCTAAACTGTTCCTTTCTTTGATATACTTGGATGTGAAAGCAACCATTTCCAAATATAAACTTTAATAAACCATCCTTCTGAGCTTCGTTCAACTTATTCTGGAAGGCTTTGGGATCATCTAATTTGTCATAGTTTACATCAAATGTATTTAATTCTTTATACTGTTCTGGTGTATAACAATGTTTACTAACGTTAGATGGCCCTACCTCGACTAATTTCTTAACCATATCAGCTTTTATTTCTGCTTCACTTTTACCAGCTTTTTTACCCTTACTATATTCATCAATGACCTTATCTCCGGCAGCTCCATATATCTTCTTTTGTGCTGCTGCACCAGTATTTTGTAAATTATTATACATAGCTCTTTACTTGGGAATCTGGAGTTGCTATCGTTCGTGTTATAACAATTGTATCATTTCCAGATTCTGCTGCAAGAGTTTTAGTAAGGTTTAATGTATAGTTTGAAAGCACCGTTGTGTTAGCTGTTGCATAATACGTTACTTTTACACCAGAAGTATCAACATTGTTATTGTCTTTTTTGCGAGTAACGCTTTGTGAATCTTTATGCTCAGTTGTTCATGAACCACTTCCTCCACTGGATTTATTCTTCTTTGAGAGTTCTTCTTCAATTTTAGCCCAGGTTGTACCACCAACAACACCTTCATTTTTACCCGTATTCCCTAGCCCATATTTATCTTTGAAAGCATTAACCGCATCCTCTGTTTTACTCCCAAAACAACCATATGCAATACATATCCTGCGTAGCGGTATGGGTTATTGTTACCCTTGTTCTCGTTCTTTTCCAGTACTGTTCCAAATGCATCGTAGTAGTAGCTTGCTACTATTTTTCCATCTGCTGTTAGTAAGGCTGTTACATACCGGGTACCGTCAAGTATTTTTCGCAAATTCAGATTTAGCCATATGGTAGAAATAAGTTAACCTGCTATGAAATCGGACTCATCAGAATCCCTGTTTTCTAAATGCTTCATGTTCAGATACTTCTTGCTACCCCATTGTGTACCTGCAACGTGCCGTAGTCGGGCACATGCCAGCATTAAGGCTGAATTTCCGTCGGGGAAAGTGCCAACTACTCTAGTCCGACGGCGAATTTCCCTGTTCAGGCTTTCGATTGTATTGTTTGTGCGGATTCTTGTCCAATGCTCATAAGGAAATTCCATATAAGTAAGAGTTTCTTCAATTCCATCTTCCAATTTTTTAGCTGCCTCTCTTAGTTTCATTGACTTTAGTTCTTCCGCTACCAATTTGGCCTTATCACGGGCTGATGCCTTGCTTTCCTGCGCATGAATCTATAGGTGAGTCATTCGCTATCGAGTTTACAATGTAAATTCATTTATACAAATTTTGTATTTACTATAGTATTTAGAGGCAAAAAGCAAGGCCACATCAGCCGAAACTGTGTGACCTTGTACATGAAGAAGCCTTAATTGTCCCACTGGGCATCACGCATTATTTCTACGCACTTGGATAAAATCCTATCTAACATTGTAGAGAGACTAATATTATTCTCTGCACACCACGCTTTCAGTGTGTGACCATTCATGCGTTGCTGTTCAAACAATTTAACCCATTCCTCATTGGTTCGTTTAACTGAGTCTAGTTTCTGACTCATTGGGTTTAGTTTAAGATGCTATATAACATTCTGTGGAGGTGTAGATTGCTTTGACGCTTACCCTCCTACCACTATTTGAATCCATCTTAAATTAAGAGCAAAGGCTAATCCAGTTAAAAATGATGTGCGGTCTTTGTTCTTACAAATCTTAACAAATTAAGTCTTTTGAAGTTTTATAAGCATAAATAATCCATAAGCAGTTTAACATGGTACTTCTATACATGCTCTTCAAAGGAAAATGTCTCTATACTGAATTCTGTATTGTCAAATGCAAATAAAAGTTTATGCAAATACCAATTAACATCAGTGAACTTATTTTCAGAAAGCTCAATACATTTTCTGTTAATTGTCAGATTAACAGATACACTTCCATCTATTCGAGCCAAAAAAGCTCCTCCAATTCCAGTATGCTCCCATGTCATAGCCAAACCGACAACTTCTCTTTTTAGCTCCTTTTGGCTAATAATTGCCATCAACGATTCTTCACCAATACTTTCTTGTGTCCAATTGTAATTATCGTCATCGTCAAGAGGCAAATAAGTAGTATATCCATTATCATTTAATGTCCATCCATAATTAATTAGTTGCTTAATGACCATTACAGGAGAAACAGCAATTTTGTTTTTGTTTACTAACATTATATCAATTGAAGCAGATACCGACATTAAATCACCCTCCTTTTACCATTCAGTATATGGAATTCCTTTTTTTTTCAACCAATCCTTTACTATTTGCGGTATTGCTGTATTTGAGTGTAATTCGTAAGTTGAATTATTTTTAAGAGCTATATTTAGCCTATCACCCATATCAGATTTAAATTTTTCAAGGTTCTTATTTGAGGATAGAAGCATGTCCCAATATTGACCTGATTTTGCTTCCCACCATCTGTTGCCAATGGCACCATCAAACTCACGTCCACCCATTTTGAAACTGCCACTACCCTCAAGTGTTTTTGCTAAAAAATCTTCAAAATCTTTACCAATCAAGCCTTTTGCTGAGCCTTTTGCATATGCTGAAAACGCTTTAACCCCATTTTTCTCAACAAAATTCAATGCATTATCTCCATGTTTTGCAATAAACTCAACAACTTCAGGTCCATACTTTGCACCAATTTTCGCTATTTTAATACCTTTTTTTGTTTCACCGAGAATTGGAATTAGATTGCATATATAATTTACAAGTGCTGACTTCCACCAGCTGAATTCTGCTCCATCCAGCAACTTATCCAAAAGAATATCCGGCGCTGTTTCAACAGCTGTTTCACCTAAATAAGCTAATACAGCAATTATAGGTGCAACATGCCCACTTGGGTCATATCTATTTACTGGGTCATTATAACAATATGTGTAAAGGTTTAGCATAAGCGGGTCATTATCCTTACCCCAATAGCTATCCTCAGTAATAAACCGTCCAATAGTCGGGTCATAATACCTAGCCCTCAGATAAATAGTACCGGTTTCCTTATCAAAGTACTCTCCGCAGTATCTAAATACATTGGTATCATTTGCGTCTGGATTTTTCTCATTCCCGAATGCGTCATAATCGTAAGACTTTACAACATTTCCGCTCGTGTCGGTTAGCTGAGTGGTATCCCCATGTCCATTATACTGGAAATACCTTTTATTTGCACCTGCCCCGTCCTCGGAATAGATTAAGTTTATCCCTCTTACATACTTGTTGGCAACCGCTCCTGCTCCATCAAGCTCCAAAGCAATCTGGTCACCATCCCATATGTGGCTTATGGTATTTCCGTTTACAGCTTTGCTTGTCCGCAAGCCATCTCCGTTATATGTGTAAGTGACTGTTGCATCCCCAGTTGTGGTTTTCGTTAACTGGTTGAAACCATCATATTCATATAAAGTCACATCACTGGTTCTATCAGATAAACTAATACTGGTATTTTGACCGTCTGTAACTGGTGAAAGGATTTCTGTCGTTTTGCAGATTGTATTTCCGTTATCATCGTAATTATATCTGGTTACTTGAGACGTCTGTCCTTCAGCCTTAGTTTCAGCTTGTAGCCTGTTAGCCTTATCATAAGCATATGTTGTTACATAGCTTTCCGATACTATCATAGAACTGCGATTATTACTATCGTCATATGTATATGATATAGTTGGCTCTCCTCCAGGAGCTTCACTTGTAAGCCTTCCTAAACCATCATAAATATATGAAGTCAATTTACCATTGTTATCAGTCTTTGCAGCCTGATTTCCATCAAGAA
>JAEWCZ010000080.1 GCA_023390335.1 Bacillota bacterium | reverse complement strand
GTGGCGGAGATACAGGCGGAAATACTGGAAGTAACATTAACTTGAATTCATGGCAGTGCAACAACCGCACCAGCAGCCTAAACGTATGGACAGGTGCTGTAGGTGGTTGGAAAGTAGGCGATTGGATTCAATTCAACAATGTTGATCTTACAGGTGCAAAGTACTTAAACTTCAATCTTGCATCTGCACAGAGCGGTAGCTACAAAGTAGTTATTGATAATTACTACGGAACACAAATTGGTTCACTTAATTTCAACTCAACTGGCGGATGGGATACTTATACAAACCAAAGTTGTACACTAAGCAACGTAAGCGGAAGTCACACTGTATATGTCATATGTACAAGTGGTACAGCTAACGTTGGTACTTTGACAGTAGGCAAATAAAAGCAAATCATAAAAATGAAAAAGTCGCCTGTTTTTTTTTACGGGCGGCTTTTTCGTTTTAGCAATCCCGTAGACTGGATATCCAATTATTACAGTGTAAAAATACCAGTACCCTTTCGGATACTGGTATTTTTTAATTTTGGCGTCCCGGACAGGAATCGAACCCGCATCAGTGGAACCGGAATCCACCGCTTTATCCATTAAACTACCGAGACATATTAGAAAAGTCCACTGATATATTATAGACTATCGAAGCTCACTTTACAACAAAGGAGATTGAATTCTTTTGTGATGCCGCTATGCGTAAATTTTAATTCACTATTAAAATATGCCCGGAATAATACTAAAATAGATATAGAATAAAAGGGCAAAGCCTAGTAAAAATGCTACTAATCCAGCTAGTAAAAGATATTTTTTACCATTACTCGGAACCTTTCTTATTACAAAGTAATTACTTATTACTAAAGATACAAGAAAAATAACTATTACAAGTGACGCTATTACTATTGACGAAGTTGTCGGACCATCAAAAAATCCGAAAAATCCAACCACAACCAAAGGTGTTAACCATACTCCTACCCCAGCAAATAGTATATTAATAAATACTATTAAAAATTTGTGTTGTGATGATACTTGGTATTTTATTCTAAATCCCCCCCTTCAACGTTCATTGAATTTTTTATTTTATACCTGCTTGTTGATAATGGCACTATGAGGATAGTTACAATACTCTATGAAAACAGGCATAGAATAACAGAGCAAAACTTAGTAAGAATGTTGAAAAACCAGTTAGTCCGAGATATATTTTACTTTTACTTAGAAATTTTCTTATTATAAAGTAATTAATTATTACTAAAACTGCAAGGAAAATAATTATTGCAAGTGATGCTATTACTTTTGATGTTAATGTTGCTTTATCAAGCATAAATCCCGTAAAGCCAAACAAAATGAAAGGTGTTAAGCATAATCCTAACACAGAAAACAATAAATTGATAAGTATTATTTCTATAAATTTTTTTGGTGACACCGGATATTTTATTTTAGTATCATTAAGTGTATTTAATCTCAAATCATATCCACATTCGCAATACCTGTCGTTATTTTCGCGTATAACTTTACAATTAGGACATTCTTTCATAAATCCCCCTCTTACACTTATTTTCCTTTATTATTCTATTCCTATTTTTTGAAAAAACTGTGTCGAGACAAACTTCTTAATATTGCGAAATTCTTTACCTCGGAACGGATGAATTAACATATTTTACATATTATAACCTATACACTATTGATTTACAATGCTTTTACATATATGCCGACATGAGCAAAATTACAATACGCTATGAAACAGGAATAATACTAACTTCTTGATATCCCATACTTTGATATAATCGTTTAGCTTTGGGATTAAAGTGATTTTCTCCTTTTAAAGAAACTCAAAAACATCAACTAAGCTCTTACAATACTGTTTATAGTTGTGTGAATTTTCTTTCCTGACAAGGATAGCATTTATGCCTGCTTTTAAAGCACCTAAAACATCAGCATCATAGCTGTCTCCGATCATTGTTGTTTCACAGACATCACTGAGCTCACTCAATACATATTTATATACCTGTATATTGGGTTTTTCAAAGCCTATATCTGCAGACGAATAAATGCGTTCAAAAAATCTGCTAAGGCCTAATTCGTCAACTAAAAGTGATAATTCAGGCACATGGTTTGAAACAATAACATTTTGGAATCCTTTACTCTTTGCCATCTCCAAACAAGGTATTGTGTCGTCATAAAGTTGCCATTGTGTAACATCTAAATATTTTACTTTGATTTGGCTTGCCACCTTATACGATAGATTTTCTTCAACACCAATCTCTCTAAGAATGTTTGTAAAATGCAATGTCATGTACTCCCACCAAGGAGAGCCCTTAAAGAGCTCAGTATGGGGTGTATTCGGGGAATGCCATGGAAAACCGTGATTTAAGTATTTTTTAATATCATTAAGTTCAACATCTTTGTAGTCGGATTCACGCAGAAGTTCGTATATTACCTGACCCCACATACCATTCCTATATGCTAATGTATTATCAAAATCCCAAAGAATATATTTTTTCCCCATATCATATCACCCTCGCAATACTTGCAATAGCCATTGCTGCGGGAACCAATAAAAGCTGTGCAAGCATGGTACCTACTATAAGTCCGCACACAATAAATATTACACACCGGCTGAAATCCAACTCCGTACACTCACCTTTGATAACATCATCTGTCATCATCGAAATGTAAGGGTCAATAAACAAAAACATAAGTATGGTTGCAACACCATTTATAGCAGATGACAAAGTACTACAGGTTGTTCTAAACTCAGGATACAGGCATCCTGCATATAATGAAGCAAGTACGCCTACTGTAGAAATAGAAGATGTTATTACATTTAACAATACAATTTTCTTTGGTATCTTTTTTAAACTTTTCAGTTGAGACAGGTTGTCCTTTTTAGGAATAGTAATACTCCTCTTGAACTGTTCTATACCGGACTTTGAAAATCCATGTAAAATGAGTCTCGGAACAGACCTATAAACACTAAAAGATTCCACCGCTTTTGTGAAAACTCTTATAAATGTAGGCAGAAGCATTGCACCAATAATTGTAGCAAGAGTAGCTGAAAGTAAAATCCACCTGAAAATATGCAGCATATTATCTGTATTTCCGCCCTTAATACTTTTTTCAATGGCTTTTGCAAGCAAGGGTGCCTGAAAGGTGTTGGCTGTCCTTGATAGCAGTGCAAACACATTAAATATTGCAAAAGCGATTGCTATTCTCCCAGTTTTTACACCAACTATCCTCACACTGTAAGCCAGAGTTCCAACAATATATATTACAAGCGTAAGTATAAGAACGGCTATAACTTGTATGGTCATTTATGAATACCTCCATTATAGAATGTAAGTATTCTACATTCAATCACCCACTACCTCCTATATAATGTATAATGTAATATATTCCAATAACACTACATAAAAAAAATCCCTCTATGCAGTTTTTCTGCACAGACGGATATTTTCCATTAACCTTGCCTTACTTACAATCTCATTATAATTAGCGAGAGCAAATATTGTATAGCCGAACTAATTAGTGCATTCCAGCAAAATACAAGAACGAACACCAGCCCTCTTACATTGTTTGATAACCTGAACAGTACACAAAGTCCTCTGGTAATAGCACCGTTAAACCAGAAATATGACAGTATTCCCATAACGGTTGTTATAAACAATAGAATCAGTGAGTTAGTTGAAAACGTCCATCTACTGCTAAAGTAAATCAAAATATCCATGGGAGTTAATAGAATGTTGGCCAGAATATAAACCTTCATAACCTTTGTAATAAGGCTTGAATATGTATTCACCACAGAAGCATTATATCCCTCACTCCTCTTTTTGAAATGCTTTATAACGTCAAAAACAGGGTATGAGAAGCAAATCACATCTACAAACCCTATTATTAACGCAGTTATAAACAACAATGCTGCCGTTTTAAAATTAAAGCTTAAATTAGTTATAAAAAGCCCCTTTGGATTTTGAGGATTGAGTATATAAAAAATAACATCCCGCAACCCTACAAAAACTATACCAATATAAAGCCACATACTTTTATCCGTAAGCCTTGAATAAAAGTCTTTTTGTAGCAAAAAAAGATCAATAATTGTATTGGATTTCGATTTCATTTCTGCTCCTATCACAAAACGCATTTATCATTATATATAATATATATTATTTAACAGAGTTCAATCAATATAGCAATACATTTTTAAAATATTTCTATTAAAATATATGCTATTGCTGCAACACTTCCGATAAGGGCAGAATTTATTATAAGAATCTTCATAAACCGAGATTCGTTAAGCTTTCTTTTTAATTGTTTTTTGGACGACTGCTTTTGCCTTTCTCTTGGTACGGTTGCCAAGTTTGCCTTGTTTTCCTTAACATAGTTATTGATTATTGCTTCTGCCTCCCTTAAAATAAATTTGTTATTGTATACGGAATTTCCTTCGCTTTGCTGTTTTTTTTCATTATCGCTACTTTGCGCATCTTGTTTCATTACCAGAATAGCCTCCTCAAACAGGTTTGAATGTATGTCTCTGAGTACGATTACCTTCTTTTCCTTACCATAAAACATAGTATCCTCCATAAAGAACATTTATGGTTAGTTTGTGAATATTTAACATAATTATTCAATGTTAACTCACTATAATGGTTTCCAAATTTTAGAAACCATAACCATCATGTCATCTATGGGTTCTTTGTCCTTACAACGGCTCAATGCCTCCTCGAGAAGATCATCAGCAATTTTTTGAGGATTCTTGCTTGTCATCTGAGAGATTACATTTTGGACTTCAATTATACTATCATCACTGTTTTTGAAGGAATCCACGATTCCATCAGACACCATTACAATATACTCTCCACTATTTACACTTTTGTGAATCAATTCCAATTCAACATTGCTCAATATTCCAGCCGGAAGAGAAGCAGCCCTTATTGTCTCAACATAGTCAGCCCGTTTAATAAAAGTAGGAGCAGCCCCCACCTTTACAAATTCCACTTCTCCGTCATATAAATCTACAACAGAGATATCAATAGTAGCAAAGGTTTCATCATTTGATTTGAGAACAAGAATAGAATTTATAAGTTTTACCGTTGTGTCCTTGTCAAAGCCGGATTCCATAAACTGTTCTATAAGATTGACAGTGGCCTTGCTTTGTAGACATGCTTTATGACCTGTACCCATTCCATCACTTAAAGCCGCAATATACTTACCGTCACCACTGTTAAGAAATGTATAATTATCTCCCGACACATGCTTCTCATCTTTTGCGACTCTAGCCACACCTGTTACTACCTTGAAGGTTTCTTCCTTCACAAGCTTTATGCTGCACATGTCTGTTTTTGTATTAAGTCCGCAGTCACTTCCGTTCTTCACCATTTTGTAGCCTATAACATTGGACACAGCTTTTTCTACACAACCTATACAGCTTCTTTTACCTCCACAACCTTTATATGATAGTGAAATTTCATAGTTTCCGGTGGTATTCTCGTATACAACCGCTTCAACATTACGCAAGCCTTTTTTGGTAAGTTCCAAAAGTATATTGTTTTCAATATCCTCCTTAAAAATAATGTTGGTATTCAATTCTACAGCCAGATTGGAAATAATCGTGGACATACTCCTCATTTGTTGAGAAACAAGGCCTCTGCTCTCACTAATTTTGCTCCGCCAAACCATATCAACCTTAAATAACTCATAAGTATAATTTACAGCCTTTACAAATTCGTCTATGCGCTCGCATCTGTCCAGAAAATACTGAGGAATATCCTTCTGGTCAATCCAACCTTTGCAGTCTAGCTTCTCAACTATTTTAAAAAGTATCTGGTAGGTATTGCAGAAATTCTGCTCCCAACAATGGCTGCACAGACTACAGTCCTTGCAAACCCTGTCTGCAACTCTGTCAAAAATGGCAGTTATGTCATGCTTCTCGGTAATTGACCTTGTTTCGGATATTTCATCAAAGGTTTTAGCCATTTCTCCAAAAGCTTTTGAAAATTTATTCAGCTTTTCTACCGTAATCTCTTTTATTCGTATACTGTAGCCTTTTTTGTCCCCCCTATCAGCAAGTGCTTTATTGAACTTGTTTACCACCATATCCGTAACTTTATTCGGGATTAGCACAAACAAAACAATAGCCACAATTATTTCGTACAGATATATAAGTACTTCCGTTGACCCGTTTGTATAAAACGTTAAAACTGCATTTCCCATCAAAACACCTATACATGAGCCAACTTTCCCCATCTTTCTTAAAATTCCTGAAAGTAAACCGCAAAAAGCGTAAGAGGAAATCATAAGCGGTGACGAATTCGACGAAATACTTATTACCGTACCAACAATTACTCCTATGGCTGCTCCGTTTCCCGCCCCTGTTCTATAGCTGAATATAAGTATTACAAGAATACAAAGAACATTTCTCAGGCTGACCCCAAGCACAGCCCATGTTCCCAGCCCTCCTATAGAAAGTGCACAGGCTATAGCTATACTTAGAACTTCTTCGTTAGTAAGAACATGCCTCTTAGTCGTGCTGCCCATTACATCAAGAACATTTTTAAAAACAAATGCAAGTGCAAAAATCAGTAATCCGTTCAGAAGGGATTTTAAAACATCATATAAAAGAAAGCCTTGAAAACATGTAATAAGCATTTCAGGTATAAGGACACCGGCAAAAGCAGTTATAGCTGTTCTTAGAGATGACCCTACGTTTTTTTTGAAGGGAATATTCATGGCATTAAACAGTAGCATGGAAACTGCGGCAATATATATCTGTACTGTAGCCCCTGAAGTCAGCATACCTGAGATTATTGCAAGCGCAATCAATATCCTGCTTAAATTCAATCCCAGAGTAGCTGCATACAAAGCTATCCCAAAAGGCATCAAACCACCCATCAGCGATACCCTGCCTAACAGAAATGCTGCCGGAATTACAATCAGGTTTAATTTATTTGCTCTGTTCAAATAGTCAAGCAGCGCCGCTGCTTTTGAACTGCTATTTTTATGAATTTTCTCTCTGTATTGACCTAGATTACTGTATGGAAGTGTTTCTGTTTTCATTCTTTAGTGACCCCCCGCCTTTTATCTTCTGTGTTGTTGCTCGGTTGTTGCACGCAGGATTGATTATAAGACAGGAGTATAAAAATATTTGTCACTTTTGGGACTTAGGAAATAAGATATTTTAGACAGTTATTTTCAAAATATCTTACTTTACTTACATTACTTAAAGTATAATTTCCTTTAAACAACTTTAAGTAAAATGTGAATAATTACCTTTTGTGTCATTCATGTCGAAAACTTCTATCTATTATCTTAAAGAGTTAATAAATTACAAGTAGCACCCGGAATGATTGATAACTAATATTGTAAAGAATAATATTATATAATGGGTACTTTAAATTTTGCTATAGGGGCCGTGATATATAATGAAGAAACATATAATGGATTTCATTTTAATAAATGTAGGATTGATTCTTGTGGGTATAGGTATTTGCTTGTTTAAAATACCTAATAATTTTGCAACAGGTGGAGTAAGCGGACTTGCCATAATAGCGAGCAGTTTTTTCAAAGACATTGACGTAGGCCCGATGATGCTAATTATAAATATAGTCCTACTTATTGTAGGCTTTATTTTTCTAGGCCCGGATTTCGGTTCAAAAACAGTGTATTCAAGTTTTGCTCTTTCGGGAATTGTTTGGGCTATCCAAAAAATATATCCTTTAAAGCATTCTCTTACAGACGATATGATGTTGGAACTTATCTTCTCAATTATTTTTCCTGCCATAGGCTCAGCCATTGTGTTTAATCTGAATGCATCTACGGGAGGGACCGACATTGTAGCAAAGATACTCAGTAAACATACAAACCTCAACATTGGAAAGACTCTTCTGATGACTGATTTTCTCATTGCTGCCGGAGCCGGAGCTGTTTTTGGAATAAAAATAGGAATGTATTCAATTTTGGGTCTTTCACTTAAAGCTTTTGTTATTGATTTAGTAATGGAAGGCTTCAACGTCAGCAAGCAGTTCGTTATTATCAGTTCCAAATCGGAGGATATAAAAGAATATATCGTAAACCAGCTCCACAGGGGGGCTACCATATATAAAGCCGAGGGTGCATTCAGCCACAAGCCTGAGGATGTAATCTCTACGGTTCTCAGCAGAAGACAGGCTATAAAGCTCCGAACATATATACGCAGCATAGACGATTCTGCATTTATAACCATAAGCAATACTTCTGAAACTATCGGAAAAGGCTTTAGGAGTATATAAAAAAATAAGACTGCATTTTATCAAATGCAGTCTTATTTTTTGGTGGGAACTATAGGGCTCGAACCTATGACCCTCTGCTTGTAAGGCAGATGCTCTCCCAGCTGAGCTAAGCTCCCGATTGGTGACCCATAGGGGAATCGAACCCCTGTTATCGCCGTGAAAGGGCGGTGTCTTAACCGCTTGACCAATGGGCCATAAAATAAGCGATATTCACTATCGCTTAAAATGGTAGCGGCGGTGGGATTTGAACCTACGACCTGCCGGGTATGAACCGGATGCTCTGGCCAACTGAGCTACGCCGCCATTTTTATGTCGCCCGTTCTCTAACGTGCTTTTACATTATACATAAGAAATAGGACATGTGTCAATAGGAAGTTTAGATTTTTTTTAAAAATTCTAAACAAGGTTAAATAACCCTAAAAGGGCAGTAAAAAACCCTTAAACCATAGGTATAAGGGTTACTATTTTTCAGGAGGAATATATTTTAAGACCGGCTGGCGGAAATTCCGCCAACCGGAATTGATTGTTTTCGACAATACAAATTTTATAGGAAATAGTCCTATTTGTATATGTATAATTTATTTAAAATTTATATTTAATCAATTAATTTTATTGTACATTTTTACTCCTGCATTCCAAAAATCGCTACGTATTGGCTTGAAAGTTCGAACTTCATGTTTTGGTACTTCAATATACTTTGTACGTAACCAAGGGAATCGGCATGATAACGCCCCGCAATTTTCTGATAACCCAGGAGCTCATACACTCCGTCGCCGTCAAAATCAATAGGGTACAATCCACTGAGCGGGTCCACCCACCCTTCAATTGGAGCTTTAAGAATACCATCATTGGTGTAAATTTCACTTAGATATTCTTTTCCTTTATATGTTATATCCAGTATATACGTAGTTTTCACCGTCAGGCTTTGAACCGACACCTTATAGTAATTCAGATAGTTTACTTTGTATTGATATTTATTATTGAAGTCCTCATAATTGAAAATCATTGAAAGACGGTTATTAACATCTGAAAAAATGTAATAAAACATTATAGCGCCGCTTCCGCCTGAATTAATCCCTACTAATATGTCATTAATTCCGTCTCCGGTGAAATCTCCCAGAAACAACCCCGGGGCATAGCCTGCATCAGAAGGAAGTTTTGCACTCTGCTTAATGCCTGTTCTTCCATCTTTTATGACAAGAGTAATATCACGTAAAAAGTTACTGTCGGGTGTTTTGACAGCTGTGAGATATACATAATCGGGAATACGGTCTCCGTTCACATCCCCATAGGCACTGGCAACTACGTTGCCAATATCGTTGGGAAACGTTTCTGAATTGTTTGAATACAGCATTAAATCTACCCCTCTTTTCAATATTTTGAACTGCTACTATATAATATGAAGAGCATCAATATTGGTGAAATTATATATTTGCTTCATCCAAATATTGTATAAACACTGCTTTGCAAGGGTATAAATATTAATGCCACTTTCGTACTCCATTTACATTTTTGCAATATATATGTTCTTCAAATCAATAACATCTAATATTATTATATGGAAGTGAGTAATTTTGGATAAGGTCAGGTGACCATATGATAATTCAGTGTGAAAAGAAAGAATTTATTCAGCAGGGCGATCAACTCGCAATAACCAGAGATGACAAGCTAATCGGCTATGGTAAGGTTATCGCCGTTCTGGACGAACAAGTACTTGTAGATATTGATGATTCAGCCAGCAAATCATTATTTGAAGTCTTCGCAGAAGCTATTCCTTGTGATTTTACATTTGTCAACGAAAAATATACTCCAAAAAGCATCGAGTAACCGTCAATATCACATATCTGTGTATTAAGGGTATAATCGTTTGCTGGCTCAAACCGGCATACGGTTCCCCTGCCAGGTATAAATTCAATGTTTGTGTTAACATTTTGTTTTAAAATTTATAACAGTTTGTTAACTTTTTCTTCGTAAAATATACATAATTTGAAGCTATTATAAAAACATAAGATAGCTTAATAAATTTTTAACGACAGGAGGACTCAATTATGTATAACAATAATGATGATTGGAATGAAAATAATGAAATAATACCTATAACCCCCAAAAGAAAAAAACATAAATTTACTACCTATTTATCACTTGTACTTATAACTTCATTGGTTACCGGGGCAGCAGTAGGCGGAGGAATGTACTACAAGTTTTCTAAAGAGCTTGACCGTCAGATGGGAGACCTTCAAAAATCAGTGGCACTTTCAGCCAAAAACAATGTAGCTACTACTGCGGGAACTCTTACATCTTCGTCAGCTGCTTCTCTTAAAGCAGCCACTCTATTAAATACCTCTGCAGGCGACCTGAGTATACCTGAGATAGCAAAAAAGGTTGGCCCCTCAATAGTGGGTGTGACAATGAGTGTGCAAAGCAGCCGTTCCTCTGGTTTCTATGGGTTTGGAACACCATCCAATTCAAGTTCTGAGGGTTCAGGTATAATAATCAGTTCCGACGGATATATAATGACAAATTACCACGTTGTATCATATGCAGACCCTAAGAGCGGAGCAAAAAACACTACACTTACAGTGTATTTACCTGATAAAAGGCAAGCAAAAGCTACATTTATAGGCGGTGATGAGGATAACGATCTTGCTGTAATAAAGATAAATCTTACTAACCTTCCTGTTGCAGAACTTGGCAGCTCCTCCCAGGTGGAAGTAGGAGATACAGCTGTAGCCATTGGTAACCCCCTTGGAATGGAGTTTGCCGGCTCTGTAACTGTCGGTGTAATTAGTGCACTAAACAGACAGGTTGATACAGGTAACGGTCCTATGGATCTTTTCCAAACAGATGCTGCAATAAATCCCGGCAATAGCGGCGGTGCCCTTGTAAATTCGAAAGGACAGATTATTGGAATAAATTCAGCCAAGATTTCTGAGGACGGTGTTGAAGGACTTGGTTTTGCAATACCGATGGACACAGCAAAACCGATAGTTGATCAGCTTAAAACCTATGGGTATGTTAAAGGCAAGCCTTTAATGGGAATATCAACTCAGGAAGTTCCGGAACAATATTCAGAAATGTATGGAATACCGGTGGGACTATACGTTGTTGAAGTAACTCCTGGAGGAGCCGCTGCAAATGCAGGTATTAGAGCAAAGGATATTATTATAAAAGTGGACGGTAAACAAGTTAAGACAAATGCTGAGATTGATGCAATTAAGAAACTTCATAAAGCAGGCGATACCGTAGATGTAGTCGTTTCAAGAGGCGGTCAGCAATTGAATCTAAAGGTTACATTTACCGAAGCTAAACAATAGATATCATACCTTTAACAGCAAACCGGGACTTAGAGTTTTGCCCCCTAAAGTCCCGGTTTGTTTTTTATTTTCAGTTCCATCTTATGAAAGAATTTTGAACCCAAAAGTTTTAGATATATGTCACCCATCGCCTTTTCAATCTCTTTATTTATGCTACTTATTGAAGTTTCGTCAATCTGCATATTTTTCATGGGTAAAAGCATCAGATACATGGGAACATCCCATATAGCATATTCAATATCTGGCAATAGCCTGAAACCTGCTTTTTCATAGAACTTGATTCTATTTTCTCTGGTATTTCGCTCTTTTTGTTCCAAAGCAGCCTCAGGCTTTTCAACTTCAACAATAATGCTTTTTTCACCACAATACCTGTTTTTGAACATTTTAAGAAACTCTGTCCCGAATCCTCTCCCTCTGCATTCCTTATAAACTGCTAATAAGCTTAAAAGAACAAAAGAATTTGTACTGTCCTCGGTACAAATAGAGTATGCTACATCTTTTTGGTCGTTTACAAGCACAAACCCATCTTGAATACCCTTTTCAAGCTGCTTGTACAAAACATCGTATGGCGGATACTCCCCGGGAGCAAAGTCATTTACTATATTTATGTACAAATCTCCGACCTCTTGGAGATTAATAGTTCTTATTTGGTATGCCATTGTTCATTCTTACTACCTTTCGTTTTTTATATCCTTTAAGATGGACAAGTCAATATGACAATATCCATGAGGATTTTTATCAAGATACTCCTGATGGTAATCCTCTGCTTTATAAAAATTATCAAGTGGAAGGAGCTCTGTTAATATTTTTCCTTTATACAACTCCTGTTTACTATTGATATAGTTTTGTATTATTTCTCTGTCATGGGAATCCTTATAGTAAATACCTGTACGGTACTGTGTACCTACATCGTTTCCCTGTCTGTTCAGCAGGGTTGGATCTATAATTCTGAAAAAATAATTCAGCAACTTTTCAATTGAAATTCTGGATTTATCATACTTTACATAAACAGCTTCAGCATGTCCTGTTGACCTTGTGCAAACGTCCTCATAGGTGGGGTTTTCAGTGTTTCCATTGGCATATCCCACTTCTGTATGAATTACTCCCGGAAGTTTCGATAAAAAAGCCTGAACTCCCCAGAAGCAACCCCCAGCAAGCCATATCTCAGAAATATTATTTGCTTCAATCATTTCAGCCACTCCTTTATATATTTATCGATCCTCAAATAAAATATCAGTTATTTCTGCGTCTGTATTTGCTTCTACAAATTTTAAGACTTCATTCAGAACAGCATTTGCCTGTGCTCGGCCAGTAGACACACATGCTACACCTATTATAATAGTCTGATACAAATCCTGTTCTTCTACCTCAGCTATAGATACATTGAATTTATTTCTAGCCCTTTGCACTATACTTTTAACTATCATACGCTTGTCCTTGAGTGAATGGCACATGGGTGCATAAAGCTTTATTCTAAGTGTTGATACAATCATACAGCCTCTCTCTCTAGTTGAAGCCTCTTGTGTTAATAGCCCAGTTCCTCTCCAACTATTATTACTTTAATCCTGTCTTTTTGGTTTTGGTACCCGCTGACAACATAATTGCAGCATATTCTGTGTTTTCCTCTACAGCCGCTTGTCATACAGGAATCCCCAGATGTCAGTCCCATGCACTCTCCTTTTTCCGTACAATAGGTAGTACAATCAAGTCGAGTAGCATTTGCCGGAGCTGCCATGGTTTTTACTCTTTTAATTGCTTCATCCAGGTTTCTTACTATTTTATTTATACCAACCACAATTATTACTGATTCTGGTCCGTAGCATATTGCAGCAACCCTGTTGGAATTGCCATCTACATTGTATAGTTCCCCATTTTCCGTAATGGCATTCGAACTGCAAAGATACACATCCGCATAAAAGGATTTTAGAAAAATTTCTCTCATCTGTTCCCCGGATAATCCCTTTTCATATCTGTCAAGAAAAGTATATTTACCTGAACGGAGCAAATCTAGTATACCCGCTTCAAATAAGCTCATAGAACCGCCTACAGCAACCGTATCCCCCTCTGCAAGCAATTCAGTTACCTTCCCCACTACATCCTTTACACATTCAACATAGTAAGGCTGCATGTTATTGGCTCTCAGATTTTCCATGGTTTTCTTAATTCTCTTGTCTATAATTGCCTTTGTATTTTTATCCATTTTAATCCCCCCATTAACCTATATATTCAATCTTGTGGACTTTTAGGTTCTGAATTTATGAGCAGTAGGAGTGCTTTTTCAAAGGCTTCATCATTTTCCTTTGACCTCTTTCTTATAGTGCCGGTTCTTCCTCCCGCTCTTCTGATTTTTTGACCCAAATGTCTTTCAAATAACAATCTGTCGATATTGTTATCTGAATATATCAAGCCGTTTTGGTTCAGAACCTTTGCACCTTTACCAAGTCCCATAGCAGCTACACCATAGTCTTGAGTGACCACAATATCGCCCTTTTTGACCATATTTATAAGTTTTATGTCAACACTGTCACGTGCCTTGTCCACGGTAATTACCGTACTATATCCATCATTGAGTTCGTGGCTTGTGTCAATAATCATGATTACTGGAATGCCATGTTTCTTTGCGTTTCTGATAATTATATCCTTTACCGGACATGCGTCGGCATCAACAAGTATTTGCATATAAATTCCTTCCGGTTTTCATTTTATATATTATTCTATACCAATTAATTAAACTAAATCAACTATTCTTCATAATTGCACACTCAGGGTATTAGGTTAACGTTAAGGCTTTTCAGCTTTGAATAAAATAAAAAAATCGTATGGAATCCCATACAATTTAATTATTTAATGTGATAGTTAAATCTTTTTAACTGAGTCCCTGTATACAATCTTGCCCTTTATGGTAGACCTGCCCTGGCTTCTGTTCTCTTTTTTTGCCTTGTCGAGGATGGATTTTACTGCTGTTCCTGCCATTTCTGCTACATCAACCTCTACTGTGGTAATTTGCGGTTCGGAGATTGTAGCATATATATCATTATCAAACCCGACTACTGAAAAATCGTCCGGAACACTATAGCTCATTTCCTTCAGCTTTATTATGAGGTTATATGCTACACCGTCACAATTGCATACAAAAGCGGTAGGCATATCACTCGGTAACTTCAGTTCGATATACTTTCCTTGGTCATCCCTGTCGCATATCACATAATCTTCCCGTAATTTTATTCCATGTTCCAAAAGAGATTTACACATGCCCAGATATCTGTCCTGAATGCTACTGGTTGCATATATATCTCCCACAAAAGCTATTTTTACATGTCCACTTTTTATGAGATAATTTGTTATTTCATAAGCACCGGAATAATTGTCCACCGTTATAGAATCTACGTCTGTACTTTCATCGTAAAAGTCTAGAAAAAGTACGGGTATTTCTATTTTCTGCAGAGCCTTTATATAGGCTTTATTCACCTGTCCCAGCACTATAAGACCGTCTACCTTTTTGTCATAATAAAACTTAGGCAGTATTACATCTTTCTCATCCCCAGAGTTTAAAACCTGAAGGATTGCACAATACTGGTACCTCTCCATTATCAACGAGAGGTGTTTAAAAACACTGAAATAATACGATTTGTCATCTCCCAAAAAATGTTCGGGGATGATTACTCCTATATTATATGACAAACCATCCCTCATGGATTTTGCCATCATATTGTACCTGTATCCCATTTTATCAGCCAAAGCTTTTATCTTTAGCTTTAACTCTTCACTGACACCGTCTTTATCATTCAGTGCTTTAGAAACTGTGACAATGCTGACATTTAATTCCTTTGCGATATTCTTCATAGATATGCTGCTTTTCATAATCTCACCTCTCATAAAAACTGTCAGTACCATTTATCTTATGTGGTTGATTATTATTTTACTATAATTTAACAAGTTTTTCCATCTTTAGTTCAACGCTAACTTAACTAAAAGCATATATTTATTTAAATTAACTGTCAAGAACATTGGCTAATAATGACCTACGCAACAGTTCTAAAGTATCTTGCTAACATACTATACAGCTTAGCTTCCACCTCCATCAAACCCTTAATCATTGTAGCAGTTCTATCATTAAGATTATTAACTTTGGACTGAAGTATTTTATTTAAGTGTTTTTCCAAAATTGTCCATCTGGAAATGGACTCCCTGAGTGTACCTAAAAGTTCCTCAAATTTCATGGAAGTATCAGTATTAGCCTGCTTTAAGTATTCAAAAAGAATTTTCCTGGCTCCGTACAGCATCCAGATATCGAAGGTTAACCTGTCTCTTTGCTTCCAACCCACTGTCTGAAAATAGTTTTTTAGATCGTACTCCTCATTACATAATTGAATAAGTTTATGTAACGCATCTTTTCCGTAATTAATCGTATATCCGTACAAATCATTACTGCCACCATTAAAATAATTGTCCGCCATAGTCTTTATAAAGCCTGTAATTTCATCTTTAATTGTATTACTCTTATGCAGCTCGGTTTGATTAATTTCCAGAGTATAACATCTCAGAAAGTGGCTGCAGGCTTCAGCCAGTTCGCTTATGGGTGCTACCCCAATCTGGCTGTTCAAATCATATGTAACATAATTATCTTTGTTTACCGAAAAGGGAGCCTTCTCAACAAAATATACCTTGTCCTCTTCGTAATGGAGCAAAATATTTACATGGTTCTGAGGTCCCTGAAAATATGTGCTGACATCAAAATTGGGATCATATTTGTGATAGAATTTCATCTTTTCAAAGACGGTTTGAAGGATGACCATATGTCCTTCATCAAGAAGCTTCTTCAGAAGGTTTATGGAATCCTTTTCTTGAATTTTTACATACTCATTAAGCTGTATGTATTTACTCCAAAGTGATGGTAGATTCTTACTTTCATTATTTAATCTTAATATCTCATCTGTTTTATGAAGCCACAGAGCAGGGTTTATATCCCTAACGAAAAGAGATGAAATTATATTTTTATCTATGTTGACGGTATTTTTTAATATGTTGTAAATGGAAGCTTCCAAGCAGTTGAGCTGTAGTGAAATAAAATCTTCTTTCCCGTTACTTAACTTAAAGAAGTTAAAATCTTTTAAATCACGTTTCATATTTCCACCTCATTAAACTTAAGATCTCAAACAGAGCCAAAGGTCGATTTTTATTGAGTAATACATATGTTTGAGTATTCATGGTAACAACAGTGATCACTGTTATTTATTCCCACAATATAATATTCTGAATAATTTGTCAATATAATGTGTATACTTTTGTATTATATTGTAGTATTGTGGTATTTAGGAAAATAAAACATTGCCTAATTGGGGTAAACCAGTTCATTTTCCGGTTTCTGTGCAGGAGCAATTGATATCCCATAGAGTACAGGCATTTCTTTTTTCAAATGGGGCTCGTACTCCACTTTTATTCTTGCTGTTACATAAACCCACTCACCATTTTTCCACTTTTCCGCGTTCTTATATTTGCATTTGAATCCATATGGTACAAGGTCTGCGGCACAGCACACCATTGACATACGGGCTGGAACAAATTCATTTTTACTAAACCCGTCCATCCGGAATACCATCCCCTTTATTCTCACTGTCTCAGAGTTGTATTTATAGGGGTTCTCACTGGCTTCATTGTACCACTTCAAATATTCATCATCACTTATATTAACTATATGATTATCAGCCTTAAACTGCATTTCACACGAATTACTAGCAGAATTGTCCGAAGGAGCTGCCGGGATGATAATTCCAACCATTATCGGGATTATCAGAATAACGCAAGGAAGTATGTTATTTCTTCGTTTTGGCTTGAACAAAGCGGGCATCAAGGATAATGCAATAATTATAACGCCCATTACTGAAAGCCAGATGTACTTAATCATATGAATATTAACATAATGTTTTATATTCCCTCCTGCAACAGAATGAAGCAGGAAAGCTGCAATTATGAATAAAACTGTTATCTGTGCCAAAACCTCTCTGTTCAATCTTCTCATAACTCACTCCAGTAGTTATAAAATTGATGCTGAAATTGAAAAAACGAAAACTGCAATAACTATAAGTATTGAAAAAAGTTCTACAAGAAATCTCTTTTTGAAGCCTGACGACAGCATTAGTATATTTTTCAAGTCAAGCATAGGCCCCATTACCATATAGCACACTACCGAATACATGGGAAAGCTGTAGGAAAAACCCCTGGCAATAAATGCATTGGAAGTTGAACACACTGACATAAATACAGCTGCCACAAGCATTATCAGTAGTTCTAAAAAGTGACTTATTCCCGTCATTGAAAGCATTTCCACAGATATAAAAGTCTGTAGTACTGAGGTAATAAAAGCCCCGACCACTATGTAGCTGGCCACATTGAAAAATTCCATTCCTGCATGTCTTATAAGCATCCCAAGCTTACCGACACATCCCTCTTGTGAAAAGTCCCCAAGATAACCGCCTGCACATGGCGTATCTAGAACCGTCTCATTGATAGCATATTCTTTTGAAACTTCTGCAAATTTCACTATCAGCCCCACAGACAGTGCTATTACAATGCCTAATCCAACCCTCATTAATACAACTTCCGGTTTATTGGGAAAGGCATAATATGTTGATGTGATTACAACAGGATTTACAACAGGAGCACTTAACAGAAATGTGAGTACAAAACAAAGCGGAACTCCCTTACTGGTGAGCCTCGAGCATATGGGAGCCATTGCACAGTCGCAAACTGGAAAGAAAATTCCCATAATTATTGCTGCCGGAAAGCCGGCCCATTTAAAACGCCGAAACAACTTACCTATTTTCTCATCGGAAACAAATATTTGAAGTAAGGATGAAATAAATATGCCTATCAATATAAATGGAAGTGCATCAATCAAAATACTAAGAAAAATAGTTCTAAAGGTAATGCCTGTATTTTTTATTGAAATAAGGAACAAGCATAGTGAAAGCATGAGCGCAATAAATAGAAAACCACGAAGGTCTTTATTATTACCTTGTATATTATAATTATTTTTTTGATATACAATTCGGGCCTGCCTATTGACTGACTTTATGGCTCTTTTAATATTTGTTTTCTCCGACGATTCCAAGGATTTCTCCCGGTTTAAGATAACGATGTCACTGTTTGAAATCTGCTCCATCATTATTGACTTCATATTGTTCATATACAATACAAAGGTGGTTGCATCAGCAATAAAAAATATATTGCTGATTCGACAGCCGTAAGGCAGCCTTAGGCTTAAAAATTCTCCTATTGGCCATGTTCCGTTATATTCTATAAGAATCCGTGCCGGATCATGTTCCTCAATAACGGAATTTATAAAGCTTGTGTTAAGTATATGTATATGGTTTACATTAATAAGTATGGTATTTTGCCTCTTTAGTATACTATCCCGGTATTCCTCAAATCCTTGTTCACAGCATATCAATACAGTCTTTTTAACATATCTGTCATTGTTGCTCTTTATCAGGTTTTGTATGAATGTGGTTTTTCCGGCTTCAAGGAATCCCCCAACTATACTTATTTCTATACTCACATTAAACTCCCGTAAAAAGTTTTTTAAGTTCCCCGGTGTTGAGTTTTTCGCCGATAACACATATACGCCCTGTATAGTCCGGCGAGCAAGGCTTGATTTTGATTTCTCCCGGTACGAAGTCAAACTGTATCCAGCTGTTCTTTTGTACCTGAATTATTCCTTTTGACCTAAGTATATTCCCATAAAGTGATTGATTTGAGAGGGACTTGAGTTTACCTCGTATACCTTCATCGGTAAATAGTGTAGGCGTTTCAACACCCCAGCTTTGAAAAAAATTATCGGCCTGTGTATGGCTGTGGAGCCTGTTTTCAGGTGGATTTTCCATGTTTATGACTCCGCCCTGTTCTGCAAGAGCTATAATATCCTCGCCTTTTAATTTCTCCCAATCGGTAGTTACAATATTGGCTTTTGGATTACGTTTCTGGATATCACTTACCACTTTTGTAAGCTTATCTTGCCCCATCATTTGTGTTCTGCTTAAAATTATGGTTTTTGCATTCTTTAACTGATCCTCAAAGAATTCTCCAAAGTTATTTACATAAATTATATATTTAACAGCATCTACAACAGCTATACACATATTTGCACCGGCATCTGCCTGCTTTTCAATTTTGCCACAGGCCTCAAGAACCCCTGAAAGCTTGCCTACCCCCGAGGGTTCAATAATAATCCTGTCAGGTGTATACTTCTTTAGAACTTCCTTGAGAGCCGTAGAAAAATCCCCTACCAAGGAACAGCAAATACAGCCCGAATTGATTTCTTTTATCTCAATGCCTGAATCTCTTAAAATTCCGCCATCAATACCTATTTCACCAAACTCATTCTCTATAATTACAACCTTTTCTGAACCTAATTTTTCTTTTAGAAGCTTTTTTATTAACGTTGTCTTTCCCGCGCCAAGAAAGCCTGAAACAATGTCTATTTTAACAGCCATGTACTATGCTCCCCCTTTATTTAAGTATATTCACTTACTTGTAATTAATGATTATCCCGCCTGTCATTGACATATAATCATACAGTGAGCTATATTATATTTGAAAATGCATTTACAGGAGCCGTTATAATGGATAAAAATGTTCTTAAATCCTCAGATCTAAAAACAACAAAACGACGCTTGGCTATTCTTGAAGTCCTGGAGAAGTCTACTGCACCAATGACGGCAGAAGATATCTATTCAAATGTTATAAATGATACCCATATGAGCCTCTCTACTGCTTACAGAACCCTAGGGACTCTTTCCGAAAAAGGAATTCTTTTAAAGAACCTTAGTCAGGACGGAAAGACTTATTATCAGATTAACCGCCATCAGCACAAGCATCATCTTGTATGTACTCTGTGTAATGAAACTGTACCTATTAATGATTGCCCTTTATCAAATATTGAAAAAAATCTCATTAAGCAAACAGGGTTTACCATAACAGGACACAGTCTAGAATTTTCGGGTATATGCCCTAAATGCTCCAAACATACTGAGGATGATCTCTAGCGGTTAGCCGCCTTCCATTCTTCCAAAAGAATTCCGTAGTTTTTTTCGTCATCCCAGTTTCCGTATTTGTATCGGACTTTGCGTAACTCACCTTCCAAGGTCATGCCAGCCTTTTTCATAATTCCTTCTGATTTAAGGTTTTTTGAATTGCACCTGGCGGATATTTTGTGAAACCCAAGCTTTGTAAATCCAAGTTCTATCAATGTATTTGCAAGCTCTGTTGCAAAGCCTTTTCCCCAATATTCCGGCAGTAAAAAATATCCTATCTCCCCGCAACCCCCTGAACTATTCCTGCTATGCACAAGTATGTCTGCAAAGCCTACAAATTCGTTTGAGTCTTTTGAAAAAACTGCAAAGGCATAGGAACCGTCTTTGTTAACCTCTTCCCCGGTATTTATAAATCCTTCAAAAAAGGTTCTGGCATCTTCTTCGCTGCTTATTCTATCTATCCATGCATATCTCATTACCGTTTCATTTGAAAATACAGAATAGAATAAAGGAAAATCCTCTGTAGTAAAGAATCTGAAACTGAGACGTTCACTTGATATTTTCATGCTATCCTCCCAAAGTGTGTATACTTGAATAATATATTTTATTAATCAATTATATATTCATTTTGTCTAATAGTAACGATAACTTTATAAAAATGTTATAATAAAGTATTGGCTAAAACACATTAAATATTATATACGTGGCTTTGGTCAAAATACTTTTAATGTAGGAGGAGTTATATGTTTTCAGTCGGTGACAATATTATATATGGAAACCAGGGTATTTGTAAGATTGCTGGAATAGAGGATATGACGATTGATTCAAACACTCGTCCTTACTATGTCTTAAAGCCTGTTTTTGAAAATAGTTCCACCATTTATTTTCCTGTGGGGAATGAAACAGCTGAAAAAAAGATGCGACGTATCCTTTCAGTTGAAGAAGTTTATACCTTGATTAGGGAAATGTCTGACGAAGATACTATCTGGATAGAAAATGAAAGCGAAAGAAAAGTATTCTATAGAAATATTCTGACAGGTTCTGACCGTTCTGCTCTTGTAAAGCTGATTAAGACCCTTTATCTTCACGAACATGAGTTGAAGAACTCCGGGAAAAAGCTGCATGTTTCTGACGAAAAGTTTCTAAAAGAAGCTGAAAAAACCTTGCATGATGAGTTGATTTTTGTTCTGGATATTGAGCGTGAAGAAGTTCTTCCCTTCATAAAGGAACAGCTTGAAATCAATACAAAGAAGCAAGAAGAAGATATTGGAATTGTTTAATGCAGGTGAATATATCCTCTGTGTACGGGGTGGCGCTTGGAAGGTCATTGATGTCAATGGGAATGAGTATCACTTACAAAAGCATGAATCCGGGGAAAGTATAACTATGCCTGTTTCTGATACTAAGGAAATTTAAGGGGAGTATCTTTCAAGGAAAAGATATTGGACGTGATTGAAAATTTCCCCTATAATACTCTACCTCTTTTCTTTTCGGGACTTTCATTTCTTCTTCCTATAGTCATGACCACACGTAGAACGTGTGGCATGCTCTAGCCCTATAAGGGCATTTTACTAGCTATGTCTAAAGACATATTGAATTGTCCGCCAACCGCGTTTATTTCACAGGCAGCCCCTTAAGGGGCTGTTATTATTTGCCTTTCTTTACTGGCTCACCTGTAAACGGGTCAATATGCTCTATCAGACTCATTTGATAGCTTGCTATATCATTCTGTAATTGGTTTTGTATATACTTTGCAATTGTATTCTTATTTTTTCCTACTGTGTCCACATAAAATCCATTGCACCAAAAATGTCTATTCCGGTATTTTTATTTTAAGTTAGCATGTCTGCCAAATATCATTAACGAACTATTCCCTTTTAAATATCCCATAAAACTTGATACTCTTAACTTAGGTGGAATACTCACCAACATATTGCTCGCATTAAAAACTAACAGCATCAAAATACAGTTTCCTTTCAAACTGCTGATTCTTGTGCTGTTAAGCTGCGCCTGCTCGGGCTTTCCTTTTTCAAATCACAAAGCACCAATGTCCAAAGACGCAAGATATAAAGCAGCTGTTCGACTGTAATATCATCACATAATTTATTTTTGCAACTGAATCCTCTTTTCTACCTAAAACTTAAACAAATAAGTATATCGAATATTATACTACTCTTCGGATGGTTGTTTACAACCTTCTATCAATTCATCCTTAATTTTTCCAAGGAGTTTCTCCATAACGCTACGATGAACTGAAGGCTTATAATAACCAACTGACAGCGTTATTATACCATTATAAGTACTTGCAACAAGGAGAATTCCGGGAGCACGTACAACTGGCGGTATAATATATGCGTCAGTAACGTTGTGTCTGCCAAATTTAATTGGTGATTTAGATACAAAGCCAAGGTTTGCTAATACTACACCACACTTGTTAGTAACATAGAAAGGATTATACGAAATCATATCAACAATTTGTGATGAGGTTTTATAATAGCTGATGAATTGGCAGAAATTCATATTTTCAACACGTTCTGCCCATATGGCATTTTCTATTCCCGGGTGGCCGTCTTTCAATTCTTTTGTCGTAGACATTACCCTGGATAAGGTTTCTGAAAAAGATTCGTGCTTTTTTCTGGCAATTGTTGTTACATATCCACCGGCAAAATTCCTTATTGCTTCAGTTTTTTGATCTGGAAGATAGCGTCGCAAATCAAGTGTTATAGGAATATCCATTGGTATGTTATATGAAGGTTTGGATATTTCAAACATAGTTCTGTAGAGAGCAGTTAAGATCAAATCATTGATTGTTGCACCCCTGGCTTTTGAGTAGGATTTCATTTTATCCAACTGACCGTTTGGAAGCTTGCAGACAACAAATCGGGTCGTACCGATCTGGTTGTTTCTCCATGGAAAATTCCACAATGGCAGCCCCATTTTTGATTTCGAAGAATTTGCATGTGAAACATCTATATCCAGTGCCTCAAACAGTCTAATCTGATCATTCTTATTTCGTATACTTTGCACTGGGATATAATCGCTGTTTTCTTTATCGATTTTAGAGTAAATATCTGCAAGCAGCAAAAAATATTCCTTCGCACCGGCAGCGTCACAACATACATGGCTGGCTTTCATACACAATGTTTCGCTTGATCCAGATCGAATCAGTCTTACCTTGGCCATAGGTCCTCTATCCAGATCCAAAGGGATATCTAGAAAATTTTGAATAGCCTCATCCGGATTGTCAGTTTCCTCAAATGTACAATATTCAACACAGTCAATGTCATTTATACGTTTCCAATAAGGATGAGTGCTTTTAACAAAACGGGACCCGAAAACAGGCTCAACATCAAAAGATAATCCTACTGCTCTTGATAGTTTATCGAAATCCAGCCTGCCATCGAGCTCCATTACCGCTTGAATCTGAAAATTTGCAATTTTGTAGCGAGCAACGTAGTTACATATATCATGACCATCAGCCGGTATACAATTTGGACTTATTTTTATTTTTTTACGTTTCGCCTTGTTTATTCCAATAAATTTTAAAAATTTATTATTGATATTTTCGGGCGAGGGAGATAACGGAATCTTTGATTTGAATTTCATGTTAAATCACTCCCAACAATTAGATTTTAACTATTTCAACTATCCTATCACCATGAAGTTTAAATAGTTCACCAATAATTTATATTATGTAAATATCTATGTATATGTTACATTGCCAAACTATTTTAATATTGAAAATGGATTTTTTAAGGTATATTGCTCAGCTTTGTCTTAAAAGAAATAACTTTAATAAGTAAAAGGTAATTATTTCTCAAATTGGTTTACACTTTTTATTTTATGTTAACATATTATGATTATATACTAAGCTGAATTTGATAAGCAAAGATTGACGTTGAATTTTCAGTAAAAAACTGTGATGATATTTTGATAGATTTGAAAAAAGCGATAAAAAGTGTGAATCTTGGAGGCGAAAATATGCTATATTTGGATCCGGCATATGAGTGTATGTCTCGGAATGAAAAGGAGGATTTTTCAAAAGAAACAATTGGCGGCATCATTGACAGAATGTGTACTAAATATGAAAACAATGAAGCCATAGTCTACAGGGACAAAAATGTTCGGTATTCTTATAGAGATTTTAAGAAAATGTATGATGGTATAGCAAAAGGGTTACTGAAACTGGGGATAGAGAAAGGGGACCATTTATCGATTTGGTCATTAAACAGTCCAGAATGGATTGCACTTCAAATTGCGACCGCCAAAATTGGGGCAGTTCTTGTATGTATTAACATAGATTACAGTAAGCATGAACTTGAATTTAATTTAAAACATTCAAATTCAAAAGTTCTTTTTTTCTCAAAGGGACATAATGGAAACAATTATGCTGATTCCGTGTATTCTATATGCCCAGAATTCAAATATTGTTTCCCAGGAAAGTTATCAAGTAAAACCCTTCCTGACATGAAGAGTGTTATAAGTTTAGATGGTGAAGATAAAAATTTGATGTCTCTTGAGAATCTTATCGAAATGGGCAAAGATGTGTCCGATGAAGAATTACTTGAAAGAAGCAATTCATTAGAATGTTATGATACAACAAATATTCAATACACTTCAGGTACTACAGGAAATCCTAAGGCCGTAATGTCCACACATTACAATATCATTAATAATGCTATCATTTCAGGGAAAAACCTTGATTATTCTGAGAAAGACAGATTACTTGTTTGTCTCCCCCTCTTTCATGTAATGGGATGTGTTTTAAGTGCTATTCAATGTTTGTTATATGGGGCAACAATAGTGCTTGTGGATAGATTTCAAACAACAAAAGTTCTTGAATATTTGGACAAAGAAAAGTGTACAGGATTAAATGGAGTCCCTACTATGTTTAAATTTCTTCTTTCCCATCCAGACATTGACGGCTTCAATTTATCTAATCTTCGAAAAGGCATGATTGCCGGCTCTTATTGCCACCCTGACCTCATGAAGGAAATAATCGATAAAATGAATATGAAAGAACTCTGTATCGTTTATGGGCAAACCGAAGCTATGGGGATAACACAAACTCTCATTTCTGACCCTTTTGACAAGAGAATAAGCACTGTAGGGCGGGGTATGTTCGGAACGGAAATAAAAATAATAAATCCTGCTACTGGAAAAGAAGTACCTAATGGTATAGAGGGAGAGCTTATCACTAAAACAGAATATATCATGAAGGGATACTACAAAAACCAAGAGGCTACACATAAGAGTATAGACAAAGATGGATGGCTACACACTGGAGATTTAGCTATTAAAGATGATGTCGGCTATTGTAAGATTATCGGCAGAATAAAAGATATAATCATCAGAGGTGGCGAAAATATATCAGCTACAGAAATCGAAGAGTTATTAGTAACACATGTATCTATAAAAGAAGCTGCAGTCGTAGGTGTTCCTGACAAAAACCATGGAGAGGAGATATGTGCTTTTTTAATTATTGAAGATAAACATACTTTATCCAGGGAGGATGTTGTATCATTTATTCAAAATAATCTTGCAAAGTATAAAATCCCTAAATATATCGAATTTGTAACCGAATTTCCCACTACGACAAGTGGAAAGATTAAAAAATACATGTTAAAAGATTATGCCATTGAAAAATACAATCTTAAATAGGATGGCTCTGATTTAAATAACCAGAAAGCTATTCTTTTAAGCTATTACACCCATTATCTTGTTTATAAATTTAACCTCTGTAGCTCAATACCTGGCGGTTGTTGGTTATGGCTTGATACAAATAACAGTCTTTACTTTTTATTTTAATGTAATATTATTACAAAATTTATTTTTGCACCACAACCCTAAAATATACCTCTATTCACCAATACAAGCATATTTTCTGATGTTCCTACCGGCCAGCCCGAGAATTCTATTTTGTCTCCCTCCTTAAATTGGTTTAAAATACCGAAATTTCTATATGTGTATAGCTTAACTATATCGTCTTCTATTCCAAGATATACTTCAGCAAATTTTTCACCGTCGAACATTTTATCTATTGACTCTTCTTTCTCATTTTTAGAAATTTTAAGTATTTTACCAGTAAAATGAATTTTTTCGCCATAATATTTATCCATATATTTTAAAATATCTTTTACCTTGGGTTTTAGAACAGTATATCTTGGAAGTTCAGGATCCTTAAACTTATTCAATATACCAACTAGTCTTTCTATATTACCATTTTTAACAATATCATTTTCAGTTAAATTCCATTTTTCACTTCTAAGAAGCTTGAGCTGTTTCTTGAACTTTTCTTCAGTTATATTCATGGATTCATCTTCTGTAAATGGTTTAGCATTTTTTAATTTGTCTTCAAGGGACTTTATACGTCTGTTAGTTACACCAGCTGCATTTTTCTGCTGCCTTCCATTAAACTGTGAATTTTCACTCTCTTGGGAGCTACACCCTGAAAAAATTAATATTGATATGAGTATTAGAAATATAATTTTTACTTTACTTAAAACTCTTTGACTATACATTTATTATCCACATCCTCACTTTTAATTCTATTATACAAAACAGCTACATCTTATCTACCTACAAAAACAAACAAGTCCTTATCCTTTGTTTTTGATATCCCTGTAAAAATCCCCTGTACTTCACCTATTCCATTTTGATGAAGCAATAATATTCATCTCAAACTTATTTCGTCTTTTATCATAATTACTTAATTCCCTATTTCGAGTTTGAACTTCTTCATCCTTTTGGGTTATTTCTTTGAGCTTTGTCTCAACGGCCTGTTCGTTTATAGCGGATGCCACAGCGAGTACAACAAAGAAACTTATGGCCAGTACCAAAAACGGAAGTTTATTTTTCCCATTATATCGGCTCTGATAAAAAATATAATAAACAGTAGTATCAAAAAGATAGATAAAATGCATATATATGTAGCCACTTTGTGCCCTTCCCCATTATTGAAGTTGAGTTATTTTGCCCTTATCCATTTCATAGACATAGTCTCATAAGATATTTATATCCTCAGAATTGTGGCTACAGATAAGCATTGTTCTACCCTCTTTTTTATAATGTTAAAAGCTTTTAATAATCATCTGCTGCATATGTACCATATGCACGGTAAGATGGGGAACTACTACTGTATCCGGCAATCAATACAAGAGCATGTAAGGGTAGCCGGCTTGCTGTTGTCCATCCCAGTTAAATAATTCCCTTGTGTTACTTGCATAATCCCTAGCAACACCTCTATTTTCATGTGCTGAATTGCGTAAAACTGTGTCCAAATTTTTTCAGTACTCAACATAGCCCCCGTCGCTTTCTCTGGTATTTATTACTGCTGGAGCATCTGTATGAGCCTTCACAGATGCCGGAGTCTCAGCATAATTGAGTTCCGAAATATAAAAATCGAAGTTTTTAACATCGTGAGCAGCAACACAGTAAGAATATTCAGACCGCAAAGTAAAATTGCTAGGCCTCTTAAAAATAACTTATTCCCCTATTGTGTGTATAAATATAACATTTATATAAAAATATGTCAAATATTAACAGCAAGGCCACACCTATAATAATGTTTACTATGCCACTAAAAAGAGTATTTGGAAGTTCCGGATCCTTCAGCACATAAATAAAGCCCCGTTTGTAAAAACGGAGCTTTAATAAAAAATTTAATAAGAGGAAAAAACAAAATGAAAAAAAAGTTTATGTACTTATATTAACAGCACAATATTAATAAATAATATATAAATAATGAACTTTTTGTAAACTCCTATAATTTTATCTCAGTGGACGCAACCCTGCATGGTTTTATTCAAAGCCATCAATATGGATGTTTATAAAAAATCTTCCAAAGTTAAAACCTTGGAAGATTTTTATTCATAACAAAAATTTTATATAGTTACTTAATGGCACCGGCCTCAATCTTCTTATTTCTAAAATATAAACAAATATCTGTACTAACCATAATGATATTGGGAATGTAGAACCAGAAAGCTAGGTTCAAATTGTGTGACAATAGCTTTGAAACTATACCGCAAACGTATCCAAATGCAATACAGAATAAAAACAAAACACTCTTTCCTTTTGTTGAGCGTGCTTTATATGAGCGCATAATTGACAGCGGCCATGACACCCCAAAACCTATAATCATCATAGTTTCTAATACTTCAGCTAACAATTGCATTTTTTATTCCCCTTTTAATTTATAAAGTTTTACAAACAAAATTTTCTCACTTTTGGGAGCTTTTGTAACCAAGGTAGGCTTTTCGCCCTTCTTCGTACAGGTTTTTCCCTTCACTGTCGATAATTACAACCAAAGGCATTTCTTCCACATAGAGTTTTCTCAACGCTTCTGGGCCTAAGTCTTCATATGCAATCAGTTCTGAGCTTTTGATACATTTAGCAAGTAATGCACCTGCCCCACCAATGGCTCCAAAATAAATTCCACTGTACTTTTTCATAGCATCCACTACTTCTGGCAGTCTGGCACCTTTTCCAATCATTCCTCTAGCCCCCACTGACATCATGGTTGGTGCATATGCATCCATACGTCCACTAGTTGTTGGTCCGGCGGAACCTATTATTTGACCTGGCTTCGCAGGAGTTGGACCAACATAATATAATGTAGCATCTTTCGGATCAAATGGCAAATCCTGGCCCCTAGCAAGAGCTTCACACATTCTCTTATGTCCGGCATCCCTGGAGGTATATATTTCACCAGTCAAATAAACTGTATCACCCGCATGCAAGGTTTTAGCAAGCTCTTCTGTTAATGGGAGTTGAATTTTACGTTCCATATCAGATCACCTCCGTTTTATGTCGTGTAACATGACAATTAATATTAATTGCACATGGCATACCGGCAATATGGGTTGGCATTGTTTCTACCATTACTGCTAAAGCTGTGGTTTTTCCACCAAAGCCCTGTGGGCCAATCCCTAGCTTATTGATTTTATCTAGCATTTCAACTTCCAGTTCCGCATAATATGGGTCGTCATTTGGAATATCTACGTTTCTCATCAAAGCCTTCTTTGCTAATAATGCTGCTTTGTCAAAAGTTCCACCTATTCCAACGCCCACTACCATAGGAGGGCATGGATTTGGACCTGCATTTTCTACCGTTTCAAGAATGAAATCTTTAATTCCTTGAATTCCTGCTGATGGCTTAAACATACGGATAGCGCTCATATTTTCACTACCAAAGCCCTTAGGCCCAACTGTAATCTTAATCTGATCACCATTAACTATTTCTGTATATAGTATAGCAGGCGTATTGTCCCCTGTGTTACCGCGTCTTACAGGATCTTTTACTACTGATTTTCGCAGATAGCCTTCAGCATAGCCTTGGCGTACCCCTTCATTCACAGCATCTGCAAGATTTTGACCTGTGATATGTACATCCTGACCAATTTCCATGAAAACACATGCCATTCCAGTATCTTGGCAAATAGGCACATTTTCTGACTCTGCAATTTCATAGTTAGTAATAATTTTGTCCAGAATGTCCTGTGCAATTTCACCATCTTCGCTCTCTCTGCACTTCTTAATACATGCTTTTATATCACTAGGTAGTTTTTGATTTGCTTCAATACACAAACGTTTAACAACATCTATAATTTGCTCTGTAGATATTTCGCGCATTTTTAGTTTCCTTCCTTAATTATAGGTTTTTGTATGAACTGTAAAATATTTCATGTAGTAGTTGGTTGTAGTGATATAAGTAGCTCCGCCCTAAAAATTTATCTGGTATACTTTGGAAGTAGCTTTGGTGATACAGTACCTGTTTCAATCCCCGCAGCTTCCAATTCCTTTGCATAGCTATTTAAATGTTCTAGTGAAAGCTCACCCAAAGAAACATCCTTGCTCTTTTTAGCTGCCGCTTTTCCTGCATTTCTTCCGAATACAATGATGTCTAGCAATGAATTCCCCATTAGGCGGTTTCTTCCATGGATTCCTCCAACTGCTTCACCCGCAACTAATAGATTATCAATTGCCTTTGTAAAACCGTCTCCGTTTATTTCAAGACCGCCATTTTGGTAATGGAGAGTAGGATATATTAAAATAGGGTTTTTTCTCATATCAATGTTATAGTTAAGATACATACGAAGCATAGCAGGTATACGCTTTTCAATAGTACCTTCCCCATGAATCATCTCAATCATTGGTGTATCCAGCCATACGCCCATACCATCTGTCGGTGTAGGAACGCCTTTTCCCTTGTCACTGCACTCACGGATAATTGAAGCCGCTGAAACATCACGAGTTTCCAATGGATGCATAAATGCTTCTCCATCTATATTAACAAGCATAGCACCTAATGAACGTACTTTTTCTGTTACTAAAGCTCCGAAAATCTGTATAGGATAAGCAACTCCTGTTGGATGGTATTGAATAGTATCCTGATATAAAAGAGGCGCTCCTGCACGGTATCCCATTACTAAGCCATCAGCCGTTGCTCCATAGTGGTTCGAGGTAGGAAAGTTTTGATAATGAAGTCTTCCGGCTCCTCCAGTTGCTATAATAACGGTCTTGGCTTTTGCCACTAAATACTCTCCTGTCTCCATATTCTGAAGTACAGCACCTGCAGCCTGACCATCCTTATCCAAAATCAATTCAACCGCTGCTGTAAAATCTACTACAGGAATACCTCGGTTAATTACTTCATCACGAAGAACTCGCATGATTTCCGCCCCAGAATAGTCCTTACAAGCATGCATTCTCTTTCTGGAAGTACCACCTCCATGGGTAGTAACCATTGTTCCATCTTTATGTTTATCAAACATTACCCCCAGATTATTGAGCCAAGCAATAGCGTCCGGAGCTTCCATAACCAGTCTCTTTAATAGTTCTGGTCTAGCTGCAAAGTGGCCGCCTCCAAAAGCGTCCAAATAATGCTGCTGTGGAGAGTCATTTTCTTTGTCTGCAGCCTGAATTCCACCTTCGGCCATCATAGTGTTGGCATCACCAATACGAAGCTTTGTGACTATCATAACATTTGCTCCGCTCTCATTAGCTTCAATAGCTGCTGATGAACCGGCACCACCGCCACCGATAACCAATACATCCACATCATAATCTATTTTTGTCAGATCAATATTTTCATCCTTGATTCTACTATTGGAGTGGAGTAATGTACCAAGCTCTACTGGTGCCTTTTCACCCTTGTTGGGTCCAATTTGGATAATTGAAAATCCATCTTCTCTGAAGTCCGGATGATATTGGCGAAGAAGAGTATCTTTTTCTTCAGCGGTCATTCTTCTTGGCTCAGAACCCATTCTTTCTGCTCTAGTTGCTTCTACTTTCTTTATAGACTCCAACATTTCTGCTGTAAACATACTTTTCCCCTCCTATGCCTCAATATCTCTTTTGTTATATAGTTCTTTCATTTCTTCAATTGGTTTTTCCATAATCTTGGCAATCAGGTCATCAAATGCACCTTTATTGATATCTTCCACACGGTTTTTGAGATGCTCGGTTTTTGGTGCAATGTATTTTCCTGTCAGTCTGCGTGCCAGTAGCCCTACCATTGGATGTGAAATACCAGCTGGACATCTGGAAGTACATATACCACAGTTTACGCAGTCAAAGGACTCCTCTGCACATTTTTCAAACTCACCTCTTTGAGCGTAAGCAATATATTGCATTACATTTATGCTCTGAGAACATCCCTTTGTACAAGCGTTACAGCCTATACAACTGTATAACTCAGGATATAACTCCATCATAATCTTTTGTTCCGGTCTTATTTCTTCTATATTATAGTTTCTCTTATCTGTCGGAAAGAATGGGAGACTAGCCACATACATACCATCCACTACCTGTGTCTGACAAGCCAGACAAGTCTTTATTTCATTATTTCCTTTTATTCTATAAATTGTTGCACATGCACCGCAAAACCCATGACGACATCCACATCCTCTTACAAGTCTATAGCCTGCATATTCCATAGCTGTCATGATGGTGAGGTCTGCTGGCACTGTGTACTTTTTGCCATATAAAAATACGTTGACCATTTCCTGCATCTTCTTTTTCCTCCTAATATATATTCATTGGAACTTTTTAAATTGCTCCATAACACATTGCACTAATTTAATATTCCGGTGGCAGCTCATCAATTTCATCGCATCTAAATACCGGCCCATCTTTGCATACATATTTTGATCCGATATTACAGCGCCCGCATTTTCCCACACCACATTTCATTCTTAGTTCCAAGGTTGTATAAACCTGTGTTTTATTGAAGCCCATTTCTTCCAGTGCAGCTAAAACAAATTTAATCATTATCGGTGGTCCGCAAACCAAAACAGTCTTATCTGTAGTTAGTTCCAGTTCTTTCAGATAGCTGGGTACAAATCCGACATGGCCATTCCACCCCTCTTGCTCTCTATCTATCGTTAAGTGAACATTTACACCTTCTGTTTTGCACCAAACCTCTTGTATCTCTTTTAACTGAACCAGGTCATCTGCTGAACGTGATCCATATAAAATGTCAACACTTCCATAGTTCTCTCTATTATCTATTACATAATTAATGACTGACCTGAGAGGTGCGAGACCTATTCCACCTGCGATGAAAAGAAGATTTTCACCTTTTAATGCAGTTTCAACAGGAAATGCATTTCCATATGGTCCACGAACTGTTATTTCCTCTCCAACCTCCATAGCGTGGAGATAATCTGTTAATGTTCCGCAGCGTTTAACGCTAAATTCCTGAAACTCTTTATTAGTCGGTGAAGAAGTAATGGAAAACATAGCCTCTCCTACGCCTGGAACAGAAACCATAGCACACTGACCGGGTAAATGCTCAAATAACTTTTTACCTTCTCTATTCACAACTCGGAAGGTCTTAACATCTGGAGTTTCAGTTCGAATATCAGTAACTACACCAATTAGTGGAATCAACGAATCTGGTTTGTGATTTCCTCCACAATTACACATTACCTTTCACCCCCCAAACTTTTTATAACCTTAACAATATTTTGTGATGCTGGACACTTGCTTACGCAACGCCCACAACCAACACAGGAGTATATACCATCGTTATTTGCAGGAAAGTATATCAACTTGTGCATAAAGCGTTGACGGAACCTCTGCAACTGGCTGGTACGGGGATTCCCATGGGCCATCATTGTAAAATCAGAGTACATGCACGAATCCCAGCAGCGGAATCTTTGCACACCTTTTCCGGTATTATAATCTTTAATGTCATAGCATTGGCAGGTAGGACATACAAAAGTGCAGGTACCACATGCCAGACAAGCCTTAAATAGCTGTTCCCACTTTGGAGAATTAAACATTTCGTCCAACGCATCTGGAGTGAATTTGCTCATATCCAAATGGCTATATGGTAGTTTTTCAATGATTTCCTTAATGGCAGCTTGTTCTTTTTCTACCGGTGATGTATCTGATACTTTTTCTAAAAGACTAATAACTTCTTTTGTAAGTGACTCACCCTTCTCGGTAAGTGCCTTCCAGTACATCGAATCTTCAACCTGCCATACCACAACATCTCCTGCAGGAGTACTTGCATCTGCACCAAACACATTGCAGAAACAGGTTTCATCGGGTTCATGACATGCCATAGACACTACTATTCCATGCTCTCTGCGAGCTGCATAATAGGTATCTATGGGTTCACTTAAAAATACCTTATCAAGTATTTCTATTGCTTTAATATCACATGCTTTCACTCCAAAAACTACAAAAGGTTGATTTGTTAATTCAGTTGGATTGATTACTATCTTTCCGTCTTCCTTATGGCAGTTATATAGGGTTTCGCTTTGTGGGAAAAAGAAGTCTTTTGGAGATTTAACGGTCTTTAAGGTATCCAAATCCACTTCTGCATCCTGTAACCAAAGTCCATAATTTACCTGGTTAGACTTTTTTACTGGCAAATATACATTCTTAGTATTTGCAATGACAGTAAATAACGTTTGCAATTGATTTTTCGCTATCTTATACATACCCTATCTCCTTTCTCCAACAATACTAGGTTCTACATCATCAAGTGTAAAGCTAGTCAAAGGTCCTTTGCTTTCCGCATCTTCACCCGCCTGAAATTCTCCATAAAACTCATTAATATCCTTGATAAACTTTCTGTTCAGTAAGTGCAGTGGTATGCCTTGTGGACACACTCTGCTACATTCACCACAATCTGTGCAACGACCGGTTACGTGGAATGCACGTATTATGTGAAACATCTTTTCTTCAAAGCTATCAACATTAGACTTCTGTGCAGAATCAAAGTTATTACTATCAAATACACATTTCTTACAGCTACAAGCCGGACATACATTTCTACAAGCATTACACCTAATGCACTTTGACAACTCACCCTGCCAGAATGTGAAGCGCTCTTCCGGGGTCATAGCCTCCAGCTTTTCTACCATATCAAAACGGTTAGTAGCTTCGTTTTGACCTGCGACATTCATTTCTATTAATTCATCAAATATCTTGTGGTCTTTGCCCTTACAGACAGTACATCTCTCCATAAGTGCATCCTTAATCGCGATAGTCTTCTGACCATAGATTGTCTGTACTTTTAGGTTTCCACCATCTATTTCAATACTTTCTATACCCTTTATACCGGCTTTATTTATCTTTTCAACACTATAGTTTCCAGAGCAACCAATACCAACGATGTAGGTTTTCTCTCTGTTAACTCTGTGCTCTTTTATTAATTGATTAAAGCTATAGGTATCACATGGTTTTAAGAACACTAGTGTCTTTCCATCTAGCTTACTGGCTTCTATCATATACTTACTCAGGTTTGCCCCGCAAAAACCGTTATATGTAAAGAAAGCCAATTCGTCAGCGCTATTAAAATATGCCGGTTCAGGATTGTACGCCAAATCGCCATTCTTCCATCCCAGAACCCGAGTCACATTGCCATTAGTGAGAAGTTCTTTCGCTCGTTCTATCATTCTTTGCATCGTAAATCCCCCAATCTCACATTTTCACCTAATGAATGAATCTTTTCTACAAATTCGTTCATAACTGTGGAGAATTTAACACCTTCTGCTGCTGATACCCATTCAACTCGAGTACGTCCATTTTCTACTCCCAAATAATCGAGCATTGAGAATAGCAGTGTCATTCTTCTTCTTGTGTAGTAGTTACCGGTACTGTAGTGACAGTCCCCTGGGTGACATCCACATAGAATAACTCCATCTGCACCTTTTTCAAACGCTCTCATCATGAACATAGGATTCACACGGCAAGAGCAAGGTACTTTTATAATCTTTACATCAGCAGGGTAAGAAAGTCGGCTTGTTCCTGCAAGGTCTGCACCTGCATAACTGCACCAGTTGCAGCAAAATGCAACTATTTTGGGCTTGAATTCTTTATTATCTATCTGCATATTGCATCTACCTCCGCAAGAATTTGTCGGTTTGAGAAGCCTTGAAGATCCATTGCTCCAGAAGGACATACAACGGTACATGCTCCACACCCCTGACAAAGGGCACTATTTACAAATGCTACTCTTCTTGTTTCTCGTACACCATGATCGTTAACCTCTTTATCCTGATAGGATATAGCCCCATATGGACATACGTGTTCACAATTTGAGCAACCATTACAGAAAAGCTCACTAGCTTTTGCTACACATGGATTTGTTACTAACTTATCTTTAGCCAATAGCCCTATTGCTTTAACAGCTGCCGCTCCAGCCTGTGCTACAGTTTCTGGGATATCCTTTGGTCCTTGACATACTCCTGACAAAAATACGCCTGCTGTTGGTGACTCAACTGGTCTTAATTTTGGATGAGCCTCTGTCAAGAAATTATTGGTATCTATACTGGCAGTAAGCATTGTAGCCAGTCCTCTAACTGAAGGTTCAGGTTCAATAGCAGTTGCAAGGACTACCATATCAACATTGAGCATAATTCTCTTATTATCTAGCATATCAACAGCCTGTACCAGCAAGTGACCATCTACTTCTGCCACCTTACCTACCTGACCCTTGATATAATTCACTCCGTATTCTTCTACTGCTCTTCTGTAGAATTCATCAAAATTCTTACCTGGGGTACGTACATCAATGTAAAATACATGTACATCAATATCAGGATACTTATCTTTTATAAGCATTGCATGCTTTGCAGTATACATACAGCAAATCTTTGAACAATAGCTCTTTCCTCTACAGGTTACATCACGAGAACCAACACACTGAATAAAGGCTACGGACTTTGGCTTTTTATGATTCGAAAGACGAACTAATTTACCTTTTGTAGGACCTGCTGCATTTGTCAGACGCTCAAATTCTAAAGATGTAATAACGTCTGGACTTTGGTTATATGAATACTCGTCAAACTTATCTAAGTTGATGGTATCAAAACCTGTTGCAACTACTATAGCTCCATAATTTCCTGTAATGATCACATCTTTTTGATCGAAATCAATGGCTCCTGCCGCACAAACCTTTGCACATACTCCGCATTTACCAGTCTTGAATTTAGTACATTGTTCCCTGTCAATAACTGGCACATTAGGGATTGCTTGAGCGAATGGTGTGTATATAGCACTTCGGTTGCTCAAACCTCTATTAAATTCGCTCTTTCCTTTTTTAGAAGGGCATTTTTCTATACAAACTCCACATCCGGTACATTTACTCATGTCAACGCTGCGAGCTTTCTTACGTATATCTACAAAGAAATCTCCTACAAAGCCTGCTACCTTCTCTACTTCGCTGTAAGTATATATGGTAATCTTATCATGGGATGCTGCTTCTACCATCTTTGGTGTCAGTATACAGGCAGAACAGTCTAGGGTTGGGAATGTTTTATCCAATTGGGACATTCTCCCACCAATACTTGGAGTTTTCTCAACAATATCTACTTCATATCCGGCCTCTGCGATATCAATTGCCGTCTGAATACCAGCAATTCCACCACCGATAACTAGCGCTCTTTTTACAACTTTACTTTCGCCTGCCTGAAGTGGCGTATTTAAATTTACTTTTGCAATTGCTGCTCTTGCAAGAATAACTGCTTTTTGTGTTGCTTCTTCTCTATCTTTATGAATCCATGAACAATGCTCACGGATATTGGCTATTTCAACTAAAAAAGGATTTAAGCCAGCTTTTTCAGCCGCTTTTCTAAATGTATTCTCATGCATACGCGGGGAACACGCACAAACTACTACTCCCGTCAGCTGCTTTTCTTTAATTGCTTCGCGTATCTTACTCTGACCTGCTTCTGAACACATATATTGATATTCTTCGGCATGTACCACACCTTGTTCTTTTTTAGCCAACTCTACAACTTTTTCAACATCTACAGTTGCTGCTATATTTGTCCCACAATGACAAACAAAAACTCCTATTCTTTGCAATTAATTCACCTCCAAACCTTTTTTTACTTACTATACTTACGAAACGCACTTGCCAATAACTGCTGTGGAACCTCTTCATCCAAGAGTTCTGGTATCTCATTGGGGAACAGATAATTCTGTCCTTTTTGACGAATAACCATTAATCGAACTGCTTCAATCAGCCTTGCCGGCTTTACATCTCTTGGACAACGTTCAACACAAGCAAAACAGGAAAGACATTTCCAAAGGCTTGTCGCTTCCATTAATTCATTTACTATGTTGTTTTGTACATATGATACAAACTGATGTGGCCTGATATCCATTTCTTCGTAAGAGGGACATGAGGCAGAGCATTTTCCACACTTCATACATTTTGTTGTATCTACATTGCTGATCTCTTTTATCAGTTGTGCTTGTTCCTTATTTGCTTTCTGCACTTTACACACCCCCTTATTCATCCTTTAAGCCTAATGCCTCTGCTAGTAATTCAGTAAAATAATGTACTTGGAGCTTATTCGCTTCACCACTATTATTCAGATTATATAAACATAGAGGACAAGCGGTTATAATCTCTTCTGCACCTTTATATGTTGCGGAATCCATAATTCTATCTACCATTGTTCCTGCTAATTCTTTTTCTTTTAATGAAATATATCCACCACAGCATTCATTTCTATATGGATAAATAATTGCTTCTGCACCAAGAGCACGAATAAAGTCTTCGATGATTGTTGGATTTTCAGCATCATCAAATTGAATTACACTGCTTGGCCTAAGAAGCATACAGCCATAATATGCACCAATCTTTCTTCCGGTTAGTGGATTCTTTACTTTTTCTTTTAGAGTGTCAAATCCAACTTTATCCCGTAGTACTTCAAGAAAATGAAACACTTGTGTTTCCCCAATATAGGGCTCTTTAAATTGAAGATAATTGTTAGCCCTTGTTCGAATATCCTCCTTTTGCCTCATATCATCATTTACACGCTTTATAACATGGTGACAGGCTGAACAGAGCGTTACCAAATCCTGCCCTTTTTCTTTAGCACTATTTAGTGCACGAACAGAGGCTAGCTTTGTAGCAATCTCGTCTGTTGCTTGTGGATACACAGCGCCACAGCATTGCCAGTCTTCTATTTCTTCCAACTCAAACCCCAACTCTTGGGCTGAAATTCTGGCATACTTGTCAAGAACTTTGGCTTTATTCTTTAATGTACATCCTGGATAATAACTATAGATCATATTAGCCTCCATGAGCCGTATAACGGCCACAAAATATTAGTGAAATTTGCTACCCAATGTGTATTTGGGTTACCTCCTTTGATTACTCAATTAAATAAAATTTAAACGTTTATTGATAAAAATTTAACACTCTTGTCCAAATTACTACTCTCAGTTCGCTCTTTAGGACTACCCCACTCTTTAACGGACAAAAATGTCCTGATAAACTATTAATTTATGTACTCTTGAATATTTTTTACCTGTTAATTATTTAACAATACTTCATAGGGCTTTCTTCATGACAAAAAAATGATAACCCCTACTCTGACTTCTCATTCGTCTTAATAATATACTTCAATATTAGTCTGTTCAAGCTTAGGAATTCGTAGGAATATTATATATAGATACATTGGCATATTGTAAGATACGGTTTTTTAGAATTATAACTTATCATAGAATACAAATTGTAATATTAAAGAATTATGCACAAGCTTGCATATTGCGAGATAAAAATACTGCATACTCTTTATCGAATATGCAGTACTTTTGCTAGCTTAGTGCCTATATTCAGTTCACCGCTGACAAAGAGTGCAGTTCTGTCGGATATGCTGATTTTTACGACAGCGGAATAGTCAAGCTGTTGTCCTTTGCTTCATGATAGAATGTCAGGACAAAACCGGTAATCTGGTCTAAATCATGAACTCTACCAAAGCGAATGTCCTGTGTATAAGTATTACCGGAATAGGATTCACCTCTTGCCCCCTCATCAATTGTGCTTCCGTCCCTCTTCATCAGGGAAACAGAGCACAGTCCACCGGCCTCATTCAAGTCTGAATTGGCGACAAGCTGCCCAAGGCCGTTTCCGCCGAGATTAAAAGTCATGGACAGCGGAGAGAATTCAACGGATTTTACAACAATCTCCTTTCCATTTACCGTATATGCCTTATTGATATCAACGCTCTTCATCTGGTCTGCATAGGAAAGCTTCCAAGATAGCTCCCATTTACCCGGCACGGTAACGTTGTTATCTGGTCCTTTGTTCAAATCACGGAGATTGGCGAACTCCACTGTAATGTCCTTACCATTCCAGTTCCCACCTGCGTTATTATTTAGCCACAGCTCATAATAGCACTCGCCTCTCCCTTTGGAGGAAGAGCCTACTTTTTCGCTGTCCAACACCCACTGGGAGCTGTAGCTTACATTGGGAACTCCCTCAATGTTGACATTCATACCAATGCCACTTCCGTCTTTGGTAAGTGTAATGCCCTCCGGCGCTTTAATGTTGAACAATATATAGATGCCATTTTTGTCGCCCAATGTCTGTATAGCGGAGATTGTCACGCCATTTTTTGTGACAGTCTGATTTACATCAGCCACGGCACCATCATTAGCAAGCCGGTTTTGCTGATCTTCATTCACCTTGAATCGGTCAACCAACTTCTCGTTCCAATGGAAAACGTATGCGGCTGCGGTAGTCACGCTAAGTGCTGCGATAGCGGCTGCAAGAACAATGACAAATTTTTTCTTCATACCCTTTCTCCTCCCAACCTTATTTATTATCTGAGTGTCTAATGTACGCTGTACTGCTTCATGAAAATTCTGAGGAACCTCAGGAAAAACTTTATTCCAATCGTTATTGTTCATGGGTCAGGGCCTCCTTTTCTCCAAAGACTGAATTTAATTTTGATCTTGCGCGTGACAACCTACTTTTTACTGTACCCTCCGGTATTTTTAAAATTTTGGCCACTTCTATCGTCTTGAACCCTTCGATATAATGAAGAACAATAACTACTCGAAGTTCTGTTTGTAGTTCCATGATGGCATCAAACAAACCCAGAGCATTTTGCTGTTCCGATGAGGGTTGTGCTGCCATATAGTCTTCAAGCGGCACCACTTTTTTGTTAGCCCGGCAAATCCGGTAACATTCGTTAATCAATATTCTGCACAGCCATGTCTTGAAGAATCGTTCATCCCTCAGACTGTCAAGCTTGCTGTATGCCGTAACAATAGTTTCCGAAACAGCGTCTGCGCAGTCACAGTCATTTTTCAGAATTGACTTGGAAATGTGATACAGAGTTTTCTCCGCTGCCATCACTTGTTCGATAAAATCATTTTTGTTCACTGTTACTATTCCTTTTCATGTACATTATGAAGTTCTTATCCTTATCGACCGATAATTTTTTGAGCTCTGACAATTAGATAATTCAGAACGGCATTTAGTTCGTTTATTAAGAAAAGAATTTTAGATTTTGTGATATTTCATTCTACCATAGTTCTTTAATAATATGGTATTTTATGTAAATTCATATAGAGCTAAATTTTCAGATATATTTTGCCTTGAGCACCTGTACTAAATGCTATATTCTCGATTCAAGCCGTTCGGATCAATATAATATTATCCACCAATCTCGTCCTGAGTGGACGTTAAACTGCTCTATTTTTATGCCCAAATTTAAGGAGAGGAGCTATCAGCTATGGCATATAAAGCATGGCAGAACCGACAGAGATTGAAGGCCGGGGATTTATGGATACCCAGCGACAGATTGTTCACCAAGTGGAATGGCAAACCAGTGCATAAAATTAAAGCCGCCTGAAATGTTGATTTCAAGCGGCTTTGTGTGGTTGCGGGAGTACACAACATTGTTTACCTACGATTTTATTTGGTTTTTCAAGTAAGTATGACTACACGTGATTAAACTTACCTTTTGTGTGCTTATTTTATTTTACAATCATTAACCGCAACATTTAAGGACTTTCCATCAATTTTGCCTATTATAGTAACTTTAGTACCTTTTTTAATTTCAGCTACTTTTGAAATCTCGTTATCATCCTTAAAGAAACATTGTACATTTGTTATTGAAAAATCTTTTCCACTAGATAATACTACATAGGTTTGCCCTAATGATTCTCCGATATCACTTACAGTACCAGTAATTTCAGCTAATTTATCTTTATATAGCTTATTCCCTTTAATTTCATTCTCGTCAAATGTTGCTGCGAGATCTTCCGCTTTGACCACTATTGGCTTTTCTTTTGTCACGGTTGCCACACTTGAAGTCGAATTAGCGTTCGTTGACGCTGTTTTATCATCATTTCCTTGATTTACAGCCACAACCACGCCAATAATAACTATAATAACCCAAAACCACCATCTCTTAAAAACTGACTTTTTAACCTTTTCATTTGCCATTTAATGTCCCTCCTAGAGTTTTTATATGTAAAATTTACCATTAATTTGATTTATTTGCAATAATATGCTACAAATCTGATTATTATTGTACCTTTGTGTAAAAAAAAATAAGCCCCCAAGGATTTCTCCTTGAGGGCTTCGTCACATTTAAGCCTTATTTAATTTAACTGCAAAGAAAAAGCTTACAGCCATGGTTGCCATTGATGCAAGCTTTTCAGGGTCGATTTTGCCCGTTGCTGTAAATCCTATCATTGCACCGACCAGGGCAAAAGTTACTATTGTTTTTACATCTATCAGTTTTGCAATTTTATCTTTCATTATTTCGTTCCTCCCATCTTTTTCACAATATTCATAATAAATGCCCGAAAATATTTCTTTGTTTCGAGCATTGGCAACCAATCTTCCGGCTTTGTCTGAGTATCCTTGATAACCTCTTCTGCCGTGCTGTATTCATTCCCGAGGATACTCTGGCAGCACTGCAGTATTTCCCTTGCCTTTTCTTTTGTTTTAGGGCCTGCCACTCCGTCTGGGCTCAACCCTGTCATAGATTGAAATTCTTGTATTTTCATATCACCATCGACCTTTCCCTTAAGTACACTTTCCCTGATTGCTTCCTTTTGTTTCTGGCTTATTCCGTTGTGTTCCAGCAGCTGCACATGCCATGGCTCATAGCTCATTGGTTTAACAAGCCCATACTTTCTTAATTCAGTGTTAGTAAGAGCCTGAAACCAACTATCTGTTATATCCATGGCTATGCAATAACAATGATTTGATTTGCCGTAAGCCGCCGCCCAACACTTGCCATCATCTGTCCAAACTGACCCATCTTGTTTTTGGTATGCTCCTTTATGGCATTGCAAGGATTGAGCATTAATAATCTTTTGTTTTGCAGGACTCCTGTATCCCGATGTGCATAAACAGTCCTTACCTTTTACCACACATAAGGTATTTACTGCATTAACCAACTTTGAATAAACTGCAGTTTCATCCTGGTATTTAAACTTTACACTTGCCATTTAGCAGACCTCACTTCCCCGTAAATTTTAAAGCCCCTACTATAGCACCGATAACGGTTATTGCTGTAGTAAGGGCTTTTATAAGTTCTAACATAATTGGCGACCAAGCTTTGTTGTCGCTCTCGTTTCTTTTTTTAATATCTGCCTTTATCTCGGTTAAATCCTCTTTTATTTCCTTGACATATACTTTTGTCTCGGAGTGATTTTGTTCGAGGGTTCGGATACGCTCTTCGTTGATACACCTATAGCCGCACTCTCCTGCCATAAACAACCCTTCTTTCATTATTTAGATGAGTGATAATTATGTTGTACCCTGCATATTTAACAAACATTCAACCGCATTTGACACCTTTTCAATCTTATCTCTTAATTCTGCATTCTCAGCCTGTAATTGTTCTATCGCTGTTTGTTCGGCCTCCAGTTTGACACCAGCTCTATAAAAATAGCCATCTCTATAGGTATCTCCTATACCAACCGGTATAGCACCACAAACGATAAGCCCGTTTGAATAGGCAAAGCTCTGGTCTGCTATTACAATGTTTTCAACTGTAGTTCCATCTTGTGCTAGTACAGCACATCTTAAAGCTTCCACGGTAAAACCTCCTTTGAATTATGTTGGGTATCCCCATCTAACAATTACTATACCAGATCCACCGGTTCCCCCAGTTCCTCTAGTACTACTTCCATAACCACCACCTCCTCCACCTCCGCCGTAGCCGCCACCACCATTACCTCCAGAACATCCCATGACTCCTACACTACCCATTTGGCCAGCACTTCCAGACCCAGCTGTAAAAGATGATGTTCCGGGATCTCCAGCTGCACCTACACCAGTTGATGTATTTCCTCCTGCTCCTCCTGCCCCTCCAGCAGCATGTATCCTACCCCAAAAGTCAGTAGTAGGTGTGCCTTGTCCGGTACCATTGGAGCCTGCTCCGGAAGAACCCGTATTATAATAAGGCGGAATTCCGTTGCCTCCATTAGAACCAGCCACACCACCACTGGACCAAGCACTAGTAGATAAAATCATACCCCCACCACCGGCACTGCCACCATTTGCTCCATTACTACTTGTTGCTCCGTTTCCACCAGCAGCTGAGGTTAGCCCTGTGTATGTACTGGAACCTCCAGATGAACCAGCTGTTCCTCCAGAACCAACGTAAATAGTAACAGGGGTAGTAGGAGTTACTCCATAGTAAGTCTTTGTATAGCCACTTGCTCCTCCACCACCTCCCACATAAGAGTTTCCAGAACTACTACCGCCTCCACCAGCACCAACCAGAAAAACATCTATTTTAGCAGGTAACCGTCCTTCAAAAGAAAGCGTACCCGAGGAAGTGCATTCTATATAACCCCTGGAAGCACTTTCTGTTACGATTTTGCAAGAACCAGTATAGTTAACCTTGATAGGTGTGCCTTGTGCTTTTTCGCCCTTTGGTCTTATAAAACTTTCACTAAAACTTCTACCCATTAATAATCTCCCCCCATAAATGTAACCGCATAGCCAGAAGCTACAGTTGTACCAAGGGATACATAAAGTTTCTGCCCTGCGTTTAAAGCCGGAGGTAATACCCCGTTTCCATCGTTGGCATAATTGATTGGTAATAGTACCGTGTCCACTCCTGTTAAGTTCGCTGTTTGTACTGTTGTTGCAGCTAAAGCAACTTCATGCACTAATGAAAAGTTTGCTTCATCCACACCGAGGCCATCATTCCAGAATATTCTTAGTACAGTTGCAACATTTGTACCAAGAGCTCTTATTTTTACAGCATCTATCCTAGTTCCGTTTGTTCCGGCGGTAACTAAAACTTTTCCATTAGTAACAGGGGCTTTGAAATTGGTATCTGCAGTTAACAGGTTAACGCTTGAAACATGAGGGGTTATAGGATAAATAGGTATTGTATTTGCTGGCATTATAAAGCACCTCCTATGTTTTTATATGCGTACAGTATAGAAGATACATGCGAAGTACCTCCGATATAATTATTAAATTCCGACTTATCCAGCTTATTATCTAAGCCGTGAGCATCAGAGTTATTATTGATGTGTTGCTCTAAACTAGTTTCTTTTGCATAGTAGTCAGGCAACTGTCCCCCGAGTTTATCTGCATTACCCGAATTAAGAGCCGTATTTGCGGTATCTATTACCCCGTCGTGGTCTTGGTCTATATCGGCCCAAAGCACATCCCCCGCACCTAATCCATCTGCCCCTTTTGGTATTGCAAAATCAAAGACAGGCGCTTCATCAGGACTTCCGGCTTGCCTTGTCACCGTAACCGATTTACCCGGTTGCAAGGTTGTAACCGTACCTACTGTTATGTTTGGTACTGCCCCGGTATCTCCTTTGTCACCTCTCTTTCCGATCATTCTCCAACACTCATTTTCTTCTTCCGGATAGGTAGGTGGAGCAAAACCCTGAGATTCCATGATGGTACCGTCAGGGTTTTCTTTAAGCATATAGGAGCTACCTTGGTAGCTCACAATATTGTTGGTGTGATACACAAAATCAGCGTTATACTCTCCGTAATGTTTAGTATTGGAGTACCTTATTTGCCGGGCTACTTCGTTAACTTCTCTCTGTGTCTCGGCTGTTTCACGTTCCGATTCAGAATTAAGCACATTGGAAACATCCATTTCTACCTCGGCAAAACCGTCATTGATTTTTGTGTAATCATCCTTTATTTTGTTTTCGCCGTATAAATTACAGTACTTGTTTATTGCCATCCTGTTCACCACCTCCGCCAAGAAGGTTAAGTCTTGCAATCATTTCATCAATTTCTTTGATTGATTCATCTATAGATTTTGACTGTTCCTGCAGCCCTGTAACCTGATTTAATATCTGTGTCTGCCTATTTAGTAGTTGTATCTTTTGTGCTTGCAATTCAGCTTTATTAAGCTGTTTTTGAGTTGTTTCAACTATTGTTACAACACCTCCCTCTTCAATTTTATAGTTCCTATCCAAAATTTTCTGTGTAGCCATGTCTCTTCATCCTTTCTGTTTAATCTTAAAATGTTTACAAATAACTCAAAATTGGAATATAATGCAATTAATAGGTAAATAATTTCCCATGAGTAATAAATTCTCAAAGGAGGTCATATAATTATGAAAAAATTTTTTGCCGGTTTGATTACCGGAATAATTATTGCTATATCTTTTACCACTTACGCTGCTGTACAGCTTAAGGTAATACCGAATCCTTATCCAGTCTTCATTAACAACACCAAAGCCAACGTACAGGGCTACAATATAAACGGCTCAACATACCTGAAACTTTCAGACCTTAAAACTGCCGGACTTGATGTAAAGTTTGCTGATAGTAAAATCAATATTGCTTCATCAGTTAAAGATAGCGACTCAGCACATGATGTTGTAAAAACAAACAATAACATTGATGGGTTTAAAATATATCAGGTAGATGGTGAAGAATGTGTCCGCATATCTGAAATTGTTAAATATTGTAATGAGCAATATGAAAAGAATCAAACTAACAAAAAAGTTTCTTTCTATTTGAAGACAAAAAGTATTTATCCTCAGACCACTCAATTCTATATTGAAAAACAAGATTGGTCTGTAATCCCAAAGGTAGTAACTACTGTAGATTTATTCTCAATTAAATTATCAAAGAGTTATATAGATATTGAGGGTTTTAAGGAGTACTTTCAGCCAATAGTCAACCTATCACTCGAAGATATATATAATTCAAAGAGTAAATAGTACCAATTAAATAGCCTGGGTAATTAATATCCAGGCTATTTAATATATAAATTAGTAGACATCTACCATATGACTATGGCCACCGCTTTCCACCCAAGTTACATACCCTATAACATTATTATTCGAATCAACTTTGGCTAATCTTGTTCCTCCTGCAATACCGTGGTTGTGTGAGCCAGCATTGTCAGTTGATAGCCCAAATACTACAGAAGTATCATCAAAATAAACCCAATCCTTAAAATGGACGTCTCCTCCCATATCTACATCACCTGAAATGTCTAGTTTCCCAATACCTGTATTGATACTTATATTGTTCCAGCTGAATATGTCAATATCATTGTCGGCAAATATACCGAGGTTTCCGCCAAAACTGTTAAATTCCGTATACTGATTACTCCCGTCATAAAAGCGAATATGCTTTAGCTCTGAACTTCCAATGTTTCCAATATTTACCCCACTGGCAAGGTTTGCGATATCTCCGTTTATCTGTGTGGCATAAATTTTACCCGTGACAACATAATCCTTTCCAAGCGTAGTATAAAGCTGTGAGTTTGTTGTAAAATCAGGCACACCAGATATTTGCCCAAAGTTTACTAGCACATTTTCCCCAAAAGTAACATTTGTTCCAACTTCCAGATTCTCAATCTGAGCTACAGATATTTTAGCATTCGTTGTGTCGATGTTTTCTGCTAATACAGTTCCGTCAAAGTGCCCGTCTACCGCTTCAAGAGTACCGTTTATTCTATACTTGCCAGTTAGGTAATCAAAGTATATACCACTGTCACTTGATGCCCCTAAACTGATTGTATCGCCGTTAAATATTGCACTGCTTCCGGAAGTACTGTCAACCTTTATACCAACGTCCCTGTTGATTGTTACCCCATAGTAGTTCTTAGTTTCTCTTACGGCTGTTTTGCCGATTTCTTCAACTTGTCTTGTGAGTGGCCCTTTAAACTTTGTCTCACTCTGCTGTGCCGATGCAGCAGAGGCAGAGGATGAAGCTTTTAAGCCACCTTTGTAACTGATTGTGTTTTTCATAATGATTGAGTTAAATGTCGGTAGGTCACGCCACGGAAAATCCGCATCCTGCCACGGCATTGTTGCTTCGAGCCAAGTATATGTCTGGAACTGTTCTATGTCGATTGTGTCGCCTACTTCTAGGTATGGCCAACAAAACCATTCCATACTGTAAGGTACATATCTAAATCCGTTCAGAGTGGTGTACATATCGTTAAGTATTTGCTGGTTTATGTATGGGCTATTAATGGTTAATGTCTTGCTTTCGTCACCTTCCCCGATTTCAATTTGGCTTGTATCTCCTTGGTTATTGCTCGTTACTACTATCTTCGTAATAGATTTTGCGGGGTTTGTTACCGGGGCTTTGATGTAGTTAGATGCTGTTATTTTTTCAACCGTCTGGCTACTTTTAGCAAACTTGATTAACCCCATTGTTCCATCTTTCATGATTTTTACAGATGAGCAATGTGCTGAAGCTATAAAGCCTAATACCTCTCTTATTTTATATCCCGATGGAGCTACTTGGAATATGTATGCCGGGTTTATTTCTACTGATGATTCAACACCAAGCATTTCGCAGCACTCATTCCAAACGGCCTGATAACTTGCAGGATAAGTTAGACTTGATATAAAATCTTGCTCGCCGTATAGCATCCTGTCAAAGCAGGTAAGTCTCCAGACCTTCTGTTCTATAATTCGTGAGTCAATGAAGTATTCTCCTAACTTAAACCACTCGGATTCACCTTCATTACCTAAGAACCTTATATACGGGATGATTTTTGCATTTACAGGTATAGTCTCCACTGTTCGTAAGGATAGATTAAGCTTCGACGCAGTGGCAGTGCCAATAAAAAAATCACTAGATGGAGCAATGTCATCCTCAATAGTAAATTCAACAACATCACTTGAAGTAAGAACCAAGTCATCTATTAGAACCTTTGCATCCAAAATCCTATCATAACTTTTTGCATATTTTTTAAATAAATCTGAAACCTGATACATAGTACTACCTCTCAGTTAAAGTAAATTTAAGGCCTTTCCAGTACAATTTCCCTTTCTGTTCTACCGCAGCCTGACATGGCCTATTGTTAACGTAAAAAGTTTTTGTCACATAACTACCCTCCATCGGATCTGGATAATGGACCTCAAAGTATGGATTGCTCATAGATTGTAATAGAGTAGCCATTACCGGCCACTCTATTAATCCAAAGCTCATATCAATTTGTCGTTTTACTGCTATTCTATCCCTATGCAGAGTTGCATCCGCTGCTCTATTAGTTGTTTCAGCATTATCAACATCAAGAGGAGTGACAGTAAACTCCGTAGGATATGCTGCAATCTCAACACCGTTAATTTTTATTTGCATTTACCATCACCCCTTAAACCTCGAATAAGGTATAACCTGATTGCCTATTTGCTATATTGGCAGTTCTTATTACAGCCCTGCCGAACTCTGTTTCTCCAACATTCATAACTACAGGTGTTTGCAGATTTTTTATGAGTTCTGCCAGCGCATTTATAGCAGCAACAACTTCCTGATTGCCTCCGTTTAACATTCCCTGAAGCTTTGACAATGGGCTAACTACTTCTGGGTCTGCTTGAGCATTACGGTTATCTCCGACCATTGCAAGAGTAGGCGCTGATACCAAACCGCCGTGGGCAAGTTTCGGTATTTTGGGTATATTTATGCCAAAGGATTTGCCCCCACCTATAGGCGACCAGTCAGGAATTTTTATCTGAATATTATTTAAGGCTCCAATCATGAAGTTGAATGCATCAACAATAAGGTTTATGGCCCCCTTGAAAATGCCAACAATACTGTCGAATATGCCTGCGAAAAATGTTTTAATACCATTCCAAGACCTTTTCCAATCGCCGGTAAAGCCCCCCGCTATAAAATCAACCAATCCACCAAGAGATTTTATCAACCCCTTAATGACATCAACAATAGTTCCAACTACTGTACCTATTACATTAACGATACCGTTAAAAATGTTTGACCAAGTTGGCCCGAGAACTTTTATCAGCATGTTTACAAGCGGCGTTATAAATTTGTTTGTAATATCAAGCACAGCAGTAACAAGCTTTCCGACAAAGTCTGCAACCTCTTGCACCAGTCCCTTTAAATGCTTGCTCCATAGCCAACTCATAGTTTCACAGATGTTTTGCCATATCGGTTGTAAAAAGTTTTGCCACAGGTTTGTCATTACACTCTTAATTGAGTCTACCAAACCATTAAGACCATCAAAGATTTTTCCTCCCCAGTCGTCCCAAAAGCCTTTTATAATAGTTAGCGTATCAAGCATCATCGTTGATACAACGGTCAATCCAGGGGAGACTCCCTGACCCCACAACATATCAAATATAGACTTAGCACTGTCAAACATATTCTGAAATAACAAATATGATTGAGTTGCAAACTGGGATATCATCGGGAGCCCATCTGTCACGAACCACTGAATCACAGGAAATGCTACCGCCTTTATTGTGTTAAATACCATTAGACTGGTATCTAGTAGACCTGCCAGAACATCACCCACCACCTTGATACCTGTTTGAATCTGAGTGGTAAAATCACCAACAAACCACTGTTTTAATGGTTCACCAAGTGTCTTGAATTGAGAAAAAGCATCAGCAATTGAAGTTTTCCAGCCTTGTAGGGGTACTGATATAGCAGAAAAAGCTTGAGATATTGGAGGCCCGAAATTTGTTACGAAGTAATCTTTTATTTGTCCGGCAACCAATTTAACGTTATTGAGCATATCAATCAATGGTTGAAGCTTACTTGTATCTATGTCTAGGCTTACAGGGCTTCCACCAAGGTTCATGCCACCCATATCTGCAAGACCACCGGCAGCAGAACCGGCGTCATCCATTGAATCAGCCGTAGACATAGCCAAAGTATTTAATTGGTCAAAGCCACCTAATGCTCCTTTAACATCCTTCCCAGCTTTTTTGACCTTTTTCCCAGCTCCACCGGCTGCTGTCCCCATATCATTTGTAGCTGCTGCAGCATTATTCGCCGCACCGCTCACCGAACCTCCCGAAGCATCCCCAAATAATAAAGCGGTAAATGCCTTAAAGTACTGAGCTGCAATCTGCAATTTTGCAATCAGGAAGTTTAGTCCTCTAACTATAGGTGCAAGGATATTAATAAACCCTGCGCCCATGCTACCTTTAAATATGTTCCACTGTTCTCCAAGTAATCTAACCTGATTTGCCCAGCTTCCAGATGTACGTGCAAAATCCCCTTGTGCGTCCTTTGTAACTGAAAGCAGATAGTTATACCGGAGTAAGGTCTGTTGAGCTTGGTTCATTTCCGAGTACTGTTTTTTAATACCCTGTGTTAGTGCATAAGCCTCCAAATTGGCAACCGACATGTTAACGCCCAACTGTTTTAAAGGTTCTGTTTCTCCTGAAATGCCCGAGCGGATTTTATCAAAAGCCTCATCGGTTGACAAATTATAAAAGGATGCCATATCAGCTGCTAATTCTGTCAGCTTTTTTGACATCCCTTCCATTTGTACTCCGGCCAACCCTGATGATTTCATCATGGCACCCAGTGTACTACTATATTTTTTAGCCGATAGCTCAGATAAGCCAAAACCCTGCAACATATTTTTTGACCAGGAATTAATATCCGATGCCATGGATCCGAATGTAACATCAACAACGTTTTGCACTTCGGTGAGGTTGGATGCAAGCTCCATGGACTCCTTCCCAAAATCAATAAGCTTATCTACAGCAAAGGCAGCTGCGACTATTCCACCAAGCTTTTTAAATGTACCCCCCACCATGTTTGTAGCATTACCGGCAATGCCGCTTAACTGTTTGTTAAAGCCATCGTAATTCACTCCAAGGTCTAAAGCTATCTGGCCTACACTATCATTAGGCATTGCCACCACCTCCAAACATCCGGGCGAATTCCATTTCTAAGGCTTTCATTTCTTGGTTGAGAACAGTAGGATTATCAAGCTGTTTGTTTGCCCTCTTTAATCGCCAATCGTTATAGATTTTTCGCTGTGAAGGTGTGAAGTTCTTTATAACCTTCCTGTCCTTTTCTGACCTGATAGTTACGATATTTCCAAGTGGAGTATCAGGCATCAACCCAGCCACAAGTGTGCAAAATTCATCCCAAGGCATATCTGCATGTTGCCGTATTCGTATCCCGTATTGAGTCGCAAGGCTAGCTTCTATCAGTGCCCAATCTTCTCTTATATCATAAAAAGATTCTTCGTTATTACTTCTTTTGAAATCGGGCAGCCGCTTCCTCATATTCCATATCCTGCATAGCGGCAATTACCGCAGTAGCCAGTACTTTAAAACTTTGGATAGACATTTTTTCTACACTGAGTTCCTTTGCGGCTTTAGACCCTAACGCAAGAGATATAGCCTCTACCATTGCAGCGGATGTTCCTATATTGGCAAGTTCCTCAAATTTCAATACGTTTGTGATGGTATCATCAACTGTATACGTTTTGTCCCCAATTTGTATTGAGGGCTTTTCTTTGCTCAATTTATCTGTGATATTAATAACTTTTGACATTTTCTCAATCTCCTCTCAAAAAATAACACCGACTACAATCAAGTAGCCGGTGCCGGTGTGAATGTTGGAAGTCCGTCACTCAAGACTTCAAATTCTAATGTATCAATATTGGTACTGTCTCCTCCTGCAGGTGTTGTAAGATTGATGACACAATCCATTGTTAACTTTGCACCTGATGGCATCTCCCATTCAAATTTACTTTCGACATCCTGTCCAGTTCCTAAAAGCAGACCGCCGATGTAATCGTTCCCCGGGTCACCGTACCGACGTTTACCTGAAAAACTAAATGTAAGACCTTTTCCAGTCACTGCTCTACGAATCCATCCTGCCTGGTCCATAGGTGTCCATTCTTCTGTATTGGCGTCAATGCTTGGACTGAATGTCTCCAAGTCCTTAATGATTAGCATCTGTTCTGTAGTTGACGCCCTACCTGCAGTCCCTATTTTAAATTTGTTATTATGAACAGGGAAAACTCCCGCTACTTCTGGCATTACATATCACTCCTTCCATAATAAATTACAGTTTCAATTACATACTCAAATATGTTGTTATCATCCGTTCCTACCCCAACCGGTTCAGGAGTACGCATGTTAAACTGAATAACTCTTTTACCGCCGATAACAGCCGATTGACCGAACATACATTTGTATACCTCTTGTGCTTTTTGCTCGGATATATCGGCATTTTTGCCCCAGTGTACTAAAACAGAAATTGCCTTTGTAGCGTAAGATGTGTTTTCCAAACCTCCCAAAGCTATTACCGGGGGAGGCCCTGCAACACTATAAATCCCTATGCACTGTTCCTTACTCCCGTCTATTTTGCCGATGTACCAGTTAGGGCAGCTTATTTGAGTTTTCAGCCAATCTTTGACCTCTGCAAGTGTCATCATTTAACCACACCCCCGGTCAGTTTTCTGTAAATCTTTCTAAATGCGTTTTTGGCAAAATTCTTTTTAGGTCCATCAATATAAGTTTGCATCCATTTGCCTTGAGCGTTTGAGTTTTTATCTGTTCTAAAAGCATATTCAGGATGCCAATATAACTTCCGGGCATAAGGAGTATCAAAGCCAATACTTGTTTTCCCCTTTGATATCTGGGAGGTATCAACATACGCACTACGTTCTAATTCCCCTGTTTCTTTAGGTATTGTACCGGACAAAGTAACATCAGACTTAACAGCTTCTGTTGTCATTTCTAGGGCTTGTTTCTGGGCATTACTCAACCTGCCAAGCGCCGCATGATTCATTTTTACATTTACCTTTATAGCCATTAAATCAGCTCCAGTTCAGTACTAAATACAGACCCATCAGGATTTTTAGGGCGTGCTGTCCTAAATATGGTTTTCTTTGTATCACCAATCATCACATACCCTTCAATTAGCTTATCCGGGTAGATATCACCTTTAAGAATGACTTTTCCAGCCAAAGTAACAAGCCTTCGTTCAGCATCAAGTACCTGCTTTGTTTTATCATCGTAGCAACACTTGCCATCAAATATCAGCTGTTCCTCGATTCCGTTTTCTCCTTGGGTTTCCTGATAGACTTTAACCGGGGCAACAAGTATCCAATCTGGAAAAGGTAACTTCATACTCACAACCTCCTGTCCATCAATCCGGTAGATTTAAGTAAATTCGTTACATCCTCGGAGGTTTTTATCCCTCCAGCCTCTACAGATTTAAAGGACAAGCTTATGCTACCAGCAGAGTACCCTGTCACCGGCATGTCAAGGTAAGGACCATACTGGTAAACAAAATCTGCATGTACACAAACAGCCTTTTTTATCCGGTCTTGCTGAAATGATGTAAGCTTTTCAAAGCCTTTACCTACAATTCGATTAAAAGTCATGCTGTCAATGTGGTCAGAGGCTTTGTCAAGTTGCCTTGGGAGTTCTGCATCAGGAATAACAGTGCCGCCGTATGTATTTTTGTAGTACTCGGCAGTTACATATGCCATTAAATCACGCCCTTACTGTGCATCTTGAATCTTTTTAAGGATTCCGTTTTGGCTTGTTGAGTTCCCTATGTCTATACCTTTTTCATTTGCATAGGCTTTTAGTTCTTCAACTGACATTCCTTTTAAATCATCGCCGGATTCAGTCTCTTCCTTGTCATCTTCCTCGACTTCATAACCATGGGTTTTAAACCAGTCAATTAAATCGGTGTTAGATGTTTCACCAACCCCTTGAGCGAAACCAACACTTGCAGTAATACCTGTATACTGCTTATTTGGTGCAAATATTTTAGCCATACCCATTACCCTCCTTACTTTACTTTTATTTTTCTGAATACACCCGCGGCCTTTGTTGCTTTGAGAGCAATAGCCGCTGTCATTTCAACCTCGCCCTTTTTTACAGCACCGGAAGTTGAGAAGTCAGGCAACCATGTTTTGACCGGAGGCTGTCCCGCCATGGAAACTGCATGCAGTCCATCAAGCCCAAGTCTTGCCACATATAACGATGTAGTTCCATCCGTGGCACTTGTAGATACCACATCATCATTGCTTCCTGCCTTTGCACCAAAATCAACGAAAGGAGTGTTTCCGTATGCTTCAACCTGCTGTCCGAAATCATTTTTAAGTGTTTGATACATTGATGCACGTCTTGCACATGCCCTGATTTTGGCAATCAATTTAGCATTACCGCCTATAAAGCTTGGTGTCCCATCCAATCCGGACAGGAATTCATCCAACATATCCAAGAATTGCATATAATTTTCTGTGATTGCTGCTGATGTTGATAGGTCAATAATTGCTCCGCTTGAACCTCCGTTATATTCTGTCGAACTTCCGGCCAAAGCTTTTTCAAGACCATCAAAGGCATTTGCATCTACACCGCTGTCACCGTTTATGAAAGTATCATTAAACAATGCATTGGCTGCCTTTATCTTTTGTGCTTGCTGTAAATCAACCTCGTTTACTATACCTCCCATGTTAGCAATAATACGGTCAATCTCATATGCTCCACCGAACACCTTAAGGGTTGTATGGAACAATTCCTTTTCAACGGTGGTTGGAGAGTATTCACTGTTAACTGCTCTAAATCCAGCTGTAGGCTGTGTCTTTAATCTTGCATAAGAATAAGTCATCGTTGCCCCTCCACCTACCGGGGAAACAACATCGTCAAAGGTTATATGGTCCATTATCCAACTGGATTTACGAAATTCATCAATTACCCCAGACTGCAAATCATCCTGAACGTTCTTGCTTGCTTCTGCTAATGTAATAGCCATTAAAATCATCCTTTCTCTTAAAAGTTATTGTTGTGTTTGCTGAGTCTGAATTCTAGCAGCTATAGCATCCTTCAGGCTCATTCTTTGTCCTTGCTGTTGCTGCTGCTGTCCATCTGCTCCAACTTGAAAACCGGGTTTTTGTGTCTGCGTTTGTGTCTGAGTACCATCAGGCTTGAACAAAAATGCCTTTGTTTCTTTAAGTCCCTTGAGCTGTTCATCAAGACCAACCACTTTGTCACCGTCAATAACAAGCTTCGTTTTATCAACTAAGCCTGCAGCAAGTGTCTCATCGTGAACCTTTCCTGCCAATGCCATTTTAATAGCATTTGTAAGAGTAAGTTCCTTAAGCTTCTCCTGGTGCTCCTCGTCCTTCTTTTTGTTATCAGCTTGGAGTGTTTCAATGGTTTTCTTCATTTCCTCTGAAGCGCCTGCCGCAGCCTTAAGAGTTTCCAACTGTGTAGCATTCTCTTTAACCGTAGCTTTCAAAGCCTTATTCTCCTCATTAACCTCATCAAAACGGTGCTTGGGAATATAAGCTTTAAGTTCCTCGGCTGATGCAGCAGCTGCTTTTGTTGCTTGCTCTTCGGTTAATCCGAGTGCGATTAATTGTTCTTTTGTCATGTCTTTCATCCTTTCATCTTCATTTTTTATCCTGGTCTTGACCAGTGATGCCTTTCAGTTTAGCGCCATAAATACCAAAAAGGCGAAAATAAAAAGCACCCTCATTTGAGAGTACTTTTTATGGACTGATATAAATTTTTACCTACTAACAGAATACACCTTAAATCCAGCCTTACGATATTCTGAAATCTTTTCGTTCATTAGCTTGGATGATAAGAAAGTTTCCCTTTTCATTTCGAGCATATCGTTCTTTTCAACTCCATATATCGCATTGCTACGTTCTTTTTTATACTTTTCTTTAGCAACCTTTAAAATAGCATCCGCATACTGTCTATCCCCTTCATAAACATTTCCGTTTATGTGGATTAACATGTAATCAACTCCTTATGCAACAAAAGCACCTACTGATTTATTCAGCAAATGCTTTTATTTAATTCCAGTTTTTAATTATTTGTTTTGCTTGTTCCTCTGTAATCTCATCATAAAATGTATCTTCACCAATATAAATACAACATTGCTCTGGGGCCGACTCCCATAATCTATTCTGTGGTATATATCGCTGGAACTGTTCGTCTATTCTACGATACAGCCGTGAAGCAGTCCCACTTGTCTCATCATAATCATATGCAAAATAAAAATCTTCTCCCATAGCTTTACCTCCTTGGTTTGATTGTCTCAATGCCTTGGGGACGTGTAAGTTTAGCAGACAGCTTGAACATCTCCGTAATTATCTCTGCTTTTCTCTCAGGCAGAATACTATCGTCACGGGCTTCTTCGTATAACTTGTGGAGTTCGTCGTCTTTTAAGTCAAAACTCTCAGGCGTATGAAATTGAACTTCAAATTTCTGCCCTTGTGGACTCATATAGCAACAATTAACACCGTTATACGGATTCCTCTTATCCATCCAGAAATTTTTAACCTTTACTTCAGAATAGCCTTTCCCTAATAGATTATCCTTTACTTGCCTATAAGAATCCACCAGTCTTTCAGGACTGTCTTGATAAGTATATCTGATAACGTCGTTGGTGGAAGCAATGGTATCAGCAATTACCTTTGTATCCAAGCTATGTAGACTATCCGTATTGACCTTACGCAAAAAGGACTCTTTAGTCTTCACCCTGTATTCCAACCCTACCATATTTACGCCAGTTATCTCTGATACCTCTTTCAAATCATTTGTTATGGCAGGTTCGTTCTCGATAATTTTATTATAGGCATTAAGCTTCCGGTAATCCGCCTTAATAGTGGCCCATTTCTCACTTTCATTATACTTGAGATCTTGAAAATCTTCCAGTGAATTTGGTACTCTATTTCCAAGAATTTGTTTGTATCTTGAAAACTGTTTCTTGTCCCTGACACCATTTATCTGGTTAACACTCCTAGTATCCGTTTGCACTTTACTCGGATCTCTTCTAAGATATGTATTATCCTTTAAGTGCTGTCTTAAAGCTCCCTGCCATTCCTGAACCTTTGCTCCGTACTTCGCTTGATTCTGAGGGTTAACACTTCCTTCTTCCAACCTTTTATACTTTCTTATTTTACGTTCAATAACTCTCTGTTTCTGCTCGGCTTCATACCTCTCGACTGCCTTTTCATCATCCACTGGAGCCTTTGGCAGTTCTGTAATGCCAGGAAAGTAAATAGCCCTACTGTGTCGGCAGTTAGGATGAAATAACCCCTCATCGATGGCTGTAGATAGGAGAGTATGTACCCCATCAGGCTTCCCGGAAGAATAAACATCATCAATAAGAACCTTACCCTGCCAAGGTAGACATAGCTCACAGGTATTCCCATGGGCTGTAATCACTACAAGGTGCATACCCCATTCATCCATTTTTGAACCTTCGCCCAGCATGGTAGCTCTATGGCTCGCAGTCCTTAACGCCATTTCTGCCCAGGACGCAACGTTGACCATTTTACCGTCTTTGTACTGGATACAATTAATACCTTGTTCAAGAAAATCCTTAGTAGCCATGTCTATTGCTTGGTCAAGAGTAGTAGCACCACTACTCATATATACCTGAGCTTTATAAATCGTTTGCCGGTACACATCATCCATTTTTCTTAGTACTGCATTTTGAGCTTTTCCCATGTCCTTTTTAACTACTTTTTGCAAGGCTTTAAGCTTCTTCTTATTTACAGAAAAAAACGTGTCTATTCCGGTTGCTTTGGGTAGCTTTGCAGCTTCTTCGATTATCGTCTGTGCTTCTCTTAGCGCTGCTATTTCATCAGGTGTATATTTTTTTAAGGTGTCAGGGTCAACACCACCATCCGGAGTATCAATAACAAGCTCTTTTATGATATCTATAACATTTTGGACATTGCCTTCACCCCTTTTGAAACTAGATTTTAGCGTTTCGTCAATCAATGACATTATTTCATCACTGTAGCCCCCAATTATCTTTTTGTTGGTCTGACGATATTTGTTAAGTTCCCTTAGTTTCGCAATTTGCCACTGTTCCCATTGAAATCCTTCTTTTAGCTGTTCGCCCTGATGTCGAAGAAAGGTACGTTTCTGTGATCTGATAAGTTCCAGAGCCATATCATCAAATATTTTTCGGATATCATACTTCTCCGTCGCCATCTATCCCATCACCATCCTGACCGGCAACTGCAGGCTCATCAGTTGTCATTAATCCCTGTTCTTCCTTTAGTCTTAAAACTTCCGCTGCCTTGTCTTCGTCTGTCCATGTATCTCCGTACAATTCTTCTACACATCTTTCAGTAGACATTATTCCGTATGTTTTAGCCTTCCCCACAGTCTCAACCACTGTGTCAAACGAAGGTGAAGCATATTCACCGAAGGTTACGCTTGCTTCATAATCTTTGACCACACGTTCGTTCATAAGGTCGTACACTTTCAGCACAATATCAATTAACTGTGGTATTACCTCAGTCAGGGCATCGATTATTTTGCCACGGGTATAAAGTGTAGCTTTTTCTTTCTCCCTCTGTGCCTCAGCATTATCCGTCTTTTTCAGGTCTATACCTAATGTACTGGGACTTATAATACCTTGCAGACATAGGTCAAGGATTGAAGCGTAACTGGCGACAAATGCCTCATAAAGGATTGATGGCTGTACAGTGGATATTTGGGTTTTTGCATCCTCTGCCAAGCTACTACCAATTTTAATAAACTGATTATCAAAGGCATTCGGCTTTAGTAGTTCTCCTGTGTTTGGGTTCTTTGGGATTAAGTCTTCCGGAATGTATTTCTGTACCCTGCCTGACCTGATGGCATCAATCCACTGTGATATAACTTCATCCAAGGCGTCAAAGTCGTCTGACTTACCGCCATCAAACAGGCTTTTACCTCTGCCCTGCCATTTAGGTGATTTAAAGAACATCAGCGGTACCGCCATTATAAAGTCACCGGTGTATGTAATATCTTTTAAAGCGGCTGTCTCAGGTACCACAGTCAACGCTACTTCTTTACCGAAAGAATCAAAAAGCTTATACCTGATATACCCTTTGCCGTATGTCTCTGCAAGCCTATATTCCTTTGACTGTACGGTGTAATCTGTATAGAAAATAACTTCCTGCAGGCGTCCTCGTTTGTAGGTGTAGTCAACACGCTCACCAGCGTAAAACTCAACTAACGGGTACAGTGAAACGTCTGTATCAACTGTTATCTTAAACGCTCCGTCACCCTCAACAAGCGTTTCGGTTATTGATTCACCTAAAAGCTTGTTTGCTTTATTATCCTTACTTATTTCATCCCATAGATCCGTTTCTGCTTGGTTCTTAAGCTCTATTCCGTCCAAGTCAGCAATAACGATATCGGATAAGCGGTCGGCAATCATAGCAGGTAATCCAGAATGTATCTTCCTTATGCCCAGCCCTTCACTTGGTACAGCCGCCCAGAAACGACCTCTACTCACTGAATCATAAGCTGTTTGTTTAAAGAACTGCTCCAGTTCTGACGGTTCACCACGATACCATAATCGGTTACGCAGGGCATTAGTCTCGAATGAAAAAGGCTCTCTTACGGTTATATTTTTGTTTTCCAGTGCCGGTTGTATTTTAAGTATTTTTATAGCTGCCTTTGTCACCATATCTCTTATCCACCCCATTCTTTATGCCCCCTCATAATTACCTATCTTTGTTTTAAACGGTATCCATGCATACTGCCCAGCATTAATCGTATGGTCGTTTGCATCCTCTGGCTCATATTTATCTTCCTTCCAGCTGTAACTTTCTAACTCGCCAATGTGATTAGTACATGTGTCAACTACCTCATAAAACACAATGCCATTGCAGTTAATCCATCCAAGCTGTAAATGTATACGGTCGATAATAGTTATCTTTTTGTATGCATTCAGAAAGTTGTACAAACAAGCATGTTCACGCTTATATTTATTAAGTTCCGTAATAGTTGCTTGGTCTGCACTATCGACAAAGGTGTCTCTTGCGAATCCCCAATCCTTTCTGTTCTTCTCCAGAAACTTAAAAAACCTCGGTGCAATGTCCGAAGGTGCCAGAGGTATATCAAGGTTAGCATTGTTATAAACTTCCTCATCGAGTACTACAGCCTTACGCTTGTCTGTTATCCCTATAAAGATAAAGGCAAATGTATCTGGGCTTTCCTGTGAATATGAAGTATCCAACCCGGCCGAAAAGTAGAGGTATTTATATTTCTTAGCCTGTTCCCTTGTGATAACATTTTTTTCTCGTGTAAAGTTGCCAAATATAATGCCCGTCGCCCTGCCTCGTAAGCCCTGTATTTTGTTCTTATACAGCTTTGTACCTTTTGGTACATTCATGATAATTTGGTCAATCTTTTCTTTGCTCAACCCCAAATTATGCGTAAAAGAAAAGAACCAATGTACCCAACCGGGTTTTGGTTCTTCCTTTAACATGTTATTTATTTCAGGAGGTGCATCATTTTTATATTCCGGTAACGGTCGGCTACAGTTTATGTATTCTTTATAAACCGTCAGGTTTGGGTCGTCGGGATTAAGTGTTGCCATTAGGTAATCACAACGCATAGACGCTTCACGGACATATTCCATATCGGCTATATTGATTTCATCTATGTATAAGCAGCCGTATTGACCCCCCAAGGCTTTTTTCCATCGGGTTTTATTGTCATAACCCAGAACATATATAATCTTGTCCCCTGAGGATGTATGATATAAAATATGCGGCAAAGAGTGTTTACCCTTACCATTGCTATTGTATTCGACGAGCGGTCCGAATACATCACATACACCGAGATCCTTATTGATTATATTTTTTTCTATAGTTCCCAAATCCAAACCTGAAAGGATATGAAGCTTTTTAGGACTTTCTGCAACCTTAAGCATAAACTTAACGCATCCTACCGTGGTTTTACCAGCAGCGGTCGTCCCCTCCAAGAACTCCACCGGAGCCTTACATTTCAGGAATGCCTTGTATTTGTCTGATAATAAAAATTGCTCCATGCTTCATCAGCCCTTTAACTGCTGTAAAATAGACTCCAGCTTTTCTGTGCCGGTTTCAAGCGTACCCGATACCTCCACCTTATCCTTAAACATTCCTATATGCTTTCCTAAAAGCTCCAGAGACTTGACCTTGTCGTTTAACTTTACTTCACGCTCAACGGTCTCTCCCGTATCACTGAAAGACTTCTTAACCTTCACGGACAGAATGGCTGCTGTATCATCTTGTGCGGCCGATGCCTTGACCCTAGCTTCATCAAAATTGACTACATCAGCAGGATTAATAAAGGCTATCTTCGCCAGTTCATTTACTATTCTGTCCTGTGATACACCAAGACGCCGAGAGCGTTCGGCCATTGCCTCGTCTATACGTGCGCGAACATTAACATTCGTTAACATCCTACTTCCCTGTTCTGTTGCTGTCTTTGTACTATATCCTGCTCTGATTGCTGCCTGAGTAGCATTTAAGTCTATCAGGTATTCCTGTACAAACCTTTCTTGTTTTGCTGTTAATTTAGCCATTCAGGCTCACATCCTTTCAAAATACATAGAATTAAGCAGCAAAAAGGAGAGTATTTTTCAACCCCCCCGACGCTTTTTTGTGTGCTGCTTTCGTCTTTTGTGTAGTTCCTGTGAATATTTATTACTTTATCAACTATACACATCATATCATGTAATTTACCCCTACTACTGCAAAGTTTTTTTAAAATCTTAATCCCCTTTCCTCAGCAAATAATGTTCTAGCCTTCTTAAGCCAGTAGTAAATTTGCCTTTCGCTCGCAGGAATATGTATCTCTGCATAATGAATTCTTTTACTAATCTCACCCTTTTCAGTATTCTTCCGGCAGTCCTTAAAATACACCATTTCTATGGCTTTTCGTATGTAATTTCCTTGGCACGACTTAACCAATATTGCTAATACTCTATCGACTGCTTCTATATCTGCAAATTCAGCTGCTCTTGATTCCATAATTTTTTCTTTACTTACCAAAGCTGCCTCGGTTGGATTACATATCCCATTACCTTTTGACTTAGCTATGTCTTCCATAAGGCGGTTTAAATAGGCTTCTTTTCCTCCACTCTTTGCATAAAATCTAAATGCCTCGGTTGCATAATCTCGTATATGATCTTTTTTCATCCTCTGCCTCCCCTAGTCCAAGAAATCCCATTCATCAACGACTACATTATCTTTTGGCAACGGCCAGGGTATATGATAAATGCTGCAATATGATGCGATTAACTTCTCAGAAGGTTGTTTACCATACATCCCGAAATAGGTCCCTTTATACCATTCAATCTTATCTTTCCATTTCTGAATCTGTTCTTCATCCTGCATTATTCATCCCTCACCCTCTCTATTCTGGCTTTAACAGCCTCCATCAATGCATCTTGCCCTGTTGCTTTATCCTCCAAAGCTCGCATAACATCTTCGTCGATTGTCCCTTCTGCTAATAAATGGTGGATAATTACACTTTGCTTTTGTCCCTGTCTATGTAAACGTGCATTAGCCTGTTGGTATAACTCTAAGCTCCATGTAAGCCCAAACCAAACAATAATGCTACCGCCATCCTGTAAATTTAATCCGTGTCCTGCACTCCCCGGATGTACTGCAAGTAACTGTATTTTTCCTGAATTCCAATCCGCTATATCTCTACTACCTTCTGGGCCTTTTCTTAGTGTTCTTGTCTGTGTAAATCTTTCTTGGATTCTGCTCAAGTCATGCTTGTAAGAGTAAAATAATAAGACTGGGTGCCCGTTTGCTGCTTCAATGATATCTTCAAGTGCATCAAGCTTAGCATTATGAATTTTCTGTATCTCTTGGTTTTCGTTATACACCGCACCGTTTGCCATTTGAAGTAATTTGTTTGACAGTACAGCTGCTGTATTTGCTACTATATCCCCATCCACTAAGGGCAAAAGTAAATCTCTCTCCAGCTTTCGATATTTTGCTTTTGCCGATTCATCCAGTTTAACCGGCACTACACGGTCAATCCTTTCAGGTAACTCCAACCAGTCCTCTGACTTCATACTGATACAGATGTCGGATATTTTATTAAACACAGCTTCCTCAGCCTCATTCTTTTGCTTCCAATCGTACACCACATAACCACTTCTGGCTCCTGCTGTAAAATATCTTTCCCGATATCCAGTTATGGTTTTCCCTAATCTCTCACCCTGATCCAGAAGGTAAATCTGTGACCAAAGGTCTAATAGTCCGTTTGGTGTCGGAGTTCCTGTAAGTCCTATGATTCGGTTTATCAACGGTCTGTTTCTTCTCATCGCCCTAAACCTCTGTGATGATGGTGACTTAAAGCTTGAAAGTTCGTCTATTACCACTGTATCAAAGGGCCAATCACTGCCTGTCATACTTACCAGCCAAGGTACATTTTCACGATTGATTATGTACAGGTCTGCGTCTGATTTTAATGCTTTTTCCCTTTGACTCCTACCCCCTAGAATCTTCGATATTGTCAAATGCTTCAAGTGGTCCCACTTTTGACTTTCACGGCTCCATGTATCTTCGGCTACTCTTAAAGGCGCTATTATGAGAATTCTTGATGCCTCGAATCTATCGTAAAGTAGCTCGTCCAGTGCGGTAAGCGTTATTACTGTCTTACCTAATCCCATCTCTAAAAACAGTCCTACTGCCGGGGTATCAATAATTCTTTCAATCGCATATTCTTGGTATTTGTGTGGCTTAAATTTCATTTGCCTCAGCCTCCGAATCTATTACCCTTACTTCAAACCCTAATGCCCTAAGCTCTTTATGTCTCTTCTCCTGCAGTGGTCTTGGTTTCTTGTTCGGTGCCTTTGTTTCAACAAAAAATATCTTACCACCGGGATATAGGCAGATACGGTCCGGCACCCCAGACATGCCGGGAGATATAAATTTTAAACATTTACCACCTTTAGCCTCGACCGATTTCTTTAATGTTTTCTCGATTTTTGATTCCCTCATTTTTAATCCTTCTTTCACTAGGACACTAAAGACTCTCTCACGCGTATACACGCTATACACGCGTTTAAGTTATATATACTCCCCCTATATCCCCTCTATATTAATATTATTATCTATCTAGGGGTTTTTACTGTCTTTCCTGTCCTTATACTCTGTAATGTCCTATTTTATTGGGGTTTAACAGGGACAGCATTTTTTGTTTTTACTGTCCTTTTGCTGTCCTTGCTGTCTCTTACTCCCATTTTTTTACTGTCCTCACTGTCCCTATTTTTGGGGTATCTGTCCTTGTTACTGTCCTACTTTTTCATAGGTTGTTTGTTTACCATAAAGTTTAAAAGTTAGTCTTCCTTTTCTCTCTTTCCAATCGGGAAGTTTCCGAAGAATATCATATATAGGTCGTGCCTCCCACGCCCCAAACTTTGCAGGGTCAAGTCTCAACGCTTCAGCCCATACCTCGGCAGCACACACACGTGTTCTTGGGATATCACCTGTAGGCTCTTCAAGGTAGTTCCTTCTTTCCCATACGCCTCTTTCATCCCAATCCACCGGAAGCTTTGTTTCAAGATACCTCTGTATAAGCCCTTCTCTTGGATCTGTTTCAGTATGTATGCCCTGCATCCTCTCTGCTTCTCTGGCTGTTTCCTTATCAAGCTCTAATGACTCCCCCGCCTTGTATAGGGTCAAAGCCTCGGCCCATATTTGCCCTATTTCCTCATCTTTCAAGTAGTCCCAATGATCCAGTTTTCTCTTGTCAGGGTCAACGTCTACAGGCCAAAAACGCCTGTTTCCTGTAGGGTCTTGAAGAAAGTTGTGATTATTGGTAGTACCGAAAAAAATACACTTCCTCGGGAACTCTGACACCTGTCTGTCATAGGCTACACGATATCTATCTTCCGTCTTTGACAAAAACGCTTTGACTTCTTCGAGTTCACTCTTTTTCATTGCAGAAAGCTCTCCAAGTTCAAATATCCATGCTCCCTGTAGATGTTCCCCAGCCTCCTTATTCTCAAAAGTTCTCAAAGAATCACTGAACCACTTACGGCCGAGCTTTGCTAGTAAACTACTTTTACCGGCTCCCTGAGGCCCCACAAGTACAAGCATATAGTCAAACTTACAGCCTGGCTCATATAGCCTTTTAACAGCTGCTATCAGCATCTTTTTAGTTACAGTACGTACATAACGGCTATCCTCAGCCCCAAGGTAGGTTATAAATATCTCTTCAAGCCGGTTAACCCCGTCCCATTGGCATGATTCCAGATACTCTTTAATTGGATGAAATGTGTTCTTATGAACCACTTCTGTAAATGCATTTTGAATTGTAGCTGTAGCCTTGAATTCATATTTCTTTCCGAAATAGTGAAGCATTCTTTTGTCATCAGCCCCGAGCCATGGCTCATATTCCTGCTGTGGTCTTTCTCGTTGTCGCCATGGCAGAGGCCCACGAATAACTTCTGTGTTGCCAAAGGCATCATAAGCCAGGGTTTTATAAAAAGGTCCGTTTCTTAGGATTATTTCAGCATTTTTAGCTGTAGGAAAAGGCATTCCTGTTTTAGCGTTTACTTTAAGCTTACTCTCCCAATTTGGGGGAGGCTCATCATTAATTGTCACTGTTTCATCTATCTCATCGTCAAAGTCCTGCTGTAATCGTATTCGCTTAACCTCAGGTTCATTAGCCGCAAATTCAAGCATGGCCTGATGACTTGGGAGCTTAGTTCCGGGTGTATGTTCTTTTACATCAACATCAAGGTAGCCGAATTTATGAATTCGCACCATATCAAATATATTATGGCAGTGACCATCATTAGCAGGGTCGCTCTGATGCTCGCTGTAAGCCCAAGCGTTATCATAAATTCTCATTCCTCCAAAGGATGTACCCCCCGTATAAGTCCAGCGGTTTTCATCATTTGTAGGAGAATATATATCAGATAGGAAAGTCTCAATCCCCTCCTGCATACCATAAACCCGACAGAACACTCCTATTACCCCCGGTTTTTCTACCGGGTCACCAAGCTTCTGGAGTGTGGCAGATATATTTTTTTCACTGTCAGGGTGTTTCGTCCATTCCTCAGGATCTCTCCAATCTAGGTATTCATTTAGTATATCCTCAACGTTAACCGGTTCACCCTCTGATATCTCAAGAATAGGAGTTGCATCTTTGGAGCAACTTGGGAGATACATCAAACGGTGGACATCAAAGGTAGTTTTATCAAAGTAAGTCATACCTATTTTGTCGGCCAGTTTACGACTGACAGCTGCATGTTCGTCGGGTGATAATGCCCGGTTAACGGGACATACTAAGCGGTATTTTAATTTATTGGGTCTACAGCTGTGTGTTGAGTAAACCGCATATGCTGTGCCTCCTAGAATAAGGTCAACACTGAAAAGGAAGTCATCGTCGGCGTTGTCAGCATCCAGAGTAATCAACCAGCGGTTTTCAATATTTTCTTTTTTACGTCTTCCACCCTTTACAAGACCGCCGACAAAGGCTCTACCATTTTTTATCTTGTCCTTATCATCTTTTGGCATACGGTCATACTCGGCCATGGTTTCGTTCGTCCTACGTACCTTCCGAAGTATCTCGACAAACTCTTCCCATTCCATATAATCAGGCTTCCAATTAGTATCAGATCTGTTTTTTCCGAATGAAATCTCTAGCATACTTTCAACCCCTTAACCCTTAGTGACCTATCCTTTGTTCTTCCTCATAACGGAATATTCTCTCTATTAATTTGAACCTGTCCCCAACTATCCTTTCTACATTTATGTTTAAATAAAAGGGACAAACTGCGCCATCTAATAGGAAAAGCTCCTCTGACTCTGCCCACAGGAAAACCTTCTTTCCCGTACAATTTGCTATACCGAGTTCAACGTGTGTACCTCTACCACCAGGGAGTAATACTACAAGAATATCTGCCTCCTTTACCCCTTGCAGTCCACACTCCGCGATTTTATATATTGTGGCATCATCGGCATCTTTGACATTCTCATATATTGTCCAATCAAAAGTATGCATCATTCCATAAGCCTTTAAGACAGTTGCAACCGACTTAACAATTTTTGCATTTTCGAATCCACTTGCTATGTAAAATTTCAAAATAATCCCTCCTAGTCTAAAAAATCATATTCTGGTTCCAGACTTCTGCAATTAATAACAGCCTGAGTATAGTAACTATCTTTAAGCTCTATTCCAACAGCTCTACGCCCCATTTGAACAGCTTTATAAGGCTCACTTCCGATTCCCGCAAACGGGCTTAGTACAATATCATTTGGGTTAGTCCAGAGCTGCAATGCCCGTTCAATTACGTCAAGTTGCAAAGGACAAATATGCCGTTCGTCCTTATCGTCCCGAGCGGGTTTTCGGTTTAATGTATTACTTTGTTTTATGTCCATCCACACAGGTGAAGCGTATCGTCGCCAAACTTGATGAGAGTAAACCGAATCTTCTTTGCTAGGCTCATTCTCACCTGCAAAGCTTGTAAACCCCTCCGGATGTGCTATAGGTTCAGGGTTATCACCTGGTTTTCTCATTGTTATAATGTAGTCGGGTAATCCTTGGCGGCAGAGTGCCGAATCTTTTTGAATCTGCTTGTGCAATAGCCCCAGTGCTTTTGTTCTTGTTGCCTCCACTAAGGGATCTTTCCAGATAGTTACTTTTGAATGATATATAAATTTTCCTGTCTGAAATATTCTAATAAGGTCTCCAGGAAAATCTTTCAACCCGATATATCCATCTCTTTCTTTCATAGCCGGGATATCCATACAGTGAAAACTTAATAGCCTTCCAGGCATAAGCACCCGATATAATTCAGCCACTAAAAACTCAAAATTCAGGTAAAATTCATTCTCTGACCTGCAGTTCCCCATATCTCTCTCACTATTGCTATATGTATAAAGTGAAGCAAAAGGAGGACTAAAGATACTGTAATGAATGCTATTATCCGGAATACCTTTTAAAACCTCAATGCAATCTCCATGATACATAGCCCATCTTTCTGTCACTGTCTGATTAAAAACTTGCTGCACTTTTTATCATCTCCTCCCATTGAGGTAGTTTTATTTTCATTTGCGGATTATATGGGGTTGTTATCCGCTTTGTAGATTGTAATTCTTTCTTTGTAATTTCCTTGGTGTACTCTATCATAGCCCGTTGCATCTTTAGAGCATCTACTGTCTTTCTCTCGATGTTCTCCTTAACACAGCCCTCTTTTGCACTTATTACAATATGAACATTTACAGGCTTTTTCTGCCCGAAACGATAACAACGTCTTACAGCCTGATAGTACTGTTCGTAGCTATCTGACAGTCCGACAAATATCATGTCGGAGCACGTCTGCCAGTTCATACCGAAGCCAGCAATAGAGGGCTTAGTTACAAGGTCTTTCACCTCACCTTTGGAGAAACCGAGCATTGCATTTTTCTTATGTTCTGGTGAATCACTACCTTTTACCTCAACGGCTCCCGGTATTGCCTTTTTAAGAAGTTCAGATTCAGCATTCAAATCACACCATATTAGGCATTGCCCGTCCACACTTTGGGCTATTTCAGCAGCTTTCTTAACTCTTAGGTCAAGACTATCCTTTCTAGCCTGTCTGCGTTGCGTAAGTGTAAGTGATTCTCTAATTGGTTTATCCCCATCCACTATGTGCTCATGGATAATGAGCTCTGGCAGGATATAGTTAGTTCCATCATATCCAAGATCAGCAGGATTACTGAGAAAAATAGACCATGAAGCCATCCATTGCCAGAATACGTCTTCAGCATGTCTTTTCAATCTCCATTTCGAGGTATCGCCGCCGTCATGTACGAAGTACATTGAAAGCATTTCTGCCCGGCTCATAACTCCTAAAAATTGACAGTGATTCCCCATTTCCATAAAGTCATTTGGTGCGGGAGTCGCTGTACATGCAAGTCTGAAAGGAGTTTGAGAAAAGTTTTCTATAATTTGATTTCTCATTTTTGAATTGTAGTTCTTCAGTATTGAGGATTCATCCAGAATAATACCGTCAAATTTATTTGCTACAAAGTGATTCAGCATTTCATAATTTGTAATGTTAATACCCGGCTTTACATCTGACTGACTGCGGCATACGGTTACTGGAATATTAAACTTTTCAGCTTCCCTCTTAGTTTGTTCTGCCACAGCTAAGGGAGCCATAAGGAGGACATTTCCACCTGTATAATCGTGAACCTGACAACCCCACTCAAGCTGCATAGGGGTTTTACCAAGACCACAGTCAGCAAATATAGCACTTTTACCTCTAGCCAGAGAGCATCTAACTATATCGCACTGGAACTCATAAAGCATAAGATTTAAATCGTGTTTATTAATATCGAATCCAGATGATTCTAATATAAAGCGCTTTTTAAGTAAAAAACTGTTGTAATCCATAATTACTCCTTGTTTGGTCAAGATAATCCATTAAACTTAATTTTAGGATTCATCCTCTTTAAATAGACCAGGTATAAAATCATCGCAATAATCGCAACCGTCTAATCCTTGGCACTCATCACAAATTCCATACGGACATGTCATAAAATCAACTCCCTTAATCTTTTTTATAAAATTCAGTTTCGTATCCGTCTGCCCTGAGAGGTAACCCCGGAGCCCATTCTATCGGCTGCCCCATTATTTCATTTACTTTATTCAGTGCATCAATATTAGTTATTGGTACATCAAGGATTACCTCGTCATGTACATGCATTCTTATGTCATAGCCAGCATTGTCAAGTCTCAGCATATTAATCGCCAAACAATCCCTCGCTATAGCCTGTACAATATTTTCAACCAGTTTGGGGCCATAGGTGTCTATACGTTCCCAAGTCTTTTTTATCTGGTCCATCCCCTCATATGTAAGTGCTGGACGTCCGAATTTACCATCTTTTATTTTGGGTTTTACATAAGCCAGTTTTCGACCTGATGGTAGTTTAATGAATAAGTATCCATCTTTATATGAGAAGGTAATGCCGTATTGAATTTTAACGGGTCTGTGTTCCTGTACAGCTTTCATAGCAGCTTTATCAACATCCCACCATAACTTAACTATCTTAGGGTTTGAGTTACGCCAGGCTGTGACAAGGTCTGGAAGTTCGTCTGCATCAAGCCCCATTTTAAGTGCTCCCATTGCCTCCAGAGCTCCAACACTGCCACCATATCCAAGTGCAAGTTCTGCTATTTTTCCTTTTTGTCTTAGTGGATTTCCCTTTGTGATTTCTTCTATTGGTACATGGAACATTTGAGATGCAGAAGCCTCATATATCTTGCCGTGGCTTTGGAATACCTTAAGTCTCCACGACTCTCCTGCTAACCAAGCTATTACTCTGGCCTCGATGGCAGAGAAGTCCGACACTATAAACCGGCAACCATCAGAAGGAATGAAAGCCGTCCTAATAAGCTGTGATAGTACAAACGGCGGGCTATTAAAAAGAAGTTCTATTACTTCAAAGTCACCATTATGTAACAACTCTCGGGCTACTCCCAAATCAGGAATTTTGTTCTGTGGAAGGTTCTGCACCTGAATTAATCTTCCCGCCCAGCGCCATGTACGATTAGCACCACAGAATTGTAATAATCCTCTTGCCCTATCGTCTGAACACATTGCCCGTTCCATAGCCTCATACTTCTTAGTGCTAGTTTTGGACATTTCTTTCCGGAGCTCCAACATTCTGGTTACTGCCTCATCACCCTTAGCCTGTTCTATTAACCCAGGTATATAATCTTTGCCAAGCCCATTATCTACAGTCAACCCTTGTCCTTTAAGCCACCCTGTTAATTGAGTAGTACTATTCGGGTTATCAAGGCCTGTCAGTTCCTTTGCCTCCGCTTCAAGTCTTGTTGCATACTGTAAATCACACTTTAAAGCCTGTTGGACTAATACCGGATCAAGTCTTACACCAGCGTCGTTGATTTTCTGATCCAAGGCCCAGAGCTTCCACTCATGTTCTGGAACAGGGTACTTTTCGATTTCCTTTCTTATTGCCCTTTCAACAACAACATCCTGTTTGTTATATTCCTTGAACTGTCCCCATTTATCCGGTGCATGGTGTGGTAAATTACGAGTTCTGCCGCCATTTACTTTTGTTGGCTTACAGGGAACTGAGAAGTATTTTATAAGGTTTTTACCAGACGTATCTTTCTGTGCATCAAGCCCAAGGACTTTTGCAACGCCGTCAAGGTTGCCGGGTAGCCCTAAAGTTAAAGCGTGAACTGACGTACATCTCCATTGTTCAGGAGTCATTGGTTTGTTGTAGTATTTAGCTATACAAGTCCGTTCAAAGTTAGCGTTATATGCTGCCTTTATTACTGATGGGTCTGTAAGGTCTTTCATCACTTGTTCTGGAATCTCTTCAAAATCTGCCAAGTCGATAACAGTTATAGGTTCATCATCGTATGCATATGCAAAGAGAAGTATTTCAAAGTCTGGAGCTTCAACATACCGGTATACCCCACATTTTATAAGGTCTACACTGCTGTAGGTCTCGATATCTATTGATAGTATTTTTTCCATTCTGTATCCCCCTATTTCGGGTTATATTCAAATCATCAATTAATCAATGTTTTTAACTCCTACAGGAATCCACATTTTAGGATTGTAATTCAAAGTGTATTTATATTTATCAACATTTTTAAAGTTTTTCTGTTCAACGACATATGTAACATTGTCACTTAATCCGATGAAATGTTTTTGATATCTCCCGTCAGAATCTTCAACAACTACTTCCAGCTGTTTGTCAGCAGTGTCTGCAGTAATAGAAAACTTGCCTGTCATTTGAAACAAGACATCCCCTTGTATGCAATTTATAACTGTTAACTGCCTAACTACGTTAAAATTGTCTGCTTCTTGTGACAAATTCTGTGACACTCTATCTGCTTCTGTACACCCTGTTAACACAAGCAACCCAATAATAATCACAGCAACCATTAAAAGTGTAATAACTCTTTTCATAAAATTTTCCTCAACTTTCCGCCTTTTAGGCTATGCAATTTGTTTATAATAGACTTAAAATGAGAAACAAAAGGGGACTCTTGTGAATCCCCGCCTTATTTCATTAGTCAAGCAGATCGTCGTCCTCGCCATCCTCTATCTCGTCAAAATCGTCCTCAGCTCTTGACCTTCCTCCCAAATAATCCCCATCAGCAATTTTCTGAATGTTATTGAGTCCACATGCTATACCCTTATTACCAGCGGTATTAAATGCATAGAAGTTAACACTAGCTCTTGCATAGCATCCACTGTATACTTCTGTAGAATCTGTTATTTCATTTTTATACCTGTCAATTATGCCGGGCTTTTGCTTACTGGAAGCATTAATGAAATAGTGTCCTGCATACTCTGGATTATCTTCGGCTCTTTCCTCATCACCATCACGTAATGGTATCTTTATATCTGCTGGAATTTTTCCAGCTTTATTCTTAATCTTATCTGCCCCTGCCTGTTTAGCAGCTTCAATTGCTGCCTTAACCTTTTTTACTGTCTCCTTATCTGACTTCGGGATTAATAAACATACGCTATATTTGGGGTCCTGGCTGTCGTCAATCGCAGCCGGTGTAAAAAGATGTGCATATGATAGTCTTACCTTTCCTGTTATTACCTTTGTATCCGTATTTGTAGTTGCCATAGTTATCGTCTCCTTTTTAATAATAAAAATATGTTAAATCTTTGAGTTCCACTTCTCCGATTACATTATTAGAGGTATATTTAATAACCAACCTCTCGTCTTTTACCCGCATATCTGATATCTGAACGTTCTTAGTAATTCTATCTATCAGTTTAGGATCAATTCGAATGGTTTTTCCTGAAATGGGATCTTCAAATTTTAGAAGATTTTTCAAGGCCTTGCGTCTACCCATATTCAAATACCCTCCTTAGTTTAATAAATCACTCTCTTCGAAGTCTTTTACTGCTGACGCCACGGAGGATATCTCCGGACGTTTATCACTCTCCAGAACAAGAGTTGCTTTACCCGCCGGTTTAACAATAAACTTAGTTAAATAGTCAGAGAAAAGCCTCTTACCAATCTTTTTCTCCATTTCGCTAATACCCCATATCTTTTGAGGTTGGAATATAACCTCTGACGAGTAGCCTTCTTCCTTAAGCTTTTTAGCCACTGCCTCCTCGTCTGTATATTTTCTGTTACTTCTGCCCTCAACCAATTTCCAACCAGGGAATTTAACTCCGTGGTTCTCAGCCTGATCCAATGCATAGTTTTGAACATCTTTTGCCCACTTTTGAAGTTCTTCGGCTTTTAACAATATTTCAGCTACATCTGCAATAGATAGGATATTAGGGTCTTGAAACTCATATCTTGCCATTTCCAGATTAGCCTCGGCCCTCGTCCTGCATACTGCTTTTGCCCTACAAAATTGACAGTGGTCACCTGACTTGTATTCTCCTTCACCTGCGATTGCCATTTGTGCTAAAGGCTTCACAAAATTTTCACCCCAGTCAAGTAGTTCCTGAACTGTTATTTCATCCTCAGAAACACTGTCAAGCCTTGGCTGAACAATAGTCATTCTGATTTTATCGAAGTCATACAGCATACCATATTGATTAAGTGCACCAAGGGCATATAGTCGCATTTGGGTATTTCCTTCAGCGGATACAGGGACACCTTGTCCATATTTAAGGTCCACAATTTCAAGAATCCCCGGAGAAATTAAAATTACATCTCCAGTTCCAAATCCATCAGGAACCCATTCTGAAAAATCAAGCTTCTGCTCGAGCATTACGAAAGAATCTGAACTATTCTTTTTTGTGGTAAGGTATTTCTCACCCACTATGTTGACATATTGTTCTATGTAATCGTCCAGGCTTTGACTATAAAAAGGATCTTTTTTAATCTCTGACAATTTCTTTTTATAGACACTTGGCTTGAGTTCCGTAGTTATGTATCCTCTAAGCTTTAAATCTGCAAAGCTGTGAGCGTATGTACCTTCTTCTGCGAATTCGCTTGTACTTTCTGGGAATTGTTCTTCAAGCTTTGCACTTGGTGGGCAACTAAGCCAACGTTTTGAACCGGAAGCTGAGAGTATTGCATGGGCTCTTTGAGTGTTACCCATTATAACCCCTCCGCTTCTTTCAATACTTCAGCATACTTTTCAGCGGGTATCTCTGAAAGCTTAGAGGCCCCAAACTTCGTGATTAGTTGTTTAATTGGCTTGCCCGCACGGGTTAATTCGGCTAATTTGGCTCTTACTTGTTCTAGTGTAATTTCCTCCTCAGACTGACCTTCTTCCTCGGCTTTTGGCTGTTCTTCGTTTTTGTTTTCTTCCTTAGTCTCTTTAGGTGGTTTAGTGTTTTGCTCCTTTGGCTTGTCCCCTTTATTTGTTATTTGCTTGGCTCCTGCCTCTTTTCCCAATTCTGTAACTACACTTCTGGTACTTCCCATTGCCACTGCTAAGGCAGTAATAGCTTCTACCACTTCGGGTGCCTTTACATTTACGTTTACTGTAATTTCCATTCGTAATCTCTCCTTTTATGTAAATTATTTTTCTTCTATTACTTCAACAAAATTGCTATCTTTAAGGGTGTACCATGTGTCAGCCTTTACTAATTCTCCATCGACCAATACACATTTGACGTCCTTCCTGTGCCACTCATAGTCGTTTCTGTTATATTCCCATTCAGCTATAACCAGCCAACATCCTAATGCACCTTTTGCTTTACTCTCTATACCGAGAGCACATGCAACACTTTCATGTCCTTCTACGTTGGCTGCACTCTGGTAACCTGTGTTGGTGGCTGCACTCCGGGTACCTGTGTTGGTGGCTGCACTCTGGTAACCTGTGTTGGTGGCTGCACTCCGGGTACCTGTGTTGGTGGCTGCACTC